>CAWANF010000006.1:0-394829 GCA_963783355.1 uncultured bacterium
TCTGATTGGCTTCCACATGGGAACTCACAAAACCTTCAAGCAGTACTATAACTCTCTGATTCGAGCTCATTATCGGTACTTATTCCCCGGCCTGGTCAGTTATCACCGATTTCTGAGTTTGCGCGAAAAAGTCTCGGTTCCTTTTATGCTCTTTCTCAAACACAAGTGTATGGGCCAGTGTACCGGACTGAGCTTTATCGATTCGACTAAGCTTAGAGTATGTGAGAATCAGCGTATACACGCCCACCGCACCTTTGCCGGGCTGGCCGAGCGGGGCCGCAGTAGTACGGGATGGTTTTATGGGTTTAAATTACATCTGATCGTCAACGAGCGGGGAGATTTACTCAGTTTTTATCTGAGCAAGGGGAATACCGATGATCGAAACTGGCGCATCATTCGGCAGATGACCCAGGACCTGTTTGGTAAACTCTTTGGAGATAAAGGCTACATCAGTAAAGCCTTATTTGATACCCTGTTTAATGATGGAATTCAACTGATTACCAAACTCCGTAAGAATATGAAAGGGCATATTATGAGTCTGAATGACCGGATTCTCTTGCGTAAACGGGCCTTGATTGAAACTATTAACGATGAGTTGAAGAACATGTGCCAGATCGAACATTCCAGACATCGATCGGTTAATGGATTCTTATTTAATGTCATGAGTGCTCTGGCCGCTTATAGTTTCTTTGCCAAGAAACCCTCTTTAAATATAGAACGCGTTCCGGATAATCAGCTTTCACTTGTCCCCGCTTAACCGAACCTCACGTTAAATAGGTCTGTAACTAAATCCTAACTCAGATCTTAATTATCTTTATCCCTCTTTTTACAAAAAAGGACTCATACTCCTGTGAAATATTTTTATCTGTAATAATGGTCACCAATCGGTTCTAAATCACAAATAAAGGAAAAATTGTGTCTGCCAAATTTACTAGAATCCGTTACAGCAATTACCTCGTTTGATCTCTTCACCATCAAACGATTTAACTGGGCTTCCAGAGGATTAGGAGTAGTTAACCCATAATTAATATCCAATCCATCTACTCCTAAAAACAATTTATCAAAATAAAAATTACTTATGGTAGCTTCAGCTTCCGGCCCTACCAATGAATAAGATTTTTCGCGAAGAACGCCTCCTGTCATCATTACATTTAAATTATTTAGTCCGGCTAATTCCAATGCTATATTTATAGCATTGGTCATAATCGTTAGATTCTTTTTATCCTTTAAATTTATTGCGATTTCTCGGGTTGTAGTGCCTGAATCAAGAACAATCGATTCACCATCTTTAATCATGTTTGCGGCATATTGGCCTATTTTTTTCTTTTCAGCAGCGTGTAATTTTTGCTTTTCCTCTATTGATGAATCATCATAAACGCTATTTCGTAATAACGCTCCTCCATATGAACGATGAACTATTCCTTTTTTTTCAAAAAACTCCAAGTCATTTCGTATTGTGACAGAAGATACCCCAAATAAATCACTTAACTCATTAACCTTAACTTTACCATCTTCATTTAAGATCTGGATAATTCGATCACGCCGCTCAACAGTAGTCTTTTCCATACTTTAACTAATTATGTCTAAATTCAGCATTCTGATGCAATCGTTATGTTTATTAAATAGAAAATAAAAGATTGAGAAGAAAGCAAATATAATTCAATCTACTTCTTTTGATAAGTAATCATAAGACATTTTTATATTTTCCCAAAACTCTATTCAATGAACTTAACCTGTATTTCTTTCCATTTTAATTCGATGAACATCGCGATGGGCCCGACAATAAACAAGGCATAAAACGGTGCATATACGGCCTGGAAATAGAAACGTAACACCATTTCGACAGCAGCTATAAGAAATGGAACAAGATATTGCCCCCAACGGCTTGATACGGTTGTGCGTGGATCGGTTATCATGAAAAATGTGAACAGCTGATACATCGGACCGGTTATGGGGGCTACTTCACCCAGGAATGGATTTCCGGATAACCAGCTCCTGATCAATGCAAAGAACAGGAAAGAAAGAATATAAGTTGCACTGATGTGCAATCGATCGACTCTCCAGACAATGACGAAACCCAGGAACCAAATTACAATCATCGCCCAGATATTATTTCCCCACTGTATACTTAAAACAGCAACGGAATTTGATGCCAGTAAAAGTAAAGCAACGACACCAAAATTCGATGGATTCCAGATATGACGGCCTTTATACCTTAGGACGTATTTAGAAGTGATAGATAACATGCTGCACAAAGCATAAGGCCAAAACATCGGGGAGCGAATAAGGATGCCGACACTTATTCCGGAAACATATGCGCTTGCCAGGTTTTTCCACTTTCCCGTCACTAATTTGCCCAGTATCAGTTCCGTACCAAGACTGGCACCGATAGCAATAGCCAGTTTTGGATAACCTTCAAGTATTCCATAAGAAAGCTCTGCCGCAATCAGGATAATCGTAATAAAAATAGGCGCTATATACCTCTTATCGGTATAAATCGGGATAATTCTTTTGAAAACAGACTGTAAGGTGCTACCCATTATTTCGTTTCTGTTATTTTATGTTCCTGATCTATCGCCGGATGCCTGATAATCTGTCGGATTCCGGATGGCCATTGAATCACAAGGCTGTCGACTTTGGTATTTTCTCCCAATCCAAAAAACAAGCGCCTTTCATTTTCAGAACAGAATCCATTACCGGCCGTAACCAATTGTTTTTGAATATTATGATTCCAGTACAATGTACCTTCGGCTCCAATGGCAGATTTATTTGACTCGACCCCCGTTAAATGAAATTCAATCCAATGTCTTCCCGGAGTTACAGAATTTTTATAGACTAAGGCCGGGCCATTCTGATTGGCTACAATAATATCGAGCACTCCCCTGTTCCATAAATCAGCTACAGCAACGGCACGGCTATCATAGACCTGTTTTCCTCCAACTGCATAACCAACTTCTTCAAACCGGCCATTCCCGTTATTTATCCAGATTTTATTTCTTTCATGTCCGGACAAGCTTTTCCCATTCATCGCAGGCCAGTTTTGCGTGTTATGTATGATTGAATTATTGCCTACCGCAACTTTAGAATAATCATACCAATAACTCGGCCCTTTTGTTTTACCTGATACGTAACCGTTGGCAACATACAAATCCAAATGGCCATCGTTGTTAAAATCGCCAAACTGGGCACCCCAGCTCCATCCCCCGATTTCAATTCCTAAATCCTCGGCAAGGTTATGATAACTAAGATCAGTTTTTTTCTGTCCCAATTGCGGGACCCATAAATTGTTTCCCTGAATTAAAACCCCGGGCTGCGAAATATTCGTTACGTAAACATCGAGATGGCCCTGGTTCAATACATCACCAAAAGAAACATTCATACCGCTTTTTGGCGCAAATCCTATCCTCGATGAGGACCCAATATCTATAAAATGCTTTCCTTTTTGATTGATAAAAACCTGGTCTACACCGTAGTCGTTAGCCAGGATCAAATCGGGATAACCATCTCCGTTAATATCGGCGGAAGAAGCTGCCAGGGTCCATCGATGACCGCCCAGGCCTACCTGTTTTGTCACGTCTTTAAAATGCCCGTTTCCAAGATTTTCAAACAGGAAATTTTGTCCGCCATTCTTAGCATACTCGAAACTGGTGGGCATGATATTAGTGTTCTTCAGATGCCACAGATTGATATTCCGGTTGTAATATCCTCCTACAAATAAATCCAGCCTTCCATCATGATTATAATCGAACCAGATTGCCGTGTTGGCATTCATCCATTTGGGAAACGGAATCTGGCTGGAAACATTAGTAAAGCTTTTGCCTTTATTATTATGAAAAAGCATCTGTTTTCCCCATTTATAGACGAAAAGATCGGGATAGCCATCATTATCATAATCTCCCCAGACAGCGCCCATGGATGTTCCTCCATCCGATGTATTTAATGATGCCAGGCCCAATTCGGGTGCAACATCTTTAAATTTCCCATTTTTCAGGTTTTCATATAAGGCGTTTTGCGTCCCAATTCGACTATTGGTAAAATATAAATCAGGCCAACCATCATCATTAAAATCCACAACCGAAACCGATGCACCCATATCAGCAATGATAGGCATGATATTATCAAGTTTCGGATCAAGTATAGGTGCCTGGTGGTGAAAATTTATTCCAACCTGTTTCGCAACATCCTGCAGATAAAAACCATATCTCTTCAGAATCTGATGGCGCTTTTGTTTCGCGATCAATTCCCGTTCGTGTTTTTGGATTTGGTTTCTGACTACCGGAAAAGCCAGCATCATAACAAAAACAATTGTTATACCGATTTTTGTTATTCGTTTACTATTCATGATTTTCTTTTTTACCTAATCCGAACAACAACGCCTTATAAAATGGTTTAGGTGTTACATACCGCGTCTGATACGTTATCCAATCTGTTTTGTGTTCCTTATAAACCGGGTCATTCTTCAAGCCATTCGGTGGCGTATCATACGAGATATGTTCGTGTGACGGTAACGGAATGACCGTTTTAGAGAAAGTTGTATTATAATCCCCATCTTTCTCCCATCCGTTACTAATCATCACAAAATCCCGTTTCCATCCTTTGGGGGCCTGCTAGCATCTTTAAACCGAAGCTGCATTTCATCCCCGGCATTCATAATTACGAAACGATCATCCACTTTATCAAGCAGAGGTTTTACATCGCCAAAACGAGTGTAATAACCAACCAAATCGGACCATTTTGGTGAGGTACCTGAAATATCCTGGTAATCAGGAACCTGGGGTGCATATTTTGATTTTTGCACCAGCTTTGAATACCCCCGATATCGCAAATTAGCAACAGCAGGTTGCATCCTGTGAGTTATAATTTTCACATCCGGACGACCTTTTGCCCACCAGATGGCATCCCAATACGTCTGCGTTGAAGTCGTCAGGCGAATTTTATGATCACCCTGCCTGTGAAAAAGTCCCGTCAGGTTTATCAACATAGTTTTATTCTTACCTTCAGGGAAGCCAAGATTCTTTTCAACGGTTTTCCAGGCTCCGTGTCCATCCGGTATCTGAACACTAAAGCCTTGCGGTGCTTCCTGTTTCCCCTGGCTTATAGCTACGTTTATAGAGCTGTCAGTCGGGTAGACCCAGCCATAAGCAACCAGCCAAAGCGGACCTTTCAATGGTAATTTATCACCTAAATCAAGGGTTATATAATGTTTTTTTGCCACTCCCTGGTATTGCGTTAATTTGAAATGAGCTAAATAATCATTATCCCTTTTCTTCAATATTTCCGTTACATCGTTTCCATTTTCATCCCATGCGTGTACTAAGTTATGAAGCGGGCCGGTCACATATACCTTCATTTCAGGCGGCGGAAACGAGAAACGTTCGTCAACAAAAATATTTGTATTCTTAGGGTGATCTACACTCATGAGCGACAGATAATCAAAAAAGTGAGTCTCCCATAATTCTGCAGTAACACTTAAGTCATAAAATCCGTCTTTGGGCTGTAACTGATCACCACGAATTTTAACCCAGTCCTCTGGTTGTCCAAGGCTCGCTGTCTTCTGGGCATTAATTCGTAATCCCATAGGAGAACGCCATAACAGATCCGTAATAAAATTCATTTTCTTCCCATTAAATGCAAAGAGCCACGGACAAGAACCTTTTAGGGTTTGCCGGTTAGTGAGAGTTTTATTCCTGCCCAGTTCTGCAAATTCTGCTTGAACAGATCCGTTTGGCCAGATTATCCGCAATAAATCGGCTTTTTCATAGGTCCCCAAACCAAAATGTACAAGTGGTGAAGTTATAGGCTGCCGCTGGTAAATCAATCCTGATCTTGCTTCCAATATACCGCCGATGCCAAATGAATTTATTCGGCGATCTCCAAGAGCACCTGAAGCACGCGGCCGAATAATCTCGCCATGATATTTTGATGAACCGGAATTTATCCATTCACTTGCATTACCATTATCAGACATGCCAATGGCATCGAGGCGCCCGTTCCCTTTCATATCGCTAAGCGAATAAACCGTTCCGCTTATCACTTTGTTCCAGGCAAGATAAGAACCGTCTTGTTTTCCCAGCCAGATACGTGTCTTTCCACCCGTCGTTACGATAATGTCGAGCCGGCCATTGTTATCCATGTCCTGCACATATACATGCGAATTATTTATACCGGCAGAAGCAGGCATCTTAATCCATTTCACAAGTGGTTCAACTTTCCAATGGTCACTATCATGGTAAATTCGAACAACTTCCCCATTTCTTTTCAAAGCAACCACGTCAAAATGGGCGTCTTCATCAACATCCGCAATAGTGAACGCCAGTATATCATCAGGTAATTTTTCGGGAACTTGTTCGAATTTACCCAAACGTTGATTCAAATATAGTTTTAACCGGCCATTGTTATCCAGGATGGCAGCATCAGGATCTCCATCTTCATCTAAATCGGCCCACTGGAAATCATTTATTTCGGAGTCCCGGGTAATAAACTGGATTTTAGTAAAAGTCCCATCACCATTATTTCTCAATACAAACGAATTACCCGTTTCAGGAGCCAGGATCAGATCCAGATCCCCATCCATATCGATATCTGCACGCCAAACAGACCTGTAATGTCCATTAATTACAGACCGGGGAAGGTTTAGTGAGGAGGTGACATTTTTGAAATGATTTTTTTTATCCTGCTGATACAATTTGATGCCTTTGGAACCCGCAAAAAACAAATCGTTCAGAAAATCATAGTTATAATCCAGTATAGTTATTTCATGCGGATTGGAAACTTCAGAACCGGGAAAGACAAAACTTTTACCATTATCTAAATAGATTTTATTACCTGAAGCGAACAGCACATGAGGAATACTATCACTCTGAAGGGAAACTGTACGCACGAATTTTACGTTTTTAGGTTTATTTAACGATATTGGTTTTGCATTCATCACGAATTCTGAATCAACAGGACTTGACGACGCTTTTGGATTAGGTAAACGGATAAAATGAGGAATCACAAAACCTATCTGACTTGGAAGAAGTTGAACAGCATTTAAATCATTCTGGTATTCCGGTAGCTGACGCAAAACATGATCCAGAAATGCTATTTCAGTGGATAAATCGTTTTTCTTAGCCGACGAAATATTCCCTAATAGATTATCAAGGCGGGTTTTAGCATCTGATGGCCAACTTGAATCCCTGGCAGATAATTTTTGCAGCAGTGATTTCGCTTCTACTCTGTTTTCTTGCCCGATAGCAAACCTGATTTCCTCGATAATGACAGCCAGGTTTCCGGGTTGCAATTTTTGCAGTTTTTTAAATAAAACAGGTATTTTCGTTGAATTATCTGTATTCCCCTGCCGTTCATATTCTTTTATCAGAGAAAATAATATTAAAGAATTATCCGGAGAATATTTTGCCGCCATCTCCATATCATTTATGGCACCCTGGATATCCCCGTTGTTACTATTTAGCAAACCCTGCAGAAATTTAATGCTTCCATTTTGGGGAGCGAGCGAAGCCGCTTTATCCAGGTATTTTTTAGCATTTTCAGTATTTCCCATTCTCAAGGCAAAAACACCGATATTGGCCCACACCGATGGTTCGTCCGGATATAATTTTGTGATATCGAACATCTTGTTATAAGCAAAAAAAGCCTGATCTGCCTGTTCTGCGGCTAGACTTATATAAAAATCAGACACTGCCTTTTTATAATTCTCGGACGAGGATATAATTTCGGGGGACTTCTTTGCTTCACGATGGCAACCGCTAAATATATTAGAAGCAAATACTATAATAAATACTGTAACAGCACTTGTTGCGAACGAGCGGTTAATTAAATACACTTTAAATAAACTCATATATAAAAAATAAAATAATAACTACTTATCAGGCTTAAAGAGAGAATCGCACAGTTGCATTTTAAATAAAAAAACAGGTTTCTCATAAACTTCCATCCTATTATTCTTATATCGGTATGTAAAAATATGATTATAGATCTTTATACACATATCTGATTACCAATATTTAAGAATCATTTATAGAATCCTGAACGATTTAAATAATCCTGAATTTCTTCCGGGGTTGCCCGAAGTTTTTCAGCATTTTCCAGCATATCCACCGCTTTTACGGGATACCAGTTTTTAAGCTGCTTACTTAATCCTGCAACATCAATTTTCCGGACGGCATGATAGATATCGTTTATCAACTCATTCTTCTCGCGATCCGTTTGTACCCATAATGCCCGATCATAACATTTCCGGAATACGGGTCCAACGTCCGGAGCATCTTCTAAAAGAAAAGATGTCGCTAAATCAGGTTTTCCCAACCGGATGACAGATTCACTATAGCTTGCCGCTGCAAAATAGAGCAAGCTGATCGCTGAAAAGAGATTGAAATCATCAAAGTGGGTCTGAAGCGCCGTGATCATCCTTGCAGACGTTTCCATTTCTTTTTGGGTCATGAATGCATAATTGTCCAATAAATTTTGAACAGATTCTCCTTTCTTTAAGTATTTAAAAACATCACCCATCCTCAAGATTCCGCGAAGATTTAAGGGAAAGCCTGTAGACATCAATGGATCAACAAAACCGGCTGCAGATGGCAGCATAGCCCAATTTTGCCCTGTTATCACATCACTTCGAAATGACATTTGCGGCAAATACCAAAATGGATACATGGTTTCAGCATGTTTAAACAGATCATTAACCGACGGGAAGTTTTCAAGTAGCCGGTGCCATGCCACGTCACCTTCCCACAACTTATATTCCCTGGCCTTTTCCTCATTGAGCGACACACCGGCACTCACAATTCCATTATTAAATTTCAGCATCCAAATCCAACCTCCATCGAAAATATGATGTATGGCTGAATCATCCGGATTATACGGCAGAAATCGTCGTTCTTCCGGTTCAATCCAGTCCAGCACCGGACCCACATTTTTAAAATGATTATATAAACTATGCCGGTTAGGTATATTGGGAATTGGTTTTTGAGATAATTTCAATTTTTTATAAATAAATCCACCCAAACCGGAAGCATCAACCAAAAAACGTGCGGATATATTCTGTTTCACCCCTTTTCTTTCAACCACAAGATCCACATTACCTGAAAAGTCTGCTTCCAGAATATCTGATTTATCACTGTAAATGATTCCGTGTTTTTGTGCAATATCAACAAGCAATTGGTCGAAATCCGGACGATACCAATGGGTGTCCGCCAGTCGGTTATGAGGATTTGCGGCCACAAGCAATTGATTTTCATGATTCTCATTATCAAGAAAGGGTTCATCCCAATTATGATGAAAAAATGAGAATCCTCTTTTAAGGCCTACGGGAATTTCAGGATATTTCGCCTGCCAGCTCCCCCATTTACTTAAATATCTGACTTCAGGCAGATCATATTCATCACATAACGACTCCAGGTACAAATTTGTCAGGGGTGTGGTTGATTCTCCAATAACAAATCGCGGGTGGCTTTCCTTTTCAATCATCATTACAGAAAGCCCCAATTGATGTGCTATCAAAGCTGTCAACGAACCGCCAAACCCAGAACCAACGACAACAACATCTATTTTCATATTACGGTAACTTTATAAAATACTATGATACTTACAGGAATCACACTCAATCAAAGGCTGTGCCGACTGTGTCCGATTAATATTTTCCATACGGTTTTTACGACGGGTAAAACAAATATTACAGTTTGAAAATTTGTCCAAATCCCAAAGGTCGGCAAATACCCTGCCTTTTTTTAACTGAATTCCATAATCGAGCACCGATTCAAGTAAATGTATATCCGGAGGTGAAAAATTTCCCTGCTGCGCCAACATTTCCATAGCCCCGTTTCCACTACGTGTTGGTATAAGAATTGCGGCGGTGGCACCAGATTCGAAAGCAAAATCCAGTGATCGGCAACCCCATTCGAAGCTTTCCCGATCATTTAAAAATGGTGGTTTCACCAAAATAAAAACTCGCAGATCAATATTATTTTCAGTTAAAAAGGCAGCTTTTTTTTGAAAGGTTTCGAGTGTTATCCCCTTATTTAATTTGGACAACACTTCGGGATGAGCCGTTTCAAGCCCCATTGCCACCTCAAGTTTTCCATCAATCATATCCCTGAATCGAAGCGTATCATCACCAACAAGATCCGGGTGAGATTCCACTATAACCCGTTGATAAGGTTTCAGTAAACTGGCAATAGATTCATAATCGTCTCTTGGTATCGCCTTATGATCAAAAAAGCTCCCGCTATTATATAATTTAACCTGCTTCGCTGACGGCAATTTTGCTAAGGCCCACTCGATTTGTTGAGGAATTGCACCTACTGGTACTGATTCCATCGTTGTATTTTTCCATAAATCACACATCAGGCACCGCCACGGACATTCCCGGTTTGTCAAAAAGACAACAGATGTTTCCGCTATTTCTCCATCCGGGGATAGTTCCTGTTCATTTTGGAAAGCATAAGGTTCCCGGTGATCGACAACATTTCGGGTCCGGCGTTTCTCCTCTATCCATTTGCGACGATCCCGGGTTCGTGAGGGATAGACTGAGTTTTGGATCATCAAAGATACATCATTTGGAATGTTTTGCGATATTCCATTTCCCGCTGTGGCAGTAAAGTTTGTAATTTATTTTCAGAGATGGCACCATGTTGAAAACGCCTTTTTTCAAATACCGGCATATCCAGCCCGGTAATGGCTTTCACACCCCTGGAAACAACATCTCCTTTCAGACGGAATAATTTTTCTTCATCATATTCCGTCAATTCTTTAAAAGGTATACTTTCAGCTACTTCCACAACATCGGGACGAGTATACGGACTGAATCCTTCAAATCCCATGTGTTTAGCTGTAGCATAAGAACGGGCATAGGAACGACTCAGGCCACCGCTGAATGTCAGAGAATGCTTGATCTTGTCAACGCCCCAGCCTTCATGATAAAGCATCCTGTTATTAATGATGCTTCGAATGGTCAATTCAGGATTGGCATCGATAGGATAATCACGAAGATTTTCATCACCTCCTTCACCATCCAGAATATATTTCCAATCGGGGTACCGTTCGTGTATCCCTTTAAACAAGGCCAGGCTCATGACCGCCGATTGAATATCCAAAGGCTTATAATCTTCAACGATTCGAATCGCTTCCCTGGCATCTAATTGTTTCTCATCTACTTCAATCGGTTCCAGAAAAAGAGATAAACCCAGCTGGTCTAAAAAACGAAATGCCTGGTCACGGTCCGGACCATCGCCTAAATCGAGTGTAAATGCTTTCAAACGGCCCGGATTCATTCCCATTTTTCGCATTACATGATAAGTTACAAGGAAAACCGACCCACTGTCTATTCCACCAGAAAAACTAACTCCGACAGGCGCCCCATCCGGAATATGGCTGAGCCATTTCTGAATTTCATTTGCCAAATTGCCAATATAACGTCTTCCGATTTCGTCCAGATCGGTTGATAACGTTCCACTTGGAGGATCAAAGAAACGGGTATAAACAGGATTGGGATCCGGGCATCCTAACAACTGAATTTCAACCACATAATGAGCCGGAATCATCCTTGTATAACTCGGGTGAAATTGGTCATCAAAATGATTTTCCTTAAGCCAGTTATAAATTATGTCAATACGATCGGCAACAACTAATGCAGGCCCCTCAGAACGTTTAGCTAAAAAATATCTCAACGGATGATCAAGGGATCGAGCCATCCTAACCGTTTTCCCTTTTTTGGCAATCAACGCGAAAGTCCCGTCAATTTCCCGCACTTCTTCGGGAGTTCCTTCAAGAATCCGTCTTTGAGCCTCTTCAACAGACATGTTATAAATCTGATTACTTTCCGGTTGCGTCAGGTCAACCAACCGCTCTATATATTGATGTTGCATATGCCGATTAATATTTCTTTTTGATTATATAAATAAACAGTGGAATTAAATTCAGTATCCGACCCCATTTTGTATATTTTAATTTGATGTTTTTATCTCCAAGAATCAAACCCGGGATGAACTTTCTGATGATTTAAATAGTATATACGAACGTTCTTTATACGTCGGCTATACGGCAAATAAGTATCATATTTCAATAAATAGTTGATATTATGATCTTTAAATTTTATTTAGACTTATTATTATTTGTTGAGTTCTGCTAAACGACCAGGTATTTCAAATAATTTTAACAAAGGACCCAGGTTTTGTCTAAGGATCAAACTCCCATAAACGGCCGTATCCGGTTTCGTAATAAAGGTACATTCTGGATAGGGATCTTATCAGTAACATTTGGCGTGATGCTCCAGTTACCGATGTACCTTGATGCCGGTTCAACAGGTTATCGCCTGGTTGGAAAGACTATGGATACCAATATGTACATTGGAATCGGACTCGTTTTATTTGGCCTTTTTGCCACACTTTACAGTTTAATACCCCCGGCAACCGATGATAAAATTAATGATTTTCCCTTAAAAGTCCGGGCTCTGGACGATGCCCCTATCAACATGACGCACATAGGATTATTGTTTGTGATGGCCATAGCTATCACTCTCGATGTCATGAAACCGACCATATTATCTTTTGTGGTTCCGGGGATGGCCAGAGAATACGGACTTAAATCACCCGTGAATCCAGCCGGTACTATACCTGTTGCTTTATTACCTCTTAGCGGTATTACCGGAACCGTTATCGGTTCATTTCTATGGGGTTGGCTTGGAGATAAGATCGGACGCCGTTCTTCTATCTTAATGGCCGGGGTGACATTTATCGCCACCAGTGCCTGTGGTTCCATGCCGGCTTTCTGGATGAATTGCGTCATGTGTCTTGTGATGGGATGGGGTGTCGGCGGTATGCTGCCAATCATGTTTACGCTCATGGCAGAGAGCATTCCTGCACGGCATCGGGGCTGGATGATGGTACTTATAGGAAGCGATGTTGCAGGAGCATATATCATAACAAGTTCCCTTGCTTCGTGGCTTGTACCTCATTACACCTGGCGAATTCTCTGGCTCATTGGTTACCCGACCGGGTTTATGCTCATCCTGTTAAACCGCTGGATACCCGAGTCACCGCGTTTCTTACTTAACCAGGGACGTATTGAAGAAGCAAAAAAGGTAATGAAACGATTCGGAGCCGGGATAATAAAAGAGACCAAAATTAAGGAATCGGTTGAATTACACGTTAAAGATCAATTCCGGCAGTTATTCAAAGCTCCTTATCTTGGAATCACGGCAACGGTAGTTGTTCTTGCTCTTGGAAGTGGATTTGTGGAATTCGGTTTTGAACTTTGGATACCTTCAAATCTTCAGCATTTAGGTTTTTCGGAAGCAGGATCATTCCAGCTTCTTAGAAATGCCGCATTAATTGGCTTCCCGCTTAATTTCATCGTGGCGTGGCTTTACGGTACATGGAGCAGTAAGAAAACACTCATCGTTCTTACGGTTCTCACAGCTGTCGCAATGATGGGTTTTGTTGTTGCCGGCCAATCCATTGTGAATAACCATTTTCTCTTATACAGCTTATTAATCACCCCAATTTGGGGGATTAGCTCCGTTGTAGCGGTATTATCGGCATATGCTGCTGAAGTTTATCCCACCCGAATCAGATCCAGGGGAAGCGGATTGGTTGCAGGCTTCAGTAAGTTTGGAGGTGTTTTAATTATCGCTTTAGTAGTCGTTGCCATAGCTCCTCCCTCTATTGCTTCTACAGCAATAATGGGAGCTATCCCGCTTATTCTCGCAGCCATAGCCATTATTTTATTTGGTGTGGAAACACGTAAGCGACAACTCGAGGAAATTACGGCGGAACAATTGAAAGATTTCAATCTTAAGACTATCGAAATTTCTGAATAATTCTTTGTTCATTATCACTCGTAGGTAATGACATCAGAATCAGGATGTTCCCGGAACTGCAGTTCATTTAATCGTTTATATAATCCGTCCTGAAGCAATAATTCGTTATGGTTTCCTGATTCTATAATTTTCCCGGATTGAATTACCAAAATCCGATCAGCATGGCGAACTGTTGAAAGCCGGTGGGCTACGATAAATGTAGTCCGATTTGCCATTAAATGTTCCAATGCTTCCTGAACCAGGCTCTCCGATTCGGAATCGAGGGAAGAGGTCGCTTCATCAAGTAATAATATTTTTGGATTTTTGAGAATAGCCCGGGCAATAGCTACACGCTGACGTTGCCCGCCACTCAGTTTAACACCCTTTTCCCCGATTAAAGCATCATAACCACCGGGAATATTGCGAATGAATTCATCGGCATTTGCCGCTTTTGCCGCCTCTTCAATTTCATCATTACCGGCCAGTAAATTTCCATACCGGATATTGTCCCTGATCGAAGAGCTGAATAGCTGAACATCCTGCGGAACCAGGGCTATTTGTTCCCTGAGTGACTGAAGCCTGATATTTTTAACCGGAATATCATCCACAAAAATTTGTCCGGAGGTAACATCAAAAAAACGTGGAATTAAATGAATGAATGTCGTTTTTCCAGCACCACTCGGACCGACCAATGCTATGGTTTCACCCGGGCGGGCCGTAAAATGGATATCCTTTAATACCGGGTGACCTTTCTCATATTCAAATTGGACATGAGAAAATTCAATCTTTCCCTTCATCTCTTTTAATTCAACAGAATTAGCTATTTCAGATATTTCTGTAGATTGCTCCAGCAACTCAAAGATACGATCAGTTGCACCGGCGGCTGTACTGAAAGTGGTATACAAACGGGATAACATTCCTATGGAACGTGAAATGTTAAAAGCATAAAAAATAAACGCTACCAGATCCCCGGTTGTTAATCGTCCGGCTAAAACTTCCCTGCCCCCGTACCAGAAAATGACAACCAATACCGACATAAACATCATGCCGATTACCGACCAGAACAAGGTCGATATGAAAATTTTATAACGGGCCGTTTCGAATAATTCTTCAACCGATTTTCCATACCGGTTGATTTCATATACCTCACGGGCAAAAGCTTTGACTATTCGAATGGCACCTAAAGCCTCTTCAGCTATTGCAGTTGTATCGGCAAGACGATCCTGCACCTTTCTGGATAATTTTCGAATTTTATTTCCAAAATAACGAGTCCCGACGGTCACTGCAGGTACCGTCAGGAATATCACAATGCTCAGCCGCCAATTCAGATAAACCATTAAAGAAACCGAACCAACCAGGGAAAAGATAGTAGTCAGCATTTCCGGCAAAGAATCGGTAACAGCGGATCGAATAGACGTGACATCATTTGTCAGCCTGGATGTAATTTCTCCCAAACGGGTGTTAGCAAAAAAGCTGAAACTCATTGTCTGTAAATGAGAATACAAGGCGCTTTCTCAGATCTGCAATAACCCTTTCACCCACCCATTCCAGCCAATAATTTCCGGCAAAAGACAAAATGGATTGAATAACGAACAGGCCAAACAAACCAAGTGCAAGCATGTTCAGTAAATGCCGATTCCCATTTTGAAATACGGCATCTAATAATGCCCTCAGCCCTAAAGGTACGGTGAGCCAAACCGCGGAAGCCAGGATAGTGAGAAGTATAGCAGAATAAAATAACGTCCTGTAAGGTTTACTCAGACTAAAAATACGCTTAAAGGCCACCCACAACGTTATAACTGCATTTTTGGGCTTTTTATCCATTTGTATCCGTTAAAAGAATAATAAAATTATATATATGGAACTATAAAATGGATTTCACAAACTTTTCGTTTCCTGATAATAATTTATCTGCACCCAGACAAACCCCGTTTAGCACTTAACAAAAAAAAAGCCGTACCCCCAAGAACGGCAATCTATAATTCATGCTTTTACTTTAGATTTGGTTTTCATTTTTTGGGTCTTCACATAATCACCGGCTTGTCGAATTTCAGATTTGAATTTATCGAAATCGACCTGCAGACCATTGAGGAATGTACTCCATCCTGCACTGTTTTTAGCATAATGAACGGCATTATTTATTTCTTCTTCTGTAGCTCCCTGCAGCCGGGCCATTTCCGTGTGGAATAATTCACAATACCTGCATTTTTCTACGGCGGATATACCTATGCCAATTAATTCCCTGTATTTTTGTGGTATGGGGCCATCTTCCAATTCGATTTTGCGGAATAATTTCCATTCCATTTCCAGGGTATCATCAGGGATTAATTTGAACATGGTTGGAACCAGACCAAAATGTTCCTCGATCTCACGGTTTATCTCTCTTCTATTCATATCATACCTCATGTTATGTTTTTGATGAATATCGGGATTTCCTTAACACACAAATCAATACAGAAATCCCGTTTGATGCTATCTGCATCTCTGGTAGCCATTCTACATATAATATCATTTATATTATTATTTTTATTATGCTTATGATATTATATAAATGATTTCACCCCAAACAAAATTTTTTTAAGAATAGAGATTAAACACAAAAGGACGCAACCAGGTACGTCCTTTTAAAAAAAATATTATTGCCTTCATTTAGAATGCATTCCGAAAATTTGGTTCTCCTTTAGGTTTATTATCGAGAACTGATTCAATTTGCTCCATCACATCAGATGTCAACTTGTCAACCGAGTCGATTGCTTTCATATTTTGTTTAACCTGTTCGGGTTTTGAAGCTCCCGTAATGACCGTACTGACATCCGGATTTTTGAGACACCACGCCAGGGCCATTTCAGCCATGCTGATTTCCAAATCATCAGCGATAGGTTGTAAATTCCGGGCTTTTTCTATCATTTCTTTGCCTTTTTCACTTTCAAACTGTTTTTTCAGCCAATCATAGTCCTTAAGGGTCAAACGACTGTCTTTCGGAATGCCTTCATTATATTTTCCAGTTAAAACGCCGCTCGATAATGGACTCCAGGTAGTGGTCCCGAGGCCGATTTCCTTATATAGAGGTACAAATTCCCGTTCGACTTTCTCCCGGTAAAACATATTATATTGAGGTTGTTCCATGGTCGGTGGAATAAGGTGCTCCTGCCGGGCAATATCATAAGCCTGTTGAATCTGACGTGCAGTCCATTCACTGGTGCCCCAATAAAGAGCTTTACCCTGGTTAATAATATGAGTCATTGCCCGGACCGTCTCTTCCAATGGAGTTTGGGTATCGGGGCGATGACAATAGATGAGATCAACATAATCGAGCTGAAGCCGTTTGAGAGACGCGTCTGTTCCCTCAATAAGGTGTTTACGGGACAAACCAACATCATTGGGACCTGATCCTCCCCAAAATATTTTAGTTGAAATAACTAAATCCGAACGTTTCCATCCGGCTTTTTTCAGCACATTACCCATGACGGTCTCAGCCTGACCATCAGAATACACTTCGGCATTATCAAAAAAATTCACACCCGCATCATAAGCCTCTTTCATGCTTTCATAAGCAAGCTTTTCTCCTATCTGATAGCCAAAAGTTACCCATGCTCCAAACGATAAAGCGGATACTTTCAAACCAGAATTTCCTAAAAAACGATATTTCATATCTTCCCGTTATTAAACGATTCGTATTTACTGTACTTTGCAAATGAAATCAATAATAATAACGTTCCCATCCGGTTTTACATGGAACGGAATAACAATTTCAGATTTCCTGTGTGTACGGACTCGTTTTCCACCAGCAATACAGGAATAAAATACCAGGTATGAAAGAGACTGGCAAAATCCATCCGCCCGGTAAATTCCCGAAAACAATCAGCGTTACTAAATAAAATGAAATTCCACCTCCTACAATCATCGTCCCGCCGATGCCTTCCCACAACCATGAAACAATAAATCCGACCCAAATAGCTAACAATGATAATAATAGGATTAAATCGTGAGATGTGTAGGAAAATGGATTCACTCCTTCTGTTATCAATAAGGCAACGATCAGCAAGGCTATAACGGCGGATAAAGTACGTGCTGCCCACCGGACAAGAAAAACATTACCAAAAACCTGAAGGCCGCTGATATTCATAATATTACCTCCACATGAAATAATTTTGCTCAAAAAACGTAATTTGATTCGTTTGAATCGTACGTTAAAATTACAAAATCCCTGGCTCCATAAGGCTTAAATGAGAATAATCTTATCTCCGTGGAGAATACATGAATAAATCACATTCGTTCTCATTAAACTGACAACATAAGCACATGAGAATCGGTTCCCTTTTCATCAGCAAGGGAATTTTAAGATTTTATAAACAAACGTTCTTTATATCAGTTTGAATCGTTTTCGATAACTTTACCGAAGTGATAAAGCTTAAAAACTTTATCCACCAGGATAAAAATGCCAATCATATCACCTTCTTTCGTATAAATATGCGATACAAAGTCACTGTTATCTGAATTTGCAGGCAAACTATTTATCATTGTAATCAGATTTTCCAACGAAACATAAGGCGTATGGCGATCATATTTTATCCAAATATTTAATGCCCTTTCGAAAGCGCTGTTCGGGGAATTGGCAGTATAACCAACATAAAAACTGCCGTTTTTTATTTCCGAACGGTATTTACCCATGATCGGATCCTCGGACGGAGTAATTGAAACTTGTACTCCGAGCCGTTTCTCAACGATGTCCTTACTCATACTATCCATAGCTCCCTCCCTCTTAAGTATATAGTAATAAGATAATGTTTCCCCGGAATTATGAAATAGTATTTTTATTTTTTATAAAATATTTTCGTTTGTTTAATGAAACAGCTCATCGCTCGTTTAAATAATTGTATCCTAATCAATAGGAATGTTTCTTTCTTCGTCGTTATTTTTTCCTTCCGATTGCTCATCCTCATCTTCTTTTTCCACAACGATGGTATAATGAGCGGCAAATGCTGCTACAGCACCTACGGCGGCTAAAACCGGGGCAATCAATGAACCTACGACTCCAACTGTCATCGGTATTTCAATAATCGTCTTCCCATCCTCATTCTTAATGATGATACGGTGGATATTTCCTTCATGAATGAGCTCTTTAACCTTGGCTAATAATTTTTCGCCTTCAATTTTAAATTCTGTCTTGTTCATCTTTTTCCTGTTGTATTCCCAATTCCGTTTCAAATATTTACTTGTCATTACGAAAATATCGCAATTAGGTTCCGTTTTATTCAAATCCGGCAGTGTTCAAAATAATTACAAATATTTTGTCCACTTTTCATTCTTTTTGTAATCATTCACTTGCTAATTTCACTTCCTGCAAATTCCATTTATTTATAAAAAGTATTAATCCACTTCATATCCCTACTTCGTACTTCCTGTCAAAAACTTTACAACAAGTCAATGAACATTAAATAATGAAGTACCATGGAAGGACAAAATGAATCAACAGTTACCCAAACCAACGATGGTTTTCCATCGGAAGAACGTTCCGGGACAATGGGCAGAAAACAATTTCTAAAAGTAATGAGAGTTGCGGCATTGACAACTTTCCTTCTTGCTGCCTGCAGTAAAAACAGTATGACCGGTATTTCCGGAACAACAGCTCATCTCGGAAGCAATGTAACCTCAAAAACCACATTTGATTTTACTGCAAATGGACAAATATGCCCCATTTTCCGACTATCAAACCTTCTTATAACCTAATAACAAGCTTTCCAAGTTTCCGGAGTCAGAGCGTACTAAGGCCAGTCAGTCAATTTGCAAAGTTCAGGTTCCACACTTCAGTCTGCCCTGAAAATGCACTCCGTTGAAGCCCGGCACGTTTCTTAAGTTCGCAGGCTCAGAGGTAAAAAAGGTTGCAATAATGCTTATCCAAAAATGATCTTGTTATGGTTTTTAAGGTATTAATCATTGGATCTCTTCACGGATATACCAGTTTGTAACGTTACAGTGCTTCATTTTTAAAATATGGGGGGAATGAAAGTGTTCTGTTTACTACTTTATATGATAGCAATGAACATATTTAAATACGTTTTTCCATGAGAACCATAAAAATGATTCACG
Organism: uncultured bacterium; assembly: GCA_963783355.1. GTDB lineage: Bacteria > Bacteroidota > Rhodothermia > Balneolales > DATFMH01 > CAWANF01. Next base: position 19,889 of record CAWANF010000006.1, read on the forward strand.
AGGCTGAATACCGGCCTATAGATGATCTTATTACGTATTCACCACTACCTTCAACCTCCATTCAACAGGTTGATCCTTTTTTATTTCTGAACCATCACGGACCGCAACATTACGCGCCGAAGAATAACGGATTGCCCTTCGGGCCTCATCCGCATCGTGGTATGGAGACCGTAACTTTTATTCTTGAGGGCGATATCATGCACAAAGATTCCGACGGCCATGAAAGTGTGATTACCTCTGGCGGAGTACAATGGATGACCGCGGGAAAAGGCCTTATTCACGCCGAAGTATCGTCCGACGAATTCAAAAAGGAAGGCGGAGACATGGAAATTCTGCAGCTTTGGCTGAATCTGCCCGCCCGTTTAAAGATGACAAAACCATCGTACAAAGGACTTCAAAAGGAACAGATTCCGGTGATTCCCTTGGATCATAGAAATACCGTAATGAATTTGGTTTCAGGAAGGTATAAGGAAATCAACGGCGCGTTTAAATCGGACACCAATGTGTTTTTAAGTACACTGGATTTTAAGGAAGGCGGCCGGTTTGAAGCTGATATTCCTTTAGATCAAAATATTTTCTTATATGTAGTCCGTGGAACCTTTAACATGAATGGAAAAACGGTTGAAGCTCTTCATCTTGTTGAGTTCATTAATGACGACGAAAAGGTTACAATGGTGGCAGAAACAGATGGAATTATTATATTTGGCCATGCACGACCGTTTAACGAACCTGTAGTGGCCCGCGGACCATTTGTGATGAATACGGATCGTGAGATCCAGGAAGCGTATCAGGATTATTACCAGGGAAAGTTTGGCCATTGGAATGGATAAAAAAATGAAATCTTATAGTATCAAAGTAAAACGAAATGTTTTTATAATACTCGCGATGCTGGTATTAACAGGCATTTCAGCCATTTCCGCTGTTGCCGGGCCTCCATTCCGAACTGATGATCCAGACCTTATTGCCCTATCATGGTGGAGAAGCCTATCTATTTTCATCCGGAACATTTGATCACAGCGGAGCAACCGGCGTTGGCCCGGCCATTGAATTCAATTATGAATTTATTCGTAAAGGTTTTGTACATATGGTACTTCCCCTGGCATTCAACAGTCCGAGAAGCGATCCCTCTCATTTTGGAACCGGTGATATAGAATTAGGCTTTAAATACCAGTTTTATGCACAAAAGGGCTGGATTCCATCTATTGCCACATTCCCTTTAATAGAAGTTCCTTCCGGCAAGGCTTCTGAGGGTTTGGGAAATGGCAAAGCGCAATATTTTATACCATTATGGCTTGAAGAAAATATTGGCCACTGGACCGTTTACGGAGGTGGAGGCTACTGGATAAATCCGGGAATAGGTAATAAAAATTTCGATTTTACCGGCATTCTCGTTCAGTACAATTTTTCAGATGATTTTTTCCTGGGGACCGAACTTTTTCATCATACACCATCAACCTTTAACGGGTTAAATCGTACAGGTATTCATCTCGGCGGTGGAATCCCTGTAAGTAAAGATATTCAAATCCTTTTTTCGGGCGATCTTGGAAATGGCATTACCTCATATAAACATTATTCCTATTACCTCGGATTGCATTACGTTTTTGGGTAAAATTCATATATCTGTAAAATGATGCAAAACACCTGATATTATCTGAGTTACGTCGTTATATTCCCTTTCAATAAGAGGATATACAGCTAGTCTTATCAAGAATAACTAACTCAACGTAGCTTATGAAACTATTTAAAAGTATTGTATTTAGCCTTTTGGGTGTGCTTATAACCGGCACGTCTATGGCCCAATCTACGAAACAACCTTTTCAGTTAAAGAACCTCAGGAACATTGTACGGCTTTCTGCTCCCCGGATTTCACCGGATGGAACAAAGATCGCCGTCATTGAATCACGTCCGGTCTGGAAAACTGATAAATCCAAACAGGAAATCGCATTAATAGATGTAAATAACGGTCATAGCCGAAGCCTGACCTATAATCGCGAGGGATTATCTGAGACACGATGGTCGCCAGACGGAAATAAACTGGCATTCTTAGCGAAAGATCCCGAAACAAAAAAAGAACAGGTTTTTGTCATGTCCATGGATGGCGGAGATCCGGTTCGTATCACAAAATCCAAAACCGGTGTCGACGAATATTCCTGGAGTCCTGATGGCATGAAGATAGCATTTGTTGCGCAGGACACTGTTCCTAATCCGAAAGCTATCAAGCACCATGAAGACGGTTTTCAGGTAACGGATAATAATTATACGACACGTGCCGCCGTGCAGCCATGGCACATCTGGATAGTTTCTTCCAAAGGAGGTAAATCCAAACGTTTAACCAGTGGATCATGGAGTTTGAATACCGACCAGGGAACAATATCTCCATTGGCATGGACCAATGACGGAAAATCTATTGCTTTTCAACGATTTCCGGATGTATGGTTCGGAAATTCCTATACTTCCACCATTGCCGAGGTAGATACCAATGGTGGAAAAGTAAGAACCATCGTATCAGATGAAGGTTCCGGAAATCCTACCTACGCCCCCATGAAATCAACGATGGCATTTACGAGAGCACGCAATGGTGACTTGAATAATGGAAACGCTGTTTATGTGGATTCAAAGGGAAAAATTCATGATGCAACCGCAGATCTTGCCTGGAATATCATGCGATTTGCCTGGCTGCCCGATGGAAAAGCATTATTGCTGACGGGCTATAAAGGAACTCATTCCGTAATGTGGAAACAACCTGTTGACGGACAAGCCACGCAACTCGATTTAGGAGATGTCAATCCCGGATATGGAGGAATATCCGTATCCCGTAATGGAGTCATTGCTTTAACCGGCAGTACGCCAAATCATCCGCAGGAATTATTTGTGATGAACTCGGTTGACTCCAAACCACGGCGTCTCACGAATCTGAATGCGTTTGCCGATACATTACTCATTGCTAAAACCGAAGGCATTGATTGGAAAGGCCCGGGCGGTTTTCATGAAGATGGCGTATTAACGTATCCCGTACATTATAAATCCGGCAAAAAATATCCGCTCATTTTATTGATTCATGGCGGACCGGAAGGAGCATCAGCTATTACCTTTTCACCTTTAGCTCAATTACTTGCTGCCAAAGACTTATTTGTCTTTCAGCCCAACTATCGAGGCAGTATCAACCTGGGTGATGCCTACCAGCATGCTATCTTCAGAAATACCGGTAAAGGCCCGGGCGAGGATGTCATGGCCGGATTAAAAAAAGTAGAGGAAACCGGAATGATCGAGAAAAATAAAGTCGGGATTTCAGGCTGGTCTTATGGCGGTTATATGACCTCCTGGCTGAATGGAAATTATCCGGATCACTGGAAAGTAGCCATGGAAGGAGCCGCACTTAACGATTGGGTGATGGATTATACCATAGCGTTCTATCAAAAAGACGATTTGTATTTCTTTGGAGGTTCACCGTGGGTAAAGAAGTACCGGAAAATCTGGAGGGAACAATCCCCTATTGCCTATGCCCACAATGTGAAAGCGCCAACGCTGATCATGGGAGATGTCGGCGATCCTAATGTGCCGATTGTAAACAGTTACGAAATGTACCACGCACTTCGTGATAATGGGGTCCATGTGAAGTTTTATGCTTTTCCGGCAAACGTGCATTTTCCTCATGATATCGTCAGAACCACGGATATTTATCGAAAATGGGTCGATTGGGTATCAAAATATCTGAATTGATATTACTCTGAATAATTTATTGAGCAGGCGAATTTTCGTCTGCTCTTTTTTTGCCCGCCATGCTTCGACTCCGCTCAGCATGACAACTCCTCTGTGCCTTAAAATAAATTACAGCAATCCTATTTTAACCGGCGGAGACATTTGACTATGATATTAAAATTCATACATTTATGTAACTATCAATTGAAAGCTGTGCTCAATGATACCCGCCCATCCTCAAAATGATGTACGTAAAATTTATGATGAAGCTGCCTCCCGATATGACTGGCAGCATGCTATTCTTACGGCCGGAGCTGATAACCGGGGACGACGCTGGTTAATCAATAAAACGGTTGGACCCGGAATCCATATTCTGGATGCCGGCTCAGGAACCGGTAGTACCGGCATTGCCGCCGCTAGGATTGCCGGGAAGAATGGATCTGTCACATTCTATGATCTGAGTCCCGGAATGCTGGAAATCGCCGGAAAAAAAGCCCAAAAATCAAACATTGACTGCCCTTTCTTCTTCGAAACAGGTGATCTTCACCAGTTGCCATTCAGTGATAATCATTTCAATACCGTGCTTTCTACTTACAGCCTGGACCCATTGAGTTATCCTTTAAAAGCATTTAGTGAATTATACAGAGTTACCAAACCCGGCGGGCTAATCGGTGTAGCTCATGAAACGGCACCTCAAAAAAACTTTCTGGATAGTATTTCGAAAAGCATTGAACATCTAATCTGGTATCTGCCAAAATTGAGTCTGGCCTGCCGACCGATTGAAATTTTATCTCATTTAAATGAATACAAAGGACACCTGGTCGATCAAAAAAGGATAGGAGTTCCACTCTGGCCATTCCAGCTATTCATATTCAGAAAGAAACTGTGATCAACTAAAATAAAAAAAACGCTCCATATGATAAGGTAAAATCCGGGCGTTTGTTTGTTGTTTCAAAAACCATTTGAATGAAGACATTTCTTCTTCCATTTTCGCTGCTGACAATGATCCGGCCAATGGCGATAAATAAATCAAATCTCTTTTCGTGAGTTCCATATCGTGGATAAATTGAATGGTCATTTCTTTATGTTCATTCAAATATTTTTCTCCACCTGCTCCGATAAGTATAGTTAATGCGATTTGAATTCCGGCATTTTTCAATGTTTGAATACTCTCTTTTACCTGACCCAGGTCCCCGTTTTTTCCTAAAACAGAGCGCAATTCGGGAAATCCTGTTTCTAATCCAATCGTAGCTTGTGACAGGCCAAGTCCGGCCAGTTCACGGTAATCGGCAATCGAACGCATTGGCGAATGATCCGGATCTAAAAAGGCCGCGACGCCTCGTCTGAGATTTGGGAAGAGTCCTGATAATCGCTCAAGAATGGATTTCATCCTGCGTTGCGACAGAGACAAAGCACTGGCAGAATCAAGAAAAATACCGGTTCGCTGCGAAATCGTACTTCCTAATAACTCCTCTACAAGGTGTATGTGTTCTTCAAATTCTTCATCTGTTAACACCCTGAATTGATGATTTTTATAAAATGCACAAAAGGTACATTGTGCATACGGACAACCACGAGCCGGCTGAATAACAATGTCCCGATATCGGTCGGGCGGTAAAATCTGGATATTTTCAGGATAGGCCTTTTGAAACTTTTCAATTTCCTGCCCACTTGGTTTCTGCAGCCACTCTAACGATTTATGGATCCATTTCTCAAATAGTTTCCTGCTTTCTTCCGTATCCTGAAATTGTAAATCGTCTTTGTCGCCCGTTTGAACTTCCTGCAGTATCTGCTGAATTTCATTTCGAACCTTCACCGCCTCATCATCGGCACACATCGAATAATTGCCCTGGTTCAACCTGACAATTCGGGAATCAAGCGTCCGCCGGAACAGCGCATCACCACTTTGCCAGGTACTCCATCGTCCTTCCCTGTCTATTCTTAACGATCGGTCGTCCGGAAATTCCAGGAATAACGAAGAATTAGTAAATATTTCGGTTTTTATGTGTGCTGTCGATTGCATAATAACTGCCAAATTTATTTAAGATAAAAAACTCCTAAATAACTTTTTATAATTTTCTTTTTTTCCGAATAGAACTTCCTATTTGGTGGCAACCGGTTATTTACTGGTGGCTGATGCTATTTTTACGTATTGTAGTAATCGGTTGACATAGTTTCAAAACTACCCTGTATTATTGATTATTAACAGGTTCTACTGATTAAAATTCGAACGAATATGAAAAGAAATTCATTGTCTGTCCTGGCATTCCTTCTGGCCGCTGCTGCCATATTGTTTCTTTATTACAACCACCATTTACTTGGAACAACCCCATTTCTTATCGGATTGCAAGTTGTCGCTGCCCTGCTTATGATTTGGGCTCGTCTGACGTTTGGAATTCGAAGTTTCCATGCCTCGGCCTCTACATCCGAAGGGGAACTTGTTACAAACGGTCCCTATAGATACTGGCGACATCCTATCTATACTTCCATTATCTACTTTGTGTGGGTGGGCCAAATCCCGAATGCAACATTCTTGTCCATTCTTGGAGCGGTTGTGGTAACAGCGGCGTTAATTACCCGTATGATTTTTGAAGAACATTATTTAATAGACCGGTATCCCGAATACTCGGCTTACATGAAACAGACAAAACGCATCATACCTTATGTCTTTTAAACAGGATTCATTTGCTGATCAAGATCTACTTTCCAAAATTCATTTTCATCTTTCCGGTCGCTATCAGCCAGTGATGATATTGATGATGGGCACCTTCGGCCAGTAATCCGATATATCCCAGGGCTCTTATCTTTTCCACTTCCGACGGTTTTTGGGTTGTGCATGTGATGGTCCAGATATCGCCATTTTGATGTGCTTTCATGTCCCATCCTTTTTCTTCTTTCAACATTTTGGGATGCATCATAAACAACCGTTTTAAAGCCCCATGGGCTCTTTTGGACTCCGGACGAACGTGAATTTCCACTCCATTTGGAATGGATTTCTTGTCAATAACCTGAACCTCTTCGGTGAATGCTTTCATATCCAGCAAATGCTGTCGCAATGCTTCGAGGTTCACTTTCGACCAATCGGTGTTTGGATCGGCTTCAAGCTTATGAACGACTTCCTGAATCGTGCCAAATATCTCGTTACCCGGCATGGTCAATGGAGATTTAAACGACATGGGTTTATGCTGCTGTGCCATTGCTGATACCGAAATTACCGCGAGCATAATACAAGCTACGGTTATCACTTTAATAAATCGTTTTTCCTGATAGAGTTGTTCTGACATAATATTGAATAAAATTGTTGTTAGTAAAACGCTATTATCTTTCTGAAATCAGACTAACGCATAAAGTCGAACTATCGTGCATTAGAGGCAATAATTACAAATAGTTAGTAATATAATAGTCTATTGAATCCCACCGCTTTAAATAATCATTTTGTTAATATTACCGTCATTACCGATTCCCCGGGCATATTAATAATCTTCTCCGGGGAAACAGATCCAATATTCGTAAATTTATTTCCACCCTGCTGATATACGGTTTCATATATATCACTTTTTGAATAAGTAAATTGAGTGAAATCCAATTTAATATTACTGGCCTGGGAATTCGTATTAATCAAAACAGCTACTATTTCCTGTTTATCAGGCGATATATAAGCTGATGACATAACATCACCTCCATTTTCATTTATACTAATCCGGTAGAAACCCGGCCTGATAAATTTGGAATACTGCTGAACCGAGAAATATTTCTCTGTTTTGTAATATCCTTTACTTGTTGTCCATTTACCTGTATCCCAGGGATTTTGCAAAGCAACTAAACCATCGCCTCCGTCTGCCCAAAATAATTCCCAAAACAGGTACATATTCACATTACCGTCTACTAAAGCGTTATGAATAAAAACCGCGGTATTTATTGCTGATTCTTTATCGTTTGAAAATTCCGTCATAAAAATGGGCTTATCTTTATATTGACCGGCAATTGTTTGAAAACTATTTATTGTTGATGGATCGGCAGGTGATGGACCATATAAATGAAAAGCTATGGCCGATACCTGGTTAAGATTCATAGCGGCAGCATAATTTTCTACCGTATTATAACCGATTCCTGCTGTTTCCGGTCCCACTATTTCCGGTGGTGATGACATATTGGTTTGCAACTTATTATATACCGCATTCAATGCTTTGCCATAACTGGCATACTGGTTGGTTTCCGTCGGCATAAAACGCCCATAGGGCCAGTAATCGGGTTCATTTTGAACGCTTATGTAGGTCGGAACAACTCCTGCTTTTTTATATGCATCCAATGAACTAAACCAGTAATCAGCAAATTGATCATAAACATAAGCACCATTCACCTTTTTCAAGGTAATATTCACTCCTTTTTTACTGGTATCCCGATCCGCACTTTGAATATCTTTAGGCATTTCCCATGATGTCATTAACACGGTAACCGGTTGACCCAGTGACTCCCCTGCCTTTTTAACAATATCAGCATCATATTCAACCGCAGAGCTGTCTTTTCCATACCAATTCTGCAACCGTAATATGGTAATGCCTAAATCTTTAAACAATACATCATATATCTCGCTTTTATTGGGATGTGCCACCAGCCAGCCTTCATACCATGCCGTTGATGCCCCAAAACCATAGATTTTCTGATATTTCACGCTGCTATCAATAGTGAAATCAGTTACAGGGATTTCCTTAGCGATGAATTTAAATGTCTTCCAATCATCACTTGAGCTAACTGTTACATAACCCGGGCTAAAAGTCAGACCGGATTTTTGGGGAGTTATGGTAACTTCACCTATTAGATTTTCAAGTGACCATTCCCCTTTCGCGTTGGTACTTGTACTTACCGTATCATTTTTTGCTATTATGGCAGATACTTTCACATCCTGAACCGGATTATTATTTGTATCTGTAATTTTACCCGAAATAGTATAATTAGTTAAATCAACCCCGGTATTTTTAGAGCACGAAAACAATAAAATTCCCGCTACAAAAAGACTATACAGTAGCTATTCTATTCAAATATTTATTCATTCAATTACCCGCCGACAACCGCCTAATAATATTGGAAATGATTCCCTTATTTATTTTAAAAATATACTCGAAGATAAAGCCCGTCCTAATCTTACAATATCACTCAATCAGGACCAATAAGCTATTAATTATTTACATGAATAGCACAATTTACTAACGTTAAATAACACCTGTAAAATCAATAAGCTCAATTGATTTAAGGCAAAAGAGTATAGAAACCCAGGAAAAGTCCGGCACAGCTAATCATTTCCGGAAGCTTTGGAAAATGTACCGGACCTGTCTTCAGGCATTTATATTCTATATTGTCATGATTATTTAAATATTTACTTAACTATCTATATTTCCGTAGAAACACAGTATATTAAACGAACTAATCTCAAAATTCCTCCGTGTTTCAAATCATAAATATTTCTTTTCCAGGTTCATTTCACAAATAAAAAAATGTTCAGCAAGAACCTCTATCCACAACTATTTCACACATAGAAGCAGGCATTATTTCGACGCTGCCAGCCTGTGCAAAAGGTTGCATGAATTTTTGGATTTGCTCTTCATCAGGTGCATCAACAATCAAATAAAGTGTATGTTTGCCATTTATTACTGCTTCTGATTTTATATCAATCCCAAATTTTTCTGAATTTTCCGGTGACAACTGCGTAAGCAGCATTCCACCCATTTCAGGGTTACGAGCGGGACAAGTTTCATCGGTGTGTTGATGTTTTACAACAAATAAGGACATTTTTACAACCTTTCTATTAATTCCATTCTTAAAATAATTTGACTGGTACAACCTTCAGAAGTTCCCCGAACAGCATGAGAAATGCAAGTATCAAATGAGAATGTTATTGTTCTTTGTTACCAGCAATTTTTTTCATTTTAGCATAATCCTGAGGTGTCATGGTTTTCATCTTTTCAAGAAAAGCCACAATATCCTGAATCTTTTGATCGGAATGTGTCTTACCAAACGTCGGCATACCGGTGCTTTTTATCCCGTTTTTTACTATCCAAAAAAGTTGTTTAGCCGGCATTTCTTTAGCTGAATGAACTAGATTAGGTGCTTTGGGAAACAGTCCTTGTCCGACTACTGAACGCTTAATTCCCGGCGCACCATGGCAACCTACACACATCTCATTATAATGTTCGAAGCCAGCGGCAACCATAGTGCTGTCATTAAGATTGGGCATTTCTATATTTTTTGCATGATGTTCCACTGAGTGATCACTTGTAGTGCCGAAAACCCACTGAACTATCCCCGGATCGGGGGATAACACTGATACGTTATACATACCTGAATATATAAAAAAGACAAAAAGAGCAATTTCAATCAGAATGGTTAAGGCGACAATTTTTACTGTTTTCATATTAGAAATATCGATTTATTTTTTACAACGATTTCAACTTAGGATAACATCTGCAAAGAATTCCAGGATATAAATGTTGATTCAGCCTATTTCAATCCTAACTCATCCGGTGACCACATATGCGTATGGGATGCGGTTTCTTTACGTATTTTGGTAACTTCACCAGCGCTAACACTTCCGGTATTATTTTTTGGCATGGAGCGAACATAAGTAAGTATGGCAGCGATTTGGGCATCATTGAGCGTTCCGACGAAAGACGGCATTATCCCGTTATATTTTCTGCCGCTGACCGTAACAGGGCCTTGCAAACCATGCAGAATTATCTTCGTAAGCGTACTTTTGTCTCCCTGAGCAATGGATGAACCATTGAGTGGAGGAAAAACGCCACTCATACCAGAACCTTTGGAACCATGACAACTACCACAATTTGCAGCAAATAATAACGATCCGTTGGGCAATGAACCCGATGTTTCAGGAACGGAAGCCGTAGCTGTCGTATCAACCGGTAGTTGTGACATCATTTGTCGCATTCCGCTCGCCATTTGTCCATACATTGATGCCATATGGGAATTGCCCGATTGTTGCATCATCTGTTGCATTCCCTGCGAGTACGACATCATTTGCTGATTTTTATTATGAAACCGCATCATAGCCTGGCCATTCATCATTCCCCGGCCCATCATGCCTTTTCCCATTTGGTTACCACCCATCATACCGCCGCCGTTCATCATACCATTACCGCGCCTGGTTCCATTCTGGCCCATCATTTGGGACTTCATTGTTCCCATTTGCGCCCACATAGATTGCATTTGATCAAACATTTGCCGGGCTTGTGGCGACCATTGCGTACTATCTTGCATATAAGCCTGATGTATTTGCGTGTATTGCTGTTCCAATGAATCAAATTTTGTGACCCAACCCGGTTGATTGGGCTGTACGGCATTATTTTTCTTATTCTGGCTGCAGGCTGAAACCAATGGTAACATGCCTACAATGATAACCAGCAGTATGTTCTTTATGTTTTTCATGATGAAACCTCTTCTATTGAACGTCACAAAACTCAGTTTATTTGTTTGATGAAATTCATTGATGTTAGTTTATTTCCCTATCGCTCTATTTTGAGCAATCTCGCATTAATAGCTACGATTACTGTACTCAACGACATGAGCAGAGCTCCAACAGCCGGGCTCAACACTATTCCAATTTTGTACAGTACACCGGCAGCCAAAGGGATAGCTACGATATTGTAACCCGCTGCCCACCAGAGATTCTGAACCATCTTTCGATAGGTTGCCCTCGCTAATGCAATTACACTGGCCACATCATTCGGACTGTTTCGCGTCAGAACAAGATCGCCTGCTTCCACGGCTACGTCTGAACCTGAACCGATAGCAATTCCGACGTTAGCCTGTGCCAGGGCCGGTGCGTCATTCACGCCATCCCCGGTCATGGCCACCACCAACCCGCGTTTTTGAACTTCTTTGATTTTGTCGGCCTTCTGATCGGGCAATACCTCTGCAAAATATTCATCCAGACCGAGTTTTTCGGCCACATAGGCCGCCGTTTGTTCGTTATCACCTGTCAGCATCATGCAGCGAATGCCCATCTCTTTGAGCCGTTTCACAGCCTGATAGGATTCCTCTCTAATCTTGTCACCTAAAGCGATAGCTCCGGATAACTGATCGTCAACAAACACAAATACTACGGTCTTTCCCTGGGCAGATAATGTTTCATATTGATCATCCGGTTTTTTAATTCCATTCTCCTTTAGGTAACCCGGACTGACAACCATCACACTTTTACCATTTACCTTGCCAACGACACCTTTCCCGGTCAGTGAGTTAAAGTCTTCGACGTTATATCTATTTTCAACCGCATTTACTATTCCTTTTGCAATCGGATGTTCGGAGTTCTGTTCAAGCGAGGCAGCCAGCTTCAGAACTTCCTGATCATCGATCTGATTGTCATAATTCAGAACATCGGTTACGCCGAATTCTCCATGAGTTAGAGTACCTGTTTTATCAAAAATGACTGCATCCAGTTTCCGGGCTATTTCAAAAGCAGCACGATTTCGAATTAAAAACCCATTACTTGCTGCCATTGAGGTTGAAACGGCCACAACTAAAGGAACGGCCAGTCCCAGAGCATGCGGACAAGTTATGACCATCACCGTCACAGTGCGCTCTAATGCAAAAACAAAATCTTTCGTGGTGAAGAGAGTCCAGATTAAAAAGGTGAGTGCACCGGCACTCAAAGCGGCAATAGTCAGCCAGAAAGCAGCCCTGTTCGCTAAATCCTGCGTTCGGGATTTACTTTCCTGCGCTTGTCTTACAAGTTCAATTACCTGGGAAAGAAACGATTCGTCACCGGTTCTATTGACTTCTACCGTCAGAGATCCTTCACCATTTATAGCGCCGCCAATCACTTCATCCCCTTTTTCTTTAGAGACGGGCCGCGATTCCCCGGTCATAAGCGATTCATTCACCGAAGAATGACCCTCGTTCACGACACTATCTGCCGGAATTTTTTCTCCCGGTTTGATGAGCACCCGATCACCCTGTTTTAATTCATTGATGGGAATATCTTCGGTCGAACCATCTTCGAGAATACGATGCGCTTCGGAAGGCATCATCTTCGCCAGTTCTTCCAGTGCCCGGGAAGCGGACATTACCGATCGCATCTCAATCCAGTGTCCGACCAGCATGATATCAATCAACGTGGCCAGTTCCCAGAAGAAAACGCGACCGGAAACACCTAACACAACAACAGCGCTATAGGCGTAAGCTACGGTAATAGCGATGGCGATTAGCGTCATCATACCCGGCTGGCGCTGTTTCAGTTCATCAACCAGGCCTTTCAGGAACGGCCATCCACCATAAACATAAATAAACGTGGACAAAACGAATGATATAGCAATATCACCGGTAAAATGAAGGACCCCACGAATCCCCAGGAATGATTGAATCATCGGGGAAAGTACCAGTATCGGAATGGTAACAACCAGGGATATCCAAAATCTTTTTTGAAAATCGTGCATCATATGAGCATGATGACCGCCGCCCCCTTCGTGCTGATGCTCATGTTCCTCGTCCGACGAATGATTATGAGAATGTTCTTGCATAATAATGTTCAAGTATCTTGTTGAATAATTTCTGATTTCTATATTTCCATTCGTACAAAATCACGTCAAACTATTAGATTAAATAGCTATTTAAACCACTGATTTTGCTTTTATATCGTACATCAACTGTTACTTTAAGAGGAATAAAGCTGAATAAGTTCCTTGAAAAAAAACATATAAAAAAAACATATAACGTGATTTTCATTAATCCCAATGATTGAAAAGCAGCCTTAACTAATTTGGAATAAAAAAACTTTAATTCTGCGACATTGGTATTTTGAATTAAAATGTATATAATTATGTAATTATACTTTCAAATCATTGTTATTCATCTATTTATAGATTTACTTATTCTGCCATATTTACTTAATTCATCAAGGGGGAAATCATGAGGCTTGTTAAAACAATGTTTCTATGCTTATCTGCATTATTTTTATCCATAATATCTACCGCTTATGCACAATATCCTAACTGGACACATTACACGGTCGAAACCACCGGTATGGGAAATAGTGTTGTTAATGCTATTACGGTGGATAAAAACGGTAATCAATGGTATGGAACCAACGAGGGGATTGCTGTTTTCAATGGATCAGACTGGTATATTTACAATATGGATAATACTCCATTACCCACTAATCATATTACAGTTTTAGAGGCCGATCAATATGGTAATTTATGGATTGGTTTAACGAATAAGGGTTTAGCAAAATTTGACGGCACGAATTGGACTCTTTATTCAATAAACAATTCAAATTTACCTAACGACAATGTTTATGACATAAAAGCACAAGCCGATACCATATGGGTAGCCACATATAAAGGTTTAGCTAAAATAATGGGCGACAGTATTTCTACTATTACTTTTTATAACAAATTCCATGATATCACTTATACGTCGGTCCAAAAAATAGCTTTTGATAATGCAGGAAGAATATGGGTAGGAACCAATGGGGATGTGTTTTATAAATCAGGCAATACATGGATAGATTTGGATCAGGATGGCAGATGTCCCCTGCAAAGTAATGTTAATATTTTAGCTATGGAGTTCGACGACAATAACATTATGTGGATCTCCAACGGCCTCTTATATGCCTATAATATGAATCCCAATGTCACCGATGCCTGGAGCTGGGTGAATTTAAATACCGGTAATTTGGATGAAAAAATTAATGGTGTGGAACATTTATTATTTAAGAATAACACCCTGTGGGTAGGTATGGTGGGATACGAATTAGCTTATGGATTAGCTAAATATGATGAAACGAACTGGACCTTTATTTCTGTTCCCAATCATATCATACGTAATGTTCATTCAAATTTTGTTATGGTTGGCGACAGTTTATATTTCGGCGCTGAGTTAGATAATGATTACAATAATCTGCCAGCATTGGTTCATTACAAAAATGGGTCTTTGACTTATCAAACCAATCAAATGATAGGCCTGGCTTCAAATTCTATTAGAGATTTGGCTATTGATAATCAGCAAAACATCTGGCTTGCCACTTCAGGTACGGATAAGATGCGATCGTTTTTGCAGAAGTTTGACGGCAAAAACTGGGCGAAATTTGATACGACAAAGTTTGAAATTAAAGACGACAATGGATATCGCGTAGTCTTCGACTCGAATGGCAATTTATGGCTGGGAACATTACGGGCCGGCTTAGTAAAATATGACGGCAACCAATTCACCATTTATGATACGACAAATTCTCAGATCCCATCCAATTTTGTACGCGCCCTGGCCATTGATCAAAACAATAATATTTGGGTAGGCACCGAACCTGATGTCTTACATAACAAGACAGGCGGACTTGCAAAATTCGACGGGCAGTCGTGGACTACTTTCGACAAAAGTAATTCCCCTTTAACCTCCTTATATATTACTTCACTCGCGGTTGATCAAAATAACCATATTTGGGTTGGCGCTAAAGACAGTAAACCGGGTATGTATGATTTTTGTCTGGCTGAATATGACGGAAATAACTGGAATCTCCATATAGGTCCAAGTGAAAACCATGCTTTAAACATCGATCAAATTTACTCCCTGGCGGTAGATCATAATAATGTGATATGGATTGGTTCCAGGAATCATTATTTATTTTCCTATGACGGAACACAATGGAATTCTATGAAAATACCATTGTCTCTTACTACTTATCCCAATAATTATGAGAATATTGTCGCTTTAATGGTCGACCATAATAATACAATTTGGACGTGTTCATACGAAATGCTGGCCGCTTATAACGGTAAATCATGGTATGAATATACTCCGAACAATTCACCTATTCCCAATAATACTTATTTATATCATGGGCTCGTTGAAGATAAGGATGGATACATCTGGAATTCGTCTTCTTCAGGTTTATTTAAGGTTAAAAATGATCCTGCCATTTTTACCAGTATAATTAAACAAGAATCCAGCTCTCAACTGCCATATAAGATAAAATTGGAACAAAATTATCCAAATCCCTTTAATCCGAGCACCAATATTTCATTCAATCTGCCAAAGTCTATGAATGTTCATCTTGTTATTTATGATGCCATTGGCAGAAAAGTTGCCGATTTATCAAATACAAGAATGACTGCTGGAAAACATAACATAACCTGGAATGCGACTAATAATGCCAGTGGTTTATATTTTATCAGATTGATAACCCCGGATGGTTCAGCAACAAAAAAAATGATCCTGATGAAATAAAATATTCAAGTGGATACAGAAATTATTCCTTCATTAATGTTTCCTGTTATTTTTTTAAACCTGGATATAATGTGACTTAAGTTTACACTATAATCATTATTATCCAGGTTTTTTTCTTTTATTTGTGTATTAACCAAGGTTAAAAACCAGAAAATAGCCTATCTATATTTCGGAACTTTCCTATTTAGCCACCGTATCGGGAAACAACTGTTTTTTTTCAAAACCTTAAATCATAATTCCTTAATTTTGTCATTCTAATTTATAGGGAATGGACAAGACAAAACAAATTAAACCAGGAAATCAGGGATCGAAACCCCAGCTTACGACGCTCGTCAGGCCATACATGAAAATGATTGTCCTGCTGGTGCTTTTCGCACTTATTGGCAACGGTTTTAACCTGGTTATCCCAAAAATTATTTCCCACGGAATCGATTCGTTTTCCGGCGGGCATTACCAGTTCAAGACTATTGCCATAGAATTTTTATCGGCTACCTTCGTAATTTTTATTTTCACCTACCTGCAAAGTGTTGTACAAACCTACACTTCCGAAAAAGTCGCACGGGATCTGAGGGAACGGTTATCTGATAAGATTTCACACCAGAGTTATTCCTACATCCAAAAAGCCAATCCATCCACATTACTTACAAACCTGACTTCTGATGTAGATGCCGTAAAACTGTTTGTATCGCAAGCTGTTGCATCTATAGCCTCTTCCCTGTTTATCATTATCGGAACAACCATCCTATTATTAACGATTAACTGGCGGCTGGCCCTGACGGTTATTGCCATTATCCCGATCATCGGTGGTTCATTTTACCTGGTCTTGAAGAAAGTGCGCGTGTTATTCAAACGAAGCCGTGAAGTGATCGACTGGCTCAATAAAGTTATCAATGAAAGTATTTTGGGTGCGGCAGTAATCCGGGTAATCAATTCGCAGCAAACGGAATATCAAAAATTTCTTGAAGCTAACACGGAGGCAAAAGATATTGGTATTTCTATTCTCATTTTATTCGCCACTTTAATCCCAATCATTACCTTTGTTGCAAACCTGGCGACGCTGTCCGTTCTGGCACTGGGCGGACATTTCGTCATACAGGGAAGTATGACCTTGGGTGAATTCGCCGCCTTCAACAGTTATATCAGCATCCTCATTTTTCCTATCATCACCATCGGTTTTATGAGTAATGTGATTGCCCGTTCTTCGGCTTCCTTCCTGAGAATTGATCGCGTCCTGAAAGCGAAGGAAACAGCAGAAACCGGAACACTCGATGAAACATTACGTGGCAATATCGAATTGGACAATGTGACATTGCTATATGGCGAAAAACCCGTTCTGAAAAAGGTGAGCTTCACCATTCAGCCACAATCACGAACTGCGATTATTGGTCCGACAGCGGCGGGGAAAAGCCAGCTTTTATATCTTCTGACCGGACTCATAAAACAACAAACGGGTGCCATAAAATTAGACAGCAGAAATGTTGATGAATACAAAAAAGATTCGTTTCACCGACAAATTGGTATCGTCTTCCAGGACAGTATCCTGTTCAACCTCAGTCTTCGCGAAAATATCGCATTTAATAATCATGTAACTGATGAATCACTCGGGAAAGCCATCGAAACAGCTGAATTAAAAGATTTCGTCGATTCTCTTCCAGATGGATTGGATACCATTGTATCGGAGCGCGGCACCAGTCTTTCCGGCGGACAAAAACAGCGTATCATGTTGGCACGAGCCCTGGCCCTGGATCCGAAAATTCTTTTACTCGATGATTTTACGGCTCGTGTTGATTACCAGACAGAGCAGAAAATCCTGTCGAATGTCATGAAAAACTATAAGGGTATCACCCTGGTTACGATTACTCAGAAAATAGCACCGGTGAAACATTTTGACCAGATCATCCTGCTGATGGAAGGTGAAATCATAGCCACCGGGAAACACAAAGATCTCCTCGGAAGTTGTCCCGAATATGTACAAATCTATAATTCACAACGAAGTACAAGCTCGTATGAATTACAATCTTAACATAACATCCGACAGCGGGGAGAATCAAAAATCTACGTTTTCTTCTCTGAAGAATCTGCTGGGACTTCTTGTGGACGAGAAGAGTTTGTTGATCAAAGCATTTCTCGCCATGCTGGTTACGGCCGTGCTGAATCTTATCGCTCCGTTAATGATTGGTCATGCAGTGGATAAGTACATACAAACTAAAGAATATCACGGCGTACTTGTATATAGCGGCATTTTACTCAGTATGTATGTTATCACATTCGGGACTAACTACGTGCAGACCAAATTGATGGGGACAGTCGGGCAGGATATGTTATTTACGTTGAGAAACGCTGTTTTCAACAAGCTGCAGGAACTGCCGGTCGATTTTTTCAATCAAAATAAAGCCGGTGACCTCATTTCACGAATCAACAATGACACTGATAAAATCAACCAGTTTTTTTCCCAGTCACTGATGCAGTTTGTCCGGCTGATTCTCATCATGATTGGAGCCGGTATCTTCTTGTTGTCCATCAATCTGCCGCTGGGCGCGGCGGCACTATCCCCTGCCCTGGTAATATGGATATTTACACAAATCATTTCGCCCTGGGTGAAGAAAAGAAATGCCGTAAGCATGCAGAGCACGGGGTATTTGAGTTCCGCTGTCCAGGAAAGCCTGAATAATTTTAAAGTGATTGTCGCATTTAACCGCCGGGATTATTTCAGGGAAAAATTTGATGAATCGAACCAGGATAATTATCAGAGTGCTGTTTCAGCCGGGCTGGCAAATAACTTATTTATGCCGGTTTACGGTTTATTCTCGAATATCGGGCAGATGATTGTCCTCACTTTTGGTATATACCTGATTGCGACCGGAGCTTTCACTATCGGTTTGTTAATCAGTTTTCTGGCTTATATCAACAGCTTTTATAATCCTTTACGGCAGCTTGCCGCATTATGGGCCAATTTCCAGGTTGCTATGGCAGGCTGGGACCGGATTTCCAATATCCTGAGTCTCGAAAACAATATGCCGGTCATTGAAAGTACCCCGGTTCCCGGCACGACTTCCCTGATCTCTTTTAAAAACGTTTCCTTCTCGTATCCAAACGGAAACGAAGTTTTGCATAACATCAACTTTGAACTCGAAAAAGGAAAAACCTACGCTCTTGTTGGTCCGACCGGTGGTGGAAAAACGACCATTGCGTCATTGATTGCCCGCTTATACGACCCAACGAAAGGTTCGGTGCTCATTAACGGTACCGATATTCGTTCTTTTTCCCCGGTTGAACGAACCGACAAGATTGGATTTATTTTACAGGATCCGTTTTTGTTCAGAGGGTCCGTTCAGGATAATATTTTATATGGAAATGAACGATTCCAGAACCTGGAAGACGGCCGGTTTCATGAAATACTGGTCCAGGCAGGACTGGAAAGCTTAATTGAACGCTTCGAATCGGGATTAGAGACGAAAGTAGAAGTTACAGGTGATAGTATAAGCCTGGGACAGCAACAGCTCATCGCTTTCATGAGAACGGTTCTTCGCAAACCCGACCTGCTCATACTTGACGAAGCCACGGCCAATGTCGACACCGTAACCGAACAACTGCTTGAAGATATTTTAGATAAACTGCCGGAGACGAGTACCAAAGTTATAATTGCACATCGTCTGAATACCATCGAAAATGCGGATGAAATTTATTTTGTCAACGCGGGAGAAGTCATTCCGGCCGGTTCGCTGAAAGATGCCGTCGATATGTTGATGAAACGTAAACGGGTTAGCTGAGTTTTCCCATTTCGATTCAAATACGGTAGAAAACCTGTTCTCATTTATCCGGTCGATAATCAAAAGGGAGCATAGATGCAACGCGATAACGTCCCCAGCTTCCGGATAACGCTACGGACAAAGGTTCCAGTAGATTTCCATAGGAATCAACAAAAATATAATCCTTGCCGGATTTGACCATTCGGGATTTCCTGTAGTGGAATCGAACATTCAATGAAGAGGTAAACTTATACCCGGTTAAGGGAATATTGGTTACTCCCCGTTTAACCAGTTGATTATAATTTTCCTCTTTTTTCAGTTTCCACAACCCCCTGTCGTAACGAAAGCCCTCTTTCCAGGCGGTATGATGAGATAACGCATGCAGGAAATGGCGAAAAGATCGATCATAAGCTTCATTTCGATTTACTTTCCACCTGTCACGTTGATCAGGCGAAGAGGGCTTTAATTCTTTAAATAATGGATATATTTGAAATTCAACGGCATTATCCTGCCATCGAAAAACGGCCAGCCGTATATACAATCGATAACCCAATGCCTGGTTTAAAACAATAATCGTACTGTCGGAATTAGCAATCAGGGCCCCTGTTCCCGGTTCGATCTTAAAATTTAAAACTTCTGGATTTTCAATTACACATTGATCGGAAAATCCAGAATGGCCTAAGAATTCTTCTTCAAACTTCTTAAATCGTTTCTTCCAATTTTTAGGGATGGTACTTTCAACATACACTTCTGGTATCTGATAAACTTTGGGCATCATATAAAGTTTAATATGTACGGCATCCATTTCAGATAGAATAACTTGTCTGACAACCGCGGAATACCCGATACTTGCGGCAATGACCATATGAATTCCGGAAGGAATATTTTTTAATTTGAAGTGGCCGTCTTTGTTTGTCGTAGTTCCAAAAGCTGAATTGTTGATATACACTTCCACATCCCGGAGTGCTTCTCCGGTACTTTGATCTCGTACAGTCCCCTCGATAAAACAATTATTTTGAGCAAAGAGCTGAAAACAGAGAACAAGATTGAATAGTATGGTAATCAGAATCGCTCTTTTCATAAGTATGAACTTATAAATTACGTCATACTTATGACCTATTTATATAAAAAAATAATTATTTACGAACAGATATCTAATATCTTAATATTTCAAAAAATTATTTATAGGTTGACTCTCATGACCTTTTTAAGACGGGATTCACGAAACGACTTCAGATGATATTTTTCTAATGGGATTTTGACAAAATTGTCGATATAAAAAGAGATACAATAATACACCTATTAAACATCTGTGAAAATATTTACAGTTATTGTGATTTCTTATTATTAAACACGTCCCTTCGATTCCCCATTGACCAAAGCGGCCCCAATCAGGTGGGCGATACGCAACGGTTCGGGCATCGTGGATTTCTGTAAGGTAGAACGAATGAGTTTCCCTGCCTCTATATTCGTCACACCAACAAATGATGCATAAATTCCCTCTCCTATTTCCACCGCTGCCGGATTTTGATTTAAAGCGGGGATTAAACGGGATAAACCGGCTGCTTCAAGAGCGGTATCGAGTGTACTTTCTTTGGTGTCCTGGCGCGTGACGGTTATAACTGGTATTTTCAGTTCCTCATAAAAGACCGGCAGTTGAATAAGTCCGAGCCCGGCGATAGTTACTCCTCCAAAAATGATCCCCTGAAGTGAAGGCGTCCATTTCATCGATTTAATCCAGTCCATTAAAAACCGCGTAGCTTCGGGATCATCGATTTTCATTCTGTTTACCGCCACTCCATCGACATGCGTGGCTCCTTCCATCATAACGGCTACGACAGGCACTTCATCATCTGTGAACTTTACGAATGGAGCATCGTCTATACCAAGGATGTGGGGCTTCATGTCAGTTATCATGTTATCAGTTATCAGTTATCAGTTATCAGTTATCAGTTATCAGTTATCAAAATTGACTTCTTAAACCATTTTATCAAGATAAGCTATGTTTTTTCCTGATAGGGGTTCACTGAACTACGGTAAATTTTATTGGTGATGAAACAGTCACCTTCCTGTTTTTAATGTTCGGGTAATGGACCTTAGCCACATAGCTACCTGGAGCAAGTATCACTTTATGCTGCATACAAGGTGAAGTCGGTGCTTTCCAGCTTTCGGTGATCGATTTACCGGGAGCCCATTCAGCAGCAGTAACTATATAATTTGGCACAGGACATCCTTCATAAGAATAAGATACGGTTGAATCATTTCCTATTATTTCGAACGAAACCATGGGAGGTGCCCAGCCATAGATGAGAGTATCTTTCGTTGTATTTTTCATCGAAAATGACAAATCAAATGATTCACCGGAATGAAAAACCGTAGTTGCTTTCCCGGTTGTGTCGGTCATTGAAAAGGTGGCGTAAATCGTATCATTCGATTGATTTGCAATCCCAAGGAAATGACAGCCAGTGAGCAATACAATGAGCATTATCAGATACGTTACTTTCTTCATATCACAATCCGAATAACCGGTTTCTCAATCCTGCATAACAAAAACATTCTATTCAAAATAATTCAAAGAATCCACTACGGCGATAGTTTAGTGCCGGGTAAACCAATATGAATTTATCGTAAGAATAATCGATCTTTCCAAAGGCGAAACTGTGGATTTTTTCTACTCCTCCGGCCGATATCACATATTTTCTATTTTGCCCCGGTCATCTCCTGAATCGTAGGCGACATTCGATGCTTTGTTCCCTGTTCATACGAGTAAACCAATTTGATAAGCGTGGGCTCTGAATACATTCTGCCCAGAAACTGAATTCCGGCCGGCAACCCGCCGTGTGTAAATCCCATTGGCACGGTAAAGGCAGGCTGACCGGTATGTGGTGCAATGATCTGGCTGTTATCTCCTTTATAGTCCACATCGAAGGAATCAATTTTGGCCGGCGGATAATTCCAGCTGGGATACACAATGGCATCCAGGTGTAATTTATCCATTGTTTTCCGGATAGCTTCACGAAAAGCTATTCTGCGTACATCGTGCCATGCGTCGGAGCATCCTGTTTGCGGATCTTCATCCCTTCCGCTGTGTGTAGCTTCATATTTCAACCCTTTCATTACCCGTTCCGATTTACTTCCGACACGAATAATATCCTGAATATCTTTCATCGTGTCGCTTTGAACATAGGTGGTTAAATAGTTGTGAACATCTTTGCTGAATTCGGCACACCATTGGTTCTTGCGTAATGAATCGAAATCCGGAATAACAACCGGGTCAACAATCGTAGCGCCCATCGTTTTCATGTCAGACAGTGCCTTTTCAAACAGGGCCTTTACCTGAGGATCGGGATTATCATCGCTTAGAAATCTCAAAACGCCAATCCTTGCTCCTTTGAGGCCATCTTTCTGCAAAAACCGAGTATAATCGGATGGAATTTTGCCTTTGGCATGCACCGTAATGGAATCTTCGGGATCATAACCGGCCATCACCTGTAGCATCTTCACCTCGTCTTCAACCGTCCGGCACATAGGTCCCGCCACATCATTTCGTAAATACAGAGGAATAATGCCCGTCCTGCTGACGAGTCCCATTGTCGTCCGAAACCCCACCAAATCGCAATGTGACGATGGTCCGCGGATAGAATTTCCGGTATCCGTGCCTAATCCGGCAGTTGCAAAATTGGCCGCAACCGCCGCTGCCGTCCCGCCACTGGATCCCGCCGGTACACGGGCAAGATTATACGGATTATGAGTCTCGCCATGTGTCGAACTAAATGTGTGTTCCGGACTGAATGCCCATTCGGCCATATTGGTTTTGGCAATAATGATGGCACCGGCCTTTATAAGTTTATTAATGACAAACGCATTTTGTTTTGGAATGAAATTTTTCAGGGCAAGAGAACCACCTGTCGTGGGCATACCTTTCGTGTTATAATTATCTTTCACCACAATAGGGATGCCTTGCAGCGGCAGCAGCTTCCCTGTCTTTTTGTAATCTTCATCTTCGGCTTTGGCAATAGCCATCGCACGGGGATTAATCGTTGTTATCGCGTTAATCTTTCCATTATATTTCTTGATACGAGCCAGATATGCTGCAACTAACTGCTCACTGTTGTAACGGCCTTCCCTGTAGGCTTTGTGTATTTTCGAAATGGTTAACTCATTGACATTTATGGCCTTTTGCTTCTGACAGCCTGCCATAATCAGTAAAAATACCAGGCTCCAAAAGACAGTACGATGCTTCCTCATATTAAATTAATCTACTTTGGCTATTGAGATATGTTCCGTTTTTTCAAATCCTTCAATAAACCAATGTAGCGATTGGATATGAGTAGAATTATATAATTATGTAAAAGTATTTTACTCGTTTCGCCCCGTAGTGACGTAACGAAAAGATTTGAAACAACGGGAAAAACATTCTCAATGATCATTCATGAATTGCCATTTTCACTTTCACTTCCTGCTAGCTCTTAGCTTTCGAATACTGAAGATTAATTTCGATAATCTCAAAAGATTTGCTGCGTCCTACTAACGGCTTCACTTTCTGAATAATAGCTTCCTTTAAGTGATTAATCAGCCGTTCTTTTACGAAATGCCGGTAGGTAACAATGCTGATTTCGCGCACGGGGACTGGCGGTTTGAAATAATGCAGGTATTTCTTTGTTTCTTCAGGAAAATCGATGACTGCCAACTCAGGCAGAATCGTTATTCCTTTATTCGAATCTACGAGGCGCTTCAGCGTATCGATACTTCCCACTTCGTACTGTAAATTGGCTACACACTTTTCCTGCTTCTTTAAATCACAAAGATTTATAATTTGTGAACGCAGGCAGTGTCCTTCTTCAAGTAACCACAACCGGTTCAGGTCGATATCTTCAGGAATCACCTTCCTTTTTTTAATCAGGTCTTCCTTACCTCCGGAATAAAGCAAAAATTCTTCATGATAAAGCGATGTTTCTTTGATACTTTCAATTCGTAATGGGGTTGCCAGAATGCCAACATCCAGTTCCCCGTTTTGCAGCTTGTCAATAATATTCTCTGTTGTATATTCGCTTATTGAAAGTTTCAGGCGTGGATATTTCTTCAAAAAATCATTCAAAAATAATGGTAACAAAAATGGAGCAACCGTGGGGATAATACCAAGCTTTAGTTCTCCCCTGATTTCTCCTTTTTTATCCACTGCAATTTGTTTAATCAGGTTAGCTTCAACCAATACTTTTTTAGCCTGTTCAACTATTTCGGCACCCTCCTGAGTCGGAACAACGGGATAATGGCAACGGTCGAATAACTTCACCCCCAATTCCTTCTCTAACTTATTGATCATCATACTCAGTGTCGGCTGAGTTACATGACAATGCTCAGCGGCCTGAGCAAAATGACGGTATTTATCGACGGCTATGATATATTCAAGTTGCTGCAGATTCATTTTAATAGATCATGTTTATAAAACAATAGATCTTATCATTTTGATTTATAAATATAACTTATTGATAATGGAATGTAAACATTTATACTTGTGCGGATTATAACTTCACAATATGAACAACCACGTTTAACTTTTAGTTCTTCAGGGCAGATCCTGAAAACAGGTCATTTTACTTTCAAGTACCACCAAGAGGTCATCCTACTAGCCGGGATGACCTCTTTTTGAAAAGAATCGGTTAGTGAGTATTGAGATCCAGGTAATAAGAATCCCTTCTCATTTCTGCTTTAATTTGTTATCATAAAATCAACAGGCGAAATCGGCTCGATCGTCATTTCCTTAAACTTCGGGAACGCCACTTTGGCCTGGTATGTACCCGGACTTAAAAAAGACTTTCGGATCCTGTTGCGGATTGTTGGGCGCAATCCAGTAAGCATTCATAGTTTCTCCGCGTTTTACGGTTCCACCCAAAAGAACCATGACGAACGCATATCCATCTGAAGATGTCGCAACCACATTATCTCCCTGACAAATAAAAAAAAACAACAGAAACACCCGAATAACCATATGAGAGATCCTGATCCGTTGTATTCTTCAAAGAAAACTCCATCTGAAAATGTTCCCCGGATCGAAAAGTATTTGTGATATTTCCATTAAGGCCGGAAAGTGTCAACACCGGATTCGGATTTTTACCGGACATAGTTCCCAAAAGTTCACATCCAGAATAAAACAGGGTTGTGAGCAACATAAGTAAAACTGCTCTTTTCATATACCTGGCTCTCCTGAAATTAACTCCAAAGAATCAGTTAAGTATTATAAATAGTTTCATTTAAATATAAGAATTATTATAGGATACATTCATACCTGGCGAAAATATCCGCGACACTTATTTCAGTTAATTCATTGTTTTTATCAAAACAACGGGCGGCATTTTTACAAACATTATATTGCTATTCCGATATTTAGTGATATACCCTTCTTTTATCTTGCAAGTTTGCAATTACAGAAATTCAATTATTGCAAGAATGCAATTTATTGAACCGCTGTATTGACTAAAAAAATAAATTTCATCAATAATAATTCCCCGCTCAAATTGGCCTGTCAGGTATAATTAAGCCTATCCCATGACCATAGAAATATTTTTTGAAAGGAAAATGCGATCATGGCACAGTATTTGGAGTACTGTCAGTGTAACAATGAAATTGGAAATGAAAACAAACGAAGTAAGAACGAATTCCCATACTTGTAGAACAATTGAGGTTCTGGGAAAATTTTATACGGAGTGCTAATGATTCAGCCTTACTGAATTTGATTTAAAAGATTTTGAAAAACAAACTCACTCGAACCACTTAAATAGAAAAGAAATGAAAACGATAAAACAACTATTTGGTATATCAATCGCGATGTTGCTGCTGGGAGGTATTTTCAATACATCCTCTGCTCAATACAAGAAAGAATTGCAATACTACCGCCCAATCGATCAAAATGGTGCATTCGTATTTACTCCAAATAAAGAGGAAAAAGGATATGCATACGATGGTTTCAAATTGTACATGGGTGCTGCTCTTACGCAACAATGGCAAGCCCTTACAGAAAAAACAACTTCAGGTATTGCGTTAACACCAATCGGCCCGGGTTTCAACCTCCCAACGGCTAATCTTTATATAGATGCCCAGTTGGCAAAAGGTATGCGTTTACACTTGGCAACCTACCTTTCTTCACGTCACCACACTGATACTTATGTTAAAGGTGGTTATCTGCGTATTGACGCACTTCCAATGTTACACAGTGAAACTATCGACAACATCATGCAATATGTTGCTATCAAAATTGGCGACATGGAAACAAACTATGGTGATACTCACTTCTTCCGTTCCGACAATGCCAACACCATTTATAACCCACTCGTTGGTAACTACCTAATGGATTCTTTTGAAACAATGGACGGCGGCGAAGTTTATGTATTCAACAAAGGTTTCCTGGCAATGGTTGGTATGGCCGGTGGACAATTCGGCGTACGGCCATCCGTAGCTAATCCCGCCAAACGTCGTCCTGCTATCTATGGCAAAATCGGTTATGACGGAAATGTTGGTAATGGTGTTCGTATCAGGTTAACCGGTTCTTTATTCCACAGCAGCCGTTTCAACGACCTATACCATGGTGATCGTGCCGGTGCAAGATATTACAGCATCATGAATGACGCTACGCCGGCAACCGATGCCTGGAGTGGACGTGTCAGCCCAGGATTTTCAAATGGTTTCACATCTTTCATGATTAACCCATTCATCCAGGTTAAAGGTTTCAACCTGTTCGGTGTCATCGAATCAACAAAAGAAATGGTTACCGGACATACCGTTCAACAATATGCCGTAAATGCTCAATTCTTCTTATCCAATACCATTTATGTAGCAGGCCGTTACAACACGGTTAGCGGATATCTCGCAGGTGCACCTAACAAAACTACAGTCGACCGCATTCAATTCGGCGGTGGATGGTTCATGACTCAAAATATTCTTGCAAAAGTTGAATATGTGAGCCAAAAATATAAAAAATTCCCCACCACAACAGTTTATAATGGTGGCGAATTTAACGGATTAATGCTTGAAGCTGCTATCGCATTCTAAATCCTTTAAACAGATTTAATCCTTACAACGAAAGCCCTGAAGTTCATTCTTCGGGGCTTTCGTTTTTTTCAGCCACTCTACCTAATCCAGTGTCATATTCATAAGCCGAACCCAAGTCCGAAACTTAATGCTGAATAGGTCGAAATCTTGTATTCTGTAAATAGTTTAAAGAAACTAAGTTCTATACCGCTCCCAAGGAAAAAATGTGGTGATTTTGCTCCCCTTACTGAAAAACTGACCGGGTTCACTAACTTATCAACCCGTTCATGATAAATATTCCCCGGCTGTGGATCAGGAACGTTGACTGGGAAATCACCTATGACTTTAATTTTAGGTACAAACCGAATCATCAAGCTGGTGTTGTATAACAAACCGGGCCCATTTTCGGTTGATGATAATAATCAGGCTTTTAGAAGTGCGTAGTCCTAATTTTATTACGGGCAGCTGAAAGGAAGACTATCATCCACTATCCACCTCAAACCCGGATCGTAGGTACTGGCCTAAACCCGTATACCGTGGCTAAAAGGTATATCGTGCTTTTCTATGGTTTAATTGTGGATAGTCTGGACACAAGATTTAAATATCGTTGAGGCTTAGAAAAAGAAACAAGATTACTTATTGAATATATCCAGAGTAGACAATGGCAATTCATGAATTGCCATTGTCGGAACCCTTGGCAGAATGCTTGATAAAAATCCAACGCTGTTCATTTTATCAAGCATGGTAACAGACAAAAAAAATCCCTCTATACGTAAAATACGGAGGGATTTGATAGCATATGATAAAACTTTGGTGGAGATGCCGGGAGTCGAACCCGGGTCCGAGATGGCAAACTGTCAAGCATCTACATGCTTAGCCAGCATTTGAATCTCATCTGAAGGTTGGCCCGCCGGCCGGCGTCTTCAGACCAGACTGCTTAAGTTTCACATAAGCCCCACAGCCAAAAACTTATGCTATCCTGTTTAAAGTGACGTTCCAAAAACTGCCAACAGGCAAACGGCTAATGGAACGGAACGGCGGCTGTTAGGCGGCCATTCTATAAGAGTAATTGTTTGCATTTGCAATTAAATTCCAAACATTGAAGTACGAGTAACATTTGGAAACCTCGACATGCAGCCTGCAATTCCACTCATCCCGTCGAAACCTTTACATCCCCTAAAATGTTTAAGACATCAGGGTTTACATTTACAGTAAATCAAAGACCCCTAAATATAAGCAGATTTTGTCATCTGCTCTAATTATTTATTCATTATCATATATTTAACGCTTATCAGGTATAAAAATTTTGCACTGTTTTTATAATTTTACATCATATATAGCTGTAATAACTGTTATATTGACAACTGCTGTATAATGCATATTGCTATGAACCCTTTAACCTATTAGGCCAAATGAAGATTGCCATACTTGGTGCCGGAACAGTCGGAGCCTCCCTGGCAAAGTTGTTATGTCAGGAAGACTCGGTAAGCGGTATTATCGTTATCGACCAGAATGGTAACGCACTTGCTGAAGTGGAAGAAAGCTGCCCGAAAGCCAAATTACGTACCTATCGAGTAAATATTGAAAAAGAACATACGATAACAAGTCTCATTAAGGGATTTGATTGCCTGATATCGGCTCTGCCACATAGTTATAACCTGAAACTGGCGGAACTCGCTATTCACGTCGGTATCCATTACATCGACCTGGGCGGTAACGATGAAATTCTCGAAAAACAAATAGCCCTGAGTGAAGAGGCCCTAAAAAAGAACCTGTGGATTATTCCCAATTGCGGTATGGCTCCCGGATTAGTGAATATCCTTGCTATGAATGGATATGAGCAATTCGATGAGGTAGAATCTATTCACATCTGGTCATCCAGCCTGCCCAAAGAACCTGTTCCCCCGTTCAATTACCAGCTTGTTTTCTCCCCTGTCGGACTTGTTCATGAATATTTTGATCCTGTTTTTATCCTGAAAAACAGTAAAGTAACCACTGTTGACCCCTTAAAAGGTTATGAATTGATTCGATTTGATTCTCAACCCGAACTAGGTGATCTTGAAGCGTTTTATGTAAGCGGAAGCGTAACCTCACTGGTCAGACAACTCGAAGGAAAAGTCAAAGAACTGAGTTATAAAACCCTTCGTTATCCCGGACATCGGGATATTGTAAAAGCAATGCAAGTCCTTGGTTTCGATTCCGACCGTATCATCGATATCCGTACAAATCTGACTTACCAGGATATACTGGTTCGCCAGATCCAAAAACACCTTCCAAAGGGACAAAAAGATATTGCCCTGGTCAAAATTGTAATTGAAGGTGTTCGAAATGGTGAAGCTGTTCAGCAGGTTTATGAATTAACGCATGAAAATAATCTCGATGATAATATCTCGTCTCTGATGATGTGTGCTGCCATTCCGACCCTGATTATTGCTGAAATGATTTGTACTAATAAACTAAAAGGAAAAGGTGGTGTAACACCTCCTGAACGAGTCATCCCCAAAGACGAATTTCTGAAGGAACTCAAAAAGAAAGGCATTGAAGTCCGGATTACAGAAAACATTCTTAATGTTAGTGAGGCGTAAGCCCATAGAAGTTCAGAATTAAAGAAAAAGGGTATTTCAGAAATGTTCCGGAATACCCTTTTTTATTTTTCGAAATAATATCTGAATCAGAATATCACTTGTTCCTATCTTTACTACTGAGATCTTCTTTTTTTGACGACTGGCTGGAGCTTTTGGCAATCGTTTCCCGCATGCTGGTATCTGCCAGGACATTCTTCATATTGTAATAGTCCATGATTCCAAGATTACCAGACTCAAAGGCTTTGGCAATAGCCAATGGTATTTTAGCTTCGGATTCCACAACCTTGGCGCGCATCGCTTCAATTTGAGCCTTATTTTCCTGTTCCTGAGCTACAGCTAATGCCCTGCGCTCTTCCGCTTTTGCCCTGGCCACTTGCAGATCGGCACTCGCCTGATCTGCTTGTAATTTGGCTCCCACGTTATCGCCGACATCAACATCAGCAATATCAATCGAGAGGATTTCAAAAGCAGTACCGCTATCGAGTCCTTTACTCAAAACCACTTTCGATATATTGTCAGGGTTTTCCAGCACAATCTTATGATCCAGGGAAGAACCAATGGTCGTTACAATACCTTCGCCGACGCGAGCCAGGATCGTTTCTTCGGTTGCACCGCCTACAAATCGTTCCAAATTAGCCCTAACGGTAACTCTCGCTACAACACGAACCTGTATTCCATTCTTGGCTAAGGCTGTAATAGGAGGTGTTTCAATAACTTTAGGATTTACAGAAATTTGAACGGCTTCAAATACATCTCTTCCCGCAAGATCAATAGCGGTTGCACGATCAAAAGTTAATCCCAGATTTGCTTTATCAGCCGATATTAATGCCTGAACAACTTTCTGAACATTTCCACCAGCCAAAAAATGCGCTTCAAGCTTGTTTACTTCAACATTGAGGCCGGCTTTCGTTGCCGTAATCTCTGCCTTGATAATCGGTCCCGGCGGAACTTTCCGTAATCTCATTCCGATTAAGTCACGGAAAATAGAAACTGTGACCCCTGAGAAATAAGCTGTAATCCACAGGCCAACAGGCACATAATAGAAGAAAAAAGAAAAAAATATGAGAATCAGGATAATGATTCCGAGGCCCCAGGCTGCTCCCATAATGAATCCTTATTTATATTGGTATTTTAATTTTATGCTATTCCTTATTGAGTAACAACTTAATAAAAAATTATGTATTCCGGGCAACGACAATGCGGGAGCCGATAACGTCTACAACTCTGACCTGCTGTCCTTTATCGATAAAAGTTCCTTCTGAAACAACATCCACTCTTTTTCCGTTTATGATTACCATTCCTGATGGACGTAAAGGAGTGATTGTTTCCCCAACGGCATTCAGCAACTCGCTTTCTCCATTAGTATAAATTTCATTTATGCCGGGTTCGCTGCCACTTCCGCTTCGTGCCGAGAGTACCAGCCGGCCAAGATATTTATTGGAAGGAATATATCTAGCAATCGATATAAATAATGCGATGGCTAATACCAGGGTAATGGCCATGGTCCAAATAGCACGGCTCAAATGGTCAATTGCGGGGAATTCTAACCCGACATTACCTATCAGAGCAGAACCCAGGCTAAACACAACAAGTATTATGCCGCTGATGCCCGTTATCCCGAACCCTGGAATCACAAATATCTCCAGGATGATCAAAATCACTCCTACAATAAAAAGTACAATTTCCCAGCTTTGGGCCAATCCCATAATATACAATGGAGCGAAAAATAACAGTGCTCCGATAGCTGCAATGGTTCCCGGAAATCCTATCCCGGGTGAATGGAGTTCAAAGTAAAGTCCGCCAAGCATCATGAGCATCAATATGGAGCTGACAACCGGGTTTGCCAGAAACCGCAATAACTCTTCATCCCAGCGCTGATCCATATGTACAATTTCGGTATTGCTCCATCCCATCCGGGATTTCACCTGGTTAATATTCGATAATTCTGCCTGTGCTATATTATTTTGAACAGCCTCATTCGCACTGAGTGTCAATAATTTATCACTGCCTATTATTCCTGCGACGGAAATGGTCTCATCAACCATGGCTTCCGCAATTTTCGGATTCCGCCCGGTAGCTTCAGCCGTAGAGCGCATTAATCCACGCATATAGCTTTGCATTTTTTCGGAAGCTTTCTTACCGTTATTTCCCTCAATCACGGTTGCCGCACCAATGGATGCACCAGGAGCCATATAAAGAGAATCGCAAGCAAGAGAAATGAGGGCACCGGCTGACGCGGCGTTTTTATTTATAAAGGCAACTGTCGGTATTGGAGTGTTTAAAA
Source organism: uncultured bacterium (assembly GCA_963783355.1). Taxonomy (GTDB): domain Bacteria; phylum Bacteroidota; class Rhodothermia; order Balneolales; family DATFMH01; genus CAWANF01. The sequence goes on from CAWANF010000006.1 coordinate 52,465, forward strand.
TACTTTTTCGTATTTCATCAGCAGCTTCTACAAGGCCACCAAACGTGTCAATATGAAAAATAATACCTTCTGCTCCGGTCGACTCGGCATCGTGGATACTTCGCTGCACATATTTTGCCAGACCATTGTCAATCATTCCGGTAATTTTTACCTCATAAATGCTATCTTGTGTCTTGGCATTGCTCTTGATAACGATAGCCAGCAGTATGACTATTATAAACAGGCAAGTATGTAATATTTTCATATCAACCCTCTGATAATAGGATTTACTCATTTATAATAGATAATATAGCAAAGGATTATTCGAATATCACAGAATCCGTTTATTGAATTTTTTGACTCTTTTTATGAGGATTTGGTATAGACGAAATTTTATATTACGATATCGTAAATTTTATACCATAATGGAATGATTTCATATTGAATACGGTTAAAATGCCAATCATTCAGTTACAAGAAAATTATTTAATTAATGAAACGATTTTTCCCGTTAATTTTAGCGCTCCTTTTTTCACTGTTCATCATTCAACCACTTATGGCACAGGAAAATGCATCTGTCAGTGGTTATATAAAAGACAAAGAAACCGGCGAAACGCTGATCCTGGCTAACATTGCTATTGAAAACACGACGCTCGGGGCCAGCAGCAATACTTCTGGTTATTACACAATAACGGATTTAAAACCCGGCAAATATACTATTCTGTGTTCCTATATCGGATACAAGAAGCTTACGAAAACAATAACATTGGCTCCTAATCAGCATCTCCGGCTCGATATCAATTTAATTCCGGCGAACCTTCAGCTCCAGGATATTATTGTCGAATCAAAAGCAGAAAAAGAAGAAAACAAAGGTATTGGAACGACCAGCGTATCCACTAAACTGATAAAACAAATACCTTCTGTCCTGGAAGCCGATGTTTTTCGATCCATACAATTATTACCGGGTGTAAAATCGGCATCGGATTTCTCCAGCGGCCTGTATATTCGTGGAGGCAGCCCGGATCAAACCCTCATTCTACTAGATGGCACAACGGTTTATAATCCGACCCATTTTTTCGGATTCTTCTCCACGTTTAATCCGGATGCCATTAAGAACGTCCGGCTTTATAAAGGTGGATATCCGGCAAAATACGGCGGTCGGCTGGGTTCTGTTCTGGCTATTTATAACAAAGACGGCAACAGGAATAAGACAGATGGAACGGTTAGTCTCGGACTGCTCGCCTCACGGGTTTCCATTGAGGGCCCGTATTCCAAAAAAGGCTCTTACATGCTGGCATTCCGGCGCTCCACTTTGGAACCCGTGCTGGCTATCTTGCGAAAAAGCATTGATAATATTCCGACCAAGTTTTACTTCTGGGATTTGAATGGCAAAATCAACATGGATGCTTCTAAAAATAATAAGTTATCCCTGGCATTTTACTCCGGTGAAGATAATGTAGCGTTTCCGTTCGCGCAGGATGCTCATATCAACCTGCAATATGGCAATCGTACATTCAGCTCAAAATGGACCCATATATTCTCTCAGAAAGTATTTTCGAACCTGACAGTGACCGGATCTCATTATTTCAATTATCCATCTTTTAACATTGCCGCAACTCCTTTCAAACGTACAAATTTGGTTTATGATGTCTCGGCACGGGGTGATTTGCAATATATTCCGAACAGTCATCATAATATAGAAACAGGTTTTTGGTCGGGCATTCTAACCTTAAAATTGAAAGATAATTTTAACGGACAAAACGTATTCTCATCGCGGATTTTAAGCCGTTACGCCTCGGTTTATTTACAGGATACCTGGACTCCAACTGAAAAATGGAAATTTGTCGGGGGCGTCCGTGTAAATACGTTTTCAAAAGGTAATTATACCCGAATAGCGCCCAGGATCAGTGCGGAATTCAAAGCCTCGGATAAAATACGTTTACAGGCTGCCTATGGTCGTTATGATCAATATCTCACACTCGTATCAAACCAGGCTTTTTCCGGTTTTGACACCTGGCTGATGACCGGCCCGGGTGTGCCACCATCGCGGGGCGACCAGTTCCTACTGGGGACTAAGACTTTGCCTTTTCACGATATTGAATTGGATGTCGAAGGTTATTACCGCACAATGAACGCTCTTTTTGATTTGAATCCGTTCATTCCTGATATTTCGGGACTCAATTATAACCAGATTTTCCGTTTTGGAACCGGTTATGCTTATGGGGTGGAATTCACGCTTAGCAAATCGGTTGGAAGATTAAATGGCTATCTCGGTTACACCTTCAGTGTAACTCGCCGGAGATTTCCAAATTTTAATCTCGACCGGTTTTATCCACCTAAATACGATCGGGAAAATGATATTAAACTGATTTTAAATTATCAGCTAAGCCAAAGATGGAAAGTAACCAGTGTATTTGATTACGCTACCGGACAGGCCTATACCAAACCTCTGGGACGAACGGTGATTGACACGCCATTTAATGTGAACGGAGACCAGGTTCTTACGGTTGGACGTGTAAATGCATCACGCCTGCCCGCTTATAACCGACTGGATATCGGTTTTTCGAGAACCGGGAAATTCTTTGGCCTGGGAAGTGCGGAATGGCAGTTCCAGTTAATAAACGTGTATTCTCACCGCAATGTCTGGTTCTACAGTTACGATTTTAACAAGAATCCGATAAAACAAAATACGGTTTATATGCTGCCCATCATTCCATCGATATCTTACACTATCAAATTTTAATTATTTCATATGATTAAGAAGTCAAACTTGTTTTCAATCTTCTTTTTGTTAATAGTCTCGGGATGCAATATGTATCCTCAGGATTCTTATGTTCAACAATATGTGGTAGATTCTTATTTGGTCGCCGATGCCCCGCTTCCCGTTGTAAAACTATCTCATACACTGCCTGCAACTGATAAATATACTTTTTCGAAAGTTGCCGTCAGCGGAGCCAATGTTGTTATAAAATTACTCCCCTACCAGAATCAGCCCGGAGACACATACTCTTATGAAATGACGAATTACGGTGTTTATACTCCTGTTGATAATGTCACAGTACTTCCAAGACGTGAATATGAGTTGGAGGTGACGTTCCCCGGCCAATCGAACACTATTACAGCAACAACCATCGTTCCTGATACTTTCCGAACAACGAGCACCGTTCCTGATTCGATTGTTTATCAATCACCGAACCAACTGGAAATCAGAACCACACAAAGCTATTACCCCGGCCGTCAAAATATTTTCATATTTACCGTGATTGCTAATAACCCGGTCGAAAATGGGCTCACCCCGTTTTACCTCGACCAGGTCCAAAGCAATAAAAATGTTTATGTGTCGGATTATGCAATCAATCAGTCGGGAATCGTAAATCAGAGTAATTACACTACCAATTCCGATGGTACATTAACATTACAGATTCCATGGCTAGGCTTTGCTTTTTTCGGAGGTAATGAATTGGTGCTAAATGTGATAGATAATAATATCTATGACTATGTTCGATCACAATCGGTTCAGACAGGCGGCTCAACACTTCCGCCCGGACAAATACAGAACATCATCAACCATGTGAAAGGTGGAATCGGAGTTTTTGGAAGTATGGCAACCGACTCGGTTCATGTTTTCCTGAAGCGCAATTAATAACTGTAATTGGATTGGATACAAATAATTATCGGTCAGGTATTATTGTAGTGGATTTATTATAATGGCATCATTATAAACGATTCATTGTATCGGAGTGTACTGTTTTTCGAAGCAACTCTTTTTATTAATCCACTTTAATTAGCCATGTTATGCTCGATATCCAGAAAAAGCTAAAAAACTCATTTTTCGCCCTGCTGAGCCTCCCTGCAACAGCCATGGGATTTGCCTTATCTATTCAGATATCTGCGCTCAGTTGGATTCTGAGTACCAAATATCATCTGGATATTGATCAAATCGGAATCGTTTGGGCTGCAGGTCCCCTGGCAGGTATCATTGCCCAGCCGATTGTGGGAGCTATATCCGACAAAGTGTGGTTCTGGGGTGGACGCCGACGGCCGTTCATTATCATCGGTGGTATTCTGGCGGCATTGATGTTGCTTGCTTTACCAAACATCGATGTAATCGGACGTGCTCTTGGATTTGGTGGTGCAACTATGGGTATAGCTGTCATTGTGGCTTTAACTCTCGATTTATCCATTAACGTAAGTTTTAATCCAACCCGATCGGTCATCGCGGATGTCACTCCCGAAGGAGAGCGGCGAACCAAAGGATATACCTGGATGCAAACTATTTCCGGCTCATTCGGGGTTTTGGCCTACGCCATTGGAGCCGTTCTTGGAAATTATTTTCTGATCTACTTTGGATCTGTTCTCGTTTTGGCGTTCACCATCATCCCCCCATTTTTTATTGAGGAACCCAGGGAATTGGCAAATTCGGAACAGGAATCAGAAGAAACCGAGTCACCGAATGTCAAAAAACCGTCTTTTTCCTGGGAAGACATCAATCGAGGCTTGCTTCCCTTATGGGGATTTTTACTTTATGGGGCCTATGTAATAGTTGCTCGCCTTGCAGGACTCAATGCCGGGAATACCTATATCGAATGGCTATGCATGTCGTTGGTCATCATTCTGGGAGGATACACCTTATTCCGTTCATTAAAAGTTGAGAAAAATGATTACGAATTCCAGAAGATACTCCTGGCCAATGCCTTCACATGGTGGGGTGTTCAAACGATGTTTGTCTATATGTTTGCATACGCCAAGTCGGTAGTAATGGGATTTGCCCCGAATGCGCAGTTAACTGATATGCAGAGTAATGAAATCGGACGCATCATCGCTATTTCTTTCCTGATATTAAACCTGGTAGGTGCCCTGTTCCCGACTCTTGTCCTGGAACCGATTACTGAACGTATAGGCCGCGTTCGCACACATATGCTCAGTATCGCCTCCATGGCTCTCAGTTACCTGGCAATCCTGCTCTTCGCACGAAACCAAATCATATTATACGTATTGATGGCTTTTGCCGGAATAGGCTGGGCTTCAACCATTTCCCTTCCATTCGCTATCATGTCTGAGAGAGTAAATCAATCAAAAATGGGACTCTACATGGGCATTTTCAATCTTTCGATTGTATTGCCTCAATTAGTTGCCAGTTTCAAGATGGGAGAAATGATTAATGCGGCTCCTGACAAATCTGTCATTTTTGTCATATGTTCGGTCACATTGGCTATTTCAGCAGTTTTGTGGCTTTTTGTGAAAGAAAAACACAAAAAAGATGCACCATTACCGGTTCCCGAGGTATAAGCTGCTTTTTAAAGAAAAGGCAGGCAGCCAATATCCCGGCTACCTGCCTTTTCTCAATACTCAATACTCGTTACTCAGCCCCCCTATTTACCAAGCTTTAAAATCAGGGCCGTTTTTGCTGGTACATTAATGGTACTCAAGTTTGTCAGCATTTCACCGGACATTACATTTTCTGCACTGGTAAATCCATTCATGCGTTCTGCAAACCTCGAAGTGCCCAATTCCTGCTTTTTATCATTGAGATTCATTATAACCATGATGGTTTCCTTTTTATCGTACCTGAAGTATACATAGACATTATTCTGAGGTATGAATTGCATCAAATGCCCGCTGTCGATAGCCGAACTTTGATCCCTGAAATGAATTAACTTCCGGGTGTAATCAAAAATTTCATTTTGCAAAAGCGTTCGCCCGGACTTTTTGAAAGCATCATGCGGATCATTCGGCCAGCCACCGGGAAAATCTTTTCTGACATTTCCATCAGAACCATTTTTTAAACTCGACATCATGATTTCCGTACCATAATAAAGTTGTGGAATTCCACGGGTTGTCATCAAAAAAGCCAGGGCCATTTTGTAGAAATCTTTGTCTTTTTTTATCAATCCGCCAAAACGTTCCGTATCGTGATTATCAAAAAATATCACGTGATCCATGGGATTTGAATAGAGAAAATCCTGGGCCAGCGTATAATATATCTGCATAACGCCAGTATGCCAGCCGAACGGTTTCGTGAAGGCGTCGATGATGGCTTCACGCAGCGGGAAATCGAGTAATCCCGGCAAATGAGAATCATAGCCATCTCTATTCCGGGTATTTTCCTGCCAGTACGAAGCTACTCCCACATCGGGTACAAAGACTTCCCCAACTATATTGAGGTTTGGAAACTGCCGCTGTACGGCTTGTTCCCATTTTGCTGTAAACTCTTTATTCGGATAAGGATAGGTATCCACACGAATTCCATCAACCCCGGAATATTCAACCCACCAGATGGTATTTTGAATGAGATAAGTCGCTTCCAAAGGATTACTCTGGTTTAAATCGGGCATTGCTTTCACAAACCAACCTTTTTCCATCTTATTCTTATCATATTGAGACGCATAGGGATCGGAAGCCGCTACGGCCCGGTAATTCGTATTTCCGTATTTCTTATAACTATGTACCCAATCTTTTGTCGGCAGATCCTTCATCCACCAGTGATTGCTGCCAATGTGATTCAGGACGATATCGAGAATGACTTTCATCCCTTTTTTATGCACATCACTGACCAGATTCACATAATCCTGGTTGGTTCCGAATCTTGGATCAATTTTATACAAATTTGTGGCGGCATACCCATGATAAGCGTGATACCAGGTCGGCATATTATTTTCTACCAGCGGTGTCATCCACAGTGTTGTCACTCCTAAGTCCTTCAAATAATCCAGGTGATTCTCTATTCCCTGGATATCTCCGCCATGTCGTCCATTGGGATTCGAGCGATCCGCTTTTTCAAGCATCCCCGGCATATTATCGTTGGATGTATTTCCATCGGAAAACCGATCTGGCATCAACAAATAAATTACATCTGAACTGTTAAATCCCTGGTTACGATCTTTGGAAGTATTGCGGGCATGTAATTGATATGAATAGGTGTAATGATGACCTCCTTTTGTGAATATAATGGGAATATCCCCGGGTTTGGCGGATTTTTCAATTTTCAAATAGATAAAGACATAATCAGGATTTTCAACACGAACCGTTTTTTCATATTCCACCCCTGGATACGTGACGGAAATGCCGGCCTTCGCGATATCTTTCCCATGAACCATAATTTGTAATTGTTTATTCCGCATGCCGGTCCACCAAAAAGTCGGTTCCACATGATCGATACCCATATCATGAGTCTGGGCATAAGAACGGACCGTAATGGACAAAGAAAGAATCAGAAGGGTGAGCGTGAAACTTCTCTTAATGTTCTTCATCAATTTATTTTTAGGATTAATAGTTTTAGTCACTAACTTTCGAAGTGATACAAAAAAAACACAATGTAACCGCTTACATTCTGCTAATATATTCAAATATCATTCACAAACACAAAGATTCTGTCGTTTCTTTATCCATGAGCAGCATAAGGAAAAATCATTTAATCATCGTTTTCCTGGCAGGTTTTCTATTAATTTTATTAGGATCTTTTCAGGCAGCGCAGGCACAAAATGACGGTGCATTCCGTATCGCCAGGCTCAGCTATCGTGGCGGCGACGACTGGTACAATGATCCTTCATCATTGACAAACCTGATCAAATTTACCCGCAAGTATGTCCCAATAGATATCAATCTGAAATATGATGATATTTCGGTAGGCAGTCCTGATTTATTCAAATATCCCTTTGCATTTATCACCGGGCACGGCTATATCGCCATGAATGATGCGGAAATCGAGAATGTTCGTAAATATCTTGAAAATGGCGGCTTCCTGTACATCGATGACGATTATGGTTTCGATAAATATATTCGGCCGGTCATAAAACGAATTTTTCCTAATGATAAAATGATAGAATTGCCATTTTCCCATCCTATTTATCACCAGGTTTTCGATTTTCCGAACGGCGTACCAAAAATACATAAACATGATGGCTTGCCTGCCCAGGGATTTGGGGTTTATCATAACGGACGCCTGGTCATTTATTACACTTATCAAACTAACCTCGCTGACGGCTGGGCCGACCAGGATATTCATCATGATCCCGAAGCGATACGTATAAAAGCATTGAAAATGGGCGTTAACTTACTTGTTTTTGCGCTGACACACGATCGGTAAATCAAAATTATAAATTTTAGATTTTGAATTTTAAATACCCCCGTCCCTGATTCTTTGCTGAGACAAACCTCAAATAACACCCATAGTTTCTTTTCACTGCTTACTGATAACTGATTACTGTTCATTGATAATCGTTTTACACTTTATAGTAATAGAATTTTTGAAGATATTTAAGGACTGTATTTTAATGGATTAAAGGAACGAATATGATTATTCCGATTGGAAGCGATCACGCAGGCTTTAAAGCAAAAGAAATAGTTAAAAAAATACTTGAGGACAACGGCCATATGCCCGTCGATTACGGGACACATTCTGAAGAAGCCGTCGATTATGCCGACTATGCCGTTCAGGTAGCCGAAGCAGTAAATAACGGGGAATATGAGAAAGGTATCCTGGTCTGTGGCAGCGGTCAGGGGGTTTGTATGACCGCCAATAAATTCGAATATATTCGTGCCGGACTCGCCTGGAACAAGGAAATGGCGGAACTGACCCGGCGTCACAATAATGCCAATATTTTATGTTTGCCCGGGCGTTACCTGAACGAAAACGAACTGAAAGATATCGTTCTAACCTGGTTGGCAACCGGTTTCGAGGGCGGAAGGCATGAGCGTCGCATCAACAAAATTCACGACTTAACCCATCATTAGTATCTACCAAAAAAATATGAAGAGTTTAAAAGATCAAGATCCTGAAATATATAACGTTCTTGAAAAGGAAACGGAACGTCAAAATAACAACCTTGAACTGATTGCTTCTGAAAATTTTGCATCGAAAGCAGTTATCAGCGCCATGGGCAGTGTACTTACCAATAAATATGCCGAAGGATATCCGGGTAAAAGATATTATGGTGGTTGTGAAGTGGTAGATATCGCAGAAGATTTGGCCCGCGATCGTGCTAAAGAACTTTTCAGTGCCGATTATATTAATGTTCAGCCTCATTCTGGAGCCACAGCCAACGCTGCGGTATATCTTGCCTTTTTAAAACCGGGTGACTCATTTCTCGGTTTGGATCTTGCTCATGGCGGACACCTGACACATGGATCTCCCGTCAATTTTTCGGGTATCAATTACAAAGCTAATTTTTATGGTGTAGAAAAAGAAACGGGCCGTCTCGATATGAATAAAATCCGGGAAACGGCAAAAAAGATTCAACCAAAAATGATTTCCATCGGGGCATCGGCTTATCCCCGGGATTTTGATTATGAAGCTTTCCGCAGCATTGCTGACGAAGTTGGCGCTTTCCTGTGGATGGATATGGCCCATACCGCCGGACTCATTGCTGCCAAATTACTTAACGATCCCCTGCCCCACTGTCATGTGGTTTCTACCACAACACACAAAACTCTTCGGGGACCACGCGGCGGAATGTTGCTTTTAGGCAACGATGCTGAAAACACTATCGGTAAAGTAGCTCCGAAATCGGGTCGCACGAAGATGTGGAGTGAATTACTGGATTCTGCCGTTTTCCCGGGAACCCAGGGCGGCCCGTTAATGCATGTGATTGCAGCTAAAGCTGTTGCCTTTGGCGAAGCCCTGCAGGACGATTTCAAAACATACCAAAAGCAGATCCTTGCAAATGCCAAAGCCATGTCTGAAAAATTCCTGGAAATGGGTTATAAACTAGTAAGTGACGGAACAGATAATCATTTGATGCTGATCGACCTTAGAAACAAGGGACTTACAGGTAAAGAAGCCGAAGCGGCTCTCGGAAAAGCTAAAATCACGGTCAATAAAAACATGGTTCCTTTTGATACACAAAGCCCGTTTGTAACTTCCGGAATCAGGGTGGGCACTCCGGCAATGACAACACGCGGCCTCGGTACTGCTGAATTTGAACGAATTGCTGAACTGATTGATCAGGTTATTCAAAAACCTAATGATGATACTATGCTGAATAAAGTTTCCGGTGAAGTCCTGGAACTTTGCCAGAAATTCCCGCTTTATGACTTTGTAACGGTTTAACCATTATTAACAAAAAGTAAAACGGTTTCTTAATCAGTCTTGATTATCTTACATCGCCGGGAAGAAGATATTTATTTATCTTCTTCTTTTGTTGCCATCACTAATTGTTTAAGCTTCAACGTGTTTGTAATCATAAAACTCAATTGATTGTACTGGTATAATATATGAGCTCAGAATCTGCAGAGGAGCGTAAAATCATGAAAGGAGATCCTCCAAAAGCCAAACGGAAAAGCCCGGATGCGGATATGCCTTTTCTGGATCACCTGGAAGAATTCCGGTGGAGAATAATCAAAGGCCTTATAGGTATAGCACTTGGTGTTGTCCTTGCTTTTATTTTTTCTCATTTCGTGATCAATGATATCTTATTGGGCCCGACTCATAAAGATTTTATCGTGTATCAATGGCTCCATATTCATGCTGTAGATGTTATACTCCAAAGCCGTAAACTTCCCGGGCAATTTTTCACCTATTGGGGAACACTTATTGTAATGGGTGCCATCGCTGGATCTCCTATATTTTTCTTCCAGATGTATGCCTTCATTCAGCCCGCTATGGGCAAGTCATCAAAACGCAAGACAAAAGGAATCGTCTTTTTTATTACATTCCTCTTTATTATCGGTATCGCCTTCGGATACCTGATTCTGACTCCGTTCGCCCTTCAGTTTTTTACACAATTCAAGATTTCCGACGTCATTCAGAACTTTTTTGATGTCAATGAGTACTTCAGTTCCCTGGCTATGTGGGTTCTGGCCTGTGGCGTTATTTTTCAATTACCTACGGTTGTTTATTTTCTCTCCAAAATTGGATTATTAACTCCCGAGTTTCTCATAAAATACCGGCGCCATGCTATCATTGTATGTTTCGTGCTCGGTGCAGCCCTCACACCTCCGGATCCGCTTTCCCAGGCACTGGTTGCTATTCCTTTATTGGGTTTATATCAAATAAGTATCATTATCAGCCGGGTAACCGTCAGACGCAGAAACAAAGATATCTTTGGTGACAAAAACGGACCTGCAGGAGCAACACAATCCTAATTTTTAAAAAGAGGATCGGATAACAGGTTTATTTCGATCTTCTTTTCTTTTTAGATACCCGTTCGTATGGCTGAATATAAATTTACCAATCGGCTTATTCACGAGACATCGCCATACCTTCTTCAACATGCCCACAATCCTGTCGATTGGTATCCATGGGGAGAAGAGGCTCTCGAAAAAGCAGCTACAGAAAACAAACTGATATTTCTAAGCATCGGTTATTCCAGCTGCCACTGGTGCCATGTTATGGAACATGAATCTTTTGAAGACGAATCTGTTGCAGCGTATCTGAATGAATATTTTGTCCCGATTAAGGTAGATCGCGAAGAACGGCCCGATCTTGACAGCATTTATATGGAAGCCGTGCAGCTCATGACAGGACAGGGTGGCTGGCCATTGAATGTATGGCTGACTCCAAAAAAAATACCAATTTATGGCGGAACCTATTTCCCTCCGGTCGATCGATATCAACGTCCCGGTTTTCTGACGGTTCTGAATCGACTGCTTGACTTATATCAATCGGATCCCGGATCGATATCTCAACGTGTTGCCCAAATTCAACAAGCTCTTCAGGCCGATTTGATGCAACATGTGGAAACCTCTGAAATATCCGAAAAACAATTTCATGACGCTGCGGAAGTATTTCGAAAACATTTCGATCCGATCTATGGAGGATTTGGTCCTGCACCAAAATTTCCATCGGCGATGGGGATTTCATTCCTGTTCCATTACCATTTTTTATTTCAGGATGAGCAAACAGGTATAATGGCCGTTGATTCTCTTTCCCATATGCTGGAAGGTGGCATCTACGATCATATTGGAGGAGGTTTTCATCGATACAGCACGGATAAAGAATGGCTTGTCCCCCATTTCGAAAAAATGTTGTATGACAACGGACTATTGCTTGATGCTCTGTGCGATGCCTTTCAGGTAACGGGTGACGAAACCATTAAAAATACCGTTTATGAAACCATCCAATTCCTGGAACGGGAAATGATGAGTCCCGAAGGCGGTTTTTATTCGGCCATCGATGCCGATAGTGAAGACATCGAAGGACAATTCTATGTGTGGCAGTATAACGACATGAAAGATATTTTAACTCCTGATGAATTCAACGTCTTTTCGGAAATATATGGCGTCACTCAAACCGGAAACTGGGAAGGGAAAAACATCCCGAACCGTATTCATTCCAGCAGGAAACAGTTAACCATCACTGAAAAACAAAAACGTTTAATAAAAACTGCCAAAAACAAGTTATTGACAGCGCGGGAAAATAGGATACGGCCCGAAACCGATACAAAAGTCATAACAAGCTGGAACGCTTTAATTTTGAAAGCATTATGCAAAGCCTACCTGGTTTTCGGGGAAGAGCAATGGAAACAATTGGTTTTGAAAAATGTGCATTTTCTGTTGAAAACCATGTTTGACGATACCACACTTTTGCGAACGTACAACAAACAAAAAGCGAAGCAGCCCGGATTTCTCGACGATTATGCATTACTTACCGAAGCCTTAACTTATGTTTTTGAGATTTCGGGCGACGAATACTATCTGGAACAATCCATCATGCTAAGTGGCCTGCTGATTCAGTTATTTCACGATCCCGGCAACAATGCTTTTTATTTTATATCCGACCAGCACGAAACGACCCTTTCTCGTCCGAGGGATACGTTTGATAATGCAACGCCCGGTGGTAATTCAGCCGCAATAACAGCCTTGCAGCGTACAGGATATTTGTCCGGAAATAGTCACTTTATAGAAATAGCACGAAAGGCATTGGAAAAACTAGTTGAAACAGCATCGCAGAATGCTTTATCGTTTGGTTATTTTTTAAAAGCTTTAGCCTTTGAATGGAAAAAAGGCCCGGAAGTTATAATCGCAGGGAAGGATATAAAACCTTATATCAAAGAGTGGTCCCTGAATTTTTCTCCTAATTCTTTTATCATAGTTGGTGAAGATTTCAGTCGTTCCCAACAACCGGTTATAACCGGGAAAAAGAGTTTAAATGGAAAAACAACTGCTTACGTATGTCAAAACTTTACCTGTAAGCAACCAGTCACTGATTTGCAGGAGTTTCGCAAACTGTTAAACGAACAAGAATAGGGATAATCCTACTTTGTATCCGGCATTGACGTTGATATCGCTATTGTGAGACCTCTTCTCTTTTTTTAAAGTAGGTACGCCTGAGAGAAAGTTGTGTTCTTGACTTATACTAAACAATAATTTCACTATATTTGTGTTTCTTAAATTATCAACCGTCTAATGCTGTTACCAAGATGCATCTGAAACGTAAAGTTTCCCTGATTTTATCCATAATGCTGGCTTCGGCCTATTTATACGCATGTTCCGGTCCAAAAAATCGAGATGCAACAGGGACATACCGCGGTGTTTTTGAGAGCAAAGGAGGGCAGCTGGCTTTCCCAATAACGATTACCAAAAATCAAAACGGTCAATATCAGGGATACATCGTAAACGGCGCTGATACCGTCAGGTTTACTCGTGTCGTTCAGAAAGGTGATTCTCTGGATATGGGATTTAATTATTATGATTCTCATATTCAGGCAGTGGTAGAACCCAATGGTGATTTAAAAGGAAAATGGCATAAGCGTTCCGTTGGTAACGCTGAAGTGGAAATGACATTCAAAGCCGTAAAAGGTGCTGGTCAGAGATACCCTCTTTCCACCTCCGATACTCATGTATTCGACGGGCAATGGCCAACCACATTCACCACAGATGACGGACATTCCTATCCTGCCACAGGACAGTTTTATATCGTCGATCACAAGCTTTATGGCACTTTTATGACCGAAACAGGTGACTACAGGTTTTTACAGGGCACCTACACAGACAGCACGGTTACAATGTCGACTTTTGACGGTGCTCATGCTTATTTATTCAAAGGTCGTTTACAAAAAGACGGTACACTAAATGGCGATTTTTGGGCTTACAACAGCGGACATGAAAACTGGAAAGCTCATAAGGGAAAAAATCAATTACGGGATCCTTTTGATATTGTTAAAATTGATCCAAAACATCCCCGTATAAAATTTGGAATCAAGGATTTGGACGGTAATTTGGTTACTAATGACGACCCAAAATTTAAGGGAAAACCAATTTTATTGTATATCTTCGGCTCGTGGTGTCCAAATTGCTCTGATGAAGCACATATGCTTCGCAAAATGTATGATCAGTATAAATCAACAGGAATCCAGTTTATCGGTGTTGCTTACGAATATTCAGAAAATTATAAAACGGATGTTAATATGGTTGAACGTTATAAAAAACGGTTCGACATTCCCTGGACACTGCTCGTTGCCGGCCATACCGGAGCCGATGTCATCAAAAAGACATTGCCATTTGTAACGGATTTCGAATCCTATCCAACCACCTATTTTGCAGACAGAGATCACAATATCAAATTCATACATGTTGGCTTTTATGGTCCTGGGACCGGAAGCTATTATTTTAAAGAAAAACAAGCCTTTCAAGAAAAAATCGACGATTTAACCAAATGAAGAAACGCATTTTAATTTATTCTGTTTTTATTTTAAGCATCACGGGACTCATATCTTGCGGCAAAAAAAATCTTTACGCCCCCGATTATTCATTGGCTCCGGCTCCATACGATACTGTTGGGACTCCCAGAACAATTACCAATGACGGGTTGGTCTATTATGATATTCAGGTCGGTTACGGGCCATTCCAGGTTGTTGCTAATGATCAGGTTACGATTGAATATACCGGACGGAAAAAAAGTGACGGTAAAATATTTGACAGTACCTACGAAAAAAGCCGAATTGGTATTCCGTATACTGTAAGTTTGGCCGGGTTAAGCAGCAGTGGTGGTTTTGCTTTGGTACGTGGATTCAGAGAAGGCCTGCTGGGAATGAAAGTAGGCGGGAAAAGAACCCTTGTCATCCCTCCTGATTTAGGCTATGGTGGAACTTCCAGTTCAATGGCAAATGACACCCTGGTGTTCGATATAAAACTTGATGCAATTTCGCAGTAGTCAGATATAAACGCGTTTTACCCTGCTTGGTGAAATACCGCAAAGAATTTCGTAAGATATCGTATCTGTTATATCTCCCCAGTCTTTTGCGGTGTTTCCGTCATTTCCCATTACAATAACCGGGGTTCCTGCACCAAAAGTATCATTTCCCAGCGAAACCATCACATAATCCATTGTTACGATACCAACTATGGGATAGCTCTTCCCTTCTATTTTTACACGGCTTTTGTGGGTCAGATTTCTTCGGAAACCATCAGCATAACCAACAGGAACGATACCCACATATCCATCTTCTGGCGCTGCCCATTTGGCGTGATAACTGACCGTATCTCCTTTTTTTACTTTCTTGCAGCTTACCAAATGGCTTTTCCAGACCATGACCGGTTTCAACCCGTCTATTTCAACCTCCCCGGGCGGGTATCCATACATCCCGATACCGGTTCTGACCATATCAAATTGCGTATTTTCATAGAATGCTAAAGCACCTGTATTTGCCGCATGAGTTAACATTGATGAGTCAAAATGACTTCTGACAATATTGAATTTTTCGAGTTGTTCAATTACCATTGCGGAACCCGGATCATCGGCTTTAGCAAAGTGGGTCATCAAGCCCTCGTATTTGAGAGACTTATGTTGATCCATATTGGCAAGAACTTCATATACCTGTTCTGGATAAAATCCGAAACGTCCCATCCCGGTATCAAATTTAATATGACAGTGAGTCCCTTCGTTTAACCACTCAAAATGTTCAAAATTGCTGATAATCGCCGTGAGATTATATTTCAGATACAGACCGGCCGTATCTGCCGATGGCGCACCCAAAATTAAAATTTCTTTCTTTATACCATTTTCCCTGAGTTCAATCGCTTCCGGCAGCGAACAAACACCATACCAATCTACTTTATCACTCATATATTTCGCAGTTGGAATCGCGCCGTGTCCATAAGCATTAGCCTTAATAACAGCCATATGTCGAACACCCGGCTTCATCATCCTCTTCAGTACCTTTAAATTATTATTGAGATGATGCAGATGAATATGAGCGATAGAATTATAAAGAGAATCGTCTTCGGGCATAAAAATAGTAATTCAAATAAAGTAACAGTTGATTATATGATATGTAATGTTGGAAGAAAATAAATAAAACGGATCATTCAAACCGTTCCGGGGCATATTTATCCAATAACCAGAATCGCATTTCATGAGCATCACAAAGTCCCTGAAGGACTCCTGATTTAAAAACCGGAATATATTCGGCCTGAAATAGAATCCCTGGCTTATAAGTATCAAAATCCTGCGTTTCCATATAGGTTCCGGGCATTACCGGCTGAATAAAATTATCGAGGGGATCCTCTTCGGTGATTTCTATAATTTCTTTGCCGTACAAAACGTATTTAATCTGCATATCTTCCATGACCGGAATGATACTCTTATCGAGAAACGCCTCATTGATACTCCGTATAGCATTGATTATGGATGTCGGGGTGGCATCGTGTTCCGTAGACATGATTAAATCCTTCAGGTTGGGAACATAGTTTAATTCCTTCCTGCCACTTAAGATAGTATAGGCCATATAAAAGCCAAAAATACCCATCCAAAAAGCAATATTACTTCTCGAAGTAAAATACAGAACTACAGTCGCAATAAATAAAACGATGATGATTTGTTTTCCCACTTTGTAGGTGAGTCGTGATGCCCGGTAAAACCATTTTGTCTTCCACCATATCAAAGCACGCATTGCGCGTCCACCATCGAGCGGATAGATTGGAATCAGGTTGAAAATACCCAATAAAGCATTCATGAACCCTATATTTTGAAGCACATAATATACTTGTGGATGACTATTCTCTGTGGGAAAAGAGATACCATAAAATGCTACAGCGACAAGCAGCGATGCCGCAGGTCCTGACAAGGCTACGAAAAATTCCTGGCTCGGTTTAACGGGACGGTGCCGTAATTCCGCCATCCCCCCAAACAAAAAAAGATGAATTCGTTCAATCGGCAAATTAAAACGTTGTGCCGTAAAAGCATGTCCAAGCTCATGTATCAGGATGGAAAAGGTCAGGGCAAGCGAAGTAATGGTCCCCATAACCCAATAAAAATAGGCAGGTCGTACAAAAACCAGCCTTGGGTAATAGCGAGCACTCAACAACCACGTCAGTAAAATCAAAATTAGCAACAACAACGGGTCGACCGTCAATCTGAAACGGCCAAATCGCCAGCTTTTCTTTTTAATATCAATCATTTATTAATCAACGCGCTCCAGCATTATTTTCAGCACAATGTATAAAATAATAACTCTTTATTTTATGTAATATTACACAAAATTCAGAACCATTTTCTCTTTCGTAAATCCCTGATTATAATTTTCGCCGCATTATGTCCGGCAGCGCCAAATACTCCGCCTCCCGGATGGCATGAAGCACTAGAGAGATATAAATCTTTAATCGGTGTTCGATAGGAACTCATACCTGGTAAAGGACGGAACATAAACATCTGATCAAAAGTCATCTCTACATGCATCACATTGCCTTTCAGCATGCCATGTTTACGTTCAATATCCAATGGGGACTGAATATACCAGTCGATAAGTTTTCCTTTCATATTTGGAGCATATGAAACGATGGTATCATAAATTTTTTGAGCTTCCTCTTCACGAATCTCATCCCATTTTCGATTGCCGGCTAATGAATACGGATGCCACTGAGCCCAGGCAAAAAGTGTATGTTTACCATCGGGTGCAACCACCGGATCGATTTTGGAAAAAGTCATGGCTACTACAGGAGGTTCAGCAGGTGTATTTCCTCTTTTATAAGCGCTCATCGCCCGATTCATGAAAGCTTCCGACGGACATAAAAGCTGCAATCCGTTATGAACATCTTCATCATCCGGACCTGATTCATAAACGGGTAATTCCTCGACTGCACAACGAATAACCATTCCGAATCCGTTGCCTACATTTATATTTTTAACCTTTTCATACATAGATGATTCAAGATGTTCGGGACCTACCATTTTCATCATGGTCGTCTGAATATGTGCGTTGGAAACGATGATTTTTGCTTTTAAATGTTCACCGGATTCTAATTCGACACCCACAGCTTTTTGATTTTCAATCAATATTCTTCTGACGGGTGATTCTTTTCGTATGACTCCACCATAATCTTTCAACATTGCGGACATTGCCTGGGTAAGCATTCCACTTCCGCCTTTCGGATGTTTGGCACCACTCTCATGCATCATCGCCTGCCAACCGGCAAAATCAGCAGTTGCGGTTTGATCGGGCATTGGCCCCGACTGAGCGGCCAGCCATAGAATGGCCGTCTTCAGATCCGGATTTTCGAAACTTTGATTCACAAGCTGTCCATAGCTGCCCATGATTGTTTTGATTCCAAAAGCCTGTTCTCCCCTTGCGAACATTGCTCCATCACGTATCTGGCCTTTAATCATCTCTCCTACGATGTTACGCATGGTTGGCGGCTTCATAAAAACCCCCAGAACTCCCTTATTAACCTTGCTCCAAAACGTTACAAAGTCTTTATAATGCTGTACATCCCCGGGAGCATATTGAGCAATTGAATCCAGTGTCCTTTCCAAATCTTTATAGAAATGAATCATCCCTTTCCGCCCGAATAAGGGATACGAAGCGTAAGGATCCATATCGATATATTCGAGCCCGTATTTAGTCAGTTCCAGATCTTCAATAATGCCCGTCTGATGAATCATGATGTGTGCCGATGAACCTATATCCATCCGAAATCCGCCGGGATTATCTTTTGATTGAAACATCGTTTCAGTGCATACAGCTCCACCAATGGAATCCCGCCTTTCCAACACACAAACTTTTTGTCCTTCACGAGCCAGATAACAGGCTGTAATTAATCCATTGTGACCGGAGCCAATAACGATGACGTCATAATCTATTTCCATATTCTGCTGCCGCATTTCAGTTAAATATTTTATCTAATAAACCTGATTTAAAATTTTTAATTCTTTTCATATTAGACTTTTACAGGTTTAGACTCACAACATTTTTTATTTTTTATGGATACTTTAAACAAATAGCACGTGCTTTTTTAACGAGTGCCAGTTTTAGCACAATGTAGGAAACATTTTCACTTTAGAACCATGCACACTTATAATTCGTTTTATTTCTTGTAATAACGCGAAAACTATTTATCAAGAATTTGTAATTATTCATTTTAACCGAACCAACTATGAACTTCCTTAAGAATATTCTGGCAAATATAATCGGGGTATTTATCTCGCTTTTCATCATTTTGATTATCCTGTTTATCATTGTTGAAACCGCGTCAAGGGAACCAGAGCCCTACATTCAAAAAAGCTCAGTCTTAACTATCGACCTTTCCGGCAATATTCCCGATCGAATCTCCGATAATCCGTTCGAAGATTTGTTTAATAAACATCAAAAAGACAGGGTATCGTTATCGGGCCTGGCAGCCAACCTGAAAAAGGCTTCAAGTGATGAAAGAATTAAAGGGATTCTGTTAAAATCTGAGTTTCTCACAGCATCCTGGTCAACCTTGGAAGATGTCAGGAATATGCTTATCGACTTCAGAAAAAAAACCGGGAAGTTTGTTTATAGTTCATCTGATGATATTGGTTATAATGAGAAAAGTTATTTTGTGGCAACCGCTGCCGATTCCATCTTCTGCCCGCCAGAGTCTTTTTTTGAATTTGACGGCTTTTACATTCAAACACCTTTTTTCAAAGGTTTATTTGATAAACTGGGAATCCAGCCAGAAATCAGCCGGTATGGAAAATACAAATCGGCCGTAGAACCCTTTATTCGGAAAGATTATTCAGAGCCCAATAAAGTTCAGTTGCAGGCCATAATCGATAATATTTCTCATGTTTACTTATCGGCAGTTTCCGAATTCAGCGGGAAGTCGCCGGAAATGCTGAATAATATGCTCAACGAATCTCCTCATATAACAGCTCATTACGCTGCAAATGAGGGACTAATCAATGCTCTGTATTATTCAAACCAGGTTGATTCGGTTATAAAAGGCCGCCTTAATATCAAAACTACCGAAAAAATACATTTTGTATCCTATAACCGGTATCGGAAAGTATCTCCAAAATCGGCGGGAATCGAGGTCAAATCCACTGATAATAAAATTGCAGTAATTTATGCCGAAGGTGAAATCGTGCCCGGAATGTCCGATTCATCGCCCCTCGATCAGACTAATTATATCACTTATTCTTCATTCAAAAAATCTCTTGATAAAGTATTGGATAATAAAAAGGTTAAAGCCCTTGTAATACGGGTTAACAGTCCGGGTGGTTCCGGCAGTACATCCGATTTGATTTGGCAATTGATACGCCAGGCAAAAAAGAAAATGCCTGTCATCACTTCGATGGGCCCGCTGGCTGCCTCCGGGGGATATTATATTTCTATGGCTGCTGATACCATCGTCGCAATGCCCTCTACCCTGACCGGCTCGATTGGTGTTTTCGGAACAAAATTTAATGTTCAGAAATTATTCAACGATAAACTGGGCATCACATTCGATGTAGTCCGTTCCAATAAAAATTCCGACTGGCTTATGCCAACCAAGCCCTTCACTGATACCGAGCAAAAGGCGTTTCAGGGTTTCATCGATAACTTCTATCAAACCTTCATAACCAAAGTCGCCGAATGCCGGAATATGCGGGTATCTCAGGTTGACTCTATTGCCCAGGGACGTGTTTGGGTCGGGCAGGATGCTCTTAAACATCACCTGGTTGATATCATGGGAGATTTGCATACAGCAATCCGGGTTGCAGCAAAAAAAGCAGGCATATCCGAATATTCTGTAATATCATATCCATCTCCCAAAAATCTGTTTGATGTCCTTTTAGGCTCGACACAGACACAGGTATCCAGCTGGATTAATCCTGGATTAAATTATAATATGATTTCCATTCGGAAAATTCGTAAATACCTTCAGTCGAACCCAAGACAAATTGAAGCACTCTTGCCCGTAGAAATAAATGTAGAATAACGAATGCAAATTGGTGATTATAGTATTGAACAATTAAGTGAAGGACTTTTTATCCTCGGTTTTGACGGATCTATCCGAAAAATATCGGCGCGGGAGGCAACTTCCGGCTCCGATGAGGATAAGATGAAATATGCAACACCGGTGGGTATCGATCCCATTCTCATATCCGGTAATTCCTATAATATTCTTCTGGATGCCGGGCTCGGTATGGGAATGGATTCAAAAAATAAAGATCCCAAAATTTCAAACATCAAATCGAATCTTGAAATTTTCGATTTAAAGCCGTCGGATATTACTCATGTTATATTATCTCATCTTCACTACGATCATATCGGAGGCCTGACCTACACCGACAGTCAGTTCAAAACACGTGAAACCCTGCCTAATGCAAAATATTATGTCCAGCGCCGTGAATGGGAACATGCTTTATCGACATTAACGGAACCTGATTCTGATATCAACGGTGTAGGTTATCATATCGATGACTTATACCGTTTAGTCGCCAAAGATAAATTCGTATTCATCGATGACGACCATTACCCATTAATGGAAGGGATTGATTTGATTTGGACAGGCGGACATACTCCCGGCCATCAGATTGTTCGAATTTCAGATGAAGAACAAAATATTGCTTATTACCTGGGAGATTTAATTCCTAGTGAGGAATTCCTGAATTATTCCATGAAAAAAATGGATACCGATAACCGTCAGGCACGACAGATGAAGCTACTCTGGCTGCGTCAGGCCTACCGTGAAGGAGCCCAGCTTCTCTTCTATCACTCCACGAAGAAAAAATTCGGGAAACTTTCTAAAGATAAGTACAGAAAATACGTTTTGCAGTGAATTAGACTTTAGACTTTCAGACTTTTAGACTTTAGACTTTAGACTTTAGACTTTAGACTTTAGACTTTAGAAAAGTGTCCATCAAAAAGTCGGGAAACAACTCTTAAATTAGCAAACTATAAACCGGATACTAATTTTCATCGATTCATAGAGAGCAGAAACTCATCGTTATTGCGTGTTCCTTTCATCTTATCCAGCAGGAATTCCATAGCTTCCATCGGGTTCATTGATGAAAGATATCGACGCAACAAGACTACTTTTTCACGTTCTGAATCCGGAACCAGCAACTCTTCCTTCCTGGTACCACTCTTGAAAATATCCATGGCAGGAAATATTCTTCGGTCTGCGAGTCGCCGATCGAGGACGATTTCCATATTTCCGGTACCCTTGAATTCCTCAAAAATCACATCATCCATGCGGGAACCGGTATCGATAAGGGCCGTAGCAATGATTGTAAGACTGCCACCATGCTCAATATTACGTGCAGAGCTGAATAATTGACGTGGCTTCTTCAATGCCTGTGAATCAACCCCGCCGGTCATTGTCCGGCCGGAACTGCCGCCGCTAATGTTATAGGCACGGGCTAAACGCGTTAACGAATCCATCAGGATCAGTACATCCTGTCCGCTTTCAACGAGTCTTTTGGCTTTTTCAAAAACTATTTCAGCTAATCCGACATGATTTTCCGGCTTCTGATCAAATGTGGACGCTACCACCTCGGCATTGATGGTCGTACGTTCCATTTCGGTAACTTCTTCGGGACGCTCATCAATCAAAAGAATAATGATTTTCGTATCCGGATTATTTGTCGCTACCGCGTTAGCTATACGTCGTAAAATGGTTGTTTTACCCGTTTTAGGCTGGGCAACAATCAATCCGCGCTGGCCTTTTCCAACCGGGGCAAACATATCGATGATTCGGGAAACATAATCGTTCGGGACGGTTTCCAGTTTGTACCGGTCGTCCGGATAAATTGGTAGTAAATCTTCAAAATCTGACCGTGAATCCATATCATGCGGAATTTTCCCATTCACTCCGTCTACACGCAATAGTGCGAAATAGCGTTCGCCAACTTTAGGAGGACGAATAATTCCGATGACACAATCCCCTTGTTTCAGGCGAAAACGTTTTATTTGGGAAGGAGAAACATAAATATCGTCCGGACTTGCCGCATAATTGTAATTAACAGAACGAAGAAAACCATATCCGTCCGGCAAAATTTCAAGAGTACCTTCATTAATCAGATAGCCGCCCAGATTTGCCCGTATCTCCCGGAGACGTTCATCCAGCGTTGGAGCATCTGAATCGGGCAAGATATCATGAACGCTTTTTTTGCGTCCCTGATTCTGATTCTTGTTTTGCGACCGGTTTTTGTTCTGCTTGTTATTGTCCACTTTTTTTGTGACCTCAACCTCTTGCTTTGGTTTCTCTTCCCTGACGGAAAGATCCTCAGACTGAACATCGGCCTTTTCGATTTTCTTCTTTCTGGGACGGCCTCTTTTCTTAGCTACAGGCTTCATTTCTTTCCTTGAATGCTCAGAAATAAAATCCTGATCAAAGGGATTTATATCCATTTCAGGGTCGGATGTTTTTTGGGGTTTTGATGAATTGGTATCTCGCTTGACATTGGTATCATCGTTATCATTTTTCGTATCATCGAACGAGAGAACAGTTTGAGACTGTTCTATAGCCGTTGCTCCTGATACGGTCAATTAACGTTTGTTTTCTTATACCAGTAACCGATTTAATGCCATTTTTTTTGGCTAATTCCTGTAATTCTTTTACAGTTTTCTCGTGTAAGGAATCTAGATCTTTGGCTTCCAATCCAACAAGTTGGATATCTGACATTGCTTATAAATTTAATTAGACGTTCTAAAAGTTATTCGACCAAAAGGATATTCGAAATTTCTGAAACACAAATTTCAATATTATGAAGTCGGGGAATCTTGCCGGGAGTGATCAATGAACTTCGATAGAGGCGACTTAATCACATAAGGTTGAATTTATTAATCCAATCCTTGACGGTTTTATAAAAGTAAAAACTTCCAGTAAAAATTACTAATTTTGAATTACACTGCCTAATAAAATAACGAATTGAATTTTCATCATTCGATAGAAGTTGTAATTTTTCCAAATATGACGATACCTCCTCGTACCCGGCAGCTCGTTCACTGTTTAATTCATAATAAAAGATTTTTTTGAATTCCGAAAATTCTTTAATCAATTTTGAGTTAATTTTATCTTTCATAAGGCTGATCACCAGTATCGGATCATCACCTTTTCGAAACTGTTTTATCGTTTTTTTTAAATTCCGGATCGCTTCAATATTATGAGCACCATCGAAATACCAATCTTGCCCACTTTGTAAAGGTTCAAAACGCGCCATTAATTTCGATTGTACGCGTATCTGCTTAACAGCCAAACCGAATTGTTTCCATGATACGGGAAACCTATCCTGTAATTTAGTGATAATTTGCCAACAAACAGCAAGGTTAACAGCCTGAACCGGACCATATAAATCAGTAGTAAAATAAGTTACTTTCCCATTTAAATGAAATGCCACTTCTTCCTTTTCCATGGCCGGCTTTAAATCATCAGCAGCAATGACTTCTGAATTTAATACTTTTGCCCGTTCTATGATCACTTTTTTTGCCGGAACAGGTAATTTTCCTATCACAACGGGTATATTTTTTTTAATAATACCGGCCTTTTCTGTGGCAATTTCAGGAATAGTTGAACCAAGATATTCTTTATGATCCAAAGAAACACTTGTGATGGACGTGATAATCGGATTGATAATATTCGTCGCATCAAGACGGCCACCCAGTCCGGTTTCTATAACAGCGATATCGACATTCTGCTGCCGAAACCACCAAAAGGCCATTAATGTGAATATTTCAAAATAAGTAAGATGATAACGTTCCAGAACCGGATAATATTTTTTAAAAAAAAGAACCAGCCCATCGTTGGATATCATAGCTCCATTAACACGTATACGTTCCCTGAAATCAAGTAAATGTGGCGAAATATATAAACCAACCCGATATCCAGCCTGCTGATAAACAGTGGACAAGCTGTGACAAACCGTCCCCTTCCCGTTGGTTCCTGCGACATGAATCAAACGTAATTCATCCTGGGGATTTCCCATTTCCTTACAGGCTGCGGAAATGTGATCCAATCCCATATGAGCTGCCCGTCCCCCGATATCCTGAAATTTCGGAATTTGACCGAGGTATTTCTCAATGTCGTTGACTGAATTAAATTCCATGAATTGATTTAACGTCCCACCGATTCATAAACAGCAATAGATAATTTTACTATATTTGACCACACTTAAGTGTATATCTTAAAACAATAATACGAACATTAGAAATGGCATGTTTTATCGTACAATAGCCAAATCACTACTTTTCAAACTTGATCCCGAAAAGGCGCATCATAGTACTATAAACTTTGCTAAAAATGCAAGTCATAATCCATTATTAAAGAATCTTGCACGACAGTTCTATTATTATGAATCTCCTTTACTTTCGCAGGAAATCCTGGGAATACATTTTCCTAATCCGGTTGGTTTAGCCGCTGGTTTTGATAAAAATGGCGAAGCTGCAGGAATATTCGAACACGTAGGGTTCGGTTTCGTTGAAGTTGGCAGCATAACGGCAAATCCAAGTTCCGGTAATCCACTTCCCCGATCTTTCCGACTTCCCAGGGATCATGGACTAATTAACCGAATGGGATTAAATAACGATGGTGCGGATATTATTACCCACCGACTTTCCGGAAATAAACTGTCCATTCCACTAGGCATAAATATTGCCAAAACACACGACCCGAGCATCCTGGGCGATGCCGCTGTCAGGGACTATGTATTTAGCTTTAAAAAAGCCGAACCTGTCGCCGATTATATTACTATCAATATATCTTGTCCCAATACAACCGAAGGCAAGACATTTGAAGACAAAACGGCACTTAAAGAATTACTGACGGCTATTAATGAAGCTAAATCAGATAAAACACCACCTCTGTTTGTAAAATTTTCTGTCGATTTAACAAGAAAAGAGCTTGCCATTTTAATGGACATTTGTGAAAAATTAAATATTGACGGTTATGTGGCAACGAACACATCAACTTCCAGAGAACACTTGAAAACATCTCAGGACAGGTTAAAAAAGATCGGCAAAGGCGGTTTAAGTGGACGTCCAATAGCCGGGCGGAGCACCCGTATTATTCAATGGATTTATGATATCGTTGGTGAATCGAAACCCATTATTGGTATCGGCGGGATTGATTCTCCGCAGTCTGCCATACAAAAAATAAAAGCAGGTGCCAGCCTAATCCAGGTTTATACTGGCCTTATATACGAAGGGCCGGTATTGGTACGAAATATCAATAAAGCCGTTGTTTCCTATATGAAGGAACGCCAAATCAAAACGATTAAGGAAATCAGGCAAATGCAATCCTGATACACCTATTCAGCGTTTTTTGTCCCCTTTCAATGCGGGTGGCGGTGTTAATTCCTTATAAATATCCTGGGCAGTATTCATATTCGAATAATTCGGGAAATAAGAAATCAATTGTTTTAAAACTACCCGGGCACTATCCCAATAGGCTCCATTATATGGAAATACGGAAGAAAAATCGGGCTTGGCGATGGTTGTATCTGAGATCATTCGCCATTTCTCTTTCTCTTCTTTTGTCAGTTTCGGATTGTTTAAACGGACACGGGCAGTGTCTTTTAACACTTTCAGGCTATCCTCATCTTTTTGCCAGCGACTGTGCATCGAAGTCCATTGCTCCAGTTGCGCTTTAAAATCCGGGTTTTCTTTGGCTTCCTGTATATAAAGACGTGCTGAATTTAACATCGCATCCGGTGCCAGCTTTGATATAGAATGATTCAAGCCAAATGAACGCATCTTTTCAGCTCCCTGCAAATAATTATAGTTTTTCAGACTATCCAGAAGTGAATAATATTCATATTGAAGACTGTCACGTAGTGTTGTCAACATTTTATCCTGACTTGTATTCGCCGATGAATCATTACCATATCTATTATTTAATCGCTCTGCGAAAATCGTTTCCGGGTAGTTTGTCAATACAGAATCACCCCATTGCTGAGCTTTTACCGAATCATTCTGGATATAATACAATTCCGACAAAGAATACATAGCCTGAGGAGCCAAATCCGTCTCACGATACTGTGATATGATTCGTTTATAATATTTCCCGGCACTATCGGGCATATTCAAAGAGAGGAAAAACACATTTCCTATCTCATATTCCCTCTTCGCCACTTCCGATTTCATTTTTTCCTTTGCTTCACTGGAAAACGGCACCTGTGATAAATCAATTTTTATCTGCCGCTCAAGATCTTCGTTGCTGCCTTTTTTGACCGCAACTACTTCCGTATCCTGGGTCGATTGGGCATTTAACTGGTTAATGGCCTCCAAACGTCTCCAGTTATCAACCCGCGGGCGATCACCCCATATCGCTTTAAATGCCTGGCTTCCTTCCGATACTAATTCAGCGCTCCTATAATTAAGAAAACCGTTTTGAGCCTGTCCATTTTGTTGAGCGTTTTGTGCAGCGTTAATATTTACCAGGGTATTACTGCCGGCTTGTTGTGCCTTCAACCTCGCTTTAAGTTCATTCAACTTTTGTTTCCGAATTACTTTTATCACCGAATCCAATGCTGTTTTCGATAGTCCGCCAAGCCACAACAAACTATCCATATTGTGAACTTCATTGGATAGTTTGGCATATTCACCAAATGACTGAGCCAAAGCAGATGCATCGAAATTGACCGGAAGTTTTCTTTTATCCGACACCTGGCTGGCAGAGGAATCGTAATAGGCGGCGGCTTTACTGTAATTTTTATAATAATCCCTAAAAATATCACCCAGGCCATAGTACGCTTTAACTTTGGTTTCTTGCCTGGGATTTTTAAGGCTGTGATGCAGCACCTGGTTGTAGGTATATTCGGCTTTTTCATAATCGCCCATGACCTCCAGAGTACGTGCAATTTCATATTTCAACGCGGGCAATGTATCAAAGTTTTTATCATCATTACTCATTGCCGTAAATATTTTTAATGCCTGCTTAGTATCCCCTTCTTCACGCGCTACTTCAGCTTGTTTCTTTAATGCGGCATAAACCAATTCATATTCCGGATGTGTTTCGCCAACACGGGAATAACTGCCATAGGCCTTATCTAATTTTCCAAGGCGCTCCAATAATTGTCCCTGTAAAAAAAAGGCTCTTGCTTTCAGTTCTCTATCTTTAACATTATTAATTGCTTTGGTAATGGACGATTGTGCACTCGACCAATTTTCTTTGGATACGTAAAAATCGGCAAGAAGTAATTCTATTTCTGACCTGATATTCTTATTCCATTTGTAATCACTGGAGTTTAACTCCCTGCTCAAATAATTAATACCTTCGTCGATACGATTCATTTCCAGCATCACCCGGCCTCTCCAAAAGACGGCATTCTGCCGCATTATATTACTTTTGGTAAGATTATATAATTCCTGGAATTTCTGGTCCGCAGAAAAATACTTAGCTTCAAAATAATAGGAACGGCCGATAACAAATAAGGCATTATCGGCCCACTCTGATTTGGCATGATACCGAAGGACATCGGCACTTTTCGAAATTGCCTTATCAAAATTTTCGGGGCTGACCGTAATGGGTGTTTCATAAATCCGAATGGGACGTTCCGGATTTATTTGCACTTTCTGTTTTTTTACTTCGTCGACGCCTTTTTCATAATATTGTTTCGCATTATAAAAAGTATTATAAAAGGCGGTGAAATTATCCCACGAACTTTTGAGCGACCCGGAACAACCCGACATCACGGCAAAAATAACCACTCCGGCGAGTAATATGTTGAACCTTTTTAACAACTCAGGAAATAATGCTGATTTTTATCATGTTCGTCCGGCCCCTTTTCGCTATGGGCATTCCAGTAGCAATAATGACACGATCTCCGGTTCCGGCGATTCCCTTCTTTTTCAGATAATCTTCCATCATATGGACACTTTGATCCGTATCAAATATCTGATCGATACGAATAGGTGTCACACCCCAAACCAGATTCAGCTGTCTGCGAACATCCTGGCTTTCGGTAAACGCAACGATAGGCACACCCGGACGATATTTAGCAATACGGCGCGCTGTGGTTCCCGAGTGAGTGATGGTTGCTATTATTTTAGCATCAACATATTCAGCCATTTTCACACAGGAATAACTCAGCGATTCAATCACTTGTTTCTCTTTCCACTCCGGCTTATGAAATGTCAGATTCGGATAGAGATTTTCATTACGAATTTCAACAGAGCTGCAAATACGTCCCATCACTTTAACAGCCTCAATCGGATATTTACCGGAAGCGGTCTCCCCAGAAAGCATTACGGCATCCGTCCCGTCAAGAACGGCATTAGCCACATCAGAACTTTCTGCACGCGTCGCCCTCGGATTATGTATCATCGATTCCAGCATTTGAGTAGCTGTTATAACAGGTTTACCTACGTTTCGGCATTTATTGATAATCATTTTTTGGATCAGGGGAACTTTTTCACTGGCAATTTCAATACCTAAATCGCCGCGGGCCACCATTATTCCGTCGCTCTCTTCGATGATTTCATCAATTACATCAATAGCTTCAGGTTTTTCAATTTTGGCAATAACTCCGGCATTGCTGCCTTTTGCCCGAATCATAGAAATCAGGTTTTGAACGTCTCTCGCTGTTCTCACAAAGGACAAAGCGACTAAATCAACGCCTTGTTCCAATCCAAAGTCAAGATCTTCATAATCTTTTTCGGTCATTGCCGAAATAGAGATCTTCACATTGGGTAAATTTATCCCTTTACGTGATTTTAGCAAGCCTCCGACAACAACTCTTGCTTTAATTTCATCATTTGTTTTTTTAACGATCTTCAATTCCAGCAAACCATCATCCATCAGAATGGAATTGCCTTCTTCGGCATCATCAACCAGGTGATCATAATCGATGGGTATAATTTCAGACGTTCCAATAATATCATCCGGAGTTAGTGTCACATAATCACCGGTATTTATCGTTTGTGCATCATCTTTCATGCGCCCGACCCTGATTTTAGGGCCTTGTAAATCCATTAAAATCGGCAGGCTGTATTTTAGTTTTCCGGCTACCTCCCGAATATTTTCGATGACTTTTTTATGATCTTCGTGGGTCCCATGCGAAAAATTCAGCCGGGCCACGTTCATTCCGCTGCGTATGAGTTCTTCAATTTTTTCTTTACTGTTGGTGCTGGGACCGATGGTACAGACTATTTTAGTTCTTCGTTCTATATTTCTCATTTATCAGGACGTTCTCAATTCGTTTTAAGTGATTATAGCCGAATATTTCCGTAAATAATATTTTATCCGTTTATTAATAAAGAATGAAACTTCATGAAATTCGGTTACTTGAATAGGATCGAAACAGTATAATGAATGTCTTCCATCCTTATATATTTTAATTTGATGTATAAATTACACATTCGATGGATGTTTTCAGAATGTTAGAGACAGTGAATTTTTTAAAATATTGAGTTTGAGTACATTAATTTAAGGAACTCTTATTCAATGGACACTATTTGTTATTTTAAAATTGACGTCTGTAAGGATATTTAAAACTAAACAATTTATGGCAGGAAACATTAATAACTCCTTAAAAGCACACCGCTTAATACTGATTTTTATCTTGTTATCATTATCAGGCCTTACCTTTCTATCCTGCTCGCGTTCTTATAATCCTGATATCGACCGGGGCTCCGATTATCTTTACCGGGTCGGTTATCCTGAAATGCAAATTGCGGCTATAGGCCTTTTCGATGCAAATTCTGTTCCCGGTATTAATGTTACCGCCGATATTGAATACAGTAGTCTTATTTACAAGGATTTTAATGATACACTGCAAGCCAAAATTAATTTAGAAATCCAGATAATACCAAAAGATAAAGACAGCACGGCCACGAGCATCGATAAAAGCTATTCATTCTCAATCAAAAAGAAGAGCGGAGACAAAGCCGCAGGATTTAATGATTTCACTTTTGAAAAACGATTCCCGGTCAAACCCGGAAATTATGATATTTATGTATCTTTAACTGATTTAACGTCGGGTAAAACGACCGTACGGAAAACGCACGCCGAATTGCCCAATCCTGATTCAGGGAATGTAAATCTTACGAATGTTTTACTTTTGGGCCGCGATATTGATAATCCGGCAAAACGGGGATATCTGCCATTAACAACATATGATGTGCCCGGCAAGATCGATACCTTGAAATTTGAGTTTCAGGTGAATAAACCTAATAATGACAAGCAGTTGGTCATCAATATGCGTTTGATTCGGTTCAAATCAGATACATTACCTGCCCGCGAAATGTACGCACCTAATCCAAGCCCTTCGAACATTCAATATCGTGGAATCGACTACGATGAAAAAACGGTGGTAGAAACTCAAAAAAGAGTCCTGCAGTCGGAGTCGGGAAATATTCTTATCCAATATCAAACCCATCGGCCCATGCGAGGAAATTATCGGTTTGAAGTAACTTTATCCGGCGACAACATCACTAAAGATGCCGATTTTAAAGCACGTGATTTTGGTGTAAAAAGTGAAGATTATCCTTATGTGAGAACACCCCGCGAATTAGCCGCGCCTTTGTATTACCTGATGTCGAGGAAAAATTACAAGAAGATGATGGCCATTCAAAATCCGGATTCCCTTAAAGGAGCCATCGATAAATTCTGGCTCGGACATATTCAGAATGTTCAGAAAGCAAAAGGAACACTCCAGCTCTATTACCAACGGGTGGAACAGGCTAACAAACAATTTTCCAATTATAAAGAGGGCTGGAAAACCGATTTGGGCATGATGTACATTCTGTTTGGGCCTCCATATTATGTCGATAATTCACTGGATGTCATGCAATGGACCTACGGATATGATCGTTCTGATCCGAACAGAAATTTTGTATTTATCCGTACAAAATTAAAAACGGAATATTATCCATTTTATAATTATATCCTGCAACGACGTTCCTTCTATTTCAATCTCAATTATCAGCGTACGCAAGATTGGCTGACCGGATATGTACTTGATCACGATTTGTTCTGATATTGCCGTTATTATTTGTGAATAATATTCGAAACCACGATAAGAACGGGATCTTCCGACACATTCATTCTCCAGGTTTAGGCCTATTTCACAACGAAGTTGATGATCTTGTTAGGTACAAAGATTTCCCTGACAAGGTTGCCTTCTGCTATGTACTTTGCAACGCCTTCGTTTTCCTTAGCTGCTGTCAGTACGAAATCCTTATCCGTGGCTTTGTCGGTGGGCACCTCTATTTGTCCACGCACTTTCCCATTCACCTGTACAGCATACATCTTTGTTTCTGAAACAAGATATTCCTTCTTGTATTCCGGCCATTTTTCGTACGCCAGGCTTTGAGTGTTCCCGAGCCTGTTCCAGAGCTCTTCGGCAATATGTGGAGCAAACGGTGCGAGAATTACGATAAATTTATTTAGAACAGAAACCGGTTTTTGATCCCATTTATTTGCTTCGTTAAGGAAGATCATCAACGATGATACACCAGTGTTAAATTTAATATCTTCGATATCTTCAGTCACTTTTTTGATGGTCTGATGCAAAATTCGCAACTGATCTTTATCCGGTTCAATATCAATGACATCTTCATTTAATGCTCCGGTTTCTTCGTTGATTACCAGCCTCCAGACTCTTTTCAGGAAACGATAGACACCTTCTACCCCCTTTGTGCTCCATGGCTTTACCTGTTCCAACGGTCCCATAAACATTTCATAAAGGCGAAGTGAATCGGCACCGTATTCTTTGATGACATCATCAGGATTAATGACATTCCCTCTCGATTTCGACATTTTATATGAACGGGCATCAACGACAATATCCGTACCTGCTATGACGAAATCTTCTCCTTTTTTCTCGACATCCTCAGCCGTCAGTTTAACCGGGGTTTGATTATCAAAATTTTCAATTCCGGAGGCCGAGACATATTCACCGGCAGCATTTTTAAATGCCGTATATTCCAGTTCACCAAGAATCATTCCCTGGTTAACCAATCGCTGAAACGGCTCTTTCGTCGAAACGACTCCACAATCGAATAACACTTTGTGCCAAAAACGGGCATAAAGAAGATGCAATACAGCATGTTCGGCACCACCCACATATAAATCTACTGGCATCCAATATTTTTCTTTTTCTTTACTGACCGGGCCCGATTCGTAGTCAGGATCGATGTAACGCAAATAATACCAGCAAGATCCTGCCCATTGTGGCATTGTATTAGTTTCTCGTTTAGCCGGTTTTCCCGTTTCCGGATCTTCGGTATTTACCCATTCATCGATAATAGCCAGTGGAGATTCCCCCGTTCCCGTCGGCTGATACGTATCAACTTCAGGCAATGATACGGGCAATACTGATTCAGGTAAGGGTTTGGGCTGATTGTCTACATGAATAACAGGAAACGGCTCGCCCCAATAACGCTGCCGCGAAAATAACCAGTCTCTCAACTTGTAATTGACACTTTTCTCACCATAACCTTTTTCATGGAGCCAATCGGTGATTTTTTTCTTCGCTTCAGGCACTTTCAATCCATTAATCGAAAAAGAATCGTTGGAAGAATTAACGATGACTCCATCTTCGGAATCTGTGAAAGCGGCCTCATCCACATTACCGCCCTCCACGACTTCGATAATCGGCAAATCATATTTTTTAGCGAACTCCCAGTCCCGCTCGTCATGTCCGGGCACCGCCATGATGGCCCCGGTTCCGTAACTCATTAACACATAATCGGCAATCCAAATCGGGACTTTCTTTCTATTTACCGGATTTATTGCATAAGCACCGGAAAAAACTCCCGATTTATCTTTATTCAATTCACTTCGATCCAAGTCCGATTTACGGGCTGCCGATTCACGATATTCTTGCACTGCCCCGGATTGTTCTTTACTGACAATGGAATCCAGCAAAGGATGTTCGGGAGCCAAAACCATGTATGTTGCCCCAAACAGGGTATCCGGGCGAGTAGTAAATACACGTATTTTCTCATTCACTCCATCAATGGTAAAATCAATCTCAGCTCCAACCGATTTACCGATCCAGTTACGCTGCATTTCTTTGATGGATTCCGGCCAGTCCACTTCATCCAGATCTTCCAGTAAACGTTCGGCATAAGCTGTGATTTTCAATACCCATTGGCGCATCGGTTTCCGTATGACCGGAAATCCGCCGACTTCACTTTTGCCGTCAATCACCTCTTCGTTAGCCAGTACGGTTCCCAGTTCCGGGCACCAGTTCACCGGAGCGAAAGCTTCATAAGCCAGTCCCATTTCATATAATTTCAGAAATATCCACTGAGTCCATTTGAAATATTTTGGATCGGTCGTATTCACTTCACGGTCCCAGTCGTAACTGAAACCTAAAGCCTGTAACTGTTTGCGAAAACGATTGATATTATTTTCGGTCGTAATCCGTGGATGAGTTCCCGTCTTGATAGCGTATTGTTCTGCAGGTAAACCAAAAGCATCCCAGCCTATTGGATGTAAAACATTAAAACCCTGCATCCTTTTGTAACGAGCCAGAATATCTGTAGCGGTGTATCCTTCAGGATGTCCGACATGCAAACCGGCACTGCTTGGATATGGGAACATATCCAAAACATAGAATTTAGGTTTCGATTTATCATTATCGTCGGTTTTAAATGTTTTGTTTTCCAACCAGAATTTTTGCCATTTTGGCTCAATATCAGCAGGATTATAAGAACTCATTAGATTACGTTTCCAGTTAGTAGTGAATTACTTGTTAAAATCAGGACACAAAAGATACGGATTTTTTAAAGCTTTGTGACATTAATCCGTGAAACTCTCTTGTCTGACCAATATCTCATTCCTCACAATGAAGATAGGAACAAAAATCGGTGCTTGAAGGTACGCTAACTCAATGAATTTATCCATTTAAGAATATCGACTCCATCGGGTTTCCAGTTCAAATCGGGACACTGTGCTTTTTTTAACTGATCTATTTTATCGTTAACTCCTGGAATATGAATTTCAGGCCCGGTAATATAAATATTCTGAAGCCGATCACCATATTTTTCAGCCAGTTCAACCACTTTTTCAGGCCCGCCGATTACCCATGAAATGACATCATCATTATCGAACCGAGGCTCGCTGTTTTCTACGATTAAATGCTCGAGCAGCATTTGTGGTTTGTTAACCGCCTTATTATATGCAAACCGGTAAGTGGTTTTCGGACTTGGTTCGTGATGAACCGGATTCTTCAGCCAATAAGATTCAAAAAAATCAGTAAAAGTACAGCTGATGGCATTCAATTCTACCGGTGAAACGACGACTGCAACCGAACGGCATCCCCGGCCATCGTAGCGCAAAATGGCTTCTGCCAGTCGGGATGCATTTTCCTCATTGAATGCATCCAGGTAAGCGATAGAAAAATGTGCGGTACGAATTAAATAACGTGCATCGGGTTTTGCGATATTCTTTTCTTTGATAATATGTCTGACTGCAGGAACCGATTCGTCCGAGCCTGAAAATGTCACGGCATCGGCTTCAAGGCCGGAAAAATTATTCAAATCAGTACTGTAATGAATACGCTTTTCCAATTCTGTACCTTTAAATTGTTCCAGGAAATCAACAAGCAGATAGGGATCTTTTCGAGAAATCTTACCATAGTAGTCCACCCCTGAAATCAGGCAGGCCAAAGCATCCTGAAAACCGACTAATGGAAGATTACCAGCATGCAGACAAACAATTTTCTTATTGATGAAACCGGATGAAAGATTTTCTGCCCAGTTCGACATATTGTCTGCATTCACATTCTTCATCAAACACTGAATCGCAAAAATGATATCAGGACGGGCGAACAATTTCTCATTAGCCGTTTTTTCTACAACCTCAACCAATGAAGTGCCACGTGAGGTAAACCATTGGCTGACAATTTCGGCGGTTAATTCAATTCGTTCCTGAACATTCATATCAATCCTGATCGATTAAGAAATTACAGCCGCGAAGATTAGAATGCTTCCACCGGCCAAGAACTTTGAATGTTTCATCCGGCTTCATGATTCCCAAATCGCCTGTCAGTAAAAAAGAACAAGAGTAAATATTGGCAAGATCGATGATTCCAATGAGTCCTTCTTCACCGAAAGGAATCGTTTTCAGTGGATTTTCAGGATCTCTGATACTGATTTTCATCCAGTGTGGTGTAGCAAACCATTCTGTCCCCATTGAATAAGCCTGACTCATCAATTCGGTCATTCCATATTCCGAGTGAACCTGCTTCTCGTTCAGACCGAACCCCTCAGCAAAACGGCGATGTAATTCAGAACGGGACATTTCCCTTCGATGCGTTTTCATACCCCCTGTCTCCATAATGATTGCATCTGAGGGCAATGTAACATTTCCTGATTCTATCAAATCCAACAAACCAAAAGCAGCGCCAAATAACATTATCTTTCTGCCCGTTGTTTTTAATGTATCGATAAATATTTGCTCCAGCGGTTTCCCAATAGATAAAAATCGACTCAAACCTGTTGGATCCGCCTCAATTAACCATTTCAGCATCCGAACAAGGGAAGAATCCGGATTATCATTGTATCCTGGTGTATACGCTAAAATAATCCAGTCTTCTTGACCGTAGAAGCTGCCAAACCCTTCGAATATGGCTTTCTTGTATAATTCCGGGCTTTTAACCAGGTGACGACTCCGGTTCATGGCTGAAGTCCCGCTGCTCTTGAAAATAATTTCCGGAGTTTCCCAGTCGCCAGTGATGACAGATATTTCTTTGAACGCCTCAACAGACAGCATTGGAATAGCTTCAATATCCGATATTTCATTAGAAATATACCCCAAGGCGGTACAAAAGCGCTTATAAACCTCATTATTTTCAAATTGATAATGAAAACATGAAGATGCCCGTTCCTCAAATGGAATGTTATTATCAAATAAATACGTTAACCATTTAATCATACTAACTTTATATAACCAGATATCGAAATAACCGTATACTTTAAAAATATTTATCGACTGAAAAATAGAAAATAGATATATTTATCAACTACTTTTAATCTCTTCATAATATTCTATAACACCTGTCTTCTTCTGTCTGTTTGTTTTTTAAAAAGTTGTTGTCCTGAAATAACTAATTTTTTTATTAAACAAACATTACGACATGATTTATAAACACTATAAGTTAATTGCCATAATCTCCATTTTATTCACCGGCGTTTTTATTTCAAACAATGTATACGCCCAATACCGGGTGCGCGGTGGAATCAGAACCGGTATTTATTCCAATTCTAACAGTATTTTTTTAGGTGGTGAAATTTTAGCCCCAATCGGCAACCACTGGGATATAAACCCGAATATTGAATATGTATTTGTACCTCACTACACATATGCAACTTTTAATGCCGATTTCGTTTATTTCGCTCCGTTAGATGTGAGGAATTTATATATCTGGGGCGGCGGCGGAATAGGCCTTGTTTATGAAAATCCTGCCGGCTCATTGGACGGAACGACAAATCCAGGGGTAAATTTATTGGGAGGCATAGGATTCAGGGCCGGAAATGTAATACCATATATTCAGCCTAAAATTATCCTGAAAAACAACTCAGAATTTGTGTTGGCTTTTGGTATACGATTTTAAAATAAAATAATGTTCATGAAATATTATTTATCTTACAAAGAACCTTAAATTAAGTTAAAGCGTTTACATAAAACAAGATTAAGATTTAAAAAGTCCAATATTTATTCATTAACCATCCAATATTTCTATAAATATTAATACATTCTAACAACATGTTGAAACAATTAATTCAAAAATACCTCCTTCACATAACTGTTATTCTGTTGACCCTGGTGACAATTTCTGGCTGTGGGAATATAAACGGATCAACAAATAACTCCGGACCAGCAACAGTATCAGGAAGAGTTGTTACTTTTAACCAGTCAACTGGCTCAGCGACCCCCATTGCTGGAGCAACCGTTTCTTTGAACCAAATTCAAAATGATGGAACTTTAAAAAGCGTATCTACTCAGGATGCCCAATCAGGTGCTAATGGTTCATTTACTCTTTCAACAAATTCTAATGGTTTTCAATACCTTATTGCTATTGCCAATGTAAATAATACACAATATATGGGTGTTGTAGATGCTCCTATTCAATCTGGTCAGACCGTTTATTGTTCCCCTATAAATAAAGAATCAACCATTGAGACAAAAATTTTCCTGAGTGCCATCCGGCAAAATCCTAATTCGTATGTTAGCCTGGATATCATCCGTGCTATGACAAATGACAGTCTTGCATCTGAACTGAGTAGCGATACCACCAATATCCCAAACGTGGCTTCTGCTTTTCTGCAACGCGAATCATATCGTATTCAAATGTTGCAAAGCACATACATTGCTGCTACCAACAACCAAATTAACTATATGGAGGCCTATCAAAATCAATATGCCATCATATTGGATAACAGTCTTTACTCAAATTTCAGCAACACAGATTCCGTAACCACGGCATATGAGAATTTTTATAACTCCTTTTCCAATTCATATAATCTGGTTTATTTGAGTGATTTGGCCTATCTGGAAGTAGCTAATACTACCAATACTATTTTACTGAATAGTGCTATTTCACTAAAATCCAATATTCAGTTTCAGCTCAATAAACAAAAAGCCATATTTTCTTCCTACACCATCAGAAAAGAGATGGTGAATCAATTTGATACCGCCAATGCTTCGGCAGCCATCATGGACAGCGTTAGTAAAGCGAATGCCGAATTATATGATTCCTTTGATAATGCTATGACAGCCAATGATTTGACACAGGCCTATTCAACCTATCACAGCCAAATATTTTCTTTGCTGAAGAAAGTTTATCCAAGTGATGTTGATAGTCTGAACGCCATTGATCATGACATCACCGTTCAGGGCGGACTCAAGACACAGCTGGATGGCAATCTTTCAAACCATCCGGGAGGTTCTGCCATTATGCAGGCATTCATTTCCTATTTCAGTTCTACTCGAACGTTAATTAAAAACAGGTTCCCGAATGCTAGTACCTCAAAACTGCATAATTTGTATTCAATTATTGAGGCGATAAATCTCTCGATTTGATAGCTTTAAATGAATATCCATTATCTGCAACATATTGAAGTGGAAACTCCCGGTGCCATCCTTGACTGGGCCGGGAGTAAACATCATCCGATTAAGGGTACAAAACTGTACAAACAATTTCGGTTCCCGTCCGTTAGTGATTTCGATTGGTTGTTTGTAATGGGTGGACCAATGGGCGTTTATGAAGAGAAACATTTTTCCTGGCTCAAAGAAGAAAAATTATTTATAGAAGAGGCCATGAAATCAGGGAAAACAGTAATCGGAATTTGTCTTGGTTCTCAGCTTATAGCGGAAGTACTTGGTTCTAAAGTCTACCAGGGCATGATAAAAGAAATAGGCTGGTATCCTATCCATTTAACTGATGCAGCGAAAAAATCACCCTTATTCAATCAATTTGAACAATCGGAAACCGTGTTTCACTGGCATGGCGATACCTACGATTTGCCCAAAGGTGTAACACACCTGGCAGGAAACCAGGTTTATGAGTCACAGGCCTATTCTTACGATAATCAGGTATTCGGTTTTCAGTTTCATCTCGAATTCACTCCTAAGATCATAAAGTCGTTAATAAAAATTCAACCTCACGAACTCACTCCGGGACCTTACGTACAAAATGAAAAGGATATTTTATCACATTTGGCCTTGTTAGAACGAAACCAACAATTAATGACGTCTTTTCTCAATTCTTTGGAATCAACCAATAAACCATCCTGAAATATTATTTTAACACAACAACCTTTCTGTGTATAATCCGTGTTTAGCTCCATTCTGATATCTGAATCCCTCCTTTTTTAAAACTTTATCAGGTCTGTTAAATAGATTACCCATTCATTTAGGATTCAATTAAATCAAAATTGTTATTACATAGCAAAATTTTGGTTCCTGGTTTTCCTTAACCCGAAATTTTTCAGCCCCCGCCGAATCTTTGTAAATACCTGAAATCAGTATACTGATAATCTGATCTCTTTAGACTATATTCTGTCCTTCTGAGGTTCTGATTTTTAAGTAAAAAATGTAATTCAATTGTTAATCCATTAACAGAGGGATTGAATATTTCTTTATAAAACGGTATTTGAATATACGTTTATGAGAGGATGTTCTATAAGAATTAAATTTGTCAATGCTAACCTAAACTGAATTAATGAGTTCAAATAACCTATTCAGAAAAAAATCCATTGATCGGATTTTAAAAGACATTGAAGTAAGTGGAGGAGATGGCGAATATAATGCTCTTAATAAAGTACTGACTGTTAAAGATATAACGGCTCTAGGAATTGCAGCTATCATCGGGGCCGGAATTTTCAGCACGGTAGGAAAAGCATGTTTCGAAGGTGGACCCGCCGTTATTTTCCTGTTCATGATCACGGCTATTGCCTGTGGTTTTTCAGCGCTTTGTTATGCAGAATTTGCTTCCCGAATCCCGGTTTCCGGTAGTGCTTATACCTATTCCTATGCCGCTTTTGGTGAATTGATTGCATGGATCATCGGCTGGGATCTCATTATGGAATATGCCATCGGCAATATCGTGGTCGCTATTTCGTGGTCAAGTAACTTAAATGCCTTTCTGAAGGGAATAGGATTGCAAATCCCGGATTTTCTTTCCACTAGTTTCATGGAAGCCCGGAATGGTAATGAAAAGTACCTGCATCTGATTTCACAGCATGTGAGCATTCCAAATAGTGTTCAGCAACTCCACGATACCTGGATTCATGCGCCTCACATCGGTTCCGTGCCTTTTATTTTGAATATACCGGCATTTATGATTGTAGCTTTTATAACATGGGTTGTTTATGTGGGTATTAAAGAGTCCCGTACATCCAGTAACCTGATGGTAGCCTTTAAACTACTTGTTATCGTTTTAATTATTGCTATTGGATTCTTTTATGTGAATCCTCATAACTGGGTACCTTTTGCTCCAAATGGAATGAGCGGCGTCATGAAAGGGGTTTCGGCAGTATTTTTCGCCTACATCGGATTCGATGCGGTCTCGACGACGGCTGAAGAGTGTAAAAATCCACAAAGGGATCTTCCGCTTGGAATGATTTACTCGCTGGTCATAAGTACGGTTTTATACATTCTCATCTCATTGGTTTTAACCGGGATGGTCAAGTACACACATCTCGATGTTGGAGATTTTCTTGCCCAGGCCTTTAAAGATCGTGGGTTGAACTGGCTCGGAGGCGCTATTGCCATAAGTGCCGTAGTCGCTACTACAAGTGTACTGTTGGTTTTTCAGATTGGTCAGCCACGAATTTGGATGAGTATGAGCCGTGACGGTTTACTGCCCAAAAAGTTTGGAAAGATTCATCCCAAATATCATACACCAACCTATTCTACGATAATAGCCGGGCTCCTGGTTGGTATCCCTGCAATGTTCCTCGATTCAGACTTCGTCACTGATCTGACGAGTATCGGAACCCTGTTTGCTTTTGTTTTGGTTTGTGGTGGAATCCTGCTTTTACCGCGACGTAAAAAAGAAAAAGGGAAATTTCGCATTCCTTATGTGAACAGTAAATATATTGTTCCCGGGCTGTTTATCTTAACAGTCTTGATCATTCAGTTCAATAATCCATCATTCTTTTCCGAATTTTTTAGTTTAGCGGATCCAACGTATGCCGGAATGCCTCACTGGAAAGTCTTTTTTGAAAAACTGCCTTATTTTGCTTTCATAATCCTATCATTGGGTATTACCATTCTGTCGTATGCGAAAAACCTGTCTCTTATTCCTGTTTTGGGATTATTATCCTGTTTTTACTTGTTGACAGAGCTTGGAATCCTGAACTGGGAACGCTTTATCATTTGGTTAATCATCGGACTTATTATCTACTTTTCCTACAGTAGAAAACGCAGCAAATTGAATGAAGACGATGACGAAATGCTGGGAGTAGTACAATAATTCAAATTAATTAAGATAAATGAGGCCGGCTAAAAACCGGCCTTTTTTTTACTTCAGTAATATCATTTTCTTCGTTATTGTGCCATTTGCAGTAATCAGGCGATAAAAGTACATACCGCTGGCATTATTTGAGGCGTTCCATACAAATTCATGTTTCCCTGCACTCATCCGTGAGCCCGATAATTCTGCCACTACTCTGCCAAGTACATTATAAATTAACAATTTCACATTCATGGCACGGGGCAAATCGAAAGCAATATTCGTGCTCGGATTAAAAGGATTAGGATAGTTTTGATCCAGTTTTACTTTTTGTGGAAGGTGGGAACCGGGCACATCTTTTTGAATAGCTGTAAAAATCGTTGGATCATCTTTAAATTTGTATAACCCACTACCGGATGAGGCCCAGATATATCCATTGGGTCCCTCAATAATTGAATTTCCTTGACCGAAACCAATTGTCAACGGAGAATTCTGGGTGGTATATTCGACCCATTGGGATCCATTATATGCACCAAGAATAGGACCAGCCAACGCCCACAAACTATTATTTGAATCAACATATAGTGAAGTAACATTACTCATGTTAGAGGTACTGGAATTAGGCATTACGGGTACTGGTATATTTGACCAATTGGTCCCATCGAATAAATAAAGAAGCTGAAATCGAGTTCCCGCATAAATTTCATTATTTTTATCTACAGCAATAGAATAGATTTGATGCGAAGGAAAATCAGTGTGATTACTTTGAAAGCTGATTTGTACCGTCCAATTAGCCCCGTCAAACTTTACCAAACCTCCATCATTTGTATTTAATTGGCTATCTAGCATACCAACCCAAATATTATTGTTTTTATCAACCGCAATAGCATCAACATTATTGGACATTAAACCCGAGTTGCTGGTATCATAAACAGCCCATGTCTTACCGTTATATTCTGCCAGGCCACCTGTTTTGTGATAAAAATTATTAGGCTTGGTTCCAACCCAGACATTATCATTATGATCAATCACAAGAGCTTGAATACAATCAGATGGCAGATTAGAATTCGTCGTATCAAAAAGCGTAAAATGTGTCCCATCATATTTCATCACTCCCCCATCATACAGACCAATCCATAAATTCCCTTTACTGTCAAATGCCAGATTATTAC
This sequence comes from uncultured bacterium, assembly GCA_963783355.1. Lineage (GTDB taxonomy): Bacteria > Bacteroidota > Rhodothermia > Balneolales > DATFMH01 > CAWANF01. Next base: position 95,626 of record CAWANF010000006.1, read on the forward strand.
CGGTTTCCCCCTGCATTTGAACGCCCATTTTTCTGACCATAGTAGTATCAAATTCACGGTAATGCTGTCCATCAAAACTAACCAGGAAAGCATGTCTGATATCATTACTCCTGAGTGTATTACTCCTTGTTGCCATCCATAACCGGTTCTGTCGGTCAAATGCCAATCCGTTAATACTACTGGAAGCCAAGCCGGTTGTCTGATTCGTTAATGAATGAAAGGCTCCTGATTTATAATGCACCAAAGCATAATGGGATGGATAGTTATTTTGGACTGTTGCTCCGAAAAACAGACTGTCACCAACAGGACAAAAATTAGAATTAATTGAAATAATTTGATTCGTCGAGTCTCGCTGGAAGGACCAATTCGACCCGTCATACGCAGCCAAACCATAACCCGTGCCGGCATATAATATCCCATTGATATAATTTATATGATTGACGGCCAGTAAACGCTCATTAGAATTGCCTGTGTTCAGATCGATCCTGCTCCATTCTTGTGCACCCGATTTGTTTGAATCGAATTTATACAAGTGATTCTGAGCTATCCAGACTACTCCATTACCACCATCCAAAATATCAGCTATGGCAACATTTGATGTCAAAGGACTGTATCCGTCACCGGCAATGTCATTCCACTTATTTCCGGATTGATAAAAAATATCCCCGTTAGAACCCACCCACATTTGATTACCGATAAAGGTGATCTTATCAACCTCTTTAAACGTAAAATTGTAGAACTTACTATAAAAAGTCTGAACAGAGGCACTATCCCCAAAAAATTTAACTAAACCGATATTGGTACCCAACCAGACTGTATCTGCCTGGACTACCATATCATTAATCTGACCGGTGGGTAGTTTTGAATTTGTGGTACTATAATTTGTCCATGTAGTACCGTCAAATTTAAGTAAGCCATATCCCGGTGCAGCAGCCCATAAATTTCCTTTGGTGTCGAAAGATAATTTACTTATCCAACTGTACTGCACACCATAGTCTGACATCGTATATACTTTCCAAACTGATCCGTTAAATTCTGAAATTCCACCACGTGTGGCATACCATTGATTACCTGAACTGTCTATGGCAATATCATCTACCTGACTATTGCCTAACCCGGTATTATCTTCCCGATAATTGTACCAGCCGGGGTAATTATTAAAAGATTGTGCAAATACGAAGGACAAGCCAAATACACAATAAATCAAGCATAGAAATGAAGCAGAAGTTATTCTTTTCATATAGTATCCTCTCAAAAAAGCTAAGTATATTTTTATGCCGTTATATTCAAAATGAGTTTTCACCTATCTGTCAAGGGTGAAATACACAGGCCCTGCTTATTTCAGCAATATCATCTTCTTTGTAATCGTGCCATTCGCGGTAATGAGGCGATAAAAGTATATCCCGCTGGCATTATTTGATGCATTCCAAACAAATTCATGTTTTCCCGCACTCATACGATTACCTGACAATTCTGCGACAACCCTGCCAAGCACATTGTATATCAATAATTTCACGTTCATGGCTCGGGGTAAATCGAAAGCAATATTTGTAGTCGGGTTGAATGGGTTTGGATAGTTTTGTTCGAGTTTAACCCGCTTAGGTAATTGAGTGTCCGTTATATCTTTCTGAATAGCTGTAAATATAGCCGGATCATCTTTGACTTTATACAGACCGTCAATGCCGGAAACCCAAATATACCCATTTGGACCTTCAACCAGGCCATTGTTAAGGTCCGCGTTTATTGGAGAATTAGCATTATAATATTCTACCCATTGTGACCCATTATAGGCAACCAGCATATCTTTTGAATAGGCGTTCGCCCACACGATGTTATTTGAATCGACATATAATTTATTAAGGAAATCAATTTCGGAATAGGTAGAATTCGGCAAAACCGGCACTTGTGTCTGAGACCAATTGCTTCCATCATAGGAATACAGATACTCTCCACCTGAACCGGCCCATATCGTATTATTTTTATCGACGGCTAATGAGTATATCTGCCTGTCCTGGAAAGAATGATTATTATTCTTACTGATTTGCACGGTCCAGTTTGTTCCGTCGTATTCTACTAACCCACCGTCATTCGTTCCATAGGCGTGATCTTTTGATTCCAACCCATACATGGTTGTTATTATCAACTGCAATAGCATCTACATTGTTTGAGGTCAGGCCGGAATTACTGGTATCGTAAACGGCCCATGATTGCCCGTTGTACTCAGCCAGACCTCCATGCTTATGCTTATAATAATCTGGGCTTGTACCAACCCATACGTTATCATTTTGATCTACGGCAATAGCCTGAACGCGGTCAGACGGTAACTTTGAATTGGTCGTATCGAAAACCTGGAAATTCTGTCCGTCATATTTTACGACTCCTCCGTTACTCAATCCAATCCATAAGTTTCCTTTACTGTCAAAAACCACATTTTTACCAATATATCCATGTATTTTCACCCCCATCTTATGTACCATCGTTGTATCAAATTCATGATAATTTTGGCCATCGTACATATCCAGAAATACTTGCATGGGCAGATCGCTCCAGGTTGCCATCCATAACCGGTTTTGTTTATCAAAAGCTAATCCATTAATATAATTAGTAGGCAGACCGGTAGTTTGATTGGTATACGTTTTAAAACTTCCTGACTTATAGTGAACTAAAGCATTGTGTGATGGATAATCATTCTGAATAGTGGCACCAAAAAAGACGCTGTCCCCTACCTGGCAAAAATTAGAAGTTACCGAAGATATTTGATTAGCCGGATCCTCCTGAAAAGACCAGCTTGTGCCATCGTAAGTAGCCAAACCATAATTGGTCCCGGTAGCGGCATAAAGTAATCCGTTAACATAATTTAAATGGTCGACTCCAAGCAATTGTTCCTGGGAATTTCCGGTATTCAGGTCTATCCTCTTCCATTTTGCGGAACCTGTTTTGTTTGAATCATATTCATATAAACGATTTTGTGCTATCCATACTACTCCACTCCCCCCATCAAGGATTGAGGTAACAGCATTATTTAATTGCAACGGACAATATCCATCGCTGGCAATATCATTCCAGCCACTTCCGGACTTATAAAAAACATCCCCGTTAGAACCTACCCACATCTGGCTACCGACAAATGCAATTTTATCGACTTCTTGAAAAGTAAAATTGTTGAACTTGCTATAAAATGTCTGGGTAGAAACGCTGTCTCCGAAAAATTTTACCAAACCTTTATCGGTACCTAACCACACCGTATCGGCCTGGATCACCATATCGTAAATCCTATTCGTGGGCAGTTTTGAATTCGATGAATTGTAGTTCGTCCAGGTGGTACCGTCAAATTTTAGCAGGCCATATCCCGATTGAGCGGCCCATAAATTACCCTTACTATCAAAAGATATTTTACTAATGGTATTGGTTTGTATACCGTAGTCCGATTTTGTATACACTTTCCATACAGAACCGTTATATTCTGCAATTCCGCCATTTGTTGCATACCATTGATTACCAGCATTATCTATAGCTATTTGATGTATAGAACTGTTTCCCAAACCGGTCGTTTCCATCTTAAATTGAGTCCAGTCAGGATATTGACTGCTGGTTTGAGCGGACACCAGTGAATTTCCGGATATAATTAATACGATAAATAAAAAAAGAATGGTAGCTTTAACCCTCATATCCATTTCCTCCTAATTAGAATAAAAGTAGCGAGACTGTCCCCCAATTATTGCCGGGGTTTAATAATTCATCTATGTGAAATATTATAGATCATGGAACCTCCGGTTATTATAGATACTCTCAAGGACCGTTACTTACACAACACTTATATAATTTATTATTATTTTACTATCCGTTTGTTAAATGTTTTAAGCACCATAGAGATAGGAATATAAATTTAGAGATAGGAAATGGCGTTTGAATTACGAAAGGCGAATTAAAGTTCCGTTTATTATTCTGCGATACTTATTTACAACTCTTTACATAAACATTTCGTAAAAATTGTTACCTATACAAATACCACTTTATATAAACGCTTTATCAGAATTTGAAATTATAAAACCCGGTTCTATCAGATTCTAAGTGAGGTTCTACTGAATTATAGGTGGGCATGCTAGTTTCCTAGCTGATTGAGTTGTGTCGAATTACTGATAGTAACCGGGCTTTAATTTCTTCAAGTCTCTCTTCTTTTAATATTATTCTAAACCGATTATACATTATAAATCAGAAAAGGTTTCGCTTATTTATAAATATAGTTATTAAATTTACAAATAGCTTCTAACTATCTATTTAGAGAGATAACGCACGACTTTGTTGCTTATTACTTCGAAGGCAATAAATAAGCATATTTTTTTCTCTCTCTCCTGAAAAACTTAATGATTTTCTAATAAAGGAAAATCACTCATTTGTAAATAAAGTAATTTATCTTTTGTTAAGAAAAAAATCTTATTTACATAAATAGCCAATCCTCTTACATATTTCGTTTCACTGATATTATAAGTCTTAATATAATGGCCATTGACAGTGAATACTTTCAATAATCCCGGAGTTAACATCCATAAATGATTTTCTCCTTTCGCAATACCTGATATATTTTTGACACCGCCAAAAAAACCTATATATCGGCCATCATTAGAAATAATGTGAACAACACCCTGATATGGATCTCCAATGTATATTCTATCATCAATTGATAACATAAATGAAGGAGGATTAGAAATTTCGTCTGATAAAGCGATGAACTTTTGATCATATTCACCGCGGCTGTTGTATTTTATGATATCACCGCTGTTATCATCATAAAAGAACAATTCTCCCCTGTTATTTACACATAATTTTGTTGGCTCATAATCGGTATCCCGATCAAAACTGCTGGATTTATCGATTGTTGTCAAATATTGAAAATGACGATCATAAATCTGAATGCGATGATTATTATAATCGGCGACATAAATCTTCAACCCGTTCGTGGCATCCACATCCATCGGGGTATCAAATTGATTATTCCCCATTCCTGTGTTACCCAGTGAATCGACTCTCTCTCCTGTTGAAGAAACGACCAGAACCCTGTTTTTCCCAGTTTCTGCTATAAAAAGTAAACCTGAGGGGGCTGCATACAAAGACGAAGCATCTTTTAACCCACTCAATAAGATTCTGGGTTTCAACACTTTGCTGATTTGGGCCATGGAAGGCATAGCCAGCAAAAACAACAGAACGGTAAGAATACACTTTCTCAATTTCACCGCTTTAAACGGTTATTTACAATGTTTAAGCCCTTTGGCTCCTATATCTTTCCTGAAAAACATATTTTCAAAATGTATCTTCCCGACTTCAGCATACGTTTTATCTATGGCTTCCTGAAGGGTTTTCCCGGAACCAACCACACTTAGGACACGCCCACCGGCAGTAACCAGTTTATCGTCCACTAAAGCAGTACCACTTTGAAATACCAGTACATCATCGGAGATATCACGAAGACCCGTAATGACTTTGCCTTTCTCATATGCTTCGGGATATCCACCGGAAACCAGCACGACACAGCACTCAAAGCAATCAGATTTTTTCAATGAGATTTTATCGAGTTCATTATCGAGTGAGTAAAGCATCATTTGAACGAGATCCGTTTCCAGACGAGGTAAAATAGCCTGACATTCAGGATCCCCGAACCGGCAATTATACTCAACGACTTTCGGGCCTTCACTCGTCATCATAAGTCCGCAGTACAAGATTCCTTTATAAGGCATCCCCTCTTTGGCCATCCCCTCAATGGTCGGTTGTACGACCAAATCGAAAACTTCATCAAGGCCTTTATCATCTAATATCGGGGCCGGACAATATGCTCCCATACCCCCGGTATTTAACCCCGTATCGCCTTCCCCAATACGTTTATGATCCTGTGCCTGTGCAATTATCCGGGCATTCCCTCCATCAGATATGGCAAAAACAGAAACCTCTTCCCCTTCCATAAACTCTTCTATGACCAGGGTCTGTGCCGCTTGTTTGAGTGTCGGGATCTCTTTGATTTGTGTCAGGCGAGTTAATGCCTCATCTTTATCCGGACAAATAAATACCCCTTTCCCGGCTGCAAGACCATCTGCTTTTAGTACAATGGGATATACTGCTTTATTTTTTAAATAATCTTCAGCCTGATCCCATTCGGTACATCCGAAAGATTCATATGCAGCTGTAGGAATATCATATTTTTGCATTACATTCTTTGCAAAACTTTTGCTGCCTTCGAGTTGTGCTGCAACTTTTGTCGGTCCAAAAACAGCATGGCCTTTCGATTCCAGAAAATCAGTGATCCCATCAACCAATGGCTGCTCCGGACCTACTACAACTAAATCAACCGTGTTATCTTCTACAAATTTTAATACCGAATCGAAATCGCTTGCTTTCAGTTCCGGGACATTAGTGCCACATTCAGCGGTTCCCGGGTTTCCAGGAGCAATAAACAACTTTTCCGTTAATGATGATTTATTGATAGCCCATGCCAGGGCGTGTTCTCTTCCACCATTACCTAGTAACAGGATATTAATTTTATCGGCCATCCTAATTATATGATTCTGCGGTATTTATAATTGAAACGAAACTGTGAGCTTTCAAACTGGCCCCACCAATGAGGCCACCGTCTACGTCCGGCTGTTTAAGCAAATCTGAGGCGTTTTCCGGTTTCATGCTTCCACCATATAAAATACGAATGGATGATGCCGTTTCATCATTATACAAACCTGTTAATTCTTTTCGAATGATTTCATGCATTTCCTGAGCTTGTTCCGGAGTCGCGGTTTCTCCGGTTCCAATAGCCCAAATGGGTTCATAGGCAACAACGACTTTTTTTGCAGACTCGGCATTGATACCGGCAAATGCAGCTGAAACCTGATCTTTTACCAAACCTTTATGTTCGCCAGCTTTACGCTGTTCCAGGGACTCCCCAACACAAATGATAGGTTTCAATCCGTCATTTAATGATTTTTTGGCTTTTTTATTCACTATCTCATCTGTCTCGCCAAAATATGCGCGACGTTCAGAATGCCCGATAATCACATAACGGCAGCCGGCTTCTTTCAACATTTGAGTGCTCAGCTCACCGGTGTACGCCCCATTATCTTCAAAATGAACATTTTGGGCACCAACAAGAACACTATTCAAACCCTTAAGTTCTTCCTGAACCGCTGGTATGGAAATAGATGGCGGGCAAACTAATACTTCAGATTTTACTGAGCTATTGCCAAGTTCTTTACGAATATTTTTGATTAATTGGCTGGCCTCCGACGGGCCTGCATTCATCTTCCAATTACCTGCTATTAAATATTTTCTCATGATTTCTCTTGTTGTTGTTTTTGAAATGCTATTTTTAATCCAGCTATAATCCGGTCTAAATTTGTTGTTGTGTATTTCTTTACGATATCGCCATCGGCATCTACGACAAAACGAGTTGGAATATATTTCACATTCAGCATCTTCAACATATCCGAATGCTTATAAGCTCCTGCAGCGGCTATCGGCCATTGAGCTCCTCCCCGGTTTTTATAGAACGTGTCAATCGTAACCTGGCTCTGATCGAGAGGAATAGTCACCATTTGAAGTCCGAATTTCTTGTAAACCAATGCTATACCCTGCATATTGGCATACTGACTTTGATACAGGGAATTTCTCAGTCCTGTTATTTCCAGGATATATGGTTTTCCCTTCAATGTCTTGTTAGAAATAGTATCTCCCTTTTCGGTCCATACTTTAAATTCCGGCATTTTCATACCGGGCGCTAAATTATCCAGGTCATATTGCAAATATTTCGACCAGTTGGCGGCATCCTTAAATTTCTTATCATATTTCTGACGAAACAAAGTGAGCGCATCCCGGGCCTGATTGATCCTGGTACTATCGTACAGTAAATCTATTTTCGATTTCGCCAAAGCCATTGCATACTGTGGATTTGAAACATTCTGCGCAAGAGAATCCAGATACTGAACCGTACCCTGAAGTCCCTTAATATTAGCAGCAGCCGAAGTTAGCGCACTTATGGTTTCAATCCTTGCCGGACTCTTTGCTCCAAGACTATCATATTTCTGTAGCATCATTTTGTCATTGAAGCCCTGCAACAAGTTAAGAGCAATAACTGCGGAACGTTCCGATGCCATCGTATTCGGATAGTCCTGATGCACCGACCAGAATAATTTGCTCCAGGTTTTGACTAATGATGGAATGGTATCCCGAGGAAGAGCTCCGGCATTCAGGTATTTAATCACCCTCCTATAATTGTTCTGAACATTCTGAAACGTTGCAAATGCCGTATTTTCCCGGGATTTAATTTTCATCGTTTCCACAAAATCCGGCAATTGTCCCTTAATATTTACGGTATCTTTATTCCCCAGAATAACCGAAGAAGTTGCAATAGTCTGATTATTTCTGGTAATCAGCATCGGGTATTGGCCGCGTTCTTCAAAATGTGCCGTTCCGTTAAAATAACCGGCCGTATCGGTAACCGCATGAAACAAGGTGTCGGCATTCGAGGCTGTATCCTTTTTGAAAATGACGGTCACCCCAATTCCGCTGTAATCACCGGAGTTATCCACCTTGGGATCCACGGTTATGCGTCCATTTACAATGGCTGACGGCTTTTTAGGAGCACGTGAACAAGCCCATGCCATAAGCAAAACCACAATAAACGGCGAAATTCTTATCAGTTTTTTGAGCATATCACACCCGTTTATTCATGATCCTGGATTTTAGCCAGCACGGTATCTCTGACTAATTGCGGATTGGCTTTTCCCTTAGAATTACGCATCACCTGGCCAATAAAGAAACCAAGCAGGCCTTCTTTGCCGCCCAGGTATTCTTTCACTTTATCCGGATTCTGATTCAGAACTTCGTCAACCAGAGAATCGATAAAACCGGTATCGGAAACCTGCAACAGGTTCAGTTCACGTGCGAAATCCTCTGCGGTTTTATCACCGTCTAGCATAGCATTGAATATCGTCTGCATGGCCGAAGAGCTGATTTTATCGTCTTCACGCAACTGAATAAGCCCGGCCAGGCGATCCGTACTGATCGGAAACTCTTTGATGTCAATGCTGCGCTCATTTAAAATCCGGCGCACTTCCGTTATGATAAGATTTGAAACCGATTTTGGCTTATTTATTATATCAAGAACATTTTCAAAGAAATCAGCCATGTAACGGGTATCCGTCAGAACTTCGGCATCAAATTCGGGAAGCTTATATTCTGTCAGGAACCGTTCCCTGCGGACATGTGGCAATTCCGGCAATTCCGCTTTGATTTCGTTCAGCATTTCTTCCGAAACAATGACCGGCGGAATATCAGGCTCCGGGAAATAACGATAATCGTGAGCTTCTTCCTTCGAGCGCATCTCGCGTGTTTCCATTTTATTGGAATCCCACAATAAGGTCTGCTGAACGACCGAGCCTCCGCCCAAAATTAAATGTCTTTGTCGTTCTATTTCATAAAGAATAGCCCGTTCCACATTCCGGAATGAGTTCATGTTTTTTAACTCGGTACGTGTTCCGAATTTTTCCCGTCCTTTTGGACGAATCGAAACATTAGCATCGCATCGCAGGCTGCCTTCTTCCATATTTCCATCACAAATCTCCAGATACTGAACGATCTGTTTGATTTTAGTGAGATAAGCGTAGGCTTCCTGAGCTGTACGAAGATCCGGTTCGGAGACAATTTCAATGAGAGGCGTACCGGCACGATTCAAATCCACCAGTGTATTGTACGGATCCTGATCGTGAATTGATTTTCCGGCATCTTCTTCCATATGAATACGCGTTATGCCAATCCGTTTCGTACTGCCATCTTCCAGCGTTATATCAATATGGCCATCATAACAGATTGGAGTTTCATATTGTGATATCTGATACCCCTTCGGCAAATCCGGGTAGAAATAATTTTTACGGGCAAATATCGATTTACGGGCAATCTTGCAATTCGTTGCCAGGCCCATTTTTATAATAAATCGTACGAGATTTTCATTGAGAACCGGCAGCGTTCCCGGGTGCCCAAGGCAAAGAGGTGTAACGTGCGTATTGGGTTCGGCTCCAAACTCTGTAGAAACAGGAGCGAAAGCCTTGCTTTCCGTTAGTAATTGAGCGTGAACTTCCAGTCCGATTACGGGTTCAAAAACGGTGTCGCTGGATATCGACATACTAATTAATTCTCCTTCTTATGTGGTTAAAATAACTCCGGGTTGGACGTCATAAAGTAAGGAAACATAAAAGTATTATCCATTAAAATCGAGCCTATTATCAATGGTATTACCTGTTAGATGCCATACAATTGTTGCGTAATGCAATGTATTGAGCCCTGTCCCCATACTAAATCATGACAAGCTATCCCGATAACGTTGCGTTTCGGAAAATAATGCTTAAAAAGTTCTATTACCTGATCATCATAACGGGAATCGTATAACGGAACTAAAACGACGCTATTGGCGATATAAAAATTAGCATAACTGGCCGGAACAAATTCAGAGCCGTCAACCGTAGTTCCTTCAATGCGTGTTAAAGGCATCGGAAGCGTCTCGATCGTGAATGGTTTTCCGTTCTGATCTGTGGCTTCCCTGAGAATTTCCAGGTTTTCCTGTAATGCTGCATAGTTGACATCATCCGGATCATCCGAGACCGCCGTAAAAATGGTCGTATCGTTAACGAAACGGCTCAAATCATCAATATGTCCGTCGGTATCGTCCCCGGCTAACCCATTTTTCAGCCAGATAATTTTTTCCTGTCCGAGATAATCTTTCAGGTTTTGCTCAATCTGATATTTACTCAGCTGTGGATTACGATTTTCATTCAATAATACCGACTCGGTGGTTAGCATCACACCCCGGCCATTCGTTTCTATGGATCCTCCTTCCAGGATCATCCCCGTATCATATTTCTTAATCCCGAATTTTTGAGCAAAATAACCTGGAATGGCATCGTCATCATCGAATGGAGGATATTTCTCTCCCCAGGCATTGTACCCCCAATTGGTGATGGCAAACTCCGGGTTTTCCCCATCACGCTTCACAAAAACAGGCCCGCAATCGCGCGCCCATACATCGTTGGTCTTTTTGACCTGAAAATAAATATTAGCGTCTTCTAAGCTGTTTTCTTGCAGTTGTTCAAGAACATACCGTTTTCTTTCTTCTGTATTCACAAACAAAAAAACAGGTTCATACTTTTCCAAATTCCGTATGATTTCTAAATAAAGCCGTTCCACACGTATTAACCATTCTCCGGGCCACGTTTCGATATTCTCCGGCCAGTGCAACTGAGTCCCGGAATGTTTATGCCATTCCGGTGGCATGCGATACCCTTCATCTTTTGGTGTTCTTTGCATCCTCAAGGTCATTTTATATTCTGATAAAGCCCTAAAATACGACATTGGAAATGATTTTAGAATATAGAAAACAGAAGATGGAAATTTGAATACGAACAACTAACAGCTCCCTCAACGAGAAAACAATTCATTAAAAACTGTTTTCTAAATTCTGCATTCTGTATTCTTGCCAAGGCATAAACCATCATATTATTTAATTCAAAAAAATAATTTCAGTATTTGAAAAAAACGATTAGAACCCGCCCTGTTTTCTTCGGCTTATTCACAGCGACCCTGGCAGCGATGTTGGGTATCGGGATAATAGAACCGATTTTGCCACTCTATGCCAAGAATATGGGGGTGAGCGGTTTGATGGTTGGATTTATTTTTGCCTGTTTTGCTCTTTCGCGCGGCATTTTTGCTCCTATTGTCGGTAAATTTTCCGACCAAAACGGTCGTAAAAAACTCATCGTTTACGGACTGATTTTATATATCATTTTCTCAATTGGTTATGTTATCCCTTCCAACGGCTGGCTCCTTGCTTTCGTCCGATTTATGCAAGGCCTTGCTTCCGTGATGGTTACGCCTATAGCCCAATCTTATATCGGCGATATTACACCACATGGAAAAGAAGGGCAATACATGAATCTCTTCTACATTTCACTTTTCAGCGGTACGGCACTCGGACCTTCGCTCGGCGGTTATTTATCGGATCATCTTTCTATTACAGCCCCATTTTATGCAACAGCGATAGCAGGTTTCATCTCTTTACTTTTGGTATTACTACTGGTTCCTGAAAGTCCGGCAATCAGTAAACAAAATAAAGAAGGCCGTAAAACAGATGGTTATTCACTTCGTAAAATCGTTAAAGATAACCCGATGCGGGGCCTGATGATTTATATGATATCCCGCGGTTTCTATCGATGGGGATTCAATACGTTCTTTCCTTTGTTCGCTGTAAATATCCTGGCTTTGAGCAAAACCGGAACAGGATTCTTTCTTTCCGCTTACATGCTGGCAGGGGCATTATTACAATATCCGGCTGGTGTCCTTGCCGATCGTTTTAACCGTTATCGTAATGAACTGATACTTTTTGGAGGGATTCTAAGTGCGATTCCCATGTTCCTGATACCGGTAATGACGAACAATATTCTGATTTTCATTTTTATGCTCTGGATGGGCGGCCTGAGCGCTTTTTCCAGGGCTTCGGCAGTGGCCATTCGTACGGAACGCGGACGTATATTCGGTATGGGCTCGGTTACCGGTGCTTTCACCACATCCATGAGTGTCGGACAAATAATCGGCCCGATCGTCTTCGGGTTTATTTATGACTATTCCGGATTGTCGATGAGCTTTATCATTGGCGGAGTGGTCGGATTGCTTGGCTCCTGGCTGTCTTATCGTTATTTACATCACAACACTGAAAAAATGAACGCTCAGACCAGATAAATCAACCTTCGTTTTCATTGGATAACTTATTAAACGATATGGCAATAGCATGCTTGTTATCGTTATACAGATATTCAATTTGAAAACGATACAAATCACATATTGCCTTTACAATCGCCAATCCCAGTCCGGTTGAATCGTCGCGGTTTCCGGATTTTTCAAAGCGATTAAAATACACAGAAGGATCTTTCCGGGTCATTGGGCCTGAATTGGAAATCCTGAATTCCTTGTCATCCAATTCCACATTGATCCAGCCTTCAGGGACATTATGACGAACAGCGTTATTTATCAAATTCCCCACCAACACATCCGTCAGATAAGAATTCATTGGTACAATGACATCATGTTGAATACGGGTTTCGACCGTCAGCTTTTTCATCTCAAAAAAATCATCCAATATCATCAGACGATCCCGCAAAACCAATGAAATATTGACCGGTTCATATTTAGGAAACTGATTATTCTCGATTTTTGCCAATAACAACAAAGCCTGATTCAGGCGTGAGAGACGTGTCGATGCTTTGGAAATGCTCTGAATGAGTTCAATCTGGTTCTCCTTCAATCCCTTTTCCTGCAACAATAATTCGATTTTGGCATTGATGATGGATAAAGGAGTTTGTAACTCGTGAGAGGCATTGCCGGTGAATTCTTTCAGGCGATGATAGTCATCATGAATCCGGTAAATCATTTTATCCAGGACCTCATTCAGTTCCTGGAACTCCTGGATATCCGTTTGGGGAAAATCGAGCGTGGCCGAACTGCCTAACCTGAAATTTCGGGCTTTACTCAATGTCTCATAAAATGGCATCCACAAGCGCGCTATTACCCGGTGATTAATCAGGTAAAAACCAATAGCCGCTATCAATACCATTATGATTTCCGTGAGCAATATCGCTGCAAACATGTCATCGGACTCTACCAACGATTTTCTTATTACCATCCGGTAACGTTGATTATGAATTTTGATGACGGTCGATAATTGCCGGTACGGAATCTTTTCCTGTTCTACCGAATTGAAAATGCGCACATCGGTAAATTGAATCTTATTGAGTCCGGAAACGGTGCTGTCGGCTTTTTGAAGAGTGAGTAAATTGCTGTTGAAGAAATGATCCAGCCCGTTGTACGTCTGAAGCTTCTTGCTTAAATAGGTTTTTTCAGAAATAAGAGCCTGGTCAACACCGGTTCGAATGACCGAACGGATTGCAAACGAAAAAACGATAGTCCAGGCCACCAAAATGACCAGAAAGAAAATCAGGTAGTAAAAGCGGGTTTTTGCCAGTAATTTCAATGCGCTGTAAATTTATAGCCAATGCCATACATAGTTTCGATGTAATCCTGGCCGCCACAATCGATCATCTTTTTGCGTAAATTTTTTATATGTGCATAAACAAAATCGAATGAATCGGCCATATCCATATTATCGCCCCAAAGGTACTCAGCTATAGATTCTTTTGTAACAACTCTGTTTTTATTCGAAATCAGGTAAAACAGCAGATCATATTCTTTCTTTGTAAGAGATAACAGACGATCGTTAACCGAGACTTTTCTCTCATCCGGATAAATTTGAATCTCGTTAATTAGGATTTCTTTTCTTCCTTTAAAATTTTTACGTCTGATGAGGGCCCGAATACGGGCATTCAATTCCGATAAGTGAAACGGCTTGGTCATGTAATCGTCTGAACCAATATCCAGCCCTTTTATTTTATCATCCAGGGAATTCCGGGCTGAAATGATGATGATGCCCGATTCTGAATCATTTATTTTTAATTCATTTACGAGGTTGAGCCCATTTCCATCTGGCAGGTTTATATCGACAACCACACAATCGTAGTTATAGACATTAATTTTCAAATGAGCGGATTTGTAATCGAAAGCCGTTTCACACACATAGCCTTCGTTGGAGAGATAACTCTGAATGCTTTCTGCCAGGGATTGTTCGTCTTCTACTACGAGGATTTTCACGGATCAGCGGTTTTTAGTGATCGGACTACCGTAAGATACAAAAAACAAAACCGTGTCTTGTCAAAACGGTTTTGTGGACGAACATAAATTTAAATTCTGAAGAAAATCTGTTATTACAAAAGAGCTACTATTTTTTCGACTTTTTTTTGTGTTTCAAAACTTTAGCGTCGATATAGAAAATGATTTCTTCGGCAATGTTTTTAATTTGGTCTCCGGCACGCTCCAGTTTTCGAACCATCGAAATAAGATTCAGGCAATGATTCAGCGTTTCCGGTTTCTCGTTGATGAGTGCTCCAATCACGATATTTGCCTCAGCGTTGATGGTATTCAACACCTCATCCTTTTTGAAAATCGTACGGGCTAATTTGGTGTCTTCCCGTTCAAAGGCCGCAGCAGCATCCGTCAACATCGTCTTGATTGTGCGAAACATTTCGAGGACCCGGCTTTTTTCCAATAAATCTTTTTCATACGATTTATCCACATCCATGACCAGCCGTGCGATACCGTCCGCAATATCTCCTACCCGCTCGAGGTTGTAGTTGATTTTTATAACGGCCAGCACGAAGCGAAGGTCTACCGCAACCGGACAATAAATAGCAAAAATATCCTCACAGTCGCGATCGATCTTTAGCTCGAAAGCGTTCACTCTTTTTTCATTCGATACGACTTCAAAAGCCATATCCTCATCAAAATTCACGAGTGCGACTTCCGATTTATGGATTTGGGAACTCACCAGGTTCCACATCTCAAAAACTTCTTTTTTGAGCTGATCTAATTCTGTTTCTAATTGTGTCATAATTAAGCCTTTAGTCCTGATGAAAATATTAACTGAAGCGGCCAGTAATATAACTCTGTGTTTTTGGATTCTTAGGATTGGTAAACACTTCTTTAGTATCGCCATATTCAGCAAGTTCACCAAGATAAAAGAATGCCGTCCGGTCACTTATACGGGCTGCCTGCTGCATATTATGTGTAACGATGACAATCGTGTATTTCTTTTTCAACTCATGGATTAAATCTTCAATCTTGGATGAGGAGATAGGATCCAGGGCTGATGTCGGTTCATCAAGTAATAACACTTCCGGTTTCATGGCGATAGCACGTGCAATACAAAGACGCTGCTGCTGTCCACCTGACAAAAATGTTCCCTTTTTATGCAGTGTATCCTTAACCTCATCCCATAAAGACGTTGACGTAAGTGCTTCTTCGACAATTTCATTTCGTACTGTGCGGTCGAGTTTAATCCCGTTCAGTTTATACCCTGCAATGACATTATCGTAGATGCTCATCGTAGGAAACGGGTTCGGACGTTGAAATACCATCCCGACTTTTCTCCGTAAGATGATGGGAGACATTTCGTAAATGTCTTCATTATCCAACAGGATTTCACCTTCGGCATGTGCGCCTTCCGTGAGTTCATGAATCCTGTTAAAGCACCTGATGAATGTTGTTTTACCACAACCGGAAGGTCCCATTATGGCAATACTCTTATTCCGGGGGATTTTCATATCGATATTCTTCAATACCTGATGATCCCCGTAATAAGCACTGAATTTCTTAATTACTAATATTGGACTTTCCATTTTCGGATAGCAAATTTACTCAAAATATTTAAGGACAAGACTAATAATACCAAAATTAACGATGCTCCCCAAGCCAATTCGTGCTGGGAATTATAAGGACTGGTGGCATAGTTAAATATAATCAAAGGAAGGCTATCCATAGGTTTGAAAATATTAGTATTCATAAACTGATTCCCAAATGCCGTAAATAACAATGGCGCTGTTTCACCTGCAACTCTTGCCACGCTCAGCATCACCCCGGTAACAATACCGCTTAATCCTGATGGTAAAATAACACTCATTACCACTTTATAATACGGAGCCCCCAAAGCCAATGCCGCCTCTTTTAAAGTTTCCGGAATTAATTTCAATGTTTCTTCAGTAGTACGGATGATAACCGGAAGCATCATCATACCCAGCGCAACGCTTCCCGAAAAAGCACTAAAGCCAAAAGGCAGGACTAATGTTATATATGCCAGGATTCCAAAAACGATAGATGGTGTTCCATTGAGAATATCGAGTCCGGATCGTGCGAAATTGGATAATTTTGTATTACGATATTCGCTTAAATAAATACCGGCCCCCACGCCAACAGGGATAGCCATTAACGATGCCACCAGAACGATTAAAAACGTACCAACAAGGGCATTCGAAATACCACCGCCCGCTTCCCCCGCAGGCATCGGCAGATTCACAATAAATTGCCAGTTAATTTCCTTAAAACCCGTTTTACAAATGTAGAAAAGAATTAAAACGAGTGGCACTATCGTAATCAAAGCCAGAAAAATAATGATATACTGAAAGATCTTATCTTTTGATTTGCGATATTGAATGGATCTGTCGCTCATTTATTCCGTTATAAATCTTTTCGTTATTTTTTTACCCACAAAATTAATAATCATCGTGATTAAGAACAGCAATAAACCAATCTCAATAAGCGATGAAAGATAGAGATTGGTATTGGCTTCTGTGAATTCGTTTGCAATCACACTCGCCATGGTATTCCCCGTACTGAAAATGCTGCCCGGGATGTTGTTGGTATTCCCTATGATCATTGTAACCGCCATAGTTTCACCTAAAGCCCTTCCCAAAGCTAAAATAATACCGGCAAAAATACCCGACCAGGTGTATGGTAAAATGACATTTCGTATCACTTCAAATCGTGTGGCCCCCAGGGAATAAGCAGCCTCTTTCATCGTTGAGGGAACCAGGCTGATAACTTCCCGGCTAACCGATGCCGAGTATGGTATAACCATAATAGCCAATATCAGGGCTGAAGCGAAAATACCCAGGCCAATCGGGGCGACATCTAACTTCATTTCCAAAACACGAACCATTGGAACCATTACAAATAAACCCCAAAAACCGTAAATGACTGAAGGAATGCCTGCTAAAAGTTCAATCGCATTCTGTAAAACGGTGGAAACAACTCCTTTCGTTGCATATTCCCCCAGATAAATACTCAAAGCCAACGAAAAGGGAGTTGATATGATTAGGGCAAGAAAAGAGGTTAAGAGTGTTCCGACGATGAAAGGCAAAGCCCCAAACTTCTGACTCACCGGATTCCAGACTTTTCCAAAGATAAATCCGAATCCAAATGTCTTAATTGAAGGTATAGAGCTGATTAAAAGAGTTAAAAACAGTGTTAGAACAATTGCTATTACACACAAAATGGAGAATGCAAGCATCCATTTGAAAATTTTTTCCTTTATGGAAACAAATTGAATCTGTTTTATTTCACTTTGATTCACATCTTACCTGTGTGAGAATACAATAAATATCTTGGTTAAAATTTTTGTGGGGATTATACAAAAAAGATCGATAAAATCATCGGCTAAAGTCATATTGTCATTAGGTTCCCAACTTATTGCTAAGAAGGGAACCTAATGATATAAATCAATTTACTTATTTTCAATTCCCACATTTTGTCAGGGTGGGAATTTTTGAACTTGAATAACCCGAAACTTAGTTACTGCTGAGTAAGGGCTGATCTCCGTATTTAACAGATTTCAAAATATTATCAGCAACTTTTTGAGCGGCCTCCGGCAGCGGAGCATAATTCAATGGTTTTGCATATTGCTGACCATCGTGAATCATCCACCAAACCAGGTTAACCAATTCTTTGGCACGATTTTCAGAACGTCCGTTATATTTTTGTTGCTGATAAAGAAGCACCCAGGTGAATCCGGAAATCGGATAACCTTTGGCAGCATCGGTATTCGTTAACGATACGCGGGCATCAGCAGGAATTTTAACATTGGCAGCTAAACTTGTAGATTCCAGCGTCGGGGTAATGTAATTACCACTCTTATTTTTAAGTTCAGCAACCGGCATATTATTTTGAAGAGCATAAATCAATTCAACATAACCGAGTCCGCCAGGAGTTTGTTTTACGATACCAGCAACACCAGGATTACCTTTGCCTCCTAAGCCTACCGGCCAATCCAGAGATTTACCGGTACCAATTTTGCTGGCCCATTCTTTGCTTACTTTAGTGAGGTAATCACTGAAGATATACGTAGTACCACTACCATCAGAACGGTGTACAACGGTGATAGGAAGACTTGGAAGCTTAACATTTTTATTTAAAGCCTCGATGCGGGGATCATTCCATTTTTTGATTTTGCCTAAATAAATATCAGCTAAAACAGCAGAATCGAAACGTAATTGAGGACTGCCGGGTAGGTTATAGCTGATAGTGACAGCGCCCAGGCAGGTAGGAATGTGAACGATGAAAGCAGGAGCTTTTTGTTCATCAGCATCGCTTAACGGAGCATCTGAACCACCGAAATCGATAATTTTACTTTCCAGCTGGCGAATACCACCACCGGAACCTATACCCTGGTAATTAACCTGAATACCTTTTTCCTTATTATAAACCTGGAACATTTTGGTATAGATAGGATAAGCAAAAGTAGAACCGGCGCCCAATATTTGGCTGCCGTTACCAGATTTTGAAGAAGCAGATGAAGCCTCTTGCGGCTTGTTATTTGATTTTTTGCTTTGACTGCATGCGGCTAATGCAAATATCATCGCTACAACAGTTAACAAACTGGATAACTTCTTGAGTTGGTTTTTCATATGAATTATATGCTTTGGTTGATTTGTAGGTCGAAAGAAATTTAATAAACAGAACACAAAGAGCCGGTGTAAAACCGGCTCATGTTAAAAATTAAAAACTGAAGTACCAAGTCACGCGTGCCACAACATCACTTTTCTTACTCGGCAATCCTCCCTGGGCAGAGTAACTGTTTATCCAGATATTCGGCATCAGGTGTACATGAGAAGAAGCCAGGTAATCCAGTCCGAGCAAGGTAAAGGATTCTTTATATCCCCTGTTATTCTTGGAATCAGGATTATAAAAATCCTGGCGTGCAAAACCATTCAATTTACCCGGAATTAACGTACCATGAGCAAAGACCCAAAGACCGGATGCGTTTGCGTCCATTACTTGATTATTAATGGTAACAGCATTCTTCTGGATTTGTTGAACACCGGCTAAACCTAATGTCAGCTTTTTGGTTTGATATCCCACAAAACCCTTGAACGTTGTTTTATTCATGCTATTGGGAGCACTTTGATAATCGGCATATGCTTCCAAAATCAACTTCTTATTAAGTAATTTGGCATGAATTTCACCATATACTTTTTTGTACTTCGTTGGAGCTTTGGCACCAGTGCCATTACCTAACATAACTGTATAACCAAGAGTACCATCGCTATTGAAATCACCGGTTAATGCAACTCCCAGGTCATTGGAACCTCCAAAATGGCGCATATCCAAGAGCGTTTTTTCTACAGAACGATATCCCCAAATGTGTTCTGTAAAGGTTGCAAAAGTCGGTGTCCCCTGATGCCCGATGATTAACTTTCCATAAGGAACCACGTTTTTAATTTGTATATCGGCATTTTTCAAATAAAATCCACGGTTACCATCGGGTAAGAAATCCCCCTCGTGAGCTAACTCAATTTTTGTTGAAATATTTGGTGTAAAATCGTAGGTATAACCGAAATATACACGTCGTATATCAAAAGCATTCATATCCTGAGCCGTATTGGCATATTGTGCATGGCTAAATGCATTTTGTTCTCCACTCATTTTATAATAATAATCGCCAAAGAATTGAGCGAAAATCTTACCATGAGGTTTAAAGGTGCTATTTGTAGTGCTTTGTGCGTTTACCGAAGTAAGTGGTAATAACAACCCTCCCATTAACAACAGAGAGCCGCATACTTTTTTAGCTAGGTTTCTCACTTATCCTGCCTTGTTTAGTTAATAAAAAATTGACTACTCAAGTATCTCTCTTGATTGTTAAGCAGAATTTATGGTAATGTTAAGTTTATGTTAAATCCATATGAGACAAACTGAACGACAAAAAGCACATAACAAACATACAATCAATAACTTATTGCAATAAAAGAACCATTTTTGACTGATTCTTCTATCTTTTCCAATAAGATAAAATTAAATTTTGTCCCTGGTATATCCTTTTTTTATTTCGTCACTGAAGAGACAAAGAAAACTAAACTGTTTGATTTTTTTTATTTAATTTTGTGAAAAAGTTGTGTCTTAATTATCCCTTACCCTAAGTTAAATAAGGGGAACGCAGAAGGTAAACATTATGCCAAATCAGTCGTTTTCTGAACGCCGTTATTCGTTTGTTATCCTATTTTCACTTGTTTTAATCCTTGTTTCCTGCTCTAACAAACAAACAAAGACTCCGGAAACCCAAAAAGATCCGTTCATTCGAACAAAAACCCTGCAGCCGCAAAACATTTCCAAAATTTTTACGGCATTCGGACCTGTTTGTACGAATCTCTGGACTGTAAATGCCCTTAATATGTACGATTCCACACTAAAGTCGAATGTATTTTATTTAACATCATTCAACCAGGCTGGTGGAGGTCAGTTTTCGGTTAAGGGGGCCAAGCCCGTGACAGGCCAGCTGATTGAACTGGATTATCTGCACAATAAAGCCCAATCGTGGCCCATACCTGCAGGTATTGGTTCGTGGGATATTATGAAGGGACAGGATGGAAATATTTATATGGGATCCTATCACAAAGGGGAAATGATGTGCTTTAATCCGAACACCAAAAAGTGGATAAAACTGCCGCAGGCACCAGAATCATTTAGAAAGAAAGAATTTCTGATTTGTGATATGGTTCAAGCCCCCGATGGGGATTTCTATTACGGAACCTATCCCGGAGCACACCTTGTTTGCTATGATCCACATGCAAAAACAGTAACCGACATTGGAAAAGTGGCTGATGAAAATTATGTCCGCTGGTTAGCTGTTACGCCTCAGGGAATTGTTCTCTGTAGTGTGGGACCAAAGCATGGCAGGGTGATTGCATACAATCCCAAAATGCATCGTTTTTCGACTATCACTCCTAAACAATACCAAACTCCGGGGGGTTTCTCCAATGTTTTCGCTACCGACAGGTATGTTATAGAAGCCCAGCAGCGACCCGCCAGCCGGGTGCTCGTTTATAATCCCAAAAACTTTAAGCTCATTCATGTTTATGATATTGCGAAAAAATACAACGGACAGGTAGATAATACTCTTATTGATGATAATCATATTCTATACCAAGACAATAACTTAAGGCTTATGTCATTAAACCTGACCAATGGTGATCGATCTGTGGTTTTTGCCAATCCTGGTACTGCTGCTAACAATCGCTGGTTTTTTGATTCTTCAGGTAATCTTATGGGGCTGCTCGCTCAATCGTACGTGTATTTGAATCTCAAAACAAAACGAGCCACGCGCAAAAGAATCCCCGCAGATGGCCTTGGGCAACAGGTATTGTGGCTCAATTCGGCACCAGATGGAACCATATATGGAGGTCCGGCCCTCGGACAGACGTTCTTTTCTTTCCAACCGAAATCAAATTTACTGACTTCCTACTCCCAGGTTGTGGATCGTACAGGCGAAGTTTATTACGGAATTCCATATCAACAAAAATTTTATATGATTTCCTATCCTGAAGCAATTCTTTCTGTTTATGATCCTTCCAGGCGGTGGTCTTACGGAAGTACTTCTGCTTCAAATCCGAGAACCATATTACACATTGCAAAAGAACAAAACCGGCCAATCGGAGGCATACATACCGGTCCTGAAGGGAAGATGTATATCGGAACTCAACCAAATTACGGACTATTGGGCGGAGCTTTGTCGGTATTTGATCCGGTTAGCGAAAAGATAAACATTTACCGAAACCTGATTCCAAATGAAGAGATTAATACCGTAGGAACTGATGAAAGATACGTCTATTGCGGCTCGGATCCCGCTGGCGGGATAGGGAGTAAACCGGTTGAGACTCAGTCTCACTTTTTCGTATGGGATCCAAAGCTTAAGAAAATTATCTTCGACCATAAATTTGCGACTCCCAATGAATTGGGGGCCATCGCAGCCGTAAAAGGTCACGCCTATTTCGTCATTGACAATAAGTTGATGGTTTATAATTCGACAGAACATACATTGAAAACTATTTACCATTTTAAGGAAAACCGCACCGTCCCCGGCGAAAGCCTTAAAGCGACACAAAGTGGAATATTATGGGGAATACTTGGGGATGAACTTGCTCGTATCGATCCGGAAAAACAAAAAGTTCAGTTCTTCCCTGAAACTAAAGGACGTGCCACAAGCGGATTAGCCATAGGATCTGATGGCACCGTATATTTTGGCAGCGACTCAAACATATGGAGCTATCATCCGAAAGAGCCGAGTCCTCCAGTTTCATTCTGACAGTAGATCTCTATTCATTTATCAATTTCAAATCGTGCTTTCATATATAAAAAGCTCATTTAGATGTGATTCATAATGCCCTGCTTCTTAGCTTCATCTTCCGAAACTTGACATCAGAATAGCCACTGTGCCATAAATAAATATAATTTCAAGCTCTGGAACTCAATAATCAATTCTGCTCAACAGTGGCTTTCTCTTTTTTTCCATTTCCGTAAATGGCGGTCAGAGCCAGGGCAATCACCATCATATATCATCCCGGTACCGACAATGGGACCCGGCTGCTCTTTCAATTGGATCCAGGCAGCAACAACACCCACAACCGGGACTATAAGGATGGAAAAACTGCTGACGTTTGCGGGAAGTGTATGTAACAAATAGTACCATAAAACCCAGGCGATAACCGTGGCTCCAACAATATTATAGACAATGGCCAGAACCAGGATGCCATTCCAGTGTGTGGCCGGCTGCGGCATTATAAAAGCGATAAGAAACAGCAGCGGAAGTCCGAATACCATTTGCCAGCCTGTAACCGAAATAAGCTCTTTCATTCCCGAGGTCGGGATTTTCTTGAAGACAATGACACTGGCGCCCCAGGATAATCCGGCCAGTAGTCCCAGTAAATTATCATGTAACCCGGCCCCGGTCTCCCAGGGCTTAATGATGAATATCAATCCGGAAAAAGCCAAAATAACGGCTATCCATTGCATTCCTTTCACGCGTTCTCCCAACAATGGCCACGACAACAAAATCACCCAAAATGGCATACTGTAAGCGAAAACAGCACTTTTGCTCGCTTCACCATGGGCTACCGACCACGATATGAGCCCGATATAACAACTGGTTTGAAGCAAGCCGAGCAGCATAACCCTTCCGGGGTACTTCAGTTTTATAGGTCCGCCAATAACAACTGTCACGAGCATGAGCAAGACGGCCCCGCCCCCAACACGATATAATGCAAAATACATCGGTGATATATATTGCATTGCAATCTTCATAAAGACCCAGTTATATCCCCAAATCAGTGCTAAAAGGCCAAAAGCAATCATCGGGCCTTTCGACAAGGCCGTGACATCGCCGGATGATTTCGTCATTGTATATCGATATTTTTACAGTTTCCTGATTTCAGCATGTCGACAACAACACGATTCAGGATATAATGGTTCACGTTTTTACGAGATTGGAAGATAGGGATTCTTTTCGTGAGTAGTGAGATTTGAGATATGAGATATGAGTGTTCATCACCGATCACTGTTTACTGATCATTGCTTACTGTTCACTGTTTCCTGTCTTGCCATGCAAATGCAAAAAACAGGAATGTTGGCAGGGCAACCTGCAGCAACGGTATAGCTGCCAAAAATCCTCCTATCACTGCCACAGCCATGGGCTGCTGAAGCTGATCACCGGTTCCAATGGCGAGAGCGATAGGCATTAATGCGGCGATAGCGGCGGTGGCCGTCATAATCTTAGGACGAAAACGGGCCGAAATAGCTCGCTGCAAAGCGGTCTTCACCCCAAAATCTTTATATTGCTGCAGAAACTGCCGGCAGGTGAAAATACTGTTCTCCGCTATGATTCCGACAATCATGATAAGTCCCATATAACTTCCGACATTCAGCGGAATCCCGGTGAAATATAAAGCCAGCACGGCACCTGAAATGCCCAAAACAGCAATCAGAAGAATGATAATTCCAATTCGCACATCCCGGAAAAGAAACAAAATGACCCCGAAAACCAATAATGCCGCAAATATCATAATCAGCATTAATTCATGAAAACTTTGCTGTTGTTTCGCATAATCGCCGGAAATGGTGTAACTATACCCAGGCGGCAGATTCAGATTAGCGCGTAAGGTCTTCTTAATATCTTTGATAGTACTTCCCAGATCCCGATTACTTAAACGAGAAGTCACGGTTACCATCTGCTGCAGATTTTGGCGATTTATCTCAATGCTGCCTTTGTTAATTTTTAATTTTGCCATGTCCAGCAAGGGTTCATGATTCCCATCCGGTAATAATATTTCCGACTTTTTAAGATTAGTGAGATTATAACGAAGCCCGTTATCATAAATCATCCGAATCGGCGTATTCTGATCCTGCTGAAGAGCATCGCCCACCACAACCCCACTGATTTGTGTTTGCAGCTGCAGGTTCAAATCTGCCGGAGTAAGTTGATAAGCTGAAAGTTGAGACTCCACGGGTATAACACTAAAAGACGGACCAGCTTCGGTTAATCCATTAAAAACATCAGCTGTACCGCGCACCTTTTCCAGCAATCCGGCTGCTTTCCGGGCATATTTATGTAACAGATCCGAGTTATTGCCGAATATGTTAATTTGTATAGGCTGAACATCCTGCGAGGTCAGGTCTCCGAGCCGGTCGGCAATCACCTGACCAAAATCGACATCCACGGCAGGCACCTGTGCCGCAATGCTATCCCTAAGCTGATTGATCACCTGGTCGGTAGTCACCTTTCGCTTGTACTTCAATTGTATGAGATAATCTCCATTATTGGGTTCCGTAATAAAGAAGCCCATCTGCGTACCGGTCCGGCGGGAAAAATGCGTTACATACGGATTAGTTTTGATGATATGATCAATCTTCGACAACATGAAGTTTGACTGATCCAGGGAAGTCCCGGGCGGGGTTATATAATCCAGTACGATACTCCCTTCATCCATGTGTGGCAAAAAACCGGATTTCAAACGTGGAATGACTTCAATCATCCCAAGTAATAAACCTGCCGCCAATAACAGCGAAATCCACCAGTTATTCAGGAAAAACAACGGCCACTGATAAATAGGTTCCGGCTTCTGTTCAAGATGTTTTTGTTTCTTCAGGTTATCCATGAACAGGTAGCCAATGGGCAAAAGAAGCCAGCTCACCAGGAAAGAACAGGCCAGCGTAATGATCATCGTATTGGCCATGACTGTGAAATAGGCGCCCGCAATACCACTCATGAGCGAAAACGGGAAAAATATCACGATGGTACTCAGTGAAGACGCCACCATTGCGGGTAAAAGCCGGGGAATGGCAATCTGAATATGTTTTTTTACCGATTCATTTGGGTGTTCTTCATGCACTTTATGTATGAATTCTATCACCACAATGGCATCGTCGACCACCAGCCCGATTGCGGCTACAAGCGCACCCAAAGTCATCAAATTCAGTGTATATCCAACGAGGTATATAACAGCCAGAGAAAAAGCCATAGAAACCGGCACGGCAATAAAAAGGGCAAAAGTCGCTCTGCCCGAATGCAAAAATATGATGACAATGAGTAAGGCAAAAACGATTCCAATCCAGAGAGCATCTTTAACACTGACAATGCTTTGTGAAACAAATTTTGCCTGATCATAATAGGGTGTTATTGTGAGGCCGGCGGGAAGTATCGATTGCATGGCCTTTACTTTTGCATTCACATCCTTCGACACTTTAAGCAAATTGGCATTTTGCTCTTTAACAATATTAAACAGTACCCCGCTCTTGTCCATCTACATTAATTCGGACATACTGAATAGCTTCGTGCACTTTGATATTCGCCACATCCGACAGGTACACAGCCCTGTTATTTCGATAGGCAATGACCAGTTTTTGCAATTTTGACAAATTGGTCACGCTGCCATCGGTTAAAGACAAATATAAACGCCGATGCGCTTCACCATATCCGTTGGAGGCAATAAAATCCGATTTTGAAACGGCATCTTTGATCTGGGATGGGGTGATCTTCAGCCGGGATAAATTTTTGGGCTGTAATTCCACCCATAATTCTTTGTCGCGTCCGCCCTGCACCTGCACCATAGCCACATCCGACAATTGTGACAGATAGGGTTTGATAGTGTACAGCGCCGTGTGTTTCAAATCGACGAGCGTTCGGTTTTTGCCCGACAAAATGAAGCCCATCACCGGCAGCAGCGAAGGGTTCATACGTTCAATATCGATTTGCACATCCGGGGGCAATTGGCTGCGTATTTGATTGATACGGGATTCGATCAATTGCTGGCTTGTGTAAATATTCGCTTTCCAATCCAGAAACGCTGAAATCTCACAGCTTCCCCGGCTGGTAGTACTGTGGACCAATTTCAAATCAGGAATTCGTTTAATTGCCTGCTCCAGCGGACGTGTAACCGTGATCATCATCTTATGAACAGGCTGTTCCCCTTCATTCGCAATAATCTTAATTTTCGGAAACGTAATTTGGGGAAAAAGAGAACTGTGAATCGTCCGGTAGGCAAAAAATCCACCAATCAGAATAAGCAGCGTGATGTACGTTAACGGGCTTTTAAAGCGATTATAAAACTGTTCCATGAATACTTTTTCTACTAATGACGGCTATTTGGTAATTCGTACCCGGGCGGTATCTGCAAGGCCATAGTTCCCCGTTGTAAGAATCCGGTCATCCGGTTTAAATTCCGGGCTTTCGATGGCAATCCAGGCTCCGGATGTGATAGCCGGTTTCACATCCACTCGTATGGCCGTCGTATCATTGAGCATTTTCATGACCCACCAGGAACTCATCGATTCATCCGTCAGCACGGCATCGGAAGGCAAAACCTGCGCATGTTCTATTTTTCGTACAGGAACTTCAACCGTTACTCTTTCACCGGGTAAAAGCTGCTCTTCAGGCACATTATCAACAACATATAAAACCGACTGGCTGCCGCTGTCGGCCAGGGCCAGCCTGGTTCCAACCCTCGCCCATAACCAATGTCCGTCAGCCCACTGAACCAGGGCAGAATCGCCGGTCTGCACATCATTTCGCCATCGCAATGGGATATAAACCTGCAGATATAAACTATGACCCGATGCCATCATCGCCAGTGATGAACCGCTGACGGCATAGACTCCGAGTCCTGATGACAGAGAGGTAATTTGGCCGCTGACCGGAGCTTTAACCGTGATATCGCCGGGTTTCGGCAGGAACGTTTGAGAAGTATCGCTATTCAGGGCCGCCTGTTCCCTGGTTTGAAGTGCAAATAACGCCTGCCCGGCACGAACTTTCTGTCCGGCATGAACCCAGAGTTTATTAACGTAACCTGAAACCGGGGCGCGAATCGTAAACTGTTGTCCTTCCATCACCTGACCGTTAACGGTTAGTGTATCGGCAACGGTTCGATACTGCACATGAGTGACCGTCACCGGGGCGATTGTCTCAGGTTCTGCATCATTGCCACCCTGGTTGTCGCTTCCGCATCCGCTTGTAAAAAAAAGTAGCAGAAGCAGCCCATAAAAAAGTTTAAAGTGACTTCTTTTCATGTTACCAATTCCAATAGTCCAGTTCATTGATCGTTTGTAGACGTTGAATATTCAAATTATTCAGGGTATTTCGGGCACTCAGATATTGACGGAATACGGTTACATAATCCGTTACCGTTCGAATTCCCTTGTCGATTTCCATTCGATAGACATCCAGTAACTTCTTATAATTATTTACCTGGTTTTGCTGATCATCTATCTGTGATGTCAAATCCTTTAGCGAATGATGCAGGGAATTTCGTTGCTGCAACAGCCTTTTTATTTCAAACTTTCTCCGATCCCTGACATTATCGAGGTGAAGTTTCGTTTTCTGCCGTTCCAGTGATTTCTGTCCGCCATCCCACAGTTTCCAGTTCAGCTGTAATCCCACGGTCAAGCCAAAATGATGATAGGAATCAGCCAGGTTCGATGATGACAAACCACCGTTGGCCATGGCGTCTAATTGGGGTAAATACGAAGCATCCTTTACCTTTTGATTCGCTTCGAAACTCAGGCTGTCGATGCCAAATGATCGTAAAAACAGACTCTGCTGGACATCAGGAGAACCGGCCGGGTAATTCAGGCCCGGATGAGTAACTTTATAACCTGACGTATCCGAAATACCGCATAGCTGATTAATGGCAGACTGATCCTGTTTAAATTGATTTTGCGCTTGTTTCTGCTGAATTCGAATCTGTTGGTCTTCCAAACGAACCTGCTGCACATCTGTCACTTTAAGCAGTCCTCCGGAAACTAATCCCGACCATTGTTTCAGTTGCTGCTGCAAGAGCTGATCCAGCTGATCCAGGTATGCCATTTGCTGCTGATCTCCGTATATCCGGATGTACGATTGAATGACCTGCCGCTTCAGGTTGTGTTTACGAAACAACACATTGTAGGAAGCCTGCTTCGACTGTGACAAGCTCACCTTGTTGTACGCTTTGAGATTGCTCCCCTGCCATAATGGGTAAGTTATGTTCAGAAATGCATCATATTCCCCGCCGTTGGTGATGGCTTTGTCGAAACCCCACAGTTTGGTGCCCGGAGCCCATAAAGCCAATGCATTTCCGGAAACAGAAGGCTTTTGAAAAACAGCTAGATTAATTTTCTTATTCAGATCCGCTATTTCCACATTTCTTTGTGAAGCAGCTACTTGCGGATCATTAGCATAAGCCTGATCCAGAAAATAGGATAACGGGTGGGATTGGCCGTATCCATTCCGGGAGATAAAAAATAATAGTACGATGATAAACCCTGAGCGAAGCAAATAATTTCTGTAATTCACACTTTTAATAAATTGATATTCGATACTTCAATATAACGTGATTAATTTCTCTCAAATATTTAAGGAATAAAATTCATTTTGCTAATGCTACTTTTATTTATATAAATAATCAGATTAGCAAAGTAATTTTCGAATCTGAAGGAAATCTGAACCTGAAACCGGATAACGTATGAAACGTCGAACCCGGTTCCCAATCCATGGTTTTATATTCTGGCAGTAGCGAATTCCTGTAGTTTATTTATCAAAAAAGCGTACATTTTTGATACGAATTCCGTTTCCACCCAATATTTACAGGTGTTTAATCTTATGAAATATTATCACATACGTTCATCAAAGAAAATGATATTATTGGCTATTCTCCTGTTACCAGTTTGTCAAACTTATGGACAGTCCGGAATTACACAATTCCACCGTTTTGAACAATTTCATACCGCACTCGATTCTGTTTGTCATATTTCAAACGATGTGCAGCGATCCGAAGCCGTGAATCACTTATGGACCGATTTGGAATCTCAGCACCAGATACCTTTCCGTTTAGGACAAAAAGTTGCTTTTCTGTACAGGGGAAACGCCGATTCGGTGTTTTTTCATGGAGATTTTGACGGCTGGGGTGGTGACAAAAAGATGTCGTCAAAAGCCGTTAAACTTGGGAAAAGCGATGTCTGGATATTGACAAGCCACTTCCCTGCCAAGGCGCGGATCGATTATAAAATATTCATCAATAATAAAGAAGCTATCCTCGATCCGGCTAACAAATATATCCAGTGGAGCGGCTACGGACCCAATTCGGAGCTGAGAATGCCCGGCTGGACATTCCCGGAAATTACACTCAAACGCGATCATATTACGAAGGGAATCTTATCGAAATCCTTTTCCATTGAAAGCAAGAATCTCGGATACACCGTAAATTACCGCGTTTATACTCCGGCCGGATATTCGAAGCTTAAAAAATTACCGGTCATCTATGTAACGGACGGACAGGAATATGCGGATCCTCGTTTGGGTGACATGATCACCATACTGAATAATTTGATTGCTGATAAAAAGATCAAACCGGTCATAGCCGTTTTCATCAGCCCGCTGAACCCGGATAAACCGGGTGAAAACCGCCGGATGGTTGAATATACCATCAATAAATCCTACGCCGATTTTGTTTCGGATGAATTGGTTCCGATCATCGACTATACATATAAAACCAGTCCCAATGCTGATAACCGGGCTATCCTGGGAACTTCGCTTGGCGGGCTTAATTCCGCATATTTCATGATTGATAAACCATCCGTCTTTCACCTTATAGGTATCAATTCTCCGGCATTCTGGTATCGTCCACAGATATATGAAATGGTCAAAAACAGTTCGGTTCACCCCAAAAAGATATTCATGAGTACCGGAACGATTCATGATACAAAGGATGCCGCTGTTAAAATGCTGGCTCTATTCAAAGATAAGGGAATACCCGTCGATTACATTGAAAAGCCACAAGGCCATTCGTGGGGACAATGGCGCTCCTTAATTACCAATGTACTTATTTATTTTTGGGGAACCTGATTCCGACCCTGATTATCGTATTCGTTCAAAGTATTGCAAACAAAAAGCTTCATCCGGATCAGGGATGAAGCTTCGAAAGGAGAAAGGTTGGCGGATTACTCCGTTTTACCAGTCAATTGCAATATAATTTTTTTGTAAAGAAAAGATAGCATTAGCTATAATTTAGACTTAATCAAAATAATACTTTACCGTTACCTCAAAGCAATTGAGGATGCAAAATATTAGAAGAGCATTAGGGTTAGCATTCCGGGAAAAGACTCAGATAATGCTCTCTTCTTTCATGTTTTTGACCGATTCCGGATTCAGCTGCAACTCGATCCACTTCATGATATCAAATATGACCTCGTTCATTTCCGGTTCATGTAATATATCATGATATAAGCCTCCGTAATACCGGTACTTTTTATCCTCGCTTTTAACCGTATCAATAAACATCCTGGTTCCGTCGGGATGGGCAATACGGTCTTCGGTTCCATGTCCGGCCCAAACCGGCAGGATCAATTTATCAGCTACCGACAAGGCTTGTTTGCCGCCTTCCACCATTTGTTGTGCCATGCGGGCACGAATACGGCCATGGTAAACGAGGGGATCGTCATTATACTCCTGAATTACATTAGAATCCCGGCTTAGCATTTCCGGATCCATAGAAATTACCGGAACCGTAGCGGCGATGGCCGAAACATACCGTGCCATTTCCTGGATGACCTTCGGTATGGTAGAAAATGTTTTCAGCGGAGGCGCGGTAAGTATCAACCCGGATAATTCAAAACGATGCCGGGCGGCATACTGAATGGCAATGCTGGCGCCCATGCTGTGTCCCATCAAAAAGACGGGCCTGAGTGATAATTGCTCCTCTATTTTTTCCACATAGATGGAAATGTCATCTACATAATGTTCAAACTTAACGATATCGGCCCGGTTGCCTTCACTCTTTCCATGTCCGGCTAAATCCATGGCAAATAATCCAATATTGCTGCTATTCAGAAACTTAGCCAGGTGGCCATAACGACCGGAGTGTTCGGCATACCCGTGAATCAGAATCACGGCGGCTTCCATTTCATCGACGGGTTCCCAGGATTGGGTAAAAAGGGTTACATCTCTCTTGTTCAGGAAGGAATACTCGTTGTGAACAATTTCGGTACTCTCCATAAAAATTTTTCAACTATTTTGCGATGTTAAGCATCAAGTGGTGTAATAGCGTATCGCATTAATATTAACATTCATCATTCATGAAGAATAAACGTCTTATCAAACTTTTTTCATTTAAGATTCATGAAATGGGTATATTCAACACCGCGCAAAATATACAAAACTCTATACCAATCTGTCCAATCAATGAGAATATTAAAATTCATTGGGGTATTTTTGGCGGCTTTACTGGTCGTAGCCGCTATCATCGCCATACCTAGCTGGAAATCGATACGAACGATATTCGAAAATAAAAATGATTTAAGCGAAGGTTCCGAATGGGTTCAGAGAATCTCTTCGGACAGAGGGCTGGTAAATTTTATTCAGGCGGAACCCAAAAACGTATCTATTGTCTCATTTAATCCGGGGCAACCCGACAGCAGCCTGTTTTACCAGGCGGATACGCTGCGTCCGCTCGGAACACTTTCCAACCTGTTGTTAGCCATTGAATATGCCCGACAAGTTAATCAGGGAATACTTAATCCCGATACACGTATCAAAATTAGTGATATTGACCGGTACAATCTGCCAAAGATTTATTCGACGTATCACACAGAGGCCATTAATGAGCTTAAACATTCCGGCAAGATTACGAATGGCACGATCAGCACGGACGAACTGGTCCGCATCGCCTTACAGACCAATGATCTCTCGGCATCGGATTATCTTTATTTTTTGCTGGGGGTAAACAATGTTAATGACATCCCTGCGCGGCTGCATCTGAAAACAATAGAGGCTCCCCTGCCCTGGTCAGGGCTTGAAATTGCATGGAAACCTTCACTGTACCACCAGACCGCGAAACAGCGCTATAACGTTTTAGAAAACATGCCAGAAAAAGAGTACCGGAAGCTGGCCGTCAGCAAAGCCCAAAAACTTATTTCAAACAACGATTTCTTCCAAAAGATGCAAAAATCTTTTGAAAACAACGGACTTGGTATGTTGTTCACCCAAGAAAAAAAGTTCTATAAACTGACGCCCAAAGGAACTCCGAGAGAACTGGCTGCCCTCCTGGGAAAAGTTGTAGACGATTCGTTGTTGAGTCCGGCTATTTCGAGTCATGTCAAAAATCTACTTGAACAGGATGTGTCCGGCCCGATGATGAAACAATTATTTTCCAAATATGGCGGAACATTTGATTCGCGAATGGGCTTGTTAAACGGAGCCGATTTTGGAATTGCCAAACGCAGGAAAGGAATGCGAATACAGGTCGCTTTTTTTGATGACTTACCGGTGGCCGTGTGGTTTCAGATGAGCAGCAATTTTATGAATGAGGAGTTTCAACAGAAACTGATTTGGAACGCTTCGTTCTACAATTTCACAAAAAAACGGCTGCAAGGGAAAATGGAATGACGGAATACGGCAGATGGAGAACGGAAGACGGATATTAACTCGTAATTCTGTCCTTTGATTGAGGTCCTGAAAGTTTTAATTTAAACATATAAATACATGCTTTGATATGTTCAGCCGATTGGTTTGAACCGGCTGATTAAATTTGCAGTTAACACAATGGATTGGAAAAAATTACATTATCTCATCTGGTTTCTTCCCGCCTATCTCCTGTTCCAGGGAATCTACCAGGTTATCGTTTACAAGGGGATGGTCAAGACGTATGCCGAGGGCGTAAGTTACATGGCTAATGTCGATTATTTCAGGATTAATGACATGCAGGCTCAGACCAACGGTGTTATCACGCTGTCGTTCACCACAAAAGACGGTCAGCATATCCGCCAGCGTATGACTTTAGCTGTTCAACTGGCAGAGGAAGTCCGTGATTATAATAAAATTCCGGTCCGTTACCTGAAAGACAGTTCCATGCCTATCATCATGATTCCGCCCTATTCATTCGATAAAAACATGGTGAAAATCAACATCGCTATTTGCGTTGCATCATTCCTGATAACCCTGGCAATTGCCGTATATGTTGAAAAATATTTCGGGAAGAAAAAACGGGGTGAAGTCCCGGATGGTTATGTTTTCGAACTGGCAAACAGCGGTTCCTGATTCATGAGCAATCCGAATGACGGAAAGGGACTTCTTTATTTGGTGCCCAATACCCTGGGAAACACACCGGAAAATAACACGCTGCCCGAATATGTTTTAAATATCATCCG
The DNA here is from genome assembly GCA_963783355.1 of uncultured bacterium. Lineage (GTDB taxonomy): Bacteria > Bacteroidota > Rhodothermia > Balneolales > DATFMH01 > CAWANF01. Next base: position 130,027 of record CAWANF010000006.1, read on the forward strand.
TTCCCTGGACGTATTGATTGTCGAAAACATTCAGACCGCCCGAAAGTTTTTGCAGTGGGTTGGAGACACGGTTCCGGAGTATGAAATCCAGTTTTATGTCCTTAATAAACATACGCCCACTTCGGAAATCACCGATTACCTCGAACCGGCAAAAAAAGGCAAACATATCGGGGTCATTTCGGAAGCCGGTTGTCCGGGTGTGGCCGATCCCGGGTCATCGGTTGTTCAGCTTGCACACAGTTTGGGAATCCGGGTCGTTCCATTAGTCGGACCTAATTCCATGCTCCTTGCCCTGATGGCATCGGGGTTCAACGGGCAATCTTTTTCCTTCCGGGGATATCTGCCAATTGATTCGGATCAGAAAAAAGAAAAACTCCTGGAACTGGAACAATTATCACGTCAATGGAACCAGACACAGATCTTCATGGAAGCGCCGCATCGAAATAACGATTTGCTCAGGACTATAGTTGAGACCTGTGATACGGAAACGCGCCTTTGTACCGCAACAGACATTACCCTTCCGGATGAACAGATTGTATCTCAAAACATCGGACAATGGCTAGCCAAAATTAATAAAACCGATATCAATAAACGTCCGACTATATTCTTACTCTATGCTTCCCAACAGGTCCGGCCGTACAAATCTTACAAAAACCGGAAAAAGCGCAAATAAAAAACCCCATCCAATTGGACGGGGTTCGTTAATGTCTTTTCAGTAACAAATACAGTTTGTTATACTATGTTCGCCATAGCCCCAGCTTTTTCCAATACCTTCACCAAAGCAGCATTTTTAGATGCGCGGGCATGATCGATTGCGGACCATCCCCTATCGTCCAAAACATTTACATCAGCATGATAATTGATCAACATCTGAACGATATCCTCATGATCTTTTTCAACGGCCCAATACAACGCACTCGTCCCACGATTATCACGGATATTCACATCTCCCTGATGTTCGAGTAATGCTTTTACGATATCTATGTGGCCATGTTTAGCGGCTTTCATGAGTGCGGTGCGACTGTGCTCGTCTTTTGTATTTACATCGACGTTCTCATTTAGGCAGGCAATTACGACGTCGATGTTTCCTTGTTCTGAGGCGTCTAATAAATCCTGTTCATTCATAGGCTTTTCCTCCTGCTTGAGGTTTGAATGATAGTGTATACTTCTATCACTATACTATATAGACAAATTGATAGCAAACGGATTTTTAAAATTCATAAAAAAAAATTCTCAGATTTAGAATATATTTTGTCCTTATGCAATTTTTGCACGGCTAACCATTTACAAAATAAATAGTTAGCTATTTTGATTAGAATTTTGACAGGTTGAAAAAAAATTGGTCGTTTGAGCTCATTTTCTTCTGGTATATAGTCAATATTTCACAGATCCAAAGACCAGGAAAAAGACATTTTAAAATTGTTATGAAAAGATAATTCCAGAACATTATTTACTCCATTTCCGGTAACAAACCATCCACGGGGCTTTTCACACCTTGTCCCCCTTTATTAATTACATGCGTATAAATCATGGTGGTGCTTACGTCTTTATGGCCTAACAGTTCCTGAACGGTGCGGATATCGTATCCGTCCTCGAGAAGATGAGTAGCAAAACTATGTCGGAATGTATGACATGAGGCATGTTTTTTGATGCCACTCAACCGAATAGCTTGTTTGACCTGATTTTGTATCGTCGAATCTGAAATATGATACCGGTGAACAATTCCTGATCGAGGATCTCTGTTTAACTGTTTGGAAGGAAAAAGATATTGCCATTTTAACATTATGTTCGCATCCGGATATTTCTTTGAAAGAGCGTAGGGAAGTAAAACTTTGCCATATCCCCTTTTCAAATCCATTTCATGTACTAATTTCACCCTTTTGATTTGACTACGAAGAGCATTTTTACAAAACTTTGGTAAAACTGTGACCCTGTCCTTTTGGCCTTTTCCTGACCTGACCATTATCTGATTATAAGAGAAGTCGATATCAAGGATTCTCAATCTGAGACATTCTGAAATACGGAGGCCGGATCCATAAAGCAGCGTACAAACTAAAAGGCCGGTTCCCTCCATGTTATCAAGAACCTTTTTCACTTCAGTCCGATTCAAAACAACCGGGAGTTTCCGTGGTTTTTGTGCCCGTTTAAAACGGATAAGCTCTTTCAATTCGATACCCAGCACCTGGCTATACATAAAAAGTATAGCACATAAAGCCTGGTTTTGGGTAGAAGCTGCAACATTTCTCTCATTTGCAAGATAATTGAGATAATGTATAATATGATTTTCATTCAATTCCCGGGGATGTTGCAATCCGTTAAACTTAATGAATCGTTTTATCCACAGGATGTATGCCGTTTCAGTACGAAAACTATAATTTCTCCTGCGTATTTCTCTCCGTATGGAAGTCAACAAAGCTGATTTAGCCATAATCAATCCATTTAATAAAAATAACCTGAGTTCGATATAAATTTGCTCGATATCATATCTACCTCTGGACGGACCTTATACCGATAATCCATTTGCTTATTCAGCCATTTTGAGCAAAACACATTTGTGTTCCTTTTGACCGGACAAAAGGAACCAAAACCCGCCGGCTAAGATTTCCCTGTATTTCATTGACAAAAGGAAATACGATTCAACCGGGAAAAAACAAATAAAATTTGCTGACACGGCTCAAATCTGACAAAGCACTACATACGAGATTTCTTTTCACGAACTCACTTTAAAAATACGACCGAAAAGACAGGGCATCCTTACAATCGTATTACGTCAAAGTATTATGACAAAGTTATTTGACATAATACAAGGGGCAATATTATGAAATAAGTTAAACACTTTAATGTTAACGAAATAAATAAATTTCAGAATATTATGACTTGCATGATAAACCGTTATGTACTAATGTAGTTAAACATATTTATAGTTAGGCCACGGCAGGCGCTTTTCCGTTTTTTCAGAAAAAGGAAAATATCTTGGTTCCCTCCTTTTTTCCCAAAACCAACGGCGCCACAGTGCCAGAATTTAAGCTCAATGAATCTGTCGCGGTGGCAGGCCTCGCAATTATCACGTTCCCAATTCCGGATCGTGCTTTATATTTTTCGGAATTTCTTCAGCGGCTTAATGAGGTTGGCATCCGGAAGCGACGGGCCTGCGGAGTTTTTTCAACGCTTTTTCCGGGCGCTTTGTTATCTGCACAACCCTTACCGCCGGTTTTCCCGGGCGCCTGCCGTCCAGGTTGCACGTGCCTGGCCATTCCTGTTCGTTTGTTAAAGCTGCTAAAAGTCGAAATGCTATTAGGGCATCTGGGTCTAACAAGCGTTTCAATGGGACGTTTTTCGCTAAGCCTTTTCAACGTTCCCGTTCGGATTTCTCGTTTTGTCTGTTAAATTATAATTTCAAAAACGCCCATTAAACGCAGGGTCGTTAGGCCACGGCAGGCGCTTTTCCGTTTTTTCAGAAAAAGGAAAACATCTTGGTTCCCTCCTTTTTTCCCATGAAACCAACAGCGCCACAGTGCCAGAATTTAAGCTCATACAATCTGTCGCGGTGGCAGGCCTCGCAATTATCACGTTCCCAATTCCGGATCGTGCTTTATATTTTTCGGAATTTTTTCAGCGGCTTAATGAGGTTGCATCCGGAAACGACGGGCCTGCGGAGTTTTTCCAACGCTTTTTCCGGGCGCTTTGTTAGTTGCAAAACCCTTACCGCCGGTTTTCCCGGGCGCCTGCCGTCCAGGTTGCACGTGCCTGACCATTCCTGTTCGTTTGTTAAAGCTGCTGAAAGTCGAAATGCTATTCGGGCATCTGGGTCTAACAAGCGTTTCAATGGGACGTTTTTCGCTAAGCCTTTTCAACGTTCCCGTTCGGATTTCTCGTTTTGTCTGTTAAATTATAATTTCAAAAACGCCCATTAAACGCAGGGTCGTTAGGTTGCCTTTTCCATTCCTTTTTTATCCTTTGAATTGCTTTCAATCTGGTTTTTAGACAAATTGTATATATATAAATAAATGTCTTTTTTATGGAAAACACGTTACTTAAAGAACTTCAACGATTAAACAAAAATGAGAAGCTGCTCCTGGTAGAAGCTTTATGGGATTCTATCGTCTCCGATCCTGATCAATTGGAAATTCCGGAACATCATAAATCTATTCTTAAAGAACGTTTAAAAACCTTTGAAACTGACAAAACCGAGGGTTCTTCCTGGGATGAAGTCAAAAAAAAGTATGCGTAATTCCCTGTGTTAAAACCCATTATTCTTACCCAACAAGCACAGCAGGATTTGAACGAAGCCTTTCGTTGGTATGAAAAGCAAAATCAAGGTTTAGGAAAAGAATTTATTCGGTGCATTGATGCCAAAATAGCATCTATTCAACGCAATCCTCTTCAGTATGAGGTCATTTTCGAAAAGATTGTTCGCCGTGCATTGGTCAATCGATTTCCCTATTCCATTTATTTTGTGGAAGAAACCGAGCAAACGAGCATTTTTGGCATTTTACATCAAAGAAGAAATCCGGAAAACTGGAAATCCAGAACTTAGCAGGTCGGCAACCTAACAGGCGTTTCAATGGGACGTTTTTCGCTACGCCTTTACACGTTTCCGTTCGGTTTTTTCATTTTGTCTGCTAAATTATATATTCAAAAACGCCCATTAAACGCAGGGTCGTTAGGCCACGGCAGGCGCTTTTCCGTTTTTTCAGAAAGAAGAAAATATCTTGGTTCCCTCCTTTTTTCCCAAAACCAACGGCGCCACAGTGCCAGAATTTAAGCTCAACGAATCTGTCGCGGTGGCAGGCCTCGCAATTATCACGTTCCCAATTCCGGATCGTGCTTCATATTTTCGGAATTTCTTCAGTGGCTTAATGAGGTTGGCATCCGGAAGCGATGGGCCTGCGTAGTTTTTCCACCGCTTTTTCCGGGCGCTTTTTTATCTGCAAAACCCTTACCGCCGGTTTTCCCGGGCGCCTGCCGTCCAGGTTGCATGTGCCTGACCATTTCCATTCGTTTGTGTAAACTTTTAAATAGTCAAAATGTTAATCTGGTCTCTGGGTCTAACAAGCGTTTCAATGGGACGTTTTTCGCTTAGCCTTTTCAGCGTTCCGATTCGGATTTCTCGTTTTGTCTGCTAAATTATAATTTCAAAAACGCCCATTAAACGCAGGGTCGTTAGGCCACGGCAGGCGCTTTTCCGTTTTTTCAGAAAAAGGAAAATATCTTGGTTCCCTCCTTTTTTCCCAAAATCCAACAGCGCCACAGTGCCAGAATTTAAGCTCATGAATCTGTCGCGGTGGCAGGCCTCGCAATTATCTCGTTCCCAATTCCGGATCGTGTTTTATATTTTTCGGAAATTCTTCAGCGGCTTAATGAGGTTGGCATCCGGAAGCGACGGGCCTGCGAAGTTTTTCCAACGCTTTTTCCGGGCGCTTTGTTACTTGCAAAACCCTTACCGCCGGTTTTCCCGGGCGCCTGCCGTCCAGGTTGCACGTGCCTGACCATTCCTGTTCGTTTGTTAAAGCTGCTGAAAGTCGAAATGCTATTCGGGCATCTGGGTCTAACAAGCGTTTCAATGGGACGTTTTTCGCTTAGCCTTTTCAACTTCCCGTTCGGATTTCTCGTTTTGTCTGTTAAATTATAATTTCAAAAACGCCCATTAAACGCAGGGTCGTTATAGGGCTTATCTTAATATCCCAATAGAAATAATGGAGTAAGACGATATACATAATTTGATATTAATTCCGATTTCTTCATTTTGTCCTCATTATTTTAATGATAATATGTATAAAACTTACGTACGAAGTAAGGATAACCTCAATAGCATTGGTTATATACCAATGTTGTCAGCCAATTTTAAATTGAAATTCAATAAAAACATTAAATTAACAAATGGAGACACAAATGGAGGCACAAAAAATTAAAGCAATTGAAGTTTTTCGACTCTGCAAGAATGGAGTTGACCTTTTGACAAATGAATATAAACCCATTTCAGATGAAGGTAGATTTGAAGCAATTATCTTTAATTCATTATCAGCTTTAGATAAAGTGCAAACAAATCATAGGTCTGATTACGAATTGATATCAAACTATTTTTTTGTTTTACTCTTGGAAGAAGCTAAAAATATTCTAATCGAATTAGACAAAGACACATTAATTGACTTAATAAATTCACGATACCAATTTTTTAATAATGAAATACAAAGATTATATTCGTCAAATACAGCATTACCAGGCGGTACTTTCCATGTTTTTTTCGAGAAACCACTAAACTTAAAGCCAGAAATCAGTGGAGACTTGATGGAAATACTACTTTTTTATAAAGCATTGACTTCTATGATGAATTACATTTCTGATAATTCTGAAACTCTTTAAAAAGAACATATATGAAAATAGTACATGACTTTTACAGAGAAATGAACTCTGATGAAGACGAAAAGAAAATCAGTTTGACAGTTTTAGCTGAAAAAATGGGCTGAATGCCTTGGCAAGTCAAGGAAAGCTATAAATCGCAATTGGCGGATGACGATTTTACTAAATTAGAATTGATTGAGACAGCCCAACATTGGAAATTGAAAAAAGCTGAAGAAGGAGAATTCTTTGGAATCAACCCTGAAAATACATCTGCCGCCCATTTACAATGGTGGACTATGAATACCTAAATGAAAATTATTAAGTATGAAATACTTCATTTTTTTAATCCTGATTTTCCTTGTTTTAAAGTTTGGCATGCATTCTTACAGGCAAGGTGACCGTCAAATTCCGCCAATTACTTTATTGGTAGCAATTGTTCTATTTGTAATCATGTTAATTATTTAATTATGCTTTCGAGATACACAGAAAAAAATAAGTTTGGCGGCTATACATGGCAGATTAAAATAGATTCTCTCTTTCATATCTACGTTAATGGGACAGATAATGAATCTTTTGTAGTCGAGTTTAAAGAATTTAAATGGATAAGATTCAAGACACATTTTTCTTTTGTTTCAAATAAAGACTTGAGAAACACAATCCAAGACGCTTACGACCGAGTATTTGATTTCTTTCAAGGCCACAAGGACTATCTCTGGACACAACAACAAAAAAATAATAAACTCCAACAGACTCTTGACTTACTCAACAACTCAAAGAATCCGTTAACCATGACACATTCCGAAACACAAGAGCAAACTTCTCAAGAATCTAAGCCAATCAACATCATCAGGGGAGTTGGAATTGATGACAATATCGTTAAGTTAGCCACCACTCAAATGCTTATTGAAAAATATGGAGAACCTACCGAAACAGTCAACCATAACAATTTTTCACTTGAGTTGAAATATCCTAAACATGGTATGTCCTTCTTTCATAAACTGGACGATCCCTTCAAAATCATTTTTTTCATGATGGCAACGGGAGAAGTTACTTGTGAGACAGAAACGGGACTAATTTTTGACAGTGGTTTGACAATGGAACAAGTATTAGATGACTATGGAATGGGTGACCCAAGAGGATCTGATGATTCTGACGAAGCATATATGAGATATCCGGGTATTATGTTCTATGCAAACAAAGATGACCTGACCAAATTACAAGCAGATGAAATTTTCATTACTAAAATTGGCGTACTTGAGCTGTGACACTGAAAAAATGAAAAAACTGCCTGTAACAGCACCTAAGAAAACATGGGCGGACCTGGTTTCCGTAAGGTTCGTTCCTCGTGGCTAATTTTGTCACAATCGGTCAGGAAAGAGCTTCGAATTGCCCCACGTTTATTAGCTGTAAACCGTTAGATCGCCCTTATAACACGCGCATCAAGGGGACGTTTTTCGCTAAGCCTTTTCATCGTTTCCGTTCGGATTTTTCGTTTTGTCTGTTAAATTACATATCAAAAACGCCCCTTATGCGCAGGGTCGTTAGGCCACGGCAGGCGCTTTTACCTTTTTTTTCAGAAAGAAGAGATAACCTTCTCCCCCGTTTTTCACCTCGGCCTATGGCGCCTTTCGTGATGCCATGAAATTGTGAAATCGAATCCGTGGGCAGGCCTCTCTGCCCCAAATAGTCTTAATCTGATTTGAATACGCTCATAAAGTAAAAAAACGGGCCTGCTATTGTTATGAACATTTTTGTTGGCGCTTTTTCTATTTGCACAACCCTTACCGCCGGCTTTCTCAGGGCGCCTGCCGGCCAGGTTGCACGTGCCTGGCCAATTCCTGTTCGTTTGTAGAAGCTACGAAAAGTCATAATGGTATTCGGGCATCTGGGTCTAACATGCGTTTCAATGGGACGTTTTTCGCTAAGCCTTTTCAACGTTCCCGTTCGGATTTTTCGTTTTATCTGCTAAATTATAATTTCAAAAACGCCCATTAAACGCAGGGTCGTTAGGTGTACTTATTCCCTCAGTTTGCTAACTAATAATAAATGAGTTAAGGAGTCAGAATGATCAATTCAGATATGGAAGCTGATATACTAGCAAATGCGGTTACTGAAGAAGAATATTCTCTTAACCAATTGCAACAGTGGCTACAATATGGAAAACATTCTTGGACGTTAGGCGCCGGTATTATCTGGTTTACCTATGGCCTCATTTTAAGAATAGTAAAAATATTGGCGATCGTTTTCACACCTTATATGCTTTGGCATTTATTTAGAGCCAAATGGTATAAATCTATCGTTGTTTTCCTGTCAGTCGTTTTAGCACCTTATATTGTCTTTCAATTCATCCATGTTCAGAATCTTTTAATTCATTACCTATTTATGGTTCTACCTCTTTTAACTTTCTATTTATACACGTATATCATTAGTTACATGATTGGAGAGTACCTGACAGAAATAAAAACATTGAAGAAGTGGAAATATGAAGAAAAGATGAGAAATTAACGCTAAGAGTAGCAGTTCGGTACACCTAACCAGCGAATTAAGGGGACGTTTTTCACTAAGCCTTTACTCGTTTTCGTTCGGATTTTTCATTTTATCTGCTAAATTACAAATCAAAAACGCCCATTAAACGCAGGGTCGTTAGCTGCAAAATAAATTTATCATGGATAAGGAAATACACATAATAACTATACTATTGCAGTTGGTTTTACTAGGATTAGTAGTCACTGCTTATTATTATTTTTTTAAGGCAACAAAACATTTAACAGATAAGGGTAAGAAAAAAAAATGGAGTATTTTTCTTCTTACCAGATGGTACTCCTCTGAAGATTATTTTACATCAAAAGGGCTCGAATATCGTAATCGTGCTATAATAGTACTTTTTTTCGTCTTATTAGATTCTTGGTTAATAACTTTTCTGAATTAATCTATAATGAGTAACCAGTACAAAAATAATGCCCGAATAAGGATATATATTTATATACTTTCTTTCCTTGGATATTTAATCATATCTTTATTTTCATATAAACCAATTCACCTATCTTCTTTTATTGATGTTCAAAATCATCATAAACATAACCAAATTAGTTGGAACAAGGCGATATCTGAAACAGAAGATGATTTACCATTTGGTATTTTAATTTTGGGGTCGTTTATAGGTCTTAATGAATGGAAGTATAGGAAAAAGAAAGATAAATCTGCATAGAGTAGGCGACCAAAACAAGTCATCCGTAACATTATTTGTTAATCTTTCTATTAACACTTTACTCTTTATGCGCAGGGTCGTTAGGCACCTTACATTCATCAACTTATAACCCTATGAAACAGTACCAATATCTATTCATCAGTTTTCTTTTGTGCATGTTTTGTGTTTTGGTATTTCCAACATACAGCAAAGCTCAAAAAAGTTCGATTAAACCTAACGGCTTTAGTATTGAGATAGGAGCCGGTTATAACCAGTTATTTTGGAAAGCTCGAAATATAAATGGGAATATGACTTCTGCTAACAGAACGGCCTTATCTATTATGCCATCTCTTAGAATTAGTTATGAATTTGATGTTTATTCTAAAATTAGCCTCTATTCTTTTTTAGGCTTTAATGAATTTGGTGGTTATAGCAAATTGGGCAAGTCAAGTTCATTTCTCAGATCCTAATGTTTTATACAAAGATCAAATTACATTTAAAACGTTTGACTTAGGTCTATTGGGATTGTACAATTATTCAGATATGCATGTTGGTGTAGGGGTGAAAGTAAATCGCCATCTTAAAATCAGAAATCGATCTTATTACGAAAATAGGCCTGATGGAAAAAATGGATGGAGTACAAACGATGTGTCATTTTTCTTCGGTGATTGGTCCGCTGATGCGGGTTTAAGATTTGAATATTTGACACCTTTTAAAATAGTCTTAGGAGCTGAGAGTTGGTTTGGTATCACTAATTTATCGAATAAAAAATATTCAAATGATCTCCATATTCATGAAAATCATTTTCGATTATTGGTACGGATACAGATTTTAATCTCTAAATAGTAATCGCGGTACCTAACAGGCGCATCAAGGGGACGTTTTTCGCTAAGCCTTTTCACGTTTCCGTTCGGATTTTTCGTTTTGTCTGCTAAATTATATATCAAAAACGCCCCTTATGCGCAGGGTCGTTAGGGCCACTTGAGAATTTACATGCCTAGAACAAAAAAGGAGGGTGAAGAATGAATAAAAAAGGCATAATCCTTATAGCTTTAATTTTTGGTTGGGGATGCCAAAGCAAAAAAAATAATAAGGAAAATGATGCAAAATTTTGGTTTGAATCTATTAAAAGTCATTATGAAAGCCAAGATTACACCGATGCTAATAGGTATTATTGGAATGATTTAAATAAATATAAAAATAGTACTTATGCTGATTCCGCTAAAGAAATTCATAAATTAATTGCCAATAAACTGGAAGAACAGGCTGAATTAAACTTGAAAAAGAAAGAGAAACAGGCTGAGTTTGCATTAAAAGAGAGAAAAAAAGCAAATCGCAAGATTAAAAAAAATATAAAACATCTTGAATCTTATTTTCATAAGAACGAGGACAAATTTGCTGGAATAACTTGGTATGAATATAACTACCCAGAAGGCTCACCTCAAGAACAAGCTACTCAGCATTTATTAGCTAAAGATATTGATCATATTGAACCAGTTGCTATTTTATGGGTTGATGTCAATAATTCGGGCTTTTATTATTTGAATTCTTATTATTCAGCTTCTGATTGGCTATTCCATGATAAAGTTGCTGTTTTAATTAATGGTTCTCCTATTTGGTCCAATCAAATATCCGTTAATTCCAAAAATAATATTGAACAAGTTGTTGATGGGATAACTGAACATATCCAATTCGTAAAAGGTGGTGGAAATGATATTATAGAACGAATCTCAAAAATGGCTTCATTTAAACCAATTTTGGTTAGATTTTATGGATTACATCATTATATAGAATATCATATGCAAAAATCAGAATGGCTTGAAATAAAAAGATCATATGAATTAGCTAGAAGTATACAAAAACTTCAGTAAATCGCCCTTGTGGCCCTAACAGGCGCATCAAGGGGACGTTTTTCGCTAAGCCTTTACATCGTTCCGTTCGGATTTTTCGTTTTGTCTGTTAAATTATAAATCAAAAACGCCCCTTATGCGCAGGGTCGTTATAGTGCCTTTTATTTATTGGTAATTTCAAGACTAGGAGCGCAAAATGAGATCACGATCTATTCATAGTTTCTTAATCGTTACAGCGTTCATAATTTGTACAACTGTTACGTCGATATCGGGACAACCTTTATTGAAGAGTTCGAAATATGTTCCCGGACCCTTTGAAGTTTCAATTGGGATCACACAGATGCCTATCTATCCAGCTGATGCAAGCTTTATTAAAATGAAACCTACTGGACTAAAACTCGAGGCTGGCTTTCGTCCTAAATTCACAAATCGTCATTTACTGTTAGAAGCTTTTTTTCAGCATATTTCTAAAGCAAGAGATAAAACTAATCCCGTATATCATGATAGAAATCAGTTTAACCTTTTTGGTATCGATGCAACTTATCTGATCTTGAATCCCAAAATGCGTATCAATCCGTTTGTGGGTGTTGGTTATGGGAGGTATGTATTTCGACCGATGATATATTTCTATCCAGATAGTCCTTGTTCTATAACTAACGGATGTCCTGCATATTTCTATAATCGAAAAGCCTTTCAAAACTTGATCTTAAAATCTGGGTTGTATGTGACAGTTATCCCAGATTTTGCCATAAAGGGCGAAGTATCATTATTCAAACATTTAGGCTCATTTTATAATGATACAGGAATTGATGAATCTAAACTTGCCCCTTCACTTGAGGTCAGTTTAAGATTTTGATGTGTCGGCACTATAACAAGCGCATTAAGGGGACTAAGCCGGTCGGGCATGAATCCGCATTTTGCTTGTGCTCAAGGTGTTAGCTACATTAACAAGCGTTGCTCGTATCTTAGCCCCTTATGCGCAGGGTCGTTAGGCGGCGAATCCCGTTCATAGTTCTGTAACAAGTTTGGAATTTATTTCTCTTGGGCAAAAGACGATAATCTTAAAAGGAGGTGCTAATTATGAAAACTAGTAGTAATAAGAGCTTTTCTGCGTCATGGAGGATCCTATGAGTTGGTTCCAGAAATTCGGCGGTTCACAAGATAAGATAGGTAAGGACAAATTTGTCCTCTTACTTAACGGAATATTACGACCATTGCAAAACAGCGCTGTTGAACAAATCAACTTGGCACTCCGATATATTCCTGACCATGACAGTAAAGGACGCATTATGCTATTGTTTATGCATGTCTGTTTGGCGTCTATTCTACATAAGCTTGACAGTGGAGATGGATCCTCCAGAGAAATGTCCAATGCATTCAAGACGTTTGCTATTTCCAAGTGGGATAGACCTCCGGGTATGAACATTGATTCCGTACACAAACTATTTGCGTATACGAGACAGGAGGTTGAAAATAAACTTGCAGTTTCAGACGACAGATCAATAAAAGATGTTGGTCTCACGCTGTTATCGATGGCACAACCAAATCAAGAACAATTTTCATTAGATGCTTCTATAGCTTGCGGTAAAGCCGCGTATGCATGCTGGCGGCAAGCTGCTCTTGAGACAGACAAAACGCTTGGAACATCACTCTAATCAATGGCAGAACAGTCAAAAACAACCAACAGGTTTATTTGATAAATTATTACTTGGAGTAAATATGGGATTATTTGAGAATTTATTTAGTGAACGAAATGAAATTACGCTTGAAAATTTCAACAAAAAATTAAAGTTGGGTGAGTATTTTTATTTAATGACCTATCAAGAGTATTATAAAAACTTTTTGGAAGGTCTCAATAATAAGAAAAAAATCATCTCTGAACTTTTCGTTTTTCGTGGTTGGACTACTCAATTTGGATTCCGTTTATTTTCTTCTAAACCATTAATTTCAGAAAAAATAATAGAAAGTATTGTTGCCCAAGGGAAGCAACTCGGTATAAGAATGTTAAATGAGTTGGAACAAGTTGATATAGAAAAAGAAACCAGTATGCGATATATAGACTTGATTGACTCAAGGTGGCAAGAATACGATAACATGTTTATTGAAAACAAAAGTTCTGAACTCCCTATACCGACTAGACAAATTTGTGGCAAATTAGAAGATTTCTGTGAGATTAAAGATCCCGCTAAATTCGTATGGATTTGTAATGATTTTATTCTCCATCTTAATAATATCAAGGAAGATGCTATTCAAACAGGTCTTTTAAAATAACTAATATTTTTCAACCGTATCAAGCACGGAAGCGAGATATTCAAGCTGACGATAATTTGACATTTTTCCCATTAATTACAGCAACATCATCTTAATTTAAAAAAATATGTTTAATAGAGAATTAGATAAGTTTTTGAATGTGAATGTCCCAAGAAAAGGATATCATGCTTATAATGGAGAGATTGAACTTTACAGCAAAAAGAAACTAACCTTCCAATGTGGATGCGGTCAAATACATCCAGTTACCACATCTTTAGCAATAATTGATTTTCCCCTTGAAAATAAAGGACTTTATCTTTGTCCAAACAATGATAATATTTTTGTATTAGTTAAAGCTACAGGAACTTTTAGTGTAAAGGGACTTAAAACTATTGCGTTTTATTGGGCAGAGGATGAGAATGTAAAACAACAAATAATGTTAGGTATAGAATCAAGAAAAAAGCGAGGCTAAAGTTAGTTTTTTTGATACATAAATTCCTAACTGTGGCTCAATCACTCACGATATTGGCATTTTTGAAGCTACGGTTTCATTCTAATATTTTGTTTAAAATAAAATTCGAATGAGCCGCCTAACAAGGCGCATTAAGGGGACGTTTTTCGCTAAGCCTTTGCACGTTTCCGTTCGGATTTTTCGTTTTATCTATTAAATTATATATCAAAAACGCCCCTTATGCGCAGGGTCGTTAGGCCAAGCTCACATCTCCTCTTGACAATATGTACGGAATGGCGTACGTTTAAATAGAAAACATAGACCAATACTCAAAATGAAAACTTTAACAGCCACTCAGCTCCGAAAGGAGATTTACCGTCTGCTGGATGAGGCTTCCAAAACTCATGAGCCTATTCAGATAACCGGAAAGCGTTCCAATGCTGTCCTAGTCAGTGAAGAGGATTGGCGCTCTATCCAGGAAACGCTGTATCTTAGTTCTATTCCCGGTATGACGGAATCTATCAAAGAAGGACTGAATACGCCAGTGGAAGAGTGTGATGAAGACCTTGACTGGTGAGTAAGTATAAACTTGTCTACACCAAACAAGCCCAGAAGGATGCCAAAAAAGTAGCTTCATCCGGATTAAAATCCAAAGTGGAAGATCTTTTGGAAATAATTCGGGAAGATCCATTTCAGGATTATCCGCCCTATGAAAAATTGGTTGGGGAATTGCAAGGGGCTTATTCCCGTAGAATAAATATCCAACATCGGTTGGTTTACCAGGTTTATGAGGAAAAACGAATTGTTAAAGTTATCCGAATGTGGACTCACTATGATTAAAAAGAGCTTGGCCTAACAAGGCGTTTCAATGGGACGTTTTTCGCTACGCCTTTTCTGGCGTTCCGATTCGGATTTTTCATTTTGTCTGTTAAATTACATGTCAAAAACGCCCATTAAACGCAGGGTCGTTAGCACGCTTCATTCCCAAAAACAAAATTTAGTCTGAAGTATACAATTTTTCATTCTTCTTAGTTATACTATAAGTATAAGGAAATCCAAAATTTGATACGCTATGACAACTAACACAAAAGAACTTAAAAACTTGCTTCACGAAAGCATTGAAAATATTGATGACGAAGCTTTTCTTAAGGCCATAAAAAATATTCTGGATCATAAGTATGAACCTCAGGAAGAAATTGCTCTGACTCCCGAACAAGAGAAACGCATTGAGCAAGCAAAAGAAAGTATAAAGCAGGGTAATTATCTAACCAATGACCAAGCGGACAAATTGGTAACTAAGTGGCTAAACGAATAATCTGGGCGCCACAAGCCGTGGCAGATCGTATTCAAATTTTGGATTATTGGTATAAACGTCTGGGAACAAAAGAGTATTCGGTAATACTGGATGAAACCTTTAAGGATACTGTCCAACTTCTTTCACTATTTCCGTTATTAGGTAGATCGTTAGAAAACCGTGAAGAGCGCGTATTTGTCAAAGACTATTACCAGTTTTTTTATTTAGACGAATCAGAAAATATCAAAATATTACATCTTTGGGATAGTCGCCGTAATCCTAAAAATTTAAACATTTGATTTCCAATAATTACAATCCAGCGTGCTAACAAGCGCATTAAGGGGACGTTATTCTCCAAACCTTTTCTCGTTTCCGTTCGGATTTTTCGTTTTGTCTGCTAAATTATAATTCAAAACACTTCTTTATGCATCGGATCATTAACGTAATTTTATTTCTGAAGGAGTAAAACATTATAAAAGAGCAAAATAATTAACCTTGTACCGTTTCTTGCCAACTTGTATGGGAAGAGGTTGGACATCAAAAAGTGTAAACCTGTGATCATGATCAACATAGTGCCTTTCGATGAGATAGTTTTAACTCATACCAAGATCAAAACCAGTTCAGGTGTCTCAAAAGACACATTGGCATGCCTGGAGTCAGAGCCATGACCCAGTTCGATTACATCGTGGTGCTCGTCTCTGTGATTGTCGGGCTCGGTGTCGTTCACTTGCTTGCCGGGGTAGCTCGATTCCTTACTCATCGAGACGAGTGGAAGCCATACTGGGTGCATCTGCTTTGGACCTGGAATGTCTTCAACTACCTGGTCTTCTTCTGGTGGTTTGTTTACCGATGGAAGACGGTCCGGGAATGGTCACTCCTGCTCTTCCTTTTCGTACTCATGTATTCAATCGGAATCTACATGCTATGCGCGGTCCTTTACCCGGAGAAGGAAGACCGCAGAGCCTATCGGGAAATCTACTTTGAGAACAGAAGCGTTTTCTTCGGTTTGTGGATCATCCTTATCGTTTTTGATTTCATTGACACCCATCTCAAGGAGCATTACGGACTCAGCGGCTTCGGTATAATTCAGATTCTGAACTATTTGGTGATCGTGGTAGGCTCGGCAATCGCTGCACGTTCCAAGAGTCACCGGGTACACGCAACATGGGCCATTCTTTTCTTCATAATTATTTCCGCGTTCGAGTATGTCAACTTCCGCGTTCTCAGATCCAATTAGGTTTCAATCAGCAATATATCAGGGCAACTCACTTGTATTCACAGTTTTGATAATCGTTGCCCGTATCTTAGCCCATTAAACCAGGATCGTTTGCTGCATAAGTGATTAAAAAAAATGGCAGAAAATGGGGAATCAATAATGCAGGCAGCTCTTCAGAATACTCTTATTACAATTGCATATAGAAAACTGGAGAATGCTTATTTGCCGAATAAAAATATGATTATGTAATTGAAGAAGTTATTAGATTTAAAAAAAATAGTATATAGTTTTAATCATGAATGAAGAAATATTGTATCAAGATAATTTAGTTGAAATAAAAGATGATTTAATCATCCTTAAAAACTATTATTTCCCTTCAATGTCGCCTAAGAATATTTTATTTACAAACGTTGAAAAAATAGAAGTTAAAGAACCTACTCTGTTGAGGGGAAAGTGGAGAATTCAGGGAACAGGAGATTTCAGGACATGGTATCCAATGGATTCTTATCGACCTAAAAGAGATAAAATATTTCTTATTACTTTTAAAAATAAATGGATGAGATCTGCTTTTACTGTGGAAGATTCAAGAAAAGTAGAAGATATTTTTAGAACAAAAGGGCTTATAAAATAAATAGATGGATTCCCCCTTGGCTTGTGCACTGGATTTTAACTTAATTGACAAACGTAGCTCGTATCCCTGCCCCTTATGCGCAGGATCGTTACTTAGCTCAGCATGTTGATATACATTTTAAGTTCTTTAGGCCCACTTAGCTTTTCCAGGAACAAACAAACGAAAAGATATTACGTTAGTTAACCGGCAAAAAATCAGAAAATGGAATTCAATCCAAACAACAATATTGTTAAACGCTGCCTTCAGGGCATGGTCATGGAAGAAAAAGGCAAACCTGAAGAAGCATGTAAGCTGTTTATTCAGGCATGGAACGAAGCAACAAACGACTTTGAAAAATTTCTTGCAGCTTATTATGTATCCCGACATCAAAAAAATACTTCCGACAAATTAAAATGGTTTGAAATCTCTTTGCAGTTTGCTTTAAATATTAATGACGCCACTGTTAACAGTGCTTTCCCTTCTCTGTATATAAATATTGCCAAATGTTATGAGGACTTAACCGAACCTGACAAGGCAAAAAAGAATTATCAATTAGCAGCTTCATTTAAGGATAAGCCACTTGACAAAGGCCCTTTTTATCATGGGACGAAAGCAGATTTACAGGTTGGCGATTTGTTAACTGCAGGGGGCCTTTCTAACTACAAATCAGAACTCAAAATGAATCACATTTATTTTACAGCCTTGGTCAATGTGGCAGGCCTTGCTGCAACACTGGCTAAAGGCGATGGCCGTGAGCGTGTATTTATCGTTGAAACGACAGGGAGTTTTGAAAATGATCCAAATGTTACAGACAAAAAATTTCCGGGTAATCTAACACGCTCCTATCGTTCCAAAGCACCATTAAAAATCGTTGGAGAAGTAACAGATTGGATGCGACAAACACCAGGGGATCTCCAAAAATGGCGCGAAAAATTAGCCGATAAAAAAGAGGATATTATTAATTAGCGAGATACCCATACCCTGTCCAGATATTGGAAATAACGTTTTTGTGATCCATAATTTAACAGCGAACAGAAACACAAGAAATCAGTCAACTAAGTCTGCCACATAACAAGTGTTTTAAGGCGACCTTTTCCATTTGTCTTTTTCTCGTTTTCGTTCGGAATTTTCATTTTGCCTGCTAATTTATTTATTTATAATATGAAACGGCTAATTTTACTTGGGAGCGTTTTACTTTTTATAATAAATCCACTCAAAGCTCAAAACAGTATTAGTGGATACATTGTTTCTCTGGAAACTGCTAAGCCTATTGCAAATGCTACTATCTATTTGAATAATCAATATAATTTACCATTAAAAGATTCAGATTCACTCAGAGTAACTTCAGATTCTACTGGGTTTTACACGATTACCGGAATTAAATCAGGTTCATATATCATAAATGCCTGGACTACCTATCATGAAATGAATCAACAATACACCATGGTAGTAGAGTCTAATATTATTAAGGTTGATAGTACTATTAATATTGACTTTGTGTTTTCAGAAAATGCTTTTAAACAGCGTTTGAGTAATAAATATAAAATGCGTCGGTATTTTAAAAGTAAAACGCGCCAATACTTTATAAATCATCCGTCTGAAGCATTTGGCCCTCGGCCAATACGAAATTCAGATATGGTGGCACAACAGGCGGATCAACCCCAAATTTATATTGACTCCCAAAGAGATACGGTTGGATATTGCTTCATCCAAAAAACAAATAATACAAACAAATAAAGAAGAAGATATTCACCAAACACTTTTTTCAGTATGGCCTTTTTCGTTAAGCCTTTTCACTTTACCGTTCGGATTTTTCGTTTTATTTGATAAATTATTCATGGAAAAGGCCTGTATATGCAGGATGGTTAGAAGGCACTTCCCTGTTTCAAAACTTTGATTTAAAATAGCCGGTCATGAACAAATTAAGTTTGTTATCACTTATTTTGTTGGTAGTAATTGTACCGACATATGGCCAATCTATCTCTTCTCATAAAGGTAATATCAGTATTGATATATTTCATTCGTTTGATCAAAATATGAGTGGAGTAAGCATGTCGTATAAAGGCCAAAATCCTGCCTGGGTATATGAAAATGACTATAACCGGGTTAATTATACCATAGGTATATCCAGTCTCTATTATTTTATGAATGATTTTGCACTCCGTTCGGGAGTCAGCTATGCCAACCGAAACTTTAGCAATAGATATTATTGCGCTGTCTGTATGACAGACATTCTCCCTCCTGTTCGTAACATCACACTGAAATTTGTTCAAGTTCCAATAGGAATTAGATATTATCCCTATAATCATAAAATTGGATTTTTTGCAGAGATAGGAATACTTAATCAATTCCTTGTCAACAAACCACAAATAAATAATTTGAAGGGAAATTCATATTCTTTAAGCGACATAATTTCGGCTGGAGCTGTCTACAACTTCAGCTATGGATTTTCATTCCAAATTGCTACAAAATATTCCAATGGACTGTCTGACATTTTTAAAAAGGCGGATTATTCTTACAAGGTTTTCGGGGTTCAAATGGGTCTGATAAAAAAACTATAATAAATGTTATTTATGGTGAAATTCAAACTAATCGGGGTATCTATCACATGCCTCAATTATTTTATCTTTTCCATCACTTTCCCATTTTTATATCGCACTTGTTTAATAACATTTCCCTTTTTGTCATATTCTGTCATGAGTCCCTGTTTTACATGATCTCCGGTATATGAGACTTCAAAGGCAAGTTGTCCGTTTTTGTGCCACATGCGCACATGCCCCATTCCATCTTTACTTTCGGAAGGCAGAATATCTTTATAAACCAATACCCCATTGGTGTAACTTTCTTTTAAATTAGGTTTATGTAGAGACCAGTCCAGCTTTTGTCGGGTGCTGTCTCCATCTTTATACATGAGAGCACCGGTCTCAATCCCATCTTTATAATATTGCTTCATATACAGGCTGTCATTCCTGGTGTAATAAACCTTTTTTATTCCAGTGAACGGTACCCCGGAAGAAGTAAATTGAGCACCACCGGTGACAGGTATTCCAAGTTTTTTTGAGCGTTTGGGATTAGCATGAAGTTTCGGAACACTATAAAATGTTTTATTAGGGAAAAGATCAGAATCTGAATAAACGGTCTTTCTGCTGCAGAACGTAAGGGTTAGTAGCGCCAGTAAAGGCAGGAGCAACGCCGTCTTTGACCAGGAACGCAGCCTTGATCGTGTTCGAAACATCATTTGCAGCCGCTTTTTGGTGAGTGAGTAACCAATGCTGCTGGTTGCACTCATTGGTTTATTTCCGGCACAGACCCTGATCAGCATGTTTTGGTAGTCACTTACCGATGTGACCTTACCGGCTACGCATTCATCCGCTATATATTCGTGATTCGATAGAACAGCGTGTTTGTAGAGATACATGAATGGATTAAACCAGAAGATGACTTTCAGAGTCTCTGTTATTAAAACATCCAGGGAATGGAACCGACGGACATGCGTCAGTTCATGCTCCAGGATCTCCGGTTCAATCTCTCCGGATTCAAATTGTTCTTTATTGAGGAATAATGAACCAGAAAAATGATTGGGGTGTGGTCGGTTCATCCAGCAACACCAGAGTGGCCGGACCTGCTTTTTCAAGACTCCCGGATTTGATTTTGCCCTGTATTTTGAAGAGTCCACCTGCAAAACGTATAAAAAGTAAAAGGGTGATCAATCCATACAAACCAAACAATATATCGAATTTACTAAGCGGCCATCCGGTCTTTGCCGGCGTAACCGAGACAGAAGCTTTTTCCGTTTTAGTTGAAGCATCAGGCTTAGTGCTTATCATCGATTCAACCGATTTGCTTACAGCCTCAGCCGGCGCATTGACCACCTGTTCCATTTGCTGCATCTTAAATCCTGCAATGGACTGTCCAGGGTGAATACCAAAAGAAATCAATGGAGCCCAAAGTCCAAATGTTAAAACGAACAACAAAAAGAAACGGTTGAAGCGATGTATCTTTTCATTTTCAAGCAGCAGTTTATAAACGCCGAAAAGGATCCCCAGCAGTAGCGTAGATTTTATCAAATAGATGATCATTGTTTTTTCCGCTCTATTTCTTTTTCAACAATAACTTTCAGTTCTTTCAATTCCTCTTCGGAAAGTTCTGTCTCGGAGGTAAAGAAAGAGGCAAACTGGGCAGACGAGTTATTAAAAAACTTCTTGATAAGCCCATGTACCTGCTTCGAGAAATAGTCTGATTTCTTCACCAGCGGGTAATATTGCCGGGCACGGCCCTTTTGATCATAACCTATATACCCTTTCTCGGTCATGCGCTTAATTAAAGTGGCAACAGTCGTTGGGGCCGGTTTTGGATCAGGGTATTCTTCCAGCAAATCTTTCATGTAAGCTTTTTCCAGCTTCCACAGATGCTGCATCAACTCTTCTTCTGCTCTTGGTAATTGCATTGTTTCTTCTACAAGTATAGAATCTGTTTCTACAAATGTAGAATTATAAATCAGATTTTCAAAATATTATCTGTTGACCTCCTGCTCGAAGGAAAAACAGAGTTCACCGTTAGTACTGAACTGATCGATTTCAATAATTTTTGGAAGCCGGATGTATAAACAGCACATTAATGAGACGTTTTTCGCCCGGCCGTTTTATTTAAAAAAAACTGAGTTCTTTTTGTTATTTTACTTATCTATAATTTTTACTTGAGCATGCGATAATAATAACATAAAGAGAGCTGATAGTATACCATCGTTAATAGCCATTGAATAAGCCTGCCCTTTCCTGAAATAATTTGAGATAATGACGAAGAAACAAGCAAAACGAATACTCAGAATAGTATTGCCAGTTGCAACCATCATCTCCATGTTTTTCGTACCATGGATCTTGGTAAGGGCGTGGCTGGCTCCATTGTCCGACACGGTACAGGAACAAGTCGATGAAGCCATAAATTATGGATTTGATGGCATAATTGTCTATGTGGATGAGACAGGCAAACCACCGGCATTTTATGCAGCCGGCTGGAAAAACAAAGAGAAACGGATACCGGCTGACCCGCATGCCTTATTTAAGATTGCCAGTATCGGCAAGTTATATGAAGCTGTTGCTATCACTAAATTAGTGCATGCCGGACGGTTGTCTTTGGATAGTACTCTTGCTTATTATATGCCGGAACTCTCGGGAAGAATTGAATATGCGAATAAAATTACCCTGAGAATGATGGTGGAACATCGGAGCGGCATTCCTAATGTAACGAATACACCGGATTTTTGGACAAACCCACCCAAAAGCAGTAAAGAAGCGCTTGAACGGGTACTGGATTTGCCGGCTGACTTTAAACCGGGAGAAGAATATGAATACTCAAACACCAATTATTTATTGATATCTGAAATCATTAAAAAAGTTTCGGGAATGAGCACATTCCAATATATCAAAGAGAAAATTTTGAACCCTTTGGCGCTAAAACATACCTACGGTTCGATTCATGATGTAAATATGGACGATGTGATGAGTGGCTACTACGTTGGGGTAGAACATGATATTAAGAATGTTGATTATGGTTCCATGCTGGCTACCGCACAGGATGTGGGCACATTCTTACGGGCATTAAACGATGGCTCATTGTTTAATAAAGGAGAACAGAGAATCTATTCCTCCATTTACGTATATAATCATACCGGCCTGGTTCCCGGCTACCAGAGTATCGCAAAATACTACAAAGACATCGACACGGTAGTCATACAATTCGTGAACACGACTAATTTTGACGGATACAACTGGAATTTATCCGAAATTATATATAATCGTATAGTTAAAATATTGAGAAGAGGAAAAACTCAAAACAATATATAAAAAGCTTTTTAAACGTAATACACTCATCATTGGTCGCTTAAACCTCAAAAAAGAGTCGTCATATTGCAAACCCATTCAAGAGGACGCATTACGGCTTCGACCTATACTAATTACCAATAAACAATTCATTTTCAGCGAGGGTGTTGATATTCTCATCTTTTTAAACATCTCATTCCTGTCTACAAGCATCAAATTTGCAGAGATACCCAATCAATCACACATTCTTATGTAAAGGATGCTTGACAATTAAAAATTTTACGACTATTATTAGTAAAGTTTCCTTTACTAAAT
Organism: uncultured bacterium; assembly: GCA_963783355.1. Classification (GTDB taxonomy): domain Bacteria; phylum Bacteroidota; class Rhodothermia; order Balneolales; family DATFMH01; genus CAWANF01. The sequence goes on from CAWANF010000006.1 coordinate 153,361, forward strand.
GTAAAACATTATAGACTATGGAAAAATCAACATCAAATTCGAAAGACTGGAAAACCCGTATTAACAAAACAACGACACATCTTGCAGGATGGACAGCCGGATGGGTGATAACAATGGCCCTGGCAACTTTTGGCCCAGCCTACCTATGGAATTCTCAGCAATGGCTAACTATTAGTGCAATTCTTCTTAACCTAAGCTTAGGCCTCGGGATGATTGTAGCCTATATACGCCACCTGAAAATGCAGGATGAAATGATGCAGAAAATACAACTTCAGGCGATGGCGGTGGCATTGGGTATCGGCGTTGTCGGCGGACTAAGCTACTCCCTGCTGGATACCACCAATATCATCACTTCTGACGCTAAAATTGCCTACCTGGTAATGTTGATAAGCATTACGTACCTCGTGTCATTGCTCGTCATCCGCAGGAGGTACTGATGAATAACCGACTAAAGGTACTTCGGGCCGAACGGGACTGGACTCAGGCAGATTTAGCGGATGCGCTGGAGGTTTCCCGCCAGACAATCAATGCCATTGAGACCGGTAAATATGATCCCAGTCTGCCTCTCGCTTTTAAAATTTCGCGGCTTTTTGAGAAAACTATAGAGGAAATTTTCGATGATAGTGAAACCCCTGAGTAAATAAATTCAGTGTAAGAACACCCGCAAAAATTGTGACACTATAACACTGCTAAAAGCAATTATAAAACAAATAATTAACATGAAAAAAGAAAAATATTTAGTTCTGGGAATGTCATTCGGTGTCGCAATTGGAACTGCGATTGGAGTGCTTACGGATAATCTGTCTTTATGGTTATCTTTAGGAATAGCAATAGGTACCGCATTAGGCCTGTCCTTAAATCATCTACAGAAAGAAGACAATATCGATAGGAACTGATGTTTCAATAGCAGCTAACTGCAATATCACGCCGTTTATACGAACCGTTAGAATATCTTTCTCTTAATAAAGCTGTCTACCATCTGTGGTATAGCTAAGGTGTTTTTTTACGTTTTCCATTATGTTTTTTACACGTTTCCGTTCGGATTTCTCATTTTGTCTTCTAAATTATATGTCGAAATATTCATTATTTGCTGAATTTTAAACACATAGGGAAGAAAGATGCAACTACCCGGCTTTGAATATCATCCGGCCCCATTAGAAACCGGATTTATCGAGAAATCATATTTCGGAAAGGACCGGACAATCGTTGCCCTTCTTCCTGTACCAAGCAGACACCAAGGAGGCCATTTATGAGTCACGAACGCCGTGTCCCTCCTGCCTGGCTGCTTAGCATCCCCGTTGCCACCTTTGGCCTGGTGTTCGGATTCATTATCGTCACCATGCCGCAGATCCTTGCTGCCCAGAATGTTCCCGGCGGCGACATTGCCGTGGCGGTTGCTGTTGTCTCGATTCCGAATTTCATGGTTTTTCTAATCGCTCCAATTCTGGATGTCCGCTTCCGACGCCGCACCTATGCGATTGTATTTGGATTGCTCGGTGTCTTCGGCACGGCGTTCACAGTATTCTACCACCCTTCTAAAGTGGAAATTGAAGCGGTCATGGTGATGGCAAGTCTCTCCATCGCCTTATATGGTGCCGCAGTCGGTGGATGGACCGGAGCCCTGGTCGACAAGGACAGTCACAGCAAGCTTGGTTCATGGAACACGATCTTCAATATATGCAGCGGAGGCCTTGGCGTACTCATATCCGGTTACCTGACGCAGCATCTGTCCCCGGGCCATGCCGCACCACTAGTACTGGTCATCTTCCTGGCGCCAATGCTTTCGTTCTTTTTCATTCCGGCACCGGCTGCCAACGGTACCCTGGCGAGCGAAAGTTTCAGCCGCTTTGGCCGCGATGTCATCTCCTTATTCGAACGCCGTGAGGTATTGGTAGCCCTGGCTATGTTTATTCTGCCTTCTGCATCGTTTGCGCTTACCAATACGCTCGGGGGCTGGGGCAAGTATTTTCACGCCAGTCCGGGACTGGTTAGTTTCTACGGCGGCATGGGCAGCATAGTAGCAGGTGTGATCGGCAGCTTTTTGATCCCGCCCATCGCCAGGAAGTTTGCATTGAGGCGTATGTATCTTACCATCGGTATCATCGGGGCCTGTTTCACGCTCAGTTTGTTGTTGCTGCCGCGAACATCCGGCACCTTCGGCATTGCTTTTGTCGGTGAAAATCTCTTCCAGGCCGCAGCCTTTGCCACAGCATTCGCCATCATTTTCGATGTTATCGGTAAGGGCAATCCGCTAGCCGCCACTATCTTTGCCGTACTAACCAACGCCATGAACTTACCTATTATATATATGGAAGTCATCGATGGCCACGGATTCGATTGGAATGGCGTATCGGGAGCATTTCTTGCTGATGCCTTAGTCAGCGGAGGTATCTGCATCCTGCTCTGGATCGTGCTTTTTAAAGTCCTGCGAGTGCAGAATATGAGTACAACAGCAAAACTTCAATCTATAGAAGCCGAATAACAGCACGGGACAATCCCGGCCCGGCACCTTAAATATATTGTAAAGGAGAATTAGCGTATCAAGGTCCCTGGCCCGCAGATTTTTTAATCATTTAATTACTCGTATAAGCTGACGCAGGCAGGCGTGGCACTTGACTCCATTGTTATGGTTTTAAAAAACAAGTATCACCCCTAATTAAATGACGTCATTTCTTTAATCTGCCTGAAGTTTCAACTCAAAATCTACACCTTTTAAATAACCTCATACCCATCTTTTATTTGCAGCATTTGACGAAACCGTACAATCTGTCAGACAAAATACACGTTGATTTTATTATCTGTTTAAAGTAAAGTATAGATGTTAATGAACTTTTTCTCTCTATAAATATTATAAAACCGTTATGTTTAAAAAATATTTGTTATCCCCCGCTATAATCTTTGTCTTATGCCTCTCTGTTTCTTTGCCAGTTTTTGCTCAATCGATGTTAACAAAAGGAACGGCTGCCCCACTGTTTACCGCTGAGGCAAGTCAGGCTGGAAAGGATTTTCAGTTTTCATTAAAAAAAGCCCTGGCTAAAGGGCCTGTTGTTCTCTACTTCTACCCGGCTGCATACACCGGCGGTTGTGATTTGGAAGCGCATACTTTCGCAACCCTTAAAAGCAAGTTTACTGCAGCAGGTGCTACTGTAATCGGTGTATCTGCAGATAGTATTCAACGTCTGAATTCATTCTCGTCCGATCCGAAATATTGTGCCGGTAAGTTCCCGGTAGCCTCCGACCCAAAAGGTAAAATTGCTGCCACTTACGGCCTGAAATTAATACCTCCCCAACCCGGTGTTAAGGATGTGCGAGGCAAGAAGGTCACACACGGTTTTATTCCAAGAACAACTTTTGTGATTAATAAAAAAGATATCATTGTGGCCACCTTTTCGACAAGAAAGGATCACATTTCGCCTGACGAACATGTTAAAAAGGCATTGGCCATCGTAAAGGGAATGTAATCTGTTAATAATGAAAATGGCTCCACCTTAATTGAGGGGCCATTTTCATTATTAAATCTTTCAAACATTCCTTCAGAATCTATCCTATCTTTTTGATTCGATTATAATGAGGTTACATATTACCGCCGCATTAATCGAACGTTCTTAGTTAAGCCTTTTCTAACACTTTTCAACCCTTTTTACGCTTAACTTGTTACATGACAATTAAAAAACTCCCTGACGCACGGAGTCTTTATTTCCCTGTAACATGACTTTTTCAATGGAGGATCAGAATGTGGCATAGTAAACTGGCCGGTCGGCAAATCTTGCTTTTGGCCCTTCTAATGTGTGCAGCGGCAACGCCGGTTTGGGCGCAAGACACTTCACCATTCGTTATTGATCTTGAGGGGGGACCGGTTTGGCAGACCCGTAATACGGTACAGATTCCCAATACAAATGCCGGTACGCGGTTTTCACTCGTCGACGTTGCCGGAAAAGGACCCTGGCCCGCCGCCCGCCTTTACCTGACCTGGAACATAAGCAACCGGCACAGTTTTAGAATCTTACTTGCACCGCTTTCTTATACCGAAACAGGTACCTTTACAAATACTGTGAACTTTGAAGGGGAATCTTACACGCCCGGTACACCGGTCGACGCGACCTATAAGTTCAATTCGTGGCGTCTGGGATACCGTTATCGGTTTCTAAATCATAAGCGACTGAAATTATCAGTTGGGTTCACGGCCAAGATACGTGACGCAAAAATAGAGCTGGCGCAGGGAAGCACGACAAGTAAAAAAACAGATATAGGTTTTGTGCCCCTTCTTTATCTCGGATCCGACTGGCAATTTGCCAAAAAATGGTATCTAATATTCGACTTTGAGGGTCTGGCCGGCGGACCGGGGCGCGCATTCGACATCGCTCTCAAACCTTATTATGCAATCAGCGATCACTTTGGACTAAGTTTCGGTTACCGAACCATTGAGGGCGGAGCTGATGTCAAATCAGTTTATAACTTCGCATGGCTGCATTATGCCGTATTATCGATGACCTTTCGATTCTGAACTGTAGCACACTTGCCAGCCATAGAAATTAACTTCCAGGAGGTGACGAAAATGGATATCATGTATGAATTTGTTTCGCCGACGTGGGCGGAAAGGCTAACCAACACATCTAACCGACGTTTTTCGCTTAGCCATTTTATCGTTTGGTCCCAGATTTCACGTTTTAAGCTGCTAATTTAGATTTCAAAAACTCCCTTTATGAGCAGGGTCGCAATAGGGCGTCTATTGTTTTTCACGGATGCGACGATAGGCAGATCACCAAGCATAATGCATCCATAGATACATAGGAGAAATGAGCATGCGAATAGCCAAAGAGGACGTGGACGTCAAGATGGAGATCCCAGGTGCTGTGATTCGTCAGCGAACGGATTTCGGCGACGCAACTGGATTAGGTAAGATCAGTTGCGAGTACTTCAGTCTCTCGGCGGGTGTCGATACCACCCCACTGTTCCAGGGATTGGAAGGCAATTTGTGCCAGTGCCCCCACTGGGGCTTCGTCTTGTGCGGCCAACTCACCACGACCGACGCGAACGGCGCGCAGGAGACGGTCAACGCGAATGATCTGTTTTACTGGCCACCCGGGCACAACGTAAAGGTCGATGCAGACGCGGAGATCGTCATGTTCAGCCCTCAGCGCGAGCACAGCCATGTCATCAACCATATGATCGAGAAGGTGAAAGGTTAAGTCCGGAGGCGGGAATCAAGCGCGGCGCTCTCATCCATCGAAAAACATCGCCACACGTTGCCGGATAGCGACGCCCAACCCCATGACGCCGCAAAAGTGCGGTGCCCCTCAATTTAAACGTTAAGGACTATCTCACTGAGCAGTATAGCCACAACGCTGTCTTTAAATAATTCTACGAAACCGCCTGGTTTTTACGTATCAGTCAATAAAAATAGTAACCTTAACGTTTTTTCCTTTGTCTTCCGTATCGATATTGACGATTTCCCCTTCCGAACCATCCTGTATCATCTGCATTATTTGGTCTGCACTTATTTGTTCCCCATTCACTTTCAATTTCCCTTTGGGGATAAATTTGAGACCAACTTTAGCTAAAGCCATCGGGATTTTAATATTAACTTTTACTTCATCCTCTTCAGTTACCCGTATGCGGAGGAATTTTTTACTACTCGGTTTTTTAGCAACGGTTGTATCATCAATCGAATCACCCGGGTTCGCTTTTTCCAGAAGCTGCTCAGCCTCATCAACCGAAATTTTTCCATCTTTTACCATTTCCAGTATTATTCTTTTTTCTTCGCTCATTTTTTATTCCTTCTTAAAGTTATTTCACGTTATTATCATCGGGATTATCATTTAATTTCCCCAAGGCTTTTCATAGCTTCCTTTACATCAATCTCTCCATCAGAAAGCGCCCTGAGAATTCTTACCCGCTCTTCCGAGCCTGTATCCTCTGACTTATATCCTAATATTTTTACAATATTTTTAAGCCGGCTTTTCACCGTTGGATATGATATACCTAAGTCTTTCTCCATCAGCTTAATATTTCCTTCATTTTTCAGGAATACTTCGATAAAAAAGAGGTCATCGGGGCTAAACATATGGAAGCGGTTAACCCTGAAATTACCCTTTATCCGGGTCTTGCAACCCTCACACTCTACCTCTTTTATTATAAAATCTCCTCCACAGTAAGGACAGTTCGTCAATTCTTTCATTTTTCAATTCTTTTTATAATTTTTATTTATTATAATAAATGAATAATTAATTATAATCAATATAAAAATTAATTATATTAATTATAATATTAATATTTTTAATTATTAACTTAAAAAAGTTATTCTTTATCCAGTAGTTATAATTTTTTCAAAGATTAGTTCAAAATCATATCGTTCCACTGGCAACGGTACGATTAATTTTAATATAATCAGACATATAAAAGGGTGTTAATAATGCAAGACAACATATTAAAACTGCATGATGGGCGAAAACTTGGTTTTTCCGAGTATGGAAAATTGGACGGTATTCCGTTGTTTCTCTTTCATGGCACACCGGGATCACGAGTTATCAAGAGTTCGAGAATGCATCCTGGACCGAAAAGTTCGAAATGCGTATAATTATACCAGAACGTCCCGGATATGGCCTTTCCGATCCTGCGCCAGGCAGAATAATAAGTAATTGGGCAAATGATGTCATAGAACTGGCCGATTATCTTGGCATTGATCGTTTCCATGTTGCCGGAGGATCCGGTGGCGGTCCATACACGCTTGCGTGTGCCATCCACTCGCCGGAACGTGTCATATCTGCGACCTTGTTTTCAAGTGGAGTTCCACCAGAATTCGTCGATAAGTCGAAAAATATGCAAACCGGAAACAGAATTATTTTTTTCTTGTCAAAATATGCCCCGTTGCTCCTTAAAGCACTATCCGCAAACATTGCGAATACGGTAAAGAAACACCCGGAAAAATTCGCAGCCCAAATGCTCGCAAAAAGCCCCGAATGGGATAGGCGGCTCATGGAAAAGCAAAGTGGCGACCATTCGATGATGCATGTGAAGGAGGCATTCCGGCAAGGCGGCGATGGTAATTATCGTGATACGCTACTTGTGTGCCACCCCTGGAGTCTCGATCTTGGAAAAATAGCGGTTCCTGTATTTATGTGGCATGGAAAAGCCGATACGTTGATGCCGGTATCATCGGCGCGTGCCTTTTCAAAACTGATCCCCGGGTGTTAGCCTCACTTCATAGAAGACGCCGGACATCAACTTCTCGAAAGAGAAGAAATTCGTTCACAGATAATAGATAGAATACTGTCGGTCAGTGCTTAACAAAGCGCATTAATGGGACTTTTTTCGCCAGGCCTTTTCAACAATTCGTTCGGAATTTTCGTTTAACCTCTTAAATTATAGTTCAAAAATACCCCTTGTTCATAAGGTCGTTAGGCGTGCTTTAAATCCAAGCTAAAATCAAGAGAAACGTGCTAAATACAAATTTCACGCCCATTTCGGACTGTTTTTCTGGTTTTTGTTCTATTTAAAGCCTGTTTGCCGCCTGCCGACTCCAGGGGTAACCAATTCGATCTCCACAGACAACAATATTAAAAATAATAGTGTAACCCATACTTGCCAAAGTATTGCTTGTCAAGCTGTTTCGGACTACACTGATAGTCCTGCATTTTTTTCCTTTAAATATCTCAAAACCATTTTAGTAGTCACTCAATGAATTTAAGAAGGGACGTATTTCAAGCCATAGCAGACCCGACAAGAAGGGCTTTACTTCTTTTGTTAGTCTCACAATCCATTACAGCAGGAACCATAGCCTCAAATTTTGACACAGCAAGACCGACCGTTTCAAAACATTTGCAAATACTCACCGAATGTAAATTGCTTGAACAAGAGCAAAATGGCAGGGAAATATACTATCACTTAAATCCCCGAAAGATAAAATAAATCGCTGATTTTATTGAACCATTCCGTAAAATGTGGGATAACCGGTTTAACAAACTGGAATTACTGATTACAAGGGAATTTGATTTGCCGGTTCAAACAATATTAAAGTCACTAGTGTAACAGGCTTTAGCATCGGTCAGAAGATTAAAATCGATACAGGCACGAATAGCGAGACATCTGTTATCGCGATTATCGGTACAGCAGGGGGTACTGCATTGAGTAGCGCAACCAAGGCGGGTGCTAAAGTTATAACTGTTGCCGGCGCTGAAGGCTTTCGGACCGGTCAGACCATCACCATTGGCAGCGGTGCTAATAGTGATACGGCTGTTGTAGCATCTGTCATTTTCGGTCGTCCTCGCTTTGTCGATGGCAAGTTTATCAGTCCGGCGGATTCCGTCAAAGTCGCTGTGCCACTTAAGCTCGCCCACGATGCGGATGCACAGGTATCCGGCAGTGGTATTACATTAGCCGCTCCTTTGATCGAGGATCATGCCAACGGTGCACAGGTTGCCAGTAACGTTCCCACACCAGGTGAGCCGAATCAATATTTCAGTGAACACTAGGATGCAAAACGATATGTAAATGTTATAATATCTGCTTTGTTACCCCTTGGTCTCTTACTGTCTGAGACTAAGGGGTATTTTTTTTCCGTAGACAAGTGCCCCTTTTTGTAATTAAAGATGTGCCCAATTTCGGCGTTCATGACCTTAGTGACGCCTGATATTGACAGGATAAACACTATTTTTATACCTACTATGCTTTGACATCTAATTGAAGTAAACTGGTTTATCCCAAATAGAAATTTTTGAAAATTGGGTTGAGCAATTTCCGCTAATTTGAAAATGCCCAAATTCCTTTCTCAATATTTAATAATAACGTTTTGAAATTAGTGTAAGATCAGAATAGGTTAGTATGTAGTACCGTTTCGAAAATTATTTGCATTAACAAACTTATACGATAACTGGTGTCCAAATTCTTATTAATTTAGTTCTAACTTGCATCTGATAGTTATTTACAATTAATTATTTATCAGATTATTAGAAATGTGTAGGGTTACCAGGTAATAATTGTAATGTCTCGCGAGGCCTAAAGAATTAGATAAAAAGAGGCAGGACGAGGCATATCTTTTTTTTGTGAATTGGAGAGTTAGTGGTGATTCTAAGCTCTTATTGCCTGGAAAGATTGTTGACCAGATATTTAAAAACCGACCGGTTCATTATATGGCCCGTCTTATCAAAAATATCCACCGGATCAGTGAACAAAAATGAACAGCGTAATAAAAAGGCAGAATGACGAACGGAATGATGGAATATTGACAATCAACAAAAATGGAACGCTGACAGCCCTAATACATTAACCATGAACCTTAAGAATCTCATACAGGAACTCAAACGGCGTAATGTCTTCAAAGTGGCTACGGCATACATTATTGCCGGATGGCTAATCATCCAGATTGTCAGCTCGGTTTTCCCTGTATTCAAATTTCCGGCATGGACCTCACAATTCGTTATTATTCTGGTATTAATCGGTTTTCCGATTGCTATCATTCTGGCCTGGGCTTTTGAATTGACACCTGATGGGGTAAAACGCACAGGAGAAGTGCCAGAGGAACATTCCATTACACAAACGACAGGGAAAAAACTGAACAATGCATTCCTGGTTCTTTTATCACTGGCTGTACTTCTGCTCCTTTACAAAGTTTTCTTTGGGAAGCCATCTCCGGCGGTAAACAAACAACCATTAAAACCTTCGGTCTCTGACACTACAACCATCCCATCCAAATCCATTGCTGTTTTACCGTTTGAAAACCTGAGTACCGACAAAGCCAATGCCTACTTTGCCGATGGCATGCAGGATGAAATCCTGACCAAATTAGCCCAGCTTGGTAACCTGAAAGTGATCTCCCGTACTTCAGTGGAACAATATAAAAGTCACCCAGGGAACCTGAAGACCATTGGTAATGAACTGGGTGTGCGTACGGTCCTGGAAGGAAGTGTCCAAAAAGCTGGAGATCAAATACGGGTCATTGTCCAGTTGATCAATGTGAGGAATGATTCCCATATCTGGGCCATGACGTATACCAGGAAACTAAAAGATGTCTTCACCGTCCAGACTCAAATAGCTGATAATATTACCAAATCGCTTAAATTAAAATTATTACCGGCTGATGAAAGAAATTTAGAGGCTGCCCCGACAAATAATGCCCAGGCCTATGATTTATATTTAAAAGCCCGGTATGATATGCACCGTTATATCAATACAGGCGTATTACCCCGAAATGCTATACGATGGTATCATCAAGCAATTCAACTGGATACTACTTTTGCCCTGGCATATGCCGATTTGGCCAAATCTGAACTATTTTGGTCTTACTATAAGAATAAAGATTCCCTCCGCCATCAGGCCCTGATTCATGCGAAGACAGCATTGAACATTAATCCCAATCTTGCTGAGGGCCACCTACAGCTTGGAAAGACCTATCAGGCAATCGATTCGGATAATAACAGGGCTGAAAAAGAATTTACAAGTGCTTATAGTCTGGCACCGAAAAATCCGGATATCCTAAATACATTAGCGAATATGGATATAAATGCCGGTAAATGGGACTCTGCCCTGGCAAAATTAAAGAAAGCCTTCAACCTGGATCCGAGAAACCGGCAACGTCTGGAAGATCTTGCCAATATTAACTGGCAATTAAGACATTATTCCGAGGCATTACGGCTATGCGATCAAGCACGGAAATTGGACCCTTCCGATTCCCATCTCCTTTATGTAAAAGCACAAATTTTTGTCAGTATCGGCCGGAATAAGGAAGCCCGGGCTATCATGAAGAATATAGAAACAGAACACTATTCGGATATCGCAACCATAGCAGCTTATGTAATCTATGGGCAAATCGATTTTCATGAACGAAAATACAAGCAATGGTTGAAAAATCTTGGTACCAGTGACTCATTAATGTATCTATATTCAAAAAATAATCATTTGGATATTTTTAAATCTGAACATTTAAATAAACTCATCTCAACGGGCGAAATATATAATTTAATAGGGAAAAAGAATCAGGCCCGTTCGGTTATCTCCAGGGCCATGAAACAAATTGATCAGGTATATCCGGGTAAAACTAACAATGATCATATTAAACGATTGACCTCCAAAGCATTTTGTGAAATGTTTCTTGATCAGCGAGAAAAAGCCATAACCAATTTACAAAATGCGCTGAAATTAACGGATATCAACCATCATTATCTGCAATATTATCGTCTTTTAGGTGATTTATCTCGAACATATGCCTATTTCGGCGATGCGGATCACGCCCTGCCGCTTATTAAAGAAGTGTTTGAAGCCAAAGGTACAGGCCGAATTATGCCGGGATATGATTTAGAACATGTTATATGGGACCCTATTCGCAAGGATCCGCGTTTTCAGGCTTTGGTACGAAAGTATAACCCACGGGAAAAGACAGTAAACAGTAAACAGTAAACAGTAAACAGTAAACAGTGAAACAGTAAACAGGAAACATAAACAGTAACAGAGTGATAGAGATAACAGTAAACAAAGGTAATAGAAAAAGAATAGGTGACCAAAAGTTGGATTACATATTCTAACACTAACACATTAATTCATTAACACTTTTACATGAACCTGAAGCATTTTATAAAGGAACTCAAACGGCGTAATGTCTTCAAAGTTGCGGGAGTCTATGCGGTGGCCGGTTGGGTCCTTATACAGGTAGCTGCAACAACATTTCCATTTTTCAATATTCCGAATTGGGGTGTACGGTTTGTAGTTGGTCTGGTCATTTTGGGTTTCCCTATATCTATTATCCTGGCCTGGGCTTTTGAATTGACACCTGATGGGGTAAAACGTACGGATGAAGTACCCAAAGAACAATCGATCACCCAAGCCACCGGTAAAAAGTTGAACCACACGGTGATTGCTGTATTGGCTCTGGCTGTAGTGGTGCTATCCTATAAACTTTTCTTCAGCGGGAAGACTTCCGTAGCAACGAACAAACAGGTCGAACGTCAACATATTGACAGCCTTTCGGTTCCCGCCAAGTCCATCGCCGTGCTTCCCTTTGAGAACCTGTCCGAGGACAAGAAGAACGGGTACTTCGCCGACGGCATGCAGGACTTAATACTGACCAAGCTGGCCGACATCGGGGACCTCAAGGTGATCTCGCGTACCTCGACCCTGCAGTTCGGAAGCCATCCGCAGAACCTGAAGGAGATCGGCCGGGAGCTGGGCGTGGCGACATTGTTAGAAGGCAGTGTACAAAAAGCCGGTGACCAGGTGCTGATCAATGTGCAGCTGATTGATGCCCGGACCGACCAACATCTTTGGGCGCATAGCTATCAGCGCGTGCTGGAGAACATCTTCGGTGTGGAAGGCGAAGTAGCGGAGACCATCGCTTCATCACTTAAGGCGAAGCTTGACCCGGCCGAGCAGGCACGTGTGACTTCGGTCCCGACTCATAATCCTGCCGCATATGATGCCTACCTGCGCGGTGTATCTCTCGAGACAAATGCTTCCGACCTCTCCGGAATAAACTTAGAGGAGGTTGCCTCCCACTATGAGCAGGCTGTGAAGCTCGATCCGGACTTCGCCCTGGCCTGGGCCCATCTGTCTTCCGTGAATAGCAGTATCTCTTTCTCGGAGATCAACTCACAAAGACTTGCGCGAGCAAAGACTGCGTTAGAGCGGGCCGTCACCCTCGCTCCTGATGCGGCCGCGACCGAGATCGCCAGGGGCAATTACGCATATTATGGTCATTTTGAGTACGCTAAAGCGCTTGCCGCTTATCGTAAGGCCTTGCAGATTTCGCCGAACAGTACCACAGCCCTGGTGAACATCGGCTTCGTACTGCGACGGCAGGGACACTGGCAACAGGCCATAGACTACATGAAACGCTCGCTGGTACTCGATCCTCGCAATATCAACACCCTGAGCAATCTCGCGTGGAGCAATGAGAGCCTCATGCGGTATGAGAAGGCCGAAGTTCTGTTACGTCGGGCGCTTGCAATCAGCCCGGGCGACCAAACCATAATTACCCAACTGGCTGGCTTATACCAAATGAAGGGAAATCTCGCGAAAGCGGGTAAGGTCCTTGCCAATGCCCGGATATCGCCCATTTATTGGGAAACAAGTTATCAGACCGTGATCAGACAGGCCTTATTAACCCACCAATATGAGGACGCCATACATCTTGCAAAGGTAGCGCTGACAACTCCCCATCTGACAAAACTGGCAGTGGCTGTCAACTACCGAAGGCTTGGATTTGCCGAACAACTCACCGGCGACCGTAAAAGTGCACACAACGCCTATGCGCAAACAGTAGCGATCATGAAGCAAATGCTGCCTTCAGCTAATGTGAAACTACCCCGCTTTGCCCCGATGATCGACCTTCTGGCATTTGCTCAGGCCGGCCTCGGCGAGAAGGATAAAGCACTCGCCTCGGCCCGACGTGCTGTTGCACTCCAGTCCACATCACGCGATGCCTTCCAGGGTCCTGTCTCCGTGTTGAGACTCGCCATGACAGAGGCACAAGTTGGTGACAAGACGCAGGCCATTGCAACGCTCAAACGCCTGCTCATGATGCCGCCCGGGAGCGCGGTCACCTGCTATATCACTCCTGCGCTGCTTCACCTCGACCCAATTTGGAATCCGCTGCGTAAGGATCCGGCGTTCCAGGCACTTATTAAGAAATATCCATGGAAACAAGAATAATTATGAATTTTGAATTTTGAATGATTAATGCTGATAACGGACAACCAACTACCGACAAAAGCCGATCGCTGAAAGCTTTCTTAACCTAACTATGAACCTGAAAAAACTCATATCCGAACTCAAACGGCGTAACGTTTTCAAAGTGGCCACGGCGTATGCCATAGCCGGTTGGCTGATCATTCAGATATGTACGTCCACATTCCCTTATTTACGTCTGCCGGACTGGCTCATAACTGCTGTGATTGTCTTTGTACTCATTGGATTCCCTATCTCTTTGATCGTCGCCTGGGCTTTTGAGATGACACCCGAGGGAGTAAAGCGTACAGATGAAGTAGATGCCAAAGAATCGATAACGGGAAAAACCGGGCACAAAATCAATCGTGTGCTTGTGGTTTTACTTGTATTAGCTGCAGGATTCATTATATATCTGCAATTCTTCAAAACACAGTCGCCCGTATCCGGAGCTGTTTCAAAAGGGAACGTGATGGCTGACTCGGCATCGGCACCCGCAAAATCCATCGCCGTGCTGCCGTTCGAAAACATGAGCGCGGATTCGAACAATGTCTACTTTGCCAATGGCATGCAGGACATGATCCTGACCAAACTAGCCGATATCGGCGACCTGAAAGTCATCTCCCGGACTTCTACCGAGCGATATAAAAGCCATCCCACAGATCTGAAAACGATCGCCGCCCAGCTTGGTGTGGCCACCATCCTGGAAGGCAGCGTACAGAAAGCCGGCAAGCAGGTGTTAATCAATGTACAGCTGATCAACGCACGGAGCGACAACCATATCTGGGCTGAAAGTTATACCCGAACACTGAATAATATCTTTGGTGTGGAAGGGGAAGTAGCCGAGAAGATTGCATCAGCTCTCAACGCCAAACTCTCACCGGCGGAATCAAAGGCCGTAGCCCATGTGCCGACCCATAACCCGGCTGCCTACGATGCCTATTTACGGGGATTGTCCCTGGAAACCAATACTACCCTTTTAGGTACGTCCCAATCTGCGGACTCTGCCTACCGGCGGGCGGTCCAACTCGACCCGAATTTTGCCCTTGCCTGGGCGCATCTGTCTTCGATCAACAGCTTCACCTATTTCAATTTCATAGCCTATACACCGGCACAACTCGCTAAAGCCAAACAAGCGCTGGACCGGGCTATTGCCCTGGCGCCCGATGCCATTGCAACACAGATTGCCGCCGGTGATTATTACTACCATGGACTGCGTCACTACGAAGAGGCACTGGCCGCCTATCGGAAGGTGCTGAAAATATCACCCAACAATGCGGCGGCATTGGTGGGCATCGGTTATGTGGAGCGTCGCCTCGGGCACTGGCAGACAGCGATCGATCATATGGAGCGTTCTCTTGCATTCGATCCCCGTAATGTTCAAACATTAAAGGATCTTGGTGACAGTTATTTTTGCCTGCTGGATTTCGGGAAGGCGAAAGAAATGTACCGACGGGTGTTGGCCATTAATCCCGATGCTCCTCTCACGATCGTCAGTTTGTCGGGAGTTCTTCCTGAGTGAGGGAGACACGGCGCAGGCAGGGAACATTCTGGCGGGAACAAAGATCTCTTCGGTTACATGGGCCACTTATCCATATGTAATGTTGAACGTGTTACTCTTGCACCGTCCTGCTGAGGCCATCCGGCTGCTGAAGGCGGCCCTGGGTCAGAAAAAAATATTATCCAAACCGTCACAGGGTATTTATTACGCTTTGCTTGGCTACGCGGAGCAACTTTCCGGCGACCATGAAGCGGCACACAGAGCCTACTCCAGGGCGATGGAAGTCTTGCAGCAGGTCTCCGAATCGCCGGGAGTCGTTTACGCCCGGGCATTTGCTCAGGCCGGGCTCGGGCAGAAGACCGCCGCACTCGCCTCGGCCCGCCGCCTCATGGCATTATTCCCCCCTTCACGCGATGCTTTCATGGGTCCGGTAGGTGAGCTCTATCTCGCGGTTATCCAGACAGAGGTCGGTGAAAAGTCCCGGGCCATTGCGACGCTCAAACATCTGCTTTCCATGCCGCCCGGAAACGCAGCTTCGATCGTCTTGAACCCATCAAGGATGCGGATCGACCCAAGATGGGACCCGCTGCGCGGCGACCCGGCGTTCCAGACGTTGATAAAAAAATATCCATGGAAACAGGTAACAGAACAGAAAAAACAGTAAACAGTAAACAGTAAACAGTAAACAAATGTGATAATTGAGATGAAAAAAGGCAGAAATATAAACGGAATGATGGAATATTGGAATGATGGGATTTCGACAATCCACAACAGGTTACGAACAACCTGCAACCAATTATCGACAAAAGCTGACCGCTGAGGGCTGATCGATGAAAGCTTTCTTAACACGTTAACTATGAACTTCAAAAAACTCATATCCGAACTCAAACGGCGCAATGTCTTCAAAGTGGCCGGAGTCTATGCGGTCGCTGGGTGGCTACTCATTCAAATTGCCGCGACAACCTTTCCGGTTATGAATATACCTAACTGGGCTATACGTTTGGTGATCGCACTGGTTTTAATCGGTTTCCCAATTGCTATTATTTTTGCCTGGGCCTTTGAAATGACACCCGAGGGAGTAAAGCGCACGGATGAGGTGCTTGTTGAACAATCTCTCACAAAAAAAACCGGTCAAAAACTCAATATAATACTTGGTAATCATGTTGATTTTGGCCGTTGGAGGCCTTTTTTATCAACAATTTTGCAACCGGCAATATCTTAGCGACTAAGCAATTAACATCTCATAAAACCTCAGCTGATTCCATATCCATACCTTCCAAATCCATCGCCGTGCTGCCCTTCGAAAACATGAGCGCGGATTCAAACAATGTCTACTTTGCCAATGGCATGCAGGACATGATCCTGACCAAACTAGCCGATATCGGCGACCTGAAAGTCATCTCACGCACTTCAACCGAGCGATATAAAAGCCATCCCGGGGATCTGAAAACGATCGCCGCCCAGCTTGGCGTGGCGACCATCCTGGAAGGCAGCGTACAGAAAGCAGGCAACCAGGTGTTAATCAACGTACAGCTGATCAACGCGCAGAGCGACAATCATATCTGGGCTGAAAGTTATACCCGAACACTGAATAATATCTTTGGTGTGGAAGGGGAAGTAGCCGAGAAGATCGCATCGGCGCTTAACGCGAAACTCTCACCCACCGAATCAAAGGCCGTAACCCGTGTACCGACCCACAACCCGGCCGCCTACGATGCCTATTTGCGGGGATTGTCCATCGAAACCAATACGTCTCTTTTAGGTAACTTCCAAAAGGCGGACTCCGCCTACCGGCGGGCGGTCCAACTCGACCCGAATTTTGCCCTTGCCTGGGCGCATCTGTCTTCGATCAACAGCCTGGCCTATTTTGATTTCATAACCTATACGCCTGCACACCTCGAAAAAGCCAAACAGGCGCTGGACCGGGCCATTGCCCTGGCGCCCGATGCCATAGCAACACAAATTGCTGCCGGTGATTATTACTATCATGGCCTGCGTCACTACAACGAAGCGCTGACCGCCTATCGAAAGGTACTCAAAATATCACCCAACAATGCGGAGGCCCTGGCGGGTATCGGTTATGTGGAGCGACGTCTCGGGCATTGGCAGACGGCGATCGATTACCGGGGACGTTCCATTGCACTCGATCCCCGTAATGTTCTAACCTTAGAGAATCTTGGTGACAGTTATTTTTGCCTGTTGGATTTCGGGAAGGCGAAAGAAATGTACCGACGGGGGTTGGCACTCAATCCCGATACTCCCCGTCTGATCGTCAGTTTGTCGGGAGTCCTCTTGAGTGAGGGAGACACGGCGCGGGCACGTAACCTTCTGGCGGGAACAAAGATCTCTTCGGTTAAATGGGCCGTTTATCCATATGTAATTTTGAACGTGTTACTCATGCAACGCCATGCTGAGGCCATCCGGCTGCTGAAGGCGGCCCTGGCTCAGAAAAAAATGGTATCCAAACCGTCACAGGGTATTTATTACGAAATGCTTGGCTACGCGGAGCAACTTTCCGGCGACCATGAAGCGGCACACAGGGCCTACTCCAGGGCGTTGGAAGCCTTGCAGCAGGTCTCCGAATCGCCGGCAGTCGTTTACGCCCGGGCAATGGCTCAGGCCGGGCTCGGGCAGAAGACCGCCGCACTCGCATCAGCGCACCGCCTCATGGCATTATTGCCCGCTTCACAAGATGCTTTCATCGGGCCGATGGGTGAGTTCTATCTCGCGGTAATACAAGCAAAGGTCGGGGAAAAGTCCCGGGCCATTGCCACGCTCAAACATCTGCTTTCCATGCCGCCCGGAAGCGTGGTTTCGTTAGTCTTGAACCCATCAAGGATGCGGATCGATCCAAGATGGGATGCGCTGCGCGGCGACCCGGCGTTTCAGGCGTTGATTAAAAAATATCCATGGAAACAAGAATAATTATGAATTTTGAATGAATAATGCTGATAACGGATAACCAACTACCGACAAAAGCTGATCGCTGAAAGCGTTCTTAACACGTTAACTATGAACTTCAAAAAACTCATATCAGAACTTAAACGGCGCAATGTCTTCAAAGTGGCCACAGCCTATGCTATTGCCGGGTGGCTGATCATCCAGGTTATTTCGACGATTGCGCCCCAGCTTCATCTGCCGCATTGGGTTCCTGCTTTTTTTACCATTCTTGTTTTAACCGGATTTCCTATTGCCATTATCCTGGCCTGGGCCTTTGAGATGACACCCGAAGGCGTTAAACGTACCGATGAAGTACCTGAGGAGAAATCCGTTACAAAAAGGACTGGCCGTAAACTCAATGTTGTCCTTGGGGTACTGTTGGTAATGACTGTTGGGATTATTTTCTATCAACAGTTCTTCAAAACACGACCTGCTGTATCCGAAGCCACTTCAAAAGGGAACGTGAGGGCTGATTCGGCATCAGTTCCTTCCAAATCCATCGCCGTACTGCCGTTCGAAAACATGAGCGCGGATTCGAACAATGTCTACTTTGCCAATGGCATGCAGGACATGATCCTGACCAAACTGGCCGATATCGGCGACCTGAAGGTCATCTCACGGACTTCTACCGAGCAATATAAAAGCCATCCCGGGGATCTCAAAACGATCGCCGCCCAGCTTGGCGTGGCCACCATCCTGGAAGGCAGCGTGCAGAAAGCCGGCAACCAGGTGTTAATCAACGTGCAGCTGATCAACGCGCAGAGCGACAACCATATCTGGGCTGAAAGTTACACCCGTACACTGGATAACATCTTTGGGGTGGAAGGGGAAGTAGCCGAGAAGATTGCATCGGCCCTCAACGCCAAACTCTCACCGGCGGAATCAAAGGCTGTAACCCGTGTACCGACCCGCAACCCGGCCGCCTACGATGCCTATTTGCGGGGATTGTCCATCGAAACCAATACGACCCTTTTAAATACGTTCCAAACGGCGGACTCCGCCTACGGGCGGGCGGTCCAACTCGACCCGAATTTTGCCCTTGCCTGGGCGCATCTGTCTTCGATCAACAGCTTCGCCTATTTCAATTTCATAGCCTATACGCCTGCACGCCTTGCTAAAGCCAAACAGGCGCTGGACCGGGCCATTGCCCTGGCGCCCGATGCTATTACAACACAGATTGCTGCCGGTGATTATTACTATCATGGACTGCGTCACTACGAAGAGGCACTGGCCGCCTATCGGAAGGTGCTGAAAATATCACCCAACAATGCGGCGGCCCTGGCGGGCATCGGTTATGTGGAGCGGCGCCTAGGGCACTGGCATCGGGCAATCGATTACCTGGGACGTTCCATTGCACTCGATCCCCGTAATGTTCTAACCTTAGAGAATCTTGGTGACAGTTATTTTTGCCTGCTGGATTTCGGGAAGGCGAAAGAACTGTACCGACGGGTGTTGACACTTAATCCCGCTGCTCCCCGAACGATCGTCAGTTTGTCGGGAGTCTTCCTGAGTGAGGGAGACACGGCGCGGGCACGTAACCCTCTGGCGGGAAACAAGATCCCTTCGGTTAAATGGGCCATCTATCCATATCTAAAATTGAACTTTCTATTAATCCAACGCCATGCTGAGACCATCCGGCTGCTGAAGACGGCCCTGGTTCAGAAGAAAATATTATACAAACCGTCACAGGGTATTTATTACGAAATGCTTGGCTACGCGGAGCAACTATCCGGCGACCAGGAAGCGGCACACAGAGCCTACTCCAGGGCGATGGATGTATTGCAGCAGGTCTCCGAATCGCCGGGAGTCGTTTACGCCCGGGCAATGGCTCAGGCCGGTCTCGGGCAGAAGGCCGCCGCACTCGCCTCGGCCCACCGCCTCATGGCATTATTGCCCCCTTCACGCGATGCTTTCATCGGGCCGATGGGTGAGTTCTATCTCGCGGTAATCCAGGCAAAGGTCGGTGAAAAGTCACGGGCCATTGCCACGCTCAAGCACCTGCTGGCCATGCCGCCCGGGAGCGTGGTTGCGGCTTCCCTGACCCCGGCTCTGCTTCGTCTCGATCCAAGATGGGACCCGTTGCGTAAGGACCCGGCGTTCCAGGCGCTGATTAAAAAATATCCATGGAAACAAGAATAGAAAAATTTTGAATTTTGAATGAATAATGCTGATAACGGACAACCAACTACCGACAAAAGCTGATCGCTGAAAGCGTTCTTAACACGTTAACTATGAACTTCAAAAAACTCATATCCGAACTCAAACGACGCAATGTCTTCAAAGTGGCTATGGCTTATGCCATTGCCGGATGGCTAATCATCCAGGTTCCATTTCGACGATTGCCCCCCAGCTTCATCTGCCGCATTGGGTTCCTACTTTTTTTACCATTCTTGTTTTAACGGGTTTCCCGATTGCCATTATTCTTGCCTGGGCCTTTGAGATGACGCCGGAGGGGGTTAAACGCACCGATGAAGTACCTGAGGAGAAATCCGTAACACAAAAGACAGGCCGTAGACTCAATGTTGTCCTTGGAGTCCTGCTGGTAATCACCGTTGGGATCATTTTCTATCAACAATTTTTCAGAGCACAACCCGCTATATCTGGGGGAGTTTCAAAAGGAACTGCAGTTGCTGATTCGGCATCTGCTCCGGCTAAATCCATCGCCGTGCTGCCCTTCGAAAACATGAGTGCGGATTCAAACAATGTCTACTTTGCCAATGGTATGCAGGATATGATCCTGACCAAACTGGCCGACATCGGCGACCTGAAGGTTATCTCACGCACTTCGACCGAGCGATATAAAAGCCATCCCGGGGACCTCAAAACAATCGCCGCCCAACTTGGCGTGGCGACCATCCTGGAAGGCAGTGTGCAGAAAGCCGGCAACCAGGTGTTGATCAATGTGCAGCTGATCAACGCACAGAACGACAATCATATCTGGGCTGAAAGTTACACCCGAACACTGGATAACATCTTCGGTGTGGAAGGGGAAGTAGCCGAGAAGATCGCATCGGCGCTTAACGCCAAACTCTCACCCACCGAATCAAAGGCCGTAACCCATATACCGACCCGCAACCCGGCCGCCTATGATGCCTATTTGCGGGGATTGTCCATCGAAACCAATACGTCTCTTTTAGGTACCTTCCAAAAGGCGGACTCCGCCTACCGGAGGGCGGTTCAACTTGACCCGAATTTTGCGCTAGCCTGGGCACATCTGTCTTCGATCAACAGCCTGGCCTATTTTAATTTCATAGCCTATACACCTGCACACCTCGCTAAAGCCAAACAGGCGCTCGACCGGGCCATTGCCCTGGCGACTGATGCCATAGCAACACAGATTGCTGCCGGTGATTATTACTATCGTGGCCTGCGTCACTACGACAAAGCGCTGACCGCCTATCGGAAGGTGCTGAAAATATCACCCAACAATGCGGAGGCACTGGCGGGCATAGGTTATGTGGAGCGGCGCCTCGGGCATTGGCAGACGGCGATCGATTACCTGGAACGTTCCCTTGCTCTCGATCCCCGTAATGTTCAAACATTAGGGAATCTTGGTGACAGTTATTTTTGCCTGATGGATTTCGGGAAGGCGAAAGAACTGTACCGACGGGTGTTGGCACTTAATCCCGATGCTCCCCGAACGATCGTCAGTTTGTCGGGAGTCTTCCTGAGTGAGGGAGATACGGCGCAGGCAGGGAACATTCTGGCGGGAACAAAGATCTCATCAGTTAAATGGGCCGTTTATCCATATACAATTTTGAACATGTTACTAATCCAACGCCATGCTGAGGCCATCCTGCTGCTGAAAGCGGCCCTGGGCCAGAAAAAAATGGTATCCAAACCGTCACAGGGTATTTATTACGAATTGCTTGGCTACGCGGAGCAACTTTCCGGCGACCATGAAGCGGCACACAGAGCATACTCCGGGGCGATGGAAGCCTTGCAGCAGGTCTCCGAATCGCCGGGAGTCGTTTTCGCCCGGGCATTTGCTCAGGCCGGGCTCGGGCAGAAGACCGCCGCACTCGCATCAGCGCACCGCCTCATGGCACTATTGCCCCCTTCACGCGATGCTTACTTAGGTCCGATGGGTGAGTTCTATCTCGCGGTCATCCAGGCAGAAGTCGGTGAAAAATCACGGGCCATTACAACACTCAAACATCTGTTAGCCATGCCGCCCGGAAGCGTGGTTTCGGCCGTCTTGAACCCATCAACGATGCGGACCGATCCAAGATGGGACCCGCTGCGCGGCGAGCCGGCGTTTCAGGCACTTATTAAGGAATAATTATGAATTTTGATTGTCGCATGGGCCTTTGAATTGACTCCCGAAGGCGTTAAGAAAACCGGTGAAGTTGATAAAGCCGAATCCCTAACTCCTTCTACCGGGAAAAAACTGAACATAGCTAATTATAGCTGTACTTTCTCTGGCGGTCATTTTCCTTTTAGTCGATCGCTTTTTCTTTGTACCGACCGGGGAAAGTACGGCCAAAACAGCTCAGACAGCTGCCATAACGGATAAATCCATTGCCGTTCTCCCCTTCGCTGATTTTAGTCCCAAGGGTGATCAGGGTTGGTTTGCGGATGGACTGACCGAGGAAATATTAAACGACCTGGTCAAGACACCGGATCTTAAAGTTGCCTCACGAACGGCCTCATTTGCATATAAGGGCAAAAATGAAGACATCACGGATATCGCAAAAAACCTTGGAGTGGCTTATATCCTGGAGGGTTCGGTTCGAAAAGCCGGGGATGAAGTCAGGGTCACCGTACAATTGATACGGGCTTCGGACGGGATTCATTTGTGGTCGCAATCCTACAACGGGGTTGAAAAAGATATTTTTAAGATACAGGAAGACATTGCCATCAAAATCGCCAATGCCCTGAAAACAGCCATGAAACCCGGGGCGCTGAAAAAAATGGTTCAGGCCGGCACCACGTCCGTGGAAGCGTATAATGAATATCTGAAAGGCCTTTCTGTGTCGCATGATGATCCATTAAAATCTTACCAGCATTTCGAAGAAGCACGAAAGATAGACCCCGGTTTTTCGGAGGCCAGCTACCATGCTGCTTTATTCTGGTCGGGTCAGCTTACGACTACACGATTGGCCTCCGGACTAACGGATAAAAGCTATTCTGAAAAAATGGCGCTGTTTAATGAACGTATCAAACAGGCCATTGCCCACGCCAATCCGGTGGATAAATTAAAATATCAGTCGGCTCAGGCCTTCCGAAATCTGCAGTTTGATAAATCACTGGATTTGATAATGCAATATGACAACCTACGCCCCAATGATATGTCATCATTAGCTTTTACTGCAGAAAATCTGGCTTACCTTGGTAAATATGCAGAGGCATACAAATACGTCCAAAAAATAGAAACGGTCGCACTGAATAACTCCACGGATTACATTAGGGTCGAGAGCTATTATTATACTACCAAACATTATGACAAAGCGGTTGCATTCGGAAGAAAAGCTTTAACAAAATTTCCTTATAACCCCAGTCTGCTTTACGATGTACACCGAGAATTACTTTGGGACGGTCGTTATGATGAAGCACGGCCATTGGTTGAGCGAATAGCTGGCAGTGATGATTCAACGATTGTAAGAAATATATCACTGGTTCGTATCAGGCAGGCTTGTGCCGATGGTAATGTTCAGAAAGCTAATCAAATTTATAACACCAAATTGGACCGGGGAAAAGTAAATATTACAGCAAAATGGCTGGCTTTGATGTTGTTGAATCGGAAACAGGAAGCCTACCAGTTACTTAAACCCATGTACGACCATGACCAGCTCTATTCATTAAGCAGCTGGCTAATTTACCCCTTCTTTGATGTCAGCCAGTTTCCTAAACTCCAGCAAATCCTGGACCGGGAAGGTGCCCAAAGAGGAAAACCGGTTCCCATTCCATTTGGTTGTAAGAAGGAGTAGCCATGCATTATTCACTTAAACAACTAAAACGACTGTTCCTGGTAAAAGAAGCCGTGATTTTTACCATCGCTACCTTTTTGCTCAACCAGGATGTAGAAGCCTTGGTTATTGCCCAATGGGCTCCCGTCTGGTCATTGCGTTTCACCCTGATTACTACATTTATGAGGAGTAACCATGCATTATTCAATTAAACAACTCAAACGACTGTTCCTGGTCAAAGTAGCCGTGATTTTTACCATCGCTACCTTTTTGCTCAACCAGGGTGTTGAAGCCTTGGTTATTGCACAATGGGCCCCTGTCTGGTCATTACGTTTTACCCTGATTACAACATTTATCACGTTCCCTTTTGTGATGTATATCGCGTGGGTGATCGTGAATAAAAAGCAGGAAAAGGAAGAGAGCTACGAAGACCGGGTCCTGAACCTCTGGCTGCTCATTCTTTCCGTTTTATTGTTACTGTTTACCATTTTTGTGCAACTCAATAGATAAATATGCCTGCTATATTCAAAAATATCCGCCGCAAACTGGCCTCCGAAAATAAGAAGGCGGCCTATCTCCGTTATGCCCTGGGGGAAATTCTTTTGGTCGTGATCGGGATTCTGATCGCCCTGCAGGTGAATAACTGGAATGAAAAGTATAAGTCAAACCAACGAATTAACAGTGCATTAGCTGAAATACATGATGATTTAGTGCTCGACAGAACCGTGCTGCAAGATCACATAGCCGTATTAAAGGGTGATTTAACGGCACAAAAAAATGTAATCGATACCCTTGAACAAAAAAGGCCGTTTACCCCTCAGACGTACCGGGATTTAGGAAGGGTCATGTTGATGAGGAGAATCGAATTAAATAATAATGGATACGGCTTACTTAAAGAGTTGGGAATAAGTCATATAAAAGACCCTGTTTTAAGAAATGCCCTGGTGAATTATTACGGGAGTAAAACCCATGAATTATTAAATGACATAAAAGACAATCAGCATGAATTCGAAACCCCCTGGCTCGGATATGTGCGGCACCATTTCAAGGTCTTTGTTTTTGGGAAACGCGCAGTTCCAAATGATGATCATCAAATTAAAAACAGCAGCTATTTTCTAATGATGATGAAAATGAATTTAGACAATCGTGAATATACTCTGAAGGATGAAATCAGTACTCTTAAGGCGGATAGTACACTGAGTGAATTAATCGATTCAAAACTTAATCCATAGTTATGCCTTCCATCTTTAAAAATATACGCCGGAAACTTGCCGCTGAAAATAAGACAGCAGCCTATCTCCGTTATGCCGTGGGAGAAATCCTGCTGGTCGTGATCGGGATCCTAATCGCCCTGCAAGTGAATAACTGGAACGAAAACAGAAAGCAGGAAAACAGCAAACTACAACTAATGCGCGCGATCAAAAATGAATTATTGACCAACCAAGCGTCCCTGCAATCTTTCGTAAAAGGAATAAATAAAAGCAATACCAAATTCAACCAGGTACTTCAATATTCTGCCGGAGTCAACCCCACTCTTCCCGCAGATAGCCTCAGGCAATACCTTTCTGAAATGGTTTACCCATTTGATTTATCCATTTTTAATTCTGTTCAGGAAGACGCTGTTTCGTCTGGTAAATTTGAACTATTGAGCGACAGTCTTAAATACGACCTGTCTTTATTAAAAGACTATACCGATTCAAGAAATTCTCTTATAGCACGGAGCCGTGAATTTATTAATAATGATCCCGACAATAGAATAGGAAAATTATTGGCTATGTTATCTATGAACCCACCTGTACCAAAACGATATGCCCTTCACCCAGCCATACCCGAGCACCCAAAATTCATATTGAACGATACTCAATTGATAACCTTAATTAAAGATCCCGAAACCTATCTTACGCTCGACAAAATCAATGAATTCTATATGGAAGATGAAGTTTGGACAAAATTTGGCGTACTGCGAATGACCAATAAAACCATAGGTTTAATCAACAGAGAATTAAAAAAAGAATGAAAAAATCTTAAAAACAACAGCCATACTGCTTAGCGTCTAAGTGGTGCTTAAATACATAAAAACATGCCTTCCATCTTCAAAAATATCCGCCGGAAACTCGCCTCCGAAAACAAGACGGCGGCCTATTTACGTTATGCACTGGGTGAAATTCTATTGGTTGTTATCGGAATCTTGATTGCCCTGCAGGTGAATAGCTGGCATCAGCATCTACTGGATCAAAGGGAAGCAGAGAATATTAAAGCGAACTTACACGAAGAATTTACAGAGAA
Source organism: uncultured bacterium (assembly GCA_963783355.1). Taxonomy (GTDB): domain Bacteria; phylum Bacteroidota; class Rhodothermia; order Balneolales; family DATFMH01; genus CAWANF01. The sequence continues at coordinate 179,647 of CAWANF010000006.1, forward strand.
TCGTGCCCTTCTCAATACGTCCAGAAATGAATTTAAAAAAAGTATTACATCGGGCCTGGTATTGATTAATCTCGTGGGAGCTTCCCGGTCTGAACTGGAAAAACATAACCTCGACAGTCTGTTTTACTTCTCTTTCGAGAGTGCATCGTATTTGCCATCTGATAATTCTTTACAGGATATCCTGCAATCGGGGCGGTTACATTTAATATCTGATAAAGCACTCAGAGAAAACCTTCTGTTTTGGTCAGCCTCTATGAAACGGCTCAAAAATACTGATGATAATTCATCAGACTGGGTAACCAATCACATGATTCCATATTTATTGCCTTATATGTCGTTTCGGGAAATGGATCGATACGGGAATAACCCGGGTGGAGGAAAAAGCAGGCTGCACACCGATTATTATCCTCTTTTTCAAAAACTCGATTTTGAAAACATGTTGGATGAGTTTTTGTACCTGCAGAAATCCGAAATAGATCTGTTAAATGATATTGAAAAAATACAGGAAAAGATTATCGAACACACAGCGAACTAAACATGCCCACTATCTTCAAAAATATCCGCCGGAAACTAGCCTCTGAAAACAAGACGGCAGCCTATTTACGTTATGCACTGGGGGAAATCATTTTGGTTGTTATTGGGATTCTGATCGCCCTGCAGGTCAATGACTGGAACCAACACAGAATACTTCGAAATAATATCGCTCAATACACGAATTCTTTGAAGGTAGATCTGACCCAGGACACCGTGCTTATTTCCAGTCGTCTAAAGCTCATGGTGGCCGATACGACAAAACTCGGAAACTTCAGGGACCGAATGTCAGCCCCCGGCGTAACTAAAGACACCTTGGTGCACATTGCCCGATATGAGTTTCAACCAGGTTATTATGCAAATGTTGAATTTAATGATAATACAATCACCAGTCTGCGTACCACCGGCCACTTATCTGATCTTGAAAAATGGCTGCAAAAAGATTTGACTTTGCTTAATGCAATGCACCAAAATTATCTTTCTGTAACGAAAGGGAATCAACAAGCCTATTCTGAACAAGGTTTGTTATACGCCCAATATTATCCATTTAATACAGTTAATGAAATTAATGGAGAAGTTGGAGGAGGAATTAAACCCGGTTCAAAGTTGAGCAAAGATATATGGAAGACGGCAAATTATACCCAACTGGGTGCTCGTTTAAACGCAGTGATTTCTATTAAATACGCTACTGAGCGGGTCGCGGTGGGCGAGCTCCGTGAAATCCAGAGCAAAACCAAGGAAATACTTCGTAAGCTCAACTCAGAAACCAGGTAATAGTTATGCCGCACATCTTCAAAAATATCCGCCGCAAACTCGCCTCTGAAAATAAGACGGCAGCCTATTTACGTTATGCCCTGGGGGAAATCATTTTGTGGTGATTGGAATCCTGATTGCCTTACAGGTGAATAACTGGAAAGAAGACATCCAAAACCATAAGCTCGAAAAGGCTACCCTGGAAAATATAAGATCGGATTTGGCTTTACAGCAGGGAACAATCAACGATCAGCTTCAATTTGAAAGTGTCATAATTGCAGAAACCGACACGGCCGCTTTATTTCTGAAGTCTTCATTATCGATAGAAAAACTAGATTCACTGCTCCTAAAATTAACCTGGCGGCGGACTTTTGTCGAAAACAAAACAAGTTATATCAGTATGGATAACACCGGAGGGAAAAAGCTGATCAGAAATTCCAGCCTGCAAAATGCCATTGTCCGGTATTATCAACGATTAGATTATGTCACACAGGTAATCAATAATGACAATTTGTTTAATACCGATAGCGAATTTGGCGCTTTTTTTACCAGTAATTCCCTGAATATCAAGTTGAACAGGAACGGACAGATTGATAAGGACCAGAAGATCAGTCCGGAAAAGCGAATGGAACTAAAAAATCAGCTTGTAACCAGAAAATTGGTATCTCAAAATATCTACAAGTTCTGCCGGGACTTGCAAGAAAAAACGAAACATCTGATTCAGCTGATTGATAAAGAACTTCATTAAAACACTATTTATTTAAATAATGAAAATCTTCAGGAAACAAAGACTCAAACTTGCTGCTGATAACAATGTTGTAAAATACCTCCGTTATGCCCTGGGTGAAATCATTTTGGTTGTGATTGGGATTCTGATCGCCCTGCAGGTGAATAACTGGAATGAAAACCGGAAACTAAACCTAAGGATTATCGCCAATCTCAAAAACGTTCAGTCGGAACTGGCTGTAAACATCCGGAATACGGACGGGGCCATTGATGATTTCATCAAAAGAGATTCCGTAAAAAACCTGGTTTTCAACAACAAACTGACTTATAGCGATTACAAAAACGGTTTTGGATTTAACAATACACTTTTTTTCCCATTTTACTACGATAACCTGGACTTAAACACGGTCGCCTTTAATAATCTCACACAAAATTCAGAAGAAATCCCCCGAAAGTATGCTCCAATAATGGATAAATTGAACTACTTATACATAAAAATGAAGACCAGAATTGATGTTCTGAATCAGCGATTTCAGAAAACCGTCTATGAAAATGCGGACGATTTAGCCAGGGCGAAAAGTTGGTTTGTCGAAGATAGTTTCGAAGGAGTGCACAGTGATGTCGCCATCAAGTTTTTCCTAACCAACCCTCAATACAAGGAACAGGTGGGCATTACAATGAATGATCAGCGGAATCTCTCCAGGGCTGCTTGTAAATACAGAAAAAATGCCATCGATGCCTATCTGGCGATTGCCCGTGTTTTAGGAAATAAAGATAAAACCCCTGACTATATAAGTTATACCTTAAAGGATAAAAAAGTTATCAGCCGGTATATGGGTTGGTATCAGCAAGTTTCCGGTCCTACACATACAGAAATAGGAGATCGAATAGAAATCACTAATAATGGGGATCAATTATTTTTTGCTTCAAAAACAACCAATAAAATCCCGATCTATTATTTTAAAAACGCTACGTTCTTTTTTGTAAATGATCCTAAGCTGATCACCTTCAATAAAACCGGGGAGCTCAAAGTAATTGATGGTAATTTAGCTGCGCTTAAGTTTAAAAAAATCAAAAGTATTCAATAGTAAATAATGAATGAAAGTATTCAGAAAACAAAGACAGCGGCTGGCTGCAGACAACAGCGTGGCCAAGTATCTTCGATATGCCCTGGGTGAAATCATTTTGGTGGTGATAGGAATCCTGATTGCCTTGCAGGTGAATAACTGGAATGCGACAATTCATACTAATATAAAAAACACCCGTAACCTGTTGTCGTTCGCGGGTGAGCTAAAATCCAATGAACTCGTATTGAGGAATAATATGATCATCGTTAAAAAACAAATGAGTACGACCCTGGACATGGCCGATTCATTAAATAACAACAGTGTTACACCAGAAAAACAAGACGCGTACTTAATAAATTGGGTCAACAAGTTAGGTCCGATAAGGACCGAATCGATGATCACGCCGGCATTAAATGAACTGGTCAACTCGGGCGCTTACAACGATCTCAAATCTAATTCCATAAAAACAAACGTGTTACTGTATCAGGCAAATATCAACCGAATAGACATCCGCCTGAATCGATTTCATGCTTATTTCCAGGATATGGAATTACCATACCTGACCAAACATTTCAGCATTTTAGATATGTGGAAAAACGGCGGCATGAATATTAAAACAGAAGAAAAACGCTTAGGGTATGAAATTCCCGATTTGGCCCAAAAAGAAAACTATTTTAAAAGTGATAAGGCAGCTTTTTTTGGTAATCGTGAGTTTACAAGCATGTTAATCTCCCGGTACTTCGATTTAAGATCGGTGCTTACAGCCATGGATCGTTTACAACAATCCATTCAAAGGCTACTGAAAGAAATTAAAACGGTAACAAACGATAGTAAACATGCCCAAAATCTTCCGCAACATCCGTAAACAACTCGCCTCCGAAAATAAGACTGCGGCCTATTTACGATATGCCCTGGGGGAAATTCTATTGGTGGTAATAGGGATTTTAATCGCCCTGCAGGTGAATAACTGGAATCAAAACCGCAAAGATCGCATCCGGGAAGTTCAGTACCTGCATAATTTAAAACAGGATTTGGAACAGCAGGTGATAAACATAAATGGCCAATTAGATTTTGAGAAAAAGATTGTAAATATTTCCAATTCACTCATTAAGATGTACAACGCCAACCAGGATTTTCCGGACAATCCGGAAGTATTTCTTAGGATATCAAATATTGCACCACGAAAGACTTTCCGGAGTGTAAATGCAACCTTTTCTGATATGGAATCTTCGGGTGCGCTGAACCTGATAACTAATCCGAAATTAAGGAAGGAAATAATAAACTACTACCAGGACTTAGATACCAAACAAGCGATCATTCAGCATAACAATAACATGGTTGACAACATTGATATCAAACAAATTCTGGACAAAACATTATTCACCACATCAAAATATAACCATTTGATATACAAGCTATTGAAAATAAACAAAAACGTTTTCGATGTGGATACGCTGGCAAACGTCTCCAGCCCCGATTTGTATAAACACCTTTATTCCTGGATAAATGAACCTCAAAATCAGGCCGCTCTTCTAAACAGCATCATTTTTCGGGAAAACATTTCAATAGCCCATGTTGGGGTGCTGTCTATCGCCAAAACCAATACGCTTGATCTGATTAAAGAAATTAATGCCCAATTGAACTAAAATGCCTTCTATCTTCAAAAATATCCGCCGAAAACTCGCCTCTGAAAATAAAACAGCAGCTTATCTCCGCTATGCCTTGGGCGAAATCATCCTGGTGGTGATAGGAATCTTAATTGCCTTACAGGTAAACAACTGGAATGAAGCAAGAAAAGAGAAAAACAATGAAATAAAACTTGCTGAACAATTACTTAGCGATGCAAAGGCAGATTCGGTGTTTTTTGAATCCAGACTAAGTTTCCAACAAAATCGCGATACCCTTTTCAGTTCTCTAATACAGGTGAGTAACGGTGTTTTACAAGATTCCTTATTAAACCTTAAAGTTACCAACACCCCCTTTTTCATTCGTTTGGCTTATCAATCAAACCTAATCAACAACGATCCAAATGCCTATGATCATATAAGTCAAGGCAACATTAAAAACAAACTGAGGGCTTATTACAAGGCATATGATTATGTGGTAAACGCTATCGAGCTCAATAATCGCATCTGCGAAAAATATGGCACACCCCTGCAAATAAAATATTACGAACAGATACAAACCTTACCCAAAACACCGCATATTAAAGATTACATGTTTGCCCTTAAAGATCGCAAAACCATTGCCCAATTTGATTTATTTAAATTTTACGGGACAATTTATGGGACTCAATGTCAGAAATTCCTGAAAGTAAACCATGAGCTGATATTGCTTCTAAAAACCTATTTAAAAGCACATAAATAATGAACATCTTCAAAAATATCCGCCGAAAACTTGCCTCTGAAAATAAAACAGCGGCTTATCTCCGCTATGCCTTCGGCGAAATCATCCTGGTGGTGATAGGAATCCTGATTGCCTTGCAGGTTAACAATCTCAATGAGGAGCGTAAATCAGAGAATATCAGACAAACGTATTACAAACAAATGCTGGATGATATTCACAAGGAAAAAGAATATGCTCATGCAGAAATAAATGAGCTAAACAAAAGCATGGCATCTTATGCTGCCTATCAAGAGGAAGTAAAAAATCCAAATTTAAAACCTATTCAAATCGTTAAGAGTTTAAATAAAGTAGATGTAACTTTTGACATTTTTAATTTCAAAATGAAATCAATAGATGTATTAGAATCTTCGGGTGACATAAAATTAATGTCAGAAAACATAAGAGATAAATTAATCGACATTAAGTCAATTCAGGAATTCTTAATTAGACAACAAAATCTTAATGATCAGCACTATCTGGATGTTCTAATGAAGGCTTTTTCATTAGGTTATCTGAGGCTTGTGAACTCGCCAGCAAATTTTCAAGGCATTAATGTGAATCAGAATATCACTAAAATTATACTAACAATGGAGAGTGCGCTTGCCGTGAAAAATTTTACAGAGAAAGTTAAAATCAAAGCCTTTAATAACCTTTTGAAAAACCTCGATGAATTACAAGAAATGATTGATAAAAAATTAAGAAGTAAATAACGAATGCTAACACCGACTTCTGTCCAAAGCGTCTGCCAGGCAATAAGTGAAACAAGCAGTCAAATATTCTTGCACCGTTATTTATATTCATAAGTCACGAATTGGTATATCGGCCTGGTTTATTTCTAAAGCAATATTCTTTTTTCACCATTTTTAACTGCTTTCGAAGTTTTTAATTATTCCCCCTTTCAATCAGATTTAATTTTATTTGCGTAGCTAAATAACTACATATATATTCGTAGTCAAATAACTACATAATGAATTAATCATCAAATTAATGAAATTAAGACGTGATGTTTTTCAGGCCATAGCCGACCCGACACGAAGGGCTATCCTTCTGCTGGTCGCCTTTCAATCCATGACGGCCGGCGCCATAGCTGCCAATTTTGACACGGCCAGGCCAACGGTCTCCAAACACCTGCAAATACTTACCGAATGTAAGCTGTTGGAACAAGAACAAGACGGCAGGGAAGTTTACTATCATTTAAATCCCCAAAAAATGAAAGAAATAGCCGACTTTATTGAACCCTTTCGAAAATTATGGGATGACCGGTTTAACAAACTGGAGGCCATCATGAAAAATTATAACTCAACTAAATAATAGCATATGGAACGCAAAACGAAAGTTCATGCCGAAGACGGCAAACTGGATTTACTGATTACCAGGGAATTTGATTTACCGGTGAAATTATTATTTAAAGCGTACGAAGATCCCGACATTGTTGCTCAATGGATGGGAACGAAGGTACTGAAACTGGAAAGTAAAAAGCACGGAAGTTATCAGTTTGAAACCACCGATAATAACGGGAATGTAGTATTTCGGGCCAATGGGATAATTCATGAGTTTGTTCCGGACAAAAAAATCATCCGAACTTTTGAAATGGAAAATGCGCCTTTTGGCGTCCAGCTTGAGATACTGGAATTTGTAAAACTCACTGACTACACCAGCATACTAAACATCCACACAATTTATGAATCAGTTGCCCAACGAGACCAGTTATTGCAATTACCTTTTGCCCAGGGCTTAAATATGGCACATAACCGGTTACAAAAGATCGTATCAAAATTAAAATAATATACCATTGCAAAGAGAAGTAAAATCATTTATTGGGTTGTCACTATCTGGCTTGCATTGGGAATGACGGCAACCGGGGCGGGACAAATATTCAAAATAAACAACGCCGCTCCGGGCGGAATGGATATGATGAAACATCTGGGTTACCCGGTTTACCTGCTGACGATAATAGGGGTATGGAAAATCCTGGGTGTCGTTGCCATACTCATTCCCAAATATACTTTGCTTAAAGAATGGGCTTACGCGGGCTTCTTCTTTGTTATGACGGGTGCTATATATTCACACATCGCATCGGGCGACCCGGTAACAGCTACATTTCCTGCCCTGTTTCTTTTAATCCTGACGGTGGTGTCATGGTTTTTCAGGCCGGGCGGGAGAAAAATAGTTTCGGTTGATCAATAAATGGAGAATTTTGTGGGACAAATGGGACTCGTGCAGCAGTCACAAATGTCACATGAGTCCCAAGAAAAATGAAAATGAAAAAAACAAATCAAAACAATAGAAAGGAATCCATTATGCAAGTAGTAAACAAACTTATGATGCTCGCCGTGGCTGTCAGCGACATGCCTAAGGCAAAAGCGTTTTACGCAGACAAACTTGGTCTTAAGGTTGTACAGGACTACCGCCAGGATGATGACCACTGGTGGGTAGCGCTTACTCTCCCTGAAAGCGGAGTTACTATTACCCTGTCCACTTTTCACGAAAATACAAAGCCCGGAGCAATGAAGCTGTGGTTTGGAACTTCAGACATTACCGCAGCCCATAAGGAGCTCGGTGGCAACGGAGTGAAAGTCAGCGAAATCAAAGACGACTTGCATGGTCCCGGATCAGGCGTTAAATGGTTTCAGTTTAAGGACCTTGACGGCAATCAGGTCATCCTCGAACAGGCGTAAGTTTATGAGCATTTTGCATCTCGTGAAGAACTCTTGGTATTGGGTTTTTATTTTTTGACATTGGAATGAGCAATGGCAAAATAGTCGACATGAACAATCTCGTGGGACACTTGTGACTCGTGTGACAGTCACAAGTGTCCCACAAGTCTCAAGAGAAATGAAAATGGAAGAAAATAAAAATGATGGCTTCATTCCGCAGCACGGTGGTTACAAGAACCTGATAACCTATCAGAAGGCAGAGATCATTTATGACGGCACTGTTTATTTTACCCAAAGATTTTTTCGAAAATATGATCGCACTGTCGATCAAATGGTGCAGGCCGCCCGTAGTGGTAAACAAAATATCGCAGAGGCCAGTATGGCCTCGGGGACATCCAAAGAAACCGAGATAAAGCTTACCAATGTTGCCCGAGCATCACTCGAAGAACTGCTGATTGATTATAAAGATTTTTTAAGGACAAACAAGCTGCCGCTTTGGGATAAGAACCACCGGTTAGCTTTGCGGTTCAGAGAAATAAACAGAACGCCAAATGCTACATATGAAACTTACCAGAAAGCCATTGAGCACAAAGAACCGGAAATATGTGCCAACTCAATGGTGTGTCTGATAAACATTGTCAGCTATCTTTTAAACCGGCAAATAAAATTTCTGGAAAAAGCATTTCTTGAAGAAGGCGGATTGCGGGAAAGAATGTATAAAGCAAGAGTTGAAAGAAGGAATAAAAAATAGGCTTTGTGGGAAAATTGGGACTCGTTCCACAAACAAGTCCCATTATGTCCCAAGAGCCCCACTTTGGCAACGTAAACCAATTATAATATGACTCCATATAACAAGGGATAGCATGAATCCGAAAGTTGACGAATTTCTCAGTAAAGCCAAAAAGTGGAAAGAAGAATTCGAGCAATTGAGAATGATTGCTCTCGACTGCGGACTGACCGAAGAATATAAGTGGATGCATCCCTGTTACACGTTAGAGGGAAAAAACATCGTTTTAATACACGGATTTAAAAAATACTGTGCGCTTCTGTTTTTCAAAGGGGTCTTGTTAAAGGATCCCGAGGGTATCCTGATTCAACAAACTAAGAATGTGCAGGCAGCGCGGCAGATTCGGTTCACAAATGTTCGTGAAATAATTGAGATGGAACCCATTCTGAAAGCATATATCCAAGAAGCGATTGAATTGGAAAAAGCCGGATTGAAAGTTGAAAAGAAAAAGACTTCGGATTACCCCGTCCCGGAAGAATTTCAAACTAAACTAGATGAGGACCCTGCCTTGAAAGAAGCTTTTAATGAATTAACACCTGGACGACAACGAGCTTATCTCTTCTATTTTTCTCAAGCCAAACAATCTAAAACACGGGCATCGAGAGTTGAAAGATATATAGAACATATTCTAAATGGTAAAGGATTGAACGACTAGAAAAAGTCTTCCAGGGTAACAACCTATTTGCTTACAAATGATGTAATACCGGATGAATTCATTCGACAGGTACAACTCTACATCCGGGATCCTAAAGAAGTATCTAATTATCCGATGCGCTTAAAATGAAAGAAATCCATTTTTAAAACATTTATTACGTCCGCAACTAAAATCAATAAAAACTAAGAAGGCAGACTGAAATCAGGCCGCCTTCTCATTATTAGGTAAAATTTTCACGACACACACTATACACGTTTTCGCATTAAACTAATAGCATAATGGTAGTCACTAACTTAGTCCAGATCAAAACGATCCAGGTTCATCACTTTATCCCACGCTGTTACAAAATCTTTTACGAACTTTTCTTTAGCGTCGTCAAGTGCATAGATTTCTGCAACCGCCCGCAATTCTGAATTTGAACCAAAGATCAAATCCGCTCGGGTGCCGGTCCATTTAACCTTACCGGACTTGCGATCACGACCTTCAAAAACTTCCCGTGCATCAGACGTTGCTTTCCAGGCCGTACTCATATCGAGCAGGTTGACAAAGAAGTCATTGGTCAATGTTACGGGTTTATCCGTGAATATACCGTGTTTCGATTGATCATAGTTGGTGTCCAGTACCCGCATACCGCCCAGCAATACGGTCATTTCAGGTATGGTCAGGGTCAGCAATTGAGCCTTGTCAATTAGCATCTCTTCTACGGATGCGTTACGTACCGGTTTGTAATAATTTCGGAATCCGTCGGCCGCTGGTTTCAGATATCCAAAGGATTCTTCATCCGTTTGATCCTGAGATGCATCGGCACGTCCGGGAGTGAATGGAACCGTCACTTTATGGCCGGCTTTTGCTGCTGCCTGCTCAACACCTGCACAACCTCCAAGAACGATAAGATCTGCCAGAGAAACTTTTTTATTCCCTGATTGAGCATCATTAAATACTTTTTGGATACCTTCAAGTGTCTTCAGCACTTTAGTCAATTGTTTCGGATTGTTGACTTCCCAATCCTTTTGCGGAGCCAATCGAATACGCGCACCGTTAGCGCCGCCACGATAATCTGAACCTCGGAATGTAGAAGCCGAAGCCCATGCTGTGGATACCAATTCAGAGACTGTCAGTCCCGAATCAAGAATTTTTTCTTTCAGGCCGGCAATATCTTTATCGTTTATCAATTCATGAGTCACGGCTGGAATAGGATCTTGCCAAACCAGATCTTCGCCGGGTACTTCAGCTCCAAGATAGCGCGCCTTGGGCCCCATGTCTCGGTGGGTGAGTTTAAACCATGCCCGTGCAAAAGCATCGGCAAATTCATCCGGATTTTCATAAAAATGTTTAGAAATCTTCTTGTATTCAGGATCTACTTTTAAAGCGAGATCCGTCGTGAGCATAATCGGAGCGTTTTTCTTATCTGAAATATGAGCATCCGGTACCGTACCATCTCCTGCCCCATTTTTCGGGGTCCATTGATACTTGCCGGCGGGACTCTTCGTCAATTCCCAATCGTAGTTGAAGAGGTTTTCGAAAAAGCCCATGTCCCACTTAATCGGTTGATCCGTCCATGCACCTTCTAAACCACTGGTAAATGTATCTGCTCCTTTGCCGGTCCCGGAGTCATTCACCCAGCCCAATCCCTGCTGTTCGATGGGAGCAGCCTCGGGATCCGGGCCCACATGATCTTCGGTAACAGCTCCATGAACCTTACCAAAAGTGTGTCCGCCGGCAATGAGTGCCACTGTTTCATAATCGTTCATCGCCATACGTTTAAACGACTGGCGAATGAAATTCGCGGCTTTCTCCGGGTTCGGTTCACCATTTGGGCCTTCCGGATTCACATAGATCAACCCCATGTGATCGGCAGCCAGTCGTCCTTCAAGATTTCCTTCATCATCATGACGTTCATCGGCCAGCCATTCATTTTCAGGTCCCCAATTGATATCTTTCTCAGACTCATAAATATCTTTACGTCCGCCTCCGAATCCGAAAGTTTTAAAGCCCATCGATTCCAGGGCACAGTTGCCGGCTAAAATGAGCAGATCCGCCCACGATAATTTATTTCCATATTTTTGTTTAACAGGCCAGAGCAGACGACGCGCCTTATCGAGGCTCACATTGTCGGGCCAGCTGTTAAGTGGAGCAAAACGCTGGTTGCCTGTTCCCGCTCCGCCACGTCCATCGGTCACACGATATGTACCGGCATCGTGCCAGGCCATACGAATAAAGAGCGGTCCGTAGTGCCCCCAGTCGGCCGGCCACCATTCCTGGGAATCGTTCATCAAATTATATATATCCTGCTTCACAGCCTTCAAATCAAGTTTATTAAACTCTTTGGCATAATCAAAATCTCCACCCAATGGATTGGATTCGGAAGAATGCAGACGAAGAATATCCAGATTCAGTTTTGTAGGCCACCAGTCACGATTTATGGTACCTCCCCCCGCAACTGATCTTGTAGCGCCATCATGAAAAGGGCATTTACTTTCATTTTCCATATTATTACCTGCGTTACTATTTAAAGAGTTTTGATTTTTATTATCCATGCTACACCTGCTTTACCTTTATTTATTAACTCTGTTACCTTACTAAATTCATTTACAGACATTAATTATAAATATTGGTTATGAATATAAGTATCCAATAGATACTGACTATAATTATATTATAATCAGTAATGACAATTAATTACAAAAAAAATGAATTATATAAAGAAGAACTAAATATCCCGGCTCAATGTTCACGATTTTGCGCTTTTTTTACTTTGAAGCTTTTATATTTTATTTCAGATAAAAATCTGTATTTATTTCAAAATTTCTTTTAGTTGCGAAATTAGTATCAGAATTTCGAGCGCCTTAATTACTGATCGGTATCATAAAAAGAATTAATTAGTGGAACCCCTCTTCTGTTTCCACTAAATCACTTGTCTAGGTGTTTTAAATCCATTTTTTCTAATAGTAAAATAATGTGCCACTATACTTCCGAACGAAAACTTAAGCCAGATCCCCATCCGAAATAAAAACGAATAAATCACAAGTATTACTGTCAGCTATGCTGGCGATTTGTTGACGGCCACCGCTTACAACACCAAGGCTCATGAAACGCTATACCTGCAATTGAAGATAACACCAAACCACTATGGAGGCACAGGAATGTCCTGGTCCAGGGGTACATCAGCCATATGCAGCCGTTTTGCCATTTCCCGGTCAGACCAGTAATAATACTTTGTATTCGAAGTCACCTGAGTCCAACCGACGGACAACATTTCGATGTTATTGCTCATTCAAATAATTCATACTATATTTGACTACTCAAATACTAATCAAATATTTTTTTTGTGATAAAACCTCAGGCACCAGAACTTGTTATAAAACTCGCGAATCTTCAGTCAAAAATTCAGAAAAAGCTGGAAAGCACTCTTTCTGTTCATGGCATAAGTTTCAAAGAATATCTCGTACTTCGCCAACTGGACAAGGCTCCGGGGAAAAAACTCCGTCGAATCGATTTGGCCCGGGAAGTGGACCTGACGCCATCAGGTGTCACCAGGCTTCTCAATCCCATGGAAAAAATTGGCCTGATAACCAAAGAGCCCGCGGCACGTGACGCAAGGGTCAGTTTTGTTTCTATCACAGATTCCGGGAAAAAGATTCTCGGAGATACAGATGTTACTTTCAACGAAGTAACAAAAGTGCTTTTGTCTCCTTCAAGCGACAAAGAACTGCAATTCTTATCTGATATCGTAACTTCTTTGCTTTAAAAAAAATCCTAAATCGACTACTGGTCAATGAAAATTATTTCCTCATGAAAAAGAAAATCCTGAAAAAATTTATCCATGAAGTCTGGAATGAAGGCAATATTGATTCCACCTCAGACTTTATAACATCGACCTATACGATTCATCATGATCCCGGCGACCCATGGGATGGAATGACACTAGATCTTAAAGGATTCCAGGAACGAGTCCGTAAATCACGTGCGCCTATTCCGGATCAACGCTTTGACATTCAGGATATATTTGAAAACGAGAACGGCTTGGTCATTACGTGGCAATGGGAAGGAACGCATTTGGGGGATATCGCCGGTTTTCCCGCGACGGGTAAACAAATTCAAATGTCGGGAGCGACAGTTTATTACTTTGACGGCGACCGAATCTCAGGGCATTGGCAGATTGTGGACCGGCTGGGCTTATATCAGCAATTACAACGTAATTCAATATAATATCCTTCTTCCATAAAGGCTCCCGGACTCATCAGCCGGACATTTTTCTCACTCATTTATCGTCCATATTGGTATTGTTAATTTCCCCGGCAACAGGAAACGGGTAATAAGATTAAATTAAATACTGCTTTTTTTGCCGATCTGTTCTTTCTACAAACATTCATCTGTTAAAACTAACCAACTTTTAACGACATATGGACCATTGGATTGATCATGATTGGAATTTCTGGTTATCTGGTTCTAAAATCCGGATACATTCCCCGGTTTATCGGCACTTTACTGATAATCAATATTTCTGATTTGATTTTCACCAGCTATGAAAACTTCAAAACAGTCATTGAATGTTTCTTTGTGGCACCAATCGTAGCTACGGAAGTTGGTCTTGCCGTGTGGTTGTTGCTTAGTAGAGTGAAAGTGAAAATGGAATAAAAAACACTGTGATTCTTGTTACACTTGAGACACAATACAACTTGACGGAACACATAACTGGTTGTCGTTGTTAAAAATATGATAAGTAATTGAAATATTTACTCATATAAAAAAATACTATTCATCAATTAATCATCAGAGAGAATCATGAGAGCAGTGGTATATGATAAATACGGCACACCGGATGTCCTTCGGCTTCAGGAAGTTAAAACACCAACTCCAAAAGACAATGAAATTCTGATACGCGTACACGCAGCGGTAGTTACAAATGCAGATTGTGCTGCCCGCAAAGGAAAACCACTTGCGGCAAGACTTGCTTTCGGGCTGTTCAAACCTAAAAATACAATACTCGGAACCGAATTCTCCGGTGAAATAATAACCGTTGGGAAACAGGTGAAACTTTTCAAAAAGGGAGACCTGGTTTATGCCGCAACTGGAACAGATTTCGGAGCCCATGCTGAATATATTTGCATGCCTGAAGATGGCGCTCTGTCCCCAAAACCTGCCAATGTAACTCATGAAGAAGCTGCCGCGATCTGCGAAGGAGCATTAACTGCATTGCCTTTTTTGAGGGATGAGGGCCATATACAAAAAGGCCAAAAAGTGCTGATCAACGGAGCTTCCGGAAGTGTCGGAACCGCAGCAGTGCAGCTTGCACATTACTTTGGGACGGAAGTAACCGGGGTTTGCAGTTCAAAAAATGTGGCATTGGTAAAATCTCTGGGTGCGGACAACGTCATCGATTATACGAAAGAAGATTTCACAAAAACCGGGCAAAACTACGATATCATTTTCGATACCGTGGGCAAAAGTTCATTTTCACGCTGTAAAAATTCATTATCGCCAAAGGGAATTTATCTTTCAACAGTTTTAAAATTCGGAACTATGCTTCAAATGTTGCGAACCTCAAAATTCAGTAGTAAAAAAGCTATTATTACATTTACCGGTTTGAGGTCTGCTGAAGAGAAGACCAAAGACCTTGTTTTTATTCGGGAACTTATAGAGGCGGAAAAAATAAGGCCTGTCATTGATCGACGCTATTCTCTGGAAAAAATCCCCAATGCCCATCGGTATGTTGAAAAGGGACATAAAATAGGCAATGTAGTGGTTGTTATAAATGAAAATAGTGATGATTTTGAGGCATCTTGAGTTCTCATACAGGTCAGCATTGTCAAATTAAATCGGAAGGGGATTAGATTTATTACTATCAGCTCATTTCTTGTTTAGATAAAAGAAGATGAATAGTTATGATTTGCCGCCTTTAGCCAATGCCTGGTCAATATCTTCGATTATATCGTTGATATCTTCCAAACCCACGGATATACGGATGAGTCCGGGTGTAATATTCACGGCAAGTCGTTCTTCTTCACTTAATGAAGAATGGGTTGTGGATGCGGGATGAGTGGCAATAGTACGGGTATCGCCCAGATTTGCCGATAACGACAACATATTGATATTATCCAGGAAAGCCGTTGCGCCATCATATCCGTCTTTCATTTCAAAAACAACAACCCCACCGCCGGCTTTCATCTGCGTTTTCGCCAGATCATATTGAGGATGGCTTTCCAGGAATGGATATTTAACACTTTTTACTTTTGAATGGCTTTCCAGGAATTCAGCAAGTTTCAAAGCGTTAGAACAATGACGATCCATTCTGACCGACAGAGTTTCCAGGCTTTTAGAAAATAACCAGGCATTAAAAGGCGATAACGAGGGGCCGGTCTGACGAGTAAAGAAACGAATGTCTTTCATCAGTGATTCTTTACCAACAATGACACCTCCAATGGCTCTTCCCTGCCCGTCGATGAATTTCGTAGCGGAATGAACGACGATATCGGCTCCAAATTCCACCGGTTTCTGGAGGTACGGAGTGGCGAAACAATTGTCGACCACGGTGATAAGATTATGCTTCTTTGCCAGTTTTCCAACCGCTTCCAGATCTATCAGATCCAGTCCGGGATTGGAAGGTGTTTCCAGGAAAATCATCCGTGTATTATTCTGAACCAGGCCTTCCCATTCATCCTGCCTGGCGACATCAGCATAGGTATGAGTTATCCCCCATTTCGACAAGATTTTCGTACAAATCTGGTGGGTTGAACCGAATACGGAACGAGAAACGATTACATGATCATTATTTCCCAGCAAAGCTGCCATGGATGAGAAGATGGCCGCCATCCCGGAGGCTGTAGCCACGCCATCTTCCGCCCCTTCCAAACGGCACATCTTCTGAACAAACTCGTCCGTATTCGGATTAGAATACCGGCTGTACACATTACCGCTGACTTCATTGGCAAATAATGCCCTGGCGTGTTCGGCGGAATCAAATACATAACCGGAAGTCATGAAAACCGGCGAAGAATGCTCATTCTGGGAAGTACGTTCCGATTGAATGCGAATACTATCCGTATCGAATTTTTTTCGAGCCATAACGGGTAAAATGAAATATTGATTAAAGGTCAATGGTCAACATAAAGCGCGATGGTAATATAAAAGTTATAGAAATGATATTCCCTAATGCTTTTTGACAGACGTAATGTTTCTTATTACCGCAGAGTTAGCAGAGAAGACACAGAGTAATGATATTAATTCGATATATTCTGTACTCAAAACTTTGTAATTTCGTCATGGTTCGACTCTGCTCACCGTTATGTTACTTTGATGCTATCGTTTAATAGAGGCGGGAGATCCCGGCTCGCTGGCCGGAATGACGTATTTTTGATGTTGGAGAACAGGAAATATTGTAATCAAAGATAATGCATGTTTATTAATATCACATCCTGCACACCGATGCGAAGTCCCCGTTTTCCGTTGTTCGTATTCCGTTTTCCTTTTTTCCGTACTCTCTTGAAAATAGATGTCGGACGAGCTGAATTCGTCCGACATCTACGATGTTTGAAATTTCATTTACAACCCAAGAACACTCGTACCCTGGTTGAAAACAACATCAACCGGAATATTAGCTTTGGATAGTTTGTCCAGATCGTTTTGCAACTGCGGACCAATAACAGCTTTTTCTTTCATCAGTTCTTTCACTCCTTCATAATCGCCATTTCCCTGGAGTGTTAAAATCTTACCCGAAAGAGCGTTCATCGCTTCCTGCATTTTATCGAAATTAACCGAATAATATCCCGTTTCGGGATCCCGGCTGAATGCGCCCATATCTTTAAAGAAATTGAACCGGAGCATGTTCGCCCTGCCGTGGGCGCTGGACGCCCCAAATCGAACCGAACGAAAGATACTGGCCATAAAAGTCACATAATGATCTTCCAGGCTGGCATTGGTGATTTCACCATGTCCAATCAGCTTGGTGACCATATACAATCCTAAAATATCTGCTTTTCCTTCTTCCAGGGCAGAAGCTTCTTCTTTCAATGCCTGACGAACGGTTCCTTTACCATTAATGGTATTCTTGATTCCGAGACCGTGAGCGACTTCATGGAACATCGTATTATTAAAGAAAGCATCGAACTTAATATGCTGACGCTGATCCGGAGCAATTAAAACGTCGGCAATCGGAACCAAAATCTTATCAAATTTGGCTTTCATAGCATTTTTAAGTTGCAGGCGCCGTGTTCCTTTTTGCAGCTGCACCTGCTCATCATTCGGCAGATTGATAGCGATGGTCTTAGACCCGGCATTACTGTCACCGGCATAATAAACGACATCGTATGCATTCAAATCAGAATCGGAACCTGGTTTTTCCTGCTTATATTCATCGGCTACCGGCAGACCTTTCTGAAGATCAGGCAACATGCTGGCATATTTCGACAAACGTTCACTCCAGTCTTTATCTTTAACCAGGACATAGGCTTCATGAGATGCTTTATACCCAAATAACTGGTCTTCATAGGTTTCAATTGGGCCAATCACGACATCCAGGCTATTATTTTTCATGTCCAGCCATGCTAAATCACTAGGCTGATAATTATCTGTAAGCAAGGCTTCAGCCCGTAAATTCAGATAGTTTTTCAAACCGGGGTCATCGGCATATTGAGCCGCTTCTTTCAATTTTTCAGCAGCCAATTCATGTTCTTTGGCAAATATTTCATGATATGGAATTGCATACAGGCTCCCGTCGGCATGACGGCGAACAACGGAATAGAGATCCTTCAAACCTTCTGCTTTCGAGTTATTTAATTCCTCTTTAGTCATATCAGCAGGATAAAAATTAGCCCCTTTGGGTTTAGCCCCGATATCAGAAATGAACGATTCGTTATTTTTCAGGCGATCCCATGGCCCGTAGTTGATTTCTGCGAATTTCCTCAGGTTATCATCCTGAATACTGTTTAACAGGGAATCCCTGTTTCCGTAAGCTTCTTTCCAGAATACCTCATCCATCGCTTTCGCCGCATCGATGAGCAGCGGGATCATCTTTTTATCGTTTTCACTTAGCTTACTCACATCCGTCGTCAGACTGACTTCGGTGTATTTTTTTAACTGATTATTTCCAGACATGTCGTTATTGGTCGATTTTTTTGAATTTCCGGAACACCCAAGTATGATCATGGGCACCAAAATAACCATTCCTATTCCTGATAGTTTTCTTTTCATATAGCCTCTCTTGATTTCTTGATTTTTCACAATGAATGGTGAAAAAATAGCAGATTATAGTTTAAAAACGTAAAAAAATATTATGACTGTTTTAGTGTGATTACTCTTGTGGGCAGAAGGCCTCTTTTCCTCAGTTCCCCGAGTATTAACTCCGTCATATCGCTCATAAATACAAACTCATACCGGATATCCAAAACATAGGCTTTAACCCTTAACTTCAAGACGAAGTTACTTTCATGAATCTCGTTTTTGGCTATTACGGCTATCGGTTTATTCAAATATACATAACGGGAAGTATAGGCTGCACGATAAGCGACTTCTTTAACTTCATCAATATTGATGTCGGATGGAAGAAAAATTTCAGCCACGACCTGGCATTCTAATGAACTCGTATTCGCATTGGAAA
Source organism: uncultured bacterium (assembly GCA_963783355.1). GTDB lineage: Bacteria > Bacteroidota > Rhodothermia > Balneolales > DATFMH01 > CAWANF01. Next base: position 198,803 of record CAWANF010000006.1, read on the forward strand.
CCGATTTATTCATGATTTCGCCATTGGGAATTGATACGGTCGAGTCGTCGGGAGTTACTATCCGTATAGAGCGCAATCCAATCTGGATCACTTCGCCGTAATAATCACCGATTTCAATTTTATCTCCGACCTGGAACGGGCGATCTAATATAATCATAAATCCACCAAAAATATTTTTCAGGATATCCTGAGAAGCAAATCCAATAGCTATGCCAACCGATGCCGTTACCGTGATGATCGTTTCAAAAGGCGGATTGATAATTCCGGCAATAACAAAATACAATGCTAATATCCAGGTAGCCAACCGCACGACCGGGATAAGTCGTTTGACGAATAACCGATACGTCGAAGCCTTTTCAGATAAATTTTCCAGTATATTTCCGAGAAAACGGTTCAGCAGATAGGTAAGAAACAGAACAACGAAGGTCCAGAATATTTTATACCACGAAAAAAATTTCCTGATGCTGGGCACTTCTTTCAGAACCGGCTGATTAGATTTCTTCCCATCCTGTACACTTTTTGCGGGAGTCGTCGATTGACTGGCAGTTGTACCGGAGACAACAGAATCGGTCTTCGATAAAATTGGGGAAATAACCGATGTCGTGTCCGTTTTTGCTGATTTGATAAGGGTTGAATCTTTAACCTGTGCTTCGGAAAGATGGATTTGAATCATCAAAATTCCAGCCAGGATCATCATTAATCGCACTACTAAAACAGAATAAAAACGGGCCGGTGAGTAAGTAACTTTCATAATCTTCCCCATTAATGAATAATGTTTTGGGTTTTTAATGTCCGGACGACCTGTCGATATAGAAAATGATTTAACTTATACCGTTCCGCATCTCCTTTTTGTTGTAACAAGCCAATAGTCAGAAGCCGTGACAACTGCATCCTGCTGTTTTTATCATCCTGGTGAAAAACCATCGACAGTTCTTTGATATCAATATCATCATGATAGATAATCGCCCCCAAAACAAACAACAGTTCCGATGGAAGCACATCGATGAAATTCAGGCTTTTGTCATCCGGCGTATCAATCCATATTTCATTCTCATTGAATTTGGAAATGGAACGCAGCCAATAAATTATAGCGATCGAAATATTGCCGCTCGCTATTTTGGAAAGACGGTCGAAGTACTGTCTTTTCAGGTAATCCTGTTTGGCCAGTTCATCGCTCGAAAGTTTTCGGTAGGCACGTGATTTTTCTAATGCTTCAGTCGCCATAAAGCGGGCTTCGTATCCGCTTACCCGGTGCCGGCTCATGATCAGTTCTGTAATTTGTTCTTCATTGAGTTGATCGGTAAATGCGACATTCGTGAAATATTCTCTTGTCCGGTGAACCTTATCCAGGTATTCCCAGGCATAACGCGAACTGCTGATAACCCAGAAAATATTCATTGCCGTCGATGAAATAATTTGAAGGAAACTTTCCAATCCCTCAAATCCGTTAATGGAACGCAGATACAGGTTTTGAAATCCTTCGAAAATAACCACCCGGCGTTCTTCTCCGGATTTGATGGCTTCAACAAAGGCATCTTTACTTTTTACAACCGGCAGATGAAGGCTTTCACACAAAAAAGGAATTAATTCTTTTTCACTTATAATATTACTGGCTAAATCAATAACAGTAAATTCTTTGCCCTTAAACACCATTTCATCGGAAAGCTTTAATATCGTCGTTTTTCCACTACCCTTTTCTCCGATGACGGCAAAATTGGCATATCCGCCTGATTTCCAGATCTCAAATGTCGATTGCAATGATGACAGCAATTCTCCCCGGCCGATGAAAAAACGGGCATCATCCAATGGCTCGAGCCTGAATATTCGACGGTAAATAAACGGCATACCAGCAATTTTTTGTTCGATCTCCAACAGGTAATTGCTGATGTTGGTTTTTAAGATTGAACGCTCATCCTTAAAACCGAGCGTCTTCCGCGCCTCACCGTAATACCGTCCTAAGAACATGGAAAGGAATCGTCTCCGTTTACGCAAACCGGCTTGCAGAAATTTACCTTTGCTGGAAAAGAGTGACCGCCACTTCATCGCTGCCGATCTCATTTGTAATTCCCGGCCTTTGCGTTTGATCTTCAGAATTTCACCTTGAATTAGCCGTTCATACAAATAGTCATTGGCCATAGCCGCAATTACGTCTTCAGACCTCTCCAGGTTAGAAGTCTCAGCAATAATTGTTTCACTTAATACCGATAATCTATTTTTAATCCGTTCAAGGCTTTCCAGGGCAAGATTTGCTGCTTCTTTATCTTCGTTTTCTTGAGAGTCTAAATATTCAATAGAGGCTGAAATATTCACATCCACAACCTGCATAATTTCTTCAAGAGCTTCGAGCCACTTGCCGGTACTGGTAACAAACCGGGAGGGTTGCGGCCTCATCTTCAGTACCAACTCTTCTTTGAAATAACGGGTCATCTCGTCACGCCACTGAATGATATCCGTTTCCCGGGTGTCAGATTTTAATGTCTCATTGTTGTTTGCGAATATCTCCAGTTGCTCGGGAAACGTACCTGCAAAAAGAAGTAAATCAGAGAAAAATGTTTCATGTAATGCTATAATTCGGTCCGAAACCGGCTCTTTTTGTAATTGTTTAAAAGTTACCTGTAAATTTTTCCGAAGTAATTCACCAATGTCTTTAATTTTTGTTCGTAAGGATTCCCCACCTTTTTTGATTTTGTTCAGAGCCTTGATTTGCTCGTCTATAACCGCATTTAAATCGGTAAGCGGTTTTAAAAAACGGGATTCAATGATCTGGTTTAGCTGATTATCAAGATTTATTTTATAACCTGTATAATCCGACCGGTACCGAAGTAGTTCTGATTGAAGAAGTAAATAGTCGAAGCGAACCTTAAGATTATGATTCCGTACTGAAACCAGTTTTTCAATATTCTCAAATATCTCCTTCCGTAGCTTGTCTAACTTCTTTACAGAAAAAGTATTCTCAGATAATTCAATGGTCCCGACTTTACGGACAGACATCTTTACTTCATCAAAAATATCTTTACCGATTTTGCCTGCTATATCCCCGGTACGTTTTCTAACCGCATCTAATTTTTCGAGAAGTTCGGAACAACCTTTCCGGAATACCTGAAGGATATCAGGTAACGATTCAATTTTTGTATCCTCGCTCCCATCTCTTTCCGATTCATCGAAAGTATTTTCTTCGGTTTTTTGTTCATTCCGAATGAATTGAAACAATCGTATCCCCAATTGATCAACACAATCAACTAGTTGCTTAAACAGTTCGAAATCCTCGGCCAGCCAATCCTTTTTAACGTTTTCAACTTTCAAAAAATGGTATGCGACGATGTTGGAATACGGAATATCGTGAGGCGGATTTTGAAATTCTATAGAAGGCTTCCTGGCGACTTTTCGAAACGCGTTCTTTGAACCTTGTATCGCTTTTTGAATAAACCGCCTTGATCTTTTCACTCCTTTGCCCAAACGTATCCATAACGAATCTTTATCGAGTGGCCTGAAGCGATCTTCATCCTGAATATCTGATATTTTATCTGGCTGCTGGTTAATCCAAACAGACAAATGGTGGCCGCTCTCGTCATATTGTGAAGGATTGGGGCCACTTTTGCAGAGTCTGGTAATCTGCTGCCGTGCAAAATCAAATAACGACCGATTATCCTCAATCGATAATGATTTTGATGACAAGAGATCATCGGATTTATGACATAAGACTTCGAGAACGGAACTTAAGTCGGAAAAATAATGATTCCTTTCTTCAATCAACGAAGGATTATACTGCTCCCTGACAAAATCTTGAAGCGCCTCTTCTAATTCTGGTACCCCGGCCAACATGATATCTTTAGATTAGTAATTTTGAAAATAGCAGAACAAACAAATTTCAGTAAAATTAAATCAATAAAAATTCTGTTACACACGATCAATTCTACGAAAACAAAAAATGAAACTTAAATAATCTTATTCCTGAAAATAATCATTCCCCGTTTATTAAATACTTACATTATACAATCTTTATGTTTCATAACACGTATTTTTTTGTCTCACAACCAAAAGCGGAAATTTTCCTGGCCCCTTCCAAAATACTGTCCAGGTTGATACAAAGAAATACAGCCATCAATATATTTCATTCCCTGCCTGACCGCTTGTTCTCAGAAGGAACAAGAAAATATTTAGATTTATCCAGTATTAAAAAATATTAAAACAAGCCAAATGAGCACATCTTAAGTTATTGTTTTTATATATTTTTATTAATATAAACTATAGTAGCTTATTTTGAATGATGACCTAAAACCAATGCTTGTCACATTCAGTTATATATGGTCGTGTTTAATCTTATGGGTCTTTTGCTTTTCCCTGGCTGGTAATTGTCTGGCATCATATTCAATTTTGCAAACAGCACAGATGCAAGATTCACTTCTGAAATCGGCATACGAGACCGGTCTCAAAGAAGTAAAAAAAGGCCAATGGAAATCGGCACTGGTAACCTGGGAAACAGCTTTGCATGTTCAGGACACGCAAAAGTCCATAGAGATGAAGATGGCCGTACAATATATACAGACAGTAACAGCGCACAATGATAGCTCCCGCTTTACAGATGCCGGCGAATTTTATTTAAACGCATTTAAACAGGCCAGCTGGAATCGCGATCCAAAATCCATAAACGAGGAACTGTCCCGTATTCTTCCCCTAATTCCTTACAAAGAGCAAAAAAAGTGGAAAAAGGAAATCAAAAAAAGGAATTCCAATATATTTCATAAAGTAGTCACGTTTTGGGAAATACAGGATCCCATCACATCCACGCCGGTCAACGAACGGCTGATTGAGCACTGGCAGCGTATTGCTTATGCCCGCAAACATTTCACCCGGGCCCAAAATAGCGTCTATAAAACCGACGATCGCGGGTTAATTTATGTACGGTTTGGCAAGCCCGATATCGAAGAGAAGAATGTAGCACTTCCGCCAAATCTAATCCCTGACCCGGTGACCGGAGGCCCGCTGAGAGTCAACGGCATGATGTATCGGCCGGTAGTCCCTATCATTATTGAAACGGATTTATGGAAATACACTTTCTCAAATCGCCAGGAACCTTCATACTACCTGTTTGGAACCAATCAAAAAGGCGGGGGATTCGCCCTTCAAAAAGGAATTATGCATATGATTCCATCTAATGGTTACACATTGATATCGGCTGGCATGGGACGTGAAGGCGGTGCGTTGATGATTAAATATTCGATAATTGGTAAACTGCGGGGAGTGACGGGTTATTATGAAAGACTCTATAATGAACTGACCAACGCTTTTATCGTACGTAGTGTGAACCGAAATATATCGGGAGGAGCCATATACCAGGCCCCGGATATTCTGCACCGGTTCGAAAATTGGGAATTTGTCGAATCGAATCGGCGCGATATGGAATCACCGGGCTTCACAACGGATTTTGTCACCGAAAGTAACAGGTTGCCCGTCAATTTTAAATATTTTCGTTTTCTTAATAATCAAAATGAAACCGAATATTTACTGGTAATGGATCCCCACCTGAATAAACTCAATAAAAGGCTGCAATCAGACGTCCTGAAAAAACACCCGCTCAAAGATATCATGTTAAAAAGCTCCCTCATCTCAATAAATGAGGCGGGACAAAGGAAAGTATTTGCATCTCGTGATCTTAACTTGTCGAAAATTATTCATAACGGCGGCACTGTATCCTACTTTTTCAATTGTGACAGTGTCGGACATTCACCCATTACAGGTATCGATATTTTTGGAGATGACGGGAAAAGGATTGGCAAGGTTACCTTTCCAATGACATTATTTAAAAAAGATAATCGCGACACCGTAATCTATAATGGAAGCCAGCCAATTTTCAGCAGCGGACCTTTACAACCTGGATTACCCGAAGATCTGAAATGGACATCTGGCGGCATTCTTATCAGTGACCCCATCCTTGGATACCGCCAACCTGTTGATTCTCTGAAGCGAATACCCATCGAGCCAACATTACATCCTGCATTCATGAATGGAAATGAAATATTGGTCTTTTTCGAAGTCTACGACCGGATTATCAATACCTATTCGATTACTTTCAGTTATGAAAAATATGCCATGGGACTATTCGGGAAAAGGCGAAAATCGTATAATGAAAATGCAAACGTAACCGCTATTTTCAGGCGAGAGAATAACCGTGAACCAAAATGGATAACCCTGAAACTTAATGGATTTGAACCCGGAGCTTATAACCTAAAACTTACTGTAAAGGATGATAAAGGAAAGATCCTGGATACACGAACAGTAAATTTTGCAATCAGGCAGGAACCTAAATTGGAATGATGATAATTTTTACCAAATGCCCAATTGAATTAAAAGCTGTAATGACCTTCTAATCTTTAGTTTTTAAATAAAATCTAAAGATTTAGTTAACACGCGTTGAAAATTTCTACCTATATTAACCTGAAATAATTTCTATTTTAAATGGGGAAAGATGTATGGTGTTATCTTTTTATGAAAATTGATTTTAGAATAGTATAATTTTCATTGTAAAGCCTTGTTCCCCAATCCATAGGGACTTTACAAACAACTATTTTTCTGCAAAATAACTAAATCTGATATCGTTTAATCATAATGGCAGGACTCGATAAAACAACTATTATCTTAAACCATATTTTTAACAAACCTCACAGATTTATTAGCTCCTGTAAAATCCCTGTCTCCCGGAGCCTGCTCTCAGCCATCGTTTTTTTATTCCTGTTTACAGGTTCGCTTTATGCCCAAAATCATTCTGCTAACGATGTTTTAAATCGAATTTCTGTAGCCAAACGGGGTGACAATAGAGGGTATGTTGTGCGTTTTGATATGACCAGTCCGGCCGATTCTTTTGTGGTCATGCAGCCATCTCCAAATTTAATTCAGTTGGCTATCTACAAAAAAAATATAACCTTCAAGAAGGTTCATATTGATAAGAATTACAACAGTTTCAAGAAATTTGATATTGTATCCATCCCTTCCGGACTTGGCATCAATATCCATTTAAAAGATGATATATACCTTATTGGAAATGCTTATCCGGATCGTAATAAACACGATTTGCTTCTGGGGCTGACCACCGCTTCAAAAAAAGATTTAAGCATACTTACCAAAGGAATCCAACAGATTGACTGGAATGCACTTCAGTCAAACTCCAAAATCGTTAATGTCAGCTCGATGGCAGGAAAATCATCGTCCGACAGCAGTAAGATGACGGAAGACCCATCGTATTATGCATTAAAGAAGAAGATTAAATTTGATGTTGTGGTCATCGATGCGGGCCACGGTGGTAAAGACCCGGGAACCATTGGATATCATCATATCGAAGAAAAGAATATTGCCTTGAAAGTCGCTTTAAAAGTGGGCGAATATATCAAAAAAAACATGCAGGGTGTGAAGGTTGTCTTCACACGAGACAAAGATGTGTTCATTCCGTTAAAAGACCGCGGACATATCGCCAATCGGGCTCAGGGAGATTTATTCATTTCCATTCATTGCAACTCGTCTCCGGCACACAGTGCTCACGGGACCGAAGTTTATTTCCTTGGATTGCATCATTCTAATGAAGCATTCGAAGTAATGAAAAGGGAAAACAACGTGGTTCGGCTTGAGAACAATAGCGATTCTCCGAAATTATCTGACGAACAAATGCTGATTTATGAACTGGCAAATAACGGCTATATGGCCAACAGTGAAAAATTTGCTGAAATGCTCGATCATCAATTTAAAGACCGGGCACACCGCCATGTCCGCGGTATTCACCAGGCTGGATTTGTCGTGCTCTACTACGCCTCTATGCCGGCCGTACTGGTAGAACTCGGATTTCTCAGTAATCCTAAAGAAGCCCGATTTTTAAATAGCAAATACGGACAAACAATTATGGCTTCTTCTATCTATCGTGCTGTCAAAAATTACAAAGAACAATTCGATAAAAGCCAGAATTTTACTAACTCAAATTAATTCTACAAAAGTGACTGAAAAGCCGTTAATCATTGGCGTAGCGGGAGGAAGCGGATCCGGAAAGACAACCGTTGTTCGCCATCTTATCGACCGAATTGGTGAAGATAACTTAGTCATGTTGCAGCACGACTCATACTATAGAGACTTAAAGCACATCACATTCGAGGAACGAACCAAACAAAATTTTGATCATCCATCTGCCCTGGAAACAGAATTGATGATTCGTCATATTAATGCTTTGATCGAAGGTTATAGTGTAGAAATCCCGGTTTATGACTTTTCCAGACATATTCGTTCCGATAAAACGCGATTGATTTATCCCAGGGATGTCATTCTCATCGATGGTATTTTGATTTTTAATGAAAAAGACCTGCGCAGCCTCTTGGATATAAAAATCTTCGTCGATACCGATGATGATATCCGTTTGTTACGCCGCCTGCGCCGCGATATTATGGAAAGAGAGCGGAGCCTGGACAACGTTTTATCTCAATATGAACGTTTTGTACGCCCGATGCATCTCGAGTTTGTTGAACCGACAAAACGCTATGCAGATATTATCATCCCGCATGGTGGAGAAAACACCGTAGCGCTGGATATGGTTGATTCGTTGATAAAAGCAAGAATTGGACAGGCGTGAGAGTTTGAAGTACTTAGGTTTTGGAGTACTTAGAGTTTGGTCTATCTGATACCAGGGCTTTCATGCCTTCAAAAACCAAATTTTTATCAATAATAGAAGGCTGTTCCAGGTAACGGCTGATATCGTCACTGTCCCCGCCGGTCAGCCATACTTTATATTCACCGTATTTCCTTTTATAACGTTTGAGCATTGCCTCAATAACATCCATATAAGCACCGATTAATCCCCACTGCAGGGATGTTCGTGTAGATTTACCGGGCCAAACGGGAGGAATTCCCCTTTCTACACCCGGTAAAGCCGGAGCATGATTTTTTAAACCGTCTTCCCATATGCGAAGCCCGGGCAAAATAACCCCTCCATGATAAACCGAATGGGCATCCATATAATCGATGGTACAAGCAGTCCCTGAATCAATCACAACGACAGCATCATTAGCCAGTTTACAAGCCCCTAAACAGGCTAAATAACGATCAACTCCCAGCGTCTCCGGGGTTTCATAATCGAGCGATTCACCAGGGATATCCCGAATGGTCAAAAGATGAACCGGAATCGGCGAAAAGAAGGATTCCAATTGATGAGTGATGCCTTCTACCACACTTGAAATAAAAACTTTTGCGAATGCTATCGGGTTCTCACCGAAAAAATCACCAATTTTGTCCAATTCATGATGCCCGAGTTGAAGTACATCATGCCATGTTCCCTTTTGAAAAGTTTTCATTTTCAAAAATGAATTACCGACATCGATAAATAAAAAATCACCATTATTATTTTGCAATTCAGATTCGATCATGTAATCATTAAATTAATTATCAGTTAAAGGTAACAAAAAAAGATTTTATACCATGAATTTACAATCCAGAACAGCGATCGTCACCGGTGCCAGCAGCGGACTTGGTTATTCATTCAGCAAAGCCTTAATTAACAAAGGCACCATTGTCTACGGAATTGCAAGAAATTCTGATAAGCTTGACACAGTACAAAAAGAATTGGGGAAGTTATTTCACCCGGTCATCCTGGATATCAGTGACGCCGGGAAAGTGGCTAATTGGGTTGAAAACACCTTTAAGCATCATAAAGGCCCGGATATTCTAGTTAACAATGCCGGGATAGGAATATTTGGTACGGTCGACAAGTTGTCGCTCGAAGAATGGCACACGATGATCAATACGAATCTATCCGGAGTTTTTTATCTGACCCGGCTCATCGTTCCCTATTTAAAATCCAAAGATTCAGCTTCCCATATCGTGAATATAGCTTCCATCGCTGGATTAGTTGGAAATCCTGAATTATCCGGATATAATGCCTCCAAATTCGGATTGCGGGGATTCAGCGAAGCACTTATGAAAGAACTTCGCTACGACAAAATCAAAGTGACCTGTTTCTTCCCGGGTTCCGTTGCCACGCATTTTTTTGAAAACACGAAATCAAATTTGCCGGGAGCTCATGCTAATATGATGAATCCGGATGACATTGCCCGGTTACTCATCCATGTGCTGGAAACACCCGATAATTTTCTCATTGATGAGGTGGTAATGCGGCCATTGAATCCCAAACCTCCTTCGAAATAATATGAAAAAAATAATTACCTGTTTCCTGCCGCTGATCCTGGTCTTTTCTTTGATGTCTGTTTCGGGCTGCAATCGTGATCCCAAGCCTGATAATCTGATACCCGAAAAAAAATATATCCATGTAACGGCAGAATTCGAATTACTGAAAGCATATCAATCTCAGTATAAAGATTCGTCTAAAACCGTACAGCTTAAGGATACAATACTTAAGCATTATGGAGTTTCTTTTAATCAATTCATGCAGAGCAGAAATTATTACATGAAAATCAAAAAACAGCATGATTTGATGAAAAAGGCACTGGATGCCCTGAATGAAGAACGAAACAGGATTTGGGAAGGAAATTCCAAAAAGGACAGTTCAAAAAGCGTGTTACACACGAAACCGAAAAAGCTGGTAAAAGCAGATACTCAATCTTCCCGTAAGAGATAGAAAACGTCTGGTTCCCCGGTCATGGTCATTACTTTGTTCTCTCTCATCAGCAGATTCAAAATCAGTTTCAACTTCCGGGTATTTATCCCGGTTTCAGAACAAATAAAGCTGAACTTCCCAGGTTTTATTTCTAATAATTGCAATACCGATTGAACTTCTTTGGATTCAAGAATATTCTGTTCTCCTTTTTCCCGTTTTTCACACAAATCACAATGTCCACAATGGGTATGCACATTTTTTTCACCAAAATAATGGCTTAGATAGGCCCCGCGGCATGATTCAGTTCTGGCATAGCCCAACATATATTCCAATTTCTTCAAAAGGACTTCACGATATTTCATTAATTCGATATTCGAAAACGGCAGACGCTCCATTCTGGCATCATTCAGCTTCACCAAAGGATTACTTTCCCTGATATCATATTGAAGAATTTGTTCTTTTTTCAGCACTTCCAGGCCCTTGATCAATTGATTTTTTGTAACATCGAGCTTTTTATTGATGTGAGATAAATCCAGGTAAACCAATTGTTCCAGCGATTCCGGTCCGTATGATCGAAACAATCGATCGATGAAATCTCTTTTCTGCGAGTTTGAAATCGCCTGTACATGCGCTAATAAACCATCATAACTCATCGTAAACCGGATTCCACACTGTGGTTCATAATTTGTTATAATATTCAGAATGCCAATCTGTTGCAGCGCCTGTAAACCAACTTGTTGTTTTTTCACCGGCAAACCACTCCGCTTCGACAAATCCTCCATGACGACTTGTTCTGCATCTTCCTGTTCCGACCCGATGGCTAACTGGAAGCTGTCACAAACGGCATTATATATTTTTTGGAGCTCTTCCTTTTGCGGATATGCATCGGTAATAATCTGTTTAGCCCGCTTGTAATCCGTTTGATTGTATAAAAGTACCGGATATGAAATAACTCCATCGCGCCCGGCCCGGCCAGATTCCTGGTAATAGGCCTCTAGCGATAATGGCATCAAATAATGAATCACGTAACGGCAATCGGGTTTATCTATTCCCATTCCAAAAGCGCTCGTTGCCACAACCCAGTTCAATTCACCGGATAACCAACGGTTTTGAATATCCGCTCTTTTATCCTGCTTCAGACCGGCATGATACGCTTCTGCCAGAAATCCGGCTCCCCGTAATTCATCTGCAATTTCTTCTGAATTTTTCCGGGTTCCGGCATAAACCAAGCCTGTTTTGGCATCGGAACGGCGAACCAGTGTCATCAGTTTCCTTTTCTTTTGCCTGGTTTCAATTACCCACCATTTCAGATTCGGGCGATCGAAACCCCGTGAAATGATTTCCGGCTCTCGGAAATCCAACGCTTCGACAATATCTTTTCGAACTTCGGGAGTAGCTGTTGCCGTCAATGCCATCCACCGGACATCCTTCTCCAAAGCTTCAAAGGATTCCTTTATGTTTCGGTATGCCGGACGGAAATCGTGACCCCATTCCGAGATGCAATGTGCTTCGTCAACGGCAATAAGATCGATATTCAAACTATTCATTTCATATTGCCAGGCAGGACTTTGCAACCGTTCCGGCGAACAATAAAGGAGCTTATACATTCCGTTACGGGCATTTATCAGACGTTGTTCAATCTCCCTGTTGGAGAGCGTACTATTCAGGAATGTAGCATCTATCCCCAATCGATTTAGCTGATTAACCTGATCCTGCATCAGGGCAATCAATGGGGATATTACAACAGTCAGCCCTTCCATAACCGTTGCCGGGACCTGGTAACATAGCGATTTTCCGCCTCCCGTTGGGAACAGAACTAACGTATCGCTTCCCTGCAGAACCGATCGCACCACTTCTTCCTGCCCATCCCGGAAAGAATCGAATCCCCAAATGGATTTCAGGTTCTTTAATGCTATGTCGAACAAGTCATTCATCATAACTACCATAATAATGAATAAACAAAAAACGCACGCCCCTTTTTAGAGACGTGCGTAAACAAATTTTAGAGATTAATCAAAATCAGAATAAGGCTTTGACATATTCTCTTCTCATCATCGCGATAGCAGCTATGGAAATGCCTTTCGGGCAAACAGCTTCGCATTCGGCATGATTGGAACAATCGCCAAATCCTTCAGCTTCCATTTGATCAACCATGGCGCGGACTCTTTTCTTCCGTTCGGGATCACCTTGTGGCAACGTAGCTAACTGAGATATTTTAGCCCCTGTAAACAATGAAGCCGATCCATTTGGACAAGCCGCAACGCAGGCACCACAACCGATACAGGTTGCAAAATCGAAAGCGACGTCCGCATCATCTTTACCAATCAATATCGAATTGGCATCCGGAGCCGCACCGGTATTCACTGATACATATCCGCCAGCCTGGATGATACGATCGAAAGCCGTTCTGTCGACCACTAAATCCTTAATGATCGGAAACGCTTTAGCTCTCCAGGGCTCAACAACAATGGTATCCCCATCGCGGTAATGACGCATATGCAACTGGCAAACAGCTGTAGCCTTTTGCGGGCCATGGGCTATCCCGTTGACAACCATACTGCAGGAACCGCAAATACCTTCGCGACAGTCGTGTTCAAATTCAACCGGACGTTCTCCTTTATGAATCAATTCTTCATTGAGAATATCCAGCATTTCGAGAAATGACATATCGGGAGACACTCCTTCGAGTTCGTAATCGACCATCTTTCCCGGAGTTTCCGGGCCTTCCTGTCTCCAGACTTTCAAATGCATTTTCATGGAATCTTTACTCATATTTTCTTCTCCCTATTTGTAACTTCTCTGGCTGAGATGCACGTTTTCAAATTTCAATGGTTCCTTATGTAAGGCAGGTTGATTCTTTTCGCCTTTAAATTCCCAGGCGGCGACATAAGCGAACTCATCATCATTCCGCAGTGCTTCTCCCTCGGAGGTCTGATATTCTTCACGGAAGTGGCAGCCGCAGGATTCATTCCTGTGCAGGGCGTCTTTGGCCATCAATTCACCTAATTCCATGAAGTCCGCCACACGTCCGGCAAACTCGAGGTATTTGTTGAAGGTGTTTTTCTCACCGGTGATGCGCAGATTTTGCCAGAAGTCTTCACGTAAAGCTTTGATCTCTTTGATAGCTTCTTCAAGACCTTCTTTCGTACGTGCCATTCCGACCTTATCCCACATGATTTTTCCAAGTTCTCTGTGGAATTCCATCACGGTTTTAGTACCGTTGATGTTCAGAAGGGTATCTATCTGGCTCATTGCCTCGTCAGCGGCCTGATCAAAAGCCTCATGACTCGTTTCCACCTTAGGCAATTCGTTGTTTGCGATATACTCGCCGAGAGTATAAGGAATAACGAAATAACCGTCGGCCAATCCCTGCATCAACGCGCTGGCACCTAATCGGTTAGCGCCGTGATCAGAGAAGTTGGCTTCACCGAGAACATGTAAGCCGGGAACATTACTCATCAGGTTGTAATCGACCCAGAGTCCGCCCATTGTGTAGTGAACAGCCGGGTAGATGCGCATCGGAACTTTATAGGGATTTTCACCAGTGATTCGCTCATACATTTCAAACAGGTTTCCATATTTATCACTGATAACATCGATGCCGTCCCGTTCGATAGCTGTTCTGAAATCCAGGTAAACGGCCTGACCAGTCGCTCCGACTCCACGGCCTTCATCGCAGACCATTTTGGCATTACGGGAAGCCACGTCACGCGGTACAAGGTTACCAAAACTAGGATATTTACGTTCCAGGTAATAATCTCTTTCTTCTACCGGGATTTCATTCGCGGGACGCTTGTCTCCTTTCTTCTTTGGTACCCAAACACGTCCGTCATTCCGCAGACTTTCACTCATCAGCGTCAATTTCGACTGATAATGTCCTGATTGAGGTATACAGGTCGGGTGAATTTGAACATAAGACGGATTGGCGAAAGCCGCACCACGTTTATAGCAGCGCCAGGCGGCTGTGACATTCGAATTTTTAGCATTGGTCGACAGGAAGAAAGCATTACCATATCCTCCGGTTGCCAAAATCACGGCATCGGCAGCGTAACGTTCAATTTCCCCTGTTAACAGGTTCCTGGCAACGATACCGCGGGCTTTTCCATCGACGATAACCAGATCCAGCATTTCCCTTCTCGGGCGAAGGTCAATCTTACCGGCATCAACCTGGCGCATCATCGCGCTGTATGCTCCAAGCAACAATTGTTGCCCCGTTTGTCCGCGGGCATAAAACGTACGAGATACCAAAACCCCGCCAAAAGAACGGTTTGCCAGTCCGCCGCCATATTCACGGGCAAAAGGAACACCCTGAGCAACGGCCTGATCGATGATGTTGGCACTTAATTCTGCCAAACGGTAGGTATTGGCTTCTCTTGAACGGAAATCGCCGCCTTTAATCGTATCATAAAATAAACGATAAATGGTATCGCCGTCATTTTGATAATTTTTAGCGGCATTTATTCCACCTTGGGCGGCAATACTGTGAGCCCTGCGCGGGGAGTCGTGAATACATAACGTAGTTACTTTATAACCTAATTCAGCCAGTGATGCAGCGGCCGAGGCTCCCGCCAAACCAGTTCCCACAACGATAATGTGATGCTTCCGCTTATTATTCGGAGATACCAGCTTAATTTTATCTTTGTGGATGTTCCATTTTTCAGCCAGCGGCCCGTCGGGGATTTTAGCATCGAGATTAATTTTATTCTCACTCATTTGATTAGCATTTTTAGTCTCTGAACTCATAAGGCACCTCCTCCTGTGAAATACATCCAGATAGGCAATACAATGAAACCAACGGCAATAATAATGGCAAAAATGACGCCGATAGTATACACAACGGGTGTGTATTTAGGTTTCATAGCACCTAACGATTGAAACATACTCCAGAAACCGTGACGAAGGTGATAACCCAGTAAAACCATCACAATTACGTAAAATAAGACCCACCATGGATTGGCAAAAGTATTTGCCACAACGCGATGTATATCACGAACATGCTGCCCGTTGATGGTGGTCATATACTCTGGTCCGTATTTAAATTGTATCAGGTGAATGACAAGAAAAACCAAAAGAATGATACCGGTAAGTATCATCGTTTTAGAACTCATGGTTTGCTTGCTTGGTTTTCCCGCACTCTTGTACATGTAATAGCCCTCGGGTCGAGCTTTCTTCTTTTGCAGATATACGCTGATGCCCATGATGATATGGAATACAAAGAATAGTAAAAGAATAATTTCTATAGGATAGATAAATTCCGGTTTACTCATCAGAAAATGAGAATACTCGTTAAACGTGTTTGAACCTGCAAATAAAGACAAATTACCCAGCAAGTGGATAAGTATAAAAACGACAAGACCAACTGCAGTTAAACCATTTATGAGCTTCCTTCCGATAGTAGACCAGACAACAGATGATGACGACTTCTCTTTCGAACTCATATAATTTTTTGTGTTAAACGTTAAAATCCATAAATCAATGCTGATAGACGTGTTTGTTTTCTAACAACAAGCGCTTTCAACGCGTGGCAAGTTACACAAATATCGCTTCCTTTGCAGAAGCCTGCGCTTATTTGTACACCGTCTATGCAAGGTGTTATAGTTTAATAATGTATGTGCAAAAAATCATTCGTTTTTTATATCTATTTTTATGAAGAAAATCCACTCAACCTGAAACAATTCAACAGGATATATAAATTTCATATGTCGAAAGATTAATATGTCATTTATGCAAACATTGAATATTTTCGATTCCCGGTACAATCGAATACGGGTTCAACAAATCAACTGACACAATATCCAATATTTTTGCAAGAGATTTACACGATATCATCGGAATATTCTACGGAGTTCAACGATTGAAATTCAAAATTCCTCGGATTCCTTTTTCCATGTGATACGATTGAGATATTTCAGATGCATTTGAACCGGCTCCGAGAACAATATCCGGATGCCAGTCATCACTGTTATGCTTTTCGAATTGGTTTCAAATCGTTACAGGAATTTGCCAACGACGCCGGTGAACCGGGCGGCACAGCGGGTCTGCCTATACTAAATCGTCTGAAGTCCTATGAGATTCTGAATGCCGGACTGGTCGTAATCAGGTATTTCGGAGGAGTAAAATTAGGGAAACCCGGATTGATCCGCGCTTACGGCTCCTGTGCTGAAGGATGCCTTCAAAAAGCTGATATCATACCTATGATTGAAGCCCTGGAAATCGAAGTCATATATCCATACAGTGAAAGTAACCGAATAGATAAATTACTGAATGACTATCAATGCAAAACAACAAAGTCGGAATACCTGGAGAAGGTCACCTTATCATTGCATTGCCCTTCCGAAAATTCCGAATCATTTATGAATGAAATCGGACATTACAGCCACCTTGCTATCGAAGCGAACCCGGGGAAAATCGTTTATATGCCTGTTGAAAAATGAAGAAATCATTCGCTATTTCTTTTTCTGATTTTTCATGGCCTGACTGCTATCTTATGTTCATTATGTTGAAAAACGAATCATTGCATATATCATGAAAATTTATACACGTACGGGAGATTCAGGCGAAACGTCCCTCTTCGGCGGCGGTCGTGTTTCAAAAGCGTCGGATCGGATTGAGTCCTATGGAACCGTCGATGAATTAAACTCCAGTATCGGTTTAGCGCGTGCGCATGGATTATCCGATGAATCAGAGCGCATCTGCCAGCATATTCAAAATAATCTTTTCAAACTTGGAGCCGATCTCGCGACCCCGGCCTCATCAAAAGCTACAGTTGAACGCATTGAGCCCGAAGATATCCGATGGATGGAACAATCTATCGATCAGCTTGACGAAGCCCTGCCCCCGCTTAAATTTTTCATCCTTCCCGGAGGTTCGCCAGGTGGGGCAACTTTGCATCTGGCACGAACAATCTGCCGCCGGGCGGAACGAATCGTTATCGCCTGCAGGGATCAGGAAAACCTGTCACAGGATATTGTCATCTTTCTGAATCGCCTGTCCGATTTATTGTTTGTACTGGCCCGATACGAAAATCATCAGGCTGGAATTAAAGAATCCCGTTGGCAGGCCGGACTTGAGTAACGTTATGAATAGCAAAGAATAATAGCTTCAACATTTTAATTTCTCTTTTGAAATTAGTAACATTGGCAACTTCAATTAAAATCGACTGAGAGTTTTTTATGGCATTAATGATATCTGTTTCAGGTATACGAGGTATTTACGGAACCGATTTGAATCCGGAGAACCTGGCCCGTTTTACGGCCGCTTTCGGAACATGGGCAAAAGGCGGCAAAATAGTCGTCGGGCGGGACTCCAGGGTGACCGGCGAAATATGCGAGCAGGTTGTCGTTGCCGCCCTTCGTTCTGTTGGCTGCGATGTGGTTCGTTTCGGTATTGTACCCACCCCGACGGTTGCCATGGGGGTTTTAAAGCATGAAGCAACCGGTGGAATCATTATTTCAGCCAGCCATAATCCCGCCGAATGGAACGCTTTAAAATTACTCAATAATAAAAGCGAGTTTCTTGATGCCGATCAGGGCAAAGAAGTGATTGCCATTGCTGAAAATAACGGAGCTGAATACAAAAATTATCTTGAATTGGGCACGGTTACCGATGATCCTGATATCCTGGAATATCATATCGACAAGATTCTTGAGTTGCCCTATATCGATGCGAAAACAATCAGTAATATAGATTTTAAAGTGGCGGTTGATGCCGTCAACGGAGCTGGATCCATTGCTGTTCCAAGACTTTTCGAGCGACTGGGTATCGATAAAATTGAAAAACTGAATTGCGAACCGAACGGACTTTTTCCTCATAATCCGGAGCCCCTGCCCGAACATCTTGGAGATATCTGTAAAGTGGTAAAAGAAACCCAAAGTGATGTCGGGTTTGTTGTTGATCCCGATTCCGATCGACTGGCTTTGGTAATGAACGGCGGAGAATTGATCGGTGAGGAATATACTCTGGCTCTGGCGACAGATTTTATGTTAGGTAAAAAACCGGGAGCCTGCGCAACCAACCTTTCATCATCGAGTATCACTTCTGAAATAGCCAATAATTACGGACAGAGCTGTTATCAATCAGCGGTCGGCGAAATTAATGTCGTGAAGGAAATGCAACGGGTTCACGCCGTTATCGGTGGTGAAGGAAACGGTGGCGTCATCAATCCGGATCTACATTACGGACGTGATTCCCTGGTTGGAATAGCCATGTCTCTTCAATTCCTTGCCGAACAGAAATTGGATCTGGCTACCTACCGAAAAGGATTGACCGATTATTTCATGTCGAAAAATAAGATTCAAATCGAGGGTTTGGATCCGGATAAAATTTTAGAGCAGATGGCCATTCGGTACAGCGACTATCAGCCTGTTACTATCGATGGCGTGAAAATTCAAATGAAAGATGGCTGGGT
This sequence comes from uncultured bacterium, assembly GCA_963783355.1. GTDB lineage: Bacteria > Bacteroidota > Rhodothermia > Balneolales > DATFMH01 > CAWANF01. Next base: position 217,792 of record CAWANF010000006.1, read on the forward strand.
TCATTTGCGAAAATCGAATACCGAGCCGATAATCCGTGTTTACTCGGAAGCTAAGTCTCCGGAGAAAGCCCGCCAGCTAGCGCATTCGGTTATGGACGCCATCAAAGAAATCGGTGGGCAATGATATTAAAAAGATATTTTTCCATTCATTTTAGTGCTTATTATCTTTTGGCAGGAAATTATTCATTATTCTATTTAGTCAATATTCTTAACAGGTAATCATTATGTTAGTTTCAATGACCGGTTTTGGCCGGGGTGAATCTTCCACTGACGGCATGAAAGCCACTGTGGAAGTCAAATCAGTAAATAATCGTTTTTGCGATATATCCATACGTCTGCCCCAAAGTATCCGCCACAAAGAGCCGGAACTGCGTGATCTAATTCAAAAACATATAGAACGCGGTAAATTGAATGTCTCTATCAAACTGGAGAAGCAGGATTTAGCGGAACTCGATATCACCATTGATCCCAAAGTCGTTAAAAGCTATCACCAGTTATTGACGAATCTGCAGGAATCAGCCGGGTTATCGGATCCAATAAAAATGGATCATTTCCTGACTTTTAATGATTTATTTGTCGCCAAGGAAGAAGACGAAGAAGAATTGAAAACGATGGCATCTCTGGTTGAAAAAGCGACCCTGAGTGCCATTGAGAATTTAAACGTGATGCGCGCTAATGAAGGCGGGCATCTGGCTGAAGATCTTTCCATGCGTCTTGGTAATCTGGAAGACCTGCTTGAAAAAGTTAAAATCAGAGCCGATAAACGTGTTCCTGAAGCACGGGAAAAATTTCACGAACGTATCAACAATTTAATAAAGGACGAGAGTTTCGATAAAGAGCGGCTGGAACTGGAAATTGCCATCATGGCCGACAAGCTCGATATCACCGAAGAAACCGTCCGCCTGGCATCGCATATTAAATTCTTCCGTGAAGCCATGAACAACGACCAATCCGTTGGCCGGAAACTGAATTTTCTCATTCAGGAAATGAACAGGGAAATCAATACGATTGGTTCTAAAGCCAATGATTCGGAAATCGCTCATTATGTTATCAACATGAAAGAGATTCTGGAGAAAATCAGGGAACAAATACAAAACATCGAATAAGGGTGAAAAAAGGTAAAATCATTGTTCTCGTAGCCCCCAGCGGTTCGGGCAAAACAACTATCGCTCAACGGTTACTTAAGGATTTCCAACAACTCACTTTTTCAGTTTCGGCAACGACCCGGAAACAACGCCCAAATGAAACGAATGGTAAAGATTATCATTTTCTCAGCCACAAAGAATTTCAACAGAAAATAGATAATGGCGACTTCATTGAATGGGAAGAATTCTATAGTGGAAAACGGTACGGCTCGTTGCGCAGTGAAGTTGAAAATCAGCTCGAAAATGGTTATTTTATTTTGTTTGACGTCGAGGTGAAAGGTGCCTTGAATATCAAAAAGACATACAGTAACGATTGCCTGGCAATTTTCATTAAGCCGCCAACGCTGGAAGAGTTGAAAAAACGTTTGATTAACCGGGGAACGGAAACGGCTCAAACATTGAAACAGCGCCTGGAAAGGGCAAAAATGGAACTGGATCAGGAAAAGAATTTCGATGCCGTTGTTGTAAACGACGATTTAGAAGAAGCGTATACCGAAATAAAACGAATTGTTAATTCGTTTATACATAAGTCTTAAAAAGTTATCTAAGAGATTATACTTTATGCCTATTAAAACACGAAAAGTTGAAAAACTCCAGGAAATAACCGGGAATATTTACGAAAGTATGGCCATTGTTGCCAAAAGATCACGACAGTTGGCCGCCCAGGAAAAAATGGAGTTAGATGAAAAATTGAAATACTTCGAAGGTTTCGATGACGATGACGATTTTTCATTCAATGAAGAACAGGAACGCATCTCCAAAGATTTTGAAAAACGTCCGCATACGACGCAGCGTGCCCTGGAAGAAATGGAAAAAGGCGAAATTTATTATCGCAGAGCCGACGATTTTAATAAATAAAATGTATGCTTTCCGGTAAACGCATCTTGCTGGGCGTTACAGGAAGTATAGCTGCTTATAAAGCTGTATATCTTCTGCGCGAATTTCAAAAAGCGGGATCTGAAGTAAAAGTCATAATGACTCCTTCAGCTACCCGCTTTGTTGGTATTGATACCTTTGCTTCTCTTTCGCGTTCTGAAGTTGCCGTTCAGGTTTTTCCCGAACAATCCACCAGCCTGTCCGACTCGTGGGTTCGCCATATCCAATGGACAGAATGGGCTGATGCATTTGTTATTGCACCCTGTACCGCCAACACCATGGCTAAGATTACTAACGGACTTGCTGATAATATGCTGACCAGTGCGGTTTTAGCTGCAAGATGCCCGGTAATCATTTGTCCGGCTATGGATGGCGAAATGTACCACGCCCCGTCGACACGCCGTAATCTCGAACTGATTCATGAATACGGTTATCATGTACTGCAACCGGATGAAGGTTACCTCGCAAGCGGACTCAATGACACCGGACGTCTCCCTGAACCAGGTGCCATTCTGGAATTTACCAATCAAATCCTGGGTTCAGGAAATGCTTCTGTTGAACAGCTACTGAAAGATAAAAAAGTGGTAGTAACAGCCGGACCAACACGTGAATTTTTGGATCCTGTTCGATTTATCTCAAATCCCAGTTCCGGGAAAATGGGTTTTGCCATGGCAGAAGCAGCCCGTGATTTGGGTGCTTCTGTGACGGTTCTGCACGGACAGGTTCATATACCCCTTCCGGACAATATCGAACATCATTCTTTTGATTCAACCAATGAATTGCTGGATTTGATTAAAAAGAATCAGGATGCTGATATCATCATTATGTCTGCGGCAGTTGCAGATTTCACCCCCGAAACGTTTCAGCCCAATAAAATTAAAAAAGGTGGTGAAACGATAAATATATCTTTTAAACAAACACCTGATATCCTGGAATGGCTGGGGAAACATAAAAAAGAGGGGCAGGTGCTGATTGGCTTCGCTATGGAGACCGAGAATCTCCTGGAAAATGCCTCTGCCAAACTGAAAAGAAAAAAACTGGATTGGATTGTTGCGAATTCCATTAATGAAGAAGGTTCCGGCTTCCAGGTCGATACGAATCATATCATCCTCATCAACAAAGACGAAAATACCGCTATCTCAGGAACTAAAAAGGAAGTAGCCCGGAAAATTTTACAGCAGATCTTTGGATAGCAGAAAAATTATAGTCCAGAGTAGTGAGTATTGAGATATGAGTAACTGCTGAATCCCAGATTTTAAAACGGTAACACTCTTCAGCTTAATCGAATATCCAGCGATAGGTTCGGTGGGTTTTATGATGGACACAACCCAAAGCTTCAAGACTGCGTTGCATCAGCCAGTTTTTTTCACTCACCCAGGCTCCTTCAAGCCTTTTCAGGCTTTTATTTCGTGTTCGTATCCCGATTATTCCGTTTACAAAAATCTGTGCTTCCAATCCCAGCCGTCGATATTTGGGTAGTGTCCCATAAACGATAATTCGTACCCTGGTCACTTTCTTTTTAAATAATATTAATTTTGGAATGTGCCATAATCGAATGCGCCCTCGTGTTTTTCCCAGAAGTTCATTCATATCCGGTATCGTTATGATGAAGGAAGCTGGTTCCCCATTTACAAAAGTCAGAAAACTCGATTGGGGAAGTATAATACGTTTTAGATTATCAATCATGGCATGAACCGTTTCAGTAGAAATTTCGGTGAACTCATCTTCCCTTTCACTGATTTCCTGGTTGCTCCACGCCTGATTATAAATTTGCCGGATATATTCTCCATCGCGGTAAATATTTTTCATATCCAGAGGGCGAACTTGTATCGTTTCCCTGCTGTTTAACCTCTCAGCGATACGCTGCATTTTATCGGAAAAAGGATCATATAAATCACGCGTATAACTGAAATGATCATCAAATTTCTCCGCACCGGTTTCTTCCAGCAGATCTTTATAATAAGGAGGATGATAATACATTCCATAAACCGGCGGATCGTCATAATTTTCAACAAGCAAACCCCAGAAATTTTCATTTTCGCCAAAATTTATGGGTCCGCGCATAGCATAATACCCACGGCTGCGATGCCACTCTGATGCAAACCGAATGATGGCTTTGGCCAGATATTTATTGTCCTCCATTTCCAGAAAGCCAATCCCGCCCATTTGTGGGTTGAACAATTTGTCATTTCTATGATCAATCATCAGGGCAAAACGAGCAACTAACCTATTATCATCATACACCAAAAAACGTTCACACTCTCCGTGATTGAAGAATGGATTTTTATTCTTATCAAATATGTTTTCAACCTCTCCTCGCAAAGCCGGGCGCCAGTTTGGATAATCAGCATAGATTCTGAAGGGTAAATTATGAAATCGTTTGATATCCGATTTCGATTCAACTTTCTTGTATTTAAATGACATCGGGGTAGTAAATAATTAGTATCCTGGAAAATAATGTAAATATAGTATCTGCTTTGACGAAGCAGTTAAATATATTAATCTGTACGAATTGTTAAAGAGTGAATATGTTAATTCTGAATTTTTATTGACAGATTAAATTCCGATTTTCTTATCAAATTATTAAGCATCGCCTTGTTTGATATTATATAGCGTTGTAACTATCTATGGAAGAAGAACTTGCAGAACCTGTTGAAAACAACAAAAAGAAAGTTATTGCATTGCTTTTGTTGATTTCAAGTATCATTTGTTTCATACTTATTCTAAAAATGCCGTCTCAGGGTAAAAAAAGACTTACGAGCCTGGGGGAAGCAGACACTTTGATTACCCGCGAACTGCGTGCGTTCAATATTAAGAAGCAGCAAATTAGGATTAAGAATATCCATATTAATAAGAAATTCATCCGCAAAGTTTATATCGTTGATCTTCCTGCCAGGTTTTCAAAAACTTTTTTACATGCCGAGTTAAATAAAAGATTATATCCTTACGATGTACAAGATCCCGCTATCGTTCATCTGCCAGAAGGCAATATGGATATTCAGCTTGCTTACGGCGGAGATATCATTCGTACTATAAAACTGGTGAGCGATACTGCAATAAAATACCGGAGGTACCCTGCTTCTGTTCTGGCTTATTTCAATCGCAAACCTTCCGAAGAAGTAGTGAAATCTATCGAGGATTTAGGCAGCCGTTTGCCGGTAGTGCTTAAAGTATCGAATGTCTCTCAGGGCAAAGACTGGTACAATTCCATAAAAGCCATGAAAACACATGTCATCTTCTGGTTTGGAAATGGTGAAGCCAATCAAAATTCTACGAATAAAGTCGACTGGCACCTTAATGAGCAGCTGCAAACCTTAGGCAAAGTTTTTCGGAATCCGACCGTTCTTGTCAATCCCTCTGCCGACGAACAGACCCGTACATTAATTGATAAAGACAGTCAGCATTTTAAAATTAATTATGTAAATGCCAAAAATGCCATCCTGGTGACAACGGATGAGGGGCAGATTCATTTTGAACGGCAATTACAAAGATTTATGCGTCTCGCCGAACAAAATGAACGACCGATTATGCTGATTAATGCTACTGACGAGAGCTTTCAATGGTTGAAAAATTCAATTCAGCGCTTTAAAAAAAGCGGGTTGACACTAGTTCCTCCAATAACTGATCATCAATGAACTGTTTAAGCAAATGGAATTAAATGAGGGTAAAAGGCTTTGGAAGAAACTGCAGGTTGAAGAATTTCCACAACCTGATTTTATTCCTATAAAATACCCGGTGCTTTTTTGCCATGGATTTGGTTCACTCGCTTCACTGGTAAAAAAATCACCTATGGATGAGATATGCATGCTTTATCGTCAGCATGGCATCTCTAGTTTTGCCCCCAACATTGTGCCCTACAATACGGTACGTATTCGTGCCGAAGCGTGGTGCCGCATGATTGATACCATTTTGTCGATAACCGGTGCTGAAAAAGTTAATATCATCGCTCACAGCATGGGTGGACTCGATATGCGTTATGCGATCACCCATCTGAAAGCAGCCGGCTATGTTTCGTCACTCACTACCATTTCAACTCCTCATCAGGGAGCTAGTCTTGCGGAATGGGCACTCAAAACACCAAGCAGTGTTAAAGATTTACTGGCTGATATGCTCAACTGGCTGGGCAACAGCTTATACCCACGCATCCGCAGTGACGTCCTCTCGGCAACGGAAGAACTGACCCGTGATTACGTGATGAATAATTTTAATCCAAATACGCCGGATATCGAAGGAGTACAATATTATTCTTACTCGGCCTCAACCGGCAAAGGAACGAATTCATCCATCAACAGGATACTTTTACCGTTAAATAATCACATTTATAAAGAAGAAGGTATTAATGATGGTTTTGTAAGTGAAATAAGCGGGCATTGGGGAGAATACCTGGGGCATACGAGTTTATCACACATCGAGCAAATTAAAGTAAATTTGTCGGCCGATCATGAACCGTTGTGGAATGCCTTCTGGATCAAAGTGGCACGAAACCTGAGCGAACGGAATCACTAAAATTTATAATTCTGAAATTGCTTCAGGCTGTCGTGAGCCGTCAGATCATATTGAATAGGTGTCAACGAGGCAAAACCTTCTTCCAGAACATTCACATCCAGGTTGTCGCCCGAATCCAAAACCTCAAATTTCCCGGTGATCCAAAAATAAGGACGATTATTGGGATCAACCCTGCCGTCATATTCTTCTACATACCGGCTGTTAGCCTGACGGGTCCATTTAATTCCTTTTAACGATCCGGAAGGAACATTCAGGTTCAGTGTTACCCCTCGGGGCAAACCATGATCGAACACATACTGAATAGCTTTTCGTGCTGCATCCTGTGCCCCGCTTAAATCGGCATCTTCATCGTAATCGGCACAACTGATGGCTATGGATGGATATCCAAGTATCGTTCCTTCTGTAGCGGCGCTAACGGTTCCGGAATAGAGAATGTTAATGCCGGCATTTGATCCGTGATTGATGCCGCTTAATACCAAATCAGGTTTTCTTTTAAGTAATTTATCGTGAGCGAGCTTCACGCAATCGGCCGGGGTGCCGTTTATAGCCTTCCCAAATAAGTTATTATCGATCTGGAAATTATTGACCCGCAGGGGCTGCATCACGGTAATGGCATGCCCGACGGCACTTTGTTGACGATCGGGAGCAATAACAACAACTTCTCCAAACTCCGATGCGGCTTCAGCAAGAGCACGAATTCCGGGAGCGAAAATGCCATCATCATTGGAAATTAATATGAGTCGATCGTTTTCCGGCATATTATTCGTACTGCTCGTCTTTACCTGGGAAAGATTGCGTCTTAATATCACTTACATATTGTTTTACCGCACCGATGACCGTTTCCTGCATATCGGCGTATCGACGTACAAACCGTGGATTAAAATCTTTATTCAATCCCAACATATCGTGCATAACAAGCACTTGTCCATCGCAGTGTACACCTGCCCCGATGCCGATTGTTGGTATAGAAAGGGTTTCGGTCACTTGTTGTGCCAGTTTCGCCGGAATTTTTTCCAAAACGATAGCAAAACACCCGGCTTCTTCAAGTTTACGGGCATCGCGGACTAATTGTTTTGCCTCGGCGTCTTCGGTTGCACGAACTTTATATGTACCGAACTTATAAATACTTTGAGGTGTAAGGCCCAGGTGCCCCATAACGGGTATCCCGGCATCGACAATTTTTTTTACCGTATCGGCGATAGAAGCTCCACCTTCCATTTTAATGGCGTGAGATCCGGCTTCTTTCATCATTCGGCCGGCACTAATCAAAGCTTCTTTGGCCGTTACCTGGTAACTCATGAATGGAAGATCGGAAACAACCAGTGCTCTTTCCACACCACGAACCACACACTGGCTGTGATAAATCATCTGCTCGAGCGTAATAGGAAGCGTTGTTTCGTGGCCGGCCATAACATTACTGGCTGAATCACCGACTAAAACAATCTCTATTCCCGCCATATCCACCAAACGAGCCATCGTATAATCATAAGCCGTGATCATACTGATTTTTTCCTGCTTGGCTTTCATCTCCACCACGGTTCTTGTGGTGATACGTGTCAGGTTCGATGTGGATTTTTGCGTACTCATATATCCTCTTTTTGAACCATTGCAGCCGTAGCCTCAATTTCACAAACCAGTTTACCGTCAACAGTTGCGCGGCCTTTCATCGTAACAAAATTTCTTCGTTGATCTGCCAGCTCTACTTCCATACGGATTTGATCTCCGGGGACCACAGGCTTTCTGAATTTTGCGTTTTTGATGCCTGAAAATACAATCAGCACTTTCGATGGATCGTCTACTTTCTTTTTGAGCATCAGGATACAACCGCTTTGAGCCAGGGCTTCAATCTGAAGAACACCGGGCATAATCGGGGAACCGGGAAAATGTCCGTTGAAAAATTCCTCATTCACGGTAACGTTTTTAATCGTAACGATTCGTTCATCCTCCATTTCCAGCACCCTGTCGACTAAAAGAAACGGATAACGGTGGGGTAATAATTTTTTTATTTCTTCAATTTTCATCATGGCATAAAGACTATAATACTTACAACACAAATTAAGTTAAAGTGATCCTTTATTTGACAATACCGACATATATATAAGCGATTCCACCTGTCAGTTTCTTCGCTTTTTTAGAACTAAAAGCTCCGGACTCGTCCATTAAGGATAAGAATTTATCCCCTGATGGAAAAGCGGCACTCGTCTCCGGCAGATAAACATAGGCTTCCCTGTTCCCGCTGATAAGTCCGCCGACAAATGGCATTACGGTCTTACTATAGAATTGAAACGGATATTTCATCACTCCTTTAGGCTGGCCGAATTCCAAAACCACTACCTTTCCACCCGGTTTAACGACCCGAGCCATTTCTTTCAGACTTACTACCGGATCATCGACATTCCGAATCCCGAAAGCGATGCTGGCGATATCAAAACGATTATCTTCATACTGAAGATTCATGGCATCAGCCACCTCAAAATGGATAACCAGGTTTTCATTCTTGGCTTTTTCAGGCGCTGTTTCCATCATTTCGGCACAAAAATCCGTCCCATAAACTTCTCCATCCAGTCCAACGGCCTTCTTAAACTCAATGGCCAGATCGCCTGTTCCGGTTGCGCAATCCAAAACCGAGTCACCGGGCTTTACTCCACTTTCTTTGACGGTGATTTTCCTCCAAATATGATGGATTCCCAACGATAAAACAGAATTTGCCGTATCATATTTATTGGATATAGAAGCGAACATGCTCCTTACTTCTTCACTCATCTCATTCTCTTTTTTAAAATTATTTCAATATATGACGCCGGTATCAACGAGGTGATCGGTAATGTTCAACTCTACAGGTTTAATGGAGTTATTTTCCCATTCCAGCAGGTTAAACGAAACATTAGGTGTACTAAACTGATTCATCTGCCTGAGATCCCAGCCGAACCATTGAGTAAATAAGATACGGATTAACCGGCCATGTAGCACCATTAAGATGCTTTTTCCTTCATTCTCTTCAAAAATAGCACGACAACGAGGATCGGCACGTTTAAAAACTTCATTTGGGCTCTCCCCGTTTTTGCAGGCTTTATTAAAAAGGCCCTTTTCCCAATCCTTCTTGAGCACCATAAAATCATCTTTGACATCAAAATAATTCAACCCCTCATAATCTCCGAAATTCATCTCTCTCAGTTCCGGAAAGGTTGTGACTTCCATATTCTTAAGACCGGCAACAGCTTCGGCTGTTTGACGGGCACGAATCATGGTACTGCTGAATATAGCGTCAACCGGTATCTCTGTAAACCGGTTAGCCAGAGCCCTGGCCTGTAAAAGTCCGGCTTCATTTAATTCAATATCTTTCGACCCCTGGATGATATCTAATCTGTTATATTCGGTTTCTCCGTGGCGTGCGATATAAATTCTGGTTTTCTTCACAAAAATTATTATTAACTGCGCTGATTCTATTTAGTTTATCTGTTTATTTAAAGTGCCTAAGATACGGAAATGAAGAATGGAATGCAGGATTTTAGTCAAAGTGAAATTGAACTAAAAAGACAAAATATAAGGCCAGAGCAGTATTTTTGTTGATTTCCGGATGGCCCGATATTCAATTTCGCGCTCATACAAACTATAATGAATCGATTATTTCTTTTTTCTCTTGACCATTAGATCACGAATATCTGATTCCCATTTGCTGATTTCTTCCGGAGTAATTCCCTCGTGCATCGCATATTTGACTAATATCATTTTTAAAACACGATCATTCAGCGTAACAGCCTGATTTCCCGAATCCATCCATTTATTGACAATCTTTCGATACCAGCCAAATTTTAAGATGAAGAAAAAGAAAAAGCCAATCCCGAGTTCAACATATAAACCATTCATACCTTTCACACTGAGAACGGCAACTGATATTAAAACCACAACAAATTCGACATCAAATATTTTCAGAATATTCGTCAGGCCATAACTAACGAAAGCACTTTTATTGTAGTGCCAAAACGGAAGAAAAAGCAAGGCAACTGCGGCTGCTATATATGCACTGCTCAAGTAAGCAACAAGCATGAATAATACGAGCGTTATAGAATCGGCACTTCGAACCCACACTTCGGCATCTTTGATCAATTTTTCAAGTGGTAATGCATCAAGCAAACCCGGAACATATTGATTTATATTGGCCTTGGTGGTATGAAACCAATTACCGGCCAATGTGAAAATTCCGGCCGGGGTTTCAACAAAGTATGGAGTTGTATCTTGTTTCTTGTTGCCAAACATATTGCTATTAAAATAGGTGAAAATTAGAAATTCATAAACTAAGGAAAGTTATAAAATCATTGCTCAGGAAAATACAGTTAATCAGGCCTGAGCTATAGTCATTATTGCTACCGACGCGGCACCTGCTTCCGAACAAATGGAAGCCAATTCAAAAGTAGTGGCCCCTGTAGTGAACACATCATCAATGATAATAATTTTGCGTCCATATACAGACATTCGGTCAACGACTTTAAAAGCATTCCTTACATTTTCAATCCTTTTATTTAATGTAAAGCCCGTTTGAGACGGTGTAAACCTACTGCGCGTAACGTTGCAGTAATTTATAACATCTATACCTGTTTTTTGACTGACCCCCTCCGAAATGGCCCGTGCCTGATTATATCCTCGTTGCCGTAACTTTAAGGGATGCAACGGAACCGGTACAAGAATATATCGTTTGATATCACGATGTACAAATATCGGGTGCTCCAGCAAACGCTGCCCCAGCATAAAACCAATTTCTTTCCCAAGCCTCGACAACCCGTCGTATTTGAGAGCATGTAACAACTCTTGCAGCTTTCCCCCTTTATCGAACTCCCATAATGCATCCTGAAACTCGATATTATCAGGTAAAATGATGCCGTTGCAACTGCTGAAACGATAAGGATTGGGATCTTCGAATATTTCTTTGAGACAAAACGGACAAAGTAACCGGCCTTTCTCGGGAACCATAACACCACATAAAAGACAAATTCGCGGAAAGAAAATAGATTCCAGTACAGGCATCACATTCATAAAAACCTCAAATCAACAACATTTATAACTTCTGCTATTGATGACCTGAAATTTATGTGTTCCTTACAACGGATACCTTTGTTCTAAGTTATCATTTTGTAAAGAGTTGTATACCACAAAAAATACTAAGCAGATACGATATCATCAGTTTTTTTGGAAAGCAATACCATTTGAAACCCAATTAATATCATTGTGATAACTCCACTTATGAGAAATGCCATAAAACTGTTCAAAATCCATCTTTTCATAAGAATACTTATCCCAATGATTGCCGGTAGGCTGATCAATAAAGGCCAGATTCTATAGGTTGGCATAAACCGGTGAATCGGGATGCTGTATTTTTGACGGCAATAGCTCATGATCAACAACTGGAATATCCAGTGTGCCATGAGAGTTGCCAAAGCCGGGCCAATTAATCCCCAGAACCGTATCAAAACAAAACTTAGGATAATATTTATGAATACCTCAGCCACACCAATCCAGGCGTTAATCCGGCTCATCCCCCTGCCTAGCAAGACACTTTGAGCAAAGAAAAAATGCGTTATGATGATTAGCAGGTAAATACGGAATATGGGGGCTGAAGCCGCATATTTTTGAAACAAAATGACCATCACTTCACGGGCAAATATGAACAACCAGGCCAAAAGTGGTAAAATCAGAAGAAATAGTTTATCGGTAGCACCTCGTGCGGCCCTCAAAATTCCATCAAAGTTGTTGTTCCTGATTTCCGCAGAATAATGAACGATTAGAGATGACGATATTGAAGCCGTAATGGCGGAAAGAAATGGGATTTTCCGGGCACCGATGGCGTAGATAGCATACATTAAATCGCTGGTGTAATAATTACCGACGATCCATTTATCAACTTCAACCGAAGCCATACCGGCTATTGCAACTACAAATAATCCGACCCCATAATAGAAACCGGTTCCCAGTTCTTGCTTCAAGTCTTCCCAATTGAAAGGATCATGCAATTGAATGGCTGATAAACTAATGATGAATAGCGTCCGCAATAATGGCCCTGCCGCCATTATTAATACGATTTGCTGCAAAGGCACAGAAAGATAAAATGGGACGACTATCAAAACAGCATCCAGGATACTGAAAGCCAGGCTATAAGATAGAAGCCATTTTTTCCTGTTCAGAACTACAAAAATTGGTTCCGAAAGGCCTGCAAAGGTAGCCAGGCCCATGTAAACAGAAAACATTTTTAGCGGGATAGCCAGGTTACCTGCATGAAAAAATCGGACGAAATAGGGAGCTCCCAAATATGCTATGGCAGCCATCATTAAACCATATGCGCAAGCCTGAAAAATAGCCGAATACACAGCAATCGTCCTGTTTTTAGCCAATTCATTGCGATAATAAAGTGTTCCGACTGCAGATGAAATCAGCGAAGGGCCCAGTAAAGCGAACACCAGCCATAATTTTCGGTATAAGCCATAATAACTTTCCGGTAAAATCCGGGTTAGTATCATCGCCACAATTAGAGCTGAAAAAATAGTGATGGAACGGGCAATCGACATTGCCCCGATTTTCCGCTCCAGGGACGATCTGTTTAATAATTTATCAAACAAGGACTTCCATTTTTTTTAGTAAGAATCTATATGGTTCCTGTTTAAGGATATTTTGCCATAAATCAAATAAATATATTTATCTTATTTAAGATATTTATCAGTTTGAATTATTACGCAGTCCTTCTTATTTATTACTTAAATTGTATATCGATTTCTTATTAGAAATTCATACTATTATTTTGTCGTTAAATTAAAAATCGTAGTCGTTAAAACAGATCAAATATATGCCGTCACTGGGTGAAGATATTTCCTCTTTGAGGAAAAAAGAAAAATTAAGTATTCAGGATATTTTTGATTCCACACGAATTCCCCAAAATGTTTTGCGGGAAATTGAAAGCGGAAATATTTTTAAAGATAAATCCCGAAACAAAACATATGTCCGGAGTTTTGTACGTACCTACGCTAAAGTGCTGAAGATTGAGGAAGACGATATTATTCAGGCTCTTGACGAAACCGAAGAAAGCAAATATTCCGGATCTATTGCCAAAAAATATGGACTCGCTCCGAAAGACGCTTCAAAAGAAGAATCGGATAAAAAGTACGAGCCAAAATTCCGGCTTGGTGAAGAATTGGCTGAAGACGACAATAAAACATCCGATCTTCCGGGGGACAAAGAAACATCAAGCGCTGCCGAAGAACCAGCAACAACGGAAGAAAAAGAAGAAATACCTGCAACAAGGGAAGTTAAAACACCCGAACCTAAGAAAGGCCCAACATTTTCACAACCCGATCCTACAAAAGAACATAATAAATTAACCCCCGAACCCCCGACTGTCGATAAAGTAAATTGGGTTGATATGGGGAAAAAGGTCAATTCTCCGGGGAATCGATCCGCAACTCCCTTAATAGCTGTGCTTATCGCTGCTATCCTGATTGTTGCCGGTTATTTCACATTTCGCTTTTTCACTAACAGAAATAGTCAGCCGGAATCTGCAAAACAGGATGGAATTTCAATGGATACTGTCGCCAGCGTACCGGTAACCGGTTCCATTGCTGCGGATTCCGCTAAAAAGGAGACTCAAATAATTACTGCAAACCAACCGGATACGCTTTATTTGACTATTTATGCAGCGAAAGATCGCCTGGACCCGGTTCGTGTTTCATCAGATGTCATTAAACAATTGAATCCATACTGGATCGAGAAAGGCCAGGCTATGCGTTTCGAGTTTATCAAGAATATTAGCATTCGAGGCCAATTCAGCCGAATGATGCTCATGCTAAACGGACATCCGATACCTAATATCCGGCAATATGAAGGACAGGACCAAATGCTTCACATTACTCGCTCCATTTTCGAAAATGATCCCAAATGGATGTCTCCTGCTCCTGATTCTCTTGGTGATGGAATAGCCAAACCGGATTCGATTATTAACCGGCCGGTGTTCAATTAATCAGATTTTTATTAACGCTTCGAAGCCATCAACATGACGAAAGAAGAGGCTGAAAAACGTATTGGCGAGCTTCGCGATTTACTGGAGAAAGCGAATTATGCGTATTACCAGGAAGCCGAACCGTTCATTTCTGATCGTGAATATGACTCCTTCATGGAGGAGCTTTTAAAACTGGAACTGGAATTTGACTTACAGACTCCTGATTCTCCTTCCGTACGTATTGGTGGCCAGCCGAGCAAAGAATTCATAACGGTTAAGCATCCTATTCCGCTTTTAAGCCTTTCAAATACTTATAACGAGGAAGAATTAAACAATTTTGATCGAAGGGTCAGGGATATTCTCGGGCATAATGAATATGAATATCTGACGGAATTAAAATTCGATGGAATGGCGCTTCGCCTTCGCTATGAGAAAGGGAAACTGGTTCTGGGAGCCACACGTGGTGACGGCCAGCGAGGAGACGATATCACCAACAACGTCCGGACAATCCGGGATATTCCATTGCAACTCATTCGTTATCAGGAAGATGCTATTGAAGTACGCGGTGAAGCATACATAGAAAACGAAGCCTTTGCCCGTTTCAATGACCGGCGGGAAGAACAAGGTGAAACGGTCTTTGCCAATCCACGAAATGCTACAGCAGGATCGATGAAAATGCAGGATCCCAAGACGGTTGCATCCCGGCCTATCCGTTTTTTTTCATATGATCTTTATCTCGAAGAAAATGATATAAATCTTACCCAGTCAGCAAAGTTAAAAAAGTTGATTGAGATGGGCTTTCCGGTCTGTGAGCATTACCGTGAATGCAAAAATATTGAAGAAGTTCACGAATACATACGTCACTGGGAGCAAAAAAGACATCAACTTCCCTATCAAACCGATGGTGTTGTAATCAAAGTGAACCAGGATCGTTACCGGGAAACATTGGGATTTACAGCAAAATCACCACGCTGGGCCATCGCTTACAAATATGAAGCGGAACAGGCTGAAACGACAATTAATGATATTACGCTTCAGGTCGGACGCCTGGGAACCATTACTCCTGTTGCGGAACTGGAACCGGTCTTTTTAGCTGGCACAACCGTTAAAAGGGCCTCTTTACACAATGAGGATGAGATACACCGGAAGGATATTCGGGTCAGCGACAAGGTATTGATTGAAAAAGCCGGGGAAATCATTCCACAGGTGGTTAGTGTGGTGGATGCTAATCGGAATAACCGCTCTGATGAATTCCATATGCCTGAAAATTGTCCCGCATGTGGAGAAAAACTTGTTCAGCTTGATGATGAAGTAGCCTGGCGATGCATAAATATCTCCTGTCCCCCGCAAATTCGCATACGGATAGAACACTTTGCTTCCCGTGATGCCATGGATATCGATGGCATGGGAACAGCCATTGTCGATCAGCTGGTTTCCAGTGAATTGATACACAATTTCGCTGATTTATACGATTTAAAAAAAGAACAGCTCATTCCTTTGGAACGAATGGGAAAAAAGAGTGCAGAGAACCTGGTTGAATCTATCGATAAAAGCCGGGAACGTCCATTTGAGCGGGTTCTGTACGGACTTGGAATCCGACACGTAGGCCTGACTGTCGCAAAAGATCTTGCAAAGAATTTCAAATCCATCGATCGAATCATGAGTGAAGAGGAAGAAGCGTTCACCACCATCGATTCCATCGGACCCAAAATAGCGGAATCACTGAACAGCTATTTCCAAAAAGATAAAAACCTGCAGCTGATTGAGCGCTTAAAAGGCTATGGCCTTCATTTTGAAGTTGAAGAAGAGCAGCTTTTATCGAATAAACTGACAGATAAAACTTTCGTATTAACCGGTACACTGCCAACTCTGAAAAGGAATCAGGCTAAGGAACTCATTGAACAGCATGGCGGTAAAACGAGCAGTTCCGTTAGCAAAAATACCGATTATGTATTAGCGGGAGACTCGCCGGGAAGCAAAATGGACAAAGCAAAAAAATTAAATATCATAATCTTAACTGAAGAAGAGTTTTTAAAATTAATTCAGTAAAACGCTTGTATAGATGATATCGTTTTTCTAATCTTATCACTGAGTAAATCAGATATTAATTTTTAAAAGAGTTTTATGAAATACGAATTAGAACACGATGATAATATTTCCGTTCTGACTATTAAGAACGACAAACTGGATTCAACGATTTCTCCCGATTTGAAGAGCCAGATCATTATCGTAGCGAATGCCACAGAACAAGAGCATTTGATCCTGGACCTAAGCCATGTTGAATTTGCTGATTCCAGCGGGCTTAGTGCTTTATTGCTGGCTCATCGTTTATATCGTGATTCGAACCGTCAACTCATCCTTTGCAATGTGTCCGACCGAGTAAAGAAGCTACTTGAGATATCCCAGTTAAACCAGGTCTTTACCATTTCGAATGACACCGATACGGCTAAGGATTTAATCCGAAGCGCTGCCTGATTTGCGGGCAGAAAGCGCATGGATTTAACCTACCTCGATTTACTCGTAATTTTAGCATACCTGTCATTATGTGTTTTTATCGGGATAAAGGTTGGGGGAAAACCATCCGATACAACGACTTATTTTACAACACATGGTTCTGTTCCCTGGTGGGCGGCATCTTTTTCTATTGTGGCTACAGAAACCAGCATGTTAACAGTCATCTCGACCCCTGTACTGGCCTATTTAGGCAGTTTTGTGTTCCTGCAACTCGTTATAGGTTATATAATCGGACGAATTATTGTTTCGTTTCTCATTCTTCCATCCTATTTCAAGGGAAATCAAAAAACAGCCTACACATTTTTTCATGAACGTTTTGGTCCCAAATTTCAGCGATTAATCTCTATCGTATTTTTGATCACACGACTTCTGGCTGACGGTGTCCGGCTTTTCGCTGCAGCTATTCCCATCAAATTGATAACCGGCCTTAGTTATCCCGAATCGATAATAATCATCGCTATATTAACCCTGGCTTACACCTATTACGGAGGCTTGAAATCGGTCATTTGGATTGATGTCCTTCAATTGGGAGTTTATATAATCGGTGGCGGCTATATACTGATTCACCTTTTACCGGAACTGACGGCTACGAACTGGCATCAGGTTGTCTCGGAAGGAAAACTGACTGTTTTTCAACTGCCTGCTTCCTGGAAAGCCATTTTCACGACTCCGTTGAATATAATCGGAGCTGTTATCGGCGGCATATTTTTAACTATGGCATCGCATGGAACCGATCATTTGATTGTTCAACGGCTTCTTGCCTGCCATGATCTGAAGGCGGCACGAAAAGCCATCATCACAAGCGGATTTATTGTTTTCTTTCAATTTGCCCTGTTTCTCTTCATCGGTTTGTTTCTGTACATCCACTATGGCGGGAAGTCATTGGTTGATTTAGGATTACACAAAAAGGACGAAATTTTTCCATTTTATATCATTCATGAAGTCCACACCGGAATCGCCGGTTTTATCATTGCCGGGTTATTTGCAGCAGCCATGAGCACGCTAAGCAGCTCTCTTTCTGCGTTATCATCATCTACAATGTTTGATGTATTTCCAAAATTATCGGAACATAAAGATTCCATAAAAATATCCAGGATATTTATGGTATTCTGGACGCTGGTTTTTGTCATGTTTGCCGTATCATTTAAAAAAAGTAACAGTCCGGTCATTATCCTTGGGTTAGGTATCGCTGGCTTTACTTACGGAGCCCTGTTGGGGGCCTTTTTGATAGGCCGATACACGCAATTCGATACCCCCGAAACAATTGCAGGTTTAATTAGTTGCATACTTGGTATGACTTTTCTGATTATATTTGGGAATATAGCATGGCCTTGGTATACTTTCATTGGAGTATCCATTTTTATAATCACCGCTGGAATTGTACATTTTATCCGATCAAAACTGCTGATACAAACAATATGAGCAGTTAAGGAGAATTTAAAATATGAGTCTGCTTGAAAAACTTGGCCTCGCCAGAAAAGGCAAGGGATTAACGCCCATAATGGGGGAAGGTAAGGCTAAAAAAAAACCATTTTCTCTTAATAAGAGCTATGTGGTCAAGGGATTGATCTTTCTTGTATTTCTTGCCTTTGTAATCGTCATCTTTCCAAGATCCAGTTTTAAAGAAGCAACATATAAAGTCGGTGAGCCCTGGAGACAGGAAGATTTGACTGCTCCGTTTACTTTCAGCCTTCTAAAAAGCAAGAGCGATCTGAAGAAAGAACAGGACCAAATTGAGAAGCTCACCCCGCCGATTTATCATATTGACCATAAAGCCGATATTGCAATACAAGGCAAACTCGATTCGCTTTTCAATAAGATGACGCCGGTTCTTCAACAATATGTAACATGGCAAAGCGACTCAAAAGTGATGACACAGACACTGAATGACAGCCTCAAGTTTGTTCAAATGAAAAGCAATTCGGGTTTACCGTTTGATGCGAGTGAGTGGTCCGCTATGGAAAAAAGCTTTTTGCAGTATATCAGGAGACCCTCGGCCACATTTATCGGTACCGACATCCGCAAGAAAATCAACCAGGTAGTAAAATCTCTTTTAGATGAAGGTATCATCAATCAGGATAAATCGACCATTTCTTATAACGAGATAACAGTCAGAGACTTAAAAGGACGAACAGAACGAAATTATTATTTGGCCAATGTCCGTGACATGAAAGAAGCTAATGAATATGCTCAGTTCCGTTTTTCCCGTGATTTGACAGCTACTGAGGCATCTATAGCCAATGATCTTTTTAAAGTGATCATCCAGCCGAATGTGATTTATAATGAAAAAGAAACACAGGCTCGTGTACAGGATGCATTATCAACTATTTCACTGACAAAAGGAGTGGTGCCCAAGGGGCAGGTAATTATAAGGAAAGGTGATCCAATCACTAAAGAGAAACTGAACATGATTCAGAGCCTGGCCAAGGCTAAATCGGAGACGGCCAGCAAACTTGAGATATGGCAACAATATCTGGGTGAAGTTCTCACAATCATTGCTATTATTCTGGTCTTCTTCATGTATATTTATCTGTATCGCAAGCCGATATTCGATAATAATGCTATGTTTTTGCTGGTTTATCTGGCATTAGCCCTGGTCATCGGAGCAACGGCTTTTGTGAGCAGGTTCGAAAGTGTCTCGGCCTATGTCGTTCCCATTGCAATCACTCCAATCATTTTAACTATTATTTTTGATTCACGTGTCGGCCTGTTGACGACTTTAAGTTTGTCCCTGCTTACAGGAATGATGATCGGCTATGATTTCGAATTTGTGGTCGCCACTATTACAGCTTGCAGCATGGCTGTTTATTCGGTTCGCGACATCAAAAATCGCAGCCAGTTTTTCTTCTTCACTCCTGCCCTTGTCTTTTTGACTTATGTCATTGTCCTTGTAGGATTTACATTCAGCAAACTGGGTGATTTCAGCACTTTTTCAAGCCAGGTGATAAGTGTATTCATAAATTCGGTATTGATTTGGCTCACCTACCCACTGATACTCCTTTTTGAGAAAGTTTTTAAAGTCACAACGGATGTGACCCTGCTCGAATTAAGCGACACGAATCGTCCATTGCTTAAAGCGCTGATGATGCGGGCCCCGGGAACATTCCACCACAGCCTGCAGGTTGCAAATCTTGCAGAAGCAGCTGCTTCTGAAATAGGAGCCAACTCAATATTATGCCGCGTCGGTGCACTATATCACGACATCGGGAAAATGGAAAAACCGGAGTATTTCGTAGAGAATCAATCGGGTGTAAACGAGCACGACAAGCTGAAACCGCGGATGAGTGCCATTGTCATCAAAGCTCATGTTAGCAATGGCATTAAGCTGGCACATGATGATCAGCTTCCGGAGCTGGTATCCCATTTCATACCTACTCACCACGGAACATCTCTCATCAAGTTTTTCTACGAAAAGGCTAAAGAAAAATCCGAAAACATCGCTGAAATTCAGGAAGAGGATTTCCGGTATAGCGGCCCCCTGCCCGACTCCAAGGAAACCGGTATTGCGATGCTGGCTGACGGTGTGGAAGCATCTGCCCGCGCCATGACAGAGCCGAATTACCAGAAACTTGAAAACCTGGTTAACCGCATTATCGATGAACGTCTTTACGAAGGCCAATTAAACAACTGTCCACTGACGTTCAAAGACTTGCAAAAGATCAAAGAAACATTTCTAAATATTCTTGTCGGGATGTATCATGGACGCGTAAAATACCCGGGACAAGACGAAAAAGATGCGACTGCCGAAAAATCACCTCCGCCTTCAATGAAGAAATCGGGCAGCAAGGATGGCACACAGGATAAGGAAGAAGAAATGAAATCAAAATGATATGGAACCGTTTCAGAATGAGTTACGGCTGTTTCTCCAATTTCTGAAACTTGAAAAAGGATTAGCTGATAATTCACTATTATCCTATGAAAATGATGTCGTCCGGTATTTAAATTTTCTTCATTACTCCCTTCGGATAAATGATTTAGGTGCCGTCACTTTACGGCACATTGAAGACTATTTACAGGAATTGACAGCCATGGGCTTAGCTCCATCCACTATCGCACGTAACATTTCCAGTATTCGGGGTTTTCACGAGTTTGTGGTCATGGAAAATTACTGCAGGGCCAACCCTGCCGACCTTGTTGAATTACCCAGGTTAACCAAGAAGCTACCCGATGTTTTGAATACCATCGAAATTCAACAAATTTTAGAGACACCGGATACATCAAACCCTGCCGGAATGCGAGATGCCGCCATTCTCGAAAGCCTTTATGGTACCGGAATGCGGGTAAGTGAACTCGTCGATTTATCGCTTGATCAATTGTTTTTCGAAATTGGCTTCATTAAAGTCATAGGCAAAGGCAGCAAAGAACGATTGATTCCCATTGGAGATTTTGCCCAAAAAGCAATCCAAAAATATCTGGACCATGCCCGTCCCCTTTTTGCCGGTGATAAGAACAAGTCTCAAAATAAAGTATTTCTAAACCAACGCGGCGGACCTATCTCAAGAATGTCGGTTTGGAATATTGTCCAAAAAGCAACAAAAGACGCCGGAATCCAAAAGAAAGTGTATCCCCATATCTTCCGCCATTCATTTGCGACCCATTTACTCGAAGGTGGAGCCGACCTCAGAGCTGTCCAGGAAATGCTTGGTCATGTTTCTATTCTCACCACCGAAATTTATACTCACGTCGACCGTACATACCTTCACCAGGTTCATAAAGAATTTCATCCCAGAGCCTGAATCATATATATCTCCCGACTTCACGACCTGACAATTTTTTTTTACCGCTAACAGTCATTGGTTGACTGCTCAATATCTAATTTTAGTTAAGTATTTAATAATACATAATATCAACGGGCATCGTTTCATTCAGTAAATATTTATTTTGGAATAAGTGTTCATTTGAATTTTATAAAATTCTTAAAAAGTGCCAACTGCTTGCCAACCGATTCTTTAATCTAAATATAACTACATAGTCACATAAAAATATTTTCTCACTTTTACTTCTTTTACGAAATTTATTCGCTAATCAAAAAGAACCAGTGGGATTTAACCAAACTAATTATTTTTATGGAGGTGTAGTTATGTTCAAAAAGAACAAAAGCAAAGTTCGTTCTAAGGGTGTATCCTTATTTATGCTCATGCTGTTTCTTTTACTTTCCGGCAAGCTGTTTGCACAATCAAATGGAACCTTGAAAGGAAAGATCACAGACTCAAAATCAGGGGCTCCGTTGGGCGGAGTAAATATATTCGTAATCAACACGAATAACGGAACAAGTTCCGAATACCAGGATGGTTCATACAATCTGTCACTTCCGGCAGGTTCTTATACGCTTCGTATCAGTTATATCGGATATAATACCGTGACACGTCAAATCAGTATCAAAGAGGGTCAGACACTTGCCGAAAATTTTGCCCTCAAACAGAACCTGATTGGCATGAATGAAGCGGTGGTTATTGGCGCACGCCGTCAAAACAGAACCGTAATCAATTCGGCTGTACCAGTTGATGTGCTTAATGTAAAAGCCATACAATCTACGGGATTAACCGAAACCAGCCAGATTATACAATCTCTGGCACCATCATTTAATTTTCCCCGTCCGAGTGTAACCGACGGAACAGATGCTGTTCGTCCCGCGACACTACGCGGTCTGGGGCCAGGTGAATTATTAGTACTTGTAAATGGAAAACGTCGTTATACCAGTGCATTGGTCAATGTTAACGGAAGTGTCGGGCGTGGTGAAGCCGGAGTGGATTTAAACGCCATTCCATCAAGTGCCATTCAGCGAATTGAAATTCTTCGTGACGGAGCCGCTGCCCAATACGGCTCAGACGCCATTTCCGGTGTAATAAATATCATATTGAAGAAAAATTCCGGCATGTTCCTTTCCGCTAAAAGTGGACAGACCCAGAAGGGAGACGGAAAAATGATCGACGCCAATTTCAATTACGGAACAGGAATTGGCAATGGCGGATATTTTAACGCAACGGGCGAATATCGCGGAAGAGGAAGTACAAATCGCGCCGGTTTAGATCCCCGTCAGCAGTATTTTACCAATTCCCAGGGTAATCCGGATCCCCGGGAAACCACGTTCAACAGGAATGATTCTCACCTGGGAGATCCTGTTTCCAAAAACGGAAATTTCATGTTTAACAGTTCCATCCCGGTAAATGAGAATACCCATTTTTACGCCTTCGGCGGACTGGGATATCGAGATGTTGCTTCCGGTGGTTTCTTCCGCCGTTCACTCGATAACCGGAATGTACGGACCATCTATCCAAGTGGCTTCCTGCCATTGATACATTCTGAAATATTTGATGGTTCCCTTGCAGCCGGGGTAAAAGGTGCCATGAAAAATGGCTGGGCCTGGGATTTAAGCAATACCTTCGGACATAACTCTTTCAATTTTGGGGTCGATCATAGTCTGAATGCATCTTACGGAGGAAACAGCCAGACCAATTTTAATGCAGGAACGCTGGTTTTCAATGAAAACTCGTTAAACCTGGATTTCACAAAAGACTTTAAAATCAACCAGGGGCATAATGTAAATGTAGCATTGGGAACCGAATTCAGGATTGATAATTATCAAATTCATGCCGGAGAAAAAGCTTCTTATGCCGATGGAGGTGTAAAGATACTGGACGGTCCTAATACCGGAAACCAGCCTGCCATTGGTTCCCAGGTATTTCCCGGATTTCGTCCAAGTGATGCCGTAAATACCTCAAGAAATAACATCGCTTTATATGCTGATGTTGAGAATAATTTTACGGACAAGTTTTTAATTACTGCGGCCGGCCGTTTTGAGCATTACAGCGATTTTGGGTCTACCCTGATTGGAAAAGCAACAATGCGTTACGAACTAACCAACGGCTTCGCACTCCGTGGTTCATTTAGTACCGGATTCAAAGCTCCCCAGTTGCAACAAGCGAATTATTCGACTACTGCGACAACGTTTATCAATGGAACACCTTATGAAATCCGGACATTCCCTGTTTCCAGTACCGGTGCGCGGGCGTTGGGTTCGAAGGACCTAAAACCGGAAAAATCGGTGAATTTCAGCGGCGGAATGACTGCCACACCATTCGATAACTTTTCTCTGACAGTCGATTATTATCATATCAATATATCGGACCGGGTTGTACTTTCTTCGAACTTCATAGGTTCTTCTGTCCAGCAACTACTTGCTGCCCAAGGATTACCCAATGTTACCGGCGGACGTTATTTCACCAATGCTGCCGACACAAAAACAGAGGGTGTTGATATCGTTTCTCATTACGGTGTAAGCCTTGGTGCAAACAGCACGCTCAGACTGACCGGTGCTATGAATATTAATCATACCAAGATCACCAAAATTATCCCCACACCCCAGCAATTACAAAACCTGAATGTTTCCATTTTGGATCGCTCGGCACAGGGCTTATTGACTGTTGCGCAGCCAAAGACCAATGTAAATTTCACAATAGATTATCGTTATAAAAACTTCGATGTCACATTGAGGAATACGCGTTTTGGAGAGGTCACGAGCTGGAGCAATGACCCGGCACGAGATCAGACATATTCTGCTAAATGGCTGACCGACCTGGATTTGGCTTATACTATCAACAAAAAATACACGATAGGATTGGGTGCGAATAACTTATTCAATATCTATCCGGATAGGGTCATGACCCAAAATTCATTCTATGGTATTTATCAATATAGCGGAATTTCACCGTTTGGATTCAACGGTGCATTCTATTATGCCCGATTCACAATAAATCTCTAACTGCTGTATTGTGTTACACCCAAAGTTCTGCCTTCGTATTATATTTATAACGTATATGGAGGCAGGACTTTATAATTATAAATATATCAGCAGCAACAACCATTTCAAAAGTATTAACAAATATGGCAAAAAATAATCATGCTAACCGATTCAAAATTACAAGCTTGAAAATAGTTGTTATTCTGAGTTTTGTTTTAGTCTCATTTCCGTCGTACGCTCAGATTGGCAAACCCAAAATATATAAAAGCGGTATTGTCGTCAGTGCTACCAGGCAAGCGTCGGAAGCCGGTGTGGAAGTGATGAAAAAGGGTGGCAATGCTATCGATGCAGCAGTAGCTGTAAATTTTGCATTAGCTGTTACCTACCCCGATGCCGGAAATATCGGCGGAGGAGGATTTATGGTTATTCGACTGGCTAACGGAGAAACGAATACTCTGGATTTCAGGGAAACGGCTCCGGGCGGTGCAAGTAAAACAATGTACCAGGATAAGAATGGCAAAGTAATTCCGGGTTTAAGCCGGGAAGGATACTTAGCTGTAGGAGTCCCGGGAACCGTTGATGGAATGGTTCAGGCTGTAAAAAAATATGGAAAGCTTTCATTAAAAGAAGACATGGAGCCAGCCATACGACTGGCCAGGCAAGGTTACGCCTTGAGCTATGGTAACGCGTCTATGCTGAATAAGTACCGGAACAAATTTCTTAATTACGAAAGCTCTAAAAAATATTTCACCAAATCAGATGGGACAGAATACAAAGAAGGTGATTCATTCCGGCAGACTGATTTAGCAAATACCCTTGAACGGATTGCCAATGAAGGAAGAAACGGATTCTATGCCGGTAAAACGGCTCAATTAATTGTAAACCAGATGAAAACCGGCCATGGCCTGATAACATTGCCGGATCTTAAAGAATATCACAGCGTATGGCGCCGTCCCATTACTACTCATTTTGGAGATTATGAATTAATAATGATGCCGCCGCCCAGCAGCGGAGGAATAGCCATCACTCAAATTCTCAAAATGATCGCTCCTTACAATATCCATTCGCTGGGCTATAACTCTGCCAGGTATATTCATCTCTTAACGGAAGCGGAACGGCGTGCCTATGCCGACCGAACCTATTATTTAGGGGATCCTGCTTTCGTAAGAATGCCAATAAAACAACTTACCAGTGATGTTTATCTCAAAAAGAGGATGAGCTCATTTAAATGGGATAAGGCCACCCGGAGCTCAGATATAAGTCATGGGAAAATTGCCGGATATCACGAACATATGGAAACGACTCATTATTCTGTGGTTGATCCTCAGGGCAATGCTGTTTCAGTCACCTATACCCTAAACGGGGCGTTTGGCTCACACGTGAGTGTCTTGGGTGCAGGATTTTTATTGAATAACGAGATGGATGATTTTTCCGCTAAGCCCGGTGTCCCGAACATGTATGGCCTGCTTGGAGGATTTGCCAATTCCATACAGCCGCATAAAAGGATGCTGAGCAGTATGACTCCAACTATCGTCACTCAAGATGGAAAACTTCGCATGGTATTGGGAAGTCCGGGCGGCTCTACCATCATTACGACGGTATTGCAAACATTTCTGGATATTTCAGCTTTCGGCATGGACGCCCAGCAAGCAGTATCGGCCTTACGTTTTCATAATCAGTGGTATCCCGATGAAATATTTTACGAAGCTTACGCGATCAATCATGATACAGCCGCGAAATTAAAAGATATGGGACATCATTTGCACCAATGGAGTGAGTACATAGGAAGGGCGAACTGCATTTTTATACAAAAGAATGGAATGAAACAGGGCGGTGCAGATCCCCGTGGAGAAGATTCTACCGCAGGATTTTAATGCTGTTCAATTGGACATAAAAATATGGGACCAACTAATCAAAGTTGATCCCATAACTTAGCCTTGTTGTCTGATTGCTGAATTCTTAATTATCGGAATCGGATGATTCTGGTTCTAATTTTATGGAAATTTCTGCATCACCTGATGAGAGATCGACAGAACTTTCATATTCTTTGTAGCCTTCGTGTTCTACTACTACCACATATTTACCAGCCTGCAATCCTTCAATGGTAAAATGACCGGTTGAATCGGATGTGGCACTCATTTCCGTGCCTCGAATGCTAACTTCTACATCTGCCAGAGCAGCTCCGGTTGATGCATCTACAACCATACCTTTAATGACAGATTCTTTCTGGATTTTATGGGTTTTTGCAAAACTCGTCATCGAAGCAAAACTTAAAATCAAAGCAAATATAAATGTTGATAATACAACTCTCTTATTCATAGTAAGTACCTCTTGATAATTATTATTATGATTTTTATATGGTGATCGATTGCCTGACATACAGATAAACTACATCAACATTAATGCAGCTGATCCTTAATTTGATTTATACGAAATAAACGCATTAATCATATCGTCTGATATAAACATACGGATATTTTAAAATCGCAGAATTCCTTTTGTGGCAAAGGATAATATAATGTGGCGAATGAATCTCCGGGAATGGCAAATCACATTTTTACCTAACGTAAATCAATCTTAATTTCAGTTGGCAATTTAAGCTGACTGGAAAAGGATTTATCTATCTGCAACAGTCTGCATTATTTTAATCTCAGATCATTATATTTGAAAGTACTCTAACGATAACGCAGTAATTACTTTATGTCTGATTTGAACCCGGGAACCATAGAATCCATTGAGTGGCAGGAAAACCATCTTCGAATCCTTGATCAAACTTTTTTACCCAGGAGAACAGTCTATATCGATTTGAATGATGTGGGAAGGGTTTGGGAAGCTATAAAAAAATTAAGGGTCAGAGGAGCCCCGGCTATTGGAATCGCAGCAGCTTATGGTTTCTACCTGGGTATTAAAGATTTACCTGAGCAACATTTTAACAGTTTCTGGATAGAAGTTGAACGAATTGCTGATTATCTGGCCAGTTCCCGTCCCACGGCCGTCAATTTAAGCTGGGCGCTGAATCGTTTGAAGAATACAGTGTATGCTAATAAAGAAAAGCCTATCCCGGAGATTAAAGAACATATTCTGAAAATTGCAAAAACCATACACGACGAAGATAAACGGATTTGTAAACTCATTGGTCAAAACGGACAAGAATTGATTGGCCGGGAATCCCGGATTCTTACACATTGTAATACCGGAAGCCTGGCAACCGGACAATATGGAACAGCATTATCCGTCATTTATCATGCCTATGAAGCTGGCAAAAAAATCCACGTATGGGTTGATGAAACACGTCCACTATTGCAGGGAGCCCGATTAACAGCCTGGGAACTGGACCGGGCCGGTATAGAGATGTCTCTTATTACTGATTCCACAGCAGGATATCTCATGAGCCTTGGTAAAGTTGATCTGATTATTGTTGGTGCCGACCGTGTTGCAGCCAATGGAGATACTGCCAATAAAATCGGTACCTATTCCCTTTCCGTTCTTGCAAAAGAACACAATATACCGTTTTATGTGGCACTTCCTTTATCAACATTCGATATAAATCTGGAAAACGGTGCCGGAATACCTATTGAAGAACGCGATGCCGATGAAATTCGAAAAATTGCGAATAATCATATTGCTCCGCCCAAAGTGGGAGTTTTCAACCCGGCTTTCGATGTAACTCCTAACGAAAATATAACAGCTTTCGTCACTGAAGCCGGGATTATTCGTCCCGATTACAAAACCAATATCCGAAAATTATTCTCAGACCGATAAAGCTTTGACCGAAGCCCTGGCTTTTTCTAAAATGGCTTCTGCCTCGATATCAAAATGCGACGCATTCCAGACTACTTTATTATTCTCAACCAGTATTATTTGCGGCGATTCGTGTTCAATATCGAGCAGTTTGGCTATTTCCCGAGACACTGCCCTGTAGCTGATGACATCCACGTAATTAATCTCGACATCATCACAAATGGCGTCGGTTACCGAAGACACTTCAGAATAAGCCTGTGAACTTACGGGACAACGGGTACTGTGTTTGAAAATAAATTGAGGTTTTCGGTTTGAACGATGAATAATTCTTTCGATTGCGTCTGTACTCGTAATCTCTACCCAATGGGTTCTCATTAACTCGCTTCCTTGATTTTTGTTTAAAGTGTTCGCCCTAAAAAACGTTAATAGTTTCTTAATCATTTGCCATCTGTTATAATTAATACGTCTTTTACAAGAGAAGAAAATAAATGAACCCGCCAAATTTAACGAATAAATTATAACGGGTTCAAAATTTTTTCAGGCTTCAACCAGTTCTTTATCATATTGCTGGCAAACCTCTTCCACTTTTTCAATGCCTAATCCCCTTCGCAAAATAACCGCATCATCTCCTGTCAAATCAATAATAGTTGATTCCTGCACCGTTAAATCCTGTTGATTATCAATGATAATGTCAACTTGCTGATCCAGTAAAGAAAACAATTCTTCCCGGTTAATATATAATGATGGCTGGGCATTCATATCGGGTGTTTTAGCGGTTGCCGTGATGATAGGGTCACCAAGTTCGGCAATCAAACGTTCACAAATGGGATAATCGGGTACCCGGAAACCCACGGTCTTTCTTTTGGGATTTAATAATAATTTTGGAACCTCTTTAGTTGCCGGAAGGACAAACGTATAGGGTCCCGGAATCAAACGATTTATAACTTTAAAATTTTCATCTGTTATATGAGCAAATTTAGAGATGTTTGATAATGAATCACATAGCAAGGTCAACAGATGATCTTTTCCTATCCTCCGGATCTGACGTATCCGGTCGATTCCTTTTTTATTTGAATACAAACACCCCAAAGCATATTGACTGTCTGTTGGTATCATGGCTATCTCACCAGCTTTCATCATATCTGAGACTTCAAAAATTCTTTTTTGGTGCGGTGTTACCGGATGGATTTTTACCTTTTTAGCCATAACTGTTCCGTATTTGTTAAGTGAAATATTTCGAGTAGAATCGTATTTCTGAATAGTATATATACTTTCTTCAATACGTATTGATGAATGAATTATTCTAAAAAAACATTAAACATATTGGATGTGAGTTCAGTTCAATTGAATTCCTCCTTTTGCTACATTTATTTAAGTAATAATACTTTCTTACTTCAAAGTAGCAATACAATACGTAATTAATCAATTAGGAACACAAAACATCAAATGATATGAGCAATTCAATTCAAGGTTTTTGGTTGGGACATTCCGCTTTTCGGTTTACCAGTGCAAGTGGAAAAATTATTTATGTCGACCCATTCCTAAAAAACAATCCAAAAACGCCGGATTCTGAAAAGAATCCCGATAAAGCTGATTATATACTTCTTACACACGGACATGGGGATCACGTAGGAGACACCGTTGAAATTGCTAAAAAAACTGGGGCTGTTGTAGTTGGAATCTATGATTTGATTGATCTCCTTATCACTTTCGGACTTCCCGAAGATCAGGCTATTCATATAAATAAAGGCGGTTCGATGAAACTGGACGACTTCAAAGTCACTATGGTGTCTGCTAATCACAGTTCTTCTTATAATGGCCAGTACGCAGGCGATCCTGCCGGACTCATGATTAATTTTGATAACGGCGCCACTATTTATCATGCTGGTGATACCAGTGTAATGTATGACATGAAGCTTTATGCCGAACTTTATAAACCGGATGTTGCTTTACTGCCAATCGGAGATGCGCTTACAATGGGACCTGTTGAGGCCGCTTATGCTATAAAACTGTTGAATGTGAAGAAAGTGGTACCAATCCATTACGGAACCTGGCCGGTTCTTACCGGAACTCCTGCGGAATTAAAAAAACTTGTTGAAAAAGACGTCGATGTAATCGTTCCGGATTTAGGGAAAAATTTTCTTTAAAATAATTATGTAATCCCGAATTGAGCTGTTTCGGTTAATTTCGAAACAGCTTTTTTTAATTCTGTTCATATTGATATTGCTTTTTTCAGAATATTAAGTGTTTATTAGGCATTACCTTACTTTAAAAAGGACCGGGTTTATGAAAAAGCTTCTAATTGCTTTTGGAGTATTATTGTGTCTTATTTTTGTACTGATTGGCACAGGGCTTGCATTTCTTGAATGGAATTATCCAAAAGCCGGGCCTGCTTCCAACCTGACTATAAGTGCAACGCCTGCCATGATTGA
Organism: uncultured bacterium; assembly: GCA_963783355.1. Classification (GTDB taxonomy): domain Bacteria; phylum Bacteroidota; class Rhodothermia; order Balneolales; family DATFMH01; genus CAWANF01. Next base: position 248,725 of record CAWANF010000006.1, read on the forward strand.
ACATGGACATTATCTGGCTAACCATGTCACTCCTTGCATGGATTGTCACAGCAAACGCGACTGGAATAAATTTGCAGCACCGGTTGTTAAAGGAACATTGGGTATGGGTGGAACAAAATTTGATGAAGGAGATGGCGTCCCGGGAACAATTTATGCACCCGACATCACCCCTGCAGGAATTGGAACATGGACTGATGGAGAAATCTACAGAGCTGTATCAACCGGAGTTACTAAAACAGGACGGCCATTATTTCCTATTATGCCGTTTCAGGCTTATGGCAAAATGGATCCCTACGATCTCAAATCAATAATTGCCTATATTAAGACATTGAAACCAATCAAACATAATGTTCCAGCATCCGATATTCATTTTCCCATGAATTTCATTATGCGCACCATTCCAACAGTAGCTCATCCAGTGAAAAGGCCTGCCAAGTCCGATACTGTTGCATACGGAAGATACCTTGTTACCATAGCTGCGTGCAGCGATTGTCACACACCTATGGAGAAGGGACAGCCAATCGACAGCCTGTCCTATGCCGGCGGGTTCCGTTTTCGACTCCCAACAGGAGGAGTGGTTCAGTCAGCCAATATTACGCCTGATTCTGCAACCGGGATCGGACGATGGACAGAAACAACGTTTCTGGAAACTTTTAAAAGATTTGATGTGCCTGACAGCCTTATGCAAAAAGTAGGGTATAATCAGTTTAACACAGTTATGCCCTGGACGTTTTTTGCCGGAATGAATGACGGTGATTTGCGTTCGATTTACAGATACTTAAGAACGATTAAGCCGGTATTTCACAAAGTCATTCAATTTGTGCCCGATAAACCTTAAAAGATTCTTCTAAAATCCATGTGCTGTATAACTTCCCGAGGAAGCCAGCATTAAATAAACAATCACTCCGGTTATAGAAACATAAAACCAGATAGGCCAGGTCCAACGTGCAATCTTTTTATGTTTGGCATAATTCCCCTTTGTTGCCCGGTAAAGAGTAATCAAAACGAGGGGGACAATGATGGCTGCCAAAGTAATGTGTGAGATGAGGATGGTAAAATAGATCGGGCGTATCATTCCGGTACCGATAAAATGCACGTCACCAACTTTATAATGATAAATTAAATAAGAAATGAGGAAAAGCACAGATAGTCCAAATGCTGTCCACATCACTTTCATATGCCATTGCCTTTTTCTTTTAAGAATTAAGACCAATCCTGTCAATAATAATACAAATGTAATTGAATTCAGTATTGCGTTGAGCAGTGGCAGATAATGATAAATATTCATGGGCAGTTATAGTGAATGATTAAGATTTTTGAATATTCTAAATATTACTCGATTAATTTAACTCGTTCCCGGGAAATAAATTATTCAGGTCTTTTTTCAAAAACAGAAGTATCCTATTTTTACAGGGATTACTTACACTGTAGTGTTTTTTTTAACCTGGAATAATTCAATTGTAAAAAATCGTATTACATTTTTTTTAAAATTGAGGTAAGCAACTTTTTACAAAGTATATTAAATTTGCGTAATCAAAAAAATCGGCATCCTCTGTGTTTAACAATAGTTTTTTACATTTTGTCGTATACTATTTAGATGTTTTCTAAATAGAAATTTTAGTTCAGTTGCTTCGAAAAACTGTCTTATATTACGGTCGATTTTTTAAGAATGTTGAGTTGCGGTAATAAACAAAGAATTAAATACTCATAGCTTATGTCTCAGATTTTCCCCAAATGGGCAAATCGTTTGCCTAAGAGGCTACTCATTGGCAATATTATATTATTAAATGCTATCGTTTTTGGTGTATGGTATTTTTTCTCACCTCGTTTTTTAAACGTTGGCTATGAACCTATTCAACCGGTTCCATACAGTCATGCTATTCATGCCGGCAAATTAGGTATTGATTGCAGATACTGCCACACTTCCGTTGAACGTTCAGCACACGCTAATGTTCCTCCGACACAAACCTGCATGAATTGTCACAGTCATGTATTGACCAACGATTCTCGTTTAGCCCTGGTTCGTTCCAGTTTCAAGACCGGTAAACCTATCCCCTGGATTCGTGTTCATCAGTTACCTGGATACGTTTACTTCAACCACAGCGCGCACATAAATGCAGGTGTCGGTTGTCAAACTTGCCATGGACGTATCGATAAAATGACCGTTGTCCATCAGGTTGAACCCCTTAATATGGATTGGTGTCTCAATTGTCACCGAAATCCGGCACCTTACTTAAGGCCGGTCGCTGATGTTACGAAAATGGGTTGGAAAGCACCGGGCAATGATCCGGAGGCTTATGGTAAAAAACTGATGATTGCCAGAAATATCCACGCACCCACATATTGTGACGGTTGCCACCGATAATTTTCCACATTAGAACCGAGATTGTTTAACAGAAGATTGTCTAATTCATAATTCCATTATGAGTAATAAAGAACAAAGCCCAAATTATTGGAAGAGTCTTAACGAACTGGCCAATAATGAAGAATATAAGAGTTACTTAGAACGTGAATTTCCCGAGGGTGCCTCTGAATTAAAGGACGGGATGACCCGTAAAAACTTCCTTCGTATCATGGGAGCATCCATTGCTTTGGCCGGTTTCTCTGCCTGCCGCCGCCCTGTTGAAAAAATACTCCCATACCGGACACGCCCGGAAGACATGGACCCCAGCAATCCATGGTATTATGCAACGGCCATGCCCTATCGCGGTGCTTTAACAGGCCTGGTAGTTAAATCGGATGACGGACGTCCAACGAAAATTGAAGGAAATAAGGAACATCCAGGCAGCATGGGTGCCACAAACGCACAAATGCAGGCCTCTGTCCTGGGATTATATGACCCTGATCGTTCACGTTCTCCCAAATTTAACGGACAAACAAAATCATGGGATGATTTTTTGTCTTTTGCAAATCAATTTTTTACTTCAGATAAGAAAGTAGCTTTCCTTTCTGAAGCCAATTCCTCACTGACACTGGATCGTCTGAAAAAAGACGCACTCAAAAAATTCAAAAATGCCAGCTGGGTAACGTATGAACCCTATGGTGAACAAAATGTCAATGCCGGAAATGCTGTAACTTTCGGAAAGAAATTAAGAACCTACAATCACTTTGATAAAGCCAGTCTGATTGTCTCTCTCGATGCAGATTTCCTGCAGGATGGGGCTGAAAACACCGCAAACATCTGGAACTTTGCTAAAGGCCGTAAGCTGAAAAACACCAGCGATTCTCTTAACCGCTTATATGTAGTTGAAAATAACTATACCCTGACCGGTTCCAACGCTGATAACCGCTTACGTTTGCTTGCCAGCCAGGTTGAACCATTTACCTATGCACTGGCTGCCAGCCTCGCCGAAAAAGTCGGTGGTCTGGATGCTTTCAAAGGTTATAAGAATGATTTCTCACAACACAGCTGGATTGCTGTCCTGACCGAAGAATTGCTCAATAATAAAGGTCAGGGAATTGTTGTTGCCGGTAATCATCAGAATTCGAATATTCATGCCGCTGTTGCAGCCATGAACCTGGCACTGGCAAACGCCGGTAAGACCATCTCTTATTATGATGTCCCGACTTTCGATAAAGGTGATGATAATCAGAATTTTATCCAGTTAACGAATGATTTAAAAAGCGGTAAATATGATGCCCTCGTTATGCTGGGAACCAATCCTGTTTATACAGCTCCTGCCGATTTAGATTTTGAGTCAGCTTTGAATGCCACGAAAATGACCATTCATGTTGCTGATTATTATGATGAAACATCGAAGAAGGTTAAGTGGCATATCAACAAATCCCATTTCCTCGAACAATGGAGTGACGGAACATCATTTACCGGTGTACAATCGGTTATTCAACCTATGATTCTTCCTCTTTTTGGTGGAAAATCAGAATTGGAAGTCCTGAATGTTATTGTTTCCGGAAAAGATACCAAAGGTCACGAGCTGGTTCAGGAAACCTGGAAACCCATTTTAAGAAGTACCAACTTCAAAGATCAATGGGAAAAAATTCTCAACGATGGCGTATACGGAAATGCCGGATTTAAAGCTGAAAATATTCGCCTTGCTTCGGATGCTGCTAAAACGATTAAAGCAAACCTGGCTACGGTCAAAAATCCGTCAAATAACCAGATTGAGCTCGTTATAAAACCAGATCCGAAAATTGTTGACGGTCGCTATGCTAACAATGGCTGGCTTCAGGAAATGCCAGACCCCATTACTAAAATAACCTGGGGTAATGTCGCTTTGATGAGTTTAAAAACGGCTGCCACACTGGGTGTTAAAAATGGTGACATGATTATCATTAAAGCCAACGGCAGTAAGATTCAGATTCCTTCCTGGGTTCTTCCTGGTCATGCTGATAACAGTATCACGGCTTATACAGGTTACGGTCGGCATGGAATCGGGCGTATCGCTGATGATGATTTTGGTATCTATGTCGATAAAAATTATGGTGTTCCATCTTTTATGCACGAGAAAGTCTTTACTACCGATGTATTTCCATTGGTAACAACGACTAATCCTCTATTCTATAATAATGTTACGATAAACAAAACCGGCCAAACGTATACTGTTGCCAATACACAGGATCATGGTTCTATGGAAGGCCGTCCAATAGTTCGGGAAGCAAATATTGAGGAATATCGTAAAGATCCAAAATTTGCACCGGACATGGTTGAAATTGCAGGTGTAGAAGAAGAACACAAGAAATATCCGGATCCTATTTTCACTCCGGCTCCTTCTCCCAGTTATGAACCGCAATGGGCAATGACTATCGACCTGACTTCATGCGTGGGTTGTGGTACATGTACGGTTGCCTGTCAGTCTGAAAATAATATCCCCGTTGTCGGGAAAGTTGAAGTTTCTAAAGGGCGTGAAATGCACTGGATACGCACCGACCGTTATTTCGTCGGTGATGCTGACAATCCGAAAATTGCGCATCAACCCGTTCCATGTATGCAGTGCGAACTGGCTCCCTGCGAACAAGTTTGCCCGGTCGCGGCAACGACCCATAGTCAGGATGGTATAAACCAGATGGTTTACAACCGTTGTATCGGTACCCGTTACTGTCTGAACAACTGTCCTTACAAGGTCCGTCGTTTTAACTTCTTCAACTTCTCTAAAGAATTTTTAACAACGGGTAACGATCCCGAAATCGTTCAAATGGCTATGAATCCACAAGTTACGGTACGCTTCCGTGGCGTGATGGAAAAATGTACCTACTGTGTACAACGTCTCCAAAGAGCCAAAATCAAACGACAACTGGAGACCCAAAATCAATCTATGAAACCTCTGGATGGTACAGTTAAAACCGCATGTCAACAGGCATGCCCTGCTGATGCCATTCGGTTTGGTGATATCACAGATCCAAATAGTGTTGTTTCAAAAACCAAGGAAAACGATCGTAATTATACACTTTTGAGTGTATTGGATACACGGCCGAGAACTACTTATCTCGCAAAAGTTCGTAATCCTAATGAAAAACTGGCTTAAGTAATAATTTTTATCAGACTTCTGAATTTTAACGAGAAACAAATCAGGACATGAGTAAGTCTTACGAATTTGTACCACAACCGGCAATTCTTAAAGGAGATCACACCTTTGGTAGTGTCACGGCCTTAATCGGCGACATTACAGAGAAGAAGACTCCCAAAGGTTGGTATATCTCATTTGGCGTCGCCAATCTCCTCCTCTTATTATTATTAACTGTTATTTCATACCTGGTATATGATGGACTGGGTGTCTGGGGTATTAATAATCCGGTAGGTTGGGGCTGGGCCATTATCAACTTCGTCTGGTGGGTCGGTATTGGTCACGCCGGAACACTTATATCAGCTATTTTATTTTTGTTCCGTCAGCATTGGAGAACAGCAATTAACCGTTTTGCCGAGGCCATGACCATCTTTGCGGTGATGTGCGCCGGTATTTTCCCGGCCATTCACGTCGGGCGTATCTGGGTCATTTACTGGGTGTTCCCTATACCGAACCAAATGGGCATGTGGCCGAATTTTAGCTCACCTCTCCTTTGGGACGTATTTGCCGTAAGCACCTATTTTACAGTATCTTTGATTTTCTGGTATGTTGGCCTTATCCCTGATTTAGCCACTTTAAGAGACCGGGTTAAAAGCAAAGTCCAGCGCTTTATTTACGGTATTTTTGCTGTAGGATGGACAGGCAGCAACCGGCACTGGCAAAATTATGAAAAGGCCTATATGATTCTTGCTGGCCTGGCAACTCCACTAGTACTTTCCGTACACACCGTGGTATCGTTCGACTTCGCCGTTTCTATGATTCCCGGATGGCACAGTACCATTTTCCCGCCCTATTTCGTAGCCGGAGCTATTTATTCCGGATTTGCTATGGTTGCGACTTTGATGATTATTGCCCGTAAAATTTACGGTATGGAAGACATCATGAATATCGATATCATGGAAAAGATGAATATCATTATGATGACTACCGGAAATATGGTTGCCTTCTCCTATTTAATGGAGGGATTCATGGCATGGTATAGCGGTTATATATATGAACGTGGAATGTTTTGGCTCTATGTCGTCGGACCATATGCCTGGGGCTTCTGGATTTTGATGTTTTGTAATGTAATAAATCCACAATTCCTCTGGTTCAAGAAAGTCCGCCGGAGTGTCTCTCTTACCTTTGTCATAGCAATTATCGCAAATATCGGCATGTGGTTCGAACGCTTCATGATTATTAGTGTATCATTATCGACTGATTTTCTGCCTTCTTCGTGGGCTTACTATACACCAACCTGGGTAGACATAACTACATTTTTAGGAACTTTCGGGTTGTTCTTCACAATGTTCCTGTTATTCCTGAGATGGCTGCCTATGGTCGCTATAGCCGAAGTCAAAGGAGCTATGCCTCAGGCGGATCCTCATTATTACGAAGAGCATGAGGTATCGGCATCCACTGAAACGAAACCAACTGTTATTTAATCCAATAAGCCGTTGTTTAAAGAAATTGTATATGGAAACAACAGATAAAAAATCATTATTCGGTATCTTAGCGGAATTTGCCAATCCAGCAGAATTGGTTAAAGCAGCTAAAGCTGTCAGCCAGGCTGGATATAATAAATTTGATACCTACAGTCCGTTCCCGATTCACGGGATGGATGAAGCAATGGGTCTAAAGAAATCAAAAGTCGGATGGGTTGTTCTTTTATTTGGCCTGATAGGCTTTTTCGGAGCTATCTCCCTGATGGTTTATGTGATGGTTTTTAATTATCCCTTGAATATAAGTGGTAAACCATTTCTAAACGTACCGATATACGTTCCAATTACTTTTGAATTGACCGTGCTTCTTTCTTCTTTCGGAGCAATAACGGCTATTCTTGCTTTAAACAAACTCCCGAAACTGTACAATCCGCTATTTAACAGTACAAATTTTCAAAAAGCAACAGATGACGGCTTCTTTCTGTGCATCGAGTCATCTGATTCTCTTTTCTCCGAAGATAAAGCTGTTGAGTTATTCAAGGAGAATGGTGCCAAATCGATCGAAAAGGTTTACGATTAATATAAAATCGGGGATTTAGTTAATTAGCTAAAAGATTACAGATGAAAATAATTAAAAATAATCGCTCAATCGCACTTTTATCACTGGCTTTGGCTCTGTCGGCTTGCCGTGGGAGACCGTTTCATAAGCCTCCTGTCCATCCTGAGCAAAACATGTATAAACAGCCCAGGTTTACAGCTCAATCGGAAAATGATTTTTTTGCCGATCACCGTGCTATGAGAATGCCTGTCGAAGGTACCGTTGCCCGGGGACATTATCATTCCAACACGGAATATTACGAAGGAAAAACGGCTGACGGTAAAGATGTGGCTAAAATCCCGGTACCCATAACAATGGCACTTTTAAAACGGGGACAAAACCGATTTGATATCTATTGCACGCCTTGTCACAGCCGCCTGGGTAATGGTAAAGGTATCGTAGTTCAATACGGTATCGTTCCACCCCCGTCTTACCATATAAAAAGGCTGAGGGATGCTGCCGATGGTTATATTTTTAATGTAATCACGAATGGTGTCCGTACCATGCCTCCGTATAAGTACCAGATTCCGGTCCATGATCGGTGGGCTATTGTTTCTTATGTCCGCTCATTGCAATTGAGTCAGGATGCCTCGAAAGCCGATTTAGAAGGACATGCCATTTCCGATTCTGCTATGACAGCTTACGAATCACAACAGAAAGCGGCAAAGGAAGCGGCTCAAAAGCAGGCGCAGGCTATGAAACAAAAGCAAAATATCAAAGAAAGTCCGAAAGAGCTTGCTGCTTTAGGCAAGAAACTCTATCAGTCCAGAACATGTGCAAGCTGCCATTCGGTCGATGGCTCGAAAGGTGTTGGGCCAAGCTGGAAAGGCTTGTTTGGTTCAAAAGTTGAACTGAATGACGGGAAAACAGTTACAGCCGACGAAGCATATATCAAAGAGTCGATAATGAAACCGGAATCACAGGTGGTTAAAGGATTTCAGCCAGTTATGCCTCCCGGCCTGATTAATTCTCCAAAAAATCTTCAGGCTCTCGTAGAATATATTAAAACCCTTAAGTAATTGATTATTAATTCAAATATCAGGTGAGTTAAAATATAATATTTGAACAACAGGTTATGAAAAAAACAAAAATAACAGACTCACTAACGTTTCCATCTGAAAATAAAGCAACTACGTCTCTGTTGTTAATTGGAACTGTTGGGCTGATCGCAAGTGCAGTTGGATATTTTGTGAATGAGAAACAATTTTTCTTCTCTTATCTCACAAGTTTTGTATTTATTGCCAGTATCAGTCTGGCATCACTCTTCTTTGTGATGCTACAGCATGTTACCCATTCATCATACAGTGTCGTATTCCGGCGTGTACCGGAAGTTATTGCAAAAAACATTTTCGTCCTGGCTATTCTTTTCATTCCCATTCTATTCGGAATGCATACTCTCTTTGAATGGACGAACTGGACTCCTGCACAAATTGCAGCATCAACAGCTTTGCAATTCAAAAGTCATTGGTTGACTATTCCTGGTTTTATTGTCAGAAACATCATTTATTTTGTTATTTGGTCTTTCCTGGGATATCGTCTCTATACCAATTCTGTTAAAATGGATGAAACGGGTGATTGGGGACTCCAAACCTTATTACGCAGAACAAGCGGTCCCGGCCTGTGGATTTTTGCCCTTACCTGTGCGTTTGCCGGATTCGACTGGTTGATGTTCCTGTATCCCCACTGGTATTCTACCATCTTCGGAATCTACTTCTTCGCAATGGGCTTCCAGGCCTTCTTCCCGATGATGATTCTAATACTTTTATATTTCAGGAAAAAAGGTATCCTGGCTAATACAATCACTTTAAAGCATTTCAATGATCTTGGCTTATTGACATTTGCGTTCACCATTTTCTATACCTACATCGCTTTTGTTCAATTCTTCTTAATCTATTATGCAAATTTACCGGAAGAAGTCATCTGGTATCATAATCACTTCCTCGGTTCCTGGGAATATATCGGATGGTTGTTGTTATTCGGACGTTTTGCTATTCCATTCGTTGTTTTGCTTGGCAAAGGGGCTAAAAGAAATCTCACCGTTTTGAAGTATATTTCGATATGGATTTTGAGTCTGCATTTTATAGAAATTTTCTGGATTATCATGCCGGTTATCCATCACAACGGTATATCCATTTCATGGCTTGATATCACAACATTGGTTGGCCTTGTTTGTTTAACACTGGGTCTGTTCTTCAATACACTGAAGAAACATAATATCATACCGAACAACGACCCCCTATTAATCGATTCTCTTAACAAACATTAATCTTACCGGACAGGTACAATGAGTTCAAAGGATTTGGAAAATAACCAAGAGCAAAACCCGGAAGATGAAATTTACGAATTGCAATCTTCCAGCGAGGAATTTATTCATTCGGTTGAGACAGGTGTCACCGATGATAAATTAAATTTAAAAAGATTAGTATTCTGGACTGTGCTTGGCATTAGTATAGTAATTGTAATTATTATTACGGCATATAATATTTACAATTATAATCAGTTTGAAATCTCTAAACAGGTACAAGATCAAAGTACAGATTACGACATTACACAACTGAGAGTTAAAGACGATAAAATTTTAAATACTTATGGAATCGTCAACAAAGAAAAAGGGATCTATCATATTCCTATCGATAGCGCAATGGCTATCTACGTCAGGGAAAACCAACAGAATTCAAAATAGCAGTCGACCGACCAGAAACTGTTTTTCTAAATTCGCGTTCTTTTTCTTATTTGGTGTTTTTTGCCTGGCATTTACAGGTTCTACTTATGCACAGCGGGTTTTAAAACAAGCTCGAGGCCTTAAAGGTGTAGGCATCAAGGAAAAATTGGGGAACACAATCCCTACGAATTTGACGTTTTTAAATTCGAAAGGGAAACAAGTGACATTGGCTCAATTAATGAAAGGTGACAAGCCGGTCATTTTAAATCTCGCCTATTTTTCATGTCCGATGCTCTGCCCTTTAATAATGCATGGAATGGTAAAGGGATTAAAAAAATCCAGCCTTGTACCAGGTAAAGATTACAAAATCATTACGGTTAGTTTTGATCCACACGATACGTACCAGGTTGCGGCACAGAAGAAAGCCTCAATGGACAGTACGTTCGGGAAATATCAGAAACAGGCTGAATCAAGCTGGTATTTCCTGACAGGGAAACAGGATCAAATAACCCAACTCACAAAAAGCGTGGGTTTCGATTATAAGTATCTGCCTAAGAAAAAAATGTTTGCCCATACAGCGGCACTCATCTTTTTAAGTTCAAAAGGTAAAGTAGACCGATACCTATATGGAATTTCGTATGCACCTTTGCAGCTAGAGAATGCTTTGGGTGATGCAGCGCATGGAAAAATTGGAAGTACTCTTGTCAGAATCGTCTTATATTGTTGTCAATATGATCCAGGGACCGGAAAATATACGGCTTCGGTCACAAATATCATGAAACTAAGTGGTGTAGTTGTAATGATTCTTCTTGGAGGTCTTTTAGGAATCCTGTGGTTCAAAGATAAGAAGTCATCAAACACATAATTAACGTTCTAAAAATCAGATGTTTAATCTAGGTAAATATTTCTTACCCCCGGCAAAGTCGACATTTGCCCATAATATTGATGGATTGTTTAATTTTATAACAAACACCGGTGCTATCCTGTTACTAGGTATTGTCATCGTGATGATCTATTTCGTTATAAAATACAGAAGGAGATCAGAAGACGATGTCACTTCTCTGGTTGATCACAACACCCCTCTCGAAATTCTCTGGTCAATCATTCCGTTAATCTTAATTATGATCATTTTTAGCTGGGGCTTCAGAGATTATATCAAACTCTTTACGCCTCCTCAAAATTCGTATGAGATTAATGTGACTGCCCAACAATGGCTTTGGAAATTTACCTACCCGAACGGACAAACCAGTGTCAACAAATTATATGTCCCTGAAGGGCGTCCTGTTAAACTGGTTATGAAATCGAATGATGTTATTCACTCATTCTTCATTCCAGATTACCGGGTTAAACACGACGTACTGCCCAGTCAGTATTCTGATGTTTGGTTCCAGGTAGATAAACCCGATACTTCCGATATCTTCTGTACACAATATTGTGGATTAGGCCATTCAAACATGCACGGATTGGTCATTGTTGAACCCCAGGACAAATTTGACGCATGGCTCAAACAAGGAGCCAGTAAAGTCCCTTCCGGAATGACTTTAGCTCAGTATGGGAAAAAACTTTACCAGGCAAACGGATGTAATTCGTGCCATTCTATAAATGGAAAAGTCATTGTCGGTCCGTCCTGGAAAGGCATTTATGGCCATAAAGTTCAACTTAGTAACGGAAAGTCGGTTATGGTTAATGACAATTATATTCGTGAATCTGTTTTAAATCCCGGGGCTAAAATCGTTAAAGGTTTTAATAATGTAATGCCCACTTTCCAAGGGGTTCTTAATAACGAACAAATTGATGCAATTATCGCATTTATAAAGGAGCAGAAATAAGATGGAAAGTAACGCAACAACGAACAAAGTCTCAATCAAAGTTCGTCATTTTCCTCTTGATGAACATCCCGAACGTACCTACTTAAATAATAAAACAGGTATCATGTCGTGGTTGAACACAAGAGATCATAAGCGCATTGGAATCATGTACTTGTGTACCATAACCCTCGTTTTCCTGGCGGCTGGTACCCTGGCTCTTACAATACGGTTATCTCTTTGGAACCCGACTAACCATATTGTATCGGCTCACGTCTATAACGAGCTGTTTACAATGCATGGTACCATGATGATCTTTCTATTCCTTGTCCCCGGGGTTCCGACTACACTTGGAAACTTCTTTTTACCCATGATGATAGGAGCAAAAGATGTTGCGTTTCCAAGATTGAACCTGGCAAGTTATTATATCTACCTGTTTGGAGCTTCATTCACGGTTTTTGCTATTCTTCATGGTGGCATTGATACCGGTTGGACATTTTATACTCCCTATAGTATTAAATCGACAACAGATGTGCTGCCGATGACGTTTGGAATATTTATTATTGGCTTCTCCTCAATTTTAACAGGACTCAATTTTATAGTTACCATGCATAAGCTACGTGCACCGGGACTCACCTGGGGTAAGCTTCCGCTTTTTACGTGGGGTATATATGCAACATCCATCATTCAGGTTCTCGCAACACCTGTACTGGCTATCACGCTTTCTCTTCTTATGATGGAACGTATTTTCCATGTCGGAATATTTGATCCGGCTCTCGGTGGTGACCCCATTTTATATCAGCATTTTTTCTGGTTTTATTCACACCCGGCTGTTTATATTATGATTGTTCCCGGGTTTGGGATTATGTCCGAACTCATATCCGTATTTTCAAAGAAACGTATTTTCGGATATTGGTTTATCGCTATTTCCAGTTTAGCCATAGCCTTCCTGGGATTTCTTGTCTGGGGGCACCACATGTTTGTCTCCGGTCAGTCGGAACTGGCATCAACGGTGTTCTCACTTATCACATTCCTTATCGGTATCCCAACAGGTATCAAAATTTTCAACTGGCTGGCCACCTTATATGAAGGTTCCATCGTACTGAAAACACCGATGTTATACGCACTGGCCTTCATCTTCTTATTTACAATCGGGGGTATCACCGGTATCATGCTCGGTGCCCTGTCTGTTGATGTTCACCTTCACGCTACCTATTACGTCGTCGCTCACTTCCATTATGTGATGTTCGGTGGTATGGTAATAGCATTCATCGGCGGCCTGCATTACTGGTGGCCTAAGATGACCGGTAAGATGTACAACGAAGTGATGGGTAAAATTGCTTTCACTTTTATATTTATTGGTTTCAACGTCACATTTTTCCCTCAATTTATTCTTGGAGCGAAGGGAATGCCAAGACGTTATTACAACTACTTACCTCAATTTGAGGAGCTTCACAGAATTTCAACAGTAGGTTCATGGATACTTGGAGCAGGATTTCTCATTATGGCCGGATACCTTATTTACTCTCTTATCAAAGGTGAAAAGGCCCCGTCGAATCCATGGGGAGCCAGGACATTGGAATGGATGACTGCTTCTCCCCCAATTGGTGAAAACTTCACTTATACACCGGTTGTTACTCACGGACCATATGATTTTCATAAGCCGGTAAGTGAATTCAGACTCGGAATCGTTGGCAGTGATAATGGCCATGTACATCACAATGGTCAAAAAGCAGCATCGGAAGTGGAAAGCGAATAAAAGCTGACACGAAGAAATAAACAAACAGAAATAATTTAACCATACGCTTAAAATTCATATGGCACAGGATAGTGTAGTTGCAGAGGAAAAGGAAGTATTTGTGCAACATCATTTTGTTGATGCCGAACAACAGTTCGACGCAGCAAAATTGGGAATGTGGGTCTTCATTGTTACAGAGATACTCTTTTTCGGTGGTCTCTTTTGCGCTTATATCATTTTCAGAGCGATATATCCTCACACGTTTATTGAGGCTTCCAATCACTTAGATAAATTAGTTGGGGGTGCCGATACACTTGATCTGATATTAAGTAGTTTGACTATGGCTTTAGCCATCCATTCCATTCAAACAAACAAGCCAAAATTAACGCTGATCTATCTCGGCATTACATTCATTCTGGCGGGAGCATTTATCGGTTCTCACGTTTGGGAATGGCTGGATAACTTCTCAAAGGGAATTTATCCGGGCGCTGCTTATGCTTATAAAGGCGTAACCGGTTCTCATGCCTATGTCTTTTACAGCTTATATTACATGATGACCGGTTTGCACGGAATTCACGTGATCGTGGGAATGGGCTTAATGGTTTGGCTCATGATTAAAACAAAACGCGGACGTTTCAACGGCGAATATTATACCCCCATCGAAATCACCGGATTATACTGGCACCTGGTCGATATCTTCTGGATTTTCTTATTGCCCTTATTCTACTTAGTTGATTAAAAGGAATTGAAAAATGATTGAACAACATCATCATATTACACCAGCCAAAACCCTTATAACGGTCGGGGTTGCATTATCACTGCTTACCGTATTAACCGTCGGTGTAGGTTATATGCAGCTTCCATCACCTTATAATGTCATTTTTTCCATTGGCATTGCCATCGTGAAGGCCAGCCTGGTAGTTACTTTTTTCATGAACTTCTACTGGGAACGGAAAAAATTCAACATCATGGTATTTGTAGCGGCATTCGTATTCTTCTCAATATTCATATCCCTCACGTTATTGGATGTTATGAACCGAATACCTGTAAAACCTTCTTTTTAATGAAGCAATAAAGCTTCCCTTTTAGCAAAGCAGTATCTCTTAAGCCGGATCTAATTCAGTTCCGGCTTTTTTATTAATACTCCTACTCTTGTGAACGAATAGTAAAAACAGAAATTCGGCACATACCAGCAGACTTACATTAGTGAGGTGCATGACTTGTAAGACCGGGGCAAGATTGGCCACTTCTAAACCGACCCCTAGTATTATCTGGAAAACAACTAAACCTAAAATAGAGGTAATTGATTTTCTGAATATATTAGTGCCCTCCATGGTCGTGGTGAAATAGAGCAACAATAACGATGTCACCAATACAAACCATGAAAATATTTCATGAATAATATTAATAGGCCCCGTTTTATCGAGCCATAAACTTCTTGGTATAGACTGGCTGCTTTCCTTTATAACATCAACAGACTGGCGCAGCTGAGCGCCAAGAGCAATTTCAATCAATGTGGCCGCCAACAGGAATAAACCAGCCATCATAAACTTTTTCTGATAGTCCTGATCCAATTCGAATGTTATTTCCCCGGAGAATGCCTGAAAGGTGGCATAAATCAATAACATCAGGATAGCTAAAGCCGCATACATGTGAACTGTTATAATCCATCCTTTTAAAGATGATTCTACAACCTGTCCACCTAACCAGCCTTCAAATCCGACCAACAGAAATGCTAATAGAGAACTATAAAATACAGAAGGCCTGGTTTTTCGGTATGAAAATGAAAACACAAAAGTAATGGTAATGAATAATCCGGTAGTAATCCCGGCCAGTCGATTTATATACTCTGTCCACATTAATACAGGATTAAACTGAGTTTTATCGAACCCCGGGGGTAACTGGGATGCGGAAAACGGTGGAAACCATGAACCAAAACACTTTGGCCAGTCAGGGCAACCTAATCCGGCACCGGAGACTCTTACAAACCCTCCTACCATAATGAGAATGACCGTAATAATTATTGTAGCAATTGCCGTTTTCTGAAATTTATTGAGTTTCATTTCCTTCGGTTAAATCCAATCGATTAATTTTTACTTTTTTCGGAAAAACACTTTTATAACTTGTAAAAACACATTTTCATTGTCTTATTTTGGTGTCTTAAAATACAAATATTTGTTAACTTGATTTGCTTTTAAAATGAATGGCTGCAAACGCTTTTTACTTTTACTTAATCCATTGAGAACGGCAATTGGTTCATGAAATTTACGTCAGATAACATTTTATCCAA
Source organism: uncultured bacterium (assembly GCA_963783355.1). Lineage (GTDB taxonomy): Bacteria > Bacteroidota > Rhodothermia > Balneolales > DATFMH01 > CAWANF01. Next base: position 264,761 of record CAWANF010000006.1, read on the forward strand.
ATCCTTCGATTTAGGATTGATAGCCGATTATTTTGAACTGACTAAGCCCGGAATTACTTTCCTGGTTCTGGCAAGTATGGGCATTGGTTTTTTACTTGGCTCAACAAACGGGATAGACTATGCAACACTTATAAATGCTATTATAGGAACATTCCTGATAGCCAGTGGCACTTCTGCCTATAACCAGTATATCGAACGGGATTTAGACAAGCTCATGCTTCGTACTAAAAAGAGGCCTTTGCCGATGAAACGTATCGGTAAGACGAACGCGTTCCTGTTCTCTACTTTGCTGATGATTGTAGGCCTGACCTATTTAATTCTTACGGTTAATATTGTTGCCGGCATCGTTTCCGCATTGACTTCCATTTTATACCTGGGTTTTTATACTCCAATGAAGCGGGTTTCCTTTATAAACGTTTTTATTGGAGCGATTCCCGGAGCCTTGCCCCCTGTTGGCGGCTGGGCCGCGGCTACAGGAAACATTGGTAATCCTGCCGTCTGGATATTATTTGGAATCGTCTTTCTGTGGCAGATACCACATGTCATAGCAATCGCCTGGTTATGCAATGACGATTACGAACGCGCGGGATTCCATATGCTGCCCAGGAACGATGAAAAAGGTACGATATCATCTATTACTGTAATGGCCTGCGTAATCCTGTTATTGCCCGTTAGCGCCGGTTTATACTACTTTCATATCAATGGCTGGATTTATCTCGTTGGCGCCATCCTGGCAGCCCTCGGATTCTTGTTATATGGGGTGAAATTTATGCGTGATCATTCACATAATTCAGCCAAAAAGCTAATGTTTGCTTCTCTTATTTATCTGCCGGTAGTGTGGATTGCAATATTAGCAGACAGAATCCTGATGTGATTATAAAATGATACTCTCCAAAAATTAACACTTTCAGAGAGTATCATTATCGAAGATATTATTCGGTAAAACCGCCTTTAGTCATCTTAATCGGATCCAAAGCGTTCTTTAATTCTTCTTCCGACAGATCCGTCATTTCACGGGCGACTTCTTTCAATGCTCTTTTTTCAGAAAAAGCTTTCTTGGCAATTTTTGCAGCCAAATCATAACCAATTAAGGGATTTAACGCCGTCACCAAAATTGGATTTTTCTCCAGTTTGTCTTTCACATTATCTTCGTTCACAACTAACCGGGATACCGATTTGTCAGCCAGATTACGGGCAGCATTTGCCAAAATCATGATGGATTGAAGCAGGTTATGTGCAACAACCGGCAGCATCACATTCAACTCGAAGTTTCCGGCCTGACCGCCAATAGTAATTGCGGCATCATTGCCTATCACTTGGGCACTGACCATTGTCATCGATTCTTCGATAACAGGATTCACTTTCCCGGGCATTATGGATGAACCGGGCTGCAACGCAGCGAGTTGAATTTCAGCCAGACCGGCATTCGGACCTGAATTCATCCAGCGAAGATCATTGGAAATTTTCATGGCACCAACGGCGATTGTCTTCATTTGCCCGCTAAGCTCAACAACCGCGTCCACAGTCGCCTGGGCTTCAAAATGATTTTCAGCTTCTTTAAACGAACCCCCGGTAATTTTGCTGAGCTCTTTGGCAAACTTTTTAGCGAATTCAGGATGAGTATTTAATCCCGTACCAACGGCCGTTCCGCCCTGTGGAAGCTCAGCAACTCTTTCAAGTGCAGAAGCTATTCTGTCAGCCCCCAATTCCATCTGGCGGGCATAACCGCTGAATTCCTGCTCAAAAGTAACAGGCATGGCATCCATCAAATGTGTACGTCCCGTTTTAACAACATGCTTATATTCTTTTCCTTTTTTCAGAAAAGCGTCTTTCAAATGATTCAAGGCAGGAATCAAATCATTATTAGCCCGAAGATAAGCCGCTACACGAATGGTTGTCGGGATAACATCATTCGAACTTTGTCCGAAATTGACATGATCATTTGGATGAATCTTCAGATTCTCTTTTCCATCCTTTTGTGCTAATTCATTGGCACGCCGGGCAATGATTTCATTGGCGTTCATGTTTGTAGAAGTGCCCGAACCTGTTTGATAAATATCAATGGCAAAATCTTTGTCAAATTTGCCTTCGATAACCTCATCGACCGCTTTGATAATATATTCTGTAATAGAAGATTCAACAGTTCCCAATTCTTTATTTACAGTAGCTGCTGCTTTCTTGATATAACCAAGTGCCTGTATAAAAGAACGGCTGAATTTGAGTCCACTAATTGGAAAATTGTCAACAGCCCGTTGGGTCTGTGCTCCGTAATAAGCATCAACAGGGACTTTCACTTCACCCATTGAGTCTTTCTCTATTCTATATTCACTCATGATGCAAAATTTTTAATGTTTTTGGTTTTTTAATGATTTTAAATATTTCACTAACGACAACACTTGTTCATTGGATAACGGTCCACCATTTTTTTTCAGGAAACCAGGCATCATTTGTCTTTTCCTGATGTCGGGTGTTCCGTTGGCAATGAATTGATACAAAGTTTTTCCCTTTATTGCAGATAAAAATTGTTGATTAAATGGAATACCCGGCAGTTTCTTTAATCTTTGTTTTCCAGCTTTTCCATGGCACATTTCACATGATACCATATATAGAGCTTTTCCGCTTTTTCCAATCCCCGGGGTAACATGGCACGATTGGCATTTCCCTGTAAATATCATGGCTTTTTGACCCTCTTTCAGGATATTTTTATCCAAATCTGACACATCCGGATGTGAAACGACATTAAAATCGACAACCAGCTGACGTTCGGGCTGTTGCGGATCATTCGTTTTAACCACCACGTCTTTTTGGATCTGCCCAAATTTACTCCATGTATCCGTTGACATCTCCAAACTCGCGGAATCACCAGGTACCAGGCTCCATTTGCTCAGATGCACGACCGTACAACCGCAGGATGGAATCACCTGTAATACTTTCAATGTATCATTTCCTGTGTTTCTGAAATGGAATGTGATGTCTTCTGTCTTGCCCTGCAACACATTACCAAGATTCTTATAGTATGTATCAAATTTCGCGACAGGCCCTTTCTTATTATTTTCCCTTTTTGGAAGAATAAAAGCGCTCAGGTAGATAATCTTATCCGGAACAGACCGATCATTCGTTTTTAACGTTATAATATCATCATATTCACCTGTTTGCTTCTTTCCCGGCCTGAAATTAATACCTATTTCCATTTTTTCGCCAGTTAAAACGGGAAATTCAGGATAAGAAATCTGCACATTTTCCGGATGCTTAACAGAATCAATTTTAATCGGATAAGGGGCGCTGTTCATCATTATTATGGTTTTTCTGGCCCACTCATTTTGAACAATATCCCCAAAATTAACCGTACCGACCGAAAAAGTCAGCCCACCAATCGGTGTCACATCCGTTCCTTTAATTGGCTTAGGCATCACAATACCGCTAACTATAAGTTCTATCGTATGTGGTGTTCCATCTGTGGAAACGATGATACTTTTTTTGAATGGGCCGGGACGTCCTTCACTATGGTAAGTGACCATAATATTTCCGGAATCTCCCGGCTTCACCATTTTTTTAGAATATTCAGGAATGGTACAGCCGCAAATAGAATGAACCCCCGTTATCGTTATCGATGTATCACCAAGATTGGTAAAACTGAAGGTATAGGTTGGATTTGTTCCTTCTTTAATCTGTCCGAAATTATGGGAAGTATTGAGGAATACGACAGAATTGCCTCCACCGGGTTTCAATTTCCCGGCGGAGGTCAAAAACATCAGTACAAATAAACTGATAAAGATAGCTGCGGGCTTCGAGGCCGCTCTTTGCAAATCATGCACTTTAATGCACTCGCTTAATAGGCTAATAATTTTTCTAATGCCTCAGAAAGATCCGAATCATCAGGTAAAACGAAATTTTCCATCGGTGCAGCAAACGGAATGGGAGTATATTTCCCGGCCACCCGCAATACTGGTGCATCAAGATATTCAAAAGCCTCAGCTGTGATCTGAGCTACAATCTCAGAACCCAAACCGAGAAATTCGATATCTTCATGAAATACTATCACTTTTCCTGTCTTCTTTACTGAGTTTATAATGGTTTCGGAATCCAGCGGGACGATGGTACGAATATCAATAACTTCGATATTTATACTTTTTTTCGCGTACTCCTTCGCTGCATTCAGTGCTTTTTGAACCATCGCACCATAAGTAATAATTGACAAATCTGTACCGGTACGGACAACCGAAGCTTTGCCAATTTCTACATAATAATTAGCATCCGGTTCAGGACTTCGTGCAAATCCCTGCCTATACAAGGCTTTATGTTCCAGGAACATAACAGGATCGTCACCTCTGATTGCTGTTTTCAGTAATCCTTTGGCATCGGCAGCATTACTCGGGAGAATAATTTTGAAACCGGGAATATGCCCAAATATCGCTTCGATATTCTGGCTGTGACATAAACCACCATGAATATAACCACCGATTGGAACACGAATGACCATCGGGCAGCTATATTGATTATGAGAACGATACCGAAACGTAGGAATTTGATTTTTCAACTGTTGCATTCCGGGCCAGATGTAATCGCCAAATTGTATCTCAACTACCGGTTTATAACCGTGAACGGCTAGGCCTAAAGCCGATCCCAAAATAGACGATTCAGCTAATGGAGAGTTGTAACAACGTTCTACTCCAAAACGATCGGTTAACCCTTTAGTCGCTGTAAAAACGCCGCCTTTGTCTCCCGCCACATCTTCACCAAAGACAATAACATTTTCATTGATTTCCATTTCTTCAGCGATGGCATGATTAATAGCATCAACCATCACAACAGGATCTCCCGAAGGCTTATTTGATTCGTAGGATAAACCTAAATCTATTTCTGAATATAAATGGAGCAGAGCATCTTCAGGTTTTGGTTCATCTTGTTGCAGACACCATTTGGTATCATCATCTATTTGTTTCTTAATATCATCACGATAATCTGCCAATTCACTTTCATCAGCTATACCAGCATTTATCAATCGTTGTTCGAACAATTGAATCGGATCATGATTTCTTTCTCTTTCCAGGTCGTCTGCATCACGGTATTTTCGCTGATCATCAGAAGATGAATGTGGCAATAAGCGTACAGTATGAGCGTGTATCAGGGAAGCACCTTCACCATTTCTTGCCCGTTCTACTGCTTTTTCAAATGCGGAGTACGAATTAAAGAAGTCCGTACCATCAACTTCATAAATATCTAAATCTTCGAAACCCGCCGCTGTTTTTGAGATACTTGCATTACTTGTTTGCTGCTTAACCGGAACACTTATGGCATATCCATTATCCTGAACGACAATGATAGCAGGTACTTTATCCCGGCTGGCCCAGTTTAATAGTTCAAAAAAAGCACCTTCCGATGTACCGCCATCTCCGGTAGAGATATAGACAACCTCGCCTCCGCCCTTCTTTTTCACCCCCTGAGCTAATCCAAGTCCTGGTAAAAATTGGGCACCAATGGCACTTGATACAGAGATAATATTCAGTTCAGGACTATTAAAGTGGGACGGCATTTGCTTGCCATACGATGTATCGGTTACCCGGCTTAAGTGAGCTGAAAGCAACTCCCGGGATGTCATACCCATACTTAATGCGAAAGCCATATCGCGGTAATACAATGCACCCCAGTCTTTACCGGGTATCATATTCTTTGCAGCCGCAAGTTGCACGGCTTCATGTCCGGAGCATCCAATATGGAAAAAACCTTTACCCTGCTTGATAAGGTTCAACATCTTTTCATCAAGACGACGAGAAACTAACATCGTCCTATAAATTTCCAGTAGTTCGTCTTTCTTAAATTTTTTTATCGATGTTGAACGTACTTTAAAACTGGAATCAGCAGGGACTAACGATTCCGGTTTATCTAATGTTTTAACACTCATTGACTATCCGTTTAAAATTAGAATTAAAAACAGGTTATTATTCTCCCTTAATAATAACGGAATTCACCCTATAGATACAAACCGTTTAACCAATTTTTAACGCTCCAAAACACAAAAAAAGCGCCATGTAAGCGCTTTTTATTATTAATTCTGATACATCCTGTAAACCTTCTCTACTTTAGCGCCAATACGTTCGGCAACACGAACCATATCGACGTTATTTTCCAGGACCCAACCTAGTTCAGAAGAGTTATAACCTTTTTTCATTCCTTTAACAATAGCTTCTTTATGTAATACGGCATCGATGCCTTTACCCTGATATTCGGGTAAGACTCCCATCAGGGCTGTACGTATGGCATTAATCTTTTTACTGTAATACAAGAGCTTAAAAAGGCCGGTTGGCAAGAGACGTCCATTTGTATGTTTTAAGGCCTGATTGAAATCCGGCAATGCGATGGAAAAAGCTATAGGCTCTCCGTCAATTTCGGCCACATGGGCAATATCCACATCAACTATAGTTTTTAAATCTTTTGCCAGATGATCAAATTCTTCCTTGGACATCGGAGTGAAACCCCAGTTTTTGGCCCAGGCCTGGTTATAAATTTCTCTGATGATTTTTACTTCTTTGTCGAATTCTTTAAGATTAACAGAACGCATCTTGAGGCCTGGATTTCTTTTTTTGACGATTTCATCGGCTCGTAAAATTCGATCAAGGGCCAAAGATTCCTTTGTCACACGAAAAGCCAACAGATCCATTGCCTTGGTAAGTCCAGCGCCTTTTATAAGCTTATCATAATACGTTTTATTGTAAGGCATTAAAATGCTGGGCTCATATTCAAAACCGTCCACAAGAACACCAACTTCATCCATCATACCCGGATTGGCTGGGCCGATCATTCCATCAAGCCCCTTTTCTTTCAGCCAGTCGTTAGCCACTTTAAATAAGAGATTGGCTACCGATTGATTGTCAATACATTCAAAAAAACCAAAGAAACCGACATTGGTTCCCTGGAACTCATTATACTTTTTATTATGAATAGCGGCTATACGGCCAGCTATTTTTCCATTAGATTCTGCAAGAAACAAAGCTATTTCGGCATCATTATAGAACGGATTCTTTTCCGTATTAACAAGCATTTTTTGGTCCATAAGCAACGGTGGAATCCATTTTTTATCATCTTTATAATGCTTGTATGGAAATTCTATAAATGCTTTTTTTTCTTTTTTATTAGTTACATAAATGATACCATTTAATTCAGGATTCGTTTTCAAGATTTATTCTCCGATATTAATGAGTGTCCATTCCTGTCAATAATATTATTTTTTATACCAACTTTATAGAATGCTTCTAATATGGCATCCAGTTGATCATTCGTGTGGGTTGCCATATAGCTGGTACGTAGCAGCGACTGCCCCTTAGGTACAGCAGGTGGCACAACTGCATTTGCATATACACCAGCCTCAAATAAATCGCGCCAGAATCTAAAGCATTGCATTACTTCACCGATAACTACCGGAATGATTGGCGTTTGGCTGTTCCAGACATTAAAACCAAGATCTTTAAGTCCTTTTCTAATATAATTCGAGATTTCCTCGAGTCTCTTCAATCTCCAGGGTTCCTCCTGAAGAATTTCGAGTGATTTTAATACTGTTGCCACATTTGCGGGTGGCATTGATGCGCTGAAAATATGCGCGGGTGAAAAATGGCGAACATATTCAATAATTTCCCGATCACCAACCAGAAATCCGCCTAAAGAAGCAAATGATTTTGAAAATGTTCCACTTACCAAATCAACATCATCCAGCAAACCGTAAGTAGATGCCGATCCCCGGCCTCCTTCTCCGATGACCCCAATGGCATGTGCATCATCAAGATACAAACGAGCCCCGAATTCTTTAGCTAATTTCAATAATTCCGGTACATTTGCCAGTTTGCCGGACATAGAAAAGACACCGTCGCTTACGATAAGTTTCCCCATATTTGGATCTTCCCTTTCAAGGAGCTTGCGAAGCTGATCCATGTCGTTATGCTGATACCGAACAGTCTTGGCATTAGAACACAATGTTCCAACAACAATACAGGCGTGATTATCTTTATCGGAGAAAATTACATCATTACGTCCGGCGATGGTCTGTATAGATCCTTCATTGGTCTGATAGCCTGTGCTGAAAAGAACACAATTGTCTTTTCGCATAAATTCAGCCAACTTCTGTTCCAGTTTAAGGTGAAGGTCGAGTGTCCCGTTCAGATAACGTGAACCGGTGCACCCCGTACCATATTCATCGATAGCTTTTTTTGCCGCTTCGATTACGCGAGGATCGCTGGTAAGGCCCAGATAATTATTAGAGCCGGCCATGATCACTTCTTTGCCTTCAATAGTAACTACATTTCCATCACTTTCGGTAATTGGCTTAAAATAGGGGTATAATCCAGCAGCTTTGATTTCATCAGCTTTTGTGAATTCATAAGCCTTTGCAAAGAGGTCATTCGATTTAATTTCAACTTTTGAGTTAGGCATTCTTATATAACCTTCAGCTTATCTATTTAAAATTCAGTTAGTAATATAGGTAGTATATCCATTCAATCAAATTTGCCGCTATATGTCAAATTATGCGAATAATCATACTGTTCAATAATCATTTTAAGAAAATCCAGGTACTTATCCGTCACGGCATCCCATGTAAAAGTTTTCAAAACATAGGAACGCGAACATTCGGATAATGTTTTCAAGTTATTATTTAAAACTTCATCAATTTTCCGGATAAAAGCTTTTGCATCCAGGCTTGGTACGCGATAACCATTTTCACCCTGCATTATTACATCTTTTATTCCTTCCAGATCAGATGCTATTGCCGGAGTTCCCTGAATGTTAGCTTCCAGCAAAACCACACCAAAACCTTCCATATCCCCCGATACAGGGATATTTGGCATTATAAAAAGATCTGCGGCGGCATAGGCCTTTTTCAGTACTTCATCACTCTTACGTCCCGCAAGCAAAATTTGTTTTTCTTTTTTTGATTGTTGAACGGCCTTCATAATATTTTCATGTTCCGGACCATCGCCAATAACGATATAAAACACATCTGATTGTATTCCGGGCAATACTTTTTCAATAAACCACTGATGACCTTTTCGGCGCACCTGGCGGCCGACAGTCAATAATAAATATTTTTCCTGAATGGTACGACCTATAAAATGCTCCAATTCCCGGCGCGCAGCTGCTTTATCTGCTAAGACCTCATTACCTTCCAGTGAGAAACCATTTGATAAAGCAATACCTTTTTGAGGATCCATCCCTCTTTCTATACATTTTTCACGTGTCGCGCGAGAAACAGAAATAACACCATCAAGGCTCGCAAAAACGCCAGGCAGAAATTTTTGATATGCCGGCACCGGCATTGTCACGTCCTGGCCATGGTTTATCGTAACCATCGGCACTTTGACTTTATTTCGGATGAAATAAGCAAGGCTGGCCGTCACCATTGAAGAAAATAATACGATATCAGGTCGAAACTGTCGAATCTTAACCGGCAAATTAAATAGTTGATTTACAAGAAACCAGGCCGTTCGTGGTCCTGCCATATGCCATGGAGTTTCAAGTGTAATCGTTTCGAGTTCAACATCATTTCGATTTTGCAGATTCTCAACCAATTGCATACTGACCCGTTGCATCCCACCCATATTTTCTAACAGGGCGTTTTGAGGCGGATGTAAATGAGATATGTACAAAATCTTCAAAAAAACCTCAAAATTTTAATTCGGGGCGTGGTTGAGACAATGCTTCCTCATAATTTTTTACTAATCCTCCCATGACGGTATCCCAGGTATAGGCCATTGCCTTTTGGACAGCTGCTTCCGACATGCTCTTCCGTAAGACCGGATTTTCAGCCAGGGTCATGATTCCTTCTGCGAACTCCCCTGGTTTTTTGGGCGGTATCAACAAACCATTTACTCCCGATTCAACCAACGATTTGCTTCCTGTAGCATCGGCCACCACCGCCGGAACACCACTTGCCAAAGCTTCCAAGGTAACAGAACCAAATGTTTCAGTATCGGATGGGAAAAAGAAAATATCACTGCTGGCATAAGCCCGGGCCAGTTCTTCACCTGTAAGAAAACCGGTAAAGTGAGCTTTGGGCATCATATATTCTAGTTCTTTTCTCGCTGGCCCATCTCCAACAATTAAGGCACTCACATTCGATTCGTTATCGAAAACTTTTTTTAGAGTATCTACTACTGTTTGCAAATCTTTTTCCCAGACCAGCCGCGAGACAAACGATACCAAGACTTCATTGTCGTCCACTCCAAGAAATCGCCTCCATTCCATGTCTCTTTTCTTTAGAGAAAACAGATCGGAATCCACACCGCGTGACCAAATCCTCAATCCATTTTTTATTCCTTTTGCATATAACTCGTCGGCCATGGAAGGCGCGGGAACATAAATATGTTTGCATTGCTCGTAAAACCAAACCAGGTATTTCCAGCCTAATATCTCCAGCATTTCCATATTGTAATATTTCAGATAGCTGGTAAAATGGGTATGATAGGAAGCAACTATCTGAATATTATTTGCCTGAGCAAATCGCATTGCCCGGAAACCCAATAAATCGGGGGTGGCTATATGTATAAGAGTTGGATCAAATTCACGGAGCCTGCGCTGCGCTTCTTCCGGGAAACCTACGGTTACGCGATATTCCGGCCGGCCCGGCATAGGAAGAGAAGGGACATGAATAAACTCCCCGACATGATTAATAGCCGGATTTTCGGTGGTTGGTCCAAAAACTATAACAGGGATCTTTCTCTTTTCTAAATAGGCAACCAGTCGATTCAGGGTCAGTGAAACCCCATCGGCTATATGATTGTAATTACCGGTAAATATGGCGACTCTTAAATCCTTCATAAGATATTTTTGGGGCGCTCTCTTCTATAAATTAAATAAGCACCAAATCTTTCTTTTAATAATTTAAAAACTAATTTCCTGTCAAAATATTTCAATTGGCCTGTCATATCACAACATCTCAATGTGATATTGCTAATTTAACTTCAAATAACTGCCTAATATACTAAATTTGTTCATAGCCATTTCAAAGAATAACCATGATTTTATACAGATCTCATGCTAATGGCTGATATTGACTGATTTTACAACTTTATTATGCGGCAGGCTTAATTTTACATTGTACAATTTATCGTGACCAATATTTAATTTCAGGCCGTGGTTGATCTAGTGCTTCCTTATATAAATTAACAAGTTTTGGCAATAAAAGAGACCAATCATAGATCAAGGCTCTTTCTCTGCACTTGATGGACATCTTACTCCTTTCATCAGAATTATTTGCCAGTTTCAAAATAGCCTCGGCAAACTTATTGTGCTTTTTCGGTTCAACCAAAAAACCATTCTGATCATTCACTATTAGTGATTTACTTCCTGTTGCATCGGCAACTACACAAGGAATACCACTGGCCATGGCTTCGAGCGTCACAACTCCGAATGTTTCCGTTTCGGATGGAAAGAAGAAAATATCACTGCTTGCATATGATTTGGCCAGTTCATTCCCTGTCAGAAAGCCAGTGAAAATAGCATGTGGAATCATCTTTTCAAACTCTTTACGTGCCGGACCATCACCAACAATGAGAAATTTAATCCTTTTATTCGATTTCTCGATTTTCTTTACTGTTTCGGCAACGGTATAAAGGTCTTTTTCCCAAACCAGCCGGGAAACAAAACATACCAGAATTTCGTCATCTTTAACACCAAGCGACCGACGCCATTCCATATCCCTTTTTGCTGGTGTGAATTTATTGTTATCGACCCCACGCCCCCAAATTTTCACGCCATTTTTTATATCATGCTCTTCGAGATCTTTAGCCATCGATTGCGTTGGTACATAAATATGACCGCATTGCTCGTAAAACCAGGCTACATACTTCCATATCATGGGTTCTAATAAATCGAGATTATAATACTTAAGGTAACTTGTAAAATGTGTATGATAAGAGGCAACTGCCTGAATATCATGCGCCTGGGCATACCTTAAGGCTCTATATCCCAATAAATCGGGTGTAATGATATCGACAATAGTAGGTTTAAATTTTTCAAGTTTTTTCTGTGCATCATCCGGAAAACTAATAGAAAGACGATATTCTCCTCTGCCCGGAAACGGAATAGATGGCACTACAATAAAATCACCATTATGTTCAATAGCCGGTTTGTCATTGGTCGGCCCGAAAATAAGAACTGGAATATGCTGGTTATTTAGATAATCAACGATTCTGTTCAGAGTTATAGCCACTCCGTCAGCAATGTGATTATAATTACCAGTAAATATAGCGACCCTTAATTCTTTCATTACTTAATATTTGTGTACACCTTTTTATACATGAAAAGATGATAATCAGTTATTAATAATAACTTCAACTACAACTGTGAATATCTTCATTAATTATGAAAAATTTTAAATGAGAACAGAAATCGCATCAAACAACCTTACCTTTTAAAATAATTTTGATGGAAAATATGAGAATAGGTTATAAGCTCCGCTTGCGAACACCACGTAAAAATATAAAACTCACAATATATTAGCTTATTGATTTCTTATATACCAATCGTTCCTTTTTTAGGGAAGAAAAACTGTTATATTTTTACACTTCACAATGAATCTTTCACAAATAGAAAAGGTTCGGCAACAAAATGTTAACATCTGGTAAACCAAACTTAAAAACTAATTCATGAAAGCCTTTGTTACCGGTGGAACTGGTTTTATAGGTAGTCATCTGGTCGATTTTTTAATCAAAGAAGGAATTCAGACCAAATGCCTGGTCCGAAACGAAGAAAAATGGCTCGAGGGGAAACCATATGTTCGGATCCAGGGGGATTTGCATGATTTGGAAGCCATAAAAGAAGGACTTAAGGATGTCGATGTTTTATTTCATCTTGCCGGTCTGGTCATGGCACGAAATCAGCAAACTTTTGATCGAATTAATGTAGAAGCTACGGAGAATATTGTCCGTCTTGCTCAAAAGATGGGTATACCAAAAATTATCGTTTTTTCATCTCTTGCTGCGGCAGGACCCTCGACAACGGCCCCGGTAGATGAAAACTCGCCTATGAATCCCATCTCGATGTACGGCATCTCCAAGAAAAAGATGGAACTCAAATTACAGGAAATTGCATCGACGAATACCTCTATCACCATTATTCGACCACCTGCAGTGTACGGCCCCAGAGAAGAACAGATCTATTTATTTTTTAAAATTGCCAGTCATGGACTTTTCCCGATGATTGGCAATGGTGAATCTCCCCTTTTATCTTTAGTACATGTTCAAGATGTAATTAACGGAGTATGGCTGGCTGCCAATCATGAACACCAGGGAATTGAAACCTATTTTATTTCAAGTGAAGAATTATACAATTGGAAACAAATTAAATACGTTACTGCTAAAACACTGGACAGGAAAATGCTTCCTATCCACATAAAGCCCGGTTTAGTAAAAAACTTCGCATCAACCTTTGAAAAATTAACATCACTATTCGGACATTATCCGGTATTTAATACAGAGAAAGCAAATGAAATGATTCTCGAGTGGACTTGTTCCGTGGATAAAGCAAAAAAAGAATTACATTATCATCAGGAAGTCGGGCTCACCGATGGCCTCTTTGAAACGATTATGTGGTACAAAAAACATCATTGGTTATGACACCAAATTTTCGATTTAAACATCTATTTTTATCTATTTTATCAGTCGTCATTCTGTCTCCCCTGTTTCCAACAGAATCTTCTGCTCAAACACACTTAATGAAGGATTCCGGTTATATCCTGCGAATTCCAAACATTACAACAATGGTTAGCAGTCCGACGCATTTCTATGTTCTATCATCGACCGACGGACTCGTTGTTTTCCGGGCTCATCCCGATTCTCTCGACTGGTTGTATTCGTCACCCGGAATGCAGAAACGCGGGGATAAAATGACGGCCGATATCCGTTTTGCTTATCTGTTCGGAAATGGGAACCGCCTGACTGTTATAGAACCGACTTCCCTGCTCGGAGTTTACTCTTCAACAAATTTACCCGCCCCGGCACTGGATGCTCACCGGATGAATAACTCGCTTTATCTGGCTATGGGCAAACTCGGAATTGGTAAAATATCACTGGTTACTCCCGATGCGGTCGACAGTGCTATTTCGTTTATCAAACCGCAGGGACAACCAGCAATCACTGATCTTGAAGGAAACGCAGACCAACTCTTCGCTCTCGGTGATAATCACGTGGTTTATGAATATTCGGCGAACAAAGATACCTTGACTTTCCAGAGAAGTGTAAAGTTAAACGAAGATATTACACACATTTTCCTTTTAAAGAATGAATTGCTCGGAAGTTCTGAAAACGGCAAGGTTTTTGGAATTGATAAAAACGGCAACGCTCATTTGTATTTTTCCGTCGATGCCCCAATTAATCAGATTGCTAAGTGGAATGATTATTATGTGATGAGAGACAAAGACGGCCAGGTATGGACAGCCAAACAGGGACAACAGCCTTTTGAATTTCGGAAAGATCCCGATTCAGGCAACCTCTTTACCGTAAATCAAAATAATTTGTGGGTTTCTCAATTTAATCAGATAAATAAAATATTTGTCGCATCCGGTAACGAAAAAACGAATCAGGATAATTCAGAGACAAGTACGGAACCGGCGGTAAGCCAGCTGAAACTCGATGCCATACCCAATCAAATCATTCCCTATCCTCATCCATTGCTTTTAGCATTGAATACCCAGGGAAATTACCCGGCTGAGCATTTGAAATTTCATTACCAGTCACATATAAAAACTGCAGAAATAAAAGGCAGTGGATTCTATTGGCAGCCATCGGCCAGTGATGTGGGTTTGCATAATTTTACCATTTTTGCTACATCCGACGACGGACAAGTCGACAGCACCTCGTTTACCGTCAATGTAAGGACCTTTAACGAGCCTCCACGTTTCTCGCCGGTTCAGCCGATGAGTATCCCGGTAAGCCAGCAATTTACATTGCGATTCCATGCCATCGATCCAGATGGAATGAGTAAAAATTTAATTCGTTACCTTGGTGTAAATTTACCGGATGGTGCCACGGTCGATGAAAAAACGGGCGAATTTACCTGGACGCCTCTGCCACGGCAAATCGGTAAAAATTCATTCCAGATTATTGCCACGGATCAATATGGAGCAGCATCGTCTATGCCGGTCGATCTCACTGTCCTCGATGTTAAACAGTAGCTTTTTTTCTTTAATTAGATTAATAAAAACAGCTTTAGTTGACTAAATACAACACTTTCAGTTCCGACTTACTGGACTGGTATCGCAAGAATAAAAGAGATTTGCCCTGGAGGGACTGTGGGGATCCATACAAAATCTGGATCTCTGAAATCATGCTCCAGCAAACCCGGGTAGATCAGGCTACTCCTTATTATTATCGGTTCATCGAACGCTTTCCAACGGTTCAAAAGCTTGCCGAAGCCAAAATTCATGATGTCCTCATGGCCTGGGAAGGACTCGGTTACTACAGCCGTGCACGAAACCTTCATATGGCAGCAAAAGAAATAATTGAAAAATTTAACGGTACGATTCCCGAAACATGGGATAAAATTACTCAGCTGAAAGGAATCGGCCCTTATACGGCTTCAGCTATCCTCAGTATAGCATTCAACAAGAAATATGCGGTGGTTGATGGCAATGTGATCCGTGTATTGACACGATATTTCGGTATTGAAGATGATGTACGCCTTACCAGTGTGAAAAATCAGATTCAGGAATCTTCAAATGAACTCATTGATGAACAGTTTCCTGGTGATTTCAACCAGGCGTTAATGGAATTGGGCGCTATTGTCTGCACGCCGGCAAATCCAAAATGTGACAGCTGTCCGGTTAGCCAGGATTGTGTGGCATATCAAAAAGCAGCGTATGACAAAATTCCGTACAAATCGCCGGCCAGGAAACGGCCGCATCATCATATTGGTGTTGGTATCATCAAAAATCAACGGAATGAAGTTCTCATAGCCTTACGTCCAGAAGATGCCATGCTTGGCGGATTATGGGAGTTTCCCGGCGGCAAAAAAGAACCGGACGAAACTATTGAAGCTACGGTAAAGCGGGAAATTACCGAAGAGCTGGGAATAGATGTCAGTGTCGATTCTTTATTCATGAAACTGGATCATGCCTATTCCCATTTCAAAATCACTCTGCACGCCTATTTTTGTACATTAATTTCGGGTGAACCTCAGCCTCACAGCAGCCAGGAAATTCGCTGGGTGTCCATAAAACAATTAGATCAATTCCCTTTTCCCAAAGCAAACCGGTCGCTGATCAATTCTCTCAATAAGAAAGCTGATTAAGGAGATTATGAGAAAATCACCGAAACTAAAAACGATATCCAGGAAGAAGATTCAGGAATTAAAACCGTACCTGGATCAATTGATTGTTGAGGTTGAGCAACCGGAGTACATCGAAACAGATCCGGTGTCATTTATGCATGCCTTTTCTGATAAGAAAGACCAGGAACTGTCTGGATTCTTCGCGGCTATTATGGCCTGGGGACGCAGGGACATCGTGCTGGCAAAAGTGGAAGATCTGCTTAAAAGGATGGATTATCATCCTGCTGAATTCATAGGAAATTTTACCGATTCCGATTTTCGCCATATCGAAGGATTTAAACACCGGACCTTCAAGGATGAAGATATTTACTGGCTGGTCCGTAACATATCTGGAATATTGCATAAGTATCATGGATTTGAAGCATTCTGGCATGATTGTTACAAAGAAGCTCAAAACACAAATCGTGAGTTGATATCCGTTTTCCACGAACGCTTTTTTTCTTTCTATCCGGAAACGCTGCAACGAACAAGAAAACATATCGCCAATGCCGATAAGAACAGCTCTTGCAAGCGATTATACCTTTATCTGCGCTGGAACATCCGAAAAAATAGTATTGTCGATCCCGGCATAATGAACTTCATGGATCCTTCCGGCCTCAAAATTCCTTTAGATGTGCACGTCGCACGTTATGCAAGAAAACTCGGACTTCTGTCCCGGCGGCAAAATGACTGGAAATCGGTGCTCGAGCTCACCGACAAACTGAGGATGCTGTCGCCAGAAGATCCTGCTAAATATGACTATGCCCTTTTCGGCCTGGGTATCCTGAAAAAAAACATACCTAAAGAGTATCTGGTCAACGCTTCCTGGGATGAATGAAGATTGTTTGTTATAAAGGGCTATTCATGAATTACCCTTTATTGGCCCTTTTATTGTGTCCTAATCAACAGACACCAAAAATGTTACATGCTTTCCAGTTTGAGTTTCACTTCTTCTTCAATCTGCTCCAGTTTTTCCGTCTGTTCCGACCACTTTCCCATCGCTTTTTCCAAATCCGACTGCACAGCCTGATACCGGTTTGTTGCTTTAGCGGCATCACCATTTTGATAAAATTCAGGATCGGCTAATTTTTCTTCAAGTTCCATCTTCTCTTTTTCCAGCTTCTCAATCGAACTTTCAAGCTGATTGATCTTTTTCTTTAAATCGCGGGTCTGTTTATGTAGCTGATTCCGAAGTTCGGCCTCTATTCTTTTCTGTTCTTTGGTTTTTGGACCGGAAACCGTATTATTTTCCAATTCTTTACCGTTCGGTTCAACAATTTTTTCCCTTTCTCCAATGAGTGCTTCTTCCGATTCCTGCTTATGTTTCCACTGATAATATTCATAATCCCCGGGATAAACCGTAACCCTTCCATCCTGAACACGCCATACTTTGTTCGCGAAACCGGACAGGAAATGGCGATCGTGACTAATAGAAATGACGGTCCCTTTGAACTCATTTAAAGCTTTAAGCAGGATATTTTTCGAGGTGATATCCAGGTGATTCGTGGGCTCATCAAGAATGATCAGATTAGCCGGTTCAAGCAATGTTTTTGCCAACGCCAGGCGGCTTCGCTCACCCCCGCTCAACACTTTGATGGATTTGAAAACATCATCACCGGTGAATAAAAAGGAACCCAGTATATTCCGGACTTGAGTACGTGCATCGGCTGATTTCGCTGATTGCTCCATTTCTTCCAGGACGGTACGGCTGGAATCCATTACATCCGCTAGATTTTGGGCAAAAAAGGCCATAATAACATTATGTCCGACAATCCGTTCCCCATCGAATGGTTCAATTCCGTCAATAATGCGCGCTAAAGTCGATTTACCGGCTCCGTTCACCCCGACAATGGCAACTTTATCTCCCCGATCCACTTCCAGATTTTGTCCTTCCGTAAAAACTCTGACTTCCCCTTTTCCATCTTCTGTCTTGTACGTTTTAAGCAATTTGCGAATCTCAAGCACGGTTTTCCCACTCCGGGGAGGTTCCGGAAAATGAAAATGAATTTGTTCCTGGAGTGGTTCCGGGGCCTCAATAAGTTCCATCTTCTCCATTTGCTTAACGCGACTTTGAACTTGTCTTGCCTTTGTGGCTTTATACCGGAAACGTGAAATGAATTTTTCAGCCTCGTTTATCTCACGTTGCTGAGCTTCATATTCTCTCGCCTGCTGTTCAATCTGCTCGTCTCTCTGGGTCAGATATTTATCGTAGTTTCCGGTGTATTGATAGATTTTCTTATTCCGAATCTCGAATATTCTGTTCACCAGCCGGTTCAGGAAATACTGGTCGTGGCTAACAATAACAACCGCCCCTTTATAACTGTTCAGATATTGTTCCAGCCATTCTATAGAATCGATATCCAAATGGTTTGTTGGCTCGTCAAGTAATAACACATCCGGACGCTCTAGCAGCATTTTAGCCAAAGCCACACGCATGCGCCATCCGCCACTGAACTGTGACAACGGCAAGTCCAGCTGTTCCGTTTTAAATCCAAGGCCTTCCAAAACTTCTTCCGTTTTCGCTTCTTTCCGATCTCCTTCCAACAATTCGTACCGGACGCGGGAATGCTCCAGTTCATCCAGAATATTATGATATTCGTCAGAATAAAAATCTGTAATTTTCTCCAATGACGAGCTTAATTCTACTATCCTCGATTCAAGGGTTATAGCTTCATCAAAAGCCCTCATTGCCAGATCCCGGATACTTAAATCGGATCGCTGTTCATGCACTTCCTGCTCCAGATATCCGACAGTTGTGCCACGCGGAACTTCTACATTTCCATCTTCAGCCTTGTATTTACCGATTAATATTTTTAGAAGTGTGGTCTTCCCAACTCCATTGGGCCCAACGAGTCCAATGCGATCACCGTCGTTTATCTGAAAATTTATATTTGAGAATAAACAGCGATTTGAAATAAAAAATGTTATATTGCTAATTCCTATCATTTTTAGGAGCTTGACATTAATCCACTAATACGAAAATTAATAGTTTAATATGTTAGGAGTAAAAGTTAAAGATAACGAAAGTATCGACCGTGCCATCAATCGTTTCAAGAAAATGATTACGCGTTCACGCATCATGGTTGAGTATAAAGAAAGACAGCAATATACGAAACCTTCTGAAGAACGTCGCGAAGCAATGAAAAAGAGTGTTCGTGATGAAAGACGCCGTCAAAGGGACGAATACTAGGCTTTTTTCAGAAATGATGACATCTAACAATAATGGAGTATCCCACAAAATATTTTCGCGGGGAGGTGGATTAGAAGAGTTTTCGTAAGACATCGTTGATATTGGATACTTCAATGATTTCGAGTTTCTGGGCTTTAGAGTGATAGTTATTTGCTTTCGGTATGATAACAGACTCAAAGCCCATTTTTTTTACCTCATTTACCCGTTGCTCTATCTGATTTACGGCACGGACTTCCGCTCCCAGTCCTACTTCACCCACAAAAGCTATTCGATCTCTAATCGGTTTGTCCAGCAAACCCGAAACAATAGCCGCCACAATGCCGATATCGCAAGCCGTTTCAGTAAGCTTAAGTCCGCCGGCAACATTCAAAAAAACATCTTGGTTAGCCAGCTGATATCCACAGCGTTTCTCCAATACCGCCAAAAGTAATGATAGCCGCCGCTGATCAAAAGCACTGGAGGTCCGCTGCGGCATCCCATAACTGCTGGTTGAAACCAGGGACTGAACTTCCAGCAACAAAGGACGGGAACCTTCCATGGAACAAACCACAACATTGCCGCTTACGGATCCGTCATAATCAGATAAAAACAATTGAGAAGGATTGGTCACTTCCTTCAGGCCATCACCGGTCATTTCGAAAACACCAATTTCGTTAATGGAACCAAACCGGTTTTTCAGGCTTCTGAGAATCCGGAAACTGTAGTTTTTATCCCCTTCAAACTGCAATACGGCGTCAACCATATGTTCAAGAACGCGCGGACCGGCCAAATCGCCATCTTTTGTGACATGGCCGATTGCAAGTGTTGTAATATGATCTTGCTTGGCAAGTTGAATGAGCATGGATGCACATTCCTTGATTTGTGTCACATTACCGGGCATGCTTTGAATTTCAGGGCGATAAATGGTCTGAATGGAATCGATAACCAGTAAGTCGGGCCTCAATTTCCGTGCCTGCTCGATGACTTTGTTGAGATCTGTTTCCGTATAAACATGCAAATGTGGCTGATCAACACCGAGGCGATGTGCACGCTGTTTTATCTGAACCGTTGATTCTTCGCCCGAACAATATAAAATTTTTAGTTCCGGATTGGCTTTAGCTACCTGAAGAGTCAGCGTACTTTTGCCAATGCCGGGATCCCCTCCAAGCAGGACAAACGATCCGGGCATAAAACCATTTCCAAGCACCCGGTCCAACTCTGCTATCCCTGTTGACATCCGAATAGATTCTTCAAATTGAATCTCACTCAGTTTCATAGGATGGGGTGTTTCTATGCCCGGTAAACGAGCTTTATGATTTCCGCTTTCCCCGTTTTTTTGTTCGGTCACCTCTTCAAACGTATTCCACTGGTGGCATGAGGGACAATTCCCGAGCCATCGACTCGATTTAAACCCACATTCGGTACATAAAAAATGCGTCTTCGTTTTAGCCATCAGAGAGAAATTTTTGCTTTCTCGTCGTTTACCATTTCCACATTATTGCCGTTGTTATCATTGGGATTATTTCTATCAGACATCGTGTCGACTACCGATCGATTCAAATACCAGGTTGTCGCCATCATCCCTAACCCAATGCTAATGTAATAACTGATTAAACGCCACATGAAAACTGAAATTCCGATGAATCCCTTATTATACATCAGCGGCCCCTGGAAGATAGCGAATAATCCTTCCATTCCCCCACTTCCTCCGGGCGTTGGCATAAATAAACCAGCCAGATTCATGGCGGCGCTTCTCATGAATGATAAAGCAACATCAGCCGGAACAAAACTCAACACAACGATGGTCGGCAGCCATATGCGGGCCAGCCACGACATAGATGACAGGAAAAATGCTTTAATTAAAAATGAAACCGGCTTATTCTTTAATTCAAGAGATGTTTTTTCCAGTGAATCTGCTTCTTTTTGTACGCGATCCTGGAATCTTCTTAAAAATGGCAGCCTGAATATAACCCGGATCGTTTTTTTTAACAGAGCCGGATTCCCCAATACGGCATAAGCCAAAAATGAGGCGTAGGCAAGAAGGGCAAAATAGATGATAAACATCACCCCCTGTCCTACCCATCCGATATTCTCAGGTATCACATTAAAATAGAACCCGGCAATAAAAAGCAGCGGGATAATCAAAGTGAACCAGAACATATCCAGAACCATGGCATATAATACGATGGCCGTCGATTGTCCCAGGTTAAGCTCTTCTTTAGACATTGCGTAGGTGGCCATTGGAGCGCCACCTATCGAAGATGGAGTTATTGCTGAAGTGAAATCCCAGACGAGGACTATTCGAAACGAGGCAAGCCAGCTAATTTTCTTTTCAGCCAGGTAACGAATTTTTGCTGCAGAGAACCAAACTCTCAGGAAAGAAACGACCAATGCAATCAATAAGCCGGGCAGACGCTTGAAAGCCAAATGTTCAAAAATACCAGGCGTATAAGTATAATAAATAACCACAGCCATCCCCAATACACTCAGGGATAAAGAGGTAATCAAGTATTTAATAGAAAAATAATTTTTCGGATCGTCTTTTCTATCTTGATGACCGACAGTTATTTTTTTTTCGTCTTTACTCATACAGTATAATAATGCATAAACAGGCGATTGAAAATCAATCGACTTTTCCAGCCCGATAAAGAAGACACTTTCAGAAAATTATTAACATTTCCTCAAAATGGTTCGAAAATTTGAATTGCATGATATCCGAAAAGACCATTTCAATGGTTCCGGTACTAATAATCCGCAATCATTTTATTCTGAACAGATTAGATCAGAACAATATTTCAAGGCTTAAAGCTGTTCAAGATACTATTTTTAGTCTTTCAAAGTAGTGCCTATCTAATTCTCTAACTATCTGTCTTGTACTGAAATAGATGAATATAAAAATTAGTATACGACATGAATGTTAAATAGTTATGTGGAAAAAGTATCCGATATCTAATATAGTCAGATAGTAGTCACGGTAAAATCTTCCTGCTAATAAATGAAAAGCCCCTCAGATTTCGCTGAGAGGCCTTTCAAAAAATTTTATAAAATTGGGATCAGGCAATAGTTACCTTATCATCAAGATAAACGTCCTGAATCAGGTTAAGCAGCTTAACCCCTTCATCCATTGGACGCTGGAAAGCTTTACGGCCACTGATTAATCCCATACCACCGGCACGTTTATTAATGACGGCTGTTTTTACAGCATCGGCAAAGTCGTTTTTGCCTGATGCACCACCTGAGTTAATCAGTCCGGCACGTCCCATATAGCTGTTTGCAACCTGGTAACGTGTTAAATCAATTGGGTTATCAGAGGTTAATTCAGTGTAAATGCGTTCATCGAGTTTTCCATAACTTGAATTCCCGGTATTCAGAGCTTTAAAACCACCATTGGTAGTCGGTAATTTTTGTTTAACAATATCAGCCTGAATGGTAACACCAAGATGATTAGCCTGACCGGTCAGATCGGCTGAAACGTGATAATCGACACCATCTTTTTTGAATGCATTATTTCTGGTATAGCACCAAAGAATGGTTGCCATACCCAATTCATGGGCATAAGAAAAAGCTTCGGCAACTTCTACAATCTGGCGATCAGATTCTTCAGAACCAAAATAAATGGTGGCACCTACAGCTGCTGCTCCCATATTATAAGCATCTTCAATGGTACCAAACATTATCTGGTCGAAAGTGTTCGGGTAAGTCAACAGCTCATTGTGGTTAATTTTTACAATGAAAGGTATACGGTGAGCATATTTGCGTGAAACAGATGCCAACACACCGAAGGTTGAAGCCACAGCATTACAACCGCCGTCAATAGCCAATTTCACAATATTTTCGGGATCGAAATAATCCGGGTTTTTTGCAAAAGACGCGCCGCCGGTATGTTCAACACCCTGGTCTACTGGCAAAATAGATAAATAACCTGTACCGCCTAAACGGCCATGATCAAACATTTTTTGAAGATTACCAAGTACCAGGTTATTACGATTTGAATGATACCATATATCCTCAACATAATTTGGTCCCGGAATGTGTAATCTATCTTTAGAAATCGTTTTACACGTATGACCTAACAACTTTTCAGCGTCAGCACCTAACATTTCTTCGATGCTCTCAATCGCTAATGACATATATTTTCCTCCTGATTCATTAAATGGCAAAAGGTTTTAAATTATCATTAAATATACGTTTTCCAATTTGAAATACATATTTAAATCGGTCTAATTTCATCGAGACGAAATAAGAAAACGGCTGTAACCGCTTTTTTTTAACGTTTCTAAATTGCCTGTGGTATTAATTCTTAATTAAAAGTCGTATTTTCAAGTCTTATTTTTGAATCGAACAATACAAAAATCACATCATTTGGTTTCTTCAACAATAAAAAATAATCCCGTTTTATGAATATCGGTACCATCGATCTCGGAAGCCGGCCATTATTTCTGGCACCTATGGAAGACGTCACGGATTCTCCATTTCGCCTGATTTGTCGAAAAAAAGGTGCCAGTATTGTTTACACCGAATTTATCAGCTCGGAAGCGATTATACGTGAGGCCGATAAATCTCTGCATAAAATGGAATTTCTGGAAGAAGAACGTCCGTTTGGAATTCAAATTTTCGGAGGAAGAGAAGAAGCCATGCATGATGCCGCTAAAATAGCGGAAGAAAACAAGCCCGATTTAATCGATATCAACTTCGGCTGTCCTGTTTTCAAAGTCGTCAATAAGAATGCCGGCTCCGCTTGTCTCAGAGATCTTGCTCTGATGGAACGTATGGCGGGCAGTGTGGTTGATGCCGTTGAAAATATACCTGTCACTGCCAAAACGAGACTGGGATGGGACGATGACACCATCAGAATACGGGAAGTGGCCCTTATGCTTCAGAGTGTCGGAATTAAAGCGCTGGCGATTCATGCCAGGACCCGGAATCAAAAATACAAAGGGAATGCACGCTGGGAATATTTTAAGTACCTGAAAGATACTCCCGGACTGGAAATTCCAATCATTGCCAATGGAGATATTACAAGCCCTCAAATTGCAAAGAAAATATTCGACGAATCCGGCGTTGACGGTGTGATGATGGGACGCGCAGCGATTGGTAATCCCTGGATTTTCGAACAAACCCGTCATTACCTTAATACGGGTGAACTTCTACCCGAACCAACGATTCAGGAACGAATAGAATTATGTGCGGAGCAATTACAAAAATCGGTTACACATCACGGTGAACGACGCGGTATCATAATGATGAAAAAACATTACGGCGCTTACCTGAAAAATATTCACAACGGGAAAAAATTACGTGCTGAAATCATGCTGCAGAACGAGCTTCAACCTATTCTCGAATTGTTGCTGAACTTTAGTGATAATGATATCTTTGCTGTAGCTTCCTGATAAAATAATACTTCTACTGTCAATTCATTATTTCCATTTCTATTAAAGAATAATAACACCGGTTCCTTTTAAGGTTATGTAAATTTTTACTAGACAGCTACCTTAAATAAAGGAGAATCGATTATGCAAGCTAAAAGCAGATTCCTGTCATCGATAGTTGGTTTACTGCTTCTATTGCTCTCTGCACCCCACATAAATGCCCAGCAAATGGGGCAGCAGGCTATGTTGCAGCAACGAATGAACCAACAAATGCAAGAGATGACGCAGCGAATGAACCAGGTCATGAACCGATCTCACCAGTTATCGCAAAATATGGCCCAGAATATGCAAAAGCATCAGCAACAAAACCAAAACCAAATGGCTGAGCAATTTCGTGTAATGCAACGAATGAGTGAATCTCTGGGTACTATGGCGGAACATATGAAGACGACCATGGAACGATATCAGGCTATGACTCTTGACCACCAAATGTTACGTGAGCGTGATATGGAACAGGATATGGACAAAATCCGGGAACATATGAATACCATGACACAACAGATGGAAGAGACCCTCCAGATAATGGAACGTCTTCATAAAAAACTGCAAATACACAAATAACTCTAAAACATACAGGGATGAATACCCTGAAAATAAAATTTTTGCTAGTCTTCATTACGGCGGGAATATTTTCTGTTATTCCTGCCGTTTTTTCTTTAGCTAATGCACAGAGTATTACTTATCACGGCTCTGCACAATATTCAACCGGCAATTATATCTTCACGGATCGTACCAACAGCTATTATTTATTTAACGGACTTACCCTATCGGGAAAATACTTTCAGATGACGGTCACCCTTCCCGTTATTCATCAAAACACTTCTTTTATTTCTTATTTGGGTCCTATTGTAATACCTACGGGTGGAAAACAAAGTGGCATGGTCGTTAACAGAAAAGGCAAAAACAGAGTCACAATTGTGGATACTTCCGGCATTCAAAAATCTGGGGTGGGAGATCCAAACCTACACTTCGATTTGTTATTGGCCGGAAAAAAAGGAAATACGTCAATTCATCTTCTGGCCGATATGAAGTTTCCTGTAGCTTCATTCGACAGTGGTTTCGGAACCGGTGAATGGGATTACGGGGCCGGACTTTCGGTGAATCATCGTGCCGGGCGATTTTTCATTTTTGCGGATGCCACGTACTGGATTCTCGGAGATCCTCCCGATCTTAAATTGATTGATCCTGTTTCTTACGGTATCGCAACCGGTTATTTAATCCCTGCAACAAAACTGGGAATTATGGCTTCATTTTCAGGGTCAACGAAAATTATTGACAATGTAGATCCGCCGGCTTATATAGGTCTTGGCATAAATCTTCAAGCTGCACAAGGTATCGGATTGAGCCTGGGTTCCACATTCGGACTTACCAACTCTACTCCTGACTTTTCGCTTACTTTCGGATGGTCCGTAACCTTATAAATATTCCGAATTCATATAATGCTGCAAAACAACCGGGACTTTCACCCTTCCATCTTCCTGCTGATACGTTTCGATAATTGCAGAAACCACGCGGGGCAGTGCTAAACCGGAACCATTCAATGTGTGAGCCATCTGAATTTTCCCATCTTTATCACGGTAACGAAGCATCATCCGCCGTGCCTGGAACGATTCGAAATTAGAACAGCTGCTAACCTCAAGCCATCGCTGCTGCCCCGGACTCCAAACTTCTAAATCATACTTCTTGGCCTGGGTGAAACCCATATCAGCCGTACACATTAACAATACATGATATGGCAGTTCCAGGGCTTTTAACAAGTCTTCTGCATCTTCACGTAATGCCTCCAGTTCGTCGTACGAATGATCGGGATGCACAATTTTTACCAGTTCCACCTTGTCAAATTGATGCAAGCGGTTCAATCCGCGGACATCCTTACCATAAGACCCGGCTTCCCGGCGCCAGCATGGAGTATAAGCCACGTATTTCACAGGCAAGTCATCTTCCTGTAATATTTCATCACGATGAAAATTGGTAACGGGTACTTCTGCTGTCGGAATCATATAAAATTGATCTCTCGGAACGGTATACATCATATCTTCTTTATCGGGTATTTGTCCTGTTCCGCGGGCAGAATCCTCATTAACGACATACGGTGCCTGAAGTTCCTTGTATCCTTTTGCTATGGCACTATCGAGGAAAAAATTGATTAAAGCTCTTTGCAGCCGGGCCATCGAACCCACATAAAACGGAAATCCGGCACCGGTCACCTTAACTCCCCTTTTGAAGTCTATCCAGTCATTCTCGTCGGTCAATTCCCAATGCGGACGCAACCATTTTTCCTTTTTGGGTTCTCCCCAATTAAAATAAACGACATTATCATCTTCAGAATGGCCAACAGGCACACTTGTGTGAGGGACATTCGGTATGCGCAATAATAAATCCAGTCTTTGTTCCTGGATCTTATTTAGTTCTTCATCCAACGACTTAATTTTTTCCTTCAGAGAAGCCGTTTCACGAATCATTTCCTGAGCTTCATCCTTTTTGCCCTCGCCCATTAACCGGCCAATTTGTTTCGCTTTTGTATTACTTTCATTTCGTACGTTATCGACCTCCTGAACCATTGAACGCCATTTTGCATCTAACTCCAAAACGAGATCAACAACGCTGGTTTCCTTTTCTCCTTTTGCAAGCATTCCCTGTTTAACAACTTCAGGATTTTCACGAATGTAAGTAATATCTAGCATGTTCTTATCGGACTTCTGAATTTAATTTAACCGTTAATAATTCAACCAAAGATAAAAGAGTTTATAGTAGAGATGTAGTTTTTTTTTGAATTTCTTAAAAGATTATGAGGTAACCTCTAATATAATTTCTTGATAACCTAAAATATTAAAGTTAATATTGGATTTAATTTTATAATTAAGCCACGTTTTCAAATTTTATTTATATGAGCCATAATCTGGATGAAATTGACATCTCCATTCTAAACCATCTTCAAAAGGATGGACGCGCCCAGCGTAACAAAATCGCCGATAAAGTTCATTTGTCTGTCCCATCGGTGTCAGAGAGAATGCGCAAACTTGAAGAGAAAAACTTAATCGAAGGATATTATGCCGTATTGAATTCGAAGAAATTTCATTTCGATATTACCGGATTTATCTTCGTTGAAGTGGATGGATCATCAAATTATACGAAATTCGTCCAGAATACAATTAAAGAACCGGAAGTTTTAGAATGCCACTCAATAACAGGTGATGGTTCTCATATTTTGAAAATTCGCACTAAAAATACCGTTTCCCTTGAACAGCTTTTATCCAAAATCCAATCCTGGGAAGGTGTAAAAAGAACTCGTTCGAATGTAGTTTTATCTTCATTTAAGGAAACAAGGGAATTGCATATAACCGACGAAGATTATCCTTATTAAAACCTTTTTGAAAAACAAATTCACTGGAATTTTTATTGTACGGGATTAATAAGTGAATAAATTTCAATTCTTACTTATTGCATTCTGTTTGCTGGTTATCCCATTTCTTTACCCGGTACAAGAAGCTCATGCACAAAGTGAATTAGGAATCGTTTGGAAAGTCCCGCAAAATGAAGCGGATGTTTATCGGGATTTAGACGAATTTAAAGAGTTAGGAATTAAGGATCTTATCATTCAAAAAAGGGTATCAAAAGAACTTCGCGATACTCTCGCCAAAGCCCCATTTAATATTTTTGTAAGTATCCCGGTTAATTATCCAACGGCACGCGATGTCGCCCGTTATGCTTCTCAATACTATAAAGATTACCGGGATTACATTCATTTTTACGATTCGCTTTCCACGGTTAAAGCTTACGGTTTATTCCAAAATGGTGATATCATCAGTAAAAAATTCAATTACGATATCCGGCTTCTGGCAGAAAAAGTTCAGGAAATAACGAAAAAGCCTATTTATATCCTGCAAAGTTCACAATCTCCGTTTAAAAATGATACAACCAGTCAATTAGTCATTCAGATAATAGTACCGAATACTATATTCCGACACCATTGCTCTGAGTGCAACAGGACATACTTATGGCTATTACTTCAAGCCGGCAAATACAGGGTATTTTAACCGTCAGCAACTTGTTGATTTGTTTACCAAAATCCGCATTGCAAAAGCCGGTCCATTATTCCTGGATTCGGAATGGGTGAAATCAGTTATCAAGATACATCCCGAAATGATCCAGGTATTTCAGGATTATGCACATGGTTTGCCGGTTTTATTAAGTTCCAGGCCCTCTCAGCACTTTAATGTCAGTGAAAGCATCCTGGTGATCTTTCTTTTAATCTTATGGATGTCCATCGCTGTTCATTATTCTTTTGAGCCTAATTACCGGAAATCACTCGTTCGATTTTTTACGACCCATCACTTTTTTGTCGATGACGTGATGGAACATCTTACACGTTTGTCTAATTCCAATTTCATTGCCTTTACGATTCAAACATTCATCGGGGGAATGTTTTTTTATACTTTGGCCCAAGCAGCTTTTACAACAACCGGATTCAGTGCCTTGATTTTTCATTATCCCCTTTTAGGATTTCTTGACCATTCTATGCTAAGCCTGTTTTTTCTTGGCATAGCGGGAGTTCTGATTTATAACCTGGTATGTATCGCCTGGGTTTATTTTGGCGTGACAGACATTGATTTTCCCGGTCAGGCGATTACACTCTATACCTGGACACAGCATTTAAATTTTATTCTGATCACCATTATGGTAACCTTATTGTTAAGCGGAAGCCCGGCAATTATTATTTATATTTTAGGTCTGCTGTTTGTTTTTGTTGTTTTATCGAGTTTCTACCTATCCGTTTTTGATACGGCCCGATACAGTAAACGAAGTTTTATACAGCATTTAAAAACAACAATCCCTCATTTTATCATTGTTTTGTCGATCCTTCTCTGGTTATTAACGCGAACTCAAATTATCGATGTAATCAGGTTGTCGGCCAATCTATAGGGACATGTCAGAGCTCTTTCCTGAGGCGTGCTACCGGAATATTTAATTGTTCCCGGTATTTGCTGACTGTTCTTCTTGCCAGTTTATATCCTTTGTCCAGTAATGCTTTCACGAGTGCCTGGTCACTAAGCGGACGAGACTTATCTTCGTTTCGAACGATTTCCTCCAGATAATTCTTCACTTCTCTGTTCGAAACTTCTTCACCACTTTCGGTTTCAACTCCCTCATTGAAGAAATATTTCAATTCGTAGATGCCAAAATTGGTCTGGACATACTTACCGTTCACCACTCTGGATACCGTGGAAATATCCATATTAATACGGTCTGCCACATCTTTGAGAATCATAGGTTTAAGGCCATCACCCGTTTTGAAAAAGTCTTCCTGAAGCGCAACAATAGTTTTCATCACATTCATCAGGGTTTCATATCGCTGCATTATCGACTCCAGGAACCACTGAGCGGAATCCAGCTTGTCTTTAATAAAGGTTTTCGTCTCTTTTGCTTCTTCATTTTTCCGGCCTTTCAATTCATCCCACATCTTTTTGTATCGGGGAGAAATCTGCAGGTTCGGAATATTGCGATTACTCAATGTGATAATAAATTCGCCTTCTTCATCTGAATTAGATCCTGATTCTTCCGCATTGGGTTCGAAATAGACTTCAAAATCCGGAACAATATAGTTGGCTGAATCGATATCGCTATCGATGCTTCCGCCGGGTTTGGGATTCAATGACTGAATACATTCGTAAGCTTCTCGAAGCTGATCATCATCCAGATTTAAATGCTTCTGAATTTTATCAAAATGTTTTTTTTCAAAAGCATCCCATTCTTTTTTAAGCATCTCGATAGCGGCTTTACATCCTTCGGTTCCATCAGATAAGACCTCAAGCTGAACCAACAGGCATTCTCTGAGATTTCGAGCTGCTACACCGGGAGGATCCATACGCTGAATTTTTGATAATACCGATTCAATCTCACTTTTATTCACCAGCGTCGCATTATTGAAAGCAATACTGTCGGCTATGGCATCCAGATCCCGCCGCAGATAACCATCTTCATCAATGGAACCCAGTATTTGATCCGCAATGAGGTGTTCTTTATCGGTTAACTTCAGAAGATTAACCTGGTTCTCCAGTGCTTCCAAAAATGATTCATGATAGGGATTCGGCAAATCCTGCCAGTCGCTGTCTTTTTGTGAACGTCCGGTTTTATAAGCTTGCCGATCACTGCCCTGAAGATAGGAATCCCAGTCGATTTCGGGTTCATCAGCCGAATCCTCTTTATCATCGGCAGAGGCATCCTCTGTTTTAAAATCCACTTCATCCAAAACTGGATTTTCTTCCAATTCTTCCTTCACCCTTTGTTCGAAAGCCAGGGTTGGTAACTGAAGAAGCTTGATGAATTGAATTTGCTGAGGAGAAAGACGTTGTTGCAGCGTCTGCTTCTGACTCAAAAATTGTCCTGATGATATCATATACCGGAATCTACTTTTTCTCTGATACTCTCACAAACATTTAAAAATTCATCGTACCAGTCTTCTCCATATTTTCTAACAAGGGCTTCCCTTAAAAAATTCGATAAATATATACCTTCCTTTTCTCCCCTGGTGCAAGCCGCTGAACATAATTTCGGAACATATTCATAATTCACATAATCCCTGTTTCCGATAGTGTTGATTCTCAACGGAAAAAGATGACAGCTTATTGGCTTCATCCATGGGAATCGTCCTTCACGATACGCCCTGTGAATGGCACAATTCGCAATTCCTTTATTGTCATAAACTACAAAAACACACTCTTTATTATCAGTACAATTCAATTCTGCTTCCCCATTGCTGTCGTAAACTATCAATCCTTCCTCATTAACGACTTCTTTGGCGCGTTCCCTGAGTTCCCCTTTAAGCTGTTCATAAGCTTTTTTCAAGACAGGAATCTCATCATTTTTTACGGGAGCACCGGCATCCCCCACTACGCAACACGCACCTTTACATTTTGTAATATCACATGCAAACTGTGTGCGTGCTACATCATCCGAAAGTGTAACATCTTTAATCTGAAACATGAAATCATATTCTAGGATAAATGATTTTTATTTAGATAAAAGTTCTAAACTTTATCATGTGATGTTATTAAGATAACATCATAATGCACTTATCAGGACAAAAATACCCCATTGCGAAATAACACAACTCTATGCCTAATATACAATAACAATTATAAACTCACTTAAGAGTGAAAACTTTACCGGCTTCTTGTTCCACACATTCCGCCATTTCCAACTCAAAAAGATCGACAATAATGGACTCTGGTTTATCATTCAAAAGTTCACAAAGATCATCAATATGCAGGGGCCCCTTTTCCAAAACCTGGCATATTTTACGGCAATGATCATTCAAATCCTTTGTTTTCCATTGATTTTGAACCGGTTTCTTCGTTTTACTTCCGTTATTACTTTCCAATAGGGGCAGTTCAACAAACAAGTCTTCTGCCGTTTGCACCAATTTCCCTAATCCTCTTTTAATTAAATAATTACAGCCGGCACCGGCACGGTTTGTATTCATATGAGGCACTACAAATACTTCCCTGTTTTGATCGAGTGCAAGATTAGCGGTAATCATACTGCCCCCTTTTAAACCCGATTCAACAACCAGTGTTCCTAAACTGAGCCCGCTTACAATACGATTGCGAACAGGGAAATGACCAAAATCAGGTTTGGCGCCCAGCGGATATTCGCTTATGATTGCTCCCCCCGTATTAATTATTTTTTGAGCCAGGGTTTTATTAGTCTCCGGATAAATCCAATCGACACCCGAACCCAATACAGCTATTGTTTTTCCACCACTGTCCAGGCATTTTTTATGGGCAAACGTGTCAATACCATATGCAAGTCCCGACACAATGGTTAACCCCTGTTCAACTATAGTTTGCGTGAAATATTCCGCCATTTGCCTGCCATACGAAGTTGGTTTTCTGGTTCCAACCACAGCCAGACTTTGGCTTTTTAAAACACCGGCATCACCCAAAACATATAACAGGACCGGGGAATCATAAATCTCTTTGAGTAATTCAGGGTAATCTGTATCATGAAAAGTTATCAGGCTAATCTGTCCTTTGCTGACTTTCTCCAGGGTCTTATCAACTGCTTTCCAGTCTGAAAAATTGGAGATTCCCTCTGCTATATTTCGTCCTATTCCCGGAACCCTTATTAATTCTGATATTTTCCATTTAAATATATCCCCGGGCCTGTTGACTTTGTTCAATAATGACCGAACCCGCCTGGTTCCTATGTTTGGAATAGTATTCAGGGCCAATATGGTACGAATATATTCATTCATAATTTTGCAGTTCAGCCCAAATCATTTCCTTTAATTCAGTGATATTATGACCGGTTACCGAAGATATCGTGATTGTTGGCACATCGAGCTCTACTTTTTCTTTTAGCTCAAAACCCGGAAGTAAATCCATTTGTGATATGGCAAGGATTCGCGGTTTATCCAGTAAATCGGCACGATACGATTTCAATTCATTCAATAATGCCTGATACTCGTACTCAATATCGGTCATACAGCTTATAACAAACAGAAGCAGGCGATTTCGCTCGATATGACGCAAGAAACGTATCCCCAAACCTTTTCCTTCATGAGCCTCTTCAATAATCCCCGGAATATCGGCAAGTACAAAGCTTCGATAATCGGAAAAAGTCACAACTCCTAAATTGGGTTCAAGTGTCGTAAATGGATAAGCGGCTATTTTCGGTTTGGCAGAACTTAAAACGGACAACAACGTGCTTTTCCCGGCATTGGGAAAGCCCACCAATCCGACATCCGCGATCAATTTTAATTCAATTTCTACAATTACTTCTTCGCCTTCTTCACCGGGTTGGGCGTAGCGCGGAGTTTGGTTTGTTGACGTTTTGAAGTGTGCATTTCCATAACCGCCTTTTCCACCTTTTGCTATAATTAATCGCTGACCTTCTTCGGTAATTTCACCGATTAAACGACGTGTTTCAAATTCGTAGGCGATAGTGCCAAGAGGGACATCTAAAATGACTGATTCACCATCTTTGCCAGATTTTAAAGCTCCGGCCCCGGCTTCACCATGAGGTGCTTTCAGAAATTTCTTATATCGTAAATCCAGGAGGGTATTCAGCTGAGGGTTGCCGCGCAAAATAACATGACCACCCATTCCGCCGTCTCCACCGTCCGGCCCGCCTTTAGGGATAAATTTTTCTCTCCTGAAATGGACCGATCCGGCACCGCCATTACCAGCTTTTATATAGATTTTGGCATAATCAGCAAATCTCATGCTTCACCTACCTGCACAATTTTTAAAAGTTCATATCACGAAAACAGCATATCCCAGTAAGCAGACCATTTTTAACCTGATTACTTACAAAGGAAAGTAAATATAGGAAAACAGGGTTTAAATTTTGCAATAATCACATTGTAAGGACAGATTAACCTTGAACACCCATCCTACCCCATAACAATAATGATTATAGCGGAACGATTATTAATGATTACTTCTCGTATTTATGTAGCAGCACTTTAATCAATTTCGCAATTTTACTCTTCATCTGGGTTCTCGGGATGATAAAATCAAGGAAACCATGTTCCAGCAAATATTCTGAACGCTGAAACCCCTCAGGCAAATCGCGTCCGATGGTCTGTTTAATAACCCTGGGGCCCGCAAAACCAATTAAAGCTCCTGGTTCAGCAATATTAAAATCTCCCAGCATCGAATAACTAGCCGTAACACCTCCTGTTGTCGGGTTCGTCATAATCGAGATATAAGGTACTTTTTCCTGGGCAAGTAAAGCCAGTTTGGCCGATGTTTTGGCCATCTGCATAAGGCTTAAAACACTTTCCATCATCCGGGCACCCCCCGACTGGGAAATCATTATAAAAGGCATTTTATGTTCCCGTGCATAATCGATTCCAGTGGCTATTCGCTCACCAACTACCGAACCCATACTACCACCGATAAACTTGAAATCCATGCAACCGATAACCACATCAATATCTTTCAATTTACCGGTGCCAATCCTCACGGCATCCGACAAGCCGGTTTTTTTCTGCGTATTAACGATTCGATCAGCATATTTTTTCCGGTCCTCAAACTTCAGGGGATCCGTTGGTAATATATCTGCTGCGATCTCCTCAAATTCGTTATCATCAAATAAAATAGAGAAATACTCCTCACTGCCAACCGGGAAATGGTATCCACTTAACGGGTCTACCCAAAGATTATCTTCCAGTTCTCTGCGATGAATGGTCTCACCGGTTGTCGGAACTTTTACCCAAACACCTTCGGGCATTTCTTTGGGTTGTTGGGTTCTGATTTTTGTCTCGTTTCGTTTAAACCAAGCCATGTATTATCGATTTAATTGAAATAAATTTATATAAAAATAACGAATTGTTTGGCAAGCCCAAATGAACAGCCATCGTAATTTTTCTACTTTACGCTATGCCTCACGTGCATTGAACCATAATAATACGGGACAAAATCGTTTGGTGCGACTTTTTTTATTAATGGATCTTTAGTATCAGAAATTTTCATGTCGGTATATAAATCAAACAAATCAATGAGTCCGGATGCCTGAATATGTTCAATATTAACGACCTGCAAAGAATCCAGAATTTCTGTTTCAAACCGTTGCAAGCCTGTTCCAATAATACCATCACCTGGTTCAATTATTGACCGAAACGAATTTATTTCCCTGAGTTCAACCCCAGTCACGGCATTGAAAGTACTTTCCCTGGAGAATAACTGATGATAAACATGTACCCGGCGCGCATCAATTACAGCATGGACCTTCTTCAAATTTTCGTTTTCACTGAATGCGCATTTGGCAAAATAGGCAAGTGTATTTATACCATATAATGGAATTTCACGGTTGAATAACAAACCCTTCACCGCGCTGACAGCAATTCTCAGACCAGTATAAGATCCAGGCCCCATGCTCGTCAAAACTGCATCAAGATCGTCAACCGACAGGTTACATTTTTTCAATAATTCATCAATAAAAACAAAAAGCATCTCCGAGTGGATACCGCTGCCCACTTCGGTTCTGGTATGTATTTTCCCAAAGGTATCCCTGATGGAAACCGAACATATTTTCGTAGCCGAATCGATAGCTAAAACTTTCCGTTTATGATCTGTCACTATTTTATCTTACTTATGAATAAATTCGTTCTGCTCAATTCTACCCATTTCTGATACATGCTTATTAATTGAGGAAACAGATCCTGACCGAAATTTTTCCGCAACACTTCCACGTTGAAATC
The DNA here is from genome assembly GCA_963783355.1 of uncultured bacterium. Taxonomy (GTDB): domain Bacteria; phylum Bacteroidota; class Rhodothermia; order Balneolales; family DATFMH01; genus CAWANF01. The sequence continues at coordinate 300,858 of CAWANF010000006.1, forward strand.
ATAACTTAATACGTTATTTATGGAGTTGTAATGAAATGATAAACGGGCACCCGGTATTTTAAGCTCCATCCGGTCACTCCGGTGCTTTAACCGATAACCATCGGGCATTTTGATTTGAAAATGGGCTTTCAACATTTCTTTGGCCTGAAGCGTGACCGGCAAACTCCTGTTATCGTCTCCAAGCGGATTTTTCATCTGGTAACCAACAATCAAGGGTGAAAATTCCAGTCCCGACTGAAAGCTATTGGCATATTGTGGGATTGCAAAATCGGCTTTTATATGAATTGGTTTTTCATATTCGTGCACATTATCAATTGAAATATTTTTGATAGTCGGCTGCGTATATCGTCCCAGCAAATCCTCATGGAGGATATCATAATCGCTGAGATCAGAATGCATTTGATCGCGAATTTTTTGTGCAAGATATCCATGTTGAATGGACTCTATAGAACCCGATAAATTTCCATGGTTATCAAGTTTGCCTTTTACGGTCACTTCCATGGCATACATGCTTCTGTCGGGCGAAATGGTAACCCATTGATAACTCTTTTTCTTGAGTAAAAGCCCCGAACCGTTTATCAGTTTGGCCGGAAGTAAATTAGGAATACTGTATTTTTGAGTCGCATCCATGAAATAAGGCTTATCGTTAATTTTTGTATAAGCGATCATCCCATTGAATTGATAAATAGATGGAAAATCACTCAAAATTTTGCCCCAGTCTCGAGTAGAAATCAAAAGAGGATCAGCCTGGAATCCCGCTCCTCTGAGTATAACAATCAGGGCCTGGTTTATAGCCGACTGATTACCCGGACTTCCTTTGATTATTTTATTCAAATTATCTTTACTGAAGACACCGGTACTTCCATCGTATGTTACATGACTGTTCACATATCGAAATACACTATCAATCCTTTCTTTTTTTTCGGGAATATTCTTTCGAAATCTTTCCCCGATTTTTTTCAGATCCGAATAATTACTCATATTGTCTTCAAGTCCATTCTGCTGCCGAAGTTCAGCGGCAACAATATCCCAGCTTTTCCCCAAAACCTGCCGCGGATTTCCGAAAGATTTCCACATGAACTTCATTTTCCAGCGATAATCATCAAGTGAAGTAATGTATGGTTCTTCACGTAAGGCCGGTACATTAAACTCATACCAGTTATCTATTAAAACAGGTTCCGGCTGGGGAATACTAAACACTTTCGGTACTGAACTTGTATCAATTTTTTGTTGTATGAAATGAGGCGGACGTGGCATATTCACCGGTGTGGCATCATAACGGATATACTTACTGTTAATCAGGCGAATTCGCGAATACAGGGTAGGCTGTGTATTCATGAAATAAAAATCTGGTAATTCTTCTATATATTTACGCTTTATGGTATAACTGTATTCCAAGACAGAACCCACTTTCACTGCCGGCAAATTAAATTCCTTAAGTTTAAAACGATCGTTTACTCCAATTGTGCGAATATGCGAATTGTCCATATTCACACGGCTGCCATCGGGTTGTATTGTTTGTCCCCGAATAAATGAAACCGTCTCTATCCCGCCTTTGAAGTAATATGGTATATCGACTATTGATGCTTTTTTGCCGGCTTCAGTTAATACTTTTACCCTTACATGATGACGTAAAATGGCCGTGATGGTCCCTTTTTTTACCTCAAAATAGATATCGACACCTTTATAAGCATAAATGTAATCGGCTGACGGATCAGGAGCATAAGAAGTCATTTGAAGCAGGGAGTCGGGAACAACTCCATAGGTTACCCGAGGCAATGCTTTAGGCAAAGGATAATGATCCTGTGCAAAGCTAACAGGATTGCCCATACCAACAGTAAAAACAAAAAATAGAGCAATAAAAATAAAAAAATCGTTTCTGATCTTAGGTAATATCATCAATAAATTTTGCCTGATTTAATATTATTGGCTAATAAAAAAGGATTAAGGGTTAGACATCAAATATAAGTATTTATTTCATTTTCGAATTCCATTTCCGAAAGATAAGTAAGTGGTTCGCTGCCAATTTGCAATCCAAACGCCCGCTATTTGTTTTTAAACTCTTTTTCCAATGCAATTGTTTTTTGATTTTTTATATGTAACCCCATTTTGTTTATAATTATTGTAATAAATCAGTTCCAAGTCTTCGTCAACAGTACATTGTAATATTTATTTAATGTTGAACCATTTTGTTCATATTACTATTCCACATAAAACACTCTCAGTATACAATACATAATTATACAGATATGTATTGTATACAACGAAGAATTACATACCACTGCAATTTGACAAATCCATTTACATATTTATAATATGTTATCGTTATCGTATGAATTGTTTCAAACACAATATTTACAAAATCCAGATAAACATAAGGAAATGGAGGATGAGAAATATCGATTTAATAAACTTGTAAATATTAGTTAATAAATATGACGATACCCGTTTTATAGTAATTAAATCCCTATCATTTTAATGTATAAACAGAGTCGGTAACTAATTTTTTTTGAGAGACATATCGTATTCATGAAGTCTATTCGTCATATAATATTAATGCTTTTTGTCGGTTTACTTGCTATTTCTTGTAATCGCTCTGCGCACTATGTGACATTGACGGGTAAATTTAATCATTTTGATACGGATAGCATTGCAGTCTGTACATTTTCTAACCGTAACGTTCTGAATAATTATAAAGAGTACAAATCAGCGTTAGATGAAGATGCCTCATTTAAATTAAGAGTTCCTGTTGATACGGCTACCGTTCTGTTTCTGGATATTGCTCACACTCATTACCCGGTATATGTTGAACCGGGACAAAAAATAACTTTATCGCTCGACCAGAATACATATCCGAATTCTGTTAAAGTTCATGCCAATAATTCTACACTGAACAGTCAGTACAACAATTCATATCAATATTATCAATTCCAGGATCAGAAAGTGCAGGCAGCTATTGATAATGCTCTGCCTGATTTTTTAAAGGGCGATGCCAGTGAAATTTTAAAGCTTGAGAAGCTCCGCATTCGTATTGCCATGGAAGATTTCTCAAATACCCCATTTGATATTTATGCGTTCAAAGCAATGGGTGACTACATCATTCGCAGCCTGGAAAACATTAATAACCGTAAATACAAAAATGCGTTAGCATTGGAGAAAAATCGGGATAAAATTCTTGATGAAGCCAATGAGATGGGTTTCTTCACTATTCATTCTCTGGTGGCACAACAAGAAAAACTTGATGATTTTATAAACGAATATATGCTGAGCTATAAAATCGAAAGTTCTCGGTATTCCGATGCAGACTCAAAGTTAAACGATTACAACAAGGAAAATCACAATACAAATAAAAGCATCTATCGAATCGCAACGGCTGACTTATTGGAGCATATATCTAATAGAAAGGCGAAAGATTATTTAGCCCTGTGTTTAAATTCACATCACAACGACAGTACGGCAATCATAAAAAGCCGTGAAAAACGATTTGAAGAATTTGTTTCCCGCTTTTCCAATCGCTCTAGCTATGTTAACTACCTCCAAATGATGATAGGGAAAGAAAAAAATTAACTGCCGGTCCTCCTTTCCCGAAATATTCTGATTCACTACTTTAGTTTATTACCATTAGGTATGAAGTAATACCATCCTATTAATCATTACGTTTGGTTTTATTTCATATTTATATAATTTTATCCCTATCTATCAATCAAAACTAAAATTAAATTCATCATTTATGAGAACGCTCTATCTACGCGCAACAATTTTAATTTTTGCGACATTAGGAATTGTTTCATCCGCATATTCCCAAAATCTGGAGACCTTCGAAAAGAACGTCACGGAATTCACACTCGACAATGGGTTTACCTTCATCATTGTCAAACGCAGCGCCGCACCGGTTGTAAGTTTTGTCACTTATGTGAACGCTGGGTCGGTAAATGAACCTTATGGAAAAAGCGGGATTGCACATGTTTTTGAACACATGGCATTCAAGGGAACTCACGACATAGGAACAAAAGACTGGGCTCAGGAGAAACCTGTATTAGCCTCTGAAGATTCAGCGTATCAGTCATGGTTTCGTTATTCTTCTATCGAAAATCCCGATTCCACTCTTTTAAAACAAAAGTGGATGGCATTTAAAAAATATGAAGGTGATGCTCAGCAATATGTTAAGAATAATGAATTTGCCCAGATTGTCGATGTAAACGGCGGGGTGCAAATGAATGCCCAAACCGGTGCCGATCAAACAGTTTATTTCTACAGCCTGCCGGAAAACAAAGCAGAGCTCTGGTTCAGCCTGGAATCTGATCGTTTTAAAAATCCTGTTTTCAGAGAGTTTTATAAAGAAAAAAACGTAATTATGGAAGAACGCCGCATGCGTACTGACACGAGTCCCATCGGACGTTTAATTGAAGAATTCCTGTCTGTTGCCTATACGGCGAGCCATTATGGTGTTCCAACCATTGGATGGCCATCAGATATCCTTTCGACTACAATGGCCGATACTTATAAGTTTTTCAACGATTATTATGTACCCTCTAATATCACTTTTGCTATCGTCGGTGATGTTGACCCGGTAAAAATGAAAATGATGGCAGAGGAATATTTTGGTACATTCCCCAAACATTCACATGCCCCCCTAATGACAACCAAAGAACCGTCCCAACGCGGGGAACGCCGGTTCGTAATGACAGAAAAAGCACAACCGTGGTACCTGGCTGGCTATCATACAGTTGCATCTGATAATCCTGACGCCAAACCACTGGAAATGCTGGCAACAATCCTGTCATCCGGGCGCACATCTATTTTATACAAAAAAATGGTTGAAGAGGATCAAATTGCATTAAATGTTGGAGCTTTTAACGGATTTCCCGGCGATAAATATTCCTCGTTATTTATCACTTATGTTATTCCGAACCGGGGGGTTTCCATGAATAAAATCGAACAGGTACTGGATAAAGAAATTCAAAAAGTTAAAGACGGAAATATCACACAGGAAGAGCTGGACCGGGCTCGAACAAATGCACGGGCTAATCTGGTCAGAAGCATGGCATCAAACCTTGGACTTGCCCAGGAATTAGCACAGATACAGGCTCAGACAGGCAGTTGGAAAAACCTTTTCAAAGATTTGGATCGATTGAATCAGGTTACCATACAGGATGTTCAGCGTGTGGCTCGCAAATACATGGTCACGTCCAACAGAACGGTTGGCATTCTGCAAACAGCAGTCAGCCGTTAAGTTGAATATTCAGCTCGGTCATTTATCACCTTTTAGATCAAATCAAGAGACTTATGAAAAATTTAAAATTAATTCTTCTACTGGTACTATCATTTGGCTTTACTTCGGTCATGGCTCAAAAGCGATATGATCAACTTACTTATCCAAAGTTAAAGGCCTATGAGATACCTAATATTGAGACTTTCACACTGAATAACGGAATAAAATTTTACCTGGTTCAGGATGATGAATTGCCCCTCATTAATGTTCATGTCATGCTTCGTTCCGGTTCTTTGTTGGACCCGGCAGACAAAACAGGCCTGGCGGAAATGACCGCCAGTGTTATGAGAGACGGAGGTTCTGTTAAATACCCCGCGAATGTTTTAAACAAAATTCTGGAGGATAAAGCGGCCCATTTCACACTCGGTATGAATTTCACATCCGGCTCCGCTAATCTGAATCTTCTCAAGGAAGATTTCGACACTATTCTTCCAGTCTTCATTGATGTATTGGAACACCCGGCATTTCCGGATGATAAAATTGACTTGAACAGGAAACAATTAAAAAGCCTGATATCCAGGAGAAACGATAATAACCAGGAAATCGCCGATCGGGAATTTAGTCGAAATATATATGGAGAAAATTCTGTTTATGGCCGGTTAGAACAATATCAAACCATAGACAATATCACGAAATCGGATCTCATAAATTTCCATAAACAAGCATTCTCCGGCAGAAATATGATGATCGGGGTTGTTGGAGATTTCGATTTTAAGACGATGAAGAAAAAACTGCAAAAAGCTTTCAGGAACGTTCCCGCCGGCCACCGGACAAATTTACAGTTTCCTAAAGTTGATTACCATTTCTCTCAAGCGGTCAGCTTAATAAACAAACCGGATGCCAACCAAAGTGTCGTTTATATGGGACATCTTGGCGGGCTTCGGAAAAACCCCGATTATGCTGCTCTGCAATTGATGAATGAAGTCCTGAGCGGTGGATTTTCAGGTTTATTGATGCAGCATGTCAGAACCGATTTAGGCCTTGCTTATGCTGTATTCGGTACATATGAAAGTAATGTTTTCTACCCGGGGATCTTCTATACAGGGGTATTAACCAAGAGCTCAACCACTTCGGAAGCCATCGATGCAATCCGTAATGAAATCAAACGCTTACAAAATGAACCAATAACTGACAAAAGACTTAACGATGTTAAAGATCAATTTCTGAATTCACTGGTCTTCCGTTACGACACTAAATCCAAAATTCTGAATCAAAGAATGTATTACGACTATACAGGATTACCGGAAGACACCTTTGACAAGTTTGTTGGAAATGTTAAAAAAGTCTCAATATCCGATATTCAAAGAGTGGCTCAAAAATATCTAAAACCCGATCAACTTCGGATTCTTGTCGTAGGAAATGGTAATGCAATCGGGACACAGCTTAATAAATACGGAACGGTTAAAAACATCGATATAACTATTCCCGAAGCCGGATCTTAAATTAGATTTTAAATAAGAAGTGAATCGTTACAGAAAAGGCCGTCAATATCACGGCCTTTTTTAATTTCTGATTTTTAAATGGTGTTTAGAACAAACCGGCCTTTGTTGTAAATAGCTTCTGCCCTTCCTTTTAACGTGGCACCAACATACGGTGAGTTAATCGATTTCGATTTAATATGTTTTTGCTCAAAGGTCCATTCTTCATCGGTATTGAAGAACGTGAGATTAGCCTCAGCACCGACTTCTACTACCGGTTTATTGAGATGAAGTATTTTCCTGGGATTATCGACCATTTTGGCAATAAGATCGGGCAATGTCAGTGATTTTTCATGAAATAACCTTTTCGAACTTATTCCCCAGGAAGTTTCCAGTCCGATAATTCCATTTGGCGCATAAAAAAATTCCACATCTTTTTCCTCAATCGCGTGCGGGGCATGATCGGTACAAATCACATCAATCGTTCCGTCTTTCAATCCCTCAATTACCGCCAGGCGATCTTCTTCCGGTCGTAAAGGCGGGTGCATCTTGCAATTCGTATCAAAGTTACGGCGTTCAATCTCCTCGTCGGTCAGGTCGAAATGATGGGTACAAACTTCGGTTGTCACATTGATGCCTTTCTTTTTTGCGTCTCGTACGAGTTCAACACCGCGAGCCGTACTGATATGAGCCACATGAATATGTCCACCGGTCAGCTCGGCAAGTAAAATATCGCGCGCAATCATGACCTCCTCGGCAATTCCCGGTGTTCCAGGTACTCCAAGACGTGCAGAAACCCTCCCTTCGTTCATATATCCGGGGCGTGATAAATCCAGGTCTTCTTCGTGATTGATAATTGGCATATTCAGCATGGAAGAATATTCCAATGCGATACGCATAATTTTTGAATTATATACCGGGTCGCCATCGTCGCTAAATGCGACGGCACCGCCTTCTTTCAAATCCGCCATCTCACTGATGCTCTTTCCTTTTCGTTCTTTAGAGACGCAGGCAATGGGATGAACGGTCACCGGTAGTGATTTGGATTTATTGATGACAAATTCCACAACGTCCCGCGTATGGATAGGAGGATTTGTGTTCGGCATACATGCAACCGCAGTAAATCCACCGAAAGCAGCGGCATTACAGCCCGATTCAATCGTTTCCTTATGCTCATATCCTGGTTCCCTGAGATGCACATGCATATCCATCCATCCGCCCGACACAAAGGCACCTTTAAAATCATGTACCGGTTCGTTCTCTGCTTTTAGATTTTCACTTATCTCAACAATTTTCCCATTTCGAACGCGGATATCAACCGGTTTATCATTTATCTGTTTGGAATCAACAATCTTAAGATTTTTAAAAAGGTAATCAGGTGCTAGACTCATTTTCGTATTTTGATGGATTTATAGCCGGTGCAATTTATTGTATTTCTTCGAGACAGACCAATAAGAATTAATCATTAATCCGGTTTTCATGATATTTTTATTTCAATCTGCTTCTTCTGCCTAAAAAATAGTAAAAATTCTAAACTGGTATCCATATGGAATTGATATAAAACAACTTTCGTTACATTGGATAGAAGTACAAACCCAGATTTTATCATCATTATTAAGAAATGGAGACTGATTTTATGAGTATCCGAAATATTACTGTAGCTAAAATTAACGAATTAGCTGATAATGAAATGAAAGAAATCACCCTAGACGGTGATAATAAAATATTATTAAGTAAATATATGGGAAAATACTATGCTACCGGCGCTAAATGTACTCACTATGGCGCTCCATTAGCAACAGGTGTATGCCAAAACGGGCATGTTATCTGCCCCTGGCATCATGCCGTTTTTAATTTACAATCGGGTGACAGCGAGGAACCGCCTGCTCTTGACGCCCTGGCTCATTTTGATGTCCATGTCAAAGGTGATGATGTCGTTGTATCAATACCCGATGATTTTTCGGGGCGCAGACAACATGGGATGAGCCGGCTAAATTCTATTCAGGACGACCGGCATTTTGTTATTGTCGGTGCCGGAGCAGCTGGCGAAGCAGCCGTAGAAACATTGCGCAGAGCCGGTTATGAGGGGAAAATTACGATGATCACCAGGGAAGACCGCATCCCCTATGATCGACCGAACCTGAGCAAAGAATACCTGAGCGGCGATGCACCAGACGAATGGATGCCACTGAGAGGCAAAGCTTTCTACAAAAACCTGGATGTCGTCCTTATGACCGGGAAAGAAGTTGTTGAGGTACAAAAAGATAAAAACAGGATCTTGTTGGGTGATAATACCAACATTGAATATGACGCCTTATTATTAGCGACCGGAGGAATAGCCAGAACACTTAATATTCCCGGAACTAATCTCGATAATATTTTTACGCTTCGGTCCTTTGATGATGCTGATGATATCATTCACAGCCTGGATAAAGCAAAAAAGGCCGTTGTAATCGGATCGAGTTTTATAGGATTGGAAGCAGCCTCAAGTCTGAGGAAACGAGGTATAGATGTCACTGTCACCGGACCTGAGGATGTCCCTTTTGAAAAAGTATTTGGACCGGAAATCGGGAAATGGATTAAGAATTCTCATGAATCCAACGGGTTAGTATTTCATCCCGGCACAACAGCGAAGGCTTTTCACGGGAATAAATCCGTTGAATCTGTGGAGTTAAAGGATGGAACAATACTTCAGGCTGATCTTGTAATTGTTGGTATTGGGGTTAAACCGGCAACCAGTTTTCTGAAGAATTTTAATTTAAATGATGATGGCAGTATCACGGTTGATCAATATCTTTCCGTTGATGATAATCTGTTCGCAGCCGGAGACATCGCCCGCTACCCTGACTGGAGAACCGAAACTTCCGTACGAATTGAGCACTGGCGTCTTGCGCAGCAACATGGCCGGATTGCGGCACATAATATGCTTGGGCATCGAATACCTTTTAAAAGCATCCCGTTCTTCTGGACCGATCAGGGCTCCGTTCACATGCAATATGTCGGGCACGCTACCGATTGGGATGAAATCGTAATGGATGGAAGCTTAGAAAAGGGAGATTTCATCGCTTATTATTTAAAGGATAAGAAAATCCTGGCAGCAGCATCTCCAAACCGCGAAAAAGAAATAGCTGCTATCCAGGAACTCATGCAGATTGATAAATTGCCCTCTGCTGAATCCATTAAAAATAAATCGAAAGAAATTTTGAATACACTCAAAAGCTTATCGGTATAAGTCATTCATTACAATACTATTACAATCATTTAAAACAAATGATAAAAGTTTATAATAATGATGTAATAAATTAAAATAGGTGGCGTTATATAAACAAAGATTGACACAATCCTCCTTAAATACCCCTCCACAAATTCAAGCCGGCCAACCCCTGACCGGCTTGAATTTTTTTTATCAATCAACTTTACCTTATTATTCCAGAAATACGAATCCCAGAACAACGGATAATATTATATAGTGAGTGAAGAGCTTTTACAAATTCCCAGCGTTTCTGAGCTGACTTCAGAAATTAAAACCCTCCTGGAGAGCAATTTTTTTGATGTTGTCGTACAGGGTGAAGTTAGTCAGCCTAAAAAGAGTTCAAACGGGCATATTTATTTCACACTTAAAGACGATAAAGCTCAACTGCCCTGTGTTATCTGGCGAAGCCTCGCGGAGGCTCAAAATATTGAACTGGTACATGGGCAACATATCATCGTGGGAGGTAATGTTGAAGTATACGCACCCCACGGTCGATATCAGCTTATCGTTTCTATTGTAAAACAAGCCGGAGAAGGAGCCCTTCAAAAAGCCTTTGAGGAACTGAAACGTAAATTGATGGCCGAAGGCTTATTTGACGAAGCTCATAAGCGAAAATTACCGGCATTCCCAAAAATCATCGGGGTCATAACTTCAGCAACCAGTGCTGCTTTTCAGGACATCCGATCAACACTGGAAAAAAGATTCCCATTGGTTACGGTTAGGCTCTATCATGCCAGCGTTCAGGGCATTAACGCTGCCTCTGAAATCGTCAGGGGAATCAATTATTTTTCCAAAAAAACAGCTGCAGATCTTTTAATTGTCGGCAGAGGCGGAGGTTCCCTTGAAGACTTATGGCCATTTAATGAAGAAGCTGTGGCAAGAGCAATTTATAACTGCAGCATCCCGGTTATCAGTGCGGTCGGGCATGAAACAGATTTCAGTATTTCTGATTTTGTTGCAGATGTTCGTGCAGCCACGCCAACGCAAGCGGCATCAATCGCTGTGCCTGATATCAACGAACTTCGCTTTTATTCTGAGGATCTTGATAATCGGTTAAGAAACAATATCAATTTTATCGTGACAAGGCGTAAGGAAACCGTTGACCGCTTAATTCATGCACACGGGCTCATGGTTGTCAGGCAGAAAGTGCTCCATAAGCAGGAAATTCTGAACAACTTCCAATATCGAATGGAAAATTCCACCCGTTATCGGTTTCTTAACCTGAAAGAGCAGGCTCATAATTTGATACAACGCATGCAGGTTCAAAATCCAAACCTGCCTATGGAAAAAGGATATGTGCGTATCATCCAAAAAAATAAGTGGATAAGAGAATCATCGAAATTTATAGAAAAAGAAGAATTTTCCATCCAATGGAAAGATCACAAAAACACTATAAAACCGGCTGAACCATCTTAACTCTTAACTCTTAACTCTTAACTCTTAACTCTACTAAAAAGTTACCCGACCATAATTTTCAGCTCTTCGACTTTTTGGGTAAGCTCGGCACGATTCATCGAACGATAGGGTTCAGGCAGTAACTCTTTCGAGGTACACTCCAAAACAGCACAAAGAGTCTGCAAATCAATCTCTTCAGGATAAGTTGGCGGTATAAAATCGTCCAAAACCTCTTCCAGCAATTCCGCAGATACCTTCTCTTCTTCTTTGGCTGCCGATCTGAACTTAGCTCGTGTCAAAGCCGCTTCCATGTCAGCACCGGAAAAATTCTTAGTGCCTTTTTTAATCGTCTTTGGAACGGCCTCATCATCGGCCATTTGGAGATGTGTTTTCTTCTTCATGGCCGTAAATAATTCAATACGCTCTTCTTCCGACGATGGATGAAATAAGGCGATATGTTCCTCGGCGCGTCCTTGTCTTTTCAAATCCACCGGCATCAAATCGGGACGTGCAGTCATCAAAAACCAGATAATCTTTCCACGGTTCTCCGTACTGCTCATAAATTGAGCAATTTGTGCAAAAACACGATTTGAAACGCCACTGTCGCCGCTGCTTTCCCGGTTGCCCAGATAGGCATCAGCCTCGTCAATCATGACAGCAACCGGAGACATGGCCTTCAGCAGACTCAATATCTTTTCGAGATTTCCTTCCGTCACTCCCTGCCATTGGCTTCTGAAATTTTTCAATTTCACCATCGGAACGCCAATTTCCCCTGAAAAACAGGTGACTAAATAGGTTTTCCCGGTCCCAACCGGACCACAAACCAGGTACCCCATCGGCATAACATCATAACGTCCGTTTTTCAAAGCTTTAGCTGCTTCACGAAGATGAACTTTCACCTTGTGATGTCCGGCTACATTATCCAGGTTATCCCGTGTCTCCACAAACTCCAGCAAACCGTAAGCTTCCGCTTCAATGAGTTCTTTCTTATTTTGGCTCAAACGGTTAAAGGTTATAATCGACTGATTTTCACGGGCGTTCGCCAACAAACCTTCCAGGTTGATATAACTGAGGCCTGCAGTCTGTTGGGCTAAAATATTAGCCGGCACATCACAGAACTGTGCAAATTCCTGCTCACTGCAAAAGCTCTTAATATACGCCTGACGATGTTCCTCATCCGGTAAGTCAATGCGTATTTCCGAGTTATAGGGACTCTGAATCAGGCTTTGGTTTAAATCCCGTAAATTTTCCGTCACCAGGACCAAGGTGAAATCAGCTGCCAAAAACAGGGGGTCATGGCCCCATCGCTGTAAATAAACCAATGCTGTACGATCTTCAGGACTTGCCATACCTGCTTCACTCATCGGAACAACAGTCTCTGCATAATCTATAATACAGGCTATACTTTTATTTTCTGATAATCGCAGACGAAAGTAGTTTTCAAGCAATGAAAAAACACGAACCGGATCTTTGGGCATTTTTTTTGCGTAATCTGTGCCACTCAGGCTGTCGTAACCGGATACAGCACGGCTGAAATCTATCATGCTTTTTTTATCACGAAACTGGATTCCGGATGAACGGTCGTAATACAGGACAATATCGCGGGCTCCGAAGATTTCATCCGACAAAAATGATTTCAATCGAAGGAAATCTGTTTTTTCGGCACTCTTGAGTTCTACAAGATCTCGAACATTTCCGTGCAGGATAAACTGGTTAATCGTTTTACTGAAATATTTATGGGCCAATTCACTGGCCCAAACCGGATAATTGTCGTACATACTTTTTCTGTTTACAACGTTAATGGACCTAAAACTTTTACTCCTTCGCCGACAGATAGTTTCAGCCTAATTCATCAAAATAAGTTTGACGGCCTCGATTCTTGAAGGAGTAGCTTTACTGATAATGAATTTATGATTATCAACAATAACTTCTTCGTTAACCTTGGGTATCCTGCCAATTTCATATATGATAAATCCGGCGATGGTTTCATAATCCGAATTTGAAATTTTGATATGAATTTCCGGGTATTTTTCCATCAATTCTTCCAGCTCAACATTACCACTGAGTACAAAAGACTTCTCATTCAGTTTTTTCATCAGGTAGTCTTCTGTATCATATTCGTCCTGAATGTCGCCCACCACTTCTTCCAGCAAGTCTTCAATCGTTACCAGACCTGCTGTTCCGCCATATTCATCCAGTACAATCGCTAAGGATATTTTCGACAAACGAAATTCAGATAATAATGATTTAGAACGCTGGGAAGACGGAACCATTTTTATCGGCCTGATAATTTCTTCCAATGTTTTTGGTTGAGCAAATAAATCATATGCAAAAATTGCACCGATGATGTTATCAATGTTTTCTTCATAAACCGGTAATTTCGAAAACCCGCTGCTCACAAAAATCTTTAAGGCATCTTCAATACTGCTTGTTTTCTCGACAGCCACAATTTCGGTTCTCGGAATCATCGAATCTTTTACGCGTTTCGAAGAAAGCTCAAGTACATTGGTAAGAATTTCGGTATCCTCCCGGTCTATATCGGAGGAACCGCCATCTTCACTCAATTCCCTAAGCATCATTTCAATATCCTGGCGACGGAACAGCTGCTCGACATTTTCCGATTCTGCTCCCATCATCCTTACGAGCCTCCTGGAAAGGTCATTGGATACGACGATGAACGGTTTAAGAATCCAGTTGCATACTTTCAGAGGATAAGCCAATACAGAAATAAAAAAATCAGGATGGATACGAAATATGGCCTTTGGAATTATTTCGCCCAGAAACATGATAAGCAGAGATGCGACAGTAGTTTGGATAAGGAGCATCTCAAATTCCGATGGCAATACACCAAAAGCTGACAAAAACAGATCGTTGATGGGTTTAACCAGTGAAAAGGTCATCAACGTGGCATAGGCCACATTAACGATATTGTTGCCAATCAGTGTGGTTGCCAGGAATGTTTCCGGGTTATGAACAAAATAATTCAGGTATTTTGCCCCGAGCGAACCCTGCCGCGATTTAATCTCTAAACGCAGACGGCTGGCCGTAACGAAGGCAATTTCCGAACCGGAAAAAAAACCACTAAGTATAATTGTCAGTATTATGAGGAGCCAATCGTTCATCATGCGACGACTCCTTTACCAGACGGAGGTTCCAAAGTTATTATATTAGTTTCCTATAAAATTTGGAGATCGTTTGCTTAAAAAGGCTTCTGTCCCCTCTTTAAAATCGTTTGTTTCACAAAGATCACCAAATAATTTTGCTTCCATCTCAAAACCCTCACCGGGATCGCCTGCAGAATGATTCACGGCACGAATAGCATTTCCTACCGCAACAGGACCCTTGCTTAAAATGGCAGACATTAAATTCATGGCTTCATTCATCATTTCTTCATTTGAAACCAATCGATTTACCAAACCAATTGCAAGAGCTATATCAGCTTTTATCGGCTTTCCGGATAAAATCATTTCCAGTGCACGCCCTTTACCTACCAAACGCGGCAAACGCTGCGTTCCACCGTAGCCTGGAATCAATCCAAGGCCGACTTCAGGTAGCCCGAACATCGCTTTTTGTCCGGCGACACGCAGATGGCAGGCCATAGCCAATTCACAACCGCCGCCTAATGCATAACCATTCACAACGGCAATAAACGGCTTGGTGAAATTTTCAATCCTTGAAAAAATATCCTGACCTTTTCGCGAAACACTTTTTCCACCCTCACCGTCCAGTTTGGCCAATTCTGCAATATCAGCACCGGCAACAAAGGCTTTTTCGCCTGCTCCGGTTACAATGACGCCCTTAATTTGTTTATCAGCACCAATCTGATCCAGGGCTGCATTCAATTCGTCGAGCACCAGTTTATTCAATGCATTCAGTTTATCCGGACGATTAATCGTTAAAATGCAAATTCCCTGCTCGTCTGTATCCAATAACAGGGTTTTATAAGAATTGTTATTCATTTTACTCTCTTACTCTTTTGGCGGGTTTAATACTTTCATCTAAATTTTCATTCACTTCTTCTTCTGTATCCAGTAAAGTATACTGCGGAAGAGCCACTTCTTCAATATCCTGAATGATTGATGATGTCTCTTCTACTTCGGCCAAAAGGTTATCGAGTTGGAAACCAATCTCTTCGGGGTCATTCATGGTCATTGATTGTTCATAAATATAACGAATAGCATCTTCTATTGTTTCGAGCTGAGTTTCACAGACATCAAACTTTTCCCGGGCGGTCACAAAGCGTTCTAACCGTTTCGTTAAAATATGCAGGCGCCGGGATTTGATATTCCTAAGTTTTTCTGATTCAGAGTTTTCTACTTCCTCTTTTTCCTGCCGTATTTTCTCTTTAAGCTGATTTTCTGTATCGGTATGAATTAAGTCGGAATATTTTTGATAGATATCCAGCAGGTTAATATAATTGCTGAGTAAGCCCTCAATTTTATCATTAATATTTGAAAGCAGCCCCTGTGAAGTGTAGGGAAGTTTCTCAAAATTTTGCTTAATCATCCGGCTCAGATGCTTAAGCACGAGAAACCGTTTCTGACTTTTCTGGCTGAGCTCCTGGAATTTGGTTTTATCTTCAACGGCTTGTTTCCGCTCTTTTAATTTCCGAATCTTGATCGAACGACGAAAACGAGGACTATTCGGTATTGTGCCCAGATATACCAGTTCCAGGCCAAAAGCCAGGCTTAAAACAATATTGGGAGTGATGCCTAAATCATTCATAAAAAATGCAGAAATAGTTGATAACAATAACAAACCCAGATTCAGGGGATGCAAAAAGGCTTCACGCGTATAATTTAAATCTTTTTCGTCGGTCATTGCTTTTCTTCCTTCTTATCTGCTTTCGGACCAATAGTTTTCGAACGTCTTTCAGGTATAATATTCTCATTTTGTTTGGCGGTTGGCTCAGGTCCCGCCCCGGAATTGCCGATTGTTTTTTCAGCCCTTAGTGATTTCGCTTCTTCTTCTATTTCATCGTGCAGCATGCCCATTTCATTTTTGAGCATATTCAACGTCTCCTGTGCTTTTTGCCGGCGCAGAAATTCTTCATTTTCAGCTTCTTTCACTTTATCGTCAATACCGGATTCGGAAACACCTTCTGTTGAAGAAAGATTTTCCAGGGCCAGGGATATTTTGGCTTCGGCAATGCTGATTTTGTCTTTGAGATTATGCACAAGCTGATCGAAAGACCCCATGAGTTCATCGGGTTTCATCTGTTCCAGAGCTGAATTAATCTTCTCCATACGCCGGACTTCAGCCAGTTTCTTTTTCAGCTCATTTATCTTTTTATAATGAGCTTTATAGGAATCTTTTAACTGCCTGTACTCGTTTTCGTCCATAAGCTTAAGACTTCGCCCGTTGTTTGCCTATCGTCTTGCTTTTGCTTTCGTCTGTTTCTTCTTTTTGAGCTGCCGTTTTTTGGCTGCCGCCATCTTCCTGCCCCATTTCCAGTTTAAACTGTTTAACCAGATCATCGGCTCTCATGCGCTCAGCATCCATCTCAATTTCCATAGTTTTGGTATCGATGCTATCCAGAGCTAACTCCATGCGAGCTTCGTTTTTTGCCGTTTCTTCATTGATACGATTGATCATTTCTTCGTGGGTCGAATCAATACCACCCACTTCAAACTGCTCGAGCGTATCGGCAATTTTCGACTGCCATTCGGCGCGTTCACTGGCCCGCAATGCTTCGCGGGCTTCACGTATTTTCTTATCTTTTTCACGCATGAACGCTTTCTTCACCTGAAGAGCTTTCTCATAAGCTTTTTGAGCGAAATCAAGTTGTTCATTTGTCGATGCGAGACTTTCTTTAGCCTTTTCGAGCTGCAGGGCGTATGAAGCCGCAATATCGTCCCGGTTCGCTTTAATAGCCGATTTAATCTTGGACGTCTGCTCCTGAATGGTATTTTCATACCGTTTTATTTCCTTCTGAAGCATCATCACATTGGCTTTTACCGTCGCGATGTTTTCATTCATCTTGGGAACCTGATCATTCAGTTCCCGGATGTTTTGTTCCAATATAAGTTTGGGGTCTTCAATTGAACTTACAAGGCCGCCGAAAAGTGACTTGAGTGCACGAATGAATCTTTTCCACATAATTTTAGAACTTTATTTAGTTGTTTTTTTGTAAAATAACCCTTCTTTATATAAAAGTCTCATATCCAAAAGTCCTCATAAATTCAATATACCGTCTTTATCGATTCTATGCGAAATCATTGGGATAATTTCAGGTTCATTCTTATTGATTTCTAAAGCATTAGATAACATACCTTGTACAAAATCCATACTTGCTTCATTGTTCGTATAACAGGTAACTATTGTTTCACCTTTTTTTACATAATTTCCAACTTTTTTATTTAAAACAAGTCCAGCGGCCGGATCAATCGGTTGTTCTTTGGATTTCCTTCCGGCTCCCAACTCCAATGAGGCAATGCCAAAATCAAAGGCTTTCATTTTTGTTATGTACCCATCCGATTCAGCATTAACGGTAAATGAGTATTTTGCTTTCGGATACTTTTCAGGATGTTCGATATAATCGACATTTCCGCCCTGTTCACGAACATTATCGATGAATTTTTCCATCGCTTTACCACTTTCAACCGCTTCTTTACTTTTCCCGACACCTTCATCGATGGAATGGGATTTGCCTCCAAGATAAATCATCGTACCAGATAGCAAATGCGTCACTTCCATCAAATCTTCAGGGCCTACGCCTTTCAGTGAATCAATCGTCTCTTCTACTTCAAGCCAATTGCCAATTTTATTACCCAGCGGTTGTTCCATATTCGTTAAATAAGCTACCGTATCTTTTCCGAAATCCAGTCCAATGCTGACCAGTTTTTTAGCCAAAATCGTTGCATCATTTACTGTTTTCATGAATGCTCCGTCTCCATATTTAACATCCAAAACCAGGGCATCAATTCCTTCAGCCAGCTTTTTACTCATGATGCTGCTGGCAATAAACGGAATACTCTCTACTGTAGCCGTGACATCACGCAGGGCGTAAATACGCTTGTCGGCCGGAGCTATTTCTTCGGTTTGTCCGGCCATGACCATGTTGTGTTTTTTCAGGATTGAACGATAACGATCTAAATCGATGTCCACACGAAATCCGGTTATCGATTCCAGTTTATCCAATGTGCCACCTGTGTGACCTAATCCACGTCCCGATATCATCGGAACCGGAACACCACAGCTTGCAACAATTGGGGCAAGAATTAATGAAACTTTGTCACCAACCCCCCCGGTCGAGTGTTTATCGACTTTAACGCCTGGAATATCCGATAAGTCCAATACTTTGCCGGAGTACAACATGGAACGGGTAAGGGCGGTTGATTCATCATTATTCAACCCATTTAAAAAAGCCGCCATCAAAAAGGCGCTCATTTGGTAATCAGGGATATTATCTCGTGAATAGTCTTGTATGATATATTCGATCTCGTCCGCAGAAAGGTGTCCCTTGTCTCTTTTTTTTCTAATTAAAGACACCATATTAAACTCTCTCATATCAGTTATTTTTAATATTAATATGTGAACTTTTCAATCAATACGTTACTTTATATAATAAAATACAATTCAGTGTATAATAACGATTTGCGTGACATAACTGAAAAATATTAAGCACCGGACCGATGCCTGATTTCTCATTTTTCGATATTCTTATCTTTTTCTTCGTCTTTTTCCTGATTTTCAGGAAACTGTTCCAAATGTCCGGACCAAAATCGGGTCAGCCTGCTACTAATGATGACATCAGCCTGCAAAATAAATCAGAATCGCTGATCGAATCAATAATAAACCAGTCCATTCAACATACAAGGGAACAGGCAAGTATCGATGAGCTTGATGAACCGATGTATAAAGAGAAAATGGATATTCCTGAACCCCATTGGAAAGAGCCGGAAGATGCTTTTGAAGAAGGAAAACCGGAATTTCATAATATCGCCGCCCCGGAGAAACCGGAAAGCGATAATAAAGATTTTCAATTCCATGCCGCTACTTTATTCGATCAGGATGTGTTCCATTCTTCCGGAGAGCCCAGTTCGCAGAAACAACGTCTTTTAACTGACGAATGGATGACACCCGAAAACCTGAAACGTTCGTTTATTCTAAAAGAAATTCTCGATCTTCCGGTGAGTAAAAGACATCGTCAATAATATTCATTCATTATTTTAACAATCATTTCTCTGTGATAAATTTATTAGCCGATAAGAATATTTTTCGCCTCGAAAAATTTATTCCTGATTCTGTTCACCTCACACTATTCAATCCGTCCGAAGGGTTTCCGAAAGATATTACTTCCATCGACGCTCTTTTTATACGAACGGTTACCAAAATAAATCAGACAACATTGCATGATATTGGTGACCGTCTGAAATTCATCGGAACCGCATCATCAGGCACTGATCATGTGGATATTCCCTTTTTAAAAGACAAGGGAATTCACTTCGCTGATGCGGCGGGATGCAATGCCCGGGCTGTCGCCGAATATATCGCAACATCCCTGCTCTTATGGTCGAATAAATACGAAGAAGAGTTAGCAGATTTGACTGTAGGAATTATTGGCGTGGGCCATGTAGGTTCGGATGTTCAAAAATTATTGAGTGAACTGAACATTTCGACAATTTTATACGATCCTCCGCGGCAGGAACGGGATCCGGCCTTCAAATCATCAACCATACAAGAGGTGTTATCGGCTGATATCCTCACTTTACATGTTCCCCTGAGTTTTGAAGGCCCTTACGCTACTTATCACTGGCTCGAAAATGAGAAACTTTCCAAAAAATATAAAATGGTGATTAATGCATCCCGGGGTGGAGTTGTTGATGAAAAAGCATTAATGGATGCTTTTGACAACGGACTAACCGAACATATCATCCTTGATGTCTGGGAAAATGAACCTAAATTCAATACTCTTATGGCGGAACGCGCTTTCATTGCAACACCGCACATTGCCGGCTATTCACACCAGGCTAAAGAGAATGCCACAAGAATGATTTGTGAGTCGCTGTCTGAGTCTTTCAGGCTGGAAAAGAAAACGTTTGAACTCTCAAAAGATGATGAGTGCAAAAATTACCTGTTAAATGATACGGTTCCTGAATTCAAACAGATTATAGAAATAATAAACCCAATTTTGGAATATGATACAGAGCTACGGAAAATAATGCGTTTAGATATGGATGAAAAAGCCGCTGCATTCCGGGAATTAAGAACGAATAAACCTTATCGTCTGGAATATTCATCTTTAGGCGTCCCAGACTGGCTTTGTACCAAATATCCGGATTTAAAAACACTGGGAATATGCTGCAATAAGACTTATATAGTATAACAGGTTCAGGCGGTCACCAGCTGAAAAATCTCCAGGGCATTTTTGGTCGTTATCTCGTCAATTTCGGAAAACTCAATTTCTTTGATTTGGGCCAGCTTTTCGGCTGTAAAACGAATAAATGCCGGCTCATTACGCTTGCCTCTGTTTGGAGTCGGGGCTAAATAGGGGGCATCTGTTTCCAGGACCATATAATCGAGGGGTAATCCAGCTACCGTTTTATCAACACCGGCATTTTTAAACGTCGTGACACCACCGATACCCAGATATAATCCTAAATCAATGGCACGTTTTCCTTCTTCAACAGTACCGTTAAAACAATGCCAGATTCCTCGCAGGTACCCATCCTGTTCCTCTTCGATAACCCGTAAAATATCTTCCGTACTCTCCCTGTTGTGCAAAATGATCGGTTTCTTCAATTCCCGGGCAACATTACAGTGTATTCTCAAATTCTTTTTCTGTTCGTTCACATAATCGGTACTCCAGAAATAATCCAGGCCAGTTTCCCCTATTCCAATGATTTCGTCTGATGAAGCCACTTCAAATAGCTTCTTTTCAAGGTTCACCCTCTCACCGTCCACTTCGCAGGGATGAACCCCGGCCATTTTGTACAATTCAATGGTATCGTGATGAATCATATTCATTTGTTGTATGGAGTTCAGATCTATGGCGGGCATAAAAATCTTCTCAACGCCGGCTTCGGCAGCACGATTCAAAACTTCTTGTATATCCTGTCCGAATTCATCCAGAAAGATGTGGCAATGGGTATCTATCAAAACAATACTTCCTTTTGTTGCTGTTTTTGGGTGACCAAAGTTACTTACTATTTCAGAAGATATCTAAGAATTACTGATTCAATCCTTAGCCAAATTCCGGTTATCTTATAGTTACAAACAAAATCTTCTTCAATTTATTTTGTTCAAACCATAACATTATGGCATTAACGTATCAGGAATATTTACATATCGACGAGCTTCTCGAATTACAACAGCTTCGGTCTAATCCTCCGGAACATGACGAGACGCTTTTCATCATCATTCATCAAACCTATGAGCTTTGGTTCAAACAGATTCTTCATGAATTTACATTATTAAAGAAAGAGCTTGAACAAGGAAATGCATGGAACAGCATCAAAACGATGCGCCGGGTTTTGGTCATCCTGAAAATCGCGGTAGCACAGACTGATATCCTTGAGACGATGACTCCACTTTCTTTTAACAATTTTCGCGGGTTTCTGGATAATGCCAGTGGGTTCCAATCGATTCAGTTCAGGGAAATCGAGATCCTTTGCGGGATTCATTATCCGCATATGCTGGCACATCACAAAGGAGATCAGAAATCACTGGATCGTCTCCATAACCGGATGAAAGAATATAACCTTTGGGAATCATTTTGTTTGTTTTTAAAAAAACGAGGATATGCTATTAAAATGCCGGAACGCATACATCAAAAAGGATTAATTTTTGAACCATCGGAAGAAAACCAGGAAGTATTATTGGATATCATGAGAAATGATCCTGAAACGGCTCTGATTTGTGAACAATTGGTTGATTTTGATGAAGGCTTGCAGGAATGGCGTTACCGGCATGTGAAGATGGTAGAAAGAACGATTGGAAAAAAGAAAGGCACCGGAGGCTCCGATGGCCTCAATTATCTCAAGAAAACACTTCATCGAACCATATTTCCTGATTTATGGGCTATTCGAACCAAACTTTAATATTTCACTGACTAAAAATGGTTGAAACAGATAATTTAGCTAAACGGCTTGTCCCTCATTATTCTCATTTCGACGTTGGAAATCGATTATTGTTTACCGGTCATTCACATCAGGCGTGGCCAGATGTAGCCCTGGAAGGCCTAAAGGAATCTTTTAGGGTGACAGCTGAAAAAATAGACGATAAATGGCCTGCAGCGTTCGAGAAGACGATAATTTTGCGCAAATATCTTAGAAAATTTTACGATGATCCCGACGGACTTTACAGCTTGTCGTCCAGTACGCATAACCTGATAGTCCGCTGGCTGTCCGCCCTCGATTTGGTTGGGAAACCACGTATCATAACCACCGATTCCGAGTTTCATTCCATGAACCGGCAACTCACCCGGCTTGAAGAGGAAGGAATCGAAATCGTAAGGGTTCCGGCCTTTCCACTGGATGGATTTTCAGAACGAATTGAAAAAGTAATGAATGATAAAACGGCCGCCATTATGATATCGCACATTTATTTTGGCTGGTCACTTATCAACAATGAATTGAAAGAAACGGCTGCAGCAGCACGAAAATATGGCATTCCCCTGCTAATTGACGATTATCACGGTACCAATGTAGTGCCTATGTCGATACGGGACGAAGGCCTTGATGATTGTTACCTGCTGATTGGCGGTTACAAATACTTGCAGTGGGGTGAAGGCAATTGTTTCCTTCGTTATCCGGCAAATTGTACTCTTCGTCCGGTTATTACCGGATGGTTCGCGGCTTTTGAAAAGTTATCATTGCCGCAAAAAGCAAATATTACGGAATATGACGAAGGAAATAATCGATTTGTTGGTGCCACTTACGATTCTGTTTCCCAGTTTCGTGCCGCCAGGGTTGCCGATTTTTTTAATGAAATGAAACTGACTCCGACGGTATTAAAAGAAAATTACCAGATGCATGTTACCCGGTTAAAGGAAGAATTTTTAAAACTCGATTTGAATCCGGAAACAATAAAACTCAAACATGATTACCCGGTTGAACGAAATGCCGGGTTCCTCGCTTTCGAAAGTAAAATAGCCGGTTCTATCCACAAAAAGTTAAAAAAATATGGCGTAATGACGGATTTCAGAGATCAAACATTGCGCTTTGGCCCGGCCCCGTTTACAACTTCTCAGCAAATTGCAGAGGCTATGCACATACTTCGGAAATCGGTTTATGAATTATTATAATTTGGTGAATTTCGTAAGGATTGTCCGTTTCTTTCATCTACATTATACAGAGCAATGTAGAATGGAATCAGTTGAATTACCCCATATTGAACTTTTTTATAACTCTTGAAATCTTTTTTTAAGAGGGGTGACACATTCTGACATCTTTGTTTTGTATAATATTTTAGATTTACTATTATATACATATATTGCACATATATTTTAATCTTATAAAAGCCGGTAATACATATGTCTAACAATGATCGACTAAAAGCACTTGAATTAGCTGTTGAACAATTAGAAAAACAGCATGGAAAAGGAACCATTATGCGACTTGGTGACGATGCCGTCGTTGATGTCGATATCATATCAACCGGTTCCATATTAATTGATTTTGCGCTTGGAGTTGGCGGGGTTCCGAGAGGACGCATCACTGAAATTTATGGCCCCGAATCCAGTGGTAAAACAACATTAGCATTGCAGGTTATCGCCCAGGCGCAAAAACAGGGCGGTTATGCGGCTTTTATAGATGCTGAACATGCATTTGATCCGAAATATGCCCGGGCACTGGGTATCAAAATTGATGAATTGCTGGTTTCCCAGCCGGATAGCGGTGAACAGGCTCTTGAAATTGCTGAAACGCTTATCCGATCGGCCGCGCTCGATGTGGTTGTCATCGACTCGGTGGCCGCCTTAGTTCCGCGTGCAGAGTTAGAAGGAGAAATGGGTGATTCCCATATGGGACTCCAGGCTCGTTTGATGTCTCAGGCATTACGGAAACTGACCGGTATTGTCAGCAAAACCAGAACATCTGTTATTTTCATCAACCAGGTTCGTGAAAAAATCGGGGTGATGTTCGGCAATCCTGAAACCACAACCGGTGGACGTGCTTTGAAGTTTTATTCTTCGATTCGAATGGAGATAAGACGGATTGGATCTCTTAAAAAAGGAGATGAAGTCCTTGGTAACCGCACACGGGTGAAAGTAGTGAAAAACAAGGTTGCTCCACCCTTTAAAGAAGTCGAATTCAATATCATGTACGGCCAGGGAATTTCACGGCTTGCCGAATTACTGGATTTAGCCGTAGAAAAAGACATCATCCAGAAAAGAGGCAGTTGGTATCGTTACGACGGAGAACCGATTGGACAGGGAGCAGATGCTGCCATGCAGTTTCTTGAAGAAGACAAAGCTCTGACCGATTCTATCCAACAAAGAATCTTAGACGAATTATATCCGAACAAGAAAACAGAAAGTCCGGCAAAAGAAAAGGCGAAAAAAGAAAAAGAAGAAGTAACAGAATAATGTCACAACCGTACCGAAAACGGGAGGATACGCCGGATCCTCCCGTCCCCCTTCCCGGTATCATTACACGACTCGCTATACAAAGTAAAACCAGCGATCGTGTTTCTGTTTTTGTAGATAAGCAATTCCTGATAGGAATACCCCAAAAAGCCATTCTTGAATTTCATCTTGAAAAAGGGAAAAATGTCGATATCGGGTTGTATCAACAACTATGTGACATTGACCATCAATCCAAACTTGAGTTTTATTATCTTTCTCTGCTCGCCCGACGCCTCTATTCAAAATCCGAATTAACCCAAAAAGGAATAAAAAAAAGATATTCTCTGTCTTTGATTCAAGCCATTTTGGAAAAATTTGAAAACAAGGGATGGATTGACGATGCTGAATTTGCCGAATCCTTTGCGCGGGATAAATATAATCTCAATCACTGGGGCCCAAATAAAATTAGATCCGCATTATATTCAAAAAATATTGAACCTCGTTATATTGAAAAAGCAGTTGAAAAACTGTTAAAAGAGTCGATTGATGACGATATTTTGGAAAAATTAGTTCTAAAAAAGAAATCTTTTTTTCTGCGAGAGAAAAATATATTGAAGAGAAAAAAGAAAATACTGGATTTTTTATTGAGAAAAGGCTTTTCTTCTGATAAGATTTACAAACAGTTAGATCATTTTTTAACCCTTTTGGATGAATGAAAAAATTCTCCTTTGAGAGACTTGTAAAAGGTATCATCGGTTTGGCCGTTATCATCATCATTTTAATGGTGTTGTATACGTATGCCAATTTAGTTGCCTATGCTCTCGTAGGTCTGATACTGGCTTATATCTTAGATCCCTTTGTAAATCGCCTGCAGGCTGCCGGTTTAAATCGAATGATGAGCATCATTTTTGTTCTAGCTACGGTGGTCTTGTTAATCGTCTGGATCAGCACAACCATCTTCCCAACGGTAGCCACACAAATTGTGAGCCTTACCAAACAATTGAATCTCAATAATATTCAAAAAGTCGCGGCGACCGTTGATCAACAGATTCACAATACGATTCCTATTATTCAGGAGGGATTTCTGCGCGAGAACCTGATGAAGATCGCTCAGAATATTTTCGATTTAGGAGGAATATCAAACACTATCAGTAATGTATTCGGAATTTTTGCCAATGTATTCACGGCTGTCATTGCCATTCCTTTTGCAACATTTTTCTTTTTGAAAGACGGAAGCAAATTCCGCAGAAGTCTTCTTAAGCTTATCCCGAATGCCTATTTTGAAACAACACTTACCATTATAAATAAGATTGAATCACGGCTGGGCCTCTACTTTAAAAGCGTGGCCCTGGAAAGTTTTCTGGTTGGGTTGTTATCATTTATATTGCTTTCCGTCGCCGGACTCAAAAACGCATTGTCCGTAGGTATTGCTATCGGAATTGCCAATAGTATCCCTTATTTCGGCCCAATTTTAGGATATTTCTTATCGTTCATCGTTGCTATTTTTGAGACGGGTAATTTCACTCTGGTCGGCGGTTGTTTGCTTGCCGTATTATTAACTCAGTTAGTAGATAATGTAATTTACCAGCCATTCCTATTTTCACGTTCGGCAGATATGCATCCGATTGTCATTTTATTTGTTATTCTTATCGGGGCACAAACGGCAGGATTACTCGGTATGTTAATAGCTATACCCATTGCAACGATAATTAAGATTACCATTCGGGAGGTTATCTGGAGCTTAAATAACTACCATGTCTTCATCACAGAAAAGTAAGCCTGTTTCACTAAAATCATTACCTAAAAACGGCACTATTGCCGTTACGGCTCCCGCATCCCATCCTCCTGAAGAAAAATTAAACCGTGGTGTCCGATATCTTGAAAATTTAGGCTACCGTGTGGAAGTCGGTAAAACCTGCTATTCCCATGATACCTATCTGGCTGGTTCAGCGAAAATGCGTGCCGAAGAATTCATGCAATTTATGACCGAACCAAAAGTTGACGCCGTATTTTGTGCCCGAGGAGGGTTCGGCAGCATGCAGATACTCAAATTACTGGATTATCAAAAACTGCGTCAATCACGTAAATTATTTATCGGTTTCAGTGATATCACGGCAATGCAATGGGCTATGTATTCAAAATGCGGGCTTCCTACTGTTTCGGCAGGTATGGTAGCCACTGATATGGCACATATGGAAATTGACAAAGAGTTTGAATCGAATTTTTGGAAATTGTTGCATACCGGACAAATTTCCTATCCTTTGGATTCGACAAATAAGAAGGATTTTGATATTACAGGCAATATATTAGCCGGAACTGTTTCTGTTGCAGCTAAACTGATTGGTTCTACGTTTTTCCCCGATACAACAAACTGCATTCTCGTATTAGAAGATGTTTTGGAACCAAAACATAAAGTTGAAGGGTATTTAAACCAGTTTGAATTATCCGGTATATTTGATAAATGCAAGGCTGTTATTCTCGGAATATTCTCGCCGGCACTGGCCGAAGAATACCCGGTTGTTCCGGATTTTGATACCTTATTTGACCGTGTATTTGAGAATGCGAAAATTCCGGTTTTCAGGAATTTCGGGTATGGGCATGTTAGAAATAAAATTTCATTACCGGTTGGTGTGCCTTTATGCTTATCTTCCGACACAACTTTACAGTTAAAAACTATAGGCTCTATTTTTGACTCTTGAATAATATCGTCGTCTTCGCATCAGGTTCAGGCAGCAATTTTCAGGCAATAATCGATTCCGTTAATTCCGGTGATATTCCGGCAACTATCAGTGGATTATTGGCCAGCAGGAATGGTATCCAATCCATTGAACGGGCCCGAAAAAATAATATACCTGTCCAGATTTTATCAGAATCTGAATTTAAAACGGATGAAGCTTATGTATCGGCTTTGGTTCAGACCCTGGAAGACTGGAAACCGGATTTGATTGTATTGGCAGGATACATGAAAAAAATTCCGGGGATTATTATTAAAAAATACGCTAATCGTATCATCAACATTCATCCGTCTTTATTACCAAAATATGGTGGTAAAGGTTATTTTGGCCTGAATGTTCATAAAGCTGTTATTGCAAACGGTGAGAAAGAATCAGGTTGTACCGTTCATGTCGTGACCAATGAATATGATTCCGGTCCTGTTTTAGAACAGACAAGAGTTCCCGTTTTTCCCGACGATACACCGGAAGCACTCCAAAAAAGAATCCTGGTTCAGGAACATTTATTATTACCTAAAGTAATCCGACAAATTTTAACCTCTAAAAAATCTTAGAAAAGTGTCAATCAAGGTTGTAAGTGAACTATCCAAATCTCCTTTAAAAATAAAACGAGCACTCCTGTCGGTATCCGACAAAAAAGGGCTCATTCCTTTAGCTGAAGCACTGGCCAATGCCGGTGTTGAATTGATTTCGACCGGAGGAACAGCTAAAGTTATAAAAGAAGCAGGAATAGCCGTAAAAGACGTATCGGAAATCACTCATTTTCCGGAATGCCTGGACGGACGGGTTAAAACGCTTCACCCGAAAGTTCATGCCGGGATTCTGGCACGAACGAGTTATCAACCCGATGTCGAACAATTAAAAGAATTGGATGTTGAAGCCTTCCAGCTGGTCGTCGTCAATCTATATCCTTTTAAAGAAACGATAAGTCAGCCGGATTGCACTTTAGCCAAAGCCGTCGAATATATCGATATCGGCGGACCAACAATGGTTCGTGCAGCGGCAAAAAATTTCGCTCATGTTTGTATTCTCACCAATGCCGGTCAATATCAAAATTTTGTTGATGAGTTAAAAAACAAAGATGAAATCACATTTTCTACCCGCCAGGAACTGGCTAAAGCCGCTTTCAATCACACGGCTGAATATGATGTTGCCATAGCCAATTATTTTAATTCTATCACTGAAGAAGGTACCCCTTCTCAGATGAATGTTTCCTTCAGGAAAAATCATGATTTAAGATATGGCGAAAACCCCCATCAGTTAGCCGGCGTTTATGGACATCAAAATGTATACATCGACTGCTTTCATGGCAAAGAATTGAGTTATAACAACTACCTGGATGTGGATGCTGCCTTACATTTAATAGCTGACTTTGAGGATGACAAACCGACCTGTGCCATTTTCAAACATACCATTCCAAGCGGAGTGGCCATTGCGGATAACCTGACTGACGCTTACAACAAAGCATTCAGTACAGATACGGATTCTCCATTCGGTGGCATCGTCATTGTGAACCAAACACTGGATATGGAAACGGCAGAAGCCATCAATAAAATTTTTACTGAAATTATCATTGCTCCTGATTACGCAGACGGTGTTATTGAAATGCTGGAACAGAAAAAGAACCGTCGCCTTATTCGTCAGTTGAAATCAGTTCGTGATGATCATTCCATGACATTTCGTTCCATTTTCGGAGGTGCCCTGGAACAGGAAGCGGATATTAAAGTTATAAATCCGAACGATTTCAAAGTGGTAACAAAGAAGAAACCAACCGATGACGAATTTGCCGAGCTTCTTTTCGCCTGGAAAATCGTCAAGCATGTCAAATCCAATGCTATCGTGTATACAAAAGATCAAAAAACGATCGGTATCGGATCCGGACAAACAAGCCGTATCGATTCTTCCGAATTTGCCATTGCCCGTGCCAAAAAATTCAATCATGATTTAAAAAGCAGCGTCATTGCATCCGATGCTTATTTTCCATTCGCTGATAATATTGAAGTAGCCGTTAAAGCCGGCGCAACAGCAGTTATTCAACCCGGCGGAAGCATACGTGATGACGAGGTTATCCAAATGGCTGATAAATATAACTTAAGCATGATTTTTACCGGAGCCCGGCATTTTAGACACTAATTTTGAATAATTGCTAATTCTTATTCGCAAATAGGCTTCGAATATTGTAAATTCCGCAGTTATACAAGGACCGTAATTATTTTTATTTTCACATCGCAATCGAACAGATTATGCCCGCAAATTCATCATCTACAGCCACAAGAAAGAATTCGAAACAAAATAAACCGGCAGGTTTATTCGACTGGCTTTACACCGATATTGCCATTGATCTTGGAACGGCAAATACACTCATCTATGCCCGTGGACAGGGGATTGTTTTAAACGAACCCTCAATTGTAGCCCTGAACAGACAAAATCAGGCCGTCGCAATTGGCCATGAAGCCCGTCTTATGCACGAAAAGACGCACAAAGACATATCAACGGTTCGTCCGCTTAGGGATGGAGTAATTGCCGACTTCGAAGTTGCGGAAATCATGATTCGCGGAATGATTAAGAAAGTGAAAACGAAATGGTATTCCACGACCCGTAAAATGGTAGTATGTGTTCCCAGCGGGATAACTGAAGTCGAACGGCGGGCCGTTCGTGACAGTGCGGAACATGCGGGTGCCAAGGAAGTATTTCTTGTCGATGAGCCTATGGCAGCAGCAATAGGTATTGGCCTCGATGTCCATGAACCTGTTGGTAATATGATTGTTGATATCGGTGGCGGAACAACTGAAATTGCTGTTATCGCCCTTTCAGGGATTGTTCATGCACAATCTGTCCGTTTGGGCGGCGATGAACTCAATGAAGATATAATAAATTATTTCCGGCGTAACCATAACCTTCTCATTGGGGAAAGGACAGCAGAATATATTAAATGTACAATTGGTTCGGCCACGGCTTTGGATGAAGAATTAGAGATAACTGCTAAAGGACGTGACTTGGTCAACGGTGCACCAAGAACTCGTACCGTTTCCTCCAAAGACGTCAGGGAAGCATTGACGGAGTCGGTCAACACCATTATTGAATCGGTTACGAAATCGCTGGAACAAACACCTCCGGAACTTTCGGCGGATATACTGGATCGTGGAATTATGCTGACTGGTGGCGGTGCATTACTAAAAAATCTGGATAAGCTGATAATGGAGACAACCGATTTGCCGGTTCATATTGCAGAAGATCCACTAACAGCAGTTGTTCGCGGAACCGGTGCCATTTTGGAAAATTTGGATCATTATAAAAGCGTGGTATCATAACGGGTGTGAAAGGTAGATGCGTTCAACCATATTACAAGTTCAGGAGGTCCGGGATTTCATTATAACGGCAATCTTATTGGTGATTGCACTTGTCTTAATGGTTAGTACTCAAAAAGGCGGACTTCAAAACATGCAAAAACTTAGTATTGTGACCCTCAGTTACATGGAGGAGCCACTTGCTAATATCCGCGTCTATCGTAAAGCCTTAAAAACCAATGAAGATCTGAGACGGCAGAATGTGTTGTTAATGGACGAACTCAGCAGACTCCGTTCCGTCAAAGCACAAAACGAAAACCTGAGAAATATGCTCGGTTTTCGGGATACGACAAAACTGGATTTGTTGCCTGTTATGATCGTTGGTAAAGACCTTACCGGGATAAATAACACCTTATCGGTTGATGCCGGATCCAGTGACAGTGTTGTCATCGGGATGCCTTTAATTACTCCCGAAGGACTCATCGGACAGGTTATTTTAACAGCAGATCAGTATTCCGCGGTCATGCCATATAACAACTTAATGTTCCGGGTGAGTGCTCAGATACAAAATACAAGGGCTTATGGTATCGTATCATGGGATGGCAGTAACAATGAAAAACTTGAAATGAATTATGTTCCGCAAACTATTAAGGTAGATACCGGGATGGTTGTGGAAACATCGGGCTATGGAAATCAATATCCACCCAATATTCCAATTGGTAAAGTGGTGGGTAAACGAATTGAACAAGGCAGGGAAACACAGACAATTTATATCAAACCATTCGTGTCATTAGATAAATTATCTGAAGGATTTATTGTTAGATTTCGGTCTGATAGCACCCTTTCGAGGTTAAAAATGCAAATTCAGAATCAGTATCAATGAAATCAGAACGAGTAAAAGATTTTTTATGGGGTCTTGGTTTTGTTTTTTTACAGATTATTATTTTTCGTCATTTAAAAATTTTCAAAATCCAGGCTGACATCGTCTTTATCTATGTCCTCTGGATTATGTTTCAGCGCGACAGAACCACAGCTATCATCCTGGCAGCGACGATGGGCTTCTTTCAGGATGCCATGATGAATCTTTGGGGACTGAATATGTTCACAAATACCCTGATTGCATTTGCGGGATATAGGTTTATACCTAAACAATCGGAATCACAATTAATGGTCAGTCAGGTTTTTTTGCTTGTTTTAGTCTTTTCTTTATTCCATAATATAATATTCCTTGGTTTGGCTAGTTTTGTAAAGAACTATGCTGTTGAATTATACTTTTGGTATATACTACTAGGGAGTAGTTTATATACGGCTATCGTTGCGAGCATCGTTTACCTTTTTAAAAACAATTAACCTATTCTTATAACGGCATGCGCCGATCGAAAAAAAAGAATATAAAATCTTCCATACGATTTCTTCAGGTATCTATGGTAGGTATGTTCCTGATTCTTATTGGCCGGCTGTTCCAATTGCAAATTCTGGATTATAAAACCTATTATCCTTTAAGTAAGAAGAATACGATTAGACAGGAATTTGTAAGCCCGGCCCGTGGATTGATCTACGACAGAGATGGAAACCTTCTCGTAGATAATGAACCGATTTATACTATCACTATCACTCCTGCCAATTACAAAATGAAGAACACTCCCCTGCTTGCAAACTTATTGGGAGTGAACATCGATGATTTGAAGGAGCAGATAAAAAAAGCACAGGATTACTCGTGGTATCGTAAATCCCGGTTATATACGGATATTGATTTCCAGGTTTTCTCCCGCATAGAACAAAACTTATGGCGGTTGCCTGGAATCGGGCATCAGATAGAAAGCAAAAGAAACTATCCAACCAATGCAAAACTGGCCCATGTACTTGGATATCTCCGGGAAATATCTGAAGACAACTATAATAACTCTGATCATTATCAGCTCGGAGATAAAGTTGGCAAAAGTGGCCTCGAACAGGTTTATGAGAAATATCTGCGAGGGGAAGCCGGTACTTCTTATAAATTAGTCAATGCTTACGGACAGGAATTGGGGGCATACGACGAAGGCAGCCTGGATAAACCTCCGATAAAAGGTGCAAATTTATATACCAGCATCGATACCAGCTTGCAAATCACTGCAGAAAAGTTAATGCAGAACAAAGAAGGTGGAATCGTAGCGCTCGATCCAAATAATGGCTCGGTATTAGCTATGGTGAGCTCTCCAGAATACGACCTTTCTAAACTGGCCGGAAGACTGGACAAAAAATATTGGCAGGGAATCAATTCCGATACAACCGCACCTTTGTTTAATCGAGCGATTGCTGCCCAACAACCACCAGGTTCAACGGTTAAACCGTTATTTGGCCTGATTGGATTAAAATTGGGAGTCATTACACCAAAAACGATTGTTTACTGCAATGGCGGTTTTTTTAAGGGCCGCTTATACAAATGTGATGGTATTCACGGAAATCAGGATTTGGTAGAAGCTATTCAAAATTCATGTAACACATACTTCTTTTCGCTCATGAATAAAGAAGCTATGGCAGGTGATTTAGATAAATGGCATGATATGGCTGCTGACTTCGGGCTTGGCCAGATCAATCATATCGATCTTCCTGGTGAAAAAGCCGGCATTTTTCCGGATAGTGCCTATTTCAATCATACTTTCGGGTATCGTAAATGGAGCATAGGTGATGTGATAAACCTGGGTATCGGCCAGGGTGTTATCTCCGTTTCTCCGCTCCAAATGGCCACGGTGGCAGCCGAACTCGCTAATGGCGGATATCGCATTCATCCCCACATAGTTGAAGCCATACAAAAGAGCAATAACCAAATTTTAAGGATAAAACCCTACAGAAAGAAAATTTCCTGGGTCAACGAACATGATTTAGATATTATTAAAGAAGGCATGAGACGTGTGGTAACCGATGGTACAGCCCGATGGTATACCAACATCCCCGGAATAAAACTGGCAGGAAAAACAGGCACGGCACAGAATCCACATGGTAAAGATCATGCATGGTTCATATGTTTTGCACCTTACGAACACCCCAAAATTGCTATTGCAGTACTGGTCGAAAATGCCGGTTTCGGTTCCACAAGTGCCGTCCCAATAGCATCATTACTCGTAGAAAAATATCTGACCGGAACCATAAAAAGAAAATGGCTCTATAACATGATGCTGAAATTTAATCCGGCAACAGCAAACGAGCAGGAACCCAAATAAATGAAATGGTACAGAAATTTCGACTGGTTAATATTTATTTGCTGGCTGGCCCTTACCTGCATCGGACTCATTGCGATTTATAGTGCTACCCAGGGACCTGTTTCCCAGTTTTTACCTGTCCGTATCCAGGATAATTTCTTTAAACAGCTCATTTGGGTCGGAATATCACTGATTATCCTTATAGCTGTTCAGTTTACAGCACCAAGAACTTTTCAGCAGATAGCCTATTTATTTTACGGATTTATCATCATTTTGATGGTTGCTACCCTAATGTTTGGTGTTGAAGTCAATGGTGCGCGAAGCTGGATTTCAATATTCGGAATTAGCTTTCAGGTGAGTGAATTGGCCAAAATAAGCACCATTCTTGCAGCCGCAAATTATCTAACCAGTCGTAGAAATATCAGCGCCGAAAAGTTGAGCACCGCCCTGGTGACTGTAGCAATTTTCGGTTTACCAACCATCCTTATTCTTCTTCAGAATGATACCGGTACCGCCCTCATCCTCGTATCATTAATACCTATCATGTTATTCTGGTCCGGATTACCACGCGGAATATCCCTTTTCATCATCTCACCGGCAATTATCGGATATTTTTCTGTTATTCACTGGTTTTGGGGCATTATTGCTGCATGTATTCTCACATTCCTGATTTTCGTTCTACAAAAACGAACCTGGCTTACCGTCACCTCTTTTATCAGCGGTATTTTAATCGTTATTGGCGTGCATATCGCCTTATTCAAAGTCCTGCAGCCTCACCAGAGGGCACGTATCGAAGCTTTCACCAATCCGTCTTTTGATCCACACGGAGCCGGATGGAATGTCATTCAGGCTAAAACGGCCATTGGCTCTGGCGGTCTGACCGGTAAAGGATTCCTGCATGGTACACAAACCCAGTTACGCTTTCTGCCCGAACAATGGACCGATTTTATCTATTGTGTGATTGGAGAAGAATTTGGCTTTGTTGGGGGCTTTGTGGTAATACTGATTTTCACAATACTCATATTACGATTATTAAATATAGCTGGCTCACATCAACATCCATTTGCTCAGCTGGTTATTGTAGGGATAGCTTCGCTCTTTTTTATCCATATTCTCATCAATATTGGAAGTGCAATGGCCCTGTTGCCCGTAATAGGGATTCCTCTGCCCTTTATCAGCTATGGGGGCTCAGCATTCATGTCGGACACATTTATGCTCGCTGTATGTCTGAATATGGACCTATATCACCGTGAATTCAGTATCTTCGTTTAAGATTCGAATAAATCAGCCATATTATCAGAATCACAATCCGGCGGCGTGAATATTTTATCCGTACGAAGATTGAATGTTTGCCGATGATGTTCTGTTATGCCGAATTTTTCCAGTCCGGCATAATGAACTTTCGTGGGATATCCTACATTTTTATCCCAACCGTAATAAGGATATTTGCTGTGTAGATTTCGCATCAGGTGATCCCTGTGCACTTTAGCGATGATTGATGCCGCACCGATACTGGCTGATCGATCGTCCCCTTTCACCAGACATTGATAGGGAATCAGGCTGTCAAGGAACCGATTACCATCTATTAATAAATATTCGGGCGTTTCTTCAGCATTATCAATGCACTTTTGCATGGTCAACAGGGAGGCCCATAAAATATTATGCTGCGTAATTTCTTCAACGCTTCCTTCCTGTACGATCCACAATAAGGCCTCTTTCCTGATAATTTCCGCCAGTCGTTCCCGTTCCGTTTCATTTATTTTTTTACTGTCCTGAATTCCTTCGATAAGATGACCTGGCTTTAAAATAACTCCGCCGGCAACCACCGGACCAGCCAGACATCCCCTGCCCACTTCATCGAGTCCCATAACGAGGCGAAAACCTTCGCTCCAAAGTTGTTCCTCGTACTGATACTTTTCACATAGCATAATAAACCAGACAACAAAATGAATAATTCAGTCGGAATATAAGGTCAAGCGAACATCATCTAAAACATAAAATGATATTTTAACCCATTTTATGTTGATTTAGTACGAAAAGTTGAAATGATTACGTAATCTATTTAGTTATAATAACAAGATTATTTTGAACCAGGCAGATAGTGTATGCATTTCAGATATGAAAAATGGGAAGAACGGTTTAATTCATCCCAAGGCTCAAAATTTAAAAAATTACTCGATTTATTTGAGCAATTGCTCATTATCTCGGGAGGCGATGTATCTCAGGCCCTTAGCTGGTTGACAGAACTGGATCGTGAATATGATTTAACAGGTGATCAGGATGGTGATGAAGGATATAGTATCGGGGATTTTATTCAGGACTTGAAAGATCAAGGTTATATAAAATTTGATGATGGACAAAAGCAGATCATTATCACCCGAAAAACAGAACGTAACCTGAGGCAAAAATCCCTGGAAGAGATTTTCAGCAGCTTAAAGAAGGGCAGCCTGGGTTCACACAAAACAAATTATACGGGCAAAGGTATAGAGCGTGAGCCGGAAATACGTCCCTGGCAATTTGGCGATGATGCGCACAATATTGACAGTGTCGGTACGATAATGAACGCCTTAAGTCACAGTCAGATTGATGATTTATCACTTGATGAAGACGACTTACTCGTTAATGAAACAGATCATTATACTTCTGTTGCTACAGCGCTTCTTATTGATTTAAGTCATTCCATGATTTTGTATGGAGAAGATCGCATCACACCGGCGAAAAAAGTGGCTATGGCCTTATCGGAATTGGTGCTCAATCAGTATGAAAAGGATTCATTGGATATCATTGCTTTCGGAAATGAAGCCTGGCCAGTTAAAATTAAGGATTTACCCTATTTAAAAGTGGGTCCATTTCATACGAATACTCAGGCAGCTCTTGAGCTGGCCCGTCATTTATTACAGCGCCGAAAATATGCCAATAAACAAATTTTTATGATTACAGATGGAAAGCCATCGGCCATGCTGCATAACGGGCGACTTTATAAGAACAGTTTTGGGTTGGATCGAAGAATTGTTAATAAAGTTCTTGACGAAGCTGTAAAATGCCGGCGTGAGAAGATTACCATCACAACATTTATGATTGCCCGGGATCCATATCTGCAGAATTTTGTCAGGGAACTGACTGAAGCAAATATGGGCCGTGCCTATTATGCGTCTCTCGATAATCTGGGCGATTATGTATTTGAAGATTACATTAGAAACAGAAGGAAAAAAATAAGGTAAACATAAAAAGGCAGCCTGAGTGAATCAGCCTGCCCTTAAGAAATGAGATAAATAAATTACTTCCGATTTACAAACTCAGCTTCTGCATTACTTTATCGGTGATATCATATTTCTTCTGCGCGGAATCGGAAGCATACAATATGATATAATCGCCAGCTGATGTCATAGTATTCAATACGTAAGTCAGACCCTCCTGCTTAGCCACTTCGTTGATAGCATTTTGAATCTTATTTAGTATAGGGCTCATCAAATCAGACTGTTTCTGAGAAACTTCTTGTTTCATTTGATTCTGCAACTGAATCAACGATTGTTGTTGTTGCTGCAATTTGGTTTGTTCACTTTTTTTTGCTGCATCAGAAATTACGGCAGATTTTTGTTGAAAAGCCTGAACTTCTTTCTGAAATGCTGCTTCAGAATCGGCTAAAGCCTGCCTTTTGCCCTCTGCATAATTTTGAAGTTTTTTCTGAACAGCCGCCATATCTGGCATTTTATTCAAAATTGTCTGAGGATCAACATACCCTATTTTTATTTCCTGGGCAGATGCATTGATCGTAAAGCCCAGACATAGAGCGAAAAGCAATAATGCGATGTTTCTCTTCTTCATATCTATCGAAGTTAGTTTTTAGTGAGTTTATCAATTACTTTTTGGGTTATATCATACTTTTTCTTGCCTGCATTGGAAACATACATCAATATGGATTCCCCTTGTTGTGTTGTTTCATTCAAGACAAAATCCAGATTCATTTGATCAGCTACAATTTTCATAGCTTTGTTGATCTTGTCTAAAAGAGGCGACATCAATTCATTACGTTTATTATCCAGATCTTGTTGTAAATTTGTCCGGTATTTTTGAAGATCCTGGGATAAAGAAGATAATCTCTGCTTTTCCTTGTTGTTTTCGTCAGAACTCATGCTTGCGGCCTTTTTCTGGTAAGCGGCAATTTCATTCCGGAAACTTTCAGCCTTTTTGCCGTAATCCTGTTGTTTTTGGGCCATGTAGTCATTTAATTCTTTCTGAATTTTTGCCCGTTGAGGAAGTGCATCCAGGACTTTTTGGGGATTCATATAACCAACTTTAACCTGAGCCATAGTAAACCCTGGTATCAAAAGCACCATTAAACCAACAGCCAGAAAAAGTCGTCTTAACCGAGATTTCATAAAAACATAATTTGTTAACTTTTTAATTTATAGACTGTGATGATACCAACAATTTTAATTAATTGCTTGTATCATCAACCTGAATGCCCATTTCCTGTAAAACATTGTCACTTAAATTCCATTGGGAACGAGTATAAAGAAATAAATAATCACCGGAACGATCAAAAACAAAATCATACCCTTCACGCTCAGCCACTTTATTTACGGCACCAACAATTTTCTGTTGAAGGGGTTGCAAGAGTTCTTTTTGTTTCTGATAATATTCGCCATTCGGTCCGAATTTACTATCGAGATAGGCCTGCTTCTCTTTTTCCTTATCGTCGATAGCTTTTTTCTTTTCTTTTCTTACTTCCGGAGTATAAAGAATTTCTTTGGCATTATAATCTTTCTGTAACTGATCAATATCCGTTTGCATTTTCTTCAGCTGATCTTTCCACTGCTGACTTAACAACTGCAAACGCTGATTGATCCCTTTGTATTCAGGAATATGTTCAAGAATATAATTCGAATCGATATAACCGATTTTCTGGTTTTGGGCCATCAACCGGCCACTACCCAGTAAAATCAATAAAATAACGAAAATGGAATATTTATATTGCTTCTTCACTAGAATGGTGATCCAATGTTGAACAGAAATTCCCATTGCCCCGGGAGAACACTTGTGTTTGGTATACCGTCGAAACGATAACCATAACTCAAATCAACCAATCCAAGTATAGGCAAGTAAATGCGTAATCCAAAACCTGCCGAACGTTTTACATTAAACGGTTGGAAATGGCTGAATCCTAAATAAGCATTCCCGGCTTCAGCAAAAGTATATGGAATCAACTGCACTTGATCATTACTTACAACAGGATATCGAAGTTCGGTATCATATTTGGCATACATCGTACCTCCGACAGGCGTACCATTTACAATAGGGGAGATGGAACCATTGTATCCACCCGGATATCCCTTCAAATCGATATCGTCTTGAGTAAATGTTTGCTGTTGTTGCAATGGCGTACCCCCCAGATAAAAACGTTCGTATGGGCTACGATGCCTTTTGCCTAACCAGCCCATATACCCCATTTCTAATCCATTTGTTAGAACTAATTTACCAATAATGGAAATATGATGCTGATACTTGAATTTAATTTTATAGTACTGGGCCAAACCAGCTAAAGGTGGTGCTATTTCACCGGATAATGACAATTTAGACCCTACCGTTGGGTTGATTGGATTATCAAGAGAATTTCGTTCAATAATCTCTTTCAATGTCAGAGTTGATAATAATCCGGATGAATTGTAGACAGAGCCGTACACATTGTAATGCTGGTATTCCAGAACAGTTGATTGTGTAAAGTAATTATCCGGCCAATTTAGACGGCGGGTTGAAGAAACGCTTGCTGAAAATAACTGGTCGCGGCTATTGGAGCTAGTGTAGTAGTTGTTGTATTTATACAAACTATAGGACACATTAAAACCGAGGGATACCGGACGCCCATTGAACCATGGCTCATTAAAACCTAAATTAAAACTCTGATAACCCCCACCGGTAATCTGTGCCCCTAAAGAAAGCTTCTGCCCGTCACCGCTTGGTATTGGCCATTGTTTGCCCAGGTTTTGAATAGAGAAATTATTGAAATTCAATCGGGCTGATAAAATAAGTCCGATTCCCTGCCCACCAAAACCACCGGAGAACTCGAAGTTGTCGGTTCCTGACGATTCTTTCAAATCGTAAATCACATTCACCGTTTTATTCTGATAGTCGTAATCCAGGTCCGGTTTGATGTCTTTTGCTACAAAGTATTTCAATTGAGCCAGTTCCCGAACGGAACGCATAATATTCGAACGGCTGTAAGTGGCTCCCGGTAAAGTTCGTAATTCTCTTCGAACAACGTCGTCGTGTGTTCGTGTATTCCCTTTGATTTCAACTTCACGGATATGTGCAATTTTATCTTCTGTGATATGCATATAAATATCCAGGGAGTCGTTATCAACCACTTTGAATTCAGGATTTACCTGGAAGAATAAATACCCGATATCCTGGTACATACTGGTGACATCGGAATTATTTTTATTGATCCTCAGGTTATTGTCGAATTTACTCTGATCAAAAACATCGCCCTTTTGAAAACCTAAGGCTTCAGACAGCTGTTTATCGGTGTAAACGGTATTCCCGTCCCAAATGATATCCCGAACATGATATTGCGGGCCTTCCTGCATGTAAATATCAATATCAATGCCTTTTTTGCCGGGTTTATAATCATAGGTATATACTGAATCCCTGATAATCCGGGCATCCCGATAACCATGATCCTGGTAAAATGAAATCAGGTGATCTTTGGCATCATTGAATTTACTTTTCTTGAAAACGGCTTTCGTGAAAATCCGCCACCAGGCATCCTGCTTGACACCTTTTAGTTCTTTTCTAAGTTTATGCTGCGAAAAAGCTTTAGCCCCATAGAAGTGGATACGTTTGATTTCAAGGCGTTTACCTTTATTAATATCCAATTCAATTTTAACACGATTATTGGCCGTATCGTGGTCAACTTCACTTACATGAACCGTTGTTCCCCAATAGCCTTTATTGGCAAAAAAACGTTTAATCACATTGATGGATTGCTCTTCAGCAGATCTTGAAACAGCAAAACCCGTAAGCAACGGCATTTTATCTTTCAGATCGTTTCGCTCAGACCGTTTAATTCCTTTGTAAATATAGCCGGCTAGCCGGGGCTGCTCTTTTACGATAATTTCGAGATCAATTTTATCACCTATCCGGTTCGTTTGGAGAATACGAACATCGGAAAATAAGCCGGATTGATATAATTGCTTGACAGCATTAGATATCTTAGGGCCGGGTACCTTAATCTGGTCTCCTTCTTTCAGTTCCGCAGTCGAAAGTATGAAATCCCTGTTATAATTATAATTTCCCTGTATGGTAATTTTTTGAATGGTCAGTGTCTCCTGGACAATATCCATAGGATTCACGATATCAATTTTTGTTGAATCCTGATTGGCAACCTGGGCTTTTACGGCCCCGGACCAAATGCAAATGAGCAGGAAAACAAATGTACTTACCTTAAACTTATGCTGATCGATATACACGTCTGCTAAAATAATACTGTTAATTTTGTGATGGATTAGAGTTGTTTTCGGGATTCAGTCGTTAATACATTCATTTTTTATCCTACCTGATATCCATTTTTTTTAATCTGTTCAGAGATCTTCCCAAAACGCCTTTCCCTTTTTTGATACGACTGTATAGCATCATACAATTGATCCCTTCTGAAATCAGGCCAGAAAACATCCGTTATAAACAACTCGGAATAGGCTAATTGCCACAAAAGAAAATTACTGATCCTATACTCACCGCTGGTTCGGATAATCAAATCCGGATCCGGTTCATTAGCCGTCGATAAGCTGTTGCTGACCATTTCCGAATTAATATCATCAGGTTCCAATCGGCCTTCTTTAACTTCTTTAGCTATTTTCTTTACCGCTTGAGTGATATCCCATCGCC
The DNA here is from genome assembly GCA_963783355.1 of uncultured bacterium. GTDB lineage: Bacteria > Bacteroidota > Rhodothermia > Balneolales > DATFMH01 > CAWANF01. Next base: position 342,788 of record CAWANF010000006.1, read on the forward strand.
CCGAATAACTTAATGCCAGGCAAAGCTGCATTCGTTTATTGTCTTTTGTGAACTCGATAGCCTCTTTAAGTTCCTGCTGACAGTTTTTAGGAAATCGATCAAGCTGTCCGATTGTTGCCAAACGTATGTTATTTTTATTTAGTCTTTTAGTCTCTTTACGTAAAGATTGTATTAAAATCTGCATTAATGCACTAACCTCGTTGGATGGGCGATTCCAATTCTCGGTCGAAAAAGCATACAAAGTCAGGTATTCGACCCCAATCTGTGCACATGCTTCGGTAATGTCCCTTACGGAATCAACTCCGGCTTTATGCCCAAAAATACGCAGATTTCCCTTATGCTTCGCCCAACGCCCGTTGCCATCCATAATAATAGCAATGTGCCGGGGAATTTCACCGGAAGTTTTTAAATCCGCCTGTTTTCGGCGATCTTCTTCCGTCTGAGCATCTTTTTTGATAGATATTACCTTCACTAAGGAAAAGTTACAGTTACCGATTTACAGTTTGTTATATTAGAATTTTATTCAAGTTAATTCAAGCACCAATGCTATTGTTTTATTTTGGCCATTACAGACAGCATATCTAATATTGCTACGGCTGCTTCTTCTCCTTTATTGCCCGTCTCAGGATTTGTACGCTCCAATGCCTGTTCAACATTGTTAGTCGTAAGAACTCCAAAAGTGATGGGTTTTCCATGAGAAAGATTCAATTTAGATACTCCATAATTCACAGCATTGCAAACAAATTCGAAATGAGGAGTATCCCCTCGAATGACCGCTCCTAAACATATAACCCCATCATAACGTCCGGTTTCCAATAATGTTTTAGCAATCAATGGAATTTCATACGCACCCGGACAATATGCTACGGTTATTTGTTCTTCAGACAGTCCGTGTTTTATTAAAGCCTCAACAGCGCCATCTTTCAATTTCTCTGTTATAAACGAATTCCAGCGGGATACAACGATTCCAATATTATATATTCCCCTATTGCCTTTCGCATCGATTATTTTTATCCCCATTTCTTTATTTATTAAGTGCTGACTGTATGATTATCAAAATGACATTCTGCCAGCACATGTCGCGCTGTTTGAATATTTATAGCAATAACGCCAAAATTGTATTGATCTTCGAATTTTGTTCCATGAAAATCGCTCCCGCCGGAAATCAGTAGTCCATGTTCCCCTGCTAGTTGCTCATACTTTCTTTGAAGGTCGTAATTATGACTTGGATGAATATATTCAAAACCATTGATGCCTGCATCCACAAATTCCTTTAACTCGTTATTGGAATAATTTTTACCGGGATGAGCCAGAATGACTATTCCGCCTGCAGAATGAACGATATCAATGATTTCTTTCACCGTTCTGTATTCGCATTTGTAGTATGCTTTGGCATGATTTCCAAGATACCTAATAAAAACTTCCCTGTGATTAGCTGCATACCCCTTTTGAATCATCACTTTTGCAATATGGGGACGGGCAACGACCCCTTTGACGCCCGCTTCGGCACGAACTTCGTCATAGGAAACGTCAAATCCAAGTTTCTTTAGATTTTGTACAATTTTTTTTGCCCTGTCGATCCTTATCATCTTCTGATCTTGCATGAATTGAACCATTTCCTCGTTTTCAGTATCAAACCCGTAGGCTAACAGGTGACACTCGCGATCATGAAATTCTGAGGTAATTTCAACACCTGGAATCACTTCAATATCTAAATCTTTTGCTGTCTCATTCGCTTCAAAATAGCCTTCGAATGTATCATGATCCGTGATGGCTATCATTCCCAAATTACGATTAACCGCCTCTCTGACGACATCCGATGGAGAATAACGGCCGTCAGAAACGGTAGTATGTATATGCAAGTCAGCTTTTCTCAAATTCAGTTTGATTTACTTCCGGATAAAATTCTGCGGTAGGTAGCCGGATTGTGAATAATTTTTACAGCTTCCCGGACATCCGGATCCACTTTTAATTCTGCCTGTATCCTTGCCTGGGGGCCATCATATCTGGATAAAAGTTCTAAATACAGTTCACTTTTAATTTTTGAAGCCGCTTCATCTATTTCTTTCTTTTTTTCCTGGTTTATCATCGCTTCGACAGGTGCCAGTTTTTCATCAGCCTGATGGCTCAACGAAGTCTCTTTTAAACTGGATTTCAGTTCATTCAGATAATGCTGGGCCGGAAGCTCATAATTAAAGTGAGACTTATCGAGATAGTTTTTAAAGGCATAAAAAACAGAATCATTTATCTGCATGTTCTTCAATTTTGGATGCTCAGCGACATATTCATTGGCAAAAAAGAAATATTTACTCTGTTGACGCATTGCCAAATCGACCCGTTTCTCTTTGGGTTCTTTTACATAAATATCCGGCTCTATCCCTTCGCCATTGTATACTTTCCTGCCATTTCTTGTGTAGAACATTTTGCGCGTTGAATCGGGATACGTAACCATCCCGTTGCGATCATCATGAGTATAATCAATTTCCTGAATACAGCGTCCGCTGGGTGTATAATATTTTGCCGTGGTAATCTTCAATGACGTATTGTACGCCAGTGGCTTAATGACCTGTACCAAACCTTTGCCAAAGCTTCGATCTCCGATAATAACGGCACGATCCAGATCCTGTAAAGCCCCGGCTGTGATTTCCGAAGCGCTGGCACTACCCCTGTTTTGCAGTATAATCAGTGGCTTATTTAAATAAATAGCCGGTTCTGTTGTCTTATATTCGTGCGATTCTCCAACATTTCTGCCTTTAATCTTTACCACTTCGTTACCCGGGGGAACAAAATTATTGACAGTCTGAACCGCTTCCGACAATAATCCGCCGGGATTGTTTCTCAAGTCGAGGATGAGCCCTTTAAGTTTTGATTCTGATTCGAGCTTAAGTACCGCTTTATGTACTTCATCACCCGAATTTTGCCCGAACTGTCTGAGCAGAATATACCCAATGGTACTGTCGGGATCGACATAACCATCAAAGACAACATTATGAACCGCAATTTCTTCACGGGTCAGATCAAAATGGAGTAATTGATCGAATCCATATCGCTTAATTGTCAACTTGACATGTGTTCCGGGTTCACCACGCAACTGATTTTGCAATTCGCGTGGCGATAAATCCTTCACTTTAATATCATTGACGGATTCAATGATATCGCCGGCCTTGATGCCTTTCCGGTAAGCAGAATATCCCTGGATCGGTGCAATTACAACCAGATGCCCACCACGAACACCGACTTCCAGTCCAATGCCTGCATATTTTCCTTTTGTCAGGATATTTATTTCCTGGTTATCCGACTCATCAATCAACACCGTATAGGGATCGAGCGTATTAAGCATCGCATCAATTCCTGTACGCATTAGCTTGGTAGGATTCACCTTATCGACGTAATCGAGCGTAACAACCCGGTACACATCGCTGAAAATGGTAAAATTCTTTTTTATCTGGAAATAGACGTCAGAATAGCGGGTATATCCCAACCCTCCGACCACAGTTATGAGTATAAGGATCCCCCCGATAAGGCGTCTTTTATTGCGGAACATGTATTACATCCTCATTCAATTAATCATTCTTCTTAACCAGTAATATCTGGCCAACATAAATACGTGAACTTCTCAAGTGGTTAATTTCCTTAAGTTTACGGATACTTGTGTTGAACGAATCAGCAATGTCGGATAAACTATCGTTTCTTTTCACCTTGTATTTTAAATACTTACCCGATGATACCAGTTCCAGTTTGTTAGAATTTTTATGAGATGACAATGTCGCTTGTTTAGCTGCAAAGGACATATGATTAATCTTCTCATATCTTCTTTTTACCGACTTGGGCACATATATCCGTAATTTTTGGCCAACTCTGATGAGATTGCCAATATGATTCCAAACCCTGATTTTCCAGGCATAAGTATGGTACCATTCTGCAATATTTCCAATGGTATCACCACTTTTGACCGTATAATATAAAAGTGAGGAACCTGAAGGACGCGCATAATGAGATGAACGTCTTGTAGCCGCAATATATTTGGTATTGCCCGAAATTAAAGAAGGTTTGTCGGCAGAAATTTTAATACCACCGCCGGGTGGTAGTGGAATCATAATTCGCTCGCCCGGATATATAATTCTCGATAAATCTCTGTTGCTGGCATACAAGGCTCTTACTGAAGTTCCGTATTTATGAGCGATGTAGCCGAGTGTCTCACCTCTTTTTACGACATGCACAAATATCTGTTTTTTATCCGACGCCGGCACTTTTGAATAATTAGCCAGGAATTCCTGTTTGTCGCCTGTTGGTATCTTGAGCGGATAAGGTTGTGCCCCCGGTGGAGTTGCCCAGCGCAATAATTCGGGATTCAGTGTTTTAAGAGAATCGGTAGAGATTCCGACACACTTCGCAAGAATACTCAGGTCTACAGACCCTTTTATATCCACGACATCATACGAATAAGGTTTTTCGCCATAATCTGTTTTAAATCCGAATTGTTTCGGGTGAAGGCAAATTAAAGCTGTTGCAATGTAGGATGGAACATATCCGCGGGTTTCCCGGGGCAGATAAGGATAGATTTTCCAGTAATTTTCCACACCGTGTGCATAACGGATCGCCCTTTTCAAACGGGCACCGCCTAAATTATAATTAGCCAAAGCCAGCGGCCAGTTTCCCCAGATATTATATAAATCTTTCAAATGACGGGCAGCGGCTCGGGTTGCTTTCTCAGGATCCCTTCTTTCGTCGATCCACCAGTTCACTTCCAAACCATACATTTCCCCAGTCGATTTGATGAATTGCCACATTCCAACCGCACGTGCACGGCTTCTGGCGTAAGGTACCAAACCGCTTTCAATCATTGAAAGATATACTAATTCGGTAGGCACGCCCACTTCCTTAAATATCTTCTTCATCATGGGCACATAAACCTGGGCACGTTGCAACCAGCGCTCCATAACTTCAGGATGTTTAATCCACAAATAAGCCAGGTGATTTTTTACCTGTTTATTAATGACTAATGGTACTTCCGTTTTAGTCTTTGAAAGATTTTCAGGCAGTACGAAATAGTTTTCATTGAACCAGTCGTTGTCTTCAGAGAACATTTCGTCCCTGATTGCAAAAATATCTCCCTCTTCTTCACTGACCGGTTTCGTAATTCCATAAAATTCCTGGTATTCCGTCATTACCGTTCGGTACAACTCCGCGAAACGGCGATCCGACTGAACCCCCGGATAATCGTCCATAAGTTTTTGTATCGACGATAAAGCCTGATTAATATATTTTTCGGCACTCAACGCATCGTTATTCACCTGTGCCTCAAGGGCTAACACATGGATACGATAAATATCAGCTATTCTCTGAATAATCTTCTTCTGATAAGTGTTTAGAATCGGTATAGCTTTACGCGCGGTAGCATCCTGCTGTGAAGGTTCTAATGGATTGTTATACGGAAGCCGGACGTCAGGAACGGGAAGAAAATCGATAGGCAGCTTTTTGGGTTTATCCTGACTGAATGCTTTCGACTGAAACAAAAAAAGAGTGATGAGTAGTACGGTTAACTTTCTCAGCATTATTATGAGATTTATAAAAATTTTATTGATTAGTTATCGGAAGATTCAAGTGGACAGATGATGTATATTCATCCTGAATATACGAATTCACGGCATGAGCCCGAAAAAAAATGTGGTGTACCGACATGATTTATTTAACAGTGTTTCTTATAAAGATTGGTAGTTTAATATAATTAAATAAACATTTTTTCCTATACACTGCCCACGTTTTTTGGATATATAATCCCAAAAACATCTAAAAATACATCATTTTTTTTATAAAATTTTATTATTTATTCATGTCCGGTCCATCGTTGTACTATTGGCATTCTTCGTCCAACACCAAAAGCCTTCGAGCTAACTCGCAGTCCCGGAGCAGCTTGCCTTCTTTTGTACTCATTCAAATCAACCATTCTGACAACTTTTTCCACAATCTGTTTATTGTAACCCATTCCCCAAATTTCTTTGGCCGATACCTGATCTTCAATATATGCCTTCAATATTCCATCAAGTACACCATAATCGGGCAATGAATCCGTATCTTTTTGATCGGGTCGAAGTTCTGCGCTAGGCGCCTTATCGATAATACTTTTCGGGATAATTTCTTTTCCGGCTTGATCATTTATCCACCTGCTGATAGCATAAACTTCCGTTTTATACACATCAGAAAGAATAGAAACCCCCCCGGCCATGTCGCCATATAAGGTGCAATAACCAACGGCCATCTCCGATTTATTACCCGTATTTAAAACGAGATACCCAAATTTATTGGAAACTGACATGAGTAATACTCCGCGGGTACGGCTTTGAATATTTTCCTCGGCAACGTTGAACTCGGTACCGGCAAAAAGCGGATCTAATGTCCCTAAAAAGGTATCATATATCGACTTGATGGCAAGCTCCTTAAATTCTATACCTAAATTTCGGGCCAATAATTCCGAATCGGTAATGCTGCCGCTTGATGAATAGCGGGACGGCATGGTAATTCCCATAACATTTTCTTTTCCAAGCGCTTCGGCAGCTATAACTGCCACTAATGTAGAATCTATTCCGCCGCTTAAGCCAATAAGTACTTTTTCTGTGATTTTAGATTTGGTTACATAATCTCTTAATCCTAAAACCAGTGCCTTAAAAAGACGCTCTTCCATCGACATGGATTCATAATGAGTGTGAGTCAACGGCCGAAATTCCAGTTCTTTTGCATCCAGTTCAGCATCAATATGCATTTCTTCGAATAACGATGCCCGTTCGCAAACATGGCCATTCCCATTGATAAAGATAGAATCACCGTCGAAAATGATTTCAGTATTTGCACCAACCTGATTCGCATAAATGATAGGCATATTCAAACGGGTAGCGTGATTGCTAAGCATTTGCAACCGCAATTCAGGTTTATGCTTAGAAAAAGGTGAAGCTGAAATATTCACGAGTACCTTAGCCCCGGCATCTTTCAGATTTTTTGAAGGATTGACTTCATAGGTATGGTATTGATATTCATTCTGATTATTCCAGATATCTTCACAAATCGTCAGTCCAAAGGGAACCCCATTGAAATTAAAAGATTTCCAGCTTTTATTGGGCTCGAAATACCGGAATTCATCAAAAATATCATACGTTGGCAATAATGTTTTATGCACGGTTGTCAGCACTTTCCCCCGATGTGCAACGATTGCAGAATTAAATATTTTCCGTCCTTTACCGCTCTCGTTTGGAGTTATTGTACCGAAAATTAATGCCGTTTCCCCGGTTTTTGAGATGATGTCATTTGCTGTTTTATACACATAATCACAAAACGATTTTCTCTCGAGCAAATCCATCGGAGGATAACCCAGCAACACTAATTCGGGCAATACCAAAAGTTCTATATCGTCTTTTTCAGCTTTCTTTAACTCTTTAATTATTTTATTTTTATTGCCATCAATATCCCCCACAGTCGGGTTCAGTTGTGTAATGCGTATTTTCATAGGTTCATCAACTAATTTCTTTTCGATCGTTATCTAATATTCGTCATTCTGATATATTTTTTCCCCCGCCAGCCAGGTTTGCAATACTTTGGTCTGCCAGATTTTTTCAATGGGATCTTCAAAAATATCCGTATCCACTATTATAAAATCGGCCCATTTACCGGGTTCCAGAGTGCCAATAACATCCTCTTGAAATGCGGCATAAGCGGCATTCACCGTAAAAGCTTTAAACGCTTCAAATCGGGTCATCTTTTCGTCAGGGTACCAACCTCCTTCGGGATTACCATCCAGGTCCTGCCGGCTTACAGCAGCATATAAACCCAAAAAAGGGTTAGCTGATTCCACCGGAAAATCCGAACCTCCCGCAATAATGGTACCTTGTTTCACAAACTGATGCCAGGCATAAGCTCCGGGCATTCGTTCTTTACCCAATCGGGATTCGGCCATATTCATGTCGCTTGTGGCATGCGTAGGTTGTACAGATGCAATAATGTTCAAATTTTTAAATCGTGGAATATCTTCTAAAGATACGATTTGCGCATGTTCAATACGATTTCTTAATGCTCTGATTGCCTGGTTCTTATCAACCCGCTCAAAAGCATCTAAAACCTGCCGGTTCGCACGATCCCCAATGGCATGAATATTCACCTGGAATCCTTTTTTTGTTGCTTTCCTAATCGAATTTTTCAATTCCTCATCTGTATAGAAGAGTAACCCGTAGTTATCCGGTTCATCACTATATGGTTCTAACATAGCAGCTCCCCGGCTGCCGAGAGCGCCATCCGAGAATAATTTAACACTTCGAAGTGCCAGCAAATCTTTTCCATAGCTAGCAACAGGACCATCAACTGAAAGCCTGTCAAAGTTTTCTCCGGTACCCAGTATCATGGCGTAAATCCTTGTGGTCATTAACCCCTGATCAACAAATGACTTATATAAGAGATAATTAGAACCTATAATCCCGGGATCGTGAACACTTGTGAGTCCGAAAGATTTGAATATTTCTAATGCTTTTTCCAACGCTTCGGCATCTTTTTCTTCCGAATATTCAGGAACCACACGATCAACAAGACTCATCCCTTCGTCGATAAGTATACCGGTTGGTTTACTATTTTCGAAACGCAATATCTTGCCACCATCAGGGTCAGGAGTATCCTGATCAATACCGGCCTTTTGAAGTGCCAAACTATTTGCCCAACCTGCATGACTGTCAACCCTTTTCAACCAAACCGGTTTATTTGGTATGATAGAATCCAATTCTTTAGCTGAGGGTAAATTTGAGTTTTCCCAAAACGTATGATTCCAGCCCCGGCCCGTTATCCAGTCTTTTGCAGGATGTTCATTTTTATAGTTTTTTAAAACCTCAAGCACCTTATCCAGGGATTTAAGCCCCGATAAATCCACTTCCATTTTGGTGTAACCCAACCCGAGAACATGTCCATGCGCGTCTATCAATCCGGGCAACAACGTATTTCCATTTCCATTAATACGTGTAGCATTCGGGTATTGAGCAATTAACTCTTTGTCGCCCACATCAATTATGCGGCCATCTTCGTTAAATACCAGAACATGAAAAATGAACAGGGAATCATTTTTTACGGTATAACCCGTTACATTGTGGAATATTTTAAAATTTTTAGTTTCTTTCCGATAGGACATTATCATTCCAATTGATAGCGCTATGACGTATAATATACTATGATTATATGATATTGAAGCTTCGTTTTATTGATTTAAATATCAAAAGTAAAAAGAAATTATATTTCATTTAACATATCACTTCATCACCTATTCATGCAGGAGCTAGAAATTACAATTAATGAAATTGAAATCCAGCGATTTGATCGGTATGGATTTGATTTGGTCCGTGATATAAACTATCAACTTTTTAAAGAGGATCGGATCATCAATCAATACACAAACCCGGATACAATTGTGCTTACTGCCAGTTACAATAATATCATTGTGGGTTTTAAAGTTGGATACGGCCGTTCAAAAAATGTTTTTTATTCGGCCAAGGGAGGCGTACTGCCAGAATATCGTCGTTTGGGTATAGCCAGAAAGCTATTAAATTCCATGATGATAGAAGCACATAAATTGGGTTATGAGTTATTCTGTTACGATACGTTTCCGAACAGGCATCGTGGGATGATCATCCTGGGATTGAACGAGGGTTTTACGGTTACTGATGCAAAATGGAATGATTTTTACCAGGATTTTCAAATTCACCTCGAAAAAAAGCTTGAATATTCATTTGATAAACCTAAAAATGAGGGTTAGAACTGTCACCTGTTTTCCAAACCCGGTTTTATATACAAAGGGTTTTTCACACCGGTCAAATAATCCTGAACAAACCGTTCTTTTATATAAACCGGGACAATATTCAGCGTATTAAATTCAGAAAAAGGAACATACCTGATATCCTGCAACAATTGATTGCCGTCTCCCAACTCGGGATCTTCACCTAAATGTATATCGTGGTTATCGGCTTCCACATCAAAATAAAACTCGACAGCATGCCAGGGCAGATTAATATACTCTGAAGTATAACGCAGATTGCCCACTCTCACATCCAGCCCTGTTTCTTCTTTCATTTCACGTATTAACGTATCTTCCATCGATTCTCCGAATTCAACACCACCTCCCGGAGGTATCCAGAAAGGTTCCGGCCGTGTTTTTGAATTTAGTTTGACCAGTAATAACGACCGGTCTTTCACTAATAAACCATTGACACGAACCCGAACTCTTCCGGCAAAAGGCTGGTTTGACATTCCTGTTTCAGAAGTTATAATACGACGTCTTTAGTTGGAATCTTTTCCGCCAGTTTTTGGTCACGGGCATAATCGAGGCTGGCTTTCACAAAATCCACAAATAACGGCTGAGGACGATTTACGGTACTTCTCAGCTCGGGATGGAATTGAACACCGACAAACCAGGGATGATCAGGAATTTCAATGATCTCTACCAAATCGCGTTCCGGATTAAAACCGGTAAGGTTCATTCCCTCTTCAACTAATTTATAACGCAGAGTATTGTTCACTTCGTACCGGTGACGGTGCCGTTCCTGAATTTCCTTTTTCCCATAGGCTTTCAATGCCTTCGAACCTTCTTTGAGAACGCAATTATATAAACCGAGGCGCATGGTTCCGCCCATATCACTCAATTCTCTTTGATCGGGCATCAAATCAATGATAGGATACGGTGTGTTTTCATCAAATTCGGTACTGTTGGCATTATCCCATTTGCAGACATTACGTGCGAACTCAATGACAGCGCACTGCATACCAAGACAAATTCCCAGAAATGGAATTTTATTTTCCCGGGCATATCGCACAGCTTCAACTTTACCTTCGATACCACGGCCACCGAATCCGGGTGCAACAAGTATTCCGCACACACCAGATAGCTTCTCAGCGACATTTTGAGCTGTCAGTTCTTCAGATTGAACCCAGTTTATATCAACCTTGCAGTCATTTACAGCCCCGCCATGAATAAAAGCTTCAACGATGGATTTATAGGCGTCTCTGTGCTCTACATATTTGCCAACTAAAGCAATTTTGATTTTATGATGTGGCTTAAGAACCGCCTTTACAAACTTCTTCCAGTTTTCTAAATCGGGTTCTGCTGCTTTCAACTCCAGTTTTTCAATAACACGTCTGTCCAGGCCCTCTTCTTTCATCAAAAAAGGAACCTGGTAGATAGATTCGGCATCCTCAGAAGCGATAACATCCTCTATTTCCACATTAGTGAACAGGGCAATTTTCTGACGTATAGTCTTGTCTAATGGAACTTCAGTTCTGCAAACGAGTATATCCGGCTGAAGTCCGAGTTCGTAAATCGTTTTAACCGAGTGTTGTGTCGGTTTGGTCTTTAATTCACCCGCCGCTTTCAAATAGGGAACCAGTGTCAAATGAATAGACAGCGTATTTTTACGTCCGACTTCATATCGTATTTGACGCATAGCTTCAATGTAAGGCAAACCTTCAATGTCACCCACAGTACCGCCGATTTCTACAATGACAACATCATTCTTTCCGGAATTGCCAAGAGCCAGAACATGTGATTTAATTTCATCGGTAATATGAGGGATAACCTGAACCGTTTTTCCAAGATATGCTCCCTGCCGTTCTTTGGTGATGACATCGAAATAGATACGGCCTGTTGTCACGTTATTTTCCTGAGAGGTTGAAATATCGAGGAAACGTTCGTAATGCCCCAGATCCAGATCGGTTTCTGCTCCGTCATCTGTCACAAAGACTTCGCCATGTTCATAGGGATTCATTGTACCCGGATCGACATTAATATATGGATCCAGTTTTTGAACCGTGACTTTGAGGCCTTGAGCTACAAGCAGTTTACCAAGCGATGCGCAAATAATTCCTTTTCCAAGTGAAGAAGTAACTCCTCCGGTTACGAAAATATATTTAGTAGCCATTGAATTTTTATATCGGGTGAATGGATATTTAAAATAGGATTATTGTTAACACCTTTCAAACAATAGATGACATTATTCGCTATTTATTTAGCTAAAAAGGTATAAGATCAAGATTAAGGTCTTGAAATTACGGTTTAATCCCCCACCAGTACCTCATGTAAAATATCTGGTTTATTGGTGAAAATACCGTTAATGCCCCACCCAATCAATTTATTCATCGTTGTTTTTGCATTGACGGTATAAACTAAAACGGGAATATGCTGTGAATGAAATTCTTTAATCCATTTTTTCCGAACACTGCTCTTCGAACAATGAAATGAATTGGCCTTCAAGTCTTCCAACATTGTTACGGGATTAACCTTCTTTTTCCAGGAATTTTCAAAAAGCAGGCCCATGAAAATTTTCGGATCTAACTTGCGGAGTGTTTTCAATGAATCAATATTAAAACTTGAGAAAACAACACTTGAAATCATATCGTATTTACGAACCAGATCCAGTGTTTTAGCTTCCGTTTCTCCGGGTTGTGATTTTGGATTGGCTTTTATCTCAATATTTAAATTGATGTTGTTTCGTGCAAACTCTAAAACTTCTTCGAGACGGGGTATTCTTTCCCCGGTAAATTCACGGGAAAACCAGGAACCGGCATCCAGTTGTTTTATATCGTCATATGTAAATTTGGCAATATTTCCCCTGCCATTGGTCGTTCGATTGACGGTAAAATCATGGATGACCAAAGGGATTCCATCTTTCGTAAGCTGAACATCAAGCTCTAAAAGATCGGCATTCATCTTTGAAGCAGCGCGAAATGAGACCATGGTATTTTCCGGATAATAAGCACAGGCTCCGCGATGACCAATATTCAACACTCCTTTTAACGGTTTTCTGTAAAATTGCAGTTCCTGAAAGATGGGATCAGAGAGTTCTGGTTCGGCGTTTGGAACAGGGTACATTATTTGTTTGTCTCTTTCAGATATTCCTTCACTCGTTTTATCTGTTTCCTTTGATATACAAGTAAAAAAACATTCAAAATAAAAATCCCAAAAAGGATAAGATACATATACCCACTCAGCGTGCTGAGACCCCGGATATATGAATAAACAAAAAATATAGCAGCAATTATATTCGCAATCAGGAAGTAATATAATCTGCGATCCCTTTTATTTAATGCCAGCAATTTACCATCCAGATCGACGGCATCAGATTTGATAAATAACTTTAAATACGATTCAAATCTGCTAATGTCTTCTTCATTGTACTCGCTCATTGAAGGACTTTTAATAATTCAAAAATGGATTGGAATATTTCATTCAATTTTGGGAATTTAGCGCTCTTTTAATGGATTCTTTAAACAAATCATCCATATCATCTTTTTTTTGCAACATTTCGTATAAAATAAAGACACCAAGCATGGTAGTAGCACTTCCCAAAGTACATAACAAAAAGGACAACCAGGCTGATTTAATCTGTCCGATAATAGCAGCAAAAACGACAAAAAGACCTAAAACAACCTGTATAAATGCAGATAACAGAAGCATAGGATTTTTTTCCTTTAGCTTCCTGATACTCCTGCTTAAAGTTGATAATGGATAATAAAACCGACCTGGTTTGCTTATTTTTACAGGAACCGATTTTAACTTGTTATGTTTTGAATAAGACAGCATATATATTAGATACTCAGATGAGACATATTTATCAAGCTATTATCCATCACTTACCAAATATTTATTTAAAGACTACGATTAAATTATGGAATCCGGCGATCAATACATATACGGAAAGCATCCCGTTGAAGATTTACTTCAAAGACATCCCGAAAAAGTCAGTAAAATTTATATACGGGAAAACATCAAACCGGCATCCATATACAAGATTGAATCTCTTTCTTCTCAAAACAAAATTCCTGTTACCCATGTTCCGGGGCGAAAACTTCAGGAATTAGTCGGTTCTGTAAATGATCAGGGCATTGTAGCTCAAATTAGCGCTGTAGGTTATATCGAGTTGGAAGACTGGCTGGACAATGGAATTGATACCAGCACAAATCCGGTAGTTCTTCTACTGGATGAAATTGAAGATCCCCATAATTTCGGAGCTATTTTGCGAACCTCAGCTGCTGCTAATGTCGATGCTGTAATCGTTCCGAAACACCGCCAGACACCTGTAAACGCCACCGTCTTCAAAACATCCGCCGGTACTGCCGGACTCGTTCCTATTATACGTGTTACGAATTTGAATCAGACAATCATGAAACTGAAAGACTATGGTTTTTGGGTGACCGGCCTCGATCAACTGGCAACAAATACGTTATGGGAACAGGACTTCGATATGCCGATTGCGGTTGTCGTAGGAAGCGAAGGCAAGGGAATCCGGGAAAAGACCTTAAAGCATTGTGATTTTACTGTACGAATTCCGATGTCCAATGGGGTCGAGTCTCTGAATGCTTCGGTTAGCGTATCACTGCTTTGTTACGAAATAGCCCGAAAAAAAGCTTTGTCTAAATCGTGATTTCTTAATGATACAACAGATATTTTCGCCGTTCTTTCCGAAATGCCCGATCTTCTTTTGCCCAAAAATGCACCGGGTTCACCTTTAAAGGGGCCAATAAAAAGGCATCGATCCTTTTTGTTCCTGTTAAATCATACAGATAGGGAATGATATGATCCTTTTGCGAATGATTTAACAAGACTTTTAACAAATCGTGCCCGAAAGCCACCGGATCAAATTGATGCATTTTCCCAACAGGAACGTAAATTTTTACCCCATGGCATAACTGGTTTTCATATTTGGGATGCAAAGATTTCCCGGGAATGCTGCGCGGTGTAAACTGTATGAGTTTAAGCTGAACCGGATACCCGGCCATTAAAGATTTAATATCATCCTTAGTCAGTTTCAGATAGGGCGACCCGATTATTAAAAAGGGATTATCTGTCCCTCTTCCCGCTGAAAACGTCGTGCCCTCAAACAGGCAGGTGCCAAGATACACAAATGCATTTTCAAAATGAGGTAAATTAGGTGAAGTCGGGTACCATCTAAGCTTCGTTTGCGGCCAAAGCATGCTTCGTTTCCAATTCACACATTTGATGACTCTTATTTTGGGTTCATGCTTCGTCTTTAACCAATGTTCGCCCACCATCATTTTAGCCAGTTCACCCATCGTCATTCCATAGGCCATCGGAATCGGATATTCTCCAACAAATGTTTTGTACTTTGGCTCTCTAATCCAGCCTCCGATATAATTTCCGCCAGCCGGGTCAGGACGATCCAGTATCCACAACGGAATATTTTGATCAGCGGCCGCTTCAATCACATAACCCATCGTTGAAATGAACGTATAAAAACGAGCACCGACATCCTGCATGTCAAAAATGAGAAGATCCACATTCTTGAGCATTGCCGGTGTTGGTTTTCGCGTTTTACCATATAACGAATAGACCGGCAGTCCGGTTGCCTGATCAATGCCATTTGAAATATGTTCTCCTGCCCCGTGATTCCCTCTAAATCCGTGTTCAGGTGCAAATAAAGCTGTCACATGAACGCCACGGCTTAAAAGTGTATCCAGCATATGAACGCCATGGACACGGGAAGTCGGATTCATAACCAGTCCGACTCTTTTGCCTTTTAACTCCGGCAAATACTTTTGAAGAAGAACATCGGCACCGACTTTTACGGTGCCGAATTTTTTAAATTGAGATGGTTGAGCATAAATTTTCCCACCTGTCGTTATCAGAGCTGTCAAGACTATAACAGAAAGAATTCTGTATTTCAGGCGGGACATCATGCTACTTATGCTTTGTTAGCCACGATATCCGATTCCGGAAAGAAGTAAGCAGCTTCGATTTTTCCATTTTCTACGGAGTCGGAGCCATGAACAATATTTTCACCCATACTGTCTGCAAATTCGCGACGGATAGTTCCCTCAGCGGCCTCAGCAGGATTGGTAGCACCAATCAGTTTACGATAGTCGGCAACAGCATTTTCTTTCTCGAGAACTATCGGTACACAGGGGCCGCTGCTCATGAAGGTACACAATTCGTTATAAAACGGACGTTCTTTATGAACGGCATAAAAACCTCCGGCTGTATCCATCGTTAACCGGGTCATTTTCATTGCGACAATTTTAAAACCTGCAGCCTGAATTCTCTTAATGACTTCGCCGATTAATTCTTTACGTACACAATCAGGCTTTAAAATTGCTAATGTTCTTTCTATTGCCATTTGTTTCTCGTAATTATGGTTAATATGAATATGTTACTTTCGAGGTTCAAATATACAGCTATTACTACTTTATTTTACACAGCCCACTCAATTCTTTGTTATTCACAATAATAACATATACTTACAACTATTTTCGAGTAAAATTTCGTGATATTTTCCTACTTATTTTATAACCTGACAAAAATTCATTTTATCTTTTAAATACAATACGAAGAAGTTGATATTCGTGTAACGAGTATTCAATCTCATTTATAAAATGATTGCTCCGCATTAAGTATCCATGTTCTTTATGCGGAAACTTGATATGATTATCTACTTAATATTACTTGCTATACACAAAATTACCCGAACGGGAAGCGACAATGAAGCTGAGCTGATGGGTAAGATTGCCAACAGAGATATCCAGGCTCTGGAATCAATTTACGATTTGTATTCCGGCCTTGTTTTCAGCCTGATTCACTCAATTATCGACAATAAGGAAACGGCTGAGGACTTACTGCAAGAGATATTCGTTCAAATCTGGGAAAAAGCACACCTCTTTGATGCTTCAAGAGGAAATGTTTGCCAATGGATTATCCGGATGACACGAAACCGTTCTATCGACACATTACGTTCACGTAATTACCAGGCCAATGCCGCATTTTTATCTCTGCCTGATGATGATCATATATTGCCTCATAAAGAGCAATCAAATCCCCTTGATGCAACGATTATGAAAGAACGTTCTGAACAAATCAGAAATGCACTGAATCGACTGTCAACAGAACAAAGGGAAGTGATTGAAAAAGCTTATTTTGGAGGATATAAACAATCTGAAATTGCGGAAATGCTGAATATCCCCATCGGAACGGTTAAAACCAGGATTCGGCTGGGACTCTTAAAGTTAGAATCGTCTCTCACGGAGGTTGTTTCATGAATGAGGAAAAAGAAAAATTCATGGATTTAGCGGCCGGATATGTCCTTGAAATCCTTAATGAGAATGATGAAAAAGAATTCAAGGCATTACTTAATAACGCTGATGCTGAATCTTTGGAACTATACCGGCGCCTGCTACATGCTACAACTCTATTGGCCGTCAGCGTGGAACCAACCGAACCCGGCTGGAAAGCCAAAGAACATTTGATAGAACAGGTGTATAACAGCAGCAAGGAACCCATCAAAATCGGATTTTTTGAACAACTTGCCATCACTCTTGGATTCGATCGTCCGACTTTCGCCATGGGATTAACGCTCTTTCTGGCCATCCTCGTTCTATCATTTGGAATTTATAGTACACGTCTGCGGCATACTATCAGACATCAGCAGAACCAGTTGACTGAACTGAAGTCCAATTTTGAAAAGAACAAACAGCTATTGTCGGTGATAGAGGCTCCCCGGGTTGATATGGTTACGCTGAATGGTATGAATAGTATGCCTGAGGCCTATGGCAAAGTTATCTGGAATCCTTCTGATAAAACGGCCATTTTGCAGATTTCTAACCTTCCACAACCTCCGGCCGGAAAAGCGTACCAGCTTTGGATCATACAGGGAAAGAAACCAATGAGTGCCGGGGTTTTTGCCATCACTCAAACCGATACGAATGCCTTTTTTAAGATTACTCACATGGCAGAAGCGAACAGGCGATTTATCACAGCTTTTAAAGTAACTATGGAACCAAAGGGCGGCATGCCTCATCCTACCGGAGAAACATGCCTGATGGGCAAAACTTCTGATAATTCCTGAAGAATACTAACTTTAAGAAGTAACAGCCTGATGGTAATCGATGGAATTTACGGGCTTCCCAACCATCATATTATCAGCATAATAATCCACTATATGGCCGGTCTCGTCAAATTCGAAATCAATTCTGCCCAAAATTATTCCACCGAATCCAACTTGCGTAATAAGTGTCGGATTCTGGTTTGCTTTCTCAATCTTAACCGGTTTTTTTAGAAATGTATGGGTATGTCCGCCTATAATTAAATCGATACCATTCACACGCCGTGCCAGCTTTAAATCACAAATGCGATCATCTTTATATTCAAAACCGAGATGGCTCAGGCAAATGACCATATCACATTTCTCGTAGTCGCGCAGGCGCCGGACCATATTGATGGATACCTCGACAGGATCTCTGTAATAAACTCCTTTATGATGCTCTTGCGAAACCAGGCCGGAAAAATTAACTCCAAGCCCAAATATCCCAATTTTTACACCATTTACTACTTTAACCAGATGATCCAATACGATTTGAGCTAACGGAGTGTCCGTAAAATTGTAATTGGAGCAGACCAGGGGAAATTTTGCATACCTGGCCGCATTAACAAGGCCGCTAACTCCATTATCGAATTCATGATTCCCTATTGTCGCGGCATCGTATCCCAATTCCGACATCATTTTATAACTCAAAACGCCTTTGTAAAACTGGAAGTATGGTGTCCCCTGAAATGAGTCGCCGGCATCAAGTAACAACGTATTCGGATTTTCGGAACGAATTCGTTTGATTAATGTGGCTCTTCTGGCAATACCGCCAAGTCCGGCATATTTTGAATCGGCAGGAAAGGGCTCGAAATGGGAATGTGTGTCGTTGGTATTAAGGATTGTAATTTTGCGGGTTTTTCTTTTTGCCAGTACCGAAATCGGATTCAGTGCGGGAATCCCCCAGGCTAAACCGGCTGTCAACGTTTTCTTTAAGAACTCTTTACGCTCCATAGTTTACCGAATCCTCCCATCGTTTACCGGACGAACTTTGATACGATCCGAAATATAATCCGAAATAGCTTTACGGATAGAGAGTGACAGATCTTTTCTATCAACCGGCTTCCAGACGGCTGATAAGTCTCCGCCACCATCTGCCATGTAATCGTTAGTTGCAACCGTGTACAAACTATCATCCTGAATAACATGATTCCCAACCAGTATCGCTTGTGCTTTGCCGTCGATGATGCTCATTCGCATCCCACTGATTGGCTCTCCACCGGCAGTCGCAATCTCATTAGCCATTTTACGAACCTGGTTGCCCCGCAATTTCAGGATAACCAAATGATTATTGTATGGCATGATATGATAGACCGTATTCCTGGTAATTTTACCCGGACTGATTTGTGATTGAATACTTGAATTGGTGATCACCCCGATATCGATTGCTTTACCCGTAATATTTCCGGCGGCAATCCGTACAGCATCAGCAACAAGATTTCCAAGTGTTCCATCAGGTTTACCTTTCACGAAGTCACCTTCACTGTATCCAACAACCCTGTCCATCACTTCACGAACATGCTTTTTATATGGAGCTAAAATGGATAAAATGGCTGAATCCTGAGGAATGGATGAATTAACCTGGATATTTGATGCCTGGTAATCATTCCATTTATAATGACGAACCGAGGAATGAAATACAGAACACCCACTGATTGCAGCAATCAGCACTCCTGATAAAAAGAATAAATAGAGTTTTTGCCTGTACCCCGTCAAGATAAATATTCGTTTCTATATGGTTTCCTGAATGAGGAAAATATGATACATTTTTTATTATCTGCCAAACATATTGTGTAATAATAATTGGCGAAATGATAATAATTGAACACCGGCCGGTATAACCATTTGAGAGGGAGCTATTTTGTGCTTTCGAATATCCACAACTTTTAATGCCATTTTTTTGACCCCGTTCTGATAAATTTCAGCATACATTGGTAAACTGCCATTCATGAGCCATGCCGGTGTCAGGATTTCAGCAACTTCTGAATGACTGCCACCCCACGACTGGGTCAGCATTCCCCAATTAACAGGAATTTTATCCGTTAACCAGACCACGGTTTTACGAATTTCATTTTCATCTTTATCGATTACAATGATTTCATGACATTTATAGCCATTTATGTTTTTTACTTCCTTGGTCTTAATCACATTTTGTCGTCCTTTAGCCGTATCATTGTCATTATCCCCAAATCCATTTGTCAGGTTATTGATCATATTCATCATATCAACAATCTCGGATTTCTTTATTTGTACAGCCGATGATTTATTACCGAAAATGATGAAGTCCTGCATATCCAGGCGAATAAGGATTGAATTAGCCGTTATACCGCCCAATTGAGCCGGAAGTTTGGACCCATCTAAACCATCGATACGAATCCGCATCGGTGTTACACTGATATCAGCTGTACTTGCTTTTCTGCTGCGACCGTCATTAGCAAAAATATACTGATCGACTTTAAAACTGCCTTCGAATTGTGCATAAGCATTAGTAAAACCCAGCATTATAAAGACGATCATTACCCCTAAGAAACCCATATTTATTGAAGTGCCCCCCCAATTCAGGACTCTATTTAGTAACCTTTGACTTTGCATAATACCTGACAGTAATGTGACTATTAATAAGCAGAAACCGATTTTTGTGAAAATATTTCTTCTCTATATACCATTCCAGAGCACAGAGAATCGTTCTTTTCAGTGTGTTAAAAATTAAACGCCAGTTGAAGCTTTAAATTACATCAATAATGAAAATTAATTTCATATTCCGGATCATTTCCGACCCTATATCCTTGAATATTTGATGTAATCCTGATAAAAGTTCACTTAATATATTTGTTAGCAGATGATTATACAATTATTGGCCGATACGTATGGATATGATAGCTAACAGTACGTCCTTGGATTTTAAAGATTTCCGCGATACCTCTTAATACACATAATCAGAATCTTCACCTGATTTTGAATCAGGAAGACATTTCCAAAATATTAAGATTCATTAAAGGTATTACAGAGGATTGCTGACCTTATGAATCCATCCACCGGCTAACACATCATTTCCTTCATAGCAGACTAACGCTTGTCCCGGGGTTATGGCAGAACGGCCTTCCGGAAAACGAATTTTCAATTCGTCATCCCCTGTTTGTGTGAGGAACCCGGGTGCGCCGTCATCATTATAGCGGATGGCACCGACGACAGTCATATCGTTTTCAGGAATTCGGGTATATTTGCCCATATTAATCATCTTTGCGGTGCATGCCGTATTAATCAATTCGTCTTCTTCCCCAATGGTTATCACATTATTTTCCGGATCGATACCGGTTACGTAAACGGGCTTACCCAATGCGAGGTTCAGGCCACGGCGTTGTCCAATAGTGTAAAAAGGATAACCTTTATGCCTTCCAACAATATTCCCATCCTTATCGACAAATAATCCGCCATCGACTTTTTCAGCTAATCCATCCACACGGTCTTTTAGAAAACGGCGATAATTATTATCGGGCACGAAACATATTTCGTACGAATCCTTCTTATTGGCCACATTTAATAAGCCGAAGTTCATTGCCATTTCCCGTATCTCCGGTTTATGATATTTACCAAGCGGGAAGATAGTGCGACTTAAATGTTCCTGTGCAACACCCCATAATGCATAAGATTGATCTTTATTCAGATCCTTCCCTCTCGAGATGACAAAACGATCATTTTCTTCCCGAACATTAGCATAGTGGCCGGTTGCGATGAAGTCACAATTCAGGCTGTCGGCCCTTTTCATCAAAGCTGCCCATTTTATATGCGTATTGCAGAGCACACAGGGATTTGGAGTACGGCCATGCATGTATTCATCAACAAAGCGATCGATAACCCAATCACCAAATTCTTCACGAATATCGACGATAAAATGATTAAAACCATGGCGAATAGCTATCTGACGGGCATCATTCATCGACTCCAGTGTACAACAACCTGTTTCTTTTTTACTATTGCCACCACTGCTTGAATAATCCCATGTCTTCATGGTGATGCCAATCACATCATATCCCTGATCTTTCAGCATCACGGCTGCAACGGAAGAATCGACACCACCGCTCATGGCAACCAGTACGCGGCCCTTTGCACCCATTATGAATTTCCTTTCTTTTTGATGATTACAGCTACTTTTCTAAGGTTAAAAAAATATGCTTTCTATATGTATTTTTGATGAAGATAAAAGAATTGAGAACTCATTACCATGTCATTTATATTTCTCAAAATCACATATAAAGATACGGTTTCCAATGTTCTTCTACCTTACCGATGATGTTTTTCAGGTAAATGATATGATTAGGACGATAAGGTTTATTTATGAGTGTCATAGAAGCTTCCCGTGGTGTCCGGTTACCTTTCAGGCTGTTACATTTATTGCATGCTGTTACCAGGTTATCCCATGTATCTTTCCCACCACGGCTTTTGGGAATGATATGATCAATCGTCAAATCTTCGGTACTCCCGCAATACTGACAATGATGACTGTCTCTTTTCATAATATTTTTTCGGGACAAAACGATTTTTCTGTAAGGAGTCCGGGCATAACTGCGAAGCCGAATGACCGAAGGGAAATCATATTCAAAACTTACGGTATGTACTTTCCTTCCCGGGTTATCATGCAGCATTTCCGCTTTTCCCATCAATAGCAGCAACATGGATTTCCTGACGTTGCAGACGCTCAACGGTTGATAATCCTGATTTAATATCAAAACTTTACCATCCAGCATAACTGTTCTCCCGAAAATCCATTGTTGGAATCATGGTTTGTGAATTTAGTTCATCTTAATGCACATCAAAATATTTTTTTATATCCTTAGCTGATTGTATCAATGCAATATTTTCATATAATCTTTGCTCAAACGCAAATGGAACATGTTCACCAGAAATAATCAGACTTTGCTTCACATTCCCGGAAGCATGAAGAAGAATACCTTTTCCCATATAAAAACCAACATGAGTTATGGCTTCAGGTTTCGTACTAAAATAAACAATATCTCCGGCCCCAGCATCTTCAATCTTAGCAATATGTTTCACAACCAATTTTGCCTGTATTCCAGAATCCCTGGGTAAGTCCATGCCATGCAAAGCATAAACGGTTTGAATAAAACCAGAACAATCTATTCCGCTGTCTGTACGTCCGCCCCAAAGATAAGGTGTCCCCAAAAACTGTTTGGCCGTATCCAGCATATTTTCTCTTTTTAACGGTTTAAGCGGGGAATCTATTTTGTACTTTCCATCCGGTAATTCGATAAAATCATTCCCGAAAACAACACTGGCACCGACCGGCACCAAACAGGAATGATCCAGCCCACGTGCGAAAAAACTGAAATAATCAGATTTCGTTCTCTTCGGATGGGTGGTCCATGCACGATAATCTGCAAATTCTAAAGATATCATCTGGGATTTATTAACCCAGCCGGAATAACCGTCAAAATCGGTAGTAATTTTGAACCAGCGATCGGTACTATCCAATATCAGTGCCGTTTCTCCTAATAATATCTGGTTCACCATTTCAGAAGCATCGGACGGACTGCTGCGTATCGGAACGATACCAGAGGATGCATAGCAAAAGTCATTTGAAGTATTCAATTCCAAAATTTCATTGAAATAGATAAAAAAGTTTATGTTTAAGCAAAAAGGTAATAGCTTAGATGCTATTTATGATTAGATATTTACAGATAATTATCAAGAGTATTCTTTGCTATAATAAAGCAAATTTATAAATAAGGATTAATGCTTTTTAAACAAAATGGCTAATTTATTTTACCATATCAGGCATGGAAACATCTTTATTTAGCAAATAACTAAAAGCGCTTTTTCAAATAACATAAAATGAAAAATGACTCAGTTTTACAGATAATTCTTTAAGAGTTATCCGATTTACTGTGTATATTTTCATTAAATAATTAATCATCAATTTTTTAATCGATCAAGAAATTTATTATGCCTTACAATAAAGATTTTTATTCATCATCTTACTACAAAGAGCCTGGTCCCAAACTTGATGTTGAAAATCCGTTTGAGTCCATGATGGAACGTTTCCGCTTTGCTGCGGAACTTCTTGAACTTGAAGAAGGAATGTTCCAGTATTTGTCCAATCCTGTAAAACAAATTACCGTTTCAATTCCGATAATCATGGATTCCGGTGAAATTCAAGTTTTTGAAGGTTATCGTGTCATCCACGACGATGTCCTTGGCCCTTCTAAGGGTGGTATCCGTTACGCACCCGACATTACCGTCGACGAAGTTAAGGCACTTGCTGCCTGGATGACCTGGAAATGTGCCGTTGTAAGCGTTCCTTTCGGTGGCGCAAAAGGGGGAATCCGTTGTAATCCCAAGGAACTGTCCAACAGGGAATTAGAACATTTAACGAGAAGATATACAGCGAATATGCTGGAGGTATTTGGTCCGGAAAGAGATATACCGGCACCAGACATGAACACGAATGAGCAGATCATGGCATGGATCATGGATACATACAGTATGCATACCCGAAAAACAGAAAATGCCGTTGTAACCGGTAAACCTATTTTATTAGGTGGTTCACGGGGACGTAAAGAGGCAACCGGACGTGGTGTTGTCACAGTGATAATGGCCGCTTTGAATAAAATTGGCCTGTTGGCCAATAAATGTACGGTTGCTGTTCAGGGATTCGGAAATGTAGGTTCAATTTCTGCTAAACTGATGTACGAACAAGGTGCTAAAGTGATTGCAATCAGTGATGTCACCGGTGGTTATTACAATGAAAATGGCATCGATATTCCGAAAGCTATGGAATATTATTCAGCCCATGGCAATTCCCTTGAAGGATATCCGGAAGCTACTCCTATCACCAATGAAGATTTATTGGAAATGGAATGCGATGTGCTGATACCTGCCGCTAAAGAAGATCAGATTAGTAAGAAAAATGCAGATAAGATTAAAGCCCGGATCATTGCAGAAGGTGCCAACGGACCGATAACAGCTAATGCTGATCCTATTCTGGATGAAAAAGACATCCTTGTCATCCCCGATATTCTTGCCAATGCCGGCGGAGTAACCGTTTCTTATTTCGAATGGGTTCAGGACCGTCAGGGTTACTTCTGGACGGAAGAGCGCGTTAATCGCCGGTTAAACCGTATGATGCGCGAAGCATTCGACAATTTATACCACGTTAAAGAAAATTATAATATCACCTTGAGACAAGCAGCATATGTTTTCGCCATCGACAAGGTTGCCAAAACCCTCAGAATGCGGGGCATTTACGCTTAATTACTATATATTGATTTATTAATTCTTTAATTCTTTGTAATATGACCCGCTCACAAGGCGGGTCATTTATTTTGTGATGAATTCAATAATTTATTTCTAATGGAAGAAATCAGAGAGCTATCATTACCATCAAAATTGGATAGCCTGAGCAGGGTGGAACAGTTCGCCCTCGAACTAAAACGTTTGGCACAACTCAGTGACGAACGATATAATGACGTCATGCTGATTTTAACCGAAGCCGTTACGAATGCCATCATCCATGGAAATAAACAGGATCCATCAAAAAAGGTGTTAATTACCGTCAAACTCGATAATCAAATTCTGACGATCATAGTTAAAGATGAAGGCTCCGGTTTTGATCCGGAAAAAGTTCCCAATCCTTTAAAGGAAGAAAATTTGTTAAAGACAGGTGGCAGAGGTATTTACCTCATCAATCAATATGCCGATTACGTACATTATTCTGAAAAAGGAAACCAGGTCACGATTATTTTCGAGCTTTAAAAAAATTCCAAAGATTTTTACGACCCTACCGAAAAAGTATTATTTTACATGAGCGATCTTTTTGATCGTCAGCGTTTTAACCATAAATTTTATTCAGACCTTTTTACTAAAAAATCCAGGATTGCCAATGAGTTCGCCACGTGTAGTTCACATGTTTAAGAGAAAGCACATCGCTTTGATAGCCCATGACAACAGAAAAGAGGATATCGTTGAATGGGCCGGTTATAATAAGAAATTATTACAGAAACACGAGTTATTCGCTACCGGAACAACAGGTTCACTGCTTATCGAACGATTGGGATTGGAAGTTCACCGTTTTCGCAGTGGCCCGTTGGGCGGAGATCAACAGGTTGGAGCCTATATTGCAGACGGTAAAATCGACAGTATGATTTTCTTTTGGGATCCGCTTTCTCCACATCCGCATGATGTTGACGTTAAGGCCTTATTACGAATTTCTGTCGTTTATAATATTCCCATTGCCTGTAATCGTTCGAGTGCTGATTTTGTGATTTCTTCACCTCTTATGGCTGAAGATTATGATCGCCAGGTGGTCGATTATGAAGGGCGCATTGAATATTATCCGGGAGAAATGCCATTTGAAAAAAGCTCTGAGTAATTCAGAGCCTTTTTCTATTCGTAGCCAAATAAAATAATTATACTTGCGCTTCTAATTGTTTCTTCAAATGAGTTTTGGGAACAGCACCAATAATTTGATCAACAATTTCACCATTTTTAAAAATCAATAATGTTGGAATACTCCTGATATTATATTTCACCGATATTTCAGGATTATTATCGACATCTACTTTGGCTACTTTTACCTTTCCATCAAATTCTGACGCCAATTCTTCTACTGCCGGGGCAATCATACGGCATGGGCCACACCATTCAGCCCAAAAATCAACCAATACGGGTGTATTTGATTTTAATACTTCATTGTCGAATGTTGAATCCGTTACAGCAATAGGTTTTGCCATGTTTATCTCCTCTGTATTTTCCTGTTTTTAAAACGTTTTAAAAATCGTTAAATAAATTTTCGTTATCCAATCATTTTTCGCTACTGCACACATAGAATTAATCTATAAGATACAAAAATCGATAATCATAATCGATAATCATACCTCAAAGTAACTATCGTGTGGTTTCTAACGTTCCACTTTTTCAAATGATACTTTTTCTTTTCCCACGATATTCCGCACTCCTAAAAGAAATTCATCAGAGGGGTCAATTACAAATTTTCTGACATGCATGCGCATTCTTTTATTATTGTTATGCCGGCTATGCACATCCATCGACACCGTAGTATTCCCTTTATGCATTTCAAAGAGATTGGCAAGGCTCTTCAATTCCTGATCCGTGATATCTTCCGTATTTAATTGTATCCTGAGTCGAATTTTTCCCTGATTTTTTTCTCGAAGATTTTCAACACGATCAAATTCATTAGCAATGATTTTCACATCGCCGCTTCTCGAGTCCGTCACGCCATCCACAACAACAATGGTATCAACATTCAGTAAATTCATGTATCTGTCATAAACATTTGAAAATGCAATAACTTCGGCACTGCCATATTCATCTTCCATGGTCAGAAATGCAAAAGGACGGCCTTTCTTATCCCTCAATGCTTTAATGGATGTAATAATACCGGCACAAACCACTTTGGTCCGTTCATCAAGCTCCGACAGATGTTCAACGGACAGGTCATGAGAACAAAATAACGAGATGTCGTCTTTGAACTTATCCAACGGATGGCCGCTCAGATAAAAGCCAATCATATCTCGTTCTTTCTTAAGACGCTCCATATTCGTCCATACCGGAACATCATGAAGAGGAGGTTCACTTAATGCTGCCTGTCCCGATTCTCCACCAAAAAGGCTAATCTGGTTCATCGATTCTTCCTGCTGTTTCCGGCTGGCATATTGAACCACATCATCCAGGCTTTCGAATAATTGGCGCCTGTTTTCGTGCATACAATCAAAAGCACCGGCATATATCAGACTTTCCATTGTTTTCCTGTTGCAGGTCCTCAAGTCAACCCTCGAAGCAAAATCGTAGATGCTGGTAAAAGGTTCATCTCCCCTTACTTCCACCAGATTTGCCACGGCATTGGAACCAACACCTTTTATCGCTTCCATACCATACTGAACACGTTCATTGTGCACCACGAAACTTCCGGCACCGGTATTCACATTCGGAGGATCTACCGGGATTCCCATGCGCTGACATTCTTCAATAAATTGTGACACTTTTTTGATATCGCCCATATTGTGTGTCAACACAGCAGCCATATATTCGGCAGGATAATTGGCTTTCATAAACGCCGTCTGATACGCCACTACCGAATAAGCAGCCGAATGCGATTTATTAAACCCGTAACCAGCGAAGAATTCCATCTTTTCAAATACTTCTTCTGCCGTCTTTTTATCCACTTCATTTTTTATGGCACGGGATACAAATATCTCCCGCTGTTTCGCCATGACATCCACTTTCTTCTTACCCATGGCTCGTCGCAGCAAGTCAGCTTCGCCTAAAGTATAACCGGCCATCACCTGGGCGACCTGCATGATTTGTTCCTGGTAAACCATTATTCCATAAGTCGGCTTCAATACTTTCTCAAGCATCGGATGCGGATAAACGACATCCTGCCGTCCATGCTTACAGGCAATATATTCCGGGATAAACTGCATCGGCCCCGGACGATATAGCGCATTCATGGCAATCAAATCATCGATCGTTGTAGGCTTAAGATCTTTGAGATATTTGCGCATTCCATCCGACTCGAACTGAAACGTGCCGACCGTTTCTGCCTTTTGGTATAACTCGAAAGTTTTTTCATCCTCAAGCGGAATATTATTCAGGTTATATTCCTTGCCATGATTTTCTTTCACATAATTAAATGCCGTTTTAAGAACAGACAGAGTCTTCAAACCCAGGAAGTCCATCTTAAGCAAGCCACACATCTCGGCATTCGGACCGTCGTATTGGGTGATAACGTCTTTTTCCTTCGATAATGCAACAGGTACGTAATCGTAAACCCTTCCCGGAGCAATAATAACACCGGCCGCGTGAATTCCTGTCTGCCGGGCTGAGCCTTCCAGGGTTCGGGCAAAACGCATCATTTTCCGGATATTCGGCTCCGGATCGTTGAATACGTCCTCTATCTCTTTATACGTGTCCGGATTTTTCTCGGGATTCAACACTTTGTCGAAGGTATCCAGGCCGGGCCGTTCCGGGAATAACTTTGAAATACGATTGACTTCAGCTAATGGCACACCAAGTACACGCCCCACATCGCGGATCGCCGTCTTAGCTTTCATGGTGCCATAAGTCACAATTTGAGATACATTTTCCCGGCCGTATTCCTCAACGACATAATCAATAACCGCCTGGCGGCCGACATCATCAAAATCGATATCAATATCAGGAGGATTGACACGCTCGGGATTCAAAAACCGTTCAAACAGCAAGTCATATTTCATCGGGTCTATATTGATGATCCCGATACAATAGGCGACGACACTACCGGCCGCAGAACCACGTCCGGGGCCCACAAACACCCCCCGTTTAGTAGCCTCAGAAGTAAATCCCTGAACAATAAGGAAATAACCGGCAAAACCCATTTTCTCGATGATATTCAACTCGTGCTCGATGCGCTGAGACACATCAGCTGTCAATTCGCCATATCTTTTTTTTGCACCTTCATACGTCAGATAACGGAGATAATCGTCCATGGAACTGTATTCCGGCGGAATACGGAATGACGGCAATAATAATTCCGACCGCAGTTTGATATCTTCGCATTTATCAACAATTTCATTCGTATTATCAAGCGCCTCAGGAACATCCGAAAATAATTCCTGCATCTCCTCCGGAGTTTTCAGGTAGAATTCAGGATTCAGATTATTGTTGTCATCCGTAAACCGGAACCGATTGGGATCGTTTAAATCAGCATTTGTCTGAAGAGCTAACAGGATATCGTGAGCTTCCGAATCTTCTTTGTTTACATAATGGCTGTCGTTTGTGGCTATAACTTTCACATTGTATTCTTTAGCCCATTTCAGCAGCACTTCATTACAACGATCCTGATCTTTCAATCCGTGACGCTGTAATTCGATATAATAATCTTCCCCAAATAAATTCAGATACCATTCAAAAATCTTTTTTGCCTCGTCTTCCCCTTTTTTGATGATCGTCTGATTAATTTCGGATGCAATGCAACAGGTGGTGGCGATCAAACCCTCGGAATATTGTTCCAGAACTTCTTTATCAATCCGGGGTTTGTAATAAAGTCCATCTATATAACCCAGGGAACAAAGTTTAGCCAGATTTTTATAACCGGTCATATTTTTAGCCAGCAAAACCTGATGGTAACGGGTCCGGTTCTCCCTGTCACTCATTTTATTTGGGGTGACGTAAAACTCCGATCCGATGATCGGTTTTATCCCATTCTTTTGTGCTTCAGCCACGAACAAAGGTACACCGAACATGTTACCGTGATCCGTAATGGCCGCCGCCGGCATATCATGATCGGCCGCTTTTTTCAGCATATCTTTGATATTCGCGGCTCCATCGAGCATGCTAAACTGCGTATGACTATGCAGATGGGAAAACTTCATATCCTTGCTACTTTATTGACTTCAAATACATTTTTAATCGCCGTCTTTCGGGGTGATGAAACTACACAGAATTAAGACGAAATTCTCTATTCTTTTTACGATTTATTTAAGAAAAAAGCCAGTCGAAGCTCAAGATAAATCAGATGCCTTAATTACTTTGCCTGTTGGAAATGCCGATGACCAAAGGACATTTTTGAGTTTTCGGCTTACCTCGACCGGATCGCCCACTATTCCAGACTCTTTCGCTTTCACAAATTTCTCAACAAACAGAAAATTCTGCTTATCCTGCTTCCTTATTTCCTGTTGCATGGCTGTTTCCATCATGCCCGGATTGAAAGCAAATATATGTATAGGACTTGGTTCGCTTTCCTGTTCCAGGGCAAGGACTTCCATAAAACGATTGATACCCGCTTTTGTGCTGCAATAATGACTCCAGCCATGATAAGCTTTATCGGCGGCCCCGGATGTTATCATCACTACTCTTTTTTGGGTTTTTGCATCCTGAAACTTGTGAACAAACTGATGGGTGAGTATGAGTGGAGCTACAAAATTCACTTCCAGATTGGTCAGATATTCGTTTACCGGGTATTTCCCAACAGGACCGATCGGTTTGAGCAAACCGGCATTATTTATTAAAACGATCCCATCAGCTTTTTTAAGCTCGATATTTAAGAATATCTGTTCCATTAAGATTGGAATATGGGATGTTTCCGAAAGGTCAAATTCATACGCGATAGCATGCCCGTTCTTTTCCTGAATCTCGTGGGTGAAATCTGTCATGTCGCTTCGGGCAACAAGGTGAAGAACGAGATCGGGATCAATGAGTTGTTTTGCCAGTTCTTTTCCAAATCCTTTTGACGCTCCGGTAATGATTACGTGTCTCATAAATCGTATAATTTTTTAGGCTTTGATATCACAACATGAAAAGGTAATAAATCATTGCTCACACTCATTTATTGAGCAACAAGCGTAAATGATACTCTTTTGAACGATTCCTTCTTCAGATAGTTATGCATTTCCAGATCATTTTTAAAAATCTGGTTACAGTCCCTCGCTTCACAATAAACTTCGATTCTATCACGATTAAATGGCCAGGGATCAATCCTGAAGGTATTCGTCAATCCCTGTTTTAAAGCTATTTTCAATTCTGTTCGTTTTTCCACATTTACCGGCACCTCGTGAACCATTTCTTCTTTTTCAATTCCCATACACAATAACAGGGAGATATAATCCCATGTTCTCAGTAATAGCTGATTTCTGTCGAGAATTACGCCTTCAATAAAATCTTTATAAAAAGGATTGGAACTCAAACCCTCAAGTAAGTCGTATTGAAGTTTCATCTGGCCTTCCCGAAAGTCATCTGCTCCCCGGATATTTTCTTTTGATTCTTTTTCAAAATCATGCAGCTCCAGCAGAAATGAATTATGCCTCGATATCAATAATGCGGCATACGAATTCACGGGCAACGCCAGTTCGGGTCCCTTAGACCAGATCTTCAAATGTGAAGATAGCGGCATATCCAAAAAGTTATAAGGCAAGCCTGTTTTCGGATCCCACTGCGGATATAACTCCCATTCGATCCAGCCGGCATCATGTTGTTCCGCAGCCAGGCATAATTCGTTCCAGGGCTCCGGTTTTTCAAAATCTTCATTTCCCCAAAATTGAGCTATCTGCCCCGCCAGCCATGCATGAGAAGGCTGGGTTACTATAAACCGGTTTTTCCCATCAAAATGATGAATCATAATCTGCCCTCTGCCAATTGATATGTTCCGATATTGTGGTAGATGGAACCATCTCGATTCAACGTACTCTCTACCAGATGAAAAGAATTAATATAGACAGTTTCTAACGACCATTCCCGATGTTTTTCGAGATAATTTTTCAATATTTCGCGATCCACATATTTTATCCTTGCCAAAGTGATATGAGGATGATAAGCACGGGTTTCCGGTTCCAGGCCACTTTTAACAATCGCTTCTTCTATTTTTTCCTGTAATGCAAATAAGTTCCGTTCGGCTACAATACCGGCCCACAATATCCGGGCACGGCTGGTATCCGGAAAAACACCCACTCCCTGTATTTTTAAACGCAGGGATGAATCCTGAATTTTCTGAAATTGCTGATTCAAAATGGCAGCTTGCCCGTCATCAACATTACCGATAAAGCGAAGAGTTAAGTGTAATTGATTCTCCCGAACCCACTTCAATCCATGCAAATTATCTCTCAAGTCCAATAGCTGACTTTTTATAAGATCATCAAATTCTATGGCCGTAAATAATCGCATTGGATTGTTATTTAACTGATAATTTGAAATGATTCGAAAGAATCTTCCGTTGATTGCCAGTCGACAAACACATGATCAACTCTTGATCGTGACGGACCTATATGACAGGCTTTGATTGCCGTTTGTATGGCTTTTTCTTCACCCTCCAGAACCGTTTCAACAGAACCGTCCGAACGATTTCTGACCCATCCTTTCAACCCCAGTCCTCTTGCCGTACGCATGACAAAATATCTAAATCCGACGCCCTGAACCATGCCTTTTATTTCTAAATGTACCCTCTTCATTTTAAATATAGTATTGAGTATTGAGTATTGAGTATTGAGTTTGAAAATAATATCAAACATTACTCATACAACCAAAATGAGGACTTATTTATTTTTTTATCAGGGTGGCAAAAATTAATTTCGGGTTTTCCATATTATTTTTTTTGCAGTCAGATGTTTCTTCCGTTAATAACGAATTCACTCAGAAACGGTGTTGCACAATAATGAATCTTAAAATGACGCCTAATTTTCGTATTATTAGCTTTATTGTTAAGAAAAAACAAAAATTAAAGACGATAATCAGGATCGATGACTCTCATTCAGTTAAAATATATTGTTGCGGTTGATACGTACCGGCATTTCGCAACGGCAGCAGAGAAATGCTTTGTTACTCAACCGACATTGAGCATGCAGATACATAAACTGGAAGAAGAGCTCGGCCTTGTAATTTTCGACCGTAGCAAACAACCGGTTGTCACTACTCCTATTGGCGCAAAGATTATTGATCAGGCACGTATTATTCTCAAAGAATCAAGTCAAATCCCTGAAATAGCGACTCAGAGTAAAGACAGGTACAGCGGAACTTTCCGTATTGGTATCATTCCGACCGTAGCGCCGTATCTGGTTCCACGTTTTCTTCGGAATTTCACTGAACGTTACCCGGAAATTCACTTGATTTTTGAAGAAGCCATCACGAGTGAAATTCTCAATAAGATTTCTCACGATCAATTGGATGCCGGTATTATTGCTACCAGTCCGGAACCGGGAAATATTCGCGAAATAATATTATATCATGAACCTTTCGTCGGGTATATTTCTAAGACCCATCAATTGGCAAATAAGAAAAAAATCACCATTGACGATCTCGAAAGTGATGAAATGTGGCTGTTGAATGAGGGCCATTGCCTGCGTGATCAGGTTCTTAATATTTGCAAGAAAGTCATGGTAAATACGGCCAAGAAACAGGTACAGTTTGAAAGTGGAAATCTCGAAACCTTAAAAAAACTCGTTCAGCAGAATTTCGGGATGACCCTTTTGCCCTATTTGGCTATCCAGGATGTCGATGAACAAAACGGAGCGGTAACAAGAGAATTCACACACCCGGAACCCCAGCGTGTCATCCGCTTAATTCATGGCCGTCTGTATTTAAAAAAGCCTATAATAGATATTTTTGTTAACGAAATTTTATCAACTATTCCTCCGGAGTTAAAGAAAAAGAAATCCAACATACTTGTTGCCTGAATCGGATATTCATCACAAAATGTTTCTTCAATGACACACTCGGTTTGGTTATGGGTGGGATTTAACCTGTTCGTACTTCTAATGCTGGCAGTTGATCTGCTCGTTTTCAATAAAAAAAAGCATGAGATTTCCATCAGGGAATCATTACTATGGACCTTTTTCTGGATCATGCTATCCGTTTTATTTGGCGTCGGTATTTATTATTACATGGGCTCTCAGGCCAGCATACATTATTACACCGGTTACCTAATCGAGAAGTCACTCAGCATGGATAACCTTTTTGTGTTCCTGCTGATATTTAAATATTTCAACATTCCGGATCGCTATCAGCATGAAGTGCTCTTCTATGGTATCATCGGGGCCCTGGTTATGCGTTTTATTTTCATTTTCGCCGGTGTTGCCCTGATTAACCATTTCCACTGGATAATCTACGTTTTCGGCGCCTTTCTGCTCTATACCGGTTTCAAAATGGTATTTGAAAAAGACAAAGAAGTACATCCCGAAAAAAATCCCATTATCCGGCTTTTAAGACGCTTTTTACCGGTGACGCATCATTTACAGGAAGATAAGTTCATCATCAAAAAAAGGGGGATTTATATCGCGACGCCTTTGCTCGTGGTTTTATTGGTCATCGAGACTACAGACGTTATTTTTGCAATGGATTCTATTCCGGCCATTTTAGCCATCACCCGGGATACTTTCATCGTGTTCAGCTCAAACGTATTTGCCATTCTCGGTCTCCGGGCGTTGTATTTTGCCCTTGCCGGCATCATGGAATTGTTTCACCATCTTCATTACGGACTTTCCGGAATACTGATATTCGTTGGATTGAAAATGATTTCCAGTGAATATATCCACATCTCAAACGAAATATCACTTATCGTTATCGCTTCACTCCTGGCGATATCTATCATCATGTCTCTTGCATTCCCGGCCAAAAAAGAAGCCGACAGACCTGCGCAATAGATATCAATCCCCGCGAGAAATAAATTTCCAGTGACACAAGTTGTCACTTCGGTTTGTTAACTTGGAAGAAATGAAGGTAGCAATTACTCTTTTAGCAAATTGAAATTCGACTGCTCCAAAACCGAAACACGATAGCGCTTAAAAACCTGTTTTCTTTAAAAACAAATAGTTCCCATGGTATAGAATTACCGGATCTAAAAATTGGATTGGATACCGGCAGCCGTTCCTGTGACTATATCTTTATTTCACATGCCCACTCCGATCATGTTCCTCAATCCTCTAAAATCCATGTTTTTGCCACGAAACCGACGGATCAAATCATGCGGATCCGGGGATTTAAAGGTGAAATAACGGAACTCGAATTCAACCGGCCATTCAATTTACCTGATGCAACCGTGACCCTCTATCCTGCCGGGCATATCCTGGGCTCCGCTATGATTTATATCCAAACGGATGAAGGCAGCCTGCTTTATACCGGTGATTATCGTTACCCGCCGTCCCCGGTCAGTGAAGGTTTCGAAATACCTGAGCAGGTAGATATTTTCATCACCGAAGCAACATTTAGTCTGCCAATTTATAAATGGCAACCACAGGAAATCATTTATGAAAAAATCCGAACATTCACCCTTGAAGCATTAAAAAATGGTGATGTCCCGGCTTTTTTAGCTTATAGCCTCGGGAAAACCCAGGAACTGATGTATGCTTTGGCGCCTTTAGGAAAAGAGATTCTCGTACACAAAAGCAGCTATGATATTTGCCAGGTTTACAGGGATGCCGGATATGATATTGGCAATTATCAACTCCCCGGGCAGGAAGATATAAAAGATAAAATCTTGATAACCCCGTCTTTGAATAACGGAACAAATATAAAAGACAGACAATCAAATTTACTCCCTGTTTATGTTTCCGGCTGGGCTACTTTAAGCAAGAAAAATTATTCTAATAGTACGGTGATGTTTCCTTTGTCTGATCACATCGATTTTTTTGAACTAATCTCACTTTGTGAACGATTAAATCCGGGACAGGTTTTAATCACTCACACACCCAATCCGGATGTAGTCTGTCATTACCTGAATGAACGAAACATTTCTGCTCTTCCCCTGGAATCCGTTTCAATATCATGAGTTATACCACGGCTGCACATACTACCTTCCGAGAATTATCAGGAATCGTTGGATCCCTTGGGGAGTTACGAACAATAGATTCAAAAGAACAGGTTTTATCACGCTATTTTAAAGGATTGGATAAGCCAGATTTAAAACAGGCGCTTATTTTCTTAATGGAGGGGCCGTTCCCAAAATTGGAGAATAAAAGAATACAATTAGGTTCCAGAACTTTGACTCAGGCCACCATCGACTATTGTGATATTGATTTTGAAAAAGTATATCAGCCTTGCCGAAAAGCAGTTGGAAACACCACCGAAACGGTAAAATTGTTACTGCAAAATGTACCAAATGAAAATTCCTCCATCTCTAAAAAAACGCTAACTCTTCAGAAAATTCATGATTTTCTTGAGGAACTAAGCAAGGCGAAGACTTCAAAACAAAAAAAGAAAATACTTGTGGATGTATGGGATCACTTAGAATCCATAGAAATACCCTGTTTCCTTAGTTTGTTATCGAACAAGCCATTGATTTCTGAATCGGAAATGTTCATTAACAACTCTTTATCCATTGTTTTGGACAAACAAACAGAAGTCATTCGGGAAAAAGTGATGATCTCAGGCAGTCATAGCCTTGCCATTGAAAATTTATTGAGTGAACAACCGACTCGTTATGACACCGAACTAAATCAGCCATTACCATTTATGCGGGCATATGCAGCTGAGAAAGAGTCGCTTTCCTTTGCACCGGAAGTCGTCGCTGAAGAATTATTACCGGGAATCCGGGCTCAATTACTTTACAAAAACGGGCGGGCACAATTATTTAACCGAAACGGTCGGAATATCTCATCCTATTTTCCTGACGTCGTTGAATATTATCAAAACAGGATGAACGAAACAGTTTTATTGGACGGACAATTAATCCTGTTAAAAAAAAACGAAATATGCTCGACGGAAATGCTGATTTACAAGCGTTTAAGCGGGAAACCAACTTCGGAAATAATCAAGAATGATCCGGTACTCTTCATTCCGTTTGATGTTCTTTATCATGAAAATGAGTTGTTGTTCAAAAAAAAATTCGATGTGCGCAGAGACCGGCTCTTATCAATTCGTGAACAGACCACAATACCTCTGATAAAATCAGATATTAATATCGAAATGGATCACAACAATGGGATGAGGGGCCTGATAATAAAAAACAAAAATGCGGTTTATCAGCCTGGTGTCAGAAGTAAAAACTGGCTGAAAGTGTATTACCAAAAGTATCAATACACCGTTGTCCTGTTGTATCTTCACCGAAATTCAGGGAAAACCGGATTTAGCCATTTTACACTGGGAGTCAGAACAGGAACAAACAGCCCATATCCCGAAAATTATGTTCCAATCGGGAAAATTTCTATCGAACAAAAAATTCTGGAAGATCACCGAATACTGGATACGCTTCAGGATTTAGTTGTAGAAAAATTTGGCCCGACACTGGCACTTTCACCGGAGCTCATTCTTCACATAGAAAGCAAAGCCATCACCCCAAATAACCGGACCAAAGCTAAATTCCAAATAACGGATCCAACACTCATATGCTTTGACTCTGAGGCACCTTTTGAATCCATCACCACTATTGACGAAATCAGGGAATCCTATTTCGGGAACCTGAATCGTAAAAGAAAAGTTACAAATGTTGATACACCCTTTTATATTTAACCGGCCAGAAAAAAAATATTCTATAACGCATTCTGCTTCAATTAAATAATTAGACATGCCAAAAACCTGGAAACTGAAATCCATTCCACCACACGATTTTTTCATTTGCCTGGATGTCGGTGAATATTTCGATCACGAGCATAATCCCGATGAAATATTTAAAAAAGGATTTACCCGCCCGTTGCCGGTTGGTGATCAGGACTACCTGGTTACGATACATTTCAATGGGGACACGGAAAATCCGGAATTTACTATCCAATGCAACGATAACTTAACTGACCACGAAATATCGCTGGCCAACCAGTCTTTGTCACGAATTCTCGGTACCAATCTCGATTTGCGTCCATTGTATGAGCAGGCTGAGAATGATCCGGTTTTGGGTTCTCTTCTGCAGGAATTTTATGGATTAAAACGGATAAGCCGTGCTAATATATTCGAAGACTCTGTGAATCGTATTATACAAACACAGATTAAGCATAAACCAACGGCACGAAAAATGGTTTATGGCATTCGGGAAGCTTATGGAAAATTACTCGTTGGCAATGGTAAATCGATTGCTGCATGGCCCCGGCCAATTAATTTGATCAGCGGAGATCCTGTTAATATGAAAAAGTATGGATTGTCACTTCGCAAAGGAGAATATTTAGTCGGGTTAGCTAATGAATTTGTTTCAGGAGTGATCGGTATGGAAGAATTGGAGCAAATGCCCGGTTACCAGTTTTATGAAACAATGACTTCTGTGAGGGGAATCGGTCCAACGACCGCACAAGATTTAATGCTTTATCGTAACAGGCCTGATGCTGTGTTTCCGAGTAATAAGCAAAAAGGACAGGAAATGTCGTTACGCAGATGGATCATTTACAGTTACGGAGGCGATCCCGTACAAACCACTGAAGAAGAATTCCTGGAAATGATAAAAAACTGGAAGGGATTTGAAGCCTGTGCCCTGGAGTTTTTATTTGTTAATTATGTGATGAATGAAAAGAAAAAACAGCTCAATAAAAAATAAACGCCACTTGAAAATCATATCCACTTTGAAAAATAATAAAGGCGCTGATTAAAATAACCAGCGCCTCTGATTTGCTTGAGAACGGTAATGCTTAATGAAATTACATCATGCCGCCCATGCCGCCCATGCCACCCATATCTGGCATACCTGCCGCACCGGCTTTATCACCTTTTTCTTCCGGTTTTTCTGAAATAACAGCTTCGGTTGTAAGCAGTAAACCGGCTATTGAGGCAGCATTTTGAAGAGCTGTACGGGTTACTTTAGTCGGGTCAATAACACCAGCTTTTACGAGATCTTCGTAAACTTCGGTGCGGGCATTATATCCAAAGTTCCCTTTGCCTTCTTTTACTTTCTGAACGACGATAGAACCTTCAATTCCGGCATTGGAAGAAATGGTACGCAGAGGTTCTTCGATGGCTCTTAAAATGATTTCAAAACCAACTTTTTGGTCGTCATTTTCGCTTTTCAGTTTTTGAACTACGTGAGAAGCGCGAATCAACGCAACACCACCACCGGGAACGATACCTTCTTCAACAGCAGCGCGGGTAGCATGTAATGCGTCTTCAACACGGGCTTTCTTTTCTTTCATTTCAACTTCAGAAGCAGCACCAATGTAAAGAACAGCCACACCACCACTTAATTTAGCGAGACGTTCCTGTAATTTTTCACGATCATAATCGGAAGTAGTACTTTCGATTTGTGCTTTAATCTGATTGATGCGGGCTTTGATGTCATCTTGTTTGCCCCGGCCATCAACAATAGTAGTGTTGTCTTTATCGATGGTTATACGGGCAGCCTGACCAAGCATATCGAGCGTGGCATTTTCTAATTTATAACCGCGTTCTTCTGAAACAACCGTACCACCTGTCAGTATAGCAATGTCTTCGAGCATAGCTTTACGACGATCACCAAAACCGGGAGCTTTAACAGCCGCAATTTTCAGAGAACCACGTAATTTATTTACAACCAATGTAGCAAGTGCTTCACCTTCCACATCTTCGGAAATAATTAACAGAGGTTTGCCGGTTTGTACCACTTTTTCCAGCACAGGAAGCAGATCTTTCATATTGGAAATCTTTTTATCGAAGATCAAAATGTAAGGATCTTCCATTTCCGTCTGCATGTTATCCGGATTAGTAACGAAATATGGTGAAAGATAACCGCGATCGAATTGCATACCTTCAACCGTTTCGAGGTATGTTTCGGTACCTTTAGCTTCTTCAACAGTGATCACGCCATCTTTACCAACCTTTTCCATAGCGTCGGCTATAAGGTTACCAATGGTCTCATCGGCATTGGCAGAAATGGTACCTACCTGAGCAATTTCATTACGATCATTGATATCACGGCTGATATTTTTCAATTCATTTACAATAGCTTCAACAGCCTGATCGATACCACGTTTTAAATCCATAGGATTGGCACCGGCTGTGACATTCTTTAAACCTGTATTTATAATAGCCTGAGCCAAAACAGTAGCGGTTGTAGTTCCATCACCAGCGTTGTCACTGGTTTTGGAAGCTACTTCTTTTACCATTTGAGCACCCATGTTTTCGATTTTATTTGAGAGCTCAATTTCTTTTGCAACGGTTACCCCATCTTTAGTGATAGTAGGTGCTCCGAACGACTTCTCTATTACGACATTACGTCCGCGTGGGCCCAATGTTACTTTTACGGCATCCGCCAATTTGTCGACACCTTTTTTAAGAGCATCGCGGGCTTCCGTGTCATAGTGAATGAGTTTTGCCATAGTATTACGTTAATTTTTAATTATTTAATGTTTGTTCTTTAAAATTTCTATCAGGAAAGAATTCCCAGAATGTCGCTTTCACGCATGATCATATACTCTTCGCCGTCCAAAGTAATTTCGGTACCGGCATATTTACCATAGAGTACTTTATCACCTTCTTTAACCGACATATCTATTTTAGTCCCGTTTTCAACTTTGCCGGGTCCTGCAGCTACCACTGTACCACGTTGTGGTTTTTCTTTAGCGGTATCCGGTATAATGATACCAGAGCTGGTTTTTTCTTCAGCAGTATCTGGTTTTACCAGAACACGATCAGCTAAAGGTTTGATAGATGCCATACTGTTTACTCCTATTTATTTACCGTTTAAAATTTGTTCAATTAAATTTGTTTATCACTCCATCAGTCAGAGTGCTAAATATTCTTAAAAACTATCAATATAAACTTCCGTTGTCAAGATTATTTTAGCACTAGCTTAACAAGAGTGCTAAGTGATGGAGATATGAAGATGAACTCTTCAACAACACATTTCATTATCTTGTCAAACATTGTGCCAAACGGAAAAAACTGCCCAAATAAGAGTCGATTTCAATTCTATTGCAGGTATTGACAGGGTTAGCACACAATTACTATGACAATCTGACGCCTTGTCAGGGTTACAAAATTCCAGACTGCTCCATCCACACTGTCAAATCTTCAAATTCACGGGGGGGTAATTCTTCTGCCCTTCTGTTTAAATCGAAAGGAATGTCAGCATCTGATGTTATTATGGACGACAATGCGTTACGCAATTTCTTACGCCGTTGTCCAAAAGCCGTTCGAACAACTTGCTTCAGATGAATATCCGAGCATTTTAGTGCCGGCTTGTTAAATGAAAGGCTGATTACAGCACTATCGACATTAGGGATGGGATAAAAAACCTGGCGAGAAACGGTAAATTCATATTTCACATCACACATCAACTGAAGCTGAACACTAAGTATTCCATATTCTTTTGATCCATGTTCAGCCGCTATTCTGCGGGCAACTTCTTTCTGTACCATAAAAACGGCTTGTCTGAAATATTGACGCTTATCCAGAATGTGAAATAGAATAGGACTGGTTATATAATAGGGTAAATTGCCAATGACACAGGCTACTTCATCATTAACAATAACATTATCCCAATTTAGCTTCAGGACATCTTCATTACGAATATCCATATCAGGATACTCATTCTTAAGAAATTCATACGCTCTCCGATCAATTTCTATTGCCGTAAAATGATTATATTTTTGAATAAGTTCTTTTGTTAAAGCACCGGTGCCCGGACCAATTTCAATTACTAAGCTATTTACCGGACAATGAAGAACCTGAATAATTTTTCTAATAATATTGGAATCCCTCAAAAAATTTTGTCCCAGACTTTTCTTTGGCTTGATTGACATATATGATTTACTATTAGGTTGAAAGAGACATTCTTTTTATAATATTATTTACATCTGCTTATACTTTAACTAATTTATTGCCTTAACTCATTACTATCCTTAATGGAGATTATTAACCCATCAAATTTTCCAGTTGAATTGGGTCTGAAAACCCTCGAAAAGAGAGTCGAACAAAGACAATCACGGGTTTCCCTTAAAATAGGTTTACCCAAAGAACGTTCCAACGACGAACGTAGAATTTGTCTGACTCCAAGTGGAGTGTCAGTATTGGTTTCGAATGGACATGAGGTCCATGTTGAAAAAAATGCAGGAGAAGATGCCAATTTTGCAGACCAGGAATATGCCGATGCCGGGGCAGTTATTTCGTATAGCACCGAAGATCTGTACAAACGATCCGAAATGATTGTTAAAGTTGCTCCACCAACACCCGGCGAGCTATCCATGATGCATAAAAACCAAATTTTATTATCGGCTGTGCATCTTGGCAACCAGGATAAACATTATTTTAAAGAGCTTGTTCATAAAAATATCACCGGAATCGGTTTCGAATTTATAAGGGAGCCTGATAATACCTTTCCAATCGTGCGCATGATGCACGAGATAACCGGTTCGATGTCGGTTCAAATTGCCGCTCATTATCTTGAAAATACGCATAATGGTCAGGGAATCATGTTGGGTGGTATTTCCGGGGTTCCCCCTGCTACTGTTGTCATTTTGGGGGCGGATATCATCGCCGAATATGCAGCAAGAACCGCTTTAGGTTATGGTGCACAAGTATTCGTCCTGGATAATAATCTCGCCCGTTTACGACATTTAGAAAATGCACTGGACCGCAGGATTATCACAGCCATTTCAAGCCATCAGTATTTATCATCTGCTTTGAAATATTCGGATGTCGTTATCGGTTCTCCTCTCGAGGAAGGAAACCGTGCCCCTTGCTGGGTTACCGAGCCTATGGTTATGAATATGAAAGACGGAAGTGTCATAGTCGATACTGTGATTGACCAGGGAGGCTGTGTCTCCACCAGCAAACCCACAACGCATTCTAATCCGGTCTTTGTTAAACACGGTGTGATCCATTATTGTGTACCTAATATTCCGTCCAGCGTTGCACGAACCTCAACATATGCCCTGAATAACGTAATCAGTACATTCTTAATGGATATTGGAAAAACCGGCGGAATAAACCAGGCTTTATGGGCCAATTCAACCCTTAGAAACGGAACTTATTCTTATAAAGGGCATATCACCAAAAAGTCTCTGGCAGATCTGTACTCTATTCCTTACCGTGATATCGATATGTTGATAGCCAGCCAGATTTAGTAATATCTTTTCATTTCCTGAGAATATTCAGACCGATTCGCCTTTTTTAAGTTTTTTTTCTTAAAATCAATAGCTCGTTCGATTATAAATTTAATTTTTAAGGGGGATTTTACCATGTTTCTGCCAAATCATGCCAGGAATTATGTTCTACTTATACTTAACCTAATATTTCCTATTGTCTTGTTTGCTCAATCTGGTAATTCAAATGAAGGCATTTATTTCACGTCCTATCCAGCACTCACTCCAGACGGGAATACCGTGGTTTTCAGCTACGACAGTGACTTATGGAAAGTTAGTTCTAATGGTGGCGAAGCGGTACGGTTGACAGGAATGCAGGGTAATGAAACCCGTCCAAGAATTTCACCGGATGGAAAATGGATTGCATTTACTTCCAACCAATATGGGAATGAAGATGTGTATGTAATGCCCGTTGATGGCGGAAAAATTCGTCGGCTGACCTATTATCAAAGTGCTGATCAGGTAGATACCTGGTCATGGGATTCTAAATATATCTATTTCATCTCCAATCGGTACAACCGGTTTACCGAGTATAAAGTAAATATTGACGGGGAAACTCCGGAACGTCTCTTCCCTAATTATTTCAATACGATTCATAATGTGGCTCTGGATCCCAAAACCGGGGAGATATTTTTTAACCAAAGCTGGGAGAGTTACCTATTCACTTTCCGTAAACGGTATAAAGGCCCTTTTAATCCGGATATTCAATCTTATAATCCTAAAACAGGAGTGTATAAAAAATACACCCATTACGAGGGTAAAGATTTTTGGACGACTATTGATCGCGAAGGGCATATATATTTTGTATCCGATCAGGCTAACAATGAGTACAATTTATACACTTTCCGGGATGGTAATAAAACTCAACTCACAGATTTCACAACTTCTATAAAAAACCCGAATGTCAGTGCCAACGGTTCAAAAGTTGTATTTGAAAAAGATTACCAGCTGTACATTTATGATGTGGCATCAGGAAAAGCTCACAAAATACCTGTGACCGCCTATCAAAATAATACGCTGGCTGAATCTCAGGATTTTAATGTGAAAGGAAAAATTTTCAATTTTGATGTTTCACCGGATAATAAAAAAATAGCTTTTGTCTCCCGTGGAGAACTATTCGTGTCTGATATTAAAGGCAAGTTCATCCGGAAGATAGTGACTCGAGAAAGCGGCAGGGTTTCTGAGGTTGAGTGGTTAAGTGACAGTAAAGACCTGATTTTCAATCAAACAGTTGATGGTTATCAAAATTGGTTTACCGTAGCTGCTGATGGCCGGTCAAAAGCAAAAGAAA
This sequence comes from uncultured bacterium, assembly GCA_963783355.1. Lineage (GTDB taxonomy): Bacteria > Bacteroidota > Rhodothermia > Balneolales > DATFMH01 > CAWANF01. The sequence continues at coordinate 387,430 of CAWANF010000006.1, forward strand.
TCACGAACGAATATCATAATGACAGGAATATTGCCTTAAATCCAAAAAGAACCGAAGGAGTTTACCTAAGCGGTCGCAATGAATTGCGAATTATCGATCTCAAAACATTTAAAAGCAAAACGATCGTAAAAGATGAATTCTGGGGATATCAAAATTCACAACCACGCTTCTCTCCTAATGGAGAATATGTCGTTTTCACGGCACACAGAAATTTTGAACAGGATATATTCATTCATAATCTCAAAACAGGAAAAACAATAGATTTAACGAAGACTGGAGTAACCGAAACGGATCCATTCTGGTCGCCGGACGGCAAGTATATTTATTTCGTTTCCGACCTGACCCATCCGGCTTATCCATTCGGACTCCGAAATGCCCATGTTTACAGAATGCCGCTGGAAAAGTTTGAAAAGCCATTTCGTTCCACCGAATTCAACAACTTATTCAAAGCCTCAGAAAAAAAAGAAAAGGATAGTACCGATTCCGTAATCAAAATCAGTATTGATACTTTGAACATCATGCAACGTATCGAACGGGTTGGCCCGGGATTTGGGAAACAGTATACCCCCTATGTCATCAAAAAAGATGATAAGACGATTGTAATCTATCCATCAAATCACAATAAAGGCACGATCGAGTTATGGATGACTACGATGCAGCCTTTCGAAAAATCAAAAACAGAAGTTATCAAAGGCGCCGTGGGTGGTGGTTACTCAGTCGCGGAGGCAAAAAAACACTTTTATATTTTATTACATGGTAATATCTATAAGCTTGAACTCGGCGGTCCCAAAGTTGATAAAATAGATATGAATTACACTTTTCGACGAAACCTGAGGGCGGAATTCGACCAAATGTACACCGAGGTTTGGGCGAATCTGAACGAAAATTATTACAGCCCAACCATGAATAATACAAATTGGCAGAACATTAAAAATCATTATGCCCGTTTTCTTCCAGATATTCATTCCCGGGCTAATCTGAGAACCCTCATTAGTGATATGCTTGGAGAGCTGGATTCTTCACATATTGGATTTTACTCATCGGGTAAGGAAGAAAAAGAATTTTACTCATCCAGCTCTATGGCAACCGGAATTGTTTGGAATAATCAAAAGCCATATGAGGTTGATCACATTGTCAAAAACAGTCCGATGGACAAATATGATATTCATATCGAGAAGGGCGATGAGCTCATAAAAGTCGATGGCCAGGATATTAATTCCAACTTGGATCGGGAATCTTATTTTACACGGCCTTCTATGGACCAGGAAATGTCGATGACCTTCAAACGTGGAGACACTCATTTCTCTGTTAAAATTCATCCGGAATCTTTTGGCTTATTCAGAGAACAACTCTACGATGAGTGGATTTTTAATAATAATCAACGAGTTAAACAGGAAAGCAATGGAAGGATAGGTTATGTGTATATGAAAAATATGACCGATCCGGAACTCCGGCATTTTCTGATATACATGACCTCCCGGGGATATAAAAAAGACGGTTTAATCCTGGATCTCCGGTACAATACCGGTGGTAACGTGCATGATGAAGTATTGCATTTCCTGGAACAACGCCCCTACTTAAAATGGAAATACAGGGATGGAAAATTTACGATTCAACCCAATTTTGCACCTGAGGCAAAACCTATCGTCCTTTTAGTGAATCAGCAGACATTAAGTGATGCGGAAGTAACCTCAGCCGGATTCAAAGCCTTAAAGCTGGGAAAAATCGTTGGAACCCATACCTACAAATGGATTATTTTTACTTCCGGCAAAAGTCTGGTTGACGGCTCTTTTTATCGATTGCCATCGTGGGGTGTTTATACATTAAACGGAAACAATCTGGAACATAACGGGGTAGAACCTGATGTTATAATAGACAATACCTTCCTGGACAGAATTCATCATAAGGATCCGCAACTGGATAAAGCCATTTCTATTATTTTGAATAAATTGAAATAAAAAATTTAACATTTTAAAGTCCGTCGGGGAAATTCGGCGGACTTTTTTTATGCCTATACTGGCTATCGCTTATGAAATTGTATTCTTACTTTTTAGTAATTACCCGATTCTTTCTATTGATACATTTTTAAACAAGAAGGCAATCAATGAGTGATTCCGAGTTATCTGAAAAAAATTACAGGAAAATATTCTGGTTAAACAGCCTGCTGACTGTTCCCATGATGTTATTATTTTCCTGGCCATATTATGAATTCAGTCATATTATCGGTCTTTCATTTCTTTTTTCAGCCATCGGATCTTTCACCTTTGCCCTCCCCTTTACACTTACCGTCATGCATGGCTATGTAACAAAATCTCTGGGAACCATGCACAGGAATCATTATTATTTATGGTTGCGAAACAAATCGCTATCCTATGGAATACTGTTTCGCCCTATTCTTATTCGAACACGTTTCAGGCTGACGCTATTCATCATCAGCCTGTTAATCCTCATCACGGGCTATTTTGTTCATTAAAAAAGGCTACCTGAAAAAGTATCAGATAGCCTTAATTTTTAGGAATTAATGCGGATTAATACGAGTTGCCGTTTACCAATTGATCTATAACGGTGGGATCGACGAGAGTAGTAATATCTCCAAAATCATCGGTTACTCCGGCTGCCACATTTCGAAGGATTCTCCTCATTATTTTCCCTGAACGGGTTTTGGGTAATCCTTTGACGATTTGAATTTTATCGGGCTTGGCAATAGGGCCAATGATCTTCGTAACGAGATTATTTATCTCTTTTTTGAAGCTTTCATTATTGTCTGGTTGTTCAGCACAAATCATAAACGCATAAATACCTTCCCCTTTAATTTTATGGGGATAACCGACAACGGCCGTTTCTACAATATTCGGATGTTCATCGATGGCATTTTCAATTTCAGCTGTTCCCAATCGGTGACCCGAAACATTCAAAACATCATCAACACGTCCGGTAATACGGTAGTAACCGTCTTCATCCCTTCGGCAACCATCACCGGTGAAATACAATCCTTTGAATTGACTAAAATACGTTTTCTTAAAACGCTCATGATCACCATAAATAGTTCGTGCCATCGATGGCCACGGATACTTTATGCACAGATTTCCCTGAACAGCATTACCAGTAATTTCTTTTCCCTGATCATCAACTAAAACCGGCTGAACTCCGGGAAGCGGTAATGTTGCGAAGCCCGGTTTGGTTGGGGTAATTCCTGCAAGCGGAGAAATGAGAATACCACCCGTTTCTGTTTGCCACCAGGTATCAACAATCGGAGTTTTGCCTTTACCAATATTATCATGATACCAATGCCAGGCTTCCTCGTTGATCGGTTCTCCAACGGAACCCAAAACTTTCAGGGAACTCAAATCATATTTATGTACATATTTCAAATCTTCTGCCATCAATGAACGAATGGCAGTAGGGGCAGTATAAAAATGAGTTACTCCATATTTTTCCACCACTTCCCAAAAACGGCCGGGATCGGGATAATTTGGTGTTCCTTCAAAAATGATTCCCGTAGCCCCATTCAGCAGAGGCCCGTAAACAATGTAAGAGTGACCGGTAATCCAGCCGACATCGGCCGTACACCAATAGATATCATTTTCTGCGACCTGAAAAACATTACGGAATGAATAACTGGTGTATACCATATATCCCCCGGCTGTATGAACCACCCCTTTGGGTTTACCGGTTGATCCCGAAGTATATAGAATAAAGAGTGGGTCTTCGGCATCTACTTCTACCGCTTTATGTTCTTTGGAAGCATTACGTATGAGCATATGCCACCACAAATCACGCCCTTCAACGATATTAATATCACGATTAGTTCTGCGGCAGACAATTACCTTCTCTACCGTAGGGCAAGTTTCCAGGGCTTCGTCTGCAATATCTTTAAGCGGTATATCCTTTTCACCTCTTCGACCGCCATCATTACATATGAGCATTTTCGCTCCGCAGTCCTGAATCCTTTCAGCAAGTGATTGAGCAGAAAAACCAGCAAAAACCACGGAATGAACAGCTCCTATCCTGGCACAGGCCAATACGGCAATTACCAGCTCGGGTGTCATGGCCATATAAATACAGACCCTGTCCCCCTTTTTTATTCCCTGCTCTTCCAATACATTTGAAAAACGGCAAACATCATCATATAATTGACGGTAGGAAATAGTTCTTCGAAAAGAATCGGGGTGATTGGGTTCAAATATGAAAGCGGTTTTATTGCCCATCGTATTTAGATGGCGATCCAGGCAATTCTCTGTAATATTTAATTTCCCGCCTTCAAACCATTTGATATCCACATTTTTAAAATCACCGCTTAATGTTTTATTCCATCTTTTTCTCCAATAAAAAGTACCGGCTTCGTGCTCCCAGAAAGCTTCCGGGTCATGAGCACTTTGTTTATACACATCATGATATTCTTCAAAAGATTTAATATTCAGCCACATATCTTCTATCCTGTTAATTATTTAATTCACTGGTGATAATCCCATCTAATAATTTTAAATCGACCGGTTTGAATCACTAATCGACAATTACATACAGGAAAACATTTCCATCACTTATAATTATTTTTTTTTTGCGGATTTGCAACCGGTTATTTGGCATAAATATGACTAAGGAGGCTAAATATTAGAAAATTCTAATATTTAACAAAATGTACACCTTAAAGAGAGATTAATGAGTCGATTTATTCTTATAACATTGATGAAGAATATTGAGAATTCTGGACTTTTTGGTCCTCACATTTCCATGTGAAATATTAAATACTTTGCTTGCTTCTTCGTTGGTCGCATCTTCCCGATGCATGAAATATTCTATAAACTTCCGGGCTTTGTTGTCAAGCTCCTGCAAACATTCTTTCAGTATATTCTGACGCTCCTTATCAAGCAGTCGTTCTATCTGTTCGGCAGGTTCTGCAATATGAACTATCTGGTTTTCGTCTCCCTGAAAACGCTTATTACGCTTCAAATACTTAAGATATTGATGCCGTACTGATTTTATCAGATAACTGTAGATATACTTTTCATTTTGGATATAGCCATCCCTAACCCTTTGCAAAACTTCTACAAAGGCTTGGTAAACGCATTCCTCAGCGTTATAATGATCTGCACGCATTGTAACAATAAGATAATCTATGAGTCGGGGAATTACTTCCTCTAACAACTCATTAATCACCTTCTGATCATTATTCTGAATAGCAATAACCAGGTCTGAATAGTCAACTGTAGATTTATCCAATATTATAGCCTCGTCACTTTAACCATTCATAATTACAACAAAGCTCCGCCTGCAAATATTACGCATAATAATACATAAAATTCATTACTATAATATCCTCCAATTGTGATAATTCAAATATCTGTCTTCGAATAAACATCATAAATTTTTTAAAATTACTCCAATACGCACTCTATTATAATGAAATGTTTATCTATGTGCAGAATGAATTATTATAAAAATTTTAAAAATTAATGTAACAAATATGATTTAAGTGTCTCTTTATCATGAGATAAAATAGAGCCTTACAAATACTTGCAATTAAAACTAATTTAAATCGGAGATTATTTATGAAAACCCAATCCAACATCTCACGTACCCTCAGTATCTTCTTCGCTATCATCCTCGCCCTGTTCATGGCCACCGCCTGCGGTAACATCGCCGGAACCAGCCTGAACTCCACTAATGCTTCCGTCGCTGCCGCTCCGGCTCCCGACAACGGTCAGCTTCCCAGCGTTCAGCCCCAGGGCAACACCCTCAACGCCACCACTTTCGGTACCGGCGACCAACCTCAGATCATCGTTGACAAACCCAACTGATTCTTATCCTTACCCAACAATACTTTTAATCCACAAATTTTACCCACTATGAAAACCCAATCCAACATCTCACGTACCCTCAGTATCTTCTTCGCTATCATCCTCGCCCTGTTCATGGCCACCGCCTGCGGTAACATCGCCGGAACCAGCCTGAACTCCACTAATGCTTCCGTCGCTGCCGCTCCGGCTCCCGACAACGGTCAGCTTCCCAGCGTTCAGCCACAGGGCAACACCCTCAACGCCACTACTTTCGGTACCGGCGACTGAACCTCAGATCATCGTTGACAAACCCAACTGATTCTTGTTCTACCCAACAATTTATTTAATCCACAAATTTTACCCACTATGAAAACCCAATCCAACATCTCACGTACCCTCAGTATTTTCTTCGCTATCATCCTCGCCCTGTTCATGGCCACCGCCTGCGGTAACATCGCCGGAACCAGCCTGAACTCCACTAATGCTTCCGTCGCCGCCGCTCCGGCTCCCGACAACGGTCAGCTTCCCAGCGTTCAGCCACAGGGCAACACCCTCAACGCCACTACTTTCGGTACCGGCGACTGAACCTCAGATCATCGTTGACAAACCCAACTGATTCTTGTTCTACCCAACAATTTTTTTAATCCACAAATTTTACCCACTATGAAAACCCAATCCAACATCTCACGTACCCTCAGTATCTTCTTCGCTATCATCCTCGCCCTGTTCATGGCCACCGCCTGCGGTAACATCGCCGGAACCAGCCTGAACTCCACTAATGCTTCCGTCGCTGCCGCTCCGGCTCCCGACAACGGTCAGCTTCCCAGCGTTCAGCCACAGGGCAACACCCTCAACGCCACTACTTTCGGTACCGGCGCTGAACCACAGATCATCGTTGACAAACCCAACTGATTCTTGTTCTACCCAACAATTTTTTTAATCCACAAATTTTACCCACTATGAAAACCCAATCCAACATCTCACGTACCCTCAGTATCTTCTTCGCTATCATCCTCGCCCTGTTCATGGCCACCGCCTGCGGTAACATCGCCGGAACCAGCCTGAACTCCACTAATGCTTCCGTCGCTGCCGCTCCGGCTCCCGACAACGGTCAGCTTCCCAGCGTTCAGCCACAGGGCAACACCCTCAACGCCACTACTTTCGGTACCGGTGCTGAACCACAGATTATCGTTGACAAACCCAACTGATTCTTGTTCTACCCAACAATTTTTTTAATCCACAAATTTTACCCACTATGAAAACCCAATCCAACATCTCACGTACCCTCAGTATCTTCTTCGCTATCATCCTCGCCCTGTTCATGGCCACCGCCTGCGGTAACATCGCCGGAACCAGCCTGAACTCCACTAATGCTTCCGTCGCTGCCGCTCCGGCTCCCGACAACGGTCAGCTTCCCAGCGTTCAGCCACAGGGCAACACCCTCAACGCCACTACTTTCGGTACCGGTGCTGAACCACAGATTATCGTTGACAAACCCAACTGATTCACCCTTACCAATAAACCATATTTAACTCAAAATTTTACCCACTATGAAAACTCAATCCAACATCTCACGCCCCATCAGTATTTTCTTCGCTATCATCCTCGCCCTGTTCATGGCCA
>CAWANF010000007.1:0-463594 GCA_963783355.1 uncultured bacterium
ATTTCAGGAAGAGATTTTGGAAAAACTTATTCTTGAAAGAGAAGTAAAAGGAAGGAACCGAAATTTAGTAATTGCAGCAACAGGTACTGGTAAAACAGTTATATCGGCATTTGATTATAAAAATTATTCAAAGGGACAGAATGGAACACCTTCACTTTTATTTGTTGCACACAGAAAAGAAATATTACAACAAAGCCTTCAGACCTTTAGACAAATATTGACTGATGCTAATTTTGGAGAATTATTAGTTGATCAACATAGGCCTACTGAATGGAAACATGTTTTTGCGTCAATACAGTCACTTCATAGCAAAGATTTTAATTTCAGCCCTGAACATTTTGACGTAGTTATCGTAGATGAGTTTCACCATGCTGAAGCAAATACGTATAAAAAATTATTAAATCATGTTCGGCCAAAGTACTTGCTAGGTCTCACTGCAACTCCAGAAAGAACTGATGGTATCAACATAAAACAATGGTTTGATGATAAGGCGGCTACAGAATTAAGAATCTGGGATGCAATCGAAAAAGGTCTTTTAGCACCATTTCAATATTTCGGAGTCCACGATAATACAGATTTATCTGATTTGACATGGGTTAGGGGAAATTATAGTGTCAATGAACTCGATGAGAAATATACCTCGAATGATGATAGGTTATCACATATTATTAAGGAAATTAGGGATAAAGTCAGCGATCCATTAAAAATGAAGGCTTTAGGGTTTTGTGTAAGTGTCCAGCACGCAGAATACATGGCTTCTAGATTTAACAAAATTGGTATAAAAAGTTTTGCTCTTTCTGGGAAAACAGATGGTGAAAAACGCTCCCATTCAATTAATGATTTAAGAAAGGGTAACATAAATGTGATTTTTACTGTTGATCTCTTTAACGAAGGTATTGATATACCAGAGGTTGATACAATATTATTCCTGAGACCTACTGAAAGTGCAACACTATTTATTCAACAGCTTGGGCGTGGTCTAAGATTATCAGAAGAGAAGGAATGTTTGACTGTTTTGGATTTTATTGGATACCAGAATAAAAACTTCAGTTTCGGTAATAAATTCCAGGCACTATCGAATCTCTATGGGAGAAAATTACTACGCCATATTAATAATCAATTTCCTGTTTTACCACCAGGTTGCGTAATTGACCTAGACAAAGTCAGCCAGAAAATAGTATTTAACAACATAAAGAGGGCACTTTCAAATAGTGACAAAAGAAATCTATTAATGCATTTTACTAATGTTTCTAAACCAAAATCATTAAAATCCTTTCTTGAAAAAACTGAACTTAAGTTAGAGGAATTATACAGTAATAATTATTATTTCACACAATTGAAACGTGATGCAGGATTAATACCTGATACACAAACTGAGGAGGAGAGGTTATTTGGGAAGTCTATTATGAGAAGCATTCATATTGATAGCATTGAAAGGCTAAAATGGCTATATGATTTCTTCTCGAGTGTGTCATTACCAAATATTACTGATTTAAACAAAAATGACTTCAATTATTTACAAATGTGGGCAGCTGTTTTTGGAAGTTCAGAAGATTTCGGCAATACAATTAACCTTCTTAAATCATTTTGGAAATACGATAACATAAAAAATGAATATTGTGAACTTGTTTCAATACTTCTTGATAAAGTATCTCACAAGACATATTGGTGGGAAAATAATTATTCAATTCCTCTGGAAATTCATAGTAGATACAGTCGCGACGAAATTTTAGGTGCAATAGGTGATATTCGCAATGGCAAATTGTTTAAACCAAGAGAAGGAGTTTATTTTAATTCAAACATAAAATGCAATCTCTTATTTGTGACCTTAAATAAAAGTGAGAAAGATTATTCACCAACAACTATGTATAAAGATTATGCCATTTCAGAAACCTTATTTCATTGGCAATCACAGAGTAACACAAAACAAAATAGTAAAAAGGGGAAAAGACATATTTCTCATAAAGAATATGGTATTACACCACTTTTATTCGTAAGAAAAAACAAGAAGGATGATCGTGGCGAAACAGAACCTTATTTTTTTGCGGGTCCTCTTGAAATACAAAAGTGGGAAGGAGAGAGACCGATTAACATAATTTGGAAACTTATAGAACCTCTACCAGCTGATGTATATAAAGAAATTGCCATTAACTTTAATTCAATACTCTCGCCAACTATCTTAGTTTTGTAACTTGAACTTTTATATTCATATTTCGCAGTAATTAGTGTTTTTCTTAAAAGTGAATATTTTACAATTCAGAGCTTAATGAATTGTAAATATATTAGGTTACAATTCCAAAAAGCTATGTATACAGTTCAAGAATGAGCAAAAAAGGAGCATTGCAAATAAAAAAGGATAGAACAATGTATTGGGAAATAACAGAAAACAAATGGACTGAAGAATATTGTTGGTTTTTAGTTGATGATAGGTAGGATTCAATATGCCTTTAAAGATCAAAGCTCTGCAATCCGGTTTAAAAAGCAGGGTTTTATGAATTATATGCTTCTTACAAACCTTGACAACATTACCAACGACACAATGCTCGATCCTAATGAATTCAGTTCTTGGGATCATAAAGTCCAGACATGTTTAGAATGGACGAACCAAATCCCCGCTGGATCAAGTTTGTAAATGGACCATTCAGTAAACTGTATTTCTTAGATTATGTTCCCACACAAAATAGTGGTACTAAAAATATCAACAAACTATCATTCGGGAGAATGTTTATTTGGCCACTTTGATATACCCAAAAGCGATTCATTAAAATCCCAAATTATCCGCGAAATCATAAAATCCCAGAAATCCGTGATTCAGACAAATGGTGTTTAGCGAATTGATAATTCGTCAATTACATTTCCCAATCACCATATCTTAATTAGACAACCCCTCCCCCCTAATACCCATACGATATCGGTTTCCCGGTCTGGAAGTCAAACAAGGTTAGCTGGCGTATTTCGTACCAGCCGGTCCAGAAGTCCTGTAGCGCGCTGATATAACTCCGGCGTGCTTGATCTTTTTCGTTTTGGGCGATAAACAGGTTGGTAATATCAATCTTGCCAATCAGGTAGCGATCTTGTGCCACATTGTAGCGGAGCCGGGCGATGGTATCGGCTTTAGCTGCCAGTTGTACCTGTTTGGGAAGCTGCATGAACTGCTTCACCGTCGATTCGACATTTTGATAAAACTGGCGCCGGTGATATTCGATGTTGTTTTCCACTTCTACCTGCTGGTTCCGGGCCGCCTTAATTTGTGCCCGTTCCTTGCCCCAGTTGAAAATAGGTACATTAAAATCAACCGTCAGAAACTCCCTGTTTTCGGTATTATTATAGAGCTGTGTAAACTGGTTAGAAATCTTGTTCATCCCAAAATTGACATCCATGGTTGCAGAAAAAGATGCATTACTTTTGGCCTGGGCATAGTCCCGGTTGGCCTGTATTTCCTGGAGACGGTAACTCAGGGCTTCACTATTGTTTTGGATGGCCAGTTTTTTGGCCTTTTCGACATTGATTTTCAGGTTCGGCAGTTTCACCGGGGGCGTAATATCCAGGGAAACGGATGTCGGGTATCCAAGTAAAATCTTGAAGTTATTCAGGTCTGACTCGTACTGTAGTTTGGCGCGGCTTAGCGCAGCTTCCGCATTGCGAAGTGCCAGTTCGGTTTGCAGAAGATCGTTCTCGGCAATGGTACCGACATTATAACGGCCTTGCGAAATCCGGTAGATGGAATCGTTGCGGGTCACGTTAAAGCGGTCATTTTCAAGATTGATTTTATCCATGTAAACACTAAAAAATCGCTGCGTCACCGTCATGGCAATTCCTTCCATCTGCTGAACGAATTGCTTTTTGGCTATCCGGTATTGAAGGGGTTGCAGACGGTCTTGCCATTTCAGACTATTGAACTGGAAGATGGGCTGCTGATAACTTAACACCATCGGTGTACTTTGCCACATATAGGTGTTTTCGTTATTAAATATCCCCAGGCGGGTGACCCCCGAACTCAGCGATAAGGTACCACCGGTCGGCATGATATTCTGGCTAATCGATAATGACGTGGTAGCATTCGACTGTCTCCGGGAAGAGAAAATCAGTTGCCCGTTATCTAATGTATTGGGGATTAACGATTTATTGAAGTTAGGAGCGTTGCCACTCAGCGAAAAAGACGGAAGCAGATCAGCCTGGAACGACCGGTATTGCCATTTGTTCGCAATTAAAGCTGATCGGGCGCTTTTGGCCAGGGGACTATTTTCCTGGGCAATAGAAACACACTTTTTTAATGTCAGTGTCCCGAGTTGAAATGTATTCGATTGGGCATTCGCAGACACGGCGATGGCCGATATCCAGAACAGAATGGAATAGAAACACTTTCGCACAATTAGAAGCTGTTATTGGTTATTGGTTATTGAGAAATCAAGTTCTTAGCACATACTGAACTATAGTTGCTGTCAGCGATCCACTTTCAGCATAAATATTTACTTCTTCATATTCTAAATGGAACTTATATGCTTTCATGAGTCTGCAACTTTTACCTTTCAACAGGATATCAGCAACCTGCGGAAAACTGAGAGCTAACCGCTGACAGCTGAACGCTTATTCACATTTATATTATTCATAGCGCAGGGCAAATACCGGATCCTGTTCCGCCGCCCGTCGGGCCGGGAAGTATCCGAAAATGATGCCGATAGCCATAGCCACACCAAATGAAATAGCTATAGAACTTAACGTGACGATGGTCTGAATACCGGCGGTATTTTCAATGACATAGCTAAAGCTGATTCCTAAAATCGTTCCTGCAATACCGCCGGTGATGCAGATGGCCAGGGCCTCGGCTAAAAATTGCAGCTGGATATCTCTTTTGTGAGCTCCGACAGCTCTGCGCACCCCGATTTCGCGGAATCGTTCCACGACCGAAGCCAGCATGATATTCATGATGCCAATCCCGCCTACAATGAGCGAAATAGAGGCGATGGATGACAAGACGATGTTGAAAATTCGTTTGGTCCGCTGTTCCTGTTCGAGCAGTTGCTCAGGAACGATCACTTCGAAATCCACCACACCGTTGTGTCGCCGCTTGAGTATCCGCCTTATAATATCGGCTATGGATCCGCTGTATTTGTTGTCGGAGACCTGTACGACAATTTTATCGACCTGGTTGTGATCAACCGTTTGATCGGAATTTGAATTCTGGTTGTTATTATTGTTTTCCCTGGCCGCTTTTTCAATATCCTGCGTAGTTACCAGCGAGCGGTTTTTGAAACGGAGCAACATCGTAGTGGCCGGGGTATAAATATCCATGTTATAATTCCGGATACCCAGGTTTTCCATATTTTTAGACGAAATAAACCGCCTTTTCAATACCCCGATTACACGAAGCCACAGGTCGCCTGTTTTGATACTTTTCCCAACGGGATTTTCACCGGCAAAGAATTTAGCTTTGATATCGTTTCCAATAATACAAACCGGTTCCGAATTTTTAATCTGCAAATCCGAGAAGTTATGGCCTTCCAGCATTTCAAAGTTATTGATCTGGAAATATTGCTTATTGACCCCAACCAGCTTCCCGGACCGTATCCGCCCGGAACGGATGAATGAAGTTTCGAATACAATTTCAGGAGTGACATAATTGATATGAGGAATCTCTTTCTTTATGTCGTACATATCCTTGAGCGTCAAGCCCGGAGAAAACTTCTTATTTTCTTTTTCTGTCTGGTTATCATTATCAACTTTGCCTTCTTTTTGCTTCACAAGCGGCTGAATAATAACGTTATTGGCGCCAAGCAGTTTCATCTGTTTTAGCACCTCGTTTTGCGCTCCCCGCCCGATAGCCAGCATTGCTATGACAGAAGCAACGCCAAAAATGATACCCAGTGAAGTCAGGAACGAACGGAATTTATTTTGCCGTATAGCTTCGAGAGCAATGTCCAGGTTGTATAGAATGATATTTAGCATCGGAAACTACGGGGAAGCGATTGGTTTATTTAAATATATCTTCTTGATACCGGCCGTATCTTCCGGCATCGACAAATAGATCTGGTCTTTCGCAGTAAGGCCCTTCTTAATCACAATATCCGTCTCATTCATCGTGCCCAGTTTAACCTGCTGCATCACTGTTTCGAGTCCGCTTTTTTTGAATACAAAATTCAATGAATCCTTGTCATGAATGGCCTCCAGCGGAACATAAAGCATATTTGGCAATGATTTAATATGAATGACATTACTGGTTGTCATAGCCGGGCGAAGTGTCGTATCCGATTTGTTTATCTGGATAACTACTTCAAATACTTTCGAGTTTGAATTGGGCCGCTGTTCCCCTATGTTAGCCACGTGAGTTATAGTCCCTTCCAGATGCTTGTCGGGCATAGCATCCAGGCCGATGTCCACAGACTGATGCAGTTTCACTTTTTGGATATCGACTTCATTCACATAGGTCACGGATTCCATCACACTAAAATCGGGCAGCTCGGCCACTTCCGGATCCCATGAGCTTATCGAACTCCCCTGTTTGATTTTGGAACCGTTCCAGGTCCGCCGGTAAATGACCATTCCGTTATCGGGAGCAGTGATTGTAAATTTCTTCATCACCTGCTGTAACCGTGTTAGGTCGTTCTTCCTTTTTTCAAGCTCTGCGTTTATTCCGCTTAACTTGGCAACCTGCTGTTTAACTTTGGTTTTATAATCTATCTGTGCCTGATGGTACTTTCTTTTTGCCCGGTCATAAGCAATCCTGGTTTGTCGCTGAACCGCGGGTGATTCAAATTTTGATTGTTCAACGGTAATTTTTTTCTCCTCCGAATCATAATTCAAATTGACCAGGTCATTTCTGGCTTGCGTCAATTTGAGAGTGCTGTCGAGTTGGGCCTGATCAAACTGAGACTGTACTTTTTGTAACTCAAGCCTGGCATCCTGGAGTTTTCCTGTTATTTCCGATCGATCGAGCTGGGCAACAAAATCTCCCTTTTTAACCAGGGTTCCTTCAGGTACCAGTTTCTGAATCTTAATATTATAGACCTGGAATTCATAAGCTCCCCGGGGACCGATGATTTTCACAGAATTTTTGGCCTTCAATTCTCCGGTTGTCGTGATATTCACATTAAAGGTCCCGCGTTTCGGGCTTACTAAAATGGCATTTGATTTTTTTTCATTGGAGCCCATAGCTAACCAGACAACCAATACAAGAACAAATAAACCGGCCGTTATCAGATATTTTTTATTCATGGCACTAATTATACATCGGGGCGGGATGTGCCCGAGAGTATTAATTTTTACAAATAAACCGCACCATCATTTCAGTGACAAATAGCAAACATTCACATTTATAACCTCTTCATTGCTAAGAAATAACTAATGGCGCGAACAACTCACATCTGTTTTTAATAAACAACATTAATGCCGTAAATGAAAATTATTTTGATATCGTAGATTAAATAATGATTACACGCTAAAACAAAGGACAGGAGAGCTAAGTTTTGAGCGTGGAGATCAAAGTGTTAAGTGATAAGAGTTGCGTGTTGTGTGCAGTCCTAAAAACGGTCAACCCTATTTAGGACTGCACATCAACACACTGTTTATTGTTCACTGTTCACTGATACTACATCGCGTCCACGTTGATGCGGATTTTCACTTTCGAGGCGCCCTTCGGTTTCTTCTTGTCATATCGTTCCCAGGTTTGATCAAGCAGATGTTCAATCGCTTTCGCCCCGTTGGTCGGATCGATTTTCAATTGGCATTCCCAGCGAAATTCATTATTGGCCCGCAATACCGCCGATGGCGACGGACCCAGGATTGGCGCATTGCCACCCGCTTCACTCAGACAATCGGAATACACTACCGCCACTCTTTTCACCAATTGGGAATCCGCCGATCGAAAACTTATTTCCAGTAACCGCGAGAACGGCGGATACGACAGTTGTTTTCGAAATTCCATCTCCTGTTCTGAAAAACGGTTAAAATCATGTTGCTGAGCCATTAACAAGGCCGGGTGTTCCGGCTGCCAGGTCTGAAAATAGACGATGCCCGGTTTTTCCGAACGCCCGGATCGTCCCGCTACCTGGCTTAGTAGCTGGTACATCCGTTCCGATGAACGATACGATGGAAACGCCAGTTCCGTATCCGAATTGACCACCCCGACGACCGTCACGTCCGGGAAATCCAATCCCTTGGCAACAATTTGAGTCCCCACCAAAATATCGGCTTTCTTCGCCCCAAACTGGTTCAAAATCCGGGCATGAGCGCCTTTCCCGGTTGTGGTGTCCTGATCCATGCGTAAAATGCGTGCTTCCGGGAACAATTCCTGCAATTCTTCTTCAATCTGCTGGGTTCCCGAGCCTTTTTCGGTCAACGACAGGGCGTGACAGTTCGGACATTTATTTGATTCCGGCAAACTGTATCCGCAATAATGACACCGCAGGTGATGATGATATTTATGATACGTCATGCTGACCGAACAGTTCGGGCATTCCACGATATGGCCGCATTCTTCACACTGCATATAACTGGCGAAACCCCGCCGGTTGTACAATAAAATGACCTGCTCATCCCGTGCCAAAACCTGTTCGATTTCGAGGAACAATGGAACAGCTATCGGTCCCCTCATAGCCTTGCGATACTTTTTAAGATCGATGATTTTAACTTCCGGCATTTGCGCTTTAGCATGACGCGAGGGTAAATCAAGCCGTATGCTTTTCCCGGTTTCCACGGCCCGCAGGCTCACCATACTGGGTGTAGCCGAACCCATAACGACAACAGAATTTGTTTGAAAGGCCCGCATGATAGCCACTTCCCGGGCATGATACCGCGGAGCCGGGTCTTCCTGCTTATAGGATTGATCGTGCTCCTCGTCGATGACTATGACACCGAGGTTTCGCACCGGGGCGAACACGGCCGACCGTGCCCCGATGGCAATATTTTTCTTTCCGTTCTGTAAATCCTGCCAGGCTTCGTACCGCTCCCGTTCATTCAGCCTGCTGTGCAATACGGCAATGTTATCCCCGAAAATCTGGTAAAAACGCCGGACTGTCTGGGGCGTCAGGGCGATTTCAGGCACCAGAACCAGCGCCCCTTTCCCCATCTCGAGCGCTTTGCGAAGCACGTGAATATACACTTCGGTTTTCCCGCTGCCGGTGACTCCATATAACAGGAAATTCTGAAATTGTCCGGCTTCCAGCTTCAATGCTATCTTGTCAAATGCCTGTTGTTGATGAATATTCAGGTCTTTTATTTGTTCCGGAGCATGAACTAAACCGTCCATTTCTTCTCTTTTTACCGGAACCCAATCGAACGTGATTAGTCCTTCCTTTTCAATCCGATTGATGGAATAAGAATCCACCAATTCAAATGATGATAACCGGCTCTGCCGAACCGGAAGTACCGCTTCTTTAAGTTCTTTAAGCGCCTGAATCCATTTGGGTGTTTTTTTGTCCTCATATTTATCGAGGTATTCCACGATGATCCGTTCATCGATTCCGTCCGCCCATTTCCACTGTTTTTCCAGCTTTTCAGTGACTTTTATTCTCGGCTCTTCCCAGACTTCGAGGATATTTTTTTTGATGAATTTCTTCAGGTACTTCGCACCATCTTCTTTCCAGCGTTTTTCAGCTTCCCTGAGAGCATAACTTTCCTTTTCCGTGATTTCATCGATGATCTCTTTTTCCAGCCGGTTGAGTTTATCCGCTTTTTTTGATCCGAGGCGAATGAACTTTTCAGACAGGAAATTGAGTCCGACAGGCAGTGCCGCCTGAACGGTCTCACCCCAGCTTGCATAATAAAAACGATGAACCCATTCAGTCAGTTTGAGCATCTCTTCTGACATGACAGGTTTTTCATCCAGGATCTTTCGGATCGGACGGGTATTAAAGGACGGTTTTTGATCATGCACCCGGACGACCATCCCGATGGCCATATGCGACTGCAGCGGGACCCAGACCCGCATACCGGGCTGAAGCAATCCCTCATCTTCATCTTTCAGATGATAGGTGAACGCCGAACGAACGGCGGTCGGAAATACTATGTCGGCAAAGATCTTCGACAAAACAAGTTATCGTGTTACGGTTAAAGTATTGAGTGTTTGGTTTATGCCGAATGCCAGATTCGGGATACCGGATCAATATACAAATAGCTATGAGATTTGAGTATGGAGATTGGGCTTAAGTTTTGAGAAATGAGTCGATGGAACACGGACAACACGGATATGACAGATAAGCGCGGAACAAACATGAATCACTCAGAAGTTCACCCATCGTCTATTATCTAACCTCTAAAATCTTTTTTAACCACAAAGGTCGCAAAGGATTACACAGAGAAAGAAAAGTGCTAAGAATTAAGTTAACTTTGAGGTGAATTTAAGTTCTTTATTGTTCATTGTTCATTGTTCATTGTTCATTGTTTACTGTTAATTGTTCCCTGTCAACTGCTCTATCCCAGCCAGTTTTCACGATCGAGATTTCGGTATTGAATGGCTTCCGCCAGATGGGCCGTTTTTATTGTTTCCGAACGATCAAGATCGGCAATAGTCCTGGAGACTTTCAAAATCCGATCGTAAGCCCGTGCCGAAAGTCCCAGTTTATTGATGGCTTTTTTTAGAAGGGAAGATCCGGCTTCGTTGATTTTGCAGATTCTTCGTACCTGCCGGGTTGACATTTGAGCATTGTTGTGAACACCTTTGACTCCCCAAAATCGTTTATTTTGAATTTCCCTGGCCAGGATCACTCGTTGACGAATATTTTCCGAGGTTTCCCCGCTGGATTTGCTGCTCAGTTCTTCAAAACTCACTTTATTCACTTCTATATGCAGGTCAATTCGATCCAGTAATGGCCCGCTGATTTTACTCAGGTATCGCTGCATCTGAACGGGAGTGGTTCCATTGGGATCCGAGGGATCATACCAGTCGCCGCCGGGCGACGGATTCATGGATGCCACCAGCATGATTTTACTCGGATACTGAACGCTCATCCTCGCCCGGGAAATACTCACATGCCCGTCTTCCAGCGGCTGGCGCAATACCTCCAGGGCACTGCGTTTGAACTCCGGCAATTCATCCAGAAATAAGACTCCGTTATGAGCCAGGGAAATCTCACCCGGCATCGGGATGCTGCCTCCGCCCACTAAGGCAACATCCGACACCGTGTGATGTGGTGCACGAAAAGGCCTGCGCGACACCAGCCCTTGTCCACTGCCCAGCATCCCTGAAACAGAATGTATTTTCGTTGACTCAAGAGCTTCATGTAAGTTCATGGGCGGCAAAATAGTCGGCAAACGACGGGCCAGCATCGTCTTACCCGAACCCGGCGGGCCTACCATGATAATATTGTGACCGCCGGCAGCGGCTACTTCCAGCGATCGTTTCACATTTCCCTGTCCTTTGACATCGCTGAAATCGACAATCTCACGATTCTGCTCCTGGCAAAAAATTTCATCTATATTTATCGAAATGGGCTCGATGTCCGATTCGTCATTGAGCCAGTTCATGACTTCTTCCAAATTCTTGCAGGCATAGACATTCAAACCGTTCACAACGGCGGCTTCGCGTCCATTCAAATGCGGAACAATAATGTTCTTCAATCCTTTTTCACTGGCTTCCACGGCGATGGGCAGGACTCCCTTCACCGGACGCAAATCTCCATCCAGTGCCAGCTCGCCCAGAATCAGCGTCTCTGATAATTTATCGGTTTTGATTTGTGCTGAAACAGCCAGTAATCCGACAGCAATAGGCAAATCAAAGGCACTGCCTTCCTTGGGTAAATCAGCCGGAGCCAGATTCACGGTCAGGCGTCCGCGCGGCATCTCGGCACCCGAATTTTTAAGCGCTGCTTCGATACGATCTCTCGATTCATTGATGGCCCGATCGGGCAAGCCTACCAGGAAATACTTGGGAATTCCCGTAATCATATTGATTTCTACATCGATAAGATGAGCATCCACGCCATAGGTAGATGCACAGTAAACATGGGCCAACATACTATGAATCTTTTTTTTCGTCTTTGCGTAGTATGACAATAGAAGAGCTTCATCCTTACAAACAACGTTAATTTTTAATTTACAGAGCCATGAGTACAACAATTATTGAAGAAATCAGAGTTACCGGCTCAGAACTCATCGAAAAGGTCAAAGAAATTATCAGAGAAGGTAACGTTCGCCGTATCACGATCATCAATGACGAAGGCGATATTTTGCTGGATGTGCCACTGACATTAGGAGTGGCGGGATTTGGAGTTTCTTTAGTTGCCATGGGGCCGCTGCTGACCGCCATCGGTCTGTTTGCACTGTTCATGAACGATTATAATATCGTCGTCGAACGTGAAAAGGATACGGATACAGATCCGAATGAGGTGGAAGCCCAGGTCATCGATATAGAAGAAAATGATGAGGATGAAGAAGACGACGAGGACGAATAACAGACAGGAATTTGATTGTATCTTGAGTTAGTAGGTAACAAAAGATGCCAAAGTGAAAAAAGCCCGACATAGGAAAAATGCCGGGCTTTTATTTTTCTATAATGCAATCCTTTAAACCATTAATTATGTATCGAACGCGGACGAAATAAAAGTGATAAGAGTTAAGTGCTGAGTGTTAAGTTGATAAACGCCGAACTTAAAATGCTCACTGTTTATTTATCACTGAAAAACATGCTTCGACTACGCTCAGCATGACATTTTCTGCACTTTTACCTTATGAGATTTAGAAATCCGAGTATTGGATCCGATCCTTGTTCACTGTTTACTGATAACTGCTCACTGTTATTGTCTATCCGGCGACGGTTTCTTCAACTTCCGATAACCAGCGTTCGGCATCCAATGCAGCGGTACATCCGGAACCGGCAGCCGTTACAGCCTGGCGATAAATCGGATCCTGAGCATCACCACAGGCAAAAATTCCTTCCATATTCGTCTTCGATGACTTGCCGATGGTTTTGATATAGCCGACTTCATCCATATCCAGTACTCCCTTAAACAAGTCGGTATTGGGTTTATGTCCGATAGCGACAAAGACACCTGTTACATCATCCAGGGTTGTTTTTTCACCGGTTTTGACGTTCTTCACGACAACTCCTTCGACAACTTTATCACCCAGCACTTCGTCCAGAACCGTATCCCACATGGCTTCGGCTTTCGGATTACTAAACAGTTTATGCTGCATGGCCTTGGAGGCACGGAATTCGTCACGTCTGTGAAGTACGGAAACTTTGCTTGCAAATTTAGTCAGGAAAGTAGCTTCTTCCAGGGCCGTATCACCACCGCCGACAACCACCACATGCTGATTACGGAAAAACGCACCATCGCAGGTAGCACAGGCCGAAACGCCATATCCACGAAGTCTTTTTTCACTTTCTAATCCGAGCCATTTTGCTGAAGCACCGGTCGAAACGATAATCGATTCGGCATAAATTTCGGTGGCTTCGTCGACTGTCACTTTAAAAGGACGCTTTCCGAATTCAATGTCGGTAACCATGCCGTAACGGGCATCGGCACCAAAACGTTTAGCCTGTTCCCTAAACAGGTCCATCATTTTCGGGCCCATAACACCTTCCGGGAAACCGGGGAAATTCTCCACATCGGTCGTTGTCATTAACTGTCCGCCGGGTTCGGGGCCTTCAAATATGATAGGTTTAAGATCGGCACGTGCGGCATAGATTGCTGCCGTGAGTCCGGCAGGTCCGCTGCCAATGATTACTACTTTAAAAGTTTTTCCTGCAATATCTTCCATTTTATTCCGAGTTGTAAATTTATCTGTTTTATTTTTTCGGACTAAATATAACTATATACTCAATTAATTATAAACTATATTTCAATAAATCGGTTGTGTTTCAATAAGTAAATTTTCTATACAAGCAACAAGCACTATAAGCCAAATCATTCATCGATTTTTTAAAAAAATACTAATTTTTTTAATGGTTTATAAGGGGGTAAATAATTATTAATAAAAGCGTTTTTCCAATCTTTATATGCTTTTTTTAGTCATGTTTTATAATAAAGATGTATTTAAGCCAAAATACTCTTAAATTAATCGCCATTGAGGTTTACGCCCCTTTTTTAAATATTACACCCCTTCTAGTGAGATGGAGGACGTAAAAGTATTGGCAAATCTCATTGATTTGTATATGTTTGTAATGCAATTCATTAAATAATTAAACCTGAAAAACCGTGATAATTTCAGTACCAAAAGAAATCGCTTCAAATGAAACCCGGGTAGCCCTAAGCCCTGATACGGCTGCCAGCCTCATAAAGGCAGGATATGAAGTACGAATTCAGGAAGGCGCAGGCGTGGCCGCATCGTTTCCGGATAAAGCTTATACGGAAGTAGGTGTAACGGTAGTGCCTGGCGCAGAAAAGTTATACAGTGATGCATCGGTAGTGCTGAAAGTTCAGGCACCTACTGATGATGAAATAAAACTGATGAAACCTGGCACAGCCTTAATCAGTCTTTTAGGAGCTCTTTTTAATAAAGACCTTGTAGACAAATTGAAAGGTGCCAAAATTACCTCCCTCGGCGTCGATGCCATACCCCGCATAAGCCGTGCGCAAAAGATGGACGTCCTTTCTTCTATGAGTTCCATTGCCGGTTATAAATCCGTATTGATTGGAGCCAACGCCCTTGGAAAATATCTTCCGATGATGATGACCGCTGCCGGTACCATACCTCCGGCCAAAGTGCTGATTCTCGGGGCTGGTGTTGCAGGATTGCAGGCCATCGCAACAGCAAAACGCCTCGGTGCCGTAGTTGAAGCCTTTGACGTTCGTCCGGCTGTAAAAGAGCAAGTGGAAAGCTTGGGTGCAAAATTTGTGGAAGTACCTATCGAACAGGAAGATACCGAAACGAAGGGTGGATATGCACGTGAATTATCTGAAGAAAACCAAAAGAAGCAGAAAGAAGTTATCCACCAGCATGTCCGCAAATCAGATATTGTTATCACTACCGCTCTGATTCCCGGTAAGAAAGCCCCGTTGCTTATTACTACGGAAATGGTTGAAGACATGATGCCTGGCTCTGTTGTCATAGATTTGGCGTCGGAACAAGGTGGAAACTGTGAAAAAACCGAAGCCGGGAAAGTGGTAACCCACGACGGCGTATTCATACACGGTCCATTAAATGTGCCTTCGATGCTTCCTATGCATGCCAGCCAGTTATTTGCCAAGAACGTAAGCGCACTTATCGTGCATCTTACCAAAGACGGCGAACTGAATCTGGACTTTGAAGATGAAATCACATTAAACACCACGATCACGCACGACGGTGAAATTATTAGCCCCGTGATCAAAAAAGGTGAAATGTAATTCTTTGAATTACAGACCCTAAGAAAAGTTTAACACAAAATTATCGGAGTATCCTATGTCGACACTCATATTTAACTTATTTGTGTTTGTATTGGCATCTTTTGTGGGTTTTGAGGTTATCTCCAAAGTACCTACAACTCTTCACACCCCTTTGATGTCGGGTTCAAATGCAATATCAGGTATCACTATAATCGGCGCTCTGGTTATCGCCGGTGAAGCCCATGGAGCCATATCAACCTATATCGGGCTGATTGCCATCATTTTCGCCATGATTAACGTGGTCGGGGGCTTTGTTGTAACCGACAGAATGCTGCAAATGTTTAAGAAAAAGGACGATTAACCATGAGCAACTTTTTACCTGAAACTTTACAAATGTATGTACCCGATACGGTACAAATTGTTTATCTGATCGCCATTGTTTTATTTATCATTGGCCTGAAAAAACTAAGTTCCCCGGCTACTGCCAGAGGGGGAAACCAAATGGCAGCCGTAGGTATGTTCCTCGGTATCGTTGTCACCCTTTTAGACAAAGAAATCGTTTCATTTAACCTGATTATTATCGGTGTAATCATTGGAAGTTTAATCGGTGTGATAACTGCAAAAAAAGTAGCCATGACGGCTATGCCTGAAATGGTTGCCATTTTCAATGGTTTTGGAGGCGGCGCATCCGTACTGGTCGCTGTTGGTGAATTTGTTCGCCATTCACCCGGCTTTTTCGGATTCAACGAATTATTAACGATCGGCCTGAGTATCCTCGTCGGTGCCGTTACCTTCACCGGTAGCTTCATTGCCTGGGGTAAATTGCAGGGTTTTGTTCCCGGACGACCTGTTGTTTTCAAAGGACAGAATGCTTTCAACGCACTCATCGCCCTGGTTACACTCGGTGGTATCGTTATGATGATTGTGGCTCCTGCCGAATATATTTACATGTATATTCTGATTGCCGTTTCACTCATCCTCGGTGTGCTGGTCGTTATTCCTATTGGTGGCGCCGACATGCCTGTTGTTATCGCGCTTCTGAACTCTTATTCCGGTATCGCTGCCGGCTTGACGGGTTTTGTGCTGAATAACAACCTGCTGATCGTGAGTGGCGCCCTCGTCGGTGCATCTGGTATCATTCTTGCCAACCTGATGTGTAAAGCTATGAACCGATCACTTACCAACGTATTGTTCGGGGCTTTCGGAACAGATATTAAAACGGCAGGCGGAACAACCTCCGACTCAGACAAAACCGTTCGTGAAGCCCGCGCAAATGATGTGGCTGTCATGACGGCATATGCTCAAAAGGTTGTAATTGTTCCCGGTTACGGACTTGCCGTAGCACAGGCTCAACATACCATCCGTGAAGTGGCCTCTATGCTGGAAGCCAAAGGTGTAGATGTAAAATACGGTATTCACCCGGTTGCCGGACGTATGCCTGGCCACATGAACGTATTGTTAGCCGAAGCCAATGTTCCGTATCCTCAACTTTATGATATGGATCAGATCAATCCGGAATTTGAATCTACGGATGTGGTCCTGGTTATCGGTGCTAACGATGTTGTTAACCCCGGTGCGCGTACCAACCCGGGAAGCCCGATTTACGGAATGCCTATTTTGAATGTAGACGAAGCTAAGACAGTTGTCGTTTTCAAACGAAGCCTGAATCCTGGTTTTGCCGGAATAGATAATGAGCTGTTCTACAAACAAAATACTTACATGTTCTTCGGTGATGCCAAGAAATCCTTACAGGAACTGGTTACTGCCTTGAAAGAACTGTAATTGGAGTATTGAGTAGAGAGATTTGAGTAATGAGATCTCTGTGCTAAGATAGATTTTGAACGCCTGGCGGATGTATTCTGTCAGGCGTTTTTTTAGGGACAATTAGCAGTGATCAATAAACAATGAACCATTTCCCTTGTTCCCATTCTCGGAAAAGTCGCAAGTTTGTACCTTGTGGCTTTTTTTATTAGCCACAGAGGTACGGAATAACACAGAAAGTTTTAGTCCGTCCCTGATGTGAAATAGCTCTTCATAATTAATCCGTGGCAATCTGCCCTGTTCGTATTGTCCCCCCAAAATTTGGCGGGGCAGATGCGTGCTATTTTTTAAGAAAAGCACATTCGGAGACTCCGGCGGCAGAGCCGGAATGACGCAAAATGATAGATTATTTGTATTCTCTTCGTAATCCTCTGTGCCCTTATCGTTTTATAAATTTTCCTGCTCAACCAGTTTTCGAGCTTCTCAGATACATTTAACGATTAAAGAATACCGGTTTAACAGACAGGAAACAGAAGTAAAGCACTGCAAGAAGACGGTCAATTTAAATCACCAATTTATTCGTTTTTTATATATTTTATACCCGTGGCTCTAAGTCACTGAATAATTGAGAACTACAAGAGAGACCCTAATTTTATTGACATGAGATACCTGTTCGCATTCCTGATGCTGTTTAGCATCAACGCTTGTTCATCTTCAAACAAAACCAGCCAGCAGGCAACGAAAGGTTCATGCAAAGTTCTGGTTCCTGAATTGCAAAATTCATACACCGGCTCCTGTAAAAGAGGACTCGCTGAAGGCAAGGGTAAAGCTACTGGAATCGATAGGTATGAAGGTTCTTTCAAAAAAGGATTACCTGATGGAAAAGGAACTTATCATTGGGCAAACGGGGCCGTTTACAAAGGTAACTGGTCCGGGGGGAAACGTGATGGATTCGGTGCCTATGAATATATACAAAATGGACAAAAAGTGACGCAACAGGGCTACTGGGAGAATGATCAGTTTGTAGGAAACAAACGTCCACAACCCGATTATACTATCATTCGAAAAAGAAATATTGAACGAGTGAGCATCGTCAACACATCGAAAATGGGAAATAATATCCAGCTCGTTTTTCAAAGAAACGGCAGTGATTCCAAATCGCTGATGACAAATCTCATGCTGCTTGGCAATTCCGGTACACTTCGCAATGACCTGTTTTCCAGTTTTGTCGGTTTCGATAAAGTGACCTTCCCATTTACCGGCAAAATCAACTACAATATTTCCAATGCGACGAATTCGTACACATTAAATTGTGAACTAGAATTTAAGTTGAATAAACCGGGAAACTGGCAGATTACTATCGATAATTAGTCAGAAGTCAGAAGTCAGAAGAAGTCAGAAGTCAGAAAAATATTATTTTTTATGGGTTTAGAACAATATAATAAGGGATAAGTTTCTGAATTCTATATATCGTCTTCTGTATTCCCAGGCATTGCGAATCCTTTAAGAGACTTCGTGTTCATAAAACTTCATGGCGGCCAGAAGGAAAAGAGTTGCTACGATCCCACAGGTTACCATAACCGTCATCAGGGCGTGAGCTAGTCCATTCGGACCGGTATAAACGTTATCGATTAAATAACCGGTTACCGGCGGACCAAAACCAAAACCGATGATACTAATCACAAACAAATAAACTCCTCCTGCCAGAGCTCTCATGCCCGGCTTCACCAAATCCTGAATAATCGCCGGTGCTACCCCATTGTATGATGAAGCGATACTTGCCCCCAAACCGATAAACAGAAGCGCCTCAAATCCGGTTTTAGCATAAAATCCCAGGTAAAAAAACGGCAGGCATCCCAGGGCAGCAAAGATACCCAGCCAAAAACGTTTCCCACCCCCTTTTTTAGCCAGACGATCGGCCAGTTTACCGGAAATCATCACTGTCACTCCTGTCAAAAACATAAACCACCCATATTGTGGAAGCAGCAGTGGCGTATGATAGCGATCCATAAAAATGTTGCTGATGAAAGCTAATAACGAATATCCGGAAAATGCCAGAAAAGCAAACCCCAGATTGTGCAGAACGATGGCGGGTTTCTTCAGGATATATGTCAAAACTTCCTTCAGTGAAGGCGTATTTTCCTGCTTTTTATGATCCGATATACCTCTCGGAATTTCTTTTATGTAATAGTAGGCGATACCTGCCAGAAACACACCGGGAACGCCCACCGCATAGAAAGCAATTCTCCAGTTATACAACTCTCCAATAGTGCCGCCAATTAAAAATGAAAGCCCGATGCCGATGAAAATACCCGAAGTATAAATGGAAATAACCGTAGCTCTTTGGGAAGGTTTGAAATAATCGGACAGCAGGGAATACGCAGCCGGACTGCACGCTGCCTCATTGATACCGACAAGAATACGCGCCATTAACAGAAGTCCGAATGAGGTGGCCAGTCCACTGAAGAATGTCGCGAGGCTCCAGATCAACAAACCGATAACAATGACCACTCTGCGTGAATAGACATCCGCAAGACGCCCCATAGGTATCCCAAAGATGGCATAAAAGAATGAGAATGCGGTTCCGTACAAATAGCCAATCTGCAGATTGGAGATCCCCAGGTCCCGGCGAATCTGAGTCGCTAAAACGGCTACTATCTGCCGGTCAACGAAATTAATGGTATAGATCAGTGTCAAAATGACCAACACACCGACCGCATATCGGCTCCCAATTTTTTTTACATCAAATGATTCGGAATGGGACATTCAATAAACTTATTAAAGGGAGATATTTTGTTGCGGAAAGATAAGGCTATGAATAATCAGGATAAATAAAATCTTGGGATGAGTACGGACGTAGCCTATTACGTCCGTACATATTTAAAGATTGATAAATAACATCAACTATTCTTCAAAAAAAAGCCGCTGCTTTCAAATGAAAACAACGGCCTTACCTACTAACTAACTCAGAAAAAAAACTATTTAATGTTTCATTTTCAGCTTTTTGTTCATATGAACATGAGTCTTTTTCAATAAATATTTTCTGGATCGGAAAACTTCTTCATCAAACAGCTTTTTGTTTTCCGTGAATACATACGGATAACCATTTGTTATGCCAATGTAGGATTTTTTATCCTTAGTATCCGGTTTAAATTTGAGATCTTTTACAACCCCGTTCGTTAAATGGATCTTTATCTCGTACAATGGCTTACCAAATTCGGATGGAGTCATGCCATTTTCATAATCGTATGCCGAGAAATTCAGAAAATGATCCAGCACGCTCGTGAAGATGCCCATATCGAGCGTATCTTTTCCGCTGACCCACTGCCCTTTTTTCACCGGTTCGGCGCTGAATGAACTGTCGGCCGGATAGATCATATCTATTTTTGAAATATTCGCTTTTTTAATCGTCCAAATTTTACGATTCCGCCATTTATTCAACTTTTTAGTGAATGAATCCGAAAGATACCCATTCACAGCATACACATTATTTTGTCCTGAAGGGCGAACATAGGTAGTCATCTGACCGGGCCCGGAATATTGAAAACGGCCAATATAAAAATCAGACAGATTCTTATTTCCGTCATTAATCTGAACCCGGGTTCCCGTCGAATCAACCTCATACCTGCGGAATTTATTCTTGTCCCTCGTCACAATAGATGTCGGCATGATATTATTTACCTGTTCCAAAGCATTAGCAACCTGTTGCCGATCGGCTTTATACACTTTGGTTCCTGTTGCCGATTTAACTTTCCACATTTTATTGACTTTATTCAGGACTACATCACCTGTTTTACCATTTTCAATAGTAATTTTATTCACTTTGGCAGTGTCGAATTTGACAACCGCATTTCTGAGGCCGCTGCTTGTATTACTATTGCCGGTCCATTTTACCAAGCCCGTTATCACCAGCAAAATTACAAATAGGGCTAAAAGTGTTTTTGTTGCATTACTCATATCTGTCCCTGTTTATAATCCTTCTTCCATCCAATGACGGCGTTGTGTTTTACGTTTTTCATATCGATAGAATCCATATCCCAGCACTATGATAATCGGGAAGAATACATTTATATATTTCAATATCATCTTTGTACTGTCTTCTACTATTTCCAGCGGCCTGTCCGTGGTTGCTTTTGTACGCAACGCCATCAATCCGGTATCATCAGCAAGATAATCGACACTGTTCACCATTAAATTAATATTATCACCCGGCAACTGATGTTGATTATGAGGCTGTCCATTATCCAGGAAACCTCCATTTCCTATGACAATAAGCGAGGTTGGTACACTCTCTTTCAACCGGACGTGAACACTGTCGTTGTCCGCAAAAGCAGAGCGGAATTTACCGCTAATCATGGCGGCTACAGGTATGTAAGAATCATCAAATTGTGATTTCTGCCATTTTTGAAAAGGATTGACATTTAAATATCCTTTTGCTTTACCTGACTTTTTAGAGGTTGTCGCCAAAACCGTGATCTTCTGTGCCGTATCAGCCAGAGTTGTGTCTATCGACGACGTAAATCTCAATGCCACGGCTTCCAGGCCTTTAGTAATCGGATTATTACTAAAATTGATAATTTCAGGCATATAAGGATACCTAACCTGATTCATAAAATTAAAACCGCCCTGTTGTTGCGAAATATTTATCGTGCTGGCACTCAAATCACGGACCAGGTCGCTATTGATGGGCAAATGATAGCTGGCAAGCAGGTTATCGATGCCATAATCAGCAGGCATGGC
This sequence comes from uncultured bacterium, assembly GCA_963783355.1. Lineage (GTDB taxonomy): Bacteria > Bacteroidota > Rhodothermia > Balneolales > DATFMH01 > CAWANF01. The sequence goes on from CAWANF010000007.1 coordinate 21,744, forward strand.
ATATCCACGCCGCATATCAGCGTTCACTTTACTGATGGCGAATATGACTTTCCCACCCGACATGATATACTGGTCAATAGCTTTCTCTTCTTTTTGATCCAGCTTTTTTGTCGGCCTGATAACCATCAATACATTGATATCTGCAGGTACCGACGTCGTATCGAGTCCGGCTACATTTTCGACATCAAATTCCTGGCTTAAAGCCTGCATCAGCTCGGGCATATTACCTCTGTCCAGTTCACCGCTTCCTTCCAGCAAACCAATTTTCGGCTTTTTCCTGATGATCAATTTTTTAATCGTGCTTGCAATTTTATATTCAAGCGGCATGCCTGGTTTAATGAATGATATAACCTGGGTCTTGCCATCATATTCAAATTCAGCACCAAGGTAAGCTTTCTTTTGTGACATCTGGTCCCGTTTTCTTACATCTACCATAACCGGACCTATACCACTTTGCTGAGCTTTCTTCTCCGCGGCTTTATTCTTATTCGGATCAACAAATTTGTACTCAATATTATCACCGGAATACTTACGAAACTCTTCCAGCAAATCTTTAAATTGTTTCTGAACCGAAACCAGCTGGGGAGGCAGCTTGCTCGAAAAATAAGCCGTAACCGTAATCGGATCTTTTATGGATTTGGCGATATTTTTACTGGGCTGCGATAACGTGTATTGATGATTTTGTGTCAAATCCAGTTGAAATAGCATTCCTGAAAACAAGTAATTCAATGTTATCAGGATACCGATAACCAATACAACCTGTATAAACGATTCTTTTTTATTCTGTAGAAATCCATCAAAAAATTTCATCACCAAACCCTCCTTCTCAATGATGTTGTTGCCAATACCAATCCAAGGCCGATAAGCGAGAACAAATAAATAAGATCGGTTATTCCAATAACACCTTTGGCCATCGTCCCGAAATGGGTCGACAGGCTCAGATAATTGAAGATATTCGCCAGAAACGACGGGGCTACCGGCACCATCACATCAAAAAGAAACTGGAAGAAGAAACCGATAAACAGGCTCATTATGAAAGCGACAATGGTATTGCTCGTAAGGCTGGAAGCAAAAATCCCAATACTCACATACACTCCGCTGATTAAAATAAGAGCCAGGTATCCTCCGAAAACCGCACCGTTGTCAATATTGCCAAGGTTGGCAATGGTGATGTAGTACACTACCGTTGGAATGATGGAGATGACGATTAAAAGCCAGGATGCCAGCCATTTTCCGGCAACAATCTGAAAATCACTTATGGGTTTTGTTGCAAGCAGTTCCAGCGTCCCGCTTTTTCGTTCATCCGCCAGTGTTCTCATGGTTACTGCCGGAATAAAAAAGAAAAGCGTCCAAAAAGAGACCGCAAAGAACGACATGAGCGAGGCTTGCCCGACATAAAAAATGTCGGAACCGATTAGCCAGGTGAACACACCGCTCAATCCTAAAAATACAATAATGATGATATAAGCCATGAGGGAATCGAAGAACGAATTGACCTCACGCTTACAAATAGTCCAAATATTATGCATAGGGCTAACTAATTTTTGTTTGCCGTTAATTCCCTAAAGATGTCTTCGAGGCTGGTTTGTACCGGGGTCATTTGAAGAAGTACCCAGCCTTTTTCTACACAGAGCCTGAAAATATTTTCCTGCGTATTCGTATCCGGTTTGGCATCGACGTACCATAAATTATTTTCTTTATCCGCCGGAGTAACATTGACTACGCTTTCCATTTTCACGAGCGTATCCGCAACACTGTTTTCATTGCTTTGTATTTGCACCAAAACCCGATCGCTGCCGGTCGCCCTTCGGGCCAGTTCTGCTGTCGTTCCATTGGCAACCAGTTTGCCACGACTGATAATTAATATGCGATCGCAGGTCATTTCCACTTCCTTCAGGATATGAGAACTCAGCATCACCGTTTTTTCCCTGCCGATATCTTTAATAAGGGAACGTATCTCGACGATTTGATTCGGATCGAGACCGGTTGTGGGTTCATCAAGAATCAACACATCAGGATCATGAATCAATGATTGTGCCAGGCCGACCCGCTGACGATATCCTTTCGATAGTTCGCCAATATTTTTATGCATTTCATTGCCGAGTCCGCACACATCTATCATTTCACGTACACGCTTGTCGATATCAGCGGATGGCATATTTTGCAATTCAGCAGTATATCGCAGATAATCGACAATACTCATATCCAGATAAAGTGGATTGTTTTCGGGCAAATACCCTATTCGCTTTCTCACTTCTTGCGAATCATCAAAAATACTATAACCGTCTAATTCGACACTGCCGGAAGTAGGTTTTAAAAAGCACGTTATGATTTTCATCGTCGTACTTTTTCCGGCTCCATTGGGCCCGAGAAAACCGAGAATCTCGCCGGTTTTCACTTCAAAAGTAATATTATCTACAGCTTTTTGTGGCCCATATACCTTTGTCAGGTTCTCAACCGATATGGCCATAAAACGATTTGTTTTAAGTTTTTGTTATCTTTAAAAAAATAAAATACACTCCCAGTCTTCAGTATTCCTCTTAGCCTGGTTTGGAAAAGTATAACGCGTGAAAAAACGTACCCTTTGTTAGAAAATTGTATCAAAAAAGGGATTTTTTTGAAATGAATGAAATTTGAATTTTACATTTCCCGACTTATAATGCTGATTATTATAAATAACCGAGAAAAGAATTGAATCATTATGGCGCAGTCAAATAATGGAAATATGAAGCTCCCCAAAAAATCGAAAGCCGAAAAAGAACGAGCGGCAGATTTACTAAAAGAGCTGTACGAAAAGTATCCCGGAGCCGAATGCGCCTTAATTCACAAAAACCCTTTTGAGCTGTTGGTGGCAACCATCCTGAGCGCCCAATGCACCGACGAACGGGTCAACAAAGTGACCCCACAATTATTTAAGGATTATCCCAGTCCGGAAGCTTTTTCAAAAGCGGATATTCATGACCTGGAACTAGCTGTTAAGTCTACCGGATTCTATCGTAATAAAGCTAAATCGATCAAAGTATCATCCGGGATCATTGTAGAACAATTCGATGGTAAGGTCCCGGAAACCATGGATGAGTTATTACAATTGCGTGGTGTTGCCCGAAAGACCGCCAATGTTGTCCTTGGCAACTCGTACGGAAAAAACGTTGGGGTAGTGGTAGATACCCATATTAAACGATTATCCAATCGATTCGGACTCACGAAACACACCAATACCGACAAAATAGAAAAGGATTTGATGGCGTTATTTCCAAGTGAACATTGGACGAACCTGGCTCATTTGCTGATTCAACACGGACGTAAGGTATGTAAAGCCAGGATTTCTAAAGCACCTGACGATCCTATTTGCAAGAAATACGGCATCCGTTGCGAATGCCAAAAAATGAGAAATAAGTAAGCTATAAAGGGGCAAAAATCATATGAGCGCCTTGTTATTTAACTCTTTAAACGAACCAATTCCAGGCCTGCGCAGAGACCTTGAAATAGTGCCCATTCGACACGAAGAAAAGGATTACCTCTATTTTTATGATATGCTCGGTTATGTGAAACCGAATTTTGTCCTGGATCACGCTTCTGCCAGCATTTTATCCCTTTTGAACGGACGTAATTCTGTTCAGGAGTTAATGAATGGTTTTAACAGCAGCGATGTCGAAATAAATGATTTAGTGCACTTTATAGAGTTTCTTGATGACAATTGTGTCCTCGAATCGAGATATTTTCAACATTTTTCCAAAAATAAGGAACTCGCATTTGAAGAGGCTGAGAAAAGGCCACCTGTCTGTGCAGGTTCCTCTTATCCGGCCGATCGACCGGGGATCATCGCCCAGTTTTCCAAAGCTTTTGGCGAATTTTCAGGTACATCGGTTCCGCTGAATGGTGAAATTAAAGCTCTTTATGCCCCTCACATCGATCCGCGTGTCGGTATTAAAAGTTATATAAAGGCGTTTTTGCCATTGAAAGACCTCAAACCGAAACGAGTCGTTATCCTGGCAACGTCTCATTATTCGGGCCTCTATAGAAAGGTTTATGAAAACAAACCTTTCATAGTATCAGATAAACATTTTGAGACTCCGCTGGGGCTGGTCGAAAATGATCGAAAATCTGTTTTGGAAATGAAACAATCTGAATTGGATTTGGGCTGTTCATATAAAGACCGTGCTCACCGTATAGAACATAGTATCGAGTTGCATCTCATTTTTCTTCAGTATTTATGGCAGCATGATTTTAAGATTCTTCCTATCCTGGTGGGCAGTTTTGATGAATTGCTATATACTGAAAATGGGAAAAAGGGTGAACAGATTCAGAATTTCACGGGTTATCTTAATCAAAAATTTGCCAATGATCCCGATACCCTTTTCATGATTAGCGGCGATTTAGCTCATATCGGACGAAAATTCGGCGATCCCATTCCGGCTTCAAATCTTTTCGAAGAAGTCCGGGAATTTGATCATCAATTTTTGGACAGGGCAAAATCAGGCGATAAAAAACAGGTATTAAACCTGATGAAAGAGTCTATGGATCGCTACCGAATCTGTGGTTTCCCACCACTTTTGACGTTTTTAAATACCTTACCAGGCGTTAAAGGTGATATCATGTCGTATGATCTGTGGGATGAATCAGAACGTGAAAGCGCGGTAACTTTCGGATCGATATTGTATAGGAAATAGCGTACGGTTATGCTATGGCATGTCCATACATAAATGATCCGATTTCTCACTGTTAAAACCCACTGACTATCACCCCTTCCCGTTGTCGATTTCCATCTTTTCGGCAAAATGATCGCAAAAATCTTTCATATCCCCGGCTATTCGTTCATCACCAACGGCTCGTTCAAGTGTATCCGTCATCGCCACCAGTGTCTGATGGAAAAATATTTTCATCTCGTCCTGCATCATGTTGCGGGTCCACAGATCCAGCCGAAGTGTATTTTTCTGATTATGATCCCACAACGACAACATCATCGAACGGCAGGCAACGGGATCAACATCCTCCGAATCGGTTGCATCCCATAAAATATTCGTAGGAACATTTTCCTCATCCAATTCGACCTTAATCGTAATTTCTTTGGTTTGTGTAGCCATTTTTATTTCATTTTTACCTGATTCACTCAGGGTTTACAATTAGTACGTAATTTATTTAAAACATCTCTGAAATCGCCGGGCAACTCCGAATCGAACTGCACCGATTCCCCTGTAACGGGATGCACAAAACCCAATGTTTTGGCATGTAGACACTGACGGCCCAACCGTTTAAATAGGTTTTCAAACATCACTTTTCTTTGCCCTGTATTCGGACCAAAACGAACACGGTTGCCACCATAAGTCATATCTCCGAAGACCGGATGCCCGATATTCGAAAAATGAACACGAATCTGATGAGTCCGTCCTGTTTCCAGCCGCACTTCAACCAGGCTCAGGTGGTCGAAATATTCAATTACTTTATAATGCGTGACGGCGTGTTTCCCATTCGGTTCATCCAAAACCGTCATTAATTTTCGGTCACGGGGTGATCGCCCAATATTGCCTTCAATCGTGCCTTCAGGTTCGGGATTGCCCCAAACTACGGCCCAGTAACTACGTTCGATATCATGTTTGGCAAATAAAGCCGATAATTTCGCATGGGTGGTCTCATTCTTGGCAACCACCAGCAATCCACTCGTGTCTTTATCCAGGCGATGAACGATTCCCGGCCGAATATTCTCATCGTCCACTTCCGGCAAATCCTTGATGTAATAGAGAAGCCCGTTCACGAGTGTTCCGTTCCAGTTCCCAAAAGCCGGATGTACGACCATTCCTGCTTCCTTATTTACGATAATGAAATCGTCGTCTTCATAAACAATCTGTAAAGGAATATCTTCGGGCACGGCTTCGGGTGGCGGCGGTTTGGGTAACGTGATATCAATAATATCCCCGGCCTGAACCTTATAAGATGATTTCTGAACAGAACCGTTTACAAGCACAAAACCTTCTTTGATAGCATCCTGAACTTTGTTTCGTGTTGCGTTTTCCACAAACATCACGATATACTTATCCAGCCGCACATTTTCTTTTTGCCCGGAAGCAACCTCCAAATGAATCTTCGTCTCTTTCAAAGGTTCGGTATCGCCCGTAATATCCTGGAATTCAGCCATTAGATAATTTATTTGTCGAGTATGCAAAGCAGTACTCAATACTCAAGCAATAACATACACTTACAATAATTATTGCATTTTTATAAAAAATATTTAAAAATTTTTGTAAGGATTCTTTTTATGGGGTGTCTTATAATAAGCTATTCATTAAGAGAGACTCTGAGCCTTAGAAATGGTCTCAAATCAATAGCTTTCAGCCAGCCTTAAATTTCAGACATACGTATATTTCATCGCTTCTTCTATCGTATTCACCGAAATGATTTTCAAACCTAGTTTTATCTTGTCCGGAATCTCAGCAAGATCACGTTCATTATCTTTCGGGATTAATACCGTATTCAGCTTATTCCTCTGGGCAGCAAGCAGTTTTTCATTCAATCCTCCGATAGCATAAACTTCGCCTCGAAGGGTTATTTCCCCTGTCATAGCCAGATCGTGACGTATTTTTTTCCCGGTTAATAATGAAACCATGGCGATGGCCATAGCCATTCCGGCGCTCGGACCATCCTTGGGAATGGCGCCTTCCGGGATATGGATATGAATCTCATTCTTCTCGAATACTTCGTCATTAATACCCAGTTTATCACTATTAGAACGAATATAGGTCAGTGCCGCCTGCGCCGACTCTTTCATCACATCACCTAGCTGCCCGGTTAGGATAAACTTATTTTTCCCGGGCATACGGGCGACATCAATTTGCAGGATACTGCCGCCAATACTCGTCCATGCGAGCCCATTGACACTGCCCACTTTGTCTTTCTTATCGAGATCGCGATCACGGAATTTTTCGACCCCGAGAAATTCCCGCAATTTCTTAAGATTAATCGTGATTCGGGTTAATTTCTTGCCTGCGGATCTACGTAAAATGACTTCTTTGGCCACTTTCCGGCATATCGTGGCAATTTGCTGTTCCAGCCCACGTACACCGGCTTCTGCGGTATAATTCCGGATGATCTCCAGGATAGCATCATCATTAAACTTAACACGGGACACCTGCAATCCATGGGCTTTCAATTGCTTCGGAATCAGATGCCGTTTAGCAATTTCCAGCTTGTCGTGTTCCAGGTAACCCGGCAAATTGATAATCTCCATACGATCCAACAGCGCCGGCTGAATCTGGCTGGCGACATTGGCGGTTGTAATGAACATCACCTGCGATAAATCGAAATCAATATCCAGGTAGTTATCGTTGAACGTATTATTTTGCTCAGGATCCAACACTTCCAGTATAGCAGATGACGGATCTCCGCGCATATCCTGTCCGACTTTATCAATTTCATCGAGAATGAGTACCGGGTTCATCGTTCCGGCTTTCTTAATAGCCTGAAGGATACGCCCGGGCATAGAACCAATATATGTTTTCCGGTGGCCCCGTATCTCAGCCTCGTCGTGAACACCGCCCAAAGATATGCGTACCATCTTGCGTCCGACGGAGTTCGCTATTGATTTAGCGAGCGATGTTTTGCCCGTTCCCGGAGGGCCAACAAAACACAAAATCTGTCCCTTAACTTTCTTAACCAGGTTGAGGACAGCAATCTGTTCAAGGATACGTTCTTTAGGTTTTTCAAGGCCAAAATGATCGTTATTCAATGCTTCTTCAACCGCTTTGACATCCAGGTTGTCCTGCGTAAATGTTCCCCAGGGCATAGCAATCAGCCAGTCGAGGTAGTTCCGGGAAACACTGTATTCCGGCGACATAGACGGAGTCTTTTTCAGCTTATCCAGCTCCTCATAGGCTTTCCCTTTCGCCTGCTCGGATAACTGCATACTATCAACCTGCTCCTTAATTTTCGCCAGTTCAGGATCGGCAAACTCATCTTCTTCGAGTTCTTCCTGCAGGACTTTAATTTGTTCCTGGATATAAAATTTCCGCTGACTTTCCTGTATCTCTTCCTGGACCCGTTCGTTTATTTCCTGGGAAACAGCCAGCATTTCAAGTTCAGCCGTCAGCAAGGTCAGAATCTTTGTGTATTGTGCAGACAAATCCTCCAATTCCAGCAATTCCTGCTTCTGGGCCATTTCCAGGTCCATATACGAAGCCATGAAGAACAGGAGCTGTTCCGGATCTTCGTAATGTTCGTAGCCCAGCAAAATCTCTTCGGGCAGCTCCTGGTTCAGCATTACATATTTTTCAAACCGCTCGCGGCTCTTTTTGATAAGAGCATCCATTTTTTTCTTACTGTGCGGCGCTGTTTTGATGCGATAGTCAATCTTTGCCTGCAGAGAGGAATCGCTCGACGTCATTTCCACGATATTTGCAGTCGTTAATCCCCGGACCAGAACTTTTAGCAAATTATTCGGGAGATTCAACACCTGGACAATTTTGCCAACCGTCCCAACTTCATACAAATCTTCTGTTTCAGGCTCATCGACTTCCGGATCTTTCTGAGCACACAAAATGACCAGGTCATCCTTTTCCCTGGCTTCCGAAATGGCCGCAAGCGACGCTTTACGTCCAACGAGAATAGGAAACATAGTATTTGGAAAAATCACGGTATCACGCAATGAAATAACGGGAACCTGATTCGGCAATTTGTCAATTTCTGATTCTACCTTATTTTCTTTTATATCTGGCATCTAAACTATGTGTTGTCTGTACTTAACTTATTCTGCAGTCTCTTACCCAGCTGCAATTATTTAATTTCCATGAAACGTACAAGATACGATTTTTTTCATACAATGACGGTCATCAGGATCCGATAAACTTGCAGAAAATAATTCAAACGAAAAAATCATTCTATGGATTTAATGAGAACGTATACTTTGCCTTATAAATCCATTATTTTAATGCTCACATTCTTTGCATTGGTTTTTAAACAAGGGATCATTAAACAAGGTAATATTTTAGATTGATCCAGACGCTTTACATAAAAGATTTCGCACTCATCGACGAACTGGACGTTCGTTTTGGACGGGGACTGAATATTCTCACCGGGCAAACCGGGGCGGGTAAATCGATTATTATTGGAGCCCTGAATCTTATCCTGGGAGAACGGGCCGATACCGATATGATTCGGCAGGGTTCAACGAAAGCCATTGCCGAAGCAACCATTCATACCGGCAACAATCAATATTTAAGGAATTTATTACAGGAGAATGAAGTAGAGTGGTCTGACCACATCATCATCCGGCGTGAAGTGCGTGATACCGGAAGCCGGGCATTTGTAAACGATACGCCCGTGAATCTAACTGTGCTCCGTCAGGTTGGAGATCAACTAGTCGACCTTCACGGACAACATGATCATCAGTTGCTGCTCAGAGAAGACCATCATCAACAGATACTGGATGGTTTCGGAAATACGCAATCGTTGCTGTCCCGGTTTCACGAATCGTACGACCGGGTCAGCCGGCACCGCAGAGAACTCAGCGATTTAAAGAAAAGAGAACGGGAATTACAGGAAAAGCTTGAACTCTACCGTTTTCAACTGAAAGAGCTGGAACAGGCATCGCTGGATCCCGGGGAAGAAGAAGCTATTGAAAACGAAATGCAGCGCCTCGATAACGCCGAGGAGTTGGATCAAACAGCTACATCAATCCTGGAAATCGGCTCGGAAGGTGAAGTCAACATTACCGATCTTTTTCATTCTATTGAGAGAGCGCTGGAGACAATGTCGCATCTCGATCCAGACTTCGAAAATTACCTAAATGAATTACACAGTGCCCGCATCAGTTTTGATGAGATGCTTCGCTTCACCGATAGATACCGTTCTCAAATAGAATTTAACCCGAAACGGCTTGAATTTTTACGACAGCGGCAAACCGACCTGAACCGGCTAAAGAAGAAATATACCCGAACCATCCCGGATTTGATCGAATACCGGGAAGAAATCCGGACAAACCTGAATCTGGCTGAAAACTTTGATGTGGAAATTGAAAAACTGACGAAAGAAATACATCACCAGACCGCCATTTTATCGGAGCATGCGATGGCTTTGCATCGGGAACGTGAAAAGACCGGAAAACAACTTTCGGGTGAAATCGCCCATGAATTATCAAAACTCGGCATCGAACACGCTCGGTTTACCGTAAACCTCGGTCTGGAAGAAGATTCCAATGGCTGGATTGAATATAATAATAAAAAGCTGGCCTGTACGCGTGAAGGATTCGATATCATATCATTCCATATTTCGACCAATAAAGGCGAAGCTCCCAAGCCTCTTTCTAAAATTGCCTCTGGTGGTGAAATCAGCCGGGTCATGCTGGCCATGAAGACAATTATTGCCAGGGAACAGAGTCTGCCGGTGATGATATTCGACGAAATTGACACCGGGATCAGCGGGAATATTTCCGAAAAAGTCGGACAATCGATGCGAGAATTATCCGATCATTGTCAGATTATTGCCATTACACATCAACCGCAAATCGCCAGCAAAGCCCATCAGCATTATTCGGTGCAAAAAATTGAAAATGACGGGCGAACCGTAACCCGAATCATATCTCTTGACGATGATCAGCATATCCGCGAAGTAGCTTCTCTGATGAGCGGTGCTGATATTACTGATTCTGCTTTAGCCAATGCCCGTGAACTAGTTCTGAAATCGAATCGTTAAAATATACATATAGTATTAGACGACTCTCCATCTTATTTTTAATAAAGAACTTGCGATAACTTTAAAATGATCCTATAGTATTATTTCTCAAATTAACGGCAAGAAATTTAATATATGCTTTAGAATATGATTCATAAATTTTTATTTACGAACAAACTGGAAAACACCGATATCGCTATAGGTGTACTGATTGCAAAGAATATTCATGTCAGCAAAACCTTACCTCTGCTTGAAACAAAATTAAAGGCTTTACAGGAACAACGAAAAAACGGTGATTTAACTCCACATGAAGAAAAATTCAGGGAAGAATCCCGGAATATGCTGCGAAACGGTGATTTCAAACCAACCGGACGCAACAAACCGGCTTCAGAATACTTATTAAGAGCGGTTCAGGAAGATAATTTCCCGAGAATCAATACCGTCGTTGATATCAATAACTTTATTTCGTTGAAATATATGGTACCCATTTCGTTGTGGGATCTGGATCAGGCCGATTGTATCCATTATATGTTTCGTTTGGGAAAGGATGATGAAGAATATGTTTTTAACATCGCCAACCAATCTATTCAACTCAAGGATTTAGTAACGGGTTTTACGATACAACGAAATAAAGATATTCCAATCATCAATCCGATTAAAGACTCTTTGAAGACGAAAACAACGACTTCGACACGAAATATCGGTGCGGCTATTTATTTCCCATTACAGGCCGGAACCAAAGACGACCTCAGAAACATTATTCGTGAATTTTCTATTTTGCTCGACGGTATTTCGGATAACGTAACAGAACACGACATCATTTGAGCAGTTAGCAGTTAGCAGTTAGCAGTTAGCAGTTAGCAGTTAGCAGTTAGCAGTTAGCAGTTAGCAGTTAGCAGTTAGCAGTTAGCAGTTAGCAGTTAGCAAAACTGGCGAACATCATAGCTCAGGTCAAATCTTTTTCTGTTTACTGTTTATTGTTCCCTGTTCACTGCCGCGGCGAGTATTGAGGCCGGATGTTGCGCCTTTTTTTGGACTCCGTCGTGAATCTGGTGGCGGCAGGAGAATCCCGGTGCGCAAATTAACTCATTTTCACCGGCCGAACGTAATCCGGGAAAAAGTTTAAGCTCCCCAATTTGCATGGATACCTCGTAATGTTTTTCTTCGTATCCAAAACTTCCGGCCATGCCACAACAGCCAGTTTTCAGATCAGCGGGCTCAAATCCGGCCAACTTCAAAACCTCCATCGTAGGCTGAATACCTACCAGCGACTTGGCATGACAATGTCCGTGCACTAACACTTTTTGCTTTTTCCCATCGGTAATTTTTGCAAGTTTCTCTTTATTGTTGAATCGATCCGATATTAAAAACTCTTCCAGCATAAATGTGTGTTCAGACAGGACTTTTGCTTTAGGAAGATATTCGTCGTCGCAAATATCCAGGTATTCATCGCGCATAGTCAATATCTCCGAAGGCTCGATACCAACAATTGGTATCTCCATTCTGGCAAATTCATACAACCGGCTAATGTTTTTATGAACAGATTTCTTTGCCTCATTAAGCAAACCCTTTGATATTTGCGTCCGGCCGCTCTCCAAAGCTGTTGTAATCAAAACATGATATCCCATTCGTTCCAGTAAACGCACAACATCCCGGCCGATCTCCGGTTCATGGTAATTCATAAACACATCAACAAACAATAAGACCGGCGGACGGCCATTCGGTTCTACATTTTTCTTATGCTCTTCGAACCAATCCACAAATGTCCGGCTTGCAAAAGAAGGCAAGATCCTTTCCGGATGAATATTCAGCAACTCCCGGTAAATTTCTTTTCCAACCCTGGTACCGTTAAACCAGTTCGCCAAAGGTGCAAAAAAGGATGCCAGCGGATAAAAACGGGCTGGCTGTCCGAAGAATTGATGAGATAGCGGTGTCCCCATAGCTTCATGACGGCCATTCAAAAACTCCGATTTCATCCTTGCCATATCTACATTAGCCGGACACTCCGTTTTACAGCCTTTGCACATCAGACATAATTCCAGTGCTTCGTTCAATTCATCGGAGGTAAATGCTTCTTTTTGACGGCCGGAAAATAACTGACGAAATAGATTCGCTCTTCCGCGTGTAGTATCTTTTTCTTCTTTGGTAGCCATATACGACGGGCACATCGTTCCACCGCTTTCTGATAATTTCCTGCAAACTCCGGCTCCATTGCATTGTTCAATAGCTCCTGAAAAACCCATTTCATTCCGCCATTTGAAAACCGTATCCACTTCCGGAGACTGATAAGAAGGAGAATACCGAAGATTTGAATCGATAGGCCTGGCATGAACAATTTTCCCGGGATTAAAAATACCATCGGGATCCCAGATTTGCTTGACCTGCGCCAATAACGGCATCATTTCAGATCCCAGAACTTTTTCTATGTAGGGAGCCCGTGCCCGTCCGTCGCCATGTTCACCTGATAACGATCCCTTATAGGAATGAACCAGGTCGGCGATCTCCTCAGCCATAGCCTTCATTTTCCGGATTCCCTCTTCGGTTTTGATATTCAAAACGGGACGTAAATGTAATTCTCCAACCGAAGCGTGGGCATAAAACACACAATTGGTGTCGTATTTCTTCAAAATTTTCTGAAAATCTTTCACATAGTCAGGCAGATCTACAACCCGGACGGCCGTATCTTCACTAAAAGTGGGCGATTTTTCATCGGAAACGAGTCCCATTAACAAGCCCAAACCCGATTTTCTAAGATCCCAGACCCGGCTCATATCTTCTTCTTTATCAAAAATATGAGAAGTATAGCCAAATTTGGCATTCCGAAGCTTGCCCTGAAGCGTTTCGGCTTTTTCACGGATTTCATCCCGATCATTGCCTTCAAATTCAATGATCAAAAGACACTTTGGTTCGCCTTCCAGGAAGAACCGGTTTTTACGCTGTTCAATGTTCCCTTTCGTAGCATTCAGGATGATATCATCCACCAGTTCCACCGCTGAAGGGTTATACTTAACTGCTTCTATCGTCGCCCTGAGCGATTCATCAAGATCGTTGAATTGCGGAATTAACAGAATTTTATATTTGTCTTTAGGAACCAGGTTAAGTTTGGCGCTAACCGTCATGGCCAATGTTCCTTCGCTCCCGCACAAAAGCTCCGCCATATTAAACGGACGTCCATCCGGGTTAAAGGGCTGCATCCCGCAAAGTTTGTCCAGGGCATAACCGGTATTTCGCCGGATAATCTCGGGATGCGGATAAGCCTGCAGAATTTCCTCTTTATTCTTATCTATTAGAGCCAGTATTTCCCGGTAAATATGGCCTTCCAGTGTTTCGAGCTTCTTTTTCCCCTCCAGCTCATCAATACTAAGCGGCTTGAAAACGACGAGCGAACCATCACTTAGAACAGCTTCTATTTCCAATATATGATCTCGCGTACTGCCATATTTTATGGAAAAAGATCCGGCGGAATTATTTCCGATCATGCCGCCCATCATGCACCGGTTAGTTGTTGAAGTATCCGGTCCGAACAATAGATTATATCCTGCAATTTCACGATTTAACGTGTCCCTTATAACCCCGGGCTGAACATGTGCCATCCTTTTTTGCACGTCCACATCCAAAATGGCCGTCATATAACGGGAAACGTCCATGATTAATCCATTTCCGGTAGCCTGACCCGCAAGGCTCGTTCCCGCGCTTCTCGGGGTAATAGGAATGTGATTTGTATGAGCCCATCGGACGATATCCTGTAATTCTGAGCCATTTCTAGGGAAAGCGACCCCTTCAGGACGCTCTTCATACATTGAGGCATCCGTTGCGTAAAGCGCCAGCGTTAAATCATCGCGGTAAATCAATGGTTCTTTTATAAAATCCTTGGCTGTGGCAGACATGGACACGATATTTATAATTTCAGCATTTATGATAAAATCCAGCTTCCCCGGCTTCTGTCTGATCGGGAAAATCTAAAGTATACAATGTACTAAACAGATTATAAATTTCTGCCGTTTAAATTTTATCAATAAGAAGAAATCAGTTAACAGTGATCAATGATCAGTAAACAATAAACAGTTGAAATTCGTCCGGTGTCCTAACTCAACACTTAGCTCACAACTCATGACACTCTTTTGTGTTCTCTGTGAAATACTCTGCGCGCTCTCTGTGGTTTATAAAGATTTTAGATATTAAAATTGAGAGGTTAGATGATCTGCTGAGCGATTCGTATTTAGTCTGCGGTAATTACCCTTGTCTGCGTTATTCGCGTTCCATTTGTCCGAATCACGCCTTTCTGCCGAAAGGAAGGGATTTGTCGGATTAACTGATGGCGGAGATCCTTCAAAGATTTATCGATCGAAATTTAGCTCAACACTTTCTCACTACACACTACTAAAATCTAAAGTCTATATCTCAAATTGCTGGATCGCGGTCTTCACGATTTCGTCACCGAGAGACAATCCGGCGGTGGCTGCCGGGCTCGGGGCGTTTAGAACGTGGATTTGATTTTTGCTCTTCACAAAATAGAAATCATCGACGATATTTCCCTGCGGATCCAGGGCCATCGCCCGGACACCAGAAGGAGACGGTTTGATGTGTTCGCTTTTGATACCCGGAATCAACTGCTGCAAGCCTTTTAAAAAGGCCTGTTTTGAAAAAGAGCGGTATAATTCATCAACTTCCATTCTCCAGTGCTTCGAAGCCAGCTTCCAGAAACCAGAATAATTGAAGGACTCCAGCGTATCATTCAGGCTGAATGAAGTTTTGTTATATCCTTCCCTCTTAAACGCAAAAACAGCATTGGGTCCACATTCAACACCTCCCAAAACCATGCTCGTAAAATGTACGCCTAAAAACGGGAATTCGGGATTCGGCAACGGATAAATTAATCCGTTTACCAGGTATTCCGCTTCGGGTGTCAGCTCATAATATTCTCCACGAAATGGCACAATTTTGATAGGAGGTTTATACCCGGATGATTGGGCAACGCGGTCGCAATGCAAACCAGCACAGTTGATTAGGTATTTGGCATAAAACTCGTCATGACCGGTTTTGACTATCAGTTCCTTGCCATTCTGAATGACCTCTTTAACCTGCTGATTAAACGCAACCGTACCGTTTTTACTTTCAATCAACTCCTTCTCTTTCTCGCATACACCTTTAAAATCGACAATTCCTGTCACCGGAACATGAATAGCTTTAATACCTGCGGTGTGTGGTTCTATCTCATCCAGCCTTTTTTTATCGATGATTTCTATTCCATCCAAACCATTCAACAGTCCCCGCTCATAAATGGCCTGCAATCGTGGCAATTCCTCATTTTTGGTCGCAACAATCACCTTGCCACAGATGTCATATTTCACATCATATTTCTTACAAAAATCAACGAGCTGATGTCGGCCATCTACACAGTTTTTGGCTTTGTAACTTCCGGGTTTATAATAAATACCGGAATGAATAACTCCTGAATTTCGGCCTGTTTGGTGAGCAGCAACTTCATTCTCTTTTTCGAGAACAAGTACTTTTAAATCAGGCCTTTCCAATGTCAGTTTATAAGCCGTTGACAGCCCAACAATCCCGGCGCCGATAATTGCAACATCGTATTTCATATCCGAATAATATTTTTTTTTATTACGATTAGCAGCGTAATAATAGTTTAATAGCCAAGCATATAATCAGAATGAACCAATCAAATAATACTACCAGTTCAATAAAATTGAATCAAAATACTAAATAACCATATAAATGCGAGATTTTTCAAAATAATAAAGGAGACCATCCGATCTCCCATTTCATCCCGTAACATAACAACAATTTATTCAAAATCGGTTGTTAGCTTATATCTGGCAATTCGATTGTTATTTTTATCGGCAACATACACGACTTTATTGAAGTAAGCGACGCCACTGGGATCATTGAAACTCTTCGGACCGGAACCTAATCCGCCGAATGAAACAATGATAGGTTTGGTAGCATCAGAACCAACCGGTGGATTCACCCCTTCATAACCATTGGATTGAAAAACGTACAAGCTGTCGCTTCCAGCATCGGTAACAAAAATATAATTGGTCCCGTCAGCAGCATAGGCCACACCTGTGGGCTCTTTAAATTTGTGCTCCTGGTACAAAAATCCGTCTGCTTTAGACGTATCCTGCGCCAACAGGCTGGTATTGGGTTGAAAAATGAGGCCATCGGTCGTTTCAACGGCATTGATCCAAAGAACGCGGAATGGAATATCGATATTTTGATCAGCCTGCGTCACGATAAAACTCCGGCTGTCGGTCATCGATTCACGTTGTGGTGGCCCGATAAATGTTGAAATGCCGGACATCCCAATTCCGCTGATAAGTGAAGGAACCGTAGGGCTCAAGGTTCTAATCTGACGAATGTTCTCCATTTTCCCGGTATCTTCGCCATTCACAATAACGGATCGATATTCAAGAACGATGTTATCGGGAGCCACGACATCGTTTGTCGAATTCTTTGGACCCCGGCGCGTCACATACAACGTATTGTCTGCCATTACGGCCAATCCAGTAAATTCTACCAACTCGTCACTATCCGGGCTCCCTTTTACCAGCCTTGAAGTCTGTGATGTATATGTACTGCGGCTGGCGTCGGCAAAGGGATGAACCAAAGTATCCAAATAAACCAGGTTCCCGGCACCATTGGCATTTCTCAGTTTGTAAACAACAGCCAGGTTCCACAATGAGTCGGGTTGCGGCTGTCCGGTGTTTGGATCCTGAAGGACAATTTTAATAGTGTCTCTTGCAGCAACGTACACGTTCAGCATTCGATCCTGAACAACGGAAACCGCTCCGCGCATGGGAATCGTTTGGAACTCACGGCCAGCCCGATCAAGCACATGTAATCCACTTTGATCGGTCACATAAACTAACTCGTCATAACCGACGTACACATCCGTAGGTTTCTGAAAATTTCCCCAAAAAGGAAGCAAAGCCGCATAACCTACCACATCTTCGGCCGTTTTGGGATCTTTATGTCCATCCTTGAATATCTGTTCGGTCGTACTTGATTTCTTGGTACCGAAGATATCACCACAGGCAACGAATGCGATGATAATGAAAATGTGAGTTAATAATTTTATCCAGTTTCTCATGATTTTGATACTTTCAAAGCGAAATTTTCAGTGCGAGCCGATGAATATTACCGAGACGATCATAATTGGTGAATCCATAATCCAAACCAACATTATGGGAACCCAATGGAATCTTGACACCAAGCCCCCCGCTTGGATATCGCAATTCCTGGGCTCCAAACTCATACCCACCGCGCAGATAAAACTGTTTTAAAAACCCATACTCTACACCTACACTCAATTTCTCGGCATTATCACTCGGATTGGTAAGCTGTCCTGTGAGCAACAGATTCATATTATCTTTCCGGATCACATCATAAGCCGCGGCAAGGATAAATGTAGTGGGTAAAGAGACACTCTTGAAGTTGGTCTCATCCTTCGTTCCATTGAGGGTCGGACGTTGGGTTTTTCCGGATGGTTTTACGTCCAGGCCGAAATTATTCAGGCCGATTGCAAACCGTAACCCTGTATCCCCGACCTTGTAAAAGAAACCCAAATCGAGAGCCCCGGTTTTGGCTTCCACTTCTTCGATGCGCTCATCCAGGTAATGTAAAGTTACGCCATAGCTGAACAAGCTGGTAAGCTTTTGGGAAACAGTCAGTCCGGCCGAATAATGAATGGTGCGGAAGGTACGTCCGGTGCCAAAAGGCTGAAATTCTGTTGTTTCGTTAATATCACCCGAATTCAGGTATTGAAGGGATACGCCGATGGCAATATTTTTCATTTTTTGGATATAACTCACATATTCCTTCGACACATCCACAAAATATGCGGTATGACTGACAAAGAATTGGGATTTATCCAATTGAACCGCTAATGCGGGATTCCAGTATAGCGAGGAACCGTCAAAAGCATCTGCCGTCGCCGAATTACCCATCGACGCCGATCGCGGATCCACGGATATTTTTATGAACTGAAATCCGGACGTCCCTGAGCGGGCATCACCAAAGCTTGGCAATAGTGCCTGTGAAAAGGCCGGTGTAATAAAACTACCGCTGAACATCAGGATGGCCAGCAACGCAGCTACCGAAAAACTCTTTTTATACATGAAGTTATACATTCCGAATAAATCATTTAAAAATTGAATGAGACACCGAACATAAAATGACGCTGAGCCAGAAAATTGGCCGGGTTCAAATAAGAAGGAATGTTATTATCCCTCGGATCGAGATACCTCGGATCCCTGACACTGGAAGGCACATCATAAGACCGATCATTGCGAAGCGCCTTCAATTTTTGAGGATCACTTGGATAATCTGTTCTGTATGCTTCACCGGTCACTGGATTGATGATGGCCGGATTCCTGTCATTCAGCAGATTTGTGACCTCTACAAAGGCCGTCAATCGCGTCTTATGAATGGTGAACCACTTCTGAAAATTCAAATCAATATTAAACCATGGGGTACCGATTTTACTGTATCTCCTGGCAGGATCAGAGACAATCTCATATATCGGTTTCCAGTCACGGGCTCCCGTCACAGGATTGGTCGAATATCCTTTAAACTCATAAGGCGTATATCGTAAGCCACTCCTCCAATAGGATGAAACAAACAGTTTCATATGATTAAGCGCTGAAATATTGAACAACGGATCGCCTTTGCGATTGTAGGTAAAGATGAATTGTCCTTTGATATCCCAGGGACG
Organism: uncultured bacterium; assembly: GCA_963783355.1. Classification (GTDB taxonomy): domain Bacteria; phylum Bacteroidota; class Rhodothermia; order Balneolales; family DATFMH01; genus CAWANF01. The sequence goes on from CAWANF010000007.1 coordinate 41,134, forward strand.
ATCCCATGCCAGCGGCGTTTCAATATTATTGCCGATATTTTGTCCGCCTACCAGGATATTCTGAAGCGCTTCGTCGTTTGTTGAATTCAATCCTTCAGCCAAAGAATATGTCACCGACATATTTCCCTGGAACCAATCTTTATAGCGTTTGATATAGCTGACTTCTACTCCCCGAACACGGGCATAATCTCCATTAATTCTAAATGCCCTCTGTGTTTCCCGTCCTGTGGCATCCGGAATGATGATGGATTGTGTAGTTATGAAATCGTATTTATCGCGCCAGAATGCCGAGATATTCAGTGCATCATTCGAAGTAATCTGGTTACGAAAACCCAGTTCGTACGAAATATCTACTTCCGGATTCAGATTTGGATTACCCAACTGAGCCAGGAATGAGCGATCCTGATAAAACGGATCGAGTCCGGCATAAATATAACTGGGATGCGGAACCCGCGCAGAGTGTCCGTAATTAAAGAATAACACCTGATTTTCACGAACCGGGAATGAAACACTCAGTTTCGGCAGCAACCAGATCTTAAAACGTTCTCCAAAGATTTTCTTCGTATCCCGTTTGTAGGCATCCCGAATGGCTTGCGGTATAGGTGCATCAGGATTATTTACGGCATCATCTACATATTTACCAGGTGCCCAATATTCAAGACGGCCCCCAATGTTTGCAATCAAACCTTTATAACGGATTTGATTACTGAGAAAGAATGCCCCGCGTTTGGGTTTAACCCTCCAGATATCGGACGATTCCCCTAACCGGGATGTCTCGGAATAAACGCCGTCGCTGATTTGAATCGGAGCCCCAACCCACGGGCGTGTGATATCAATCCATTGATAATCCTGGAACTTAAATTCAAATCCCGCATTCAATCGATTTTGTTTTTCATTGAAAAATTTTGTGAATGTGGAACGCAGTGTTATTTCTTCAGCAAAGTGATCGTGCCATAACGGTGCCAGGCCACCATTATTAGCCAAACCCGGACCGGGCAATACATAATCGAAATTTTTACCGGTATAAAATTCGGTAACAGGAGGTGTGACAATACTTGAAGCGTCGAACTCACCATTCACCGAATCGGGCCGCCAGAAACGCCCGTTCGCATCAGCACGCAGACGTGTAAACAAGCGACTGGCCTGGATATCATAAAATGCAGAGCTGCTAACCGTATGCGTCCATTTGAGATACGAAAGTATACTCTCATGAGCAAATGTATTAGCGTTATTTAAATCATTCTGGTAGAAAAACTGGTATCCCGGTTTAATCTGGACATCATTCCCGGTGACCTGCAACATCCTCGTATTCTGGTTGATGGTCAGTGATCGCTGATAAGAAGCCTGCAGTTTCATCGTCGGTTTGATGTGATAGGTTACCTTCAGCATGCCGTTCCAGCGATTATCTTCACGCGGCGACCAAAAGCCGCTGCCCACAAGCGAGGATCTTTCTTTAACCGCCGATATTTTTGTAAAATCGTCGGTCAGCATGACCTGCCCGGATGCAAAAAAGCTGATCCACCCCGGAATCCGGATGCCTATTGCCGGCAAGAGTTTTTCGAAAATAACAGATGGACCTCCGAGGTTGAATTCATAGACATCGGTAAAAAAGTTCCAGTTTGATGAATTATTGCTGCCAACATTATCCCTCTTATGCGAAAAGAATCCGGTGTAATTTTTACCACCGCTTTGGGTTTCCACAGCAATAACCCCGGATGTCACATCTCCGTACTCGGCACCGACACCACCGGTAATGACATCGACGCTGGAAAATGAATTGGCGCCCAAATCGAGGCCAAAACCCGTGCCCGCCAGGGGATCCTGTGCCGATACACCGTCAACAACATACCCGGTTTCGTAAGCCCGTCCGCCTTTTATATAGACGCCTGTTGGATCTTTAATAACGCCAGCCTGCATCCCGACGACATCCTGTATCTGGCGAACCGGCGCCGCCTGGATTTCAGATTTTGAAACGGTAGAAGAGGAATTGGATTTCTCGACATCGAATATGGGCTTTTCACCAATTACAACGATGTCCTGCCCTGAGCTGAGTACTTTTTGTGCAATCGCAACATCCACCTTGGTGGTCTGGCCGCTTTTTACTTTAATACCGGTAACCAGAACTGTTTCATAACCGATATAACGAAATTCAATATTATACTCCCCGGGGCGAATATTCCCGATTAGATATTTTCCGTTCATATCCGAAGCGGCACCAAAACTGGTACCTTTAATGACAACATTCACACCCGGCAATGTTTCACCCGATTCCTTATCGGTTATCGTACCGCCGATATTTCCATTTTGTGCAAAAGCCTGGAAAAATGTCCCGAAACTCAATAACAGGAACAGGCAAAGACTCTTGATAAACGTATTATTCATTAACCTAACTCTCATAATCAAAAACCCAGTTCATCGATACACAGCGCTTTAAGCAGCTGATCGACATTGTTATTCGTGTTCAGGTTGTCCAGATTCAATCCAAAGTAAATAAGATTGTTTTCTTTATTTTTAACAGCCACCACCTCATTTCCTGTAAAATCCTGGTAGCCTACGAGGGTACGCAGTGTGAAATCCGTTTTATACAAAGGCGTGCTTCCCGCTGCGGCAATGACCGGATATCGTGCACTGATAATTTTATCAATTCCTAATACCGGCCCCTGTAAACCATTAATCGGATCGACTGTTTTGGTATTCAGAACCTGGAAACTGGTGGCAATCTGTGGTAAAGGTGTGACCCCGTCCAATGGTAGAAAATCAAAAATAGGATCGCTGCTGTCCAGGTATTTCGACGGAATATCCACGAACATGGTTCCGCCATTTGAGAAAAATTCTTTCGTGATCTCCTGGGCATAAGTGATGTTTCTATCCAGGTTATTCGAGATCCAATAGATATGTTTCCATTTAGCTAACGATTTTACCAGTGTTGGATCGCTTATAAATGGAAATGCACTGGATTTCGTCACTTTTCGGCCGCTTGATGTCGTCCCGTCCGAGATATCCCAGTAATCAACCGTCGGACGCCCGGCATTGGCCAGCATACTTAAATGAAAGGCCGCAACAGAACCGGAAAAGACTCCTTCATAGTCATTTAAAAACAGGATATCGGATGTACGTCTTTTCGCATACCAACTCACAGTGTCAACTTTACTCACAGCCCCGGCATTGTCGACAGCCCGGATATAAAGCATATTCTTTTCATTGATTTTGAGCCCGGGCAGCTCATAACCGGAGCTTTTATAGCTCTTTCCCAGATACAACCGGCATTTCGTTTCTGCAGCGGTAATATCTTCAGCTTCCAGGTTTATAAAATTAATATCAATTGGCAGCTGCAGCCATGTACCTGTGGTATCATTCAGAATGATTTCGGTATATGCCAGGTTAGCCTGACCGTCAATATCATTGACCGACCATCCGAAACTGGCAATATCAAAAAGCGTATCGGGCGGAACTTCTGTTTCGTTATACTCGATTGATGGCGGTGAATTTTTGATAGGATAAACCAATTCAGCACCAACCGGATCCCTGAGATTCTCGTTATCGACAGCCCTCACACGAAATACCACATTTGCCGTATCATTGCCCTGTGGTATAGGCAAGACGAACGTACTATCGGTTTTTGTTGTGAATTTCCAGGGATTTAGAAGGGTATCATTTATAGAATACTCATATCCAATAACATACCCGTCCGGATCGTCGCCCCACCATGATATATGAATCTGGCTGGACAAACGGTTTGATCCCGATCGGTTGATCTCTTTCACTGTTAATCCTGTTTTGGGTGGCTTATTGACATTCAAATGTCCTTCCAAACCTGATTTACAGGCGTAGCCCAAAAGGATGATGGCGGATACCGACAGGAGAAGTTTTATTCTCATGACAATGCTCAAAATCTACTCAACAATTTGAAAAATTTGGGGGGATAACAAAGAGTATTCGGATTTTACCCCTGTTCTTTTTGTCCGTCTCTCTACTTAATAAAAGACAGGATTCCGGGATGAATTGCCCGGAATCCCATCGAAATATGTTATTTGATAAGCAACATTTTGTGTGTAAATGTGGCCTTATTGGTTTCCAAACGGTAGAAGTACATACCGCTTGACAATCTGCTTGCATCAAAATTGATAATATAATTTCCGGTGTTCTGAACTTTATTTACTAGCACAGCAACCGTACGGCCCAGTACGTCATAAACCGTCAATTTTACCTTGGAACTTTGTGGTAAAGAATAACGGATATTCGTAGTAGGGTTGAACGGATTCGGGAAATTCTGATCGAGAGCGAATTTCTTAGGTACTTTACTATTCGCGTCGTCAATACCAGTTGAAAGATCCCGTTTCAGGGTAACTGTATAATAAACCGGTGTGAAATCTGGTGCAGAATAAGTGGAAACCTGCACGGTGTCAGCTGCATCCAAAGCATAAACAGTCCAGATGAAATCTTTGGAATCACCAACGCTCATTCCAACATTTGCCAGTAAATCATCAACGGATTGATAAGGAATGGTAACACTTGGATCACTGCCGGAATTACCCGATTCGATCTTAACCAGAGGATTGGCAAAACCAGTATCATTCGTGTTGGCAAGCGCCCAGATATATTTCACGGCATTTCCATCATAATCCTTAGTGGCGTTCCAGGAAACCATCAAATCGCCGGTTACATCCACAGCCTGATTATCCGTTGGCATTAACAAGGTAAATGTCCGGGAAGGATACGTCCAGTCATTTGCCTGAACATCACTATAACTTCTAAGCAATAACTTGTTATTACCATAAGTATAATAAAGAACACCAGTTACAGAAGTAAGAACGGCACCGTTTTTGATATTTTCATTCAGGCTTGAACTAATGGGTTTAGGTCCGCTTCCAAAAGTTGGTGTGCCATCGTCAATACGAAGTCCCTGTCCGGCAACTAACGTATCGGCACCGGTAACGCTGCTTTGACGTGAACCAATTTCCCATTCACCATAATCACTGGTGCCATCAGCCTGGTTGGTTACCACTTTTACATCATTAAGTGTAATGACCATACCTTCATGAGCTTCACCTCTGTCAGCAGCATTCGTTATATCTTGTGTTAAAAGACTTGGAATGAGCGCACTTATATCATTATTGTGGGAATCTACGGTATAAGTGAAGTTTGTCAGATAGGTGATATGCGTAGAAGCCTCTTCCTTCACTTCACCTTTGGTAATCGTGATTTGATCGCCACGTTTCAATGATTTAACACCGGCGACGGAAGCATCAAGATAGACACCTGACCATGCATTCGGGCTGTCCTGAATAACTACGAAACCATCAGCAGAATCGGCTACAACGGTAGCTGTCAAATTCATAGGAAGCTGACCAATGCCGGCCAACGGGCTGTCACCGGGTTTTTCATCCGGAGTTTTCTGAATGACGGATATCGTTGTGATAGGTTGATCCAGGACCACGAAAGAGCCCATTTCACCTTGCGGATATTCCCCAACTAAACCATCAGAGTCTGTAGCTTTGATACTGAATGTTACAGTTTTCAGATTGGCAAAAGTCGGGAAAGTATACGTATAGGTATTCGTCGTCCCTGATTTCAGGCTCATATTAACGGTTTGAGCACCACTTCCATCATTGTAGGTCAGTTCGACACTGCTAAGAGTAGCAGGACTATTGGCCGTAATATCAACATCAACTGTAACTGCTTCTGTTGAAGTCGGTGTCACATTTGAAATAGAATAATTTGAGAAGGCTGGCGGATAACCTACGACGACAATATCATTTGGCCATACGAAACCATTAACGCCATTTTCATTTTTCGCATCATTTAACCATACAATACCGTCATCCCACGGGTTGATAGTCATCGACTGCATGCCAGTAGCGTTTTTCCCATCCGGATCATCCGTGTTTAATGTGATAAAACCACTCACATCCACAGAAGCACCAGCAGGGGGTGGAGTAAAGTCGGTACGGCGATAGTTATACCCGGTTCTGTAAATGGGCCGGTCGTTACGAACACGTAAGGAGGTATCATATATATAAACAAGATTGTCACCTTGTTTAAGTGCCCAGTTCGGACGATCCCCTAATGACACATTCGTGACCGTTGCTCCCTTGATGCGAACATAACTGCCAATGTATTTGGGATAATTGGCCAGGTTCAATTGCATGGTACCATCACTGTTAGCCACGTTCAGGTCAGCTACCGTGATGTCAATCGGAGTAAGCAGAGCCTTGTATTTATCGGCAGCAGGCGTTCCGGTGATACTTGAAAGAGTAATCGTTTCGGGTGAGAATTGAGCCGTATTACTAAAGAATGTTAATTTACCGGTTACATCAATAATGTCTCCCCTGTTTAACGTCTCTAATGTGGAATAATCTGTAGCTACTACCTGCATCGACATCCCGATCTTTCCATCCGGATCATTTAAAGCAGATGTATCTGTAACAAAAACATGAATCCTTCCTAAACCATCTGTGCTCTGAGTATACGAAGCCAGGCCAGAATTTTTAGGATAAGATATAATTACGGCGGTAAACGACACGAGTGAATCCTTGAATGCCTGATTAGGAATATCGGTGATTGAGTTCAGTTGCGAATAACTGTTTAAATCACGGATCGTTACCGGTTTCGGTGTTTGAGCGATAGCGGTGGTAGCTAAAGACAACAAACATATCAAGCTCAGAAGCTTGATGCTTCGTATCTTTTTTTTCATTATTACCCCTCTTGCTTTTTTATATTTGCGTTTACTTGATGATTGCTAGTTTACCTCTCTGAATACGTCCTGTATCCAAGTCCTTTACAGTATACAGATACAATCCTGTCGTTAAATTTTGCCTGCTCTCTGTCAATAAATCCCAGGCGTGCTCTCCTCCTGACATGACACGATTATCTGCACTAAAATCATTAAACCAGCGGATATCTCCCTTGTATGTCTGCGAATCATGCTTCAGGTCTGCGACAATCTCTCCCGCCAGTGTATAGACACGAATTTCAGCATGAGCGGGCAAGTTGTAGAATATCACTTTCCGCGTCAATGCATTATTTCCATCCCATGCGGCATTTACCCGGTATGGATTTGGGTAAACCCCGACTTTATTTTCTTTAAAATTGGTATTCGTAGTTGTGCCGGGAAATACCCTAACCGCATCCGCATTTCGGCTCGATTCCAGCGATTCCACCTTGTATTTTGTACTTCCATGGTCGAAAGCCGTCACCGCAAACTGGTATTGCCAGCCCGATAACAGGTTTTGGACATCGTACCGATACCAATATTTTGTAGTGTCTCCCTGGAAAGTCACCGGCTGCGCCAGCGCCACTTCTTCAAACCCGGTATTATAACCGACATCATTGCCTACCGAATCAAATTCTGCAATGACCTGTGCCTTCGTCGTTATCTGTCCTTTGATGTCGTCACCAAGGTTCGATTTATAAATCCTGTAACCCTCAAAATCTTTTTCACCGGAAACCGGATCTACGGAATTTTCAGCCGTTTTGTCCCAATACAAACTCACTTTTCCCGAAGACATCTCCACATGCAGTTTAGGTGAGTTTGGTGGCTCCGGAATTAAATACCGGTCCAAAACCCCATTGTTATTGATATCTTCGCCCGGGTCCAAAACACCGTTTCCATTTTTGTCTTCCCCGTAAAATGTCCTGTAAGCCCAACCCAGGTTATTTACAAGATTCACCCTGGTAGCGGTATTATCCGTTTCTTTCTTTGTTTTCCCATTAATCATTCCAAGCCCCTGGTATTCATCCGGTTTCAATGCTCCGGTGAAAGCGAAATAAACATCAAATGATTCTCCCGGAGCCACTTTGGGAAATGGGCCAATTGAAATGAGTGAAATATAATTACCGCTCGATGAGGCCCCGTCGGTTCGTAATTTTTCGCGATAGGCATCAATAGGAAATGGCTGACTCATACGATTATAACGATCCTGGTCATCTTGAGGAGCCCGGAAATCACCGGCACCCGAACTGAACAGCCAATAACTTGGTCCAACTTTCGGGGGACGCAAGCCATGTGCTTTTAGATATTCGGCATTGGACGGATGGAAAAAATTATTTTCATAATCCGCTCCGATAATTGAAATGCCGCCGTACGTATTAAGGCTTGGATTATCAGATGATCCGGCATCAAAAACATAGGTAGTATAAAGGCTGTCGAGATATCCAATGCCATTTTTGTTATAGAAATCAGAACCCGTTTCAACGGTGCTGTTCACGTTGCGATTAACCAGGTCTCCATACATCCCGACATAGACGCTGTCCCAATCTTTATCACTTCTATTGGTAAACGTGTAATGAAGAATGGAGAAACTTTCGGTAAAACTGAAATTCCAGTTATAGCTTTCGAGCTTTACATCCACAAAAAGGGGTTGATCGTGGTTTCGGATAGGTATGGATCCTTTGTCGGTCTCAATAGAAACCCTTTTATCGGAAAAATTAGCAATATAATCCTGATGGCTTATCGCCAGCGGAGAATATAATGGTGAATTCTGCAGAGACGAACGTTCCTGAACTAACGTCCCGTCGTTGGTAAACTCATAACCGGGCTTCCCGGTGGCATAACCGGAAGAATTTGTTACCGCCGCCGTGCTCACCAACAATTGGGAACCGCCACTGTATGCGCCAATCCAAATACCGGCCTCAAATAAATGCTCCTGACCTGAATTCAGGGGATATTCCATACTTGGATCCCCACCGGGATTATTCGCAACATCAGGTTTACCCAATGTTCCAACATTCGTTACTGATAAACCAAGATTTCCGGTATTGGTATATTTTCGATCAAAAACCTGTTGACCGAACGCGGTACTGCTGTATATAACTATAATTACAATAGTAGCGAAAACTCTCTTTCCTGACATGAAGTCCTCTTGCAATAGTATAAATCCTCCTTAATGTAAAACGAATATATAACTTTATTACAAATTTTAAAACTCTATCTGCTTTTATAATAATTTGATAACAAATATTTACATAATAGAGGCGGATAGTTTGCGCTACTTATTTTAAAATCCGTTTATTCATTGTAGAATCATGAGGTTTAAAAAAATAAACGATCTGTTAAAAACAGGTCCAAAAAAGCTATATATCAATATTAAGAAATGGTTAAATCATCAATAGCCGGTTGATACCGGACAATATTGATTTTAAATCTGTTTATCTTTTGCCCGTTCATTAAAGCGATCAAATTTTTCATCAGCCTATTGGTGAAATACATAATCTAACTCTCAATAAAAATCATCCTATATGAAACGCTTTATCCCAATCCTATTATTAATCCTGGCCATGCCTTTTGCCGTGTTTGCTCAAAACACTTATACGGTAAAAGGTAAGGTTGTCAGCAAAGCTGATAACACTCCTTTGCCGGGAGCTAATGTAATACTCGAAGGAACGACTATTGGAAATGCATCCAGCATTGATGGATCATTTGTCATTAAAGATGTTCCGGAGGGAACGTATAAAATTCGTGTATCCTATGTTGGATACACCGATAAAGTTATCGACGTCGATGTAAATCAAAATATTCAGATGGGAACTATCGCTCTTGGCGAGTATGCCTTCTCAAAAGAAATCGTCGTAAGCGCCAAACGTGCTGTCTTCCGTCAAACTCCGGTGGCATTCACGAACATCGATAAACAACAACTTCAGAAAGTAACCAGCGGCGGACAGGATTTGTCCATGGCTGTTGCCAACGTTCCCGGTGTTTATGCTACCGAAGGAAGCGGTGGTATTGGCGATTCCCGTTTAACCATCCGTGGATTTAGCGACAATAACGTGGGAATCCTGATCAATGGTGTTCCTGTAAACGACATGGAAAGCGGCCATATGTACTGGTCGGACTGGGCCGGTATCGCTCAGGTTACGAACAACATCCAGGTAACCCAGGGCCTTGGTGCCAATCCCCTTTCTACTCAGGCTGTTGGTGGTACGGTAAATATCGTAACTTCAGCTCTGCAGGCCGATAAGGGCGGGACTATCACGCAGCAAGTCGGTGATTTTGGTTTAAATCACACTTCCGCAAAATACAGCACCGGTATCATGAATACTTCTAATGGAGGCAAATATGGCGTAACGGCTTTGGTTTCCCGCGAAACAGCTAATAGTTACTTCAAGCACAGCCACTATAATGGATTTACCTTCTTCTTTACCGCCGGTTACAATAAAGGTAATAACACAATCAACTTCACCGCTTTAGGTTCACCTCAGGAACACGATCAGCGTACTGCTTCTGCGAAAATCAGCACATGGGACACCTACGGATTAAATTACAATCCAAATGTTGGGGTTGTTGGCACCGGAAACGCCGAGCGTTTCATCAATGAGCGGGTTAACTACTATTTCAAACCGGTATTCTCCTTAGACGATACCTATAAATTCAACGAAAATTCTTACCTGACCACCACCTTATATTACAGCTGGGGTACAGGATGGGGCTCCGGTCCTTTGGGCAGTTATGTTTCCACTGATCCTTTAACAGGATTGCTGAATTACAACCAGGCATTTTCAACCAATATGAGCAATCCTGATACCGTACTTGATGCTGCGGGACAGACCGTTTCAGGCAACGCTTCGAAATCTATCCTTCGCCGTTCATGGAACAATCATACGTGGTCAGGAATTATGGCCAATTATACTAACAAGTTGTCCAAAGAACTGACGTTAAACCTGGGATTCGACGGCCGCTATTATGTAGGTCAGCACTATCGTACGGTAAGCAATCTCTTAGGTGGTGATTTCTATACCGCTAATTATAACGCAAATGTAAATAGTGGCAACCCGACGGCCTTATATCCCGGCGACAAAATTGCTTACGAAAACAATGACTTTGTAAAAAAATACGGTGTAAACGGACAACTGGAATATGCCAGCAACCAGTTCAGCGCCTTCGTGGATGCCGCTATTTCCAACACCGGCTACGCACGCCGCGATTATTTCGTAGCGGGATATCCTAAAACACCATACTACACCTTTACCGGTTATATTGTAAAAGGCGGCGTAAACTATAATGTTACCAGTGCATTGAACGTTTATTTCAATGCCGGTTACAATAATCGTGCTCCCTATTTCGATGGCGTTTTCAAATACACTAATACTCCTATAGATAATCGTCACAATGAGAAAGTTACCAACCTGGAATTAGGACTCGGTTTAAAACTTTCTGAACGCAGCGTTATTACCGCCGACATATATCATACACGCTGGGGTGATCAAACATTCAATACCAGTGCTCCAACTACCCCGGGCTCATCAGATACATTCCTTTACAATGTACAGGGTTTGAATGAAATCCATAAAGGAGTTGAAGTAAACGGTAACTTTTACCTGAGTGATGATTTTCGCGTTAAAGCAGGTCTGGCTTTTGCTGACAACTATTATGAAAATAATGTCAGTACCGATGTATTCAATCAGAATCATGTAAAAGTCAAAACGACTAACTTGTATGTTAAAGATCTCAAAGTCAGCGGTTCCCCACAAACAATGGCTACTCTGGCCTTTAATTACCGTTTCCACCTGAAAGGCGGTACATTCTTCATCAACCCACGTGGCCGTTACCTCGCCGACTACTATTCTGAATTTAATCCAACCTATCGTACCAGCTCCTCACTGGCCGGGCATCAGGGTTGGAAAATGCCGGCTTACGGTCTTATCGACCTTACTACCGGTTACCGGTTCAACGTCAGTGGCAAATTCGCCGGTGTTCAGTCAGCCGAAATCATGTTTAACCTGGCTAACGTAATGAACACCGTTTTTATCTCCGACGCTTACGATTCGAACGGTACCCGTGAAGGTGCTTCCGTATACTACGGCAACCCGAGAACAGGTGTTTTCACTTTCAAATTCTTCTTCTAAGAAAGCAGCTGTTAACTAATCTTTTTAAAGGGGAACCGGATGCCGGTTCCCCTTTTTTTATTTCAGAAAGTAAGAGAGATACATTATTTACCTATTCCATTAGTTTCAACAATATGATTTTTTTCAACTGATAAAGACCTTTCATTTGTAATCATCGATTGATTACAAACATTGAGAAACATCATTTCATCACCATTTTTGACACCTCTTGTCTAAACGAAATGGAACGTACTCTAACTCTGAGCCGTTAAAATTGTTACATGAAAATTATTTATACAATTTAAGAAGATATTATTATGGCCAAGTGTTTTGCTTTATTAGGATGGAGTCTCCCCGTAATTGAAAGTGTGGATAAACTGGATAAACCCTACGTGGTTGTATCCTTCCCGGATTTCGAATCATACGCTAAAGAACACGATATTCCTTTTGTTCCCTGGAAATTTGACGAATGGAATGAACATACGACCGCCTTGCAGCTTGCTGAGAAATTAAAGCCATACAATGTCGATGTGGCCGTTCCCTTATTTGAAGAAACCGTTGAATGGGCCGGTGCATTGAATTCTATTTATCGTGATGATCCACGGGTTCTGAATCGTGCTTTTTTGTTCCGAAATAAAGCAATGATGAAACGTAAAGCCATGCTGGCCGGTATTCGGGTCGGACTGTTTGAAGAAGTTCACAACAAAGAGCAGGTCGCTCAATTCATGAAACGTTTGAATGAAGCTCAATTACAGCTTCCCGGTGAAGAGGATTATTGGGTGCACCTTAAACCTTTTAACGCAGCAGGAACGGTTGGTCATAAACTGTTAAGAAGCAAAAAGGATATTGATGAAAAATTGAATGATAAAGATTTCCCCTGTTTGGTCGAGAGTCACTTACCCGGCAGAGAATTTTCTTGTGAAGCATTCATTCACAACGGTAAAGTCCGTTTTTTGAATATTACTGAATATGTTCATTTAGGCTATTCTAACTTTATCCCAAATGGCCCGGAACTCGAAGAAAAACGCCCCATCATCGCAAAAGCCATCGATGATCTTGTGAAAGCATTCGGTATCGAGTATGGTATGATTCATCCGGAATGGTTCCTGACGGAAAATAATGAGATTAGCTTTGGCGAGGTTGCCAGCCGTATTCCGGGCGGACATATCCTCGAACTGGTATCCCGTTCTTTTGATTTTGATGCCCTGGCTGCATTCGTACTCTGTCACGACCCGGAAACTACGGAAGAGGAACTGGCAGCAATCTTTCCGCCAAAAGATTATCATCCAACTAAATATTCAGGCAGCTTAATGGTATATCCAAAACCGGGTTATATTACGGAACTCAATATACCGGAAGAGCTCAAAGAGGATCCTTATTTCGAAGAACACACCTTGTTTCCGCCATCGGCTCATAAAGTCTCTAATAATCGTGAAGGGTTCGGTAACCATTACGGAACCGTTTTCTTTCAGGGTGACGATCCAAAACGTATGAAAGATCTTCTTTTGCATTATGAAGATGTAGACTTTTACGTTTAGAACCTGCTTTTTGTCCCGATTTCTAAGATTATTGGTAAAAAATTCTAAAGACTCCACAATTTATATCTGGGTTTTGGGGTCTGTTTTTACCGTTTACGGCAACCTGTCCGATTGTCAGAATCAGAATATAAATAAATCCTACGCTAACGTACATTTATGCCTGAGTCAACAGCCCATTTCAGGGAGATAGAAAAACATTTTAAGAATATTCTAAGTGAACTGGAATCAACCAAACCATTTGCCCGGCCTCGTTATATAAATCGTTTGTTATCAAGTGCAGATACATTACTGGAATCCTCCGATGGCAAAGATCTCATTTTCAATAATTTAAACAGGATGAATGAGTATGGTTTATTTAGAGACACTCCCTGGGATGATCCCGGAAAATTAGTACCCGGCCTGGTAGGAGGTACCTTAAAATCCGGCGGTTTACAAACCGTTATGGAAATATTGAGTGATTTACGTATGTCTGCTATCGTATCCGGGGTTTTGAAAGATGACCGATGCAAACCGGAAGAAGCACGTTTGTTTGTCGAGGATGTCCTGGTACAAAATCTGGATCTGATGTTTCCGGGAGTGACGGAATACAACAGGGGAATATCAGAAACCGACCGTAAAAAAATTCAGATCCTTTTTGAGCATCTTAAAGATCAGATTCATTTTGACGTCATCAGGGATAAGCTGGCTATTGAAATAGAGATGATTTGCGCACAGCGTCCGATACTTACCGGCCGTGTCTTACAAATCATTCAACTTGTGAATAAGCATATTGCTTTACAGGAAAAGAGCGAAGAAACGCAACAGCTTCGTTTATACGTCGATGCCGTTTACCAGCCATCCGCCCGTGCAGCCGCAGCCGGAGATATTTCAGCTTACCAGAAAGTCCTGAATTCACTGAACAGGAATGAACTGAGTGAAGAGGCTAAGTCCCTTGCTGTTAAAATGATGCAAACCGGTTTATGCAACCCGTTCCATGCCATTTTTATTGAAAGCATAAAGAATGATGACCATTTGTTAATCGAATCTCTGGGGTTAAATGAAACGGGAATTGTTCAATTCAAGAAACACAAAAATCAGATATCTAAACTGATCGATATTATTGCCAAACCTGATATATGCCAGGTCATTTATGGGTTTGGCCGCATGCTGGAACGCGGTCTTCTTGATCGGCAGCCGGTACGTAGCGGGCTTTTCCGACTTATGGATTGTGAAATTTCCAAAGAATCGGAAATAGAAATTATGAAATCAGCCCAGGCAAAGGGTGATTTATCGGCCCGTGAGGTATTGCTTGCCGATACGGTTAGTGTGCTCGGTTTACCCCTTGGGGTCGGACAGGGAATGAATCCCACCTGCCAGGGTGCGCGTGGAATTAGTCTCTGGAGTATGAATGTACCCGGTAAATTGTTAAACATGATTTTAAAAGTAGTACAAGAAAATAAACTGACGATCAATTTCGAGGGTTCATTGATTGATTCTTCCAGGCTGGTTACAGGAATGGCAAAGAAACTCGACTATAACCTGGACGCCGTATCGGTGCTGCTTGTACCACACCTCGATAAAATATATTACGAAATGATGCGATTGTGCTCTTTCCGAATGGAAGATGCCCATAAATGGGTGAATCCCGCACTCTACGGTCAGTGGGTTCCAACCGGTTTTGCATCGGCTTACGATCCCGTTTCTCAGATGATCAGCAAATATGAAGAATTCGTCAGAATATTTTATGTAACTCATCATCCCGAATACAATAACGGACATGATATTGTCTATCCAAATCCCATCGGAATATTCATAACTTCCAATACTGGGAAACTTCTTGGATTCCATGCGATAACGATCATTCGCGTAAGACAGAGGCCGGATGGGGAAGTCCGGGTTTACTTTTGGAATCCCAATAATGAAGGAAGGCAGCATTGGGGTGGCGGTATTTCTCCATCGGTAGGTGGTAATGGTGAACAACATGGAGAATCATCCCTTCCATTCGCTCAGTTTACCTCACGGGTTTATGCCTTTCACTATCACCAAACCGATCTCGAAGATTTAACTCTGATAGATGACCAAGAGGTCAAAGCGGTTATTAAGATGGCCCGGGAAAGCTGGGGTCCATCCTATAAATGGTATGAATACAGTTTTAAAATTTAGCCAAATGAATAAATGGAAGTAAAGGAAAAAACAAAAACGAGTGTAAAACACTCATCCAGAATCGAACTAAGCCAGTCTGCTCTTAAGAAAAATGTGGATTTTATACGAACTAAAGTGAGTGAACATACGATCATTTCAGCGGTGGTTAAAGCCAATGCCTATGGGCATGGCATTGGAATATTTGTACCTATGGCTGAAAAATGTGGTATTCATCATTTTGCAGTGGCCTCCAGCTACGAAGCCTGGGAAGTACTCAAATCCATCACCAGGCATTCTACCATCTTGATCATGGGGATACTTCATCCTGAAGACATGGAATGGGTCATTGAAAACGAAATCGAGTTTTTCGTTTTCGATTTCGAACGACTTCGCGAATCCTGTGAAACAGCACAGAGAATCGGGAAAAAAGCCATTATACACCTTGAAGTGGAAACGGGTGGAAATCGCACGGGTTTGCCGGAAGATCAATTATCCGAAGCCCTTTCGTTCCTAAAAAAGAACAAACAGTGCCTCCAATTCAAGGGGTTGTGTACTCATTATGCCGGCATTGAAACGCTTGCAAACCAGTTCCGTATCGTTAAACAGATCCAAAAATTTAATGAGTTGTATGAATCCACAAAAAAATTCGGATATATACCGGAATTACGGCATACGGCCTGTTCTGCTGCTACACTCGCCTTTCCGGAAACAACCATGGACATGGTTCGCGTCGGAACGGCATTATACGGATTGTGGCCCAGTCCGGATATCTATAATCTTCACCTGATGCATGAAAATAAAATAAAAGACCACCCTTTAACCAGAGTGCTTACCTGGAAAACACGCATAATGCATATCAAACGGATTTATAAAGATGATTTCGTCGGATATGGCACCAGTTTCCAGGCTCCCAGAAATATGACCATTGCCGTCATTCCTATCGGTTATTCAAACGGCTACGATCGTTCGCTTTCAAATCGGGGATACGTGCTGATTAAAGGGAAAAAAGCACCTATCGTAGGTTTAATCAATATGAATGTATTTATGGTTGATATTTCTGCAATTCAGGATGTGGAAGTGGGTGAAGAGGTTGTTTTGGTAGGCCGTCAAAAGAATAACACTATCTCTATTAAATCTTTTTCAGAATTTTCCAACTCCATTAATAACGAATTTGTGAGCCGCCTTCCTGATGCTATCCCACGTTATAAGGTCAGATGAAGGTCATTCCATTTCAATAATGGTATAAACAAAAAAGATTTTCATTCTATCCTATTGATATGGAGATGAATTTTTTACCAGGAATGTATTATATTTACAGCTTAAATTTCACTTATTCGGGTGAAATATTTCAATCGAGAGAAATATAATTAAAAAGATTTACCGCCATTATGGACAACCGATAAATCTGATTTTTACAGATTTAAAAATTAATCCATAAGAAGATTAACAGGTAAAATTTTATGAACTATGAATGGAATTATCTGTCACCATTTATTTAAATTACAGCCATTCTTTCCCGAATATTGATGAATTATCATTGCATTTATGTAAAAGTACGTTAATATTAACGTACACTTTTTTTAATACCAAAATCATTAAATCAAAAAATGGCATATATAGTAACAGAACCTTGCATTAATTGTCGGTATACCGACTGTGCAGCGGTATGCCCTGTAGACGCATTCCGTGAAGGCCCGAATTTCCTGACCATCGATCCTGATGAATGTATCGATTGCGATGCTTGTGTATCCGAATGTCCGGTTGAAGCTATCTACCCGGATGATGAAGTACCTGAAAAATGGGAACATTATATTGATTGGAACGCCCGTTTGGCTGACAAATGGTCAGATAAGGTAATCAATGAAACCAAAGGTCCGTTGCCAGAAGCAGAAAAATGGGCTGAGAGTTGAAGACAAGAAAGATGAAATGAAAGAAGACTGGTAAGATTCACCGCTTCTTTACGAACCAAATTCTTTTATCCTGTTTATTTTTTTAAGTGATACCTAATCCGGCATTACTACCTAATTTTAAGCATCCTGTCATCCGGGGCAGGATGCTTGATTTAACGAATCCGTTAGTAATGGGTATTTTAAATGTCACCCCGGATTCTTTTTCTGATGGGGGCCGGTTTACATCCGAAAAAAAAGCCTTGCAGCATATCGAGACAATGGTGAAAGAGGGTGCCGGCATCATCGATATTGGAGGAGAATCTACACGGCCGGGCGCTGCTTATATTACCGCACCAGAAGAAATTAACCGGGTTTTGCCAATCTTACAGGCTGCCATCCCAAAATACCCGGATTCGCTATTCTCTATCGACACAACAAAATACGAAGTAGCTAAAGCGGCTCTGGAATCCGGAGCCCATTTCGTGAATGATGTCAGTGGATTGCAAAAAGAACCACGGCTTGCAGAACTCTGCGTTGAGTACAATGTCCCACTGATCCTGATGCATTCCAAGGGTGATCCAAAAGTGATGCAGAAAAACCCACAGTATGATGATGTCCTCAGGGAAGTTGAAGAATTCTTCAAAAAACAAATCGCTTTGGCCAATTCATACGGACTCGACAATATCATCATTGATCCGGGCATTGGTTTCGGCAAAAACCTGGAACACAATTTAACCCTGCTGGCACACTTAGATCAATTTACTTCGCCGGGATATCCAATCCTGCTTGGAGCATCGAGAAAATCCATGATATCTAAAATACTTGATGATCGTCCCGTCGAAGGCCGCTTACCGGCCACGCTTGCCATTCATTACGATGCTATGATGCGGGGCGCCAAAGTTATTCGCGTTCATGATGTTAAAGAAGCATCAGATACCGTAGCCATATTTAAAGCCATTCATTCCTTTTTATAGAACACGGACGACACAGATAAAAAATGGATTTTCGCAGATTAATTATTAAAACAGAAAATGTTGATGATTTTTGTATTTGGTTATTAGATTTTTATAGTCAATGATTGTTAGAGATTTGTGAACTCCCATCCTTCTTTTTCCGTATTTCCATTTTCCGTTCATATTTTTCTTTTTTTGTAAGGATTCTATTTATTTTTCGTCCTTAATTGCGGAAAGCCTTATTTTTTTCAAAATCTTTGTGTTACTTATACACTAAGTGGAACATGATGAATGTTTATTTAATACAGGCTGTTTTATTCTAGTGACCATCATGTTCTTATGAGTATTTTTTTAAACCGTATAGCAATGATCATACAGTGAAAATAATTCCAATAGGTTTTCTGGATTTTGGATTTAAGGATTTCATAGAAACCTTTATCATCGCTATTTCCATTTATTATCTTTATAAATGGATAAGGGGTTCGTTTGCTGTACCGGCCTTTATCGGGCTAATCGTTGTTTTAGCTATCAATGCCATCGTCAGTGTCCTGGGCCTGACCACTATCAATTATATCCTGCGCTCTATCATGGACGTGGGAGTTATCGCCGTTTTCATCATTTTCCAACCTGAAATAAGACGATTACTTTATAATATCGGGCAAAACACCAATTTCGATCGAATATTTACCAAGTCGCAATCGGAGTCGGTCATTGACGAAGTGATCGAAGCCGTGAAAACGTTGTCACGAACCAAAACCGGAGCTTTAATTGTGTTCGCTAAATCCTCCAGTCTTCAGGATTTGGTAGACGCCGGCATCAAACTGGATGCTAAAATCAGCAGCCAGTTGCTTGTAACGATATTCAATAAAGAAACGCCCTTGCACGATGGCGCCGTCATCATTCGAAATAACCGGATAATGGCCTCAAGCTGTTATCTTCCCATCAGCCAAAACCGCAATATTTCATCCGTTTTTGGTACCCGTCACCGCGCGGCCGTTGGTATCAGCGAAAGCAATAATGTCTTTGTTTTGATTGTCTCAGAAGAAACCGGACGTGTTTCCGTGGCCAAAAACGGAGCACTGACCAGTGGACTCACCATTCAAAAACTGCGTACCGAGATGTATGAAAATCTGGGTGAAGAAAGCATGTCCGATCAGGGAATGGCCTTCTCACAACCCGAACTGGATATTAAATAAATCGTTTGGGTAAGATGCAGTACAAATCGAAATATATTTGTTTTGTTGCGGTATTTTATAAGATGCCACTGAGCGGGTAATTAATATTCAGCTACCTCTTACATTTCTTCGTATAATCAATGTTTTTAATGATTTTATTTTGATTATATCCCTGCTTTAATCCTTTGCAGCTCTGTGCCTTTTTAGCTTCTTAATCTAACTTTTAAGCAAAAATTGATTATGATCTTATAGTAATAGGACAACATAATGACTTGTAAATTTTGTACTTTCATTGTAACAAGATTTTTACAGTTCATATTTTTATCAATATCAGAGCATTTACGTCCCTTTTTGGGATATAAGAAATAAGGAGCTAATCGTGTCTGAACAAAATGACAAGCATGTCCGATACAATGATTGGCTGAAAGAAGCGCAAAAAGCACTCAAAGACCAATCCATTGATAATATTACCACTACTACGGCAGAGGGCATAAAAATTGAACCATTGTATTCGTCCGATCATCAGGCCGCAGAAAATCAAGAAGAGACCTATCCCGGAAATTATCCATTTACCCGGGGACCTTATCCAACGATGTATGCACAACGTCCGTGGACCATTCGCCAATATGCCGGTTTTTCCACCGCAGAAGAATCCAATGCTTTCTATCGCAAAGCCTTAGATGCCGGACAACGCGGACTCAGTGTGGCTTTCGACCTGGCTACACACCGCGGGTACGATTCCGATCATCCCAGGGTGGAAGGTGATGTCGGCAAAGCTGGTGTAGCCATCGATTCTGTCGAAGATATGAAAATCCTGTTCGATAGTATCCCTCTGGATAAAATGTCCGTTTCCATGACTATGAACGGGGCCGTTTTACCCATTATGGCTAATTTTATCGTCACTGCCGAAGAACAGGGTGTAGATCAAAAATTATTGAGCGGTACCATTCAAAATGATATTCTCAAAGAATTTATGGTGCGGAACACCTATATCTATCCGCCGGCACCATCCATGCGAATCGTGGCTGATATCATCGAATATACCAGTAAATATATGCCGCGATTTAATTCCATTTCTATTTCCGGGTACCATATGCAGGAAGCCGGGGCTAACAGCCTGCTTGAACTGGCTTTTACCATAGCAGACGGACTCGAATATGTAAAAACGGCCGTTAACCGTGGCCTGGATGTGGATGATTTCGCTCCACGCCTGTCTTTTTTCTTCGCCATCGGCATGAATTTTCTCACGGAAGTAGCCAAATTGCGTGCCGCACGAACTCTATGGGCTGAATATATGGACCGGTTGTTTCATCCAAAGAACATGAAGTCCTTGATGCTCAGAACGCATTGTCAGACTTCCGGATGGAGTCTCACCGCACAGGATCCTTTAAATAACGTAGTGCGGACCACCATCGAAGCTATGGCTGCGGTTTTAGGCGGTACTCAATCGCTGCACACCAATTCATATGATGAAGCCGTGTCACTTCCAACCGATACGGCCGCCCGCATTGCAAGAAATACGCAGATTATCATCCAGGAAGAAACCGATATTTGCAAAACCATCGACCCGTTTGGTGGATCGTATGCCATGGAAAGCCTGACTAAGAACCTGGTTGACGAAGCCCGGAAAATTATTGATGAAGTGCTGGAAATGGGCGGGATGGCTAAAGCTACGGAAAAAGGTATGCCTCAACGCCGCATAGAAGAAGCGGCAGCCCGCAAACAAGCCGGCATCGACAAAGGAGATGTCACAATTGTAGGTGTCAATAAATATCGAACTGATCATGAAGAACCCATTGACATACTCGATATCGACAATACCTCAGTGCGCCATAAACAAATTGAACGCATACAAAAAGTTAAAAAAGAAAGAAATCCGGATAATGTACGCAAGGCACTTGATGCTTTGACGGAAGCAGCAAACGACGATTCAAAAAACCTTTTAGAACTTGCGGTGATCGCCGCGCGCGAACGTGCAACGATCGGCGAAATTTCTGATGCACTTGAAAAAGTATGGGGACGTCACCGTGCCAAATCGGAAACCCTTCAGGGTGTATACGACAGCGTATATCATGGAGTGGAGGCTTACGAATCCGTAAAGAAAAAGATTGAAGATTTTGCAGAAGAAGAGGGTCGCCGCCCGCGTATCCTGGTCGTTAAATTGGGTCAGGATGGACACGACCGCGGTGCGAAAGTCGTGGCAACCGCCTTTGCTGATCTCGGATTTGATGTGGATATCGGCCCATTATTCTCAACACCGGAAGAAGCGGCAAAACAAGCTGTTGAAAACGATGTACATGTCGTTGGCGTTTCATCGCTGGCAGCCGGACACAAAACGCTGGTTCCGCAACTCATCAAAGCATTGAAAGCAAATGATGCCGAAGATATTGTGGTCATTGCCGGAGGAGTGATCCCACAGCAGGATTATTCATTCCTGTACGATGCCGGTGTCGCTGCTGTTTTTGGTCCGGGTACCAATCTGCCTGAAGCCGCTGCTAAAGTATTGGACGCTCTTCAGCAAAAACGCTCGGCCTCAAATACAGTAACCAGTTAACAGTTATCTGTAAACAGGGAAGATCTGAGTTTAGTGATTGGCAGCCATCCTGAATACTTTTAGGATGGCTGCCATTAAAACTTGATCAAACACTATTTATTTGATCATCCAACGGGCTAGCTGATAATTTGCTATCACGCATTTCCTTACCATAATTCCGGCTTCTTTTCTATATTCGACTATTACAATCGAATACCAAAAAGAGCCAACGTTGAATACACCCAATCAAAAAGCAACTACATTGGTCCAAGATATCATCAGGGGAAATCGTCGTGCCCTGGCAAAGGGTATTACCCTCATCGAGAGTAAAAAAGAAGAAGATTTTGTCACGGCCCAGGGAATACTTGAACTTGTAATGCCCAAAATGAAGCCTTCTGTTCGTGTTGGCATTACCGGCGTTCCGGGTGTTGGAAAAAGTACGTTTATAGAAGCTCTCGGTATGCTTTTAATTGAAAAGGGACACCGTGTGGCTGTTTTGGCGGTCGATCCGAGCAGCCCGCAATCGGGGGGCAGCATTCTGGGCGACAAAACACGGATGGAAAAATTATCCAGCATGGACGAAGCTTTCATTCGCCCGTCACCTTCGGGCGGTATGCTGGGTGGCGTAGCCCGCAAGACAAGGGAATCCATGTTTTTGTGCGAAGCAGCCGGTTATGATGTCATCCTGATTGAGACCGTTGGTGTCGGACAATCGGAGATGGAAGTCGCTTCGATGGTCGATATGTTTGTTGTGATGATGTTACCTGGTGCCGGCGATTCCCTGCAGGGTATCAAACGTGGAATCCTGGAATTGGCCGACATGCTGGTCATTAATAAAGCAGAAGGGGAACAACATAACCTGGCAATGACTGCAAAACGGGATTATCAGAATGCCCTGCATCTGTTGAAACCGAAATATGAGGGTATAACCGTTCCGGTGAAATTATGCAGTTCATTGTCCGGCAAAGGAATCGATGAAATATGGGATATCGTAATACAGTTTATAGATACCTTGAAAAAACGGGACTTATTTGAAAAAAACAGGCGAAAGCAACAATGGAACTGGATGATTCGCCTTACCGAGGAAAAAGTATTACAGGATTTCTGGAATAATCCGAATATAAAAAAGGAACTACAGGAATTAAAAGAGAAGTTATTAGAAGATAAAACAACGCCTGTCCTGGCGAGTTGGAAACTTCTGGAAGCGGCACTGAAAAAATAACTGTTTCTATATAAACAGAGTTTGAAACTTTATTATAGCTCATAAAAAAGCGCTTTCATTTAGACAAACATCTGCCTTATATTAGGCGGGAAAATAAACAACATTTACAAGGGAAGAGATAAATATTATGTCGAACGAACAAATTTTAGAGGGTAGCTCATTACCCCCCTTAACCCAGCTTACAGAAGATGAGCAGATGTTGAAAGAAGCTGCTGCTGATTTTGCACAGACCGTTATTGCCCCACAGGTTCAGAAAATGGATCATGATGCTAAATTAAACCCGGAACTGGTCAAAGCTTTTTTTGAAATGGGGTTAATGGGTATCGAAGTGCCCGGAAAGTATAATGGCGGAGAAGGCACCTTTTTTATGTCTATTCTCGCCATTGAGCAAATCTCCAAGGTAGACGCTTCCGCTGGTGTATTCATGGATGTCCAAAATACACTCGTCAATAATGCCTTTCTGCGCTGGGGAGACGATGCCATCAAACAAAAATACCTTCCTCTGCTGGCTAATGAAAAAGTCGGTTCCTATGCTCTTTCAGAAGCAGCTTCCGGAAGCGATGCATTTGGCTTAAAATGTAAAGCACGAAAAGAAGGTGATCATTATGTGCTTAACGGAACAAAATTATGGATCACAAATGCTAATGAAGCCGATATATTTCTCATTTTTGCCAACCAGAATCCCGACGCCGGCTACAAAGGTATTACGGCGTTTATTGTCGAACGAGGTTTTGAAGGATTCACTATCGGTAAAAAAGAAGATAAACTGGGAATTCGAGCCAGCTCTACCTGTGAACTCATCCTGGAAGATTGCATTGTTCCGGCAGAAAATGTGCTCGGAGATGAAGGAATCGGATACAAAGTTGCTATCGAAACACTCAATGAAGGACGAATTGGTATCGGTGCACAAATGATAGGAATTTCACAGGCCGCATTTGAAGCTACGATCAATTATATCAAAGAAAGGAAACAGTTTGGAAAATCCATTTCCGAATTCCAGGCCATTCAGTTCCAGTTAGCACAAATGGCCATCCAGATTGAGACAGCTCGTCTGCTTGTTTATAACGCGGCCCGGATGAAGATGGCCGGATTACCCTTTCTCAAAGAAGCGGCGATGGCTAAATATCATGCTTCGGATGTAGCTGAAAAAGTGACTTCCATGGGCATCGATTTGTTTGGTGGCTATGGATATACCAAAGATTATCCGGTAGAAAAATATTGGAGAGATTCAAAAATCGGTAAAATTTATGAGGGGACTTCCAATATGCAATTACAAACGATTGCAAAATTAATTCTGTCAGGCAAATAAAAGACCTTTAACTCTTAAAACGAGCGTTTCCATATAGGGAGTGCCTTTTTTATATTTAGAAAAAATATAATAATCGGCTTTCAATGATTTTAAAAGCCGATTATTATGTCATATTTTTTTAAAATCAGGGAATTATAATTATCCTTCCGTAGTTATGGCATATGAACATTGATGCTAATTATAATGAAAATTGGCTTTAATGTGACATATAAATCCATTGGGGTGATTGCAAAAAATTAAGACGATCCAAATTAAACTTAAACGTATCGAGGAATGGAGTCAGATCAAAACGAAATAATCAGAAAATGCTGTAAAGATGAAGCCAGTTATGGTATTGTAAAAAAAATGTTCCTGGAGGTTATTTCCAAGTGGAAGGAATCGGAAAAATGCCTTCATCTTTTGGAAGCAAGTATCAAGGAAGATTTCGACTCTATACTTATTACCGAACTGGATTTGGAAAAACCCGGTCCGCGTATTGTTTATGTTAATGACGGATTCACAAGATTAACAGGTTACACCCGGGAAGAAGTAATCGGTAAAACTCCACGGATTTTGCAGGGACCAAAAACCGATCGGGCTACCCTGGAACGACTAAAAATATCTTTGCGTGATGGAAAATCATTTTTCGGACAGACGGTAAATTATCGGAAAGACGGTTCGGAATTTATCAATCAATGGGATATTCATCCTCTTTATAATCAGAAAGGAGAAATTACTCATTGGGTTTCATATCAGCATGATATAACCAAACGGAAAAGAGCTGAGCTTACTTTTCACGAAACCGATGTCGAGTTTGATGCGTTGGCTGAATATTCTAAAAGAACACTCATCGACTGCGATGAAAGCGGCAACATCGTCATTTCAAATAAATCGTTCCAAAAACTTACCGGATATAATAAGAATGAGTTAAAAATGCTCAAAATCTGGGATATTCTGGACAAAAAGCAACAGAATTCGTTTAAAATTGCTTTTGAAAAGCTTTGGAATGATGAAAACATCGAAACTCAGAATCATAAACTAATCTTTATCAGGAAAGATAAACTTCCGATAGAAACTGAAGTTGTGTTTCACAAACATGATCTTGCAGACAACAAGATTATCCGGGCTATAGTCAACAACATCAGCCTTCAAAAGAAGATTATCAAAGCACTCGAAAAACGTAATTATAAATTCGGCCGTTTAATGCAAGATAAAAGTGATTTCACTTATGGCCTTGACTTATCGGATCGAGAGCACCCCAAATTTTCCTGGATTTCTGAAGGATTTAATAATTTAACCGGATTCGATACTTCCGATTTTATTGGTGGTACCGGCTGGGAAAATCTCATCCATCCCGACGATATCGCCATCATTAAAAGACACTTAAATAAAGTTCTGTCGGGCAGTTCATCTGCGGAAGAATACCATATTCGTATCGCCGGAGATAAGTCATTAAAAATTCTGGACTATGCCAAACCCGAAAAGAATCCTTCTACCGGAGAAATAACCCATTTGACCGGCGCTATTCTGGACCCCGAAAAAGAAAAAGCGGCCATCAGGGGAAATTTTATATAAGAAAATACACACCGGATCTTCAGGCTTTCCCTCATTTCCGCAATGAAGCAGTAACATATCTGAATCGAACTTCCTATTTATGAATTTGTTTATACACCTGTCCGGCAACAAGCGGGATAAGGCTTAGGCCTAATACCAGCAGCCAACCATTCAACCCAGGATTTTTCGTTTCTAAAACCGATGCAATTGGAGGTATATAAATGGCGAAAAGCAACAGGGCCACACATAAGAAAATAGCTCCCCAGATAAATGGATTAGAAGTAATTTCATTATGAAATAACCCGGTTCCGAATCCTCTCATATTGAAAACGTGCCATAGTTGTGCAAAAGCCAGGGTCAAAAATGAAATGGTAACAGCCTGGCCTACTTCCATCTTCATTACATACTTGGAAATATACAGTGAGCCTAAGACTACTGAAGTTATTAAAAGACCGTAAATAACAATTCCAACCCAGTGTCTTTTTTCCAGTACCGATTCCCGGGACGATCTTGGTGGTTTTCCCATTACAGAGAAATGATCTTTGCCTACCCCGAGAGCTAAAGCCGGGAAAACATCCGTCACCAAATTTAAAAACAGGATTTGAAGAGGCAAGACAGGCAGCGTTTGCCCGACAGCCGATGCTAAACCCACCACCATCACCTCACTGACGTTACAGGAGAGCAGGTAATAAACAAACCTCCGGATGTTGCTGAAAATGATACGACCCGATTCAATGGCAACAACGATGGTCGAAAAAGCATCGTCACACAATACCATATCGGCTGCTTCACGGGCAACCTGGGTTCCCCTCATTCCCATTGCGATCCCGATATCCGCCCTTTTAAGCGCCGGCGCATCGTTAACTCCATCGCCGGTCATGGCTACGATGCAGCCGTTATTCCTGTAGAAATCAATCAGTTCGAGTTTTTGTTCCGGACTAACCCTGGCAAAGATATTGGTATTTAATAATGTTTCCCGATAGTTATCCTTATTCGTTGTTAAGCTCTGTAAATCTGAACCGGTAACCATATTAACTTTGTCATCTTCGACCAAACCTACCGACTGAGCAATATTTTGAGCTGTTATCGGCTGATCACCGGTCACCATGATTATTTTTATGCCGGCATCGCGGCACTTCATTATCGCTTCCCTAACATCCTTTCGTGGAGGATCATACAATCCAACTAATCCGATGAAGATCAAATTATTATATGGGACTTCATTGGATTCAATGACATCTTTGGTAGCCAGGGCAATAACCCGAAAGCCCCGGGCAGCCAATGAATGATTCTTCTTTTTCCATCGGTTTTTCATTTCGCCTGTAAATGGAATCACTCCATCAATAGTCTGTAATTTATTCGATACTCTCAATAATTCTTCCGGAGCTCCTTTCACTTCCACCTTTATCGATGAGTCTATTTGATGATAGGTTGCCATCATCTTAATTTCCGGGTCAAAAGCCTCTTCCCGAATTTCGGGCATCTTCTTCAGGAGTTCCATCCGGTCAACATTATAAGCTCTTCCTACCTCCAGAAGCGCGATTTCAAGAGGATCCCCCGATGGCTGCTCAGAATACCGGCTCGATAGACCTGCATTATTACACAAAACACCGATATCTAATGCTTGTCTGAATATCTCATCGTTTACTTTTCCGGAAATGGCCTTTGGGTCATCTGTTTCAAACTCGCCGGATTCCAGTACAATTTTCTTTACAGTCATTAAGTTCTCTGTGAGCGTACCGGTTTTATCCGAGAAAATGACGGATGTGGCACCCAACGTTTCAACGGAAGAAAGCCTGTTCATCAGAGCATTTCGATTGGCCATCATTTTCATTCCCTTCGCCAAAGCGATAGTCGCGACGATGGGCAAACCCTCCGGAATAGTGGCGACTGCTAAAGCAATACCCGTTTCAATCATCAAAAAAACGTCTTTTCCACCCCATATTCCTAAAATTGTGACAATAATAGTGATGAATATCGTCACCCAAATCAGTTTATGTCCGAGCTTGTCCAGACGTTTTTCCAATGGCGTTTCATCATCTTCGGTCATTTGAATCAACGAGGTAATGCGTCCTAATTCGGTATTCATCCCGGTTGACACAACAACACCCATCCCGGAGCCTCTCGTCACCGAAGTCCCTTTAAAAAGCATCCC
The DNA here is from genome assembly GCA_963783355.1 of uncultured bacterium. Classification (GTDB taxonomy): domain Bacteria; phylum Bacteroidota; class Rhodothermia; order Balneolales; family DATFMH01; genus CAWANF01. Next base: position 69,382 of record CAWANF010000007.1, read on the forward strand.
TTTTCGTTCTGGCAATACCGTTTCTTGTCCAGCTGGTTTCGTATGTTTACTCACGGGTAAGCTCTCACCCGTCAAAACAGATTCATCGGCCTGAAGCTTGGAGGCTTCCAGTAAACGAACATCTGCCGCGATGACATCACCGCCTTCAATGACAACAATATCACCCGGAACCAGTTGTTCAGCATGAATTTGTTGAATTTCCCCATCCCGCTTCACTCGTGTAACAACAGATCCCAGCCGAAACAGTGCTTCCATTGATTTTCGCGCCCGGAACTCTGTAAAAAAACCAATCAACGTATTAATTATTAAAACAACGAGGATGGCGACACTTTCAGCCAGGCGTCCATAAAGAAAGGAGATAATAGCAGCCAGTATCAACAAGTAAATAATCAGGTTTTTAAATTGATCCAACAATATGTCGAAAGCAGATTTTTCGGACCTTTTTTGCAACTCGTTGGGCCCATATTTTGTAAAACGGTGCTGTGCCTCATTTGTCGACAATCCTACAAAAGGATCAACCTTCAACAAACCAGTAATTTGATGGCCGGAAACCGACCAGGGAAATTCAATTTGCTGGTTGTCCATGTTCATCAGGTATCTGGTTCTGTGAAACGAATTTGTTTTTTAAATAAGGCTTTCCAATTCCAGATATCGATCCGAAACGGTATCTACCAGAGCGTTGCGCAGTTCTTCATCTTTCAGAGGGCGATGTGTTAATTTTCGCAGTCTGCGGGCTAACTCTTTATCGTGTATGACATCATTAATCCATCGATAAAAATCATCCCGTTCCAAATGGTATCGCAGCGTACCGACGGGCAGCTCCTCCAATGATTCACGAAACTCCCATAAGCTGGCTGCATATTGAGGATACTTATGATCTTTTACATTGAAATAAAATCGTCGCGATTCAGGCAACGGGACCCTCAGATATTTGTGTAAATGACGTACATGCGGTACAACTCTGCGAGCAACTTTAAACTCAATGAGTCCCCTGCGAATATCCGTTTCCGGTTTTTCTTTTCCCATGCACAGGTATGCTTGTCCGACCGTTTGCCTTGATAATTGCCCCCATTTCATATTTTCACACACACCCCTGGATAGTTGATTTTTTACAACAGAAATATCGTTTTCATTTGTCATACGTGTGATAATCCATCGATTCAACGCATCAAGAAGTTTTGGGGACACGCGACTAGGCTGGTAACTCACTACTCCATAACCACCCTGCGACATATTGGATACGATGAAATCGGTCAATGAGCTTCCCTCGTACGGACAAAAACTGTGTATCTCATCAATCAGAAACCAATGTGGGCGGCCCCGGCGAGCCCGCAGGCCGCATAAAGAATGCATGAGCTGTTCTACATATTCTGTTCGCTTATTTGTGGGATGCATAGACAAATCCAGGATCAGGCTGATACTTGTGTATTCACTTAGGGTGATAACATCCTCAACCGGCGGTAATTCTGTTTCGGTCCCACCCAATAACAACGTTCTCGGAAAAGCCTTCAATCCCCGATAATCGCCTTCCGGATCGATGATACATATCTGGTATCCATTTTTCAGGAGCTCTTCCGCCAGCAATCCGGCCAGCCATGATTTCCCGCTGGAACTGGCACCAACAAAACCAATATTACTGGACAATAAATCATACGGATTAATATAAACCGGTTCGTCATTCGTTTTTTGGCCCAGAATCAAATGGCGTTCTATCCTTGATTGAGAACCGGGTATTTTGCCATTAATCAGTTGTTCAATCAGAGTTCGAATTCCTTCCCCGTTTTTACCCGTCAAATCGATGTCGGCAAGTTTCTTGATTTCTGGAACGGCATTTGCCACCGCAACGGATAACTCTGCCAACTCGAAAAGACTGCGATCATTTTCGGCATCTCCACAGGCAATGACATTTCGGGCGGAATAACCCAGTTCTTGCAAGGCAATGGACAGACCTGTACCTTTTGTTGCCCCGGGTGGAAGGATCATAACTGCTCCGCGATTATACTCGACCGTAGCCCCTCCGCCCAACTCTCGCAAAATATCGAGTATTACTTCATCGTGGGGTACCCAGGTTGCGGCAATAGCGATACCTCTATCCAAAGGTATTTCTAAATCCGCCAGACGATGAATCAATTCCAGGGAGAGATGTCCGAATGGCAAACTTACTGTGTCATTCTTCGGATAATAAATGGCGGCACCATCCTCGGCTACAATAGCTTCAAAATATTCAGAAAAAGGTCCTTCTGCAGCGAAACTGTCCAGTTTTCGTCCGGTGACCAGAATGAGGGCAAATCCTGCCTTCTTCGCTTTTTTAAGCATATTCCAGGTTTCATCCGCGATAATCCCATTCTCTGCAAGGGTATTATCCAGGTCGCAGGCCAGAACTTTTAAATACATTAATGTTCCTACTAAAGTTACTTGGATACAAGTTCAACGGCATCAGTGAAACAGGAACAAGGCCGTATTTCCATCTTCCAGGAATGCATAAGTTGTAGACCCAAACGTGATACGTCTCATAGCTGAAACAGAATGCGCCCCTGCCACAACCAGATCGATAGCTGCATGGCGAATATAATCCAGCAACCGCTCATCCGAAGGACCCTCAGGCAGGCTCAGTTTCTTGGTTTTTCGAAAACCATGTGCTTCCATAAAACCGGCTGCTAATCCAACTAACAATTCCGATTCATCAACCTCTACATCTGTTTCACCCGAACGAACATGAATGATATCCAACTCAATGTCTACTCCAAATGGCTGTAATTGAGCAAATTTCTGCATGGTCCGTGCCGAAGCATCACTGCCGTCATATGCCAATAATACACGGTTTACTTCTTTATATTCTTTTCCCACAATAAGTACCGGTGCCACACCCCGCTTAACTACCCGTGCCAGGGTTCTGTCTTTGCGTTCCGGTTTACTATAAAAGAAATGAGGGCTTTTACCAATGATGAGCAAATCATGATATTTCATGTCTTCAATTATTCGCTCAAAAGGCACACCTTCTTCTACCTGCTCCGAATGCTGCAAATTGGCTTTTTCAACTGCATCGACGAAGGCCAAAGTCAGATTTTTAGCTGTTTTCCGACCCTCGGTACTCAAGTGCTGACGTAATGAATCCTGGTAATAAATAGTTCCGATTCCACCACCCCCGATTTCTGCCACAATCTGATGAGTATCGACCACCGCCAGACCGGTTAAGCGTATGTCTCCCTTAGCAGCAAAATTTATAGCATAACGTGTTGCCACCGATGTGTCCTGATCCGGATCCAGGGCAATCAAAATTTTTTTAATCATAATTTAATCCAAGTTGGATGGTCATTTACGCAGACTTCTGATTGGCGGATTGATAAACGACTGCATTGGACACCTCTGCCCATATAAAACGTTCTCCCATGAATACGTTTTTTCTCCCCCAAGTATATTTTAAGCCTGCTTACTTAAGAAATGTTACAAATCCTTTGGATATTATCACATTATAGTTTGATAATATTTTATCTCCCAAGATTTTAAGCGTGATGAGCTAGTCGGTTGTCAAGGAATGAATACGACTCTTTTGCACCCTTTCTAAAATCTCCTTACCTATCCGATCCTTGCTGCAGATACTATCAGCTAACTTATTGTGTACCACGGTTCCCGGCAATTCCCATGCTTCTGAACTTTTCCGATCCTGAACGATTATTTTACCGCCGCTTTCCTTGATAAAACGGCAACCCGTAACTCCGTCAACTCCCCGGCCGGAAAGTACAACAGCTAACAAACCGGAACCATAGGTTTCTGCAGCAGAACGAAATAGAACATCAATGGAAGGCCGGCACGTATTTTCTCGCGGGCCCCGGTGCACATTTAATGTCGAATGATTGTTATCCCTGCGAACCATGACATGATACCCTCCGGGCGCTATCCATACCTGGCCCGGTTCCATCGGAGCACCATTATACCCTTCCATTACTTTTAAATTGGTTTTACGTTCCAGTTCCTCGGCAAATATTTTCGTATAAACTTTGGGCATATGCTGTGCAATGACTATAGGAACAGGAAAATCGGCAGGTATTTCAGAAAGAATGGAATAAATTGCAGCCGGGGCACCAGTGCATCCGCCAATCACAATTGCTTTTGTAGGTGTAGTTGATGATTGTGGCAATTCTTCTACTTTCGATTTTTTTGCTGAGATAAGATCATCCAGTTTTTCAGAGAATTCCTTATGCAGTTTTCTGCCATAAACAGCCGCGCGAATGGTAGGAATCACCCGTTTCCTGAAATGATTCCCGGCTGAAAGCAACATTCCGATACTTTCCGGTTTGGTGATGTAATCGAAAGCTCCCATTTCCAGGCCTCTCATAACATCAATAGCATCACTTCCGGTACGGTGGCTCAATAAAATGACCGGCAGCAATGGATAAGTTTTTCGAATCTTCAAAAACTCAGACACCCCGTTTTCGCGCAGACTGGTTATATCTATGAGTACGACATCCGGTTCCAGTTGTCGTATCATCTCAACAGTCGATTCGATCATGGAACAGGAACCAACAATATTAAAGGAGGGATGATTGCGTATTATTTTTGCAATTAATTGCCGTACAAGAACATCTCTGTCAATTACAAGGACCCTCACTTTGTGTCCATGTTCACTGTTGATAACGCCTTTTTTTATATCTAATTCACGATAATCCATCTTGTCTACAAAGGTTGGGGATTACACATTATTATGCCATCTTATGCATTATTATAACGTCTGATCAGGTGAAAAAACGTACGATATTTCAATACAGATCGGGCGGGAATAACCGGGTTGTATTGCGGGGAAAACCCCTACGGTTTATACTGTATAAACAAGTATTTATATTCTATATTATCAGCTATATAAAGGATTATCAATTTTTACTATTAGCCTCAGTATCGACCGTGGAATCTTCCTTTTTATTGTTGTTGCCCATGATGATTAATATCACATGTTTTCCGCCATCATCTTTCAACGGAATTTTAACACGGCCCTGAACTATTTTTGCAGGTTTTTCGTCTACAGAAGCCGACTGTATTCCTGTTTCTACATGATCCGGATTTTGAATGATAATATCGAATGATGTATCGAGATCCGGTGGCATATATTTTATTTCATATTGATTCCATTCTTTTGAAATGCATGGCTTTATAACCAGATTCCGTCCTTTATCAATCGTGAATCCCAATATCGATTCCAGGAATATTCTATACATCCAGCCGGCAGAGCCGGTATACCAGGTCCACCCGCCACGCCCGATATGTGGACTCACTCCATAGATGTCTGCCGGAACGGAATACGGCTCCACTTTAAAAGTTTGCACCTCATCGAATGTTCGTGCATGATTAACCGGGCATAACATTTCCATTAATGAGACAGCTCTTGTACCTTTTTGAAGCAGCGCCTCTGCTTGTACAACCCACAAAGCAGCGTGTGTATATTGTCCGCCATTTTCCCTGACTCCAGGAATATAACCCTTAATATATCCGGGATTTTTGCTCGATTTATCAAAAGGCGGTGTTAATAACCTTATAATTCCATCTGTTTCCGAAACAAGATGTTCATCAACAGATTTCATCGCTTCCCTTATATAATCAGGTTTGCCCGCTCCCGAAATAACCGACCATGCCTGGGCAATGGCATCGATACGACATTCTTCATTCTTTGCAGAACCAAGGGGCGTTCCGTCATCGTAATAAGCACGTAAAAACCAGTTTCCATCCCATGCATTTTCATTTAATGCTTCCTTCAACGACCTTGAATAGGTTCTGAATTTTTTGAGACGTTCGTTGTCAGCGCGTTTTTTGCACAAAGGAATAAAATCAGACAAAATTTTATACAGAAAGAATCCGAGCCATACACTCTCACCCTGACCTTTATTACCGACCAGATTCATCCCGTCATTCCAGTCCCCTGAACCCATAAGCGGTAAATCATGAATACCATTGGTCAGTGATTTCTCAATCGCCCTGCAACAGTGCTCATAGAGACTTCCTTTTTCCTTTGTTTCTTCAGGAAACAGATACGCTTCATCCTCGCCTTCTTCCAATAAACGGGCTTTTAAAAATGATGTTTCTTCATCTAATATGGAGTACTCCCCCGTTTTTTGAATATAATACGCCGTTGTATACGGAAGCCATAATAAATCATCTGAAAAACGAGAGCGTATTCCACGTCCGGTCGGAGGATGCCACCAATGCAACACATCTCCTTCTACAAACTGATGCGCTGCATGCAATAAAATCTGATTCCGGGTGATTTCCGGGTCAGAATAGACCAGTGCCGCCACATCCTGCAACTGATCCCGGTATCCATAAGCACCACCGGATTGATAAAAGGCCGATCGTGCCCAAATTCGGCAGCTTAAATCCTGGTAAATAAGCCAACCATTCATCATGACGTCCATTCCGGTTGAAGGACTCTCAACTTTTATCACCGATAGTTTCTTATTCCAGAGGGCTACGACTTCCTGGAATTCCGTTTCGAAGACCTCTGGTTTCTGGTATTTGCTGACCAAGTCCACACATGCTGATTCATTTTCAGCCTGGCCCACAATAAAATACATATCAATCGTTTCACCTGGTTTGATTTCCAATGGAACTTCAAATGCCGCACAGGGATCCATCCCACAACCCGTTTTGCCTTCGAGTGGTGTCGAAACATTTAAAGCAGCGGGTTGTTGAATACTTCCATTTCGCCCTATAAAATCCATGCGATCGCATGTAAATGAGCTTGTCGACACCTGCTCTGAAATCATCCCGCAAAATGCTACCAAATCTGAAAATTCATTATTATAACTATTATTAGCCAAAATGATATTCTGTTCAATATTCTGCCTCGTAGTTATAAAATGCGCCGATTGCTCACGAAAAACCCCAAGAACCCATTCCAGGTAGTAGAACAGCGTCAGAGTCTTAGATTTTGTATCAGTATTTACTAATCTTAAATGATTAATCTTAATGGGATCTTCTATTGGAACGAACTGCGTTAACTCGCTTTTTATTCCTTGTCCCTCATGGCGATAACGAGTATATCCAAATCCGTGAATCGTTTCATAATCACCTGCATCCGGAACCGGTTTGGGAGTCGGCGACCAATAAAGCTGCTGATTTTCATCACGAATATAGAATGCTTCAGCCGGGGGATCTTCTACCGGGTCATTCGACCATGTCGTCAATCGATTTTCTCTGCTGTTTAGGTTCCACGTATTTCCGGAACCACTCTCTGTCGCCATAAATCCGAACGTTTTATTCGCAATAACATTAATCCATGGCATCGGAGGGAACATATGCCTGCCCGTTTCTTCATCAGGACGAATAGATATAACATATTCTTTTCCATCTTCCGTAAATCCACCAAATCCATTGAAAAATAATTTCCCACTACCGGGTTGTTCTTTTTCCGGATGATGAGAACCATTTTTTCTGCTTTTTTTATCGATTGGAATCGGACTCACAGGCAGATAATTTTTTCTTTCGGCAAAGATCTCCCGGGAAATCATCTGATCAAGATCAACGTGGCTTTTATCGAGTCCGGGCAACTTATTATTGATAACAACTTTGGCTACTGTTTGAATCAGAACGACGTCCTCTTCAGACATGTCTTTCATACGCAAAACAAAAATTCCACCCCGTTTATTCAAAAGGTTACGGCCCGAAGAAGATTGTATCGCTTCCATAATGGCTTCTTGCATCTCATCTATGTACGACGGCGCATATTCATTCATTATGACCAAATCTATTTCCAGGCCTTTTATTCGCCAATAAGCATGAGCTTTAAGCAGCTCTTTTACCGATTTAATTTCTTCGAACTTCCTGATGGAAAACAACAGGACCGGATAGTCACCCGAGATACCGTAAGCCCACAGACCAGATTGTTTCTTCCTGTTTTTAGTTATTATTCCTTCCGGTGCGCGTAATTCCTGATTTCCATAGAGTATCGAACCAGCCATGTTTTGAAAATAGAGTGCCCGTTCGCCCGATAAATCGACATTCTCGAGTTCCATCAAACCAAAGACTTTTGATAATTCGAAAGCCCGGTCAACCGAATAAGGATTATCGTACCGGTCTGCCAATCGTTCTGCTTCTTCCCGGCTATGGGCTACACCCAAACCGAATGTTATCTGAATTTTCTCGCCCGGCTGTAACTCGACCTGTCTTCTGAGACTGAATACAGGATCCAGTACATTTCCGATCGAACCACTCAGTCGAACTCCTTTATCCATCGAATAGGGATCTGCTTTTGTTCGTCCTCTCCCAATGAATTTATCCCTTGCGGTTTCAAACTGCAGAGGTAAAGACAAGTATTCCAAATCGTGGCTTGCCAATGTGTGAACCAGCCAGATGTCATCATCATTTACACCACGTGGCCTTCTTTTTGCCAGCAGGGCATGATATTCCGGCAAATAGTCGGTCTGGATAAATAACTTTGAAAAAGCAGGATGTGAAGCATCCGCCATAGGATCATTGAGAACCAATTCCATAAAACTGGTTATTTCCAGGGTCCTCGGTCGATCGGCATAGTTTGTCAGGGTACATTTTCGTAGCTCGATATCATCCTCAGGAGAGACACAGACTTCCATAAATGTTTCAATCCATTGGTCGACCCGTGCCATTTGCACTTTATCGGTATGGAACCAGGCTTCATACCGATCCGGATTTTTACCAGCCACCTGATATCCCATCGTCCAAAACTTATTGTCTTCCAGATCTCTGACATAAATTTGAAATCCGTCTGAATCTTGTGTCCTGTCAGCATGCCATCGCGTCAATCGATAGCCATAAAAGTTGGAATAGCCGGTACCCGCATTGGTGATCATCGTGGAATAGCGGCCATTAGATAACAGATGCACTCGTGGAACATCTTCAAACAAGCGTTCTTTATTTATATATTCCACAGCATAGTGTACCGTGTGTTGTTCGCTTGGTTCCAGCTCAATTTCTATAGGATTGGGTTCCGTAATCGGTATGCCTTTGGGGATCCTTTCCTGCAATAATAATTCACACGATTTTATTAAAGGATCATTGTGAAAACGCTGCTGCATCCCGTTATTTGTCAATACGTTATAGATAGAAACCATGCTCATACCCTGATGGTGAGCCATATATGTTTTTGCAATACCCTTTTCCTGATCAGGCGTCAGTCGATCTTTGGTATAATCGATAGCTTCATAAAAACCGATAGGGCCATAACCACCGGCTTCGCGAATCTTCTCAAGGTTTTTCATTGCATTATGAGGATCGACCATCAGGGACAACATGGTGGCATACGGAGCCACCACGTACTCCTCTGCAAGACCCCGCCGCAATCCGAGTCCGGGCACACCAAATGCCCGATACTGGTAATCAAAATCCAGGTTCATAATGTAATAAGCACTTTCTGAGATCCCCCACGGACGTTTGCGCCGTTCTGCATAATTGCGTTGCCATAAAACAACATTATCGTATGTTTCGCTAAGCAGCGTATTATCGTATCTCCTCATAAACAATAATGGCATGAGATATTCGAACATCGTCCCGCCCCAGGACAACAATATCTCATTTTTATTGATCTCGGTTAATCGCCTGTTCAGTTGAAACCAATGTTTTGGAGGTACATCTCCCTTAGCTATGGCAATGAATGACGCCAGACGTGCTTCACTTGCAAACAGGTCGTATGTAGAGTCATCCAGTTCCATTTTATCGACATTAAAACCTATACTAAACAGGTTTCTGTCCCGGACATACAAAAATGAGAAATCCATTTCCATCACCATCTCCTGGCACCAATCCGCAATGCGTTCAGACGATTCCAGCCATCCGGAAACCTTTTTTAATGCCGCTGATAGTTCTTCCTGCATGTTCTTGGGATTTTTATTCAACCGCATTAATTCACCATGGAATGACCGAATGGACTGTGTGTTACAAATGGATTTATATTCATCAGATTGTGTTTCTATGAACGGAAATAAAAAGCTGATTTCTTCATACTGAGTCTCAATCTGTACCAAAAGTTGATTTAGCCAATGCTCGGTTTCTTCCAGTATGATATCACCCAAATCAATCCGTGCTTCTCCAAAAGACACATTACTTATTTCTTCCGCTACCGGATGTAAATCGTCAAGCACTCTTTTCAGATCTTCTAATTTTTCAGAATAATCTTCAGGCATTTTCGATTCAAACTGTTTGATAAGGTTCTCGATTTCTTCCGTTTTTGCTACAACTCCCGGTTTATCCTGAAACATCTCCAACGTCTCTTTCAAAACCCGAATAGTATCCTTCAAACCGTCAAAGAAAGCAGGGTTCGGCCATTTCGAATCAGGTACTTCCAAAAAAGACTGTTTCAGGGCAATTAAACTGCATGCTAAATTACCTGAATCGACAGTTGAAATATATTTCGGCGACAGAACAGCCCCGATCGTTGTGTTGTACCAGTTATAAAAATGTCCTTTGTATCGTTCCAATAAACGCATGGAACCCAAACATTCACCAACACTGTGCATGAACATACTCCGGGTTATATACCCAAATTCATAAGCAACCTGAGCGGAACTCAATGCCATCCCGATATTTGTTGGCGAGGTCCTTTTCGCTGGTTCTGCCGGTGGTTCTTCCTGGATGTTATCGGGTGGCAGCCAGGAACACTGCGGACCAACGCATTTCTCAAAAAACATCCATGTTCTTCTTGAATATACCCGAAGTAAAAGTTTCTCATCTTCAGAAAGGACAATCTTTTTCTTTTTTCTTGGAAGACTCACGATCCAGGCCACCCACGGAGCAATAATCCAGCATCCGCCAAGAGGAATGGCGAAAAGCAGATCGACAGGTTTAAAATACGCTGTCAGAGCGATGGAAACGATGCCCCAAATAATAGAGCCTTTCATCATTCTCACATTGTTTATTAATTCATTGTCTTTTCTTCTCTCGATATGCACCGCGGGCGTCCATTCCAATAAATGTTCCTTACTAACAAACATTCGCCATAATGTCCGTGATATAGCATCTATTTTTACGAATGCCCGGTCTCCCAACATGATAACCGCCAATGCCACCTGCATAGTGTTGGTTTGCAAGTCCCCGATTAATTTTTGGAAATAAAGCTGCCATGCGACTCTTCGGGGCCTTAAAAAAACAGCCAGTGAAAAATTTGAATATATCGGAAATGCCAAAATTACAATTGTAAGCAGAGTCCAAAACAAAGGTGGGCCCGGGTAATACGTCCATCCGAACAACAGGAATAACAACAGGGCCGGCGGCGTGATTGAACGTCTCATATTATCCAGGATCTTCCATTTGCCTAAAGCTGAAATCGGATTTTTTACCCAGCCCTGCGGTGATGGAACTTTCGGAAGTAACCAGTATAAAATCTGCCAGTCGCCCCGCACCCAACGGTGCAATCTCCTTGAAAATGACATATAGCTTGAAGGATAGTCGTCAAAAAGTTCAATCCCGGTAACGAGTGCCGCTCGCGCATAATTACTTTCAATCAGATCATGGGATAAAATCGTATCCTCCGGAAACGTATGATCAAGACATGCTTTGAATTCATCAACTACATACAAGCCTTTTCCAGTATAAATACCTTCTCCAAACAAATCCTGGTAAATATCCGAAACAGCCGTGGTGTATGGATCTAAACCGACGTTACCCGAAAATACTTGCGAGAAATTAGTATTTCCGGCCGTTTCAGGAGAGATAGAAATCCGTGGTTGAATGATCGCATAGCCTCTCACCACTTTCTCCTTCTCCGGATCGTAATGGGGTTGATTCAATAAATGTGCTGCCGTACTGACTAACTCACGTGCACTTCCGGGTGGTAATTTCGTATCGGCATCTAATGTGATTACAAAACGGATCGCATTATCTTTCGTCACATTAAAAAAATCTCCCTCAGTAGTTACATAGGTCGTATAACTACCGGGATCGCGCAATAATCGATTTAATTCTTCCAGTTTACCACGTTTCCGTTCCCAGGCCATCCATTTATGTTCTCCCGGATTCCATAGCCGCTCTCTGTGAAGCAAAAAGAATCGATCTCCCCATTCATCATGATACTTCCGGTTAAGCGATCGAATATTGAGGATCGCCTCATTAATTATAGAGGCATCCCCTGGCATTACTTTTTCCGGGGCAGCCATTAAATCCATCAAAAGGGCGTAGCGAAGTGAAGGATCGGAATTAGCGATGAATCGCACTTCCAGCATTTCAATTTGATCCCTGACATCTTCAGCCGAAGATGCCAGGGTCGGAACAACGACTAAAGTACGGTATTCATCGGGTATCCCTTTTTCAAAATTCATCCGCGGCAGAAAACGTGGTGGAAGAAGTAAGGTCAGCAGCCAGTTCAAAAAGACAATGGACAACTCAAAAGCCGGCAATACCGATGTAATGGACACAATAACAATGTGTGATGTATTTGCTCCCACCCAATAAGTAAATAATATGGCAAAAGTGATAAGAACAGATGTCATTACAAAAATTGTGGCCATGTACATCCAAGTGTTGCGATACGAAAAATCACGAAACCACTCACCGAATGGTTTTTGATACCTAAGAATTTTATTGAACTGTTCTTTCCCGTCATCAATCAGGAAATAACCGACGTGACTGGTCAGTTTGTTATTCTTATTTGTTTCCGACATCGATTCTTCGGTAACTAAAAGAAGCTTCTCAGCTACCTCAAATTCCGAATATTGACTATGCCCGCTGAGTTGTTCAATCCGCTTTCGATACAAGTCCCTCGTTTTAAAATCCATTTGCGGATATACACCAGCCGGATCCAAACGTAATATCTGTTCAACTATTGAACGATTCTCAACAAATTCCGACCAATCAGTTTCAATGGCTTTTCGCAATGTCATCACCGCATTGCGCACACTAACCTGTAACCAAGTCTGCCTTTGAGCTTCATGCCGAACTTCTTCTTCCAGTGTTGTATGCCAGTTTCGAAACTGACTATCAATCCAGGCTCGTTCTAAATCCATAAGCGAACCGGCGGCTTGTAATTGATTCGCCACCATAACTAAGAAAACAGATGTCAGAGGTTGATACTTTTCCGTCATTTCTACCAATAATCGTATACCTAATGCCGGGTCATCTTCTTTATTATCAAGTATCTTTTTTACCCAATTGCGGGCATCTTCCCTGATTTTTCTGTTTTTTATGATTTGAACCGCACGTTCTTCCAGTTTTCGTATCATGACCATTCGAATCATAATAGGGATAGCCCACAACTCCCCTAACGACAGAAGTTCAGCTTCCTGGTACGATTTCACAAAATGATCAATATTCTGTACCTCAAGAATATTATCCGTATAATTAGACAGTTCATTAATAATTTGATAAACTCTTGGCATGCCTTTATATACACCGTCTTTTATTCTTGGCAGCTTTATGTAATATTCGAATGGCAAATCCTCACTAATCGTCTGAAACTGCTCTTGCATGATGTAAAAATTGTCGATAATCCATTCTCCGGCCGAAGTTATTTCCTCATCTTTCTGAGCTGCGGTAGCCAATTGTCGATATGCATTGGTTAATACATCCCGTGACTGAGACAATATGGGTTTCAACAACCTAAATGGCCTTGTAGTATGGCTAATTTTTGCATTTAAAGACAATTGCCGAGCTTCTTCGGCAAGTAGTTCCGGGTTATAAAGAATTGAGCTTTCCGTTGCCATTATTTTTTGAATTATTGGCGGGAATATTTGGTCTGTATATTATTATTCATCCATAAATATCCTCGTGACCGGAATTACAGACGGTAAAACTTTTAGTAATTAAACCAAGCCGGTTTAGTGGAGATCCGACTCCAACAGCAATCGTAAATCATGTGACATCTTATTCCGGATGTCGTCCATTTCTCCCTGACTGATATGAGAATCCATCACTTTTAATACGGCTTTTACGGCTGTTTCAGTATTTACCGGTCCGCCGGTTTGAAGTTCCTGGTTTATTCGATGCAGAAACTCATCTTTATGATATTTTAACGGTTTTCCGGCGGGACGATATCCTTCGAAAAATATCCCCCTGATCAGCATGGGCATTTGTGCCGATAAATCAAATACTTCATCGATCGTCAAACGATCACGCAATGCAAACAAAACACCTCGTAACGCATGATAAGCTATTTGTCTGCGGGGATCGCCCATCTCGTTTGATATCTGATGTAACCAGGTATTGGTCTCTTGAATCGTAGTATCGAAAACCTGCAGGCCTGATAAAGACATAACCTTACCTCCTTCGTAAATCTCATTCATCTTGATCGACTCCCGAAGTTCTAAAATGCATTTTTCTCGGAATAACGAATCTTATTCTTATAAATATAAACAATGACTTTCGTCTGAAATAAGGAATCCCCTGTCCATCCTGTGAGATAATGCATTACATGATTTCCTGATATCAAATTTACTTGTTGATTTCATTATATATTTATTATAATCATATATATATGCTTTTCAATCATGTAATTTAAACAAGAGAGACTTTAACAAATAGGGAGATCACTTCTGTTATAAATCTCCAATCAACACTACTTACATCATAAGAGAATTTCATGTACAGCGATCACTGCTTAAACGAAATATCCCGGCACATCTGGAATACCAAATATCGATACCGAACCGGCCAGCAACTTCAGGATCAAACGATAGAAGATACCTGGCTGAGAATTGCAGATGCCGCATCCCAACCGGAATCTGAAAATAATCGATCCCTTTGGTCAAAAAGATTTTTCGACATCCTCAAGGATTTTAAGTTTCTTCCCGGCGGACGCATACAGGCCGGAGCCGGAACCATTCACAAGGTCACACTTTTTAATTGTTTTGTAATGGGACTCATTGAAGATTCCATTGACGGAATTTTTGACAGCCTGAAAGAAGGCGCCCTGACCATGCAGCAGGGGGGCGGAGTCGGGTATGATTTTTCAACTATTCGCCCTAAAGGTACAAAAGCCCGGACTTCCGGTACGATTGCCTCCGGGCCTGTTTCATTTATGCGGATATGGGACAGTATGTGCGCCACGATGTTGTCTACTGGCGTAAGACGCGGTGCGATGATGGCCACGTTGCGCTGCGACCATCCTGATATCCTCGAGTTTGTTACTGCGAAAAATGATAAAAACGAATTGAGAAATTTTAATTTGTCCGTGCAGATTACCGATGATTTTATGAAAGCAGTCCGGCTCGATGACAGCTGGAACCTCGTTTTTCCTGCAACGGAAATGGAAGAGATGGGACAATCCAATGGGGGAAGCAACCATATCACTATGCAAAAATGGACAGGAACAGACAAACCTGTTCCGTGTCAGATAGTTAAGACTGTACGCGCTAAAGATATATGGGAAACCATCCTGCGTTCAAATTATGATTTTGCTGAGCCCGGAGTGCTTTTTGTCGATCGCATCAACCAGATGAATAATTTATCCTATTTGGAACAGATTACTGCAACCAACCCTTGCGGTGAGATCCCATTGCCTCCTTATAGTGCCTGCAATCTCGGTTCTGTAAATCTGGTACGTTTTATCAATGACCCTTTTACCCAAAACGCTCACATCGACTTAAAAGGTATACGCGAAACAGTAGACATTGCTGTAAGACTGCTCGATAACGTGATAGATATCTCGAATTTTCCACTTCAAAACCAGGCTGATGCAGCGAGGGGAAACCGACAGGATAGGCTTGGGAATCACGGGCCTGGCAGATGCGTTAATTATGCTCGGCCTGCATTACGGGAAACAGGAAGCCAGAAATATGGCAGCTCAAATCATGAAAGGTATCCGATATACCGCTTATCAAGTTTCGGTTAATCTTGCCCGTGAAAAAGGATCCTTTCCGAACTTTGAAAAAGAACGATATCTCGAAAGTGAATTTATAAAATCTCTTCCCGAAGAGATTATCAGTGAAATTGAACAGAATGGCATTCGAAACAGTCATTTACTATCTATCGCCCCAACCGGGACTATCAGCTTGCTGGCAAATAACGTTTCCAGCGGTATTGAACCGGTTTTTGATTTCAAACATAAACGAAAAGTCCTGGAATCGGACGGAAGCTATAAGATTTATCCATTAACCGATTTTGCCTATAATGAATGGCTGAGAAGAAAAGTGACCATAAACCAGATGCCTGAATATTTTGTGGATGCCCGGCATATTGCTCCTATCGATCATTTGAAAATGCAGGCAGCTCTTCAGCCTTATGTCGATAATGCCATTTCAAAGACGATTAATGTTCCTGCAAATTATCCGTTTGGTGATTTTCAAAATCTTTATGATGAAGCGTATGAAATGGGGCTTAAAGGATGTACGACATTTCGTCCGAACCAGGTAACCGGTGCCATCCTGGAATCCGATTATAGTAAGGAAATTGAAGAATCATTAATCAGTTCCCATTGCTGCGACATCGAAAGGGAGGCTGATTAACGAGAGAGCTTACCGGACGCTTACATAACCGCCTTTAACTCCTTTTTTAGAAAAGACAATCTGCCACAGCTGATTTTCCCGCGCCCGAAAAGCACCGGCCGACACCATCAGGTAATATTCCCACATCCGATAAAAAGTATCATCATAATGCGACTTAAGCTTGTCCCAGTGCTTTTTAAAATTATCGTACCAGGCCATCAGTGTTTTATCGTAATCGACACTGAAATTATGCCAGTCTTCCAGGACAAATAGTCCTTCTGCCGCCGTTGATATTTGTTTTGCCGAAGGAATCATTCCATTGGGAAATATATACTTATGAATCCATGGATCGGTCATAAATAAAGATTTATTGCCCCCAATCGTATGAAGCAAAGTCAATCCCTCGTCTTTTAAACAACGATTTACTACTTTCATATACGTCCGATAATTTTTATAACCCACATGCTCGAACATCCCGATAGACACCACACGGTCAAATTTCTCATTGATATTGCGATAATCCTGGAAACGAATCTCAACAGGCAGGTTCTTCACCCGTTCCCGTCCCAATTCCTGTTGTCGTTTGGAAACGGTAACCCCGACTACATTCACACCATATTTTTCAGCGGCATAACCGGCAAAGCTTGCCCATCCGCACCCGATATCCAAGACTTTCATTCCCGGTTCCAGCTTCAGCTTCCGGCAGATTAAATCGAGTTTTGCTTCCTGGGCCTCATCCAGATTATTGGCTTTTTTCCAGTATCCACAGCTATAAACCATTCGTTTATCAAGCATAGCCTGAAAGAGATCGTTACCCATATCGTAATGATGCTCACCGACTTTGTAAGCCCGGGATCGGCTTTGCATATTAAATACCTTTGATAAAGCCAGTGTCCAGAGCACGTCTAAACCGACTTTTATTTTCGACTGCAGATCATTTCTGAGAATACGATAAAAGAATTTGTCCAGAGCTTCACAGTCCCACCATCCAGCCACATACGTTTCACCCAATGCCATCGACCCGCCGGCCATCACCTTTCGGTAGAGATCAGGATTATGAACCTGTATATCCCAAGGTTGTTCCCCGTCTATCTTTATTTCAGCTAATCGTAATAACTTTTCGGCTGCATCTTTAGGTTTCATACATTCATTTTTTTGTTTAACCCTATAGTTCAACCGCTCAAGTTGCGCTGTAACTACAACACAGACAAGTAGTAATGAGTTCGTTAGTAATAGAATAACAATTTGAAATTATTGATTCAAATGATCTTAAGAAGGTATTAATTTTTCATATTATCCCGACATAGCCACTTCGTAACCGGACATGATATCCAGTAATTCATCTGTAATCATTGTCTGTCGCAAATTTCTCAATTTGACGTTCATCGTGTCTAAATGCTCATTGATTTTCTTTTCGGCAGCCTGCATAGAGTTAAACCGGCTGGCATTTTCCGCAGCCAGGGATTCCGCCACGGCACGATATAGCGATACAAAAATATACTGTCGAACCAGGTTTTTGAACAGGCTATCCCAATCCATCGTATAATAAGGCAAGCGATTGGTATGCCAGCTTTTTTTTCGCAAAGAATCGAGCCAGTTAACATCGAGCGGAAAAAGCTGCTGACGATGTTGTTCATACCCGGTTCCGGATGCCATTTTATTATAAAACAGATATATGGAATCCACTTTTTGTTCGGTTCGCCAGATTTCAATTTCCATCAGTAAACCACTCACTATCGACTGAATACCGGACAGCGATCCCGGAACGGGAACAACACCATTGATGTGCCAGTCCGTTTCTTCCAAATTCCCGGCCATATAATTTCCTACAGCGAGGATATGCCTGTTCTGTTCCTTTATTACATCAACATGTTCCCTGGTGAATGCTAAAATCTGGTCGTTAAAACGGCCACACAGCCCCTGGCCAGACCCAAAAATGATTATGCCGGCGTCACCTTGTTCTTTCTTCATTTTTTGATCAACAAATTCCGGGCTGTTTCTGAGCAAGATCTGAAAACCGTATTCCAATGTTTGATGATATTCTCCCAGGGAAATGACGGCCTGCTCAAATTGACGAATGCCTACGGCCGCCAACACCTTCATGGTCCTGACTATAGACTGCAAATCTCCTGCAGTCTGTATTTTCTTTTTGAGCAGTTCAACGATTTGCATATTATGTCCCGGCTTGAAATGATTTGATCGTTTTTTTGACTTTATCCAGGAGTTGTTTTAGTTCTTCGTCCGACAAATTTGCTCCCTTATTTAACTGATCGAACACGTTTTGCAACTCTTTCCTTACGGTTACCCGAATAGTGGTCTCAATTTCTGCTGTTTTCCTGATTTCCAATTCATCAAACAAACCATTGGTTACCGTCAACAGAATGATGATTTGTTCTGCGACCGACATTGGCCGGTATTGAATTTGTTTTAACACTTCGCGAACGCGCCTTCCCCGGTTTATTAAATGACGTGTTTCTTCGTCCAGGCGCGTACTAAATCTTGCAAAGGACTCCAGCTCCTGGAACTGAGTATACGACAATCGCAATTTTCCAGAGACAGAACGATAAGCCGGCAATTGGGCATTTCCACCAACACGGGAAACCGACTTACCAATATCAACCGCCGGCATGATATCTTTCTGAAACAATTCGGGCGACAGGTAAATTTGTCCGTCGGTTATAGAAATTAAATTCGTAGGAATGAAAGCTGCCAGGTTTTGTTGCTGCGTCTCGACGATGGGCATCGCCGTAATCGAACCACCGCCTAAATTTTCTTTCAGATGGGTCGAACGTTCCAACAACCGTGCATGGATATAAAAAACATCACCAGGATAAGCCTCCCGGCCTGGCGGACGCCGAAGCAGCAAAGAGAGTTCACGATAGGAACGTGCGTGCCAGGTTAAATCATCATAAACAATCAGAACATCTCGTCCCTGTTCCATGAAATATTCGGCGATAGAAGTAGCGGCATACGGTGCAACAAACTTTTGTCCGGGCGGAACCTCACCGCTGGCTGCAACCACGATACTGTACGACATCGCATTATATTTCCGTAAATCGGCAACTACTTTTGCAACATCCGCTTTCTGTTTGCCGATGGCGCAATAAATGCAGATTACATCTTTATCCCGCTGATTAATAAAAGTATCGATAGCTATTGCCGTTTTACCGGTTTGCCGGTCACCAAGAATCAACTCTCTTTGCCCACGTCCGACAGGAACCAGGGCATCGATAGCTTTAATACCTGTTTGCAATGGAACACGCACCGGCGCCCGATCCAAAATGGAAGGCGCACTTCGTTCAATAGGATATCTCAGATCAGAAGGAATTGAACCTCGGTCATCTAATGGCCGTCCGAGAGCGTCAATCACCCGCCCTAAAAGCGCATCACCTACCGGAATATCTAAAACCCGTCCGGTTCTCCAAACCTGTTGTCCTGCCTCAATTCTCTTACTCTCATCCAGCAGAATGACCCCGATTTCATCCGGATCCAGGTTAAAAACCATCCCCATCACATTATCTTTAAATCGCAACAACTCTTCTGATTTCACATCATGTAATCCTTCAACTACAGCCACTTCCCCCCCAACCGACTTAACAATACCTATCTCTTCCGATCGAATGCCGGTTTGCTGTTTTTCCAGACCGTCACTTATATTTTGGAATGTCTCATCCAAAAAATCTTCATATATCCATTTTCCTTCGTGCATTCATTAAGTCCTGTTTATTTCTCAGTACCCGAGACGTTTTTTCCCGATTTTCTCTTTAATTCAATCATCCGGTTTATTTCCTCATCGAGATTTTGAAGATAATGCTCAACACTCCATGAGTATTTCCAACCACTTGTTCTCATCTCAATACCCAGAACCAGTTCAGGTACGGTTTGATAGACCGGTTTGATCGACTCACTAAAATATTTTTGAATAGCATTATTAATTTCATCGCGTTCATGTTCATTCAGCGAAAACGCACTGTTTATTATGATTTTCTTTTCCCCATCCGAATGTCCCATCGCTTTTCTAAACTCTTCTTTTTCATCCTGGCTCATCAATTTTAATTGCAGAATAAACGTTTTTACTGTCTGTCCCTGCAATTCTTTATCCGTTAAATCAACGATGATCTTTCGGGCGATCTCCATAACCTGCCGGCTGGTTCTTCTCTTCAGTTCCTGAAGGAAAACCTCATGCTCCCGTTCAACGGTTTCCAGCCAGCGGCTTTTTTGGTGTTCCACGTCAGTCCTCGCATTATCTATCAATGATTTTTTCTTATTTTCACCTTCTTCCTGTGCCACTCTCATCATCTCAATGCGATTATTTTCAAATTCTTCATTCCTGGCACGATAACTCTCAGCTTCTTTCTCGGCTTCAAGCTTGATAGCCTCTGCTTCTTTAATATTTTTCGCAATGTCTTCTTCCCGTTTTACCATGATTCGGACAACGGGTTTATAAAGAAATTTGCGCAACAAGATTAATAGAATGAGGAAATTGGCAATTTGCGCCCAGAATATGAACCAATCTATTTTCACAATTATTTCCCTGCCTGTTGAATGACAAAATCCCAGAACGGGTTTGCGAAAATGAGAATCAGTGCTATCACGAAACAATAGATAGCTGTCGACTCAACCATAGCCAACCCTACAAACAGTGTCCGCGTGATGGTTCCCGATTCATCCGGCTGTTGTGCAATGGAACTAAGTGCCTGTGCCAATGCTTTTCCTTCCCCCAAAGCCGGTGCCGTCGCCCCGATAGCCATGGTTATTCCGGCAGTGAAAATTGATACCATACCTATAATACTGATAGTGTCCATTCTTACTCTCCTGATTGTTTAGACTTTAATTTCTGTGCCTCGATTCTCCGGCTCTACCGTCTCCTTTTCTTGTGCTTTTGTAGCGGATGCAATGTAGACAAGAGCCAAAATTGCAAATACATAAGCCTGTATTATTCCTATCAAAAGGCCTAATACCTGCATGATGATGGGAAAAAATAAAGGTGTGATGCTGATGATTATGGTAACGGCGAGGCTTCCGCTCATAATGTTTCCAAATAAGCGAATGGCCAAAGCTACCGTACGCGAAAATTCCCCGATGATGTTAAATGGCAGCATAAAGGGTGTCGGTTGAATATATCTTCGGAAATAACTTTTCGCCCCGTAACTCGATATCCCGAAAACAGGAACGGCAACAAACACGCAAAAGGCCAGTGCTGCCGTAGTCGACAATGATGCCGTTGGCGGACGAAACCCGGGTATCATCGAAAAAATATTCGATGTAACAATGAATAAAAAGAGCGTAGCAATGAATGGCAGGTATTTCCCGGGTTCCTGCCGGCTTGCCTCCATGATCTGCTCCTGAATCACCGTTATAATTGATTCAACAGCATTTTGCCAGCGAGAGAACTTCAACCCGGGTTTCAGGTTACGGGTTATCAACCAGGAGCAAACCACCAGGAAAAGCATGACCCCCCACGAAAATACCAATGTGGCACTGAATTGAATGGTGCCCCATTGCCAATAAATAATATTATCAGGACTAATTTCCATGATGCATCATTTTTTCATTCGTGTTTTTCTTCCCGATACTTATTCTCTTTATGGAAACGACTCTGGCCAAAATAAAACCAACCAGGGCCGCAACAGCATTTTCCCAATGGCTGCCCATGATTATGTAAAAACCAATGAGTACAACCATAAGCCGGAATCCAAAACTGACAAGAGCCCATAATGCCGGATTATCCGTATAAGGAAGTCGCTGGACGGTGAACCATAATCCGCCGAAGTAAAAAACTCCGAGGATAAGGCCTGCTATGAAAGGATATATTAAGTTCATCATAAACATCATCCTTTTGGTTTTACCTGAGTTATCATTCTCTTTTTGAGTAAGGGGCGAAGAATCCGCGGACCCGGAAAAGCAGTGGTTCCTGTTAACAGGATATATAGTGAAAAACGGTATTCCATATCAGGATTCCCTGCTCTCTTTACTGACCCAGTACCAGGCGTTCCAGCAACCTAAAAAGATCCCTAAAACCAACATCATCAGTGTCCATGAGAAACGGCTCTGATACCTGGAATCCAGCCAAATGCCTATTCCCAGGCATATAACGGCCGGGATGCTTACCGACCAGCCGACAAGGCCAAACATTCCAAGTCCATACAACAGGCCTTTATCTTTAAAACGCCGTGCCTTCAGTTTCCGGTTCTCTTTTTCAGCAATCTTGTCTGCCAGTTCACCTTTACCGGGCATCTCATCGCCTGATGTTGATTCGGTATTCATACTTTCTTCTCCTGCATTTCTATAAAATGTCTGATGAAATCAACTTCCAGCCTGCTCATCACGGATTGGGTGCTTTTCTCACGCTCATCCATTGTTTCGAATTGTTCCCGCACCATTTGCTCCAAAGTCCCGAGATTGGGACCTTCCACCGCATCTTGAACAGAAATCAGCACCTCATAACCATGCTTTACCAATATGCCCCGGTCAACAGCCATGAAATGCTCCTCGTTATTTTTCTCATAGATCAATATTCCCGGAACAAGAGCCGCTAAAAAATCAATATGACGCGGCAATAACGTGAATGAGCCATTCTGCGCTTCTGCAATAATTTTCGACGTTACCGTTTGTAACAGAATTTTTTGAGGAAGCAATATTTTCAGAATCATTTCTACCATATCAGGCCTTTACCGCTTCATCAATGTTGCCAATCATGTATAACGACTGCTCGCTGTAATCAAGAAATTCATCATTCAGGATGCGCTCGCATCCATTCAGAGCCTCTTCCAAATCCACAATTTTCCCTTTCATACCCGTAAACTGTTCCGTTACGACAAATGGCTGTGTAAAAAACCGTTCCAGACGACGGGCCCTGTTCACTATCTTGCGATCTTCTTTCGAGAGCTCCTCCATTCCGAGCATCGCAATAATATCTTTGAGTTCTTCATAACCCGACAATGTTTCACGAACCGACCGGGCAACCTGGTAATGCCGTGAACCGACAACCAGGGGAGAAAGCATTTTAGAATTTGATTTCAGCAGATCTATGGCCGGGTAATACCCCTGTCCGGCACGCTCACGGGATAATACAATGAAGGCCGAAAGATGTGAAAACGTATGGGTAACGGCGGGATCTGTGAAATCATCAGCGGGAACATATACAGCCTGAATGGACGTGATTGAGCCGGAATGGGTATTACATATACGTTCCTCAAGTTCCGCCAGTTCTGTTCCAAGTGTAGGCTGATAACCCATACGTGAAGTAATTCTTCCTAATAATCCGGAAATTTCAGAACCGGCCTGAACAAATCGGAATATATTGTCTATCAAAAGTAAAACATCCTGCCGCGTTTCATCTCTGAAAAACTCTGCCATCGTCAAAGCAACCTGACCGACACGAAAACGGGCACCCGGGGGTTCATTCATCTGCCCGAAAACTAAAACGGAATTAGGTAAAACACCGGCTCGCCGGATTTCACTATATAATTCTTCCGCCTCCCGGCATCGCTCACCGATACCGCAAAAAATGCTGATTCCTTCATGTTTAACGACCATATTTTGAATCATTTCCATGATAAGGATCGTCTTGCCCACGCCGGCTCCACCGAATAATCCTGCTTTTCCACCCTTTTCCAGCGGAGATAAAATATCTATGGCTTTGATTCCGGTTACCAAAATTTCTTTGGTGGTCGTGTGTTGAGAAAGGGGAACACGAGGCTGATGAATGGAACGGTAAACGACTTCACCGATTTCATCCTGACGGTTCAGTGATTCTCCAAAGACATTAAAAATTCGCCCCAGTATATTGCGTCCAACCGGTGCCTTTAACGTCTCTCCTGTATCATAAATCTTTTGCCCCCGGTACAAGCCGCTTGTGGTGGTCAGAGCCATCCCCCTTACGGTTGAATCATCGAGATGAATCACAACTTCAATTACCGTTTCGCCATTTTGGCCCGTTATTAATTTATTGAAGATAGGTGGCAGGGACTCACTAAACCGGCCGTCTATGATGCTTCCACGCACCGAGATTATCTCTCCGACGTTTTTAAAGTCAGATAGGCCATTCGGAGAACTCGTCTTCATCGACACCCCCTGTTAACGGATGAAACGCACTGTCAGTTAGCGACTAAATTCTTTTTCTTTTCGGCAAGACTAACGCGATGTATGACTTTCAAAACACTGTCGGGATTTAAGGAAATAGAATCGATACCTGCTTCAACAAGAAACTTCGCATAATCGGGATTATCGCTGGGCG
The DNA here is from genome assembly GCA_963783355.1 of uncultured bacterium. GTDB lineage: Bacteria > Bacteroidota > Rhodothermia > Balneolales > DATFMH01 > CAWANF01. The sequence goes on from CAWANF010000007.1 coordinate 93,991, forward strand.
CCTGCCCGCAAAATCCCACCTTACAACCGACTTTGTGAGCTCTCTTAATGACATCACGTATCGATCTCGTGACGGCTTCGTTATCTTCTTCAAACAGATAAGCCAATTCGGACGAATCCCGGTCGACACCTAAGATAAGCTGCGTCAAATCATTTGAACCGATTGAAAAACCATCAAATCGTGCAGCAAACTTCTCTGCAAGAATAACATTAGACGGAATCTCGCACATTACATAAACCTCAAGGCTGTTCCGGCCTCGTTTAAGTCCGTTATCGGACATCACCTTAAGCACTTTGTCAGCCTCTTCGGGTGTCCGGCAGAATGGTATCATCACCACAATATTCAATAACCCAATTTCCTGTCGTGCTTTCTTAACAGCCTTGCACTCCAGTGCAAAACCTTCTTTATAACCTTCACTGTAATAACGGGAAGCACCACGCCAGCCAATCATCGGATTTTCTTCTTTAGGCTCAAATGAAGCTCCGCCAATCAAATCGGCATATTCATTAGTTTTAAAATCACTCATGCGCACAATGACCGGATTCGGGTACTGGGAACAGGCAATTTTAGCTATGCCTCTGGCCAGGTGGTCTATGAAATATTGTTTTTTATCTTCGTAACCGCGTGTCAGTTTCAGTATCTCATGACGGCTTTCTTCGTCTTTAACTTCATCAAAACGTATCAATGCCATTGGATGGATACGAATATGATTACTGATAATGAACTCCATACGTGCCAGGCCGATACCATCTACCGGCAGGCGCCACCATTTGAGGGAGCCCTCGGGTGTAGCCAGGTTCATCATGATTTGCGTGCGTGTCTTTCCAATATCACGCAGGCTGATATCCGATACTTCGAAATCCAATAAACCATCATAGACATTACCGGTTTCACCTTCGGCACAGGAAAGGGTGATTTCCTGGCCTTCCCTAAGAATTTGTGTAGCATCTCCGGTTCCCACTATTGCCGGGATACCAAGCTCACGACTTACAATGGCAGCATGACAGGTCCTTCCACCAAAATCGGTGATGATGCCTGAAATTTTCCTCATAGCCTGCACCCAGTCCGGTTCCGTCATCTCGGTTACTATGATACTATTCTCAGGCACTTTTTCAAGTTCTTCAACATTTTTCACATGGAAAACCGATCCCGAAGCAATAGAACTGCCGATACTGAGCCCCGTTACCAAAACCGGTCCGTGGGCTTTTAATTTATAAGTCTGAAAACTATCTGTTTTACGGACAGACTGAACGGTTTCCGGCCGTGCCTGAACGATGAACATTTCCCCGCTGTCACCATCTTTTGCCCATTCGATATCCATCGGTTTTTTATAGTGATCTTCGATGATTACTGCCCAACGTGACAGGGTCAATATCTCGTCATCACTTAAAACAAACTGGTGTTGTTCGACAATGGGAGTGTGAATATTTTCAGTCAGACGGCTGCTCCCGGAGGCATAAACCATTTTTTTATCTTTGGAACCAAGTTTTTTTTCTACAATGGGCTTTAGGTTCTTATTTTTCAATAATGGCTTAAAAACGGCATATTGATCCGGATTTACCGTCCCTTTTACGATATTTTCCCCCAGTCCCCAGGCGGCATTGATTAAAATGATATCGGGAAAGCCGCTCTCTGTATCAATCGTGAACATGACACCGGCACCGGCTTTGTCGGAACGAACCATTTTCTGAATTCCAATGGAAAGTGCCACCTGCATATGATTAAATCCTTTTTCTTCCCTGTATGCGATAGCTCGATCGGTATATAATGATGCATAACATTTACGGCAGGCATCGAGCAGTTCTTCTTCACCAACGACATTCAGAAAGGTTTCTTGCTGGCCTGCGAAGCTGGCCTCGGGAAGATCTTCGGCTGTTGCACTGCTTCTGACAGCCACGTCAGCTTCCGTCACACCATATTTTTTACTTAATTCATTATACGCCTCCCGGATCGATTCGGCCAGATAGGCCGGAAAAGTAGCATTTCGAAATAACCGCCGGATATTCCGTCCGGTCTCTTCCAATGAGGCTTCACCCATCTCATAATGTTCCAGGTAATCACTGATTTGTTCCCTGAGATTGTTGACTGTCAGAAAAGTCCAAAAAGCTTCTGCCGTGGTAGCAAAACCTGATGGTACATTAACACCCTGTTTATTTAATGTACTGTGCATTTCACCTAATGAAGCATTTTTACCACCTACAAGTGGAATATCAGATGCCGTAATGTTTTCGAACCACTTTATATGCGTCTCTCTGTTGATATTCATAGTATACCTATGCTTTTAATTCCCCCTGACCCATTTTATTTTTTCTCCTTATTACCCTAAAAATATCACACCCGACTGATGATTATACCTTGTAACTAAATGATTAAAAAAAAGCTACCCGGAGCTATTTCTTGGTTTGGGGGTATTGGCAAAAGCCACTCAAGTTTTTACTCCAGGATAGCCTAAAACGAATTCGTTCGTGATCTTTATTATTTTATGCTGCTTATTTTCTCCTTTTTATCGTATCGCTTAAAAAAAACCGCCAACCTTCTCTTTTCTTTGATTCCAGATTATTAAATGCGTTTCTGAGATTAAAAAGATTGTTTCCTTTATCGGATTTCAATTTTATGCGGTTTGGTCTTTTCAACTTTCGGAACATGAATAGTCAATACGCCATCTTTGAACGTAGCTTCAATTTTGTCCTCTTTTACTGCCTGTGGCAATGTAAAAGCGCGATAGAAATTGCCATGAATCCGTTCTTTCCGGAAATAGCCTTGTTCTTTTGTTGTTTCTGCTTTTTTTCGTTCTCCGCTTATCGCAAGAACATTATCCTGCATATTGACTGTCAGTTCTTTCTTGGAAACCCCTGGTAAATCCATACTGATAGTATATTCCTCTTCCGTTTCATACATATCGGCACGCGGGGCCCATACCGATTCCATGATGTCATCATTTTCTTCGAACCACCTGAGTGGCAGGACATCGTCAAAGAAACGATCCATTTCACGGCGTATGCTTTTTAGCGGAGCAAGAGGAGAATAACGTGTAATTTCTGACATTTGAATCCTTTTGTTTCCAGAGTTTCTAAAAAATTGATTTTATCCATTCTGAGTAACTATAATTAAAGCATATACACTCGAAACCATTGACAGTTTTAACTGTTGTGATATGTAATCATAGCCATAACTTCCATGTAATATGTTATCCTACATGGCGTTCTTTACGTTTTACCCATAAATCATCGGTTTGTATTCCCAATCGTTTCAGGTATTACTTTCACCTTCCACCCACTGGACGGCGTGAAGCATCAATTCGGTTGCATTGCTTAGGTTCAGCTTGTTTTTAATACGCGCACGGTACGATTCGACGGTTTTTACGGAAAGGTATAATCGTTCCGCAATTTCTCTGGTACCCATACCGCGGCCCGTCAATTCAAAAACTTCCAGTTCGCGGTCACTCAACACTTCAAGAGGAGACTGATTCAATTGTTTGTGTCCGGAAGCCATGCCTACCAACAGTCGATCATTTATTTCATCACTTACATAAATACCGCCGTTTAATACTCGTCTGACCGCTTTAAGAATTTCTTCCCCGGCAACCATTTTCATAATATAACCCCTCGCCCCGGCACGAATAGCCCGTTCAGCGTACAAAGCTTCATCATGTCGAGAAACCACTAAAATGAGCATATCCGGTTTCATAGCGAGAATATGTTTGGTTAGTTCCAGTCCGCTCATCCCCGGAAGAGATACATCGATAACGGCCATGTCGGGTTTTAGCTTTTCCATCGCTTCCAATGCTTCTTCGGCTTTCGAGGCCTGACTGCAAACGGACAAATCCGGCTCAGCACTGATGATCATTGCAAGTCCCTTTCTCATCAACGGATGATCATCCACAATTAGAATCTGTTTTTTCATATTTTGCTCTCTTGTTAACTGACTGGTTTTGGATTCTACTCAGCCGATGTACCCAATGCAACGGGTACTGAACAAATAACCTCTGTGGCATTTTCGGGATCACTTATAATATCCAGCGTACCATTAATCACCCGGGCACGATATTTCATAATCCTCATACCCATGCCCGTATTTTTCTCTTTTATTTTCCTTATACCCAAACCATTATCTTTTATGTGCAACGTTATATTATTCTCGTCTTCTGAAATTATTATTCGCACGTCATTTGCTCTGCCATGCTTGACAGCATTACTGATGGCTTCTTGCGCTATGCGATATAAATGAAGAGCTATCACGTCGTCTCTCAAATGAATATGCCCATTCTCTTCAAAATGACATCTGATTCCAAATAATCGTTCCACATTGGATGATAATTTTTCAAGGGCCGAAGTAATACCGTTCAATTCCAGTTCTAAAGGCACCAGCCCGCGAGCCAGGTTTCTGGCATATTGATCGGATTCCTGGATTAAATCAGAAATTTCCTGCACTTCGTCGGCACCGGGCAATGCGTTCGCTTTTAACTTTCTGGCCAGACTCTGACTTATCAGGCTTATTCCACTCAGCATTTGTCCCAACCCGTCGTGCAAATCCTGTCCGATTCGCCTCCTTTCCTGCTCGCTTATCTCCAGAATTTCCTGCTCCAGAGCCCTGCGTTCTGTGATATCACGAATAATAGCGGTGAATATTTTTTTCCCCTGAAGGTCTACTTCGCTCACAGCAATATCAATCGGGAAAGAATTTCCATCAGATCGCAGTCCAGGCATTTCCTTTCCTTTACCCGTCAGTTCATTGTTCTGTGAATAATGAATTAACCGATGAAATTCGGGATCATCCTCCGGTGTAAGCTTTGGAATCAGCTTTTTTATCTCCTTGCCATGAACTTCAGCGAAGGAATAACCAAACATTTGGGCAGCGGCACGGTTAAATGTCTTAATTTTTCCGGATTCATCAAACGTGATGATGGCATCAACCGTTGTTTCAAGGATGGTTCTGATTCTGGCTTCGCTGTCACGCAATTTTTGTTCAGATAGTTTCCGTTCTGTGACATCCGAAATCATGGTCAACAGGCATTTTTCTCCTTCCAATTCGATATCATCCATGGAGAGAAACACATCCCTTTCTTCACCTCTCTTGGTAATAAATTTCATCTCATAATTCTGAACATAACCATGCTTATTTATTTCCTTGATCAATTTCCGCCTGTCGTCCCTTTTCGGCCATATTTTCAATTCCAGGGATGTCTTTCCAATCACCTCATTTTTTTTAAAACCGGAGAAACGCATAAAACTTTCATTAGCTGAGTAAATGTATCCATCCCGCAATCGACTGATAGCAATAGGGTTAGGGGCGGCATTAAAAGCTTTTGAAAAACGGTTTTCGGATTTTTTTAGTTGTTCTTCGATCTCCTTGCGCTGAGTAATATCCAATATCTGGCCTACAAAATATTTTATGCGGCCCGACTCATCCTTCACTACCGAACTGCTCAGTAATGCCCATATAATTTTGCCGGATTTATTTATATATCTTTTTTCCAATTGATAGGTATTGATTTCACCAAGAAGCATCTTCCTGACAAATTCAACTTCTTTGGCTGAATCTTTAGGATGAGACAAATCTTTGAATGTCATTTCCAGCAATTCCACCTCCGAATAACCGAGTATTTCGCACAACGCGGAATTAACATGGAGCAAATGTCCGTCCGGTGATACAATGGCCATCCCAATAGGTGCATTATCAAATGAACTGTGAAATCGATTTTCAGATTCTTTCAGAGATTGCTGGGTACCATATCGTTCAATGACCTGGCCGAGAATATTTGAAACATTCTGTAAATAATTGATGTCTTCTTCATCAAAGACTTCTTTTTTGTCTGAAAAGACTCCCAATATTCCATGTTTTGAATTGGTACCCGGAACCAATATACTTATGCCGCTCTGGATCTTATGATGCAGTAATAAATTAGATTTTTTAAACCTATTTTCGAGTTCATAGTCCATAACCACAACAGGCGTGCCGGTATTAAATGTAAATCCGGATTGAATATTTTCTGATACTTTGATTTTAAAAACACCGGTTAGTCCCTTGTTCCATCCCAAACCATATTTCAGTATAAAACTCTTCTCATCAGGAAGATATTGAAGGTATTCAGCGAATTTAATTGGCAGAACATTCTTGATTTCATTCATTATATCATTAACAAAACGATCCATGTCCCGCATCGAAAGAGCCAGCATCCCCAGCCTGGAAATAGATTTTTGTTTTTTGTTACTATCGGTAATTTTCTGCTGAATTTTCAGGTGATTTAATTTTTTTTCAGCGTGTTTTTCGGCGAATTCAATCTGAAGTTCCAATTCTTTACGTTGACAGGGGCTTACTATTATCTCATCCAAACCAACATTAACAGCAGAAGAAATGGTTCCGTTAATAATTTCATCAACATAGGCCACAATCGTCAGAAAATCACTGTACTCCGATTCTCGAACACGGCGACAAAACTGCAAACAATTCTCATCTACCTTCGAAACAAAAATGATGATAGGAATTCTGTTTGTAATTGTTTCCCATATGGTATCATAGGAATCTGTAAATAGGATTTCGTGTCTGTGTTTTTTTAATACAGGCAGCAAATCTTCCTGATGACGGGCACTTTTGCCTAACAGATACGCTACCATAAACTTTTTATATTTATGTTAATATTTCTGCTTCATATCAAAAAAAAGCATAGGGTTACAAAGGCCTCTTGTAGAAAATTGTATTACTTTTCGGCAACTGCAATCACTAGCAAATGTATCTAATGTCACTTTCAGAAAGGAAATAAAGCGGCTGATACTATTCATTGTTACTCCCCCTTAAAACAATACAAGTTGAATCCCTCCAACATGCCAGGGTTACGACTGATTCGCGATGGTTTCTAAATACTACTTTCGTATTGCTGTTTTTTTATTATTAAAAAAATGCATGCGTTCTAAAGGCTTCCGGCTAAACAGCAATAATACTATATCACCATTTGAATCAATAGCATTATGTACTTATTCTTAACAATAACAATCATATAAATTAAAATCCAAATTAGATTGCTTTAAATATGAACCGATTATAAGGCAATCCACCCCCCCCTATGCTTTGCACAGTTTGCCCAATCAGCCTTTTTGCACTGATTTTAAAAAAAACTGCTTATTAGAATAATACAATAATCGCAATTGTTTGTGGTTCATGCGTGTTTATCAGTTCATAAATAGAGAAATTATTTATGATGACTCAAACGTAAGAGAGATGCAATTGAATCGACAGCCATGGGTAAGCAGCCAATATTTCGAATTCAAAATATCAGCAAGGCATATATACAGGGCGAAATGATAACCCCGGTACTGGAAGATGTAAACCTGGATGTTTTTGAAAGTGATTTCATTGCCCTGATGGGCCCCTCCGGTTCAGGTAAATCAACACTTTTAAATATCATATCGGGACTTGATTATCCATCGGGAGGCGATATTTTAATGAATGGGGAAAGTATCATAGGGCTTACCGAAACCGAACTGTCCCGTTGGAGGCTGAATAACATCGGCTTTATTTTTCAGCAGTATCACCTGATGCCCGTTCTGACCGCTTTCGAAAACGTGGAAATGCCTCTCTTACTTTTTGATATGAACCGCAAAGAACGGCGGGATCGCGTGATGGCAGCCCTGGAAATCGTAGGTTTACTGCACAGAGTTCAATATTACCCGAGGCAACTTTCCGGCGGACAACAACAGCGGGTTTGTATTGCACGGGCAATCGTGACGGATCCGGTTATCATAATCGGGGACGAACCCACTGGAAACCTCGATTACCGTTCTACCGACGATGTGCTTGAACTTTTTGATATCCTGAATGGAGATTTAAAAAAAACAATCATCATAGTCACGCACGACCCGCATGCCGCAAAACGGGCAAAAACAATCGAACAACTTGAAAAGGGCATTCTTCTCGAAACCGGTGAAATGAAATATTTACGTCCGGACGAATTGAATTGACGATGAAATAATGAAATGGTTTCATGTCATATTTAAAAATTTATTAAGAAACTGGCATCGTACGATACTGACTATGATTGCCGTTGCTCTCGCATTGTTCATCTTCACGATGCTCCAAACCATTATCACCGCCCTGGAAATACAGGTTTCCAGGGGGCCCGGGGAAACAAGACTCGGTGTAATGGAAAAATTCGGGGGACCACGCACACAACTCCCCTATAGCTACTGGAGACAGCTGAATCGCTTCAAACATGTTTCAGCCAGTACTCTTATGGGTTACACGATAGTCAGTGTCGGCTGGACGGATATATACTATATCGCCCGGTTAGTTGACCCAGAAAGCTACCGGGAAGTATTCAGAACAGCTGCCAATATCATTCCCAGAAGCCAATACGACCAGTTTGTAAAGACAAAAAACGGGGTACTTGTAGGGGTTGAAATCATTCGGAAATACGGTTGGAAAATTGGTGACAACATCACGCTGAAGTCTCTGTTGCATAACGTAAAATTAAATATGGTGATCTGTGGAATACTGAGAGACGATAGTAATTCAGGTAACAAACAGCTGGAAACACAGATGTTAATAAACTGGAATTATTATGACGGCTTATTAGAAAATCCCGGTAAAGTTAATGTCTACTGGGTCTTGCTGGACAGTCCCGTCAGTACGCTGCCGGTCATCAAAGAAATAACAGACTATTATAAAAATGGCCCTATGCAGGTAAGTGTGGAAACAGAAAGCTCCATGATGTCGAGGATCACCTCGTTTACTGCCACTATTCAACTCATCATCCAGGTAATCTCAAGTGTCGTTTTATTCACCATCCTGATGATCACTATCAATACGATTGCTCTGTCCATGAGGGAACGAACGAAGGAAATAGCCCTTATGAAAGCCATGGGTTTTACACCCAAAATCATATTATGGATGATCATTTCCGAATCCCTGTTTATCTCTTTAATTTCAGGATTCATCGGCATCTTTTCGGCTTTTTTACTCTTCAATTTAAGAGGTGCTATTCTGTTGCTGGGGATCACATTCGATTTCGTAGTGACCCCAAATATTATCATTATCGGCATTCTTATTTCTTTGTCGTTAGGGCTGATAAGTGGAATGGTGCCGGCCTATTACGCATCAAGGGTAAACGTTATCAAATCGCTGCATAATCTATGAAAATTCCATTGCAGTATATCATCCGCAGCTTGCTGCAGCGAAAGTCATCGACATTCATGACCATCGCATCCTTCACACTGGTTGTATTAGCACTTATCGCATTGCTTTCAATGCTCGAAGGAGTCAATAAGGTTTTGATTAACGCAGGAAAGCCGGATCGCCTGTTTGTAATAAATGAAAATGCGACAAATGAAAATCAGAGCCGCCTGTCTAAAAAAGAATCGTTGATATTATCGACCTATCCGGAAATCAGATTGGATGCTAATGCACGTCCTATGATCTCTGAAGAGATTGTGAAAACTACGTATATCGAAAAAAACAGCTCTATTCGTATTCAGACAAATTTTCGCGGCGTTGATCTCGATAATGCCCTTAAAGTTCATTACGGACTCAAATTAATAGCCGGAAGAATGTTTAATCCTGATGCTCCGAATGAAGTTATCATCGGCAAAAGCATTTATAATGGTTTAGATATCGACACGGGCGAACAATTCACTTCTCAAAATATGAAATGGACAATTGTCGGCATTTTTGAGGATAACGGTTCCATCTTTGAATCTGAGGTCTGGACTTCCCGTACTAATATGGAACTACTTTCCGGAAGCACTGATATTTCCAGCATTTGGGTCCTGGTAAAAAATCCCCAATTAACTGATTCACTGGTAAATTCTCTCAATAACAATCAGTCTCTTTCCGTTTTTGCCATTTCAGAACAGGATTATTTTAAACAGGGAACCACAGCTTCCCGGGGATTTCTTGCTCTTACGTGGTTCATTACCATCATGATGTCGATTGGTGCCATATTCAGTGCTATGAATACCATGTTTGCATCTTTGTCAGACCGTGCCGGTGAATTAGCTGCGTTGCGCGCTATTGGATTCCAGGTACGTTCTATTCGATTAGCAACACTCATCGAATCGTCTGTCATGTCAATAACGGGAGGGATCATCGCTTCGTTGATATCAATTTCCCTTAACGGCATCACGTTCCGGACACTCATGACAGGACTGGGATATGTCACTTTCCAAATAACGGTGACACCTTTTTTAATTACAACCGGATTACTGTTTGCCACCTTTATGGGAGTTTTAGGCGGTTGGATTCCGGCTCGCCATGCGACGAGAATACCCATTATTGAAGCTCTAAACGAATAAAGGAATTCATAATGATTCTATGGAAAAACAAATTGAACTTCTTTAGTATCCGATTATTACTCCTGTCTATTTTCGTCTCATTCTGTGTTAATGCCGAAGCTCAGGAAGTACCGGTCAAAGAACTTTCTCTGCACGATGCTATTCAGTTAGCCGTCAAAAAGAATAACACTATTCAGCAACAGTATTTCCAAATTGAAGCAGCCAGACAACGATTGAATTTTCAAAAAGCAGATCTGTATCCTGTCCTTGATATTCAGACCGGACTTAGTCACGCCAATGAAGCATCGAGAATCCCGGTGGAATTTTTAAGTGATACGGTTCTGGCAAAATTGGGAACGCAAAACACCTTAGTTGCACGCCTGCAACTTCATCAGACATTAACAAATTTCGGCAAAACCAAACATAGCATTGCCGCTGTTCGCTATGAGCTGGAGTCACAAAAAATGCGGTACAAACAGCTGTTAAATAATGTCACCAATACGGTAAAACAGGAATATTTCAAAGCAATACTGTACCAAAAACTCGACAGTTTATACAACTCCCTGATCCCTGTCAGTGAAAAACTGGCCGAAATTAATGACGAACGTTTAAAAAATGGCGTTGCCCTAACGCCGGAAATCCTTAGGACACAGGTCGATTTGCAAAATCTGATTGCCCGTAAAGCTAAAGCGTTAAATGAATGGAATAAAAGCCATGCACAGCTTTCTATCCTCATCGGTCAGGAAACATTTTCTGTCTCCGGTTCTGAAAAAATACCTGAAATAAATCAATCGGTGAACATGCTCAGTTTTTACCATGAAATTTTGAATCGGGCCTTGCTTGAAAGACAGGATATCAAAGTGCTTGAACTGCAGCAGAAAAAGCAAAAAGAGCTGGGAACGGTCGCAACCGCCCAAAAACATCCGAATTTATTATTATACGGCGATTTTTCTTATTTCGGCCCAGAGGCTTTTGGCTATTATTCGAATTTAAGCAGCCGGGGGCTCAAAAATTATAACTGGCGCATTGGTTTAACACTCAATTATACCATATTTGACGGCTTCCGATCACGGTCCCAAAAAAAGAAGCTATCGCATTACGAAAAAGTTACCGGGAAGCGACAGATAACCTCAAAATGGAAATTGGCGGGCAAATTCGATCTATTTTAAGCGAGTTGAACAATTTGGGAGCCCTTTTGAATAGAAACAAGCTGGTTTATAAACAAGCAAAAAGTAGCCTTGATATATATAAAGCCTCTTACAAAAACGGATCTGTTTCCGAACAGGTTTATACCGAAGCCCTGATACCGACAGCCTATGCCAAAGCTTCATTGCTTGAAACCCAATTTCAAATGACACTGGCTTTATTTGAACTGGAACAAATTGCCGGTGGAAACTTACCGGAATCACTGTATAAACGACCAAATGAATGATCCCAAAATGACCCAGAAACCTCTTAATTCCATTGGATATGATTCAATCTGAAGCAACCGAAAGAAATAAAAAAAAGAAAGAGTTTCAGGAGCTGACTAACAGATTGGTTAGAAGCAGGGAAGAAACATCTCAAAAGAGAAAAAGGAAAAGGATTTTAAAAATTGCGGTAACATTAATAATCATAGCGGGCGGGGTTTTTCTCTGGTTCATGTTGAAATCTATTCCGGTAGAAGTTTCTTATGTGTCATATCAACGTGTAGGAACAGCTGCTCAACCTATTTTACGCCTGAGTGGGTATATCACTTATCCGCAAATTTCTACAATTGGATCAACCATGTCGGCGCCTGTGCAAGAAGTACCGATTTCAGAAGGTGATAGTGTAAAATCGGGAGCTGTTTTAGCCCGTTTTGATCAGACAGAATTACTGGCGCAGAAAAAAATTCAGGAAATAGGATTGCAAAATATTCAACAGACCTTGAACCGTACAGAACGTCTCCATACCGCAGGGGCAGCTTCAGATGCCGATTTACAGAATGTTCAATCGCAATTTGAAAAAGCCCGGGCCGATCTCGATTTACTCAAAGCAAAATTGAAAGCTACGACTGTTTATGCTCCTTTCGACGGCTTGATCATAGAAAAATTGGTAAATATTGGGGAAATACCTGCCCATGGAATATGCCGGATAGCGGATAACTCGATGACACTTGTGGCCGTAGATGTAGGGCAGGAAGATATTAACAAAATCTCATCCATTCAGCCGGCTGTGGTTACCCTCGACGCCTATCCCGATATCGAATATGCTGCTCAAATTTATAAGATTATGCCAACGGCCAACCAGGCAAAAAACACTATTCCTGTACTCATCCACATTCTGAAACCGGATTCTTATTTTCGTCCGCAGATGAGTGCTAAAGTCTTTTTTGTCAACAAACAAATAAAGGATAATCAAAAAGTAAGAAGCGTTTTATCGGTTGAAAAAAGTGCCATATTTCAATCAGGCGGACAATCCTATGTCTGGAGAATTCGACGTGGACGTGTATACAAGCAACAGATAAAGACCGGGGAACAGTATGGCGATAATATTCAAATACTGGACGGGCTGGAGGCTGATGAGCGAATCGTGGCAAATGAAGCGAAATATAAACTCAAAAATAGAAGCAGGGTTTCTTTAGCCCAGTAAATCAACGTTCCCAGATGACACGCAGACGTGTTTCAGAATCCTCATATTTATAATCTAACGATCCCTCATAGGCACGGAATAACGCATCTCCGATTCTCCGGGCAATATGAATCCCCGTTGTGGTAATAATTTTGGACTCTTTTCGGTCGGCAATAGACATTATACGTTCCATCGGATGCTCAGTACTCTCTGTTTTTTCAATGTTTCTAACCAGGTTTAATATCTCATTTCGATGTTCATTGAAAAAATCACCGACAATTTCGATGAATCCGGCCGGATTATTTTCAGCTATTCTCTTGCAGGCCGAACATTCAATATAATTAGCTGATTCAGGAACCAAATTCCATGTCCAGCGCCCATTCGAATATACTGCGTGACACCTCGAACAAACAGTCGGATCCGGCCATTTTTCATCATTTCGATACGTATCATGACGCTTTTCAACCAACAAACGATCGCGACGCTCAAATCTTCCTTTTTCCATAAGTCATAGAACTGAATATTAATATGGTACTGTATATAAGTATAATAAAAGTAGTTATATATACACACATTGAACCTAAGAGAGGGTAAAGAGATTGATTACGTAATAAAAATCCGGATATTTTTGTCAGGAATTCTTTTTAAAAACGAAACTTAATATTAAAAAAATGTAATCATTATGAAGATTTTACCGCACGGATTAAATAATGAATTGAGTTAAGAAACTGATATGACTAGGGTTTCTAATAAAAAATCTATTTAAGAATATTTGAATTTTTAATTTTTTTTAATATTATTGTATGGTGTTAGTATTCTATTGTGTAGTTACAATAAATAAAAATCAAGTCAATCTAACATATCTTACCCAATCTTACCCAAACATAAGATGACCGGTTAATGTTCCCCCCGAATATTAACCGGTTTTTTTTATGCCTGAAAACAAAAAAGGCACCAGTCATATCAAATAATACGACTGATGCCTCATGCTTATTTTTAAATATTTTATTGTCCGAAGATCTGCTCCACAATCTTTTGGTTTTCTTCGGCTGATTTCGGAAAACCGACACGATTTTGTGTGATATCGTTCCCTGTTTTCGTGATTTGTTCTGCTTTTGCCGTATCTCCGGCGATATAGTAAATCCGCTGAAGAACAAACATTCGGCTGGAAGCATAATATACATTTCTTATCAAATTCTGACGTTGTTGCATCAGGCCCTGTGCTTCTTTCCGATATTCCATGCTTTCATTAACATCGGCATTTAACCGTGCTTTCTTGCTCTTACTATCAAGATCCATGATTTGACCTTCCAGATTCGTTAAGTCATTCATTGAATATTGAAGATCGTTTTTTAAGCTTTTGTAATTTGCTGAACCGAGTTTAACAGCATCGGCTGTATCCCCGAGGACAGCAAATTTATAGGCATATCGGATCTGTGAGCTGGGATCACCTTTAACATGTGAAAATGGAATCTTATTTTCACCCCATTTCAGCCAGGTTATGGCACTGTCGGGCTCATTGATGTCTTTGAAACTCATCGCTTCACTGGCAATGATTTCCCTGTAATTATCCACCATACGGCGAATATTTTCATCTAGATATACATTCGGATTGTTCAATCCCCTGAAGCGGAATTTTCTGAGCTTTTTTGCCTGAAGATGACTGTTTATATACGGGGAATGTGATGGATTCCGCTTCGGAACAACGCGATAAGCCTGGCCTTCTAACCGGAAGTAAGACTGCAGGTTCAGCTGGCTCGTTTGTGAAACCGTCACTGCAAAATAAACCGGCCTAGCCCAATGGTTGTTCCTGAGAATATTCAGAACCACATCGTCATGAACCATCGTATAATATAATTTCTTGCCTTTCGGCCCCGATCCGGCGTATCGTCCCTGGAAAAACCAGTGTATACTGTTATCAAGGGAATCTACCGGGATTGAAAATTTCATTTTGGGTGAATCCAGCTGAAATTTCTTCTTCAGAATACCGACGTGGCCTTCTTCCGCAAACTTCTCGGTATTATTCGGATCCGAGAATCTTTGCTTCAGAATTTGTTTGTCTACCGGGATGCTTAATGTATCCGGGGTGTAAAAATCGGATAAACTATTAAATTTAAACTTGTCGTACAGATGATCGATTTGCTCGTTCGTCAGTGAAATCGGCAATGGCGGTGACTGATGAGACCATTGATCCCTCAATTGCTTGATATACCATTTGGTATCAAGCAGACTCAAACAGACAACACGCACATCGGTTCGAACATGACGAACTTCCTGCAAATACCAGAGCGGGAAAGTGTCGTTATCTCCATTCGTGAAAAGAATAGCATATGGAGCACAAGAATTTAACAAGTTATAGGCATAATCGGCTGCCACATATCGTTGACTCCGGTCATGGTCAAAAAAGTTTTCCCTGAGCATATTTATTGGCACGGCAATGAACGATAAGCCGACCAGGGCATAGGCCACCCATTTATTAGACTTCAGGGATTCTATCGTCAATTCCACCAGGCCGGTCACACCAATTCCAACCCATATAGCATAGGCAAAAAAGGAACCTACATACGAATAATCCCTTTCGCGCGGCTGGAACGGGTATTGATTGAGAAACACGATAATCGCAAAACCTGTCATGATAAATAATGCCAAAACCGACAGAGCACGTTTCCAGTCTTTTTCAAAATGAAATATCATTCCAATCAGGCCAAGTAAAAAGGGCAAATAGAAATATACATTATGAGCCGGGTTATCTTTGTATCGGCTTTTAGAGAATCCGCCGGTCCAACCGGTATCCTGAATATCACTTTGCCGGCCAATATATTGCCAGGCAAAATATCGCCAGTACATATGCCCAACCTGATACTTCCAGAAGAAATCCCAGTCGTTTTTATATTGTGCATATTTATGAAGATAAGTTTGTTGATCTCCGTCGTACCTGCGTGGGAACAAAACTTTATGACTGTGATCAATCTGACCGGTATCATTATTGAAATCATAACCGTACAATAAAGGTGTTGAACCATATTGATCCCGGTTAATATAACTGACAAAAGATTTTACTGTCGACGGATTATCTTCATTTATGGGTGGGTTCTGATTTGACCGAATGATCACCAGCGCATAGCTGGAAAAACCGATGATAATCATTGAATAACACATGAGCGCAATGTTGAGAAAGCGCCGGTGTGTCTTATGCGTGTAATAAATTCCATAAATCAACAATCCGGCAAAAATGACTAAAAGCACAGCCGGATTAAGGAATCCATATGTAACTTTGTTCATATAGCCGGAAAATCTGGGTAATTCCGATATGGTAAACGGATAAATAGTCAGAAAACATGCCGAGGCAATAACCGCAGCTATCAAAAAGGTGGAAATTTTAAAATCATATTTCTTGAAATAGATGATCGGTACCACAAAGAATATGGCCAAGAGATTCAACAAATGAACCCCAATTGCCAGGCCAAACATGTACGATATGAGCACAAGCCAGCGCTCATTATGCGGCTGATCGTAATTTTCCATCCATTTTAGAACCAACCAAACAACAACGGCCATAAAAAATAATGACGTTGCGAACACATTGGCCTCAACCGCATTGAACCAGAAAGAATCGGTAACGGCAAAAGTCATGGCACCAACAATACCACCGGCATACAATCCCAGCTTACTGAGCGGAGAATAGGTATTGGGATCACCTTTCCATTCTTTAATAAACAATATGATACTGAGATAGAGCAACATCACGGTAAAAGCCGATGCCAATCCACTCAAAAGGTTGATGCTGTATGCCACTTTACTGGCCGGTACAAACATTGAAAAGAAATGACCCAGAAGAATAAATAACGGAGCACCAGGGGGATGTGTAACTTCAAGCCCCTTGGAAACGGCGACAAATTCACCCGGATCCCAAAAACTGGCGGTGGGTGCCAATGTGAGTAAGTAAATAATAAAAGCGTATAAAAATATGAGCGCCGCTATTAGACGGTTTAGCTTTTTATGAGTAAGACTCATCTTTAATTAATTAATGTTACCTATAATTTGTGTTCACAAAATAACGGAATATATAGTATAGAATGGTATACCGGAATACCTGAACCTCATAAATTACTTTGTTTTGCATTTGCAAAATACGGTAGCAATAAGCCGATTTCCATCATTTTAAATACTAAGAACTAACTTTCTGGCCCGCCATTTATTGTATAAATACTATGTATTTGCCTTCAACCGAAAGTCTCAAAACCCCTGCCGTTTTTAAAAAATAAATGGAGTACCGGGTAATACCGGCACTCCCGACTAACGTCTACGATCTCATTGAGTCAGCGACTGGGTTTTAAAACCAAATATTCTAAGGCTTAATTTTATCATTATTTTCCTGAAATGATACCCGATAAATGATGTTTTGACAATAAAAGATTAAAAGTATTCAATTGACCCGCTTTAAGCCGATCATATCGACCTTGTACTTTCATTAATCTTTTATGCAGAACTATGAAGACTTCCTGCTGCTGATCCGTGGGTTGAAAATCAGCACTTTTTTCGGTCACATCACTATTCAGCGCACTATACCGGCCATATAAACGCATAGGATTTCGAAAAGCATCTTCCCGGGCACCTGTCAAATGAATATCAAATAATTGCCCTTCCACCTCTGTCAAACCTGATTTCAGAGTATCTGCGGCTATTAATGCGTCCCGGATTTCCGGGCCCTGCGTTTCCAGTCTTTTTGTTAACAGATTCAATTGCCTCCGCATCCATTCCAGGTTGTCTATTAAATTGGCCAGGGTGTTAAAATCTTTCCTGATTTTTAAAGACAGGTTCACCTGTTCATCGATATCCTTCATGTTACCCGTTGAATGAGGATCTTTAAGAACCCGAAGTTTCGTCGAATATGTCTTATTTCCTACTTTTAAAATTATCGTATAAACACCGGGTGGAGCCAAAGGCGCTCTTTGGGATAAATCCAGATCCCAGCTCACAATTCTGCGGCCATTCAAATCGGTCTTAACAAAGGGCTTATCCGGTGGCGGATTTAGCAGGCGAGGCTGTTTCGGATTTGGATACCTCAGGTTCCACCATACACGATTGATACCCGGTTCATTTTTCCCCTGCAATGTTCGAATAGTGTCCCCTTCGGAATCCCGAATGATTATCGTTACCGGTTTCGTCTCCGCAGTTTTCAGGTAATAATTGATATCTGCACCATACCCTGGATTTTGGCCATAAACGGTTGCATTGGGTAACCCGGACGTATTAACAACATTCCTAAAACGATACGCAACCCGCGGATTAAACAAATGAACATCTGATGACAGAATGGAGTCATTTAATTGCTCAATAGGAGATACATCATCCATAATCCAAAAACCGCGGCCATAAGTTGCGACCACCAAATCGTCAAAATCGGGCTGAATCGTTAACCAGTAATCAGGGGCATGAGGCAGGTTATTTTGCAACAAGTTCCATGATTTTCCATCATTGATGGAATAATAAATCGAATTTTCCGTACCCGCATAAAGCAATCCCTCTTTATGTGGATCTTCCTTAACCACATGAACATAGCTAAATACTGACTTCGGAATATTCGAACTGATCAGACTCCAGTGCCTGCCATAATCTGAAGTCTTATAAATGTATGGATCATCATTGCCCATCATATGCAAATCCACCGAAATATACGCTGTTCCGGCCTGATATCGGGATGGTTCAATATTACTAATGGTTCCCCAGGGTGGAAGATCCGGAATATTGTGGGTCACATTTTCCCAGTGCCTGCCATCATCACGAGTCAGATGCACCAGCCCATCGTTGCTTCCGACCCATATCAAACCTTTTTCGACCGGAGATTCTGCAATTGACCATAACGTTGCACCGTCGAATGTCATCAGATTATCGGTTGTCACACCTCCTGATGTCTGCTCATGACTTTTATCATCTTTAGTCAAATCGGGACTGATAATTTTCCACGATTGTCCGCCATCTGTGGTCACATGAATCTTTTGGCTGCCGGCATATACTTTATTATGATCAAAGGGGGAAATGGCAATTGGAAAGGTCCAGTTCCAGCGATATTTCATATCTTTGGGTGGCCAGCCATATCCCGCTTCCGGCCAAATTCTCACATTTCTTGTCTGACGAGTGTTATTATCATACCGCTCCAGTCCGCCGTCATAGCACCCCGACCATGAGATATTTCCTGCAACCGTATCGGGTATCGTAAAGCCGCTTTCGCACCCCCCAACCGAGTGCCATAATCCGATACTTATACCATACTGAAGGCTGTTACTGGGTCCCATATAAGAATAACCGTCCTGACGATTTCCATATACATTATACGGTATTTTATTATCGGTATAGACGTGATACATTTGGGCAATCGGAAGGTTAACATATTGAAAAGTTTTACCCCTGTTTAGTGAAATGCTGGCTCCTCCATCACTGGCGACCATAATTCGTTCAGGATTTTTGGGATCTATCCAAACATCATGATTATCGCCCCCGCCATAGGGTGGATTTTTAACTAATGTCTGTCCACCATCTAGTGACATGCTGAATCGCACGGAAACAAAATAAATCTGATTCTCATTATCCGGAGCAACAGCAAAACGTGTATAATAGGGCGCACGTTCATCCATCGTATGATTATTACTTACGAGATACCAGTTTTTGCCACCGTCATCAGAACGATAAAAACCGGGATCTTTATCTTCTATTAAAGCATACACACGTTCCGAATTACTGGGTGCTACCTGCACGGCAATTTTACCTACAGGGTGCGTCGGAAAACCATGTCCTACAATATGATGCCACGTATTACCGCCATCGTGCGAGACCCATATTCCGCTTCCCGGCCCCCCGCTCTTCAGATCCCATGGACGTACTTCTAACTGCCACATTGCCGCAAAAATCGTATTCGGATCATTGGGATCTATTGACAAATCAATACAACCGGTGTGTTCATCCACAAACAAAACGCGTTTCCATGTTTTGCCGCCATCGGTTGTGCGATAAACTCCGCGGTGCTGGGAAGCTTTGAAGCCGCTTCCTTCGGCGGCGGCAAATACGATATCCGGATTTTGAGTGTCAACGACAATTCGGCCTATTCTTCCGGATTGTTCCAATCCCATATTCTTCCACGTCCGGCCACTGTTCGTTGATTTATAAATTCCGTTTCCAATGGAAGTCGCACCACGTATAAAAAACGTTTCTCCGGTTCCTGCCCAGATAATATTACTTGCTCCCGGTGTTATCGCCAGAGAGCCAACTGACGAAACCTTTTCTTCATCAAATATCGGCGACCAGTGAACACCGCCATCCGTTGTTTTGAAAATACCTCCTGAAGCAGCACCAACATAGGCTATTTTGGGGTTACCCGGAACTCCAACAACTGCAATAGCCCTGTTTCCATCCGGACCGATAAAACGATACGAAAACTGGCTGGTAATGGCCGGAGAAAGATTTTGCGACCACGCTGAATCTAGTGGTGAAAAAATGCCCACCGATATTAAAGCAAACAGCAATATAAAACGGCCCAAGACGGGCCCTGACGATATTCTTTCCATAATAAACCTCACTAGTAATACAATAATCAGACCATTCAATATAGAGATAACCATCCATGTCTTCTATACTTAACTCATTTTTCCAGTGAGTGTAATCTAGAATTCAATGAATACATATAAAAAAAGCCTCCAAATAGAGGCTTTTTAACAAACTTAATGCATCATATCCGTTAACTGTCTTCCTTTTTATCAAGCAGTTTCATCAGCACAGGCTTAATAATATCTTTCGTCAACATACCCGGAGCATATCCCTGAATATATCCTTCCCGATCAATCACAAAAGTAGTCGGGACATATTTTATTGGTCCATATTCCTGGGATACAATACCATTATCAACCATTACCGGATAATTCATACCATGTTGTTTCACGAATGGCTTCACAACCGACATTCCCTGCTGATCTACTGAAACTCCAATGATTTGCAATCCTTTGCTGCCCAATTCTTTTTGCAGGTCAATAAAATCAGGGATTTCTCTTCTGCACGGCGGGCACCATGTTGCCCATATATTTAAGACAACTACCTTACCACGCAAATCGGATAAGGTCAGTGATTTACCATTGATTTCCTTTAAGGTGAAATCGGGCGCCATTATCTTTTTAGGCGTTTGATCCTGGCTTGTTGTATCGGATTGTGTTGTTTGTGCACTGGCCGATGGAGCAGTTTCGGTCCGGACAGGAATAGATTGTTCAGGCTTATTTTTATTATTGCTGCAAGCTGATACTATGAATGCGAGCACTACCCATACTGGCAACGATTTGCTGATGATTTTACTGGTCAAGGGCATCTGCCACCTCTGAATTACTTCATTTAATAAACTGTTTTTGCCGTTTTGTCTGACTTCACAGACTGCCACTGTTTGCTAATTAAGCAATTTGAAAGTCGAAAACAAATACAGCCTAATATATAACTAAATGAATATACAGTTTATTTTATTCTCATACTATAACGCCCGGGAAAAATGACCCGATAATTTCTCAATAACCGTATTCCTCTACATAATCACGTATAGCCTGGTTGACAAGACCGGAATAGGTATTTTCGGAGAGACGAGCCAGCCTTTTTAAACGCTTAGCCAAGTCTATTTCCAGATAATAACTATAGATTTTTTTCTCTTTTTTTTCATCAGAATAAGAATCTACAGAGTCCGGTAAATGAGCAGGCTTTTCAAAAATATTAGTACCAATAAAATCCAGGGAATCCACAACAGAAAATTCTTCTGATAACGGATCAAACCTAAAACGGTCTTTTTTAGACATAGCTCAATACCTGTTCGTTAATTTCATTAGATAAAGCGGTGTAATCAACAGCACCATAACTTTTTGAATCATATTCAAAAATGGTCTTGTGATGACTCGGAGCCTCGGCTAATGACACATTATCGCGTATAATCGTTTTAAAAACTTTGTCCCCGAAATAATCGTTGATATGACTCAGAACTTCACGATTCAGATTCTTCCGCTGATCATAAAGTGTACAGATAATCCCGCTTATTTCCAGATCATCGTTTAACCGGTCCTTCACCACTTTAATGACATCCATCAATTTTGCTAAACCATGTAAGGCAAGGTACTCCGACTGCAAAATGATATAGACTTCGTTGACCGCTGTAAAAGCATTCAACGTCAACAAGCCAAGATTTGGCGGACAATCGATTAAGATGTAATCGTATTCGGTGATTTTATTCAGTACCCGTTTGAGTAATGTCTCGCGGGCCGGCTCGTTGGCCAGCTCCAGATCAGCCCCTGACAAGTCGATAGACGATGGCATAATATCGAAATCGGTATGATGGACAATCACATCATGATAATCGATATCCCCTTTTATGACATTATATACCGTTTTATAAAGTCGTTTTGAATTATTGCGAAGAGAATAGGTCAGGTTAGCCTGAGGATCCAAGTCAATCATCAGCACTTTTTGGCCCATTCGCGCTAACGCCGCACCAACATTTATGACAGATGTTGTTTTACCTACTCCCCCTTTTTGATTGGCAAAAGCAATTTTTCTCATAGGATTATTTATTAAGCTCCGGTTTAACCGCCTAATTGATAAACCGGACCAGGATTACAGGGTTTATTAGTGGGGTGATAATTATATCACAACTACTATTAATAGAGTATTACGGATCGGGCTTGTTACAAAAAATCTGCCCCCAACTTTCCATTTTTCATCTCTCATATTGGATCTCATTATTTTTTTAATCATATTCAAACATATGTTTAAAACAATTGTTTGAATCATTCTATTATGCAACAACCTGGAAATACGACAAGAGATAAAATCATCATCGCTACTATCGACAGCATCGAAGATAATGGCATCCAGGATGTTACGATTCGAAAAATTGCCCAAAAGGCACATGTGAACGTGGCCGCCGTTAATTATCATTTTTCATCGAAAAAGAATCTGCTGGAAGAAGCGCTAAAAACAACATTGGATAACCTGTTCATAGACTGGGAAGAAATGTTGAATAAAGATGATTTTGAAATTCGGGAATGCCTGACTTTCATGCTTCACGAACTATTATCCGGTGCTCACCGATTTCCAAATATCACAAAGGCCCACATTTATGATGGGTTCATTTATAATGACTTTGAAAACGAATTTTTCAAGCGGTTTTCGGCATTTCTCGACTTGCTGATTTCGAAAATCCAATACAAAAATCCTGGAAAATCCAGGCAGTTGAAAATGGTTGTCATTCAACTTTTTTCCGCATCTTTACTGCCGGGTCTGCTCCCCGGATTATTTGAGGCTTTCCCGCAACACGACCTCTCCGATTCTAAAAACCAGAATGAATACATCACCTTTTTAATCGATCATTATATCTCCGATTTCCTGGCTTAATAGGAAATAAAACTATTCTAAAGAGAATACCATAGTTATGAAAACCACACTTTCACTTCTTGTGTTATGCGTAATATGTCTGTTTCCTGTCCTTTCTAACGCCCAAAACGGCAGCATAAAGGGAACCGTAATTGATCGGGAAACCAAAGAACCGCTAACCGGAGCGAATGTTCTGATAATGACCACGCAACGAGGAGCCGCTACCGACAAAGACGGGAAATTTTTTATTGACCATATTCCGGTTGGAAGCTATTCTGTCCGAATCGGTTATATCGGATATCAGACGCTAATCAAAACGGATGTTATTGTTCGCTCACACCGTTCAAGCCAACTGATTATCGAACTTGCCCCCACAACATTGCAGAGCAGAGAAGTTTCGGTGACCGCCGGATATTTTTATGATATCAAAGAACAGCCGGTTAGCGCGGTAAATTTTTCAAACGAAGAAATCAGACGCTCTCCCGGTTCGGCCGGGGACATCAGCCGGGTCATATCTGGTTTGCCAAGTGTTGCACAAATGGATGATCAGCAAAACGCTTTGGTTGTCAGAGGTGGCAGCCCCTTCGAAAATGGATTTTATGTCGATAATATTCGAATCCCCAACATCAACCACTTCCCCGTCCAGGGTTCAACGAGTGGCCCGATAGGCATTCTTAACGTCGATCTTATTCGTGATGTCACTTTTTATGCCGGGGGATTTTCCGCCGAATACGGGAATGACCTGAGCTCCGTTCTGAATATTCAATATCGGGAAGGAAACCGGGATAATTACGACGGTCAGCTCGATTTAAATTTTGCCGGTGGTGGATTTATCGCCGAAGGTCCTTTCAATCGTGGTAAAGGTTCTTGGATAGTCTCCGGTCGCCGCAGCTATCTAGACTTACTGCTCAAAATGATGAATGTCAGTGTACAACCGGTATATGGTGATGCACAAACTAAATTGGTTTATGATATAAATAAAAAGAACCGTATTTCATTTCTTGATATCCTGGGATACGACCATGAAACGGTATCGAATGAAGCTGCTAAAGACCTTGATGTGGCTAATTTTGGTCATGAAAACCATTTAGAAAACACTTCCGGGTTTAACTGGCGCTGGTTATGGAATAACAAGGGATATTCCAGTACGGCATTATCCCATACCATTTCAACCTACACACGAAATTATAGTGAATACCTGACCAATACTCCGGTATTGGATAAAAGATCTACAGAACAGGCACTGAATTTGCGAAATATCAATCATTACCGGTTCAATCCTTACATTGAAACAAATTTTGGGATCGAATCGGGTTTTATTTTTAATCATTATCATTACACTTATCCTGAATATACCGATGCGCTTGGTCATACAACACCGGCACAATCCGTAAATAAACATCTTCAGGCCGCACAATTAGCAAGCTATATTTCTTTAACAATTAAACCAGCAAACAGATTCACAACCATAATCGGGGTCAGGGGAGATTACTATTCGTATACTTCCAATACACTAATTTCTCCACGTTTCTCTGTTTCTTACCAACTCTCTGATAAAACAACTCTGAATGGTTCCGCAGGCATTTTTACTGAAAACCTGCCGATGATGCTGCTTTCTCAACAAGCGAATCATAAAAAAATGGCTACCCCGGAAGCGGAACATTATATATTCGGTATCGATCACCTTATCACACCTTCGGTCAGGTTGACTCTGGAAGCCTATTATAAAAGCTACCGCCATTTTCCAATGGACCCAAAACAACCAACGCTTTTCATCATTGATGAACCGTTTTATCGTGACGGATTTTATTATGGTCATCAAAATCTTGTTGCTGTGGGACAGGCCTATACCAGAGGAGTAGAGTTTATGATTCAGAAAAAATTCGCAAATAAATTTTATGGCTATATCAGTGGGACCTGGTTCCGGTCGCGTTACCGTGATTACAATGGAACCTGGAGAAACCGCGTATTTGACAATCGGTTCATTTTCAGTACGGAAAGCGGGTACAAACTGAATAGAAAATGGGAATTTAGTTTCAAATGGTCATGGGCGGGAGGACATCCATATACTCCTTTCGACATAGCGGAAAGCCAAAAACTCCAACGAGAAGTTCTGGATCCCAATCTTACCAACGCGGATCGTTATCCTGTTTATCACTCCTTAAATATCAGAGCTGATCGACGCTTCTATTTTAAACGCACAAACCTCGTAACCTATTTAAGTTTATGGAATGCTTATAATAGAAAAAACGTAGCCGGATATTACTGGAATCGAACTGATAATAATGTTTCAACTCAATATCAATGGAGCTTGATGCCCATTTTTGGGGTTGAATTCGAATTTTAATCAAAAAAAAGCCGATCCGGCATACACCGAATCGACTTCAACCATCCGTTAACAAGAAACTCCATTCTTTCCAGTCGCCGATACATAAAATGAACGGAAGTTTCCAACTGCCATCATCCGAAGCAGCGTAACGGATATGTTCTATGGCTAGAGAACAATCATAGGATCATACCTGCAGCTACCGTTTCATTGGTAAAAGGATCAATTAATATAAAACTTCCCGTACGCCGGTTTTCTTTATAGGAATCGTAGAATAACGGTTCGGTTGTACGAATAGTAACTCGCCCAATATCATTCAATCCCAATGATTTATCATTTTCAACACGGTGGAGGCTATTAATATCTACCTTATATTGTACTTCTTTGATTAAGCTTCGCACTTCTTTGGTCGTATGTCGTAAAACATACTTTCCGCGTTCCTGCAATCCTTTTGGATTCATCCAGCAGAGCATGACATCAAGATCCTGTCCAACCCTGGCCTGATTATGTGGTTTTACAATCATATCACCCCGACTGATATCGATATCTTCATCAAGGGTTATTGTAACTGACATGGGGCTGTACGCTTCTTCCAAAGTTCCCTCATAGGTATGAATTGCTTTTATATGGGCTGTAAAACCGGACGGTAAAACCATCACTTCATCACCCGGCTTGAATACTCCTCCATCAACCCGGCCTGCATACCCCCTGAAATCGTGCCATTCTTCATTGTGCGGTCGAATAACGTATTGAACCGGGAAACGACAATCGACATGATTATCGTCACTGTTCACCTGAACATTTTCTAATAAATAGAGCAAAGAAGTGCCTTCGTACCAGGGCATGTTTTGGGATTTCTCAACTACATTGTCTCCCAGCAAAGCACTGATTGGTAAATAATGGATTTCTGCTACATCCAATTTCGAGGAAAAGCGAATCAAATCTTCCCGGATATTGGTAAACACCTCCTTACTGTAGTCCACCAGATCCATTTTATTGATACAAAAAACGATATGCTGGATGCGTAAAAGCGAAGCAATAAAAGCATGTCTTCTGGTTTGTTCGACGACTCCTTTTCTGGCATCCACCAGAACTATCGCAAGATTAGCCGTCGAAGCGCCGGTTACCATATTTCTGGTATACTGAATATGTCCGGGAGTGTCGGCAATAATAAATTTGCGGTTAGGAGTTGCAAAGTACCGGTAAGCCACATCAATGGTAATTCCCTGCTCGCGTTCCGCTTTAAGTCCATCCGTCAATAAAGCCAGATTTGTATTATCATTGCCATTCATCCGGCTTGATCGTTCGATGGCATCCAGTTGATCTTCAAAAATTGACTTAGTGTCGAACATCATGCGGCCAATAAGAGTACTTTTTCCATCATCAACACTGCCGGCTGTTGTAAACCGGAGAAGATCCATTTCGTTATATTCAGTTGTATTTATTGCTTCAGACATTAGAATTTCTTTTAAAAAGATTAAAAACTCGTGATTGGTATTTGTTAGAAGTAACCCACTCTTTTACGATCTTCCATAGCTGTATCGGATCGTTTATCATCAAAACGACCGCCTCTTTCGGTGACTCTTGCCGCGGCTACCTCCAGAATGATTTCATCCAGAGAATCAGCCGAAGATTCTACAGCACCGGTACATGTCATATCACCAACCGTTCTAAAGCGTATGATTCTGGATTCAAATTTCTCACCATTTATTAATTTAATGAACGGTGATTTAGCCAGTAATACACCCCTTCGGTCTACAACTTCCCGTTCATGTGCAAAATAAATGCCAGGAATCTCCAGGTTTTCATAATCGATGTATTGCCACACATCCATTTCTGTCCAATTGCTTAATGGAAATATTCTGAAATGTTCATCCTGATTTTTCCGTCCATTATATAACGACCATAATTCCGGCCGTTGATTTTTTGGATCCCATTGTCCAAACTCATCCCGGTGAGAAAAAAAACGTTCTTTAGCCCTGGCTTTTTCTTCATCCCGGCGGCCTCCACCAAAAGCAGCATCAAAACGAAATTCTTCAATAGCATCTAACAGGGTGATAGTTTGCAGCATATTACGGCTCGCGTTTGGCCCCTTTTCTTCAACGGCACGTCCCTGATCAATAGAATCCTGAACTTTCCGGACAACCAGTTCCACTCCGACCCGCTCTGCCAATGCATCCCTGAACTCAATCGTTTCCGGAAAATTATGACCTGTATCGATGTGCATGATTGGAAATGGGATCCGCCCGGGATAAAATGCCTTAGCAGCGAGATGAACCATGACAATGGAATCCTTGCCACCTGAAAACAATAAAACAGGGCGTTCGAATTGTGCCGCCACTTCTCGCATGATAAAAATGGCTTCCGATTCGAGTTGTTTCAGATGTGTTAGTTTATATGTATTCATGTATTCATTATTTATTTATTTTTCTACGTACTCTTTAAATCTGTCTTCCAATTTCATCAGCTCATTTTAAACGTATGGTATCTTTTTCATAAACCGAAGAAAATTAAGTGGATGATAAATGTTCCGCCCAGCCACACCAAAAGACTCAGGGGCAAACCGGCTTTGATATAATCTGAAAATTGATATCCTCCCGGGCCATAGACCATTAAGTTAGTCTGATAACCAATTGGAGTCATGAAGGATGCCGAAGCACCGATGACGACTGCAAATGCAAGTGGCATCAAACGATGAATATCTCCTCCTGATATGGACAATATTACAGGGAAAAATATTGCTGCTGCCGCTGTATTGGTTATCATTTCACTATATAACATCGTCAGCAACATAACCAAGGCTATCAATATGAATGAGTTCCCGGTCCCGGCTACTATCTCTATGGCATGAGCTACCCATTGTGCGACCCCGGCATTATCTACGGCCTGTCCAATGCCCAGAGCTGCTGCAATTATTAGCAATACTTTCCAGTTCACAGCACTTAACGCTTCCTGAGGGCTTACACTTTTGGAGATGAACAATAGTGTAACGGCTGTTGCAGCCGCCGCAATCATCGGCATGAAACGGGTAACAACAGCGATAATCATTAAAACAAAAATACCTAAAATGATGTATGTATGAAACTTACTCCTCGAAGGTATCTGTTCGCTATTCGATACCAAAAGAAATTCTTTCGAATGATACCACTGTTTATGAAAAGAAGCAGGAGCCAGGATCAGAAGTGTATCACCTTCCTGCAACACTATATCACCGATCTTTTCATTAATGCGATGCCCATTTCGATGTATGCCTAATATGACCGCTTCAAATTTGTGGCGAAAGTTACTCTCACGTACACTCTGGCCTACAAGTGGAGAACTGTTAGAAATGACAACTTCAAAAGTCCGATAACGGTTAGAATCATAGTTTTTAACATCAAATACGACATCTTCAATAACTTCTAATCCAGGCTCCTTCTGTAAATCAACAATAGTCATTGGAACCCCGGTAAAAAATAACCGATCTTTGAGATGTATTTTGTCGGATGGAGCTACAGGTGTAATGATGTTTCCATCTCTTTCAATCTGAAAAAGAAAAAGTCCGTTTAAATGCCGCAGTCCGGCTTCATGAACACTTTTATTCAGATGTTTATAGGTATTAGCAACTTTCAGAGCCACTACAAATTCACGAGTACTTTCACCCAGGCTTATAATAGCTTCCTTCCTTTCAGGTAACAGGCGATGCAGAATAAAAACACTCAATAATATTCCAGAAATGGTCAATGGTATACCCACCATTCCCAATTCGAAAAAGCCAAACCCCGGATAGCCATGACTAATTAACATACCATGAACCACTAAGTTCGTACTGGTCCCAATCAAAGTACACATTCCACCGAGAATTGTGGCATACGACAGTAACAGTAATATCCGGGAAGGAGCGAGATGATGCCGGTGGCACCAGCGTTTCACAACCGGGATCATCATCGAAACAATGGGAGTATTGTTAACAATTGTCGATGCTGATGCTACGGAGAATAATAAGCGAAAGAGGCGCATGCGATCCGATTCATTAGGCTCACCAAGCAATTTGTTACTGACATTGTTCAGCAAACCTGTCGATTGAAGTGCATAAGCAATGATATACAATAACCCTATACTGACCGTTCCGGGATTTGAAAACCCTAAAAATGTTTGCCCAGGGCTAATGATACCGCTGATCATAAATACAATTAATGTCCCAAACATGATCAAAGCCATATCAGCCACTTCAAAGACCAACAGAATGGTCATCATTGCAAGTAATATGAGTGTCCCCCAAAAAATCATGCTTTTTGCTTAAATAGATTTGATCACTTATCGGCTAAACCAGTTATTCTGTTCCAGGTACAATATTATTTTATCGGTAGACTGCTCAACCGATTCTTTTGCTGTAGATAAACTTATTTCGGGAGCTATTGGTGGCTCATATGGGGAAGAAACTCCCGTAAACTCTTTAATTTCTCCATTCATCGCTTTTTTATACAACCCTTTTGGATCTCTGCTTTGACAGGTTTCCAAATCTGTATCCAGATATACTTCAATGAATGGAGCAGGTGAAATTATAGATCTTGCTTTGTCCCGATCTTCCCTGTAAGGAGATATAAATGCCGTTATTACTATAAATCCTGCTTTTTGAAACAATCCGGCGACTTCCGAAATACGCCTGATATTTTCCCTGCGATCTTCCCCTGAAAAACCCAAATCACCATTTAGTCCGTGACGGATATTATCACCGTCCAGCACATAGGCCATTTTCTTTTTTTCAAACAAGCGATGCTGAAGCGCACTGGCCAGCGTCGATTTGCCGGAACCACTCAGGCCCGTCAGCCAGATAACCCCGCTTTTATGGCCATTTCGTTCCTCAAATTTCGAGGTATCGATGTAACCCCCGCTCCAGACTATATGTTTATTTGATTTCATCTTTTTAATAAATCCAAAATGATTATTTGAAAACTCTGCCTTGCTCCAGTCCTACGATAAAACCATTATTCCGCAAATCCGGTTTATTGTATTTAAGACCCGAAACCCGTTCTCTATTTTTACCGGAATATCTAAAAATGCAGTCACCGGCTGCCACATCCCATTCCATAGTTGGACCAAACCTCGGATAAAAATCCGCTTTGCCCTCCGCTACGAAACAAAATTTAATGGAACTGCCGACTGTCAATTGTTCTGAAATTTGAAATTCTGATAAATACTCATCCAGTTTATCAGTCTTGTGAGAACGGCTTGTTACAACACGAAGGGGCTGATTATGCTGAACTAAACTGGAAAATATTTGTTTTCTTTGTCCCGTTCCGTTTTGTTTCCATGACCCTTTACCTTTTTCAGCAGCATACATCAATTGCAGTGCCGGAGCATAGACAACACCCAAAACAGGTATTTCTTTTGAAATTAAAGCGATATTTACAGTGAATTCTCCGTTCTTTTTAATGAATTCTTTCGTTCCGTCCAAAGGATCTACTAACCAGAACTCTTCCCAGTCTTTTCGTTCGTCATATTCAGGCAGATCAAACTCTTCGGAAATAATGGGTATATCCGGGAAATATTCCGCCAGCTTTTCCCTAATCAATCGATCTGCTTCTAAATCGGCCTGTGTTACCGGCGATTGATCTGCTTTCCAGTGTATTTCGGGCTGATCATAATAATTCATGATTTTTTCGCCGGCACTTTTAGCAATGGATATTATTGTTTCCAGCCTATCCACTCAAAATCTCCACTTTAAGGTATAACTTGTCATCTTTACTCAATTATTTTTTATGACCACTTTCAATTCAGGCTCATATTTTTAATGGCTTCATGAACAATATCATGGCCCAGTATTTCCGAGGCTTTTTGCCAGGCCTGTTCATCTTTATTTTGCCGCAGTAAATCGAGTACAATAGAATCGATGAGTTGGTACCACGCCTCTTTACGTCGATCAAAGGTTGAATACTTCTTTTTCATTAACGGGCGCAACGATTTTGTAAACATCAGGAATCGCTCATATTCTTCACCCAATTCTTTCTCTAAACGTTCGCGTAACCTGACGGCCAGCGCCGGGGCGGTTCCACTGGTCGATATAGACAGAACCAAAGGACCGCGTTTCACAATGGAACCGAAAGTAAAATTGCAATGGGCAGAATCATCCATCACATTTACCAATATCCCTTTGTTCACAGCTTCCTCATACACTTTCTCGTTTTCGTTTCCGGAATATTCAGCGACAATCACCAAAATGGCACCTTCCAAATCTCCCGATTGATAGGGTCTGGAAATCCATTTTAAGCGTTTTTCATCAACAAACTTTTGTAAAACCGACGAAATCCTGGAACTGATGATCGTCACCTTAGCATCGCATGCCAATAACTCTCCGGCTTTACGTTCTGCTTCATGATTACCGCCTACGATGACCGATTCCTTCTCCGAAAGCCGGTTTAAATAAATGGGATATACATTCATTTTAGTCTTAATAATTGGTATAAAGTCATTGTTGCATATTATTTAGATTCTTGTGTTGGCAGATGAATACCGCATTCATTTTTATTCAAACCGGACCATCTTCCGGCCCGCTCATCTTCATGAGGCTGAACCGGTTTCGTACATGGCGCACAGCCAATACTTGGATAACCTTGTTCATGAAGAGTGTTATAGGGCAGTTCAAATATTTTAATATACTTCCAGACCTCATCGGTTGTCCATTCGACCAAAGGATTGACTTTCATAACTTTATTCAGTGGATCCCACTCAAATACCTGCGTCTTTTCCCGTTCATCGGATTGTGATCTCCGAATCCCGGTGATCCATACTTTTTTATCGGATAAATAACGCTGAAGGGGAAGCACTTTTCGAAGGAAGCAGCATTTATTCGGATTCAATTTCCATAGCTCACTTCCATACTCTACCGACTGTTGATCAACGGTTATATCCGTACTGACCCGAACCAGCTCAAGATCAAATTTCTCTTCAATTTCATCCCTCAATTCATAGGTTTCGTCAAAAAACAAACCTGTATCCAGGTAAAAGACAGGGATATCAAGTTTTACCCTATTCAGATGATGTATCAATACAATACCCGAGGGACCAAAACCGGTGCCCATCACGGCATTATCGCCATACTCGTCCCAAAGCCATTGTAAAATGTCTTCCGGATTTTTGTTTTCAAAGCGATCGTTCAGTTCCCGGATTTTATCTTTTATTTCTATTTCTTCTGTGTTATCGAACATTTTCAATTTTACCTGTTAGAGACAATTATCAACCGAATGAAAGAGCATGCATTATTTCTTCTGTTTGAAGTAACCGCTCAGGTTCGAACCAGCTTAGCTTTTCGCTTAGCGTCACTACCTCGCCAATGACGATGGTAGCCGGTGTAGACAGAGCTTTGGATTTTTCAAGTATGGTAGCGAGCGTTCCGGTTACTAACCGCTGTGATTTAAAGGTCGCTTTCTCAATGATAGCCACAGGCGTTGATAATGAACGTCCATTTTCCGTCAAATTTTTAACAAGATCAGCTAGTTGTCGGAATCCCATTAAAATAACTAAAGTCTCGCATTTTGCCAGGTATTCCCATTTTTGTGAGAAAGTACCGGAATGAATAGCATGCCCTGTTATCACAGTGAATGAACTGCTGTAATCACGATGTGTAAGTGGAATTCCGGCAAATGCAGCTGCCGATATGGAACTGCTGATTCCCGGAACAACTTCAAATGAAATGCCCTCGTCAGCAAGTACCTCCAGTTCCTCTCCGCCTCGTCCGAACACGAAAGGATCGCCGCCTTTTAACCGAACGACTTTCTTCCCTTCATTCGCTTTGTCCACCAGAATCTGATTTATCTGGAATTGTGAAATCGATGGTTTCCCGGCCGCTTTTCCCACATAAATGAGCTCTGCAGAACTTCGCGCTTCCTTAAGCAACGAAGGATTAGCCAAACGATCATAGACAATCACATCGGCATCCCGCAGAGTCATCAGGCCGCGAACCGTAATTAAATCCGGATCACCAGGTCCGGCTCCAATGAGATAAACCTTGCCTGGGTTTTTTGTTTTTACCGTTATTAAATCCATAGAATTACCCGAAATTATGATTCTGTGACTGTTTCGCCGGCTGATTCTAAGCCAACCCGATTCCAGTAATCGCTGAAGGCTTCTCCTGCAGCCCGCTCTTCTTTAAAGGCAACCAAAAGTGGACGAACACTTGATACAAGTTCCTGGTAGGGAACAAGATCTTTGTATTTCACATTTAAACGCGTTCCTGCCGGATCTCCGCCAATAAAGACACTGTATTGATTCAAAGATCGTCCGACAAATGCAATATCTGCCACATAGGGACGGGCGCAACCATTCGGACAGCCGGTCATGCGAATGGTGATTTCTTCATTTTCCAGGCCCAAATCATTCAGTTCTTTTTCAAAATCCCGGATTAAATCGGGCATTACCCGTTCCGATTCGGCAATGGCGAGTCCGCATGTCGGCATAGCAGGGCAGGCCATGGAATACTTAATTGCATTGGAAACTTTGTCACTTCGGGCTGACGCCATAGTCCGCAAGAGTTTCATCGATAGCTTCTTTAAACGCTTCTTCTATATCCGTAAGAATAATATTTTGATTGGGAGTCAGCCGAACGTTTAGCTGATATTTTTTTATAATCTCCCGTAATCCGCTTTTGAGTTTAAAATTACCCTCATCTTTCACACGACCGTTTTCAACGGATATTCCGAGGTACCATTTTCCATTCGATTGGCGATGCCATCCCAGGTATAATTCCAGTTTAAATTTCGGTATGGGACGAAACGGCTCAAGCTTCAGTCCGGAACGCTGTTCCACTTCTGCTTTAAAACGCTCAATTCCCCAATCGTGGATGAGATATTTCATCCTTGCTCTTTTGCGATTATTACGGTTTCCGTTGTCTCTTTGTATCTCAATGATAGCTTTAACGATAGAAAGTAACTGTTCTTTTGGAATATATCCAAGATGATCGCCAAGACGGGGAAAAGTATCGGCTTTATTATGATTCATTCCCATTCCGCCGCCGACAACGACATTGAATCCGGTTATTGTTTCGGTTTCATCAAATAAAGCAACCAAACCGATATCCTGTGTGTATAAATCGATGGAGTTATCGCCCGGCGCAGTAATCCCGATTTTAAATTTTCGGGGCAGATAGGCTTCGCCGTATAACGACTCTTTGGATGAAACCTCTATTTTATTTGAAAATATTTTTTCCCCGTCGAGCCAGATTTCATGATATGCGTTTGTTTCGGGAAGTAACTTTTCAGAAAGAAATTCAACGTATTTCTGTATTTTTTCCTGCCGTCCGTCGGAATCGGGGGCCGGATTAGCCATGACATTGCGGACAATATCTCCACAGGCTCCGAGTGTGGTAATCAACGAATCATTGATTTCTCTGATTGTTTTCTTAAGATTTCCCTTCAATACACCGTGAAACTGAATCGTCTGCCGGGTCGTAAGACGAAGGGTTCCAAAAGTATATTTATCAGCGATTTCGTCGAGTGCAAGATATTGTCCGGCCGTCAATCCGCCGCCCGGGAGCCGGGTTCGAAGCATAAAAGAATAGTAACGATCTTTACCGGATCTTTTGTCACGGTCATCCTGTTGATAAGTTCCGTGAAACTTGAGAAGCTGGAGTCCGGATTTACTGAAATATGCAAGCTGATTTCCTAATTCTTCCTCAATGCTACCTCTCAGATAATCACTTCCTTCTTTTATGATTTCGAGTGTACTTCGGTCATCTTTATTCTGAGGCATAATTTGCTAACGTTATTTGGGTATTACTGGTCAAAGGTTATTAATATTTTCAAACGGTTATGAACATAAAAAAAGCCCGCTCTCTTTTTCAGACAGCGGGCTCAACATATTTAATCTGCTTTTATATCCTGTTTTTTCCCCCGCTATCCGAATAATTAGGCATGGAACAACACTCCATACACGTAGAACAACAGCACATGCACATCCCTCGGAATAACGGTGGTAAAGAAGGTTAAAAAATTCATTTGAAAAGTATAAGGGTCAAAAGGTCGTTTAAGAATTCGAAATAATTTTGGCAATAAAAAAAGCCCGTTTCCTGGAAAGGTTACGGGCTCTGTATAATTTCTTTTAAAACAAGCACTGAAATTTATATCAATTCCACAACCTCCCGGATTTTCGGGGCTCACAATGCATACAACAGCACATATACATTATTTTATGGAATTTTTTCATACTTATTTACTTACACGAGTACCTGTTTATTTAGATGAAAAAGAGTAAGCATTTACGTTTTTAATTGCAATCAATTATTGAAAAATAAATCTTATTTTTAAACTTTTTTCTAATTAACCGCTGTCGTACGCCTACTCTTTTATCACTTATAAGAAATTGATTATTTGTTATTTAAAGGACCCATTCCGGGACGCATGGGACGAGGTCCCCACATGCCTCTTTGCCTGTTGCCCATCATTCCCCGATGTTGCATGAAACCGCCTTTTTTATTCTGCATGATCATCAGATCAAATTTCTTTTGCTGTTCGGGCGTCAATACGCTTCGAACTTCTCGCATGTGGCTTATCATTTTCAGGCTGATTTGTTTACGGACATCAGAGATTTGGTTTACCAGTTTATTCACTTTACCCTGATTAAAATTATCAGCTACCAATTCCAGCTTCAGATCTCCGTGAAGGGTCACTATCTGGTTGCGAAGCGGCAGCATTTCTTTTTCCATTGCCAGGCGCATATCTGATAATTTTGTTATTTGATCCTGTGTCAGGTTCAACATTTTTGCCATGCGCATACCTTTGGCAAATCCGGGTCTTTGCGGTCTCTGTGCAGGCTGAGCAATAGCTGCCACACTCAGGAAAAGCAAACCGGCCATTATGGTCAGAATTTTATGTGTTTTCATAGTCGTTTGTATTAATTATTTATGGTTTTGGTAAAGGAGAATCGGGAGGAGGCGGCATATTTGACCGCTCAGCACGTGCTCTCATGATTGCATTATAAAACTGATGTTGTTGCCGTGGAGTCAGGTACGACTTCGCCGTCATCAACTTTTTTATAATATGTTGGCTTATTTCAAAACGGATATCAGCGATATGTTTCAAATTGGCATCAATCGAATCCATTGGAACCGGTTTTTTTTGCATCAACGTGAAAGTTTCCTTCTCCAGGGAGTCGATATTCCTTCGCTGAGGTTCGGTTTCCTTTCGAAATTCGTTGAGTAACTTGAATAACTGCTGGCGCTGTTGCCGGTCGAGCTGTAACCGCGCACCCGGGCCACGTCCGAATGGCTGCCGCGACATATATTCCCGGTTGAAAAAAGGCCTGGAATTATTGGTAGAAAACCGGAAATATACATAACTGCCTATCGTAGCAAGATTAACGGCAATAAGGAATAACAGGGCTCCGACAAGAATTTTTACTTTCATTTATTTGTATCCTCTTTTGTTTTAATAACATCCTGCCATTGATCGGCTATTCCGTTTTGACTGAATGCCTGGTAATACGTTACAGCAATTTCGTTACCATAATCAGTTTGTGTTACGGTGTACAGGCTATTTCCCATCTCGACCCCGATCAGTATAGCAACGGAAGTTGCAGCACCAATCAGCGTCCATTTCAGCCAGTGAACAGGTTGATACCAATGTTCTTTTTCACGACTCTTCGCTTTGATGCGAGTCGCCATAAAAGGATCAGGCTGAAGCTCAGGAAATACATCTTTATCCGGCGACCGGAGCAACAACGACATTCG
Organism: uncultured bacterium; assembly: GCA_963783355.1. GTDB lineage: Bacteria > Bacteroidota > Rhodothermia > Balneolales > DATFMH01 > CAWANF01. The sequence goes on from CAWANF010000007.1 coordinate 131,261, forward strand.
CTCAAAATAAATCCGGCATTCAGAACATTCTTCCAGATGTTGTTCGAGCTTTGTTCTCTGCTCCTTTTTTAACCGGCTTTCAAACCAGTCCTGAAATTGTGATATGACCTGTTTATGTGTCATTTTCTTTTCTTTAAATCTTTATTAGTTAGACAGCAGGTTTTCAATAAACTTGCATGTTCTGTCATTTCACGTTCACATTTTTTTAATCCACGGCTCCAGCAGGGCCACCAGCTTCTTATTCGCACGATGAATACGTGTTTCAACAGCACTCAAACTCAAACCGAGTGTTTCCGCTATTTCTTTGTAACTGAGCTCTTCGTACCGAAACAATACCAACGGAATCCGATACTTTGCAGGAAGCGAATGTATTTTGGAACGAACAATGATCTCCCGTTCCCGATCTTCCATTACCATATCAGCAGATTTTGAAGGACTTGAACCCCAAAACTCGGGGTCAATTTGATCTTCATGAATCACATCGGATAAGGGTTTATCCAAAATTCTCAGCCAGTCGTAACGACGTTCTTTTTTCAGGTAATTGAGAACATGATTAACAGCAATCCGGTAGATCCACGTGTAAATATTAGAGCGTTCCTCAAATGTATCCAGCTTCTCGTATACTTTTAGAAAAACATCCTGGGTCAGGTCGCGGGAGGCTTCCTCATCACCGGTCATCCGGAAGGCAAGATTGAGTATCCTGCCGGAATAGGCATTACAAATGTCCTCAAATGACATTTCATTCGATACATCCGGTTCATTTTCCTTCATATCTTCAGCCGGCAAACCGATAATTTCTTCCTGTTGTATTGTTCTCATTAAAAACGTCCCTAAATGACTGTCTTATTATAATTGGACAACAGGATTTCATTTTTATTGCAAAAGGAAAAAAGGAAGCCAGATATTGAACAGGGGTACCAGTCTTATACCTATATTCCCTACAGATTTCTCCGGGATTAAACACCCGGAGATTAATTTTAGATACAGAAGCTTATTTTTAATATCTACGTGTTGAATCCATTAACTCTTGATGGAGAGTTCATATACATATCCGTAGGAGTACCAACTATTATCTTTTTTGAACACCTTAATTATACCCCGTTCATTGAGTTTCAAATAAAATGCTAAATTTTCTTCTACAAATGACTTTACCGGCAATTCCGAAAGGGCAACAAGTGTGGCATCATAATGCTTTATTGCCTTATCCAAAACTTCATGATAATCCGTCAGAGTATGAACAGGCAAATAAAGCCTGCTCTTTCTGTGCATATAACGTTTCGCATCATTCAGTAAGGCCAAAATAAACTCATTGCCTTTTTCACCACCATTAAATGTCTTAGATAGTTGCTTCCCAATGTGATCGGCATAAGAAGACGGAATTATTTCATTCGGAAGATTAGCTATAATTACATCAAAAGGGCCGTTGAAACCTTGAAATAGCGACCCCTGATTCAATTCCACTTCGGTCTTATTCAGTTCAAAGTTTCTCCCGGCTAATTTAATGGATTCACTATCAATATCTGTAGCTGAAACAACCGCTCCTTTTTTTGCTGAAAAAATGGCCAGTATGCCGGATCCGGTACCAATATCGATAACTTTATCGCCTTTTTTTATATTCAGGGCCCGGGCATAAAAAAGGCCATTTTCAGACGGGGCAAATACTTTTTCGTTTAATTCGAGAATTATTTCAATTCCCTGCACCTTTATTTGATTCAATTTGTTGCTTTTCTGAAACATTACTTTCCCTTTTATCAACAACTGTTGTTTCTATGACTATAAACTTTTACGATTGCTTTTTCACTTTTACCTAAACCCCCACAAGAAGCATAATAACTATAAAATTTTGTACATTTTTCTGAGAAACTTAACGAATCAAGTATAGTATAAAAGATTTAATAGAAAGAAGGTTAACTGATTCAGACTGAGCTTACCTGACTATGTTAAATGGAAGCACTTTTAAAAGGAAAACAATGACCAGCTCATATTTATCACACCTATTTGAATATGATTCTACCGTTAACCGTCAGCTGCTGAATAAACTTCGAAGCTTGCAAAGAGTGGATGAAAAGACGAAAAGTATTTTCTCACATCTACTTGGGGCTAAGCGAGTGTGGATAAAGCGGCTTAATCAGGAAGAGTTATCGGGTATTGCCATCTGGCCGGAAATGAACTGGGACGAATGCGAAGCTTTGATTGAAGATAATCATACAGGGTATCAACAATTTTTGGGAGATAAAACAGATAGTGAGTTGGAATCTATCCTGATATATAAAAACAGCAAAGGAACCGTGTTTCAAACTCCGATTCGGGAAATACTGATGCATGTTCTATTTCACGGCAGCTACCACCGCGGACAAATTGCCCGGGCCATTCGTGAATCCGGCGAAGAACCTATACCGACCGATTATATCTTATATGTGCGGGATAAAAATGATATATAGTTAAGACACAGATGGAGCAAAGCTCCTTACGATTACGCTCCCAGGCTGGGCCTGGGAGCGAGGAATATTAAATCACCCCTGCTCTCGTACCCAGGCTCTGCCTGGGCACGCAACTCTCTAAGCTCTGCTTCGAAATATCCGGCATCCCGTATCAATCATCCGGAATCATTGTTTCCGCAAAATCACCCGTTCACCATAATTTGGAATAATAGCTTGAACATCGGGAAATTTCACTCCCAGGTAATCCGCAAATGCTTTCGGATCACCCGGATTATCGCTAAACATGTCATAATGAGCAGGAATGACATATCGCGTTTTCAACGTGCCAGTCAAATCCACCGCCTCCTGGAACGTCATGTTGCCGATGAGATTAGCTTTCAGCCGTTCAGCATCCCGACCATTAATCGGCAGCATCATCAAATCAAAATTCCAGTGTCGTAATTTGGTGATCATTCCTTCATAAACACAGGTGTCTCCGGCGTGGTAAACCGTTAAACCGTCGGCTTCGATGATAAACCCTAGATAGGGATAATGCCCGGTTTTCTCATCCCGGTCAAGAAATTCATGGGCCGAAGCAATGGCGCTGATACGTAATCCATCAAACTCGATGGTATTACCATCGTCCATACCAATAAACCGGCCGGAAGGAATATTTAAATCGTTTGACAGAGAATCTTTCAATAATTCCGGAACCACGAAAGAGGCTTGTGGTGAAGTTTCAGCAAGAATCGGCCAAACGGGACGATCAATATGATCGGCATGATCATGCGTTCCAAGAAAAAGATCAGCATGTGAAATTTGCTCTGGTGCCAGAAGAGGTGGAACCAAACGTCCGGGAAGATCCGTCAGGAATGCATCCAGATAAAGAATACGGCTAGCAATCTTCAGGATAAAGCTGTGCTGACCCAGCCACCAGAATGCTAATTCTCCGGCACTAAGCCTGGTTTCATTGATATTGCGAATCAACTCGTCTTTTTGAGTAATTATCTTCATTAGTTCCAGTATTCACTGATTTTTCTCTTCAAAAACGCGACCGAGCGTTCCAGCTGATCAAAACCTTCGACCCCGTCTTCGATGCTGATCCACCCGTCAAATCCGACGCTTTTTAATTCGGTGAAGATAGCATCATAATCATTCAATCCTTTCCCGATTTCTCCATGGCTCAGTCGGTTTGCATATCCCACACTGTCTTCTTCTTTGCGAAGATCTTCAATCGTGCCATATTTCAAATATCGATCAGAAGCATGCATCGTAACCACCCGGTGTTTCACCCTTCGAAGCAATTCCAGTGGATCTTCCCCGGCCAGGATCGTGTTACTCGGATCATAATTGACTCCGAAATTCGGGTATTTATCCTGATCGATGGCATCCACGAGGTCACAAAAAACATCCGTATGCTGGGCAAATTCTGGAAACTGCCAGTAATTGTCTTTATAATGATTCTCCAATATGAGCGTGACTCCTTTCTCAAGAGCGTAATCATGGCAGGCAATAATCGATTCCGCCGCATAACGAATCCCTTCTTCGCGAAATACTTCCGGCCGCCGTTGTCCGGACAATACCCGGCAATAGGTCCCGCCCAAAGCGGCTGTCATATTAATCCATTTCTTCTGTTTTTCTATCTGATCCTGACGGAAGGCCGGGTCGGGATGCGTGAAATCGGGAGAGGCGCAAAGCATCGGGATACTCATTCCCTTATCAGCCGCTTTTTGCCGATACACAGGCCAGTTCGCCGGATCTTTCAAATCAATCAGGCCGGTGTACATCTCCAGTCCGGGCACATCAAGCGTGGCCGCCATGTCAATCCATTCGTCAAGCGACATCGAACCGTCGATGCACAAAGCGTCCATGTACGCTTTGGGAAATACGGCTATTTCTGGCATTTACTGATCTCCTTCTTTAAGTGGAATACGTCCGACAACGGGAAATTGCTCCATATCAATCACAGCGCCGCTAATAGGCCGGGAAACATCAGAAAGCCAGAAAACGGCATGTTCGGCAATATCTTCCGGGCGCGTCATGCGTCCGGCCGGAACCTCGGATGTTCCGGCCATTTCCTCGGGCCAGTTTTTGCCAAGGCCTTCTTTCACCTTAAGATTATACTCACGTTCGGATAACACCCAGCCCACGTTAAAATGATTGAAACGCACTTTTTGGGATGCATACGAATTGGCAAGATTTCGCGATAATGTGAGCATTGCTGCCTTGGACATCGCATAGGCCAGCTGTTTCGGCTCGCCGGTATAGGCATTGACTGAACCTATCCCCACCACACTGCCTTCCGTTTTTTTGAGATGGTTAATAGCCGCACGAATCAGCAGCATCGGGGCACGAACATTGATAGTCATGACCCGATCGAACATTGCTGCATCCGTCGTCTCGAGTTCACTTCGAATGATCCACGCCGCATTATTGACTATACCGTCAATTTGTCCAAAGGTATCGATTGCCGCTTTCACAATGCGTTCCGGCGCATCAGGATCCATCAAATCATCCATGTGATAAGCAGCGGCATTTCCCAACTCTGCCGTTACTTTTTTTGCCCCTTCCTCATCAATTCCGTGAATCAGTACTTTAGCGCCTTCGGAAACACAACGCCTGGCGATGGCCGCACCGATACCTGAAGTGGAACCGGTGATTATAATCACCTTATTTGAAAGCATCATAATTTATTCTCCCATGCTTTTTGAAATCCCTGCCGTCCCCGGCGAATAACATCCGCGGGATCCTGTTTCCACAGGGAATCTTTAAATGTATCCTTTGAAAAAATCTCCAGGCAATAAGCGCCCCGGTAACCGGTCCGGTCAATGGCACCGAACAAAGCGGGCAGATCCATTTGTCCGTCACCCGGCAAGACGCGATCCGCAAAATTGCGCGGCTCATTTTCGGGCCAGTCGCTTATATGAACTCCGAAAATACGGGAACCGTCAAGTTTAGCGATACGCTCCGTTATGTTCGGTTCAAGCCAGATATGCCAGATGTCGATCATCAAGCCAAAATGATCGTTCCCGATATCATCAACCAGGCGCATTCCTTCGTTCAATGTGCAAATAAACGTATCGATATTCATCAGTACCGGGCTCAGCGGCTCGAACATGATACGCATATTATGATCGGCCGCGTATTGGACATGCTCGGAATATATCCGACGAGCTGTTTTATGCCCCAGCCGGTAATTATGATCCGGAACATTTCCGGTGATGGTAACCAACGCCAAGTTTTCATCCGGAAAAGCTTGACTGAATAAATCGATCGTGGCACGGAAACGTTTGGCACGTTCATCTGGATCATGCAAATGCGGACACATGCTGTCGTTGAAAACAGCATGACAACGTGGCTGCACGCTGGTCACTTTCAACCCTTTTTCTTTAACATACTGCAACTGTTCCAACGCCTTACCCGGATCCTCAGACAGTTTTCGTTCACATATCTCGATACCTTCAATACCCAGTTCGGTATACAAATCGACATCCTCTTCGAAAGTCTGATGCCAGGTTGTAAATTCACTCACTGAAAATATAGGATATGAACTTCCCATTATTCCGGTTTCAGAACGGACTTGACAATCTTTCCGCTATGCATGGTTTCAAAGGCTTCTTTCCAGTCTTCCAGCGGCCATGTTCCCCCAATAACCGGATCGATATCCAACAATCCTTCACTTAATAACCGAAGAACTCGTTCCCAGGTCGGCCAATTATGGCTGAAGCTTCCCTGAAGATGAATATTCTTCTGCACCAGCGGATCGAGCGAGAATCCCAGCGGCTGCGGTCCCCAGCCAACTTTACTAACCCAGCCATTCGGACGAACGATATTCAGCGCTTGTTTGAGCGTGGCGGAAACACCGGCCGCATCAATCACACCATCGGCACCCAAACCATCCGCTTCCCGCGCCCATTTCGTGGCATCCTCAATGATGGGAATACAGCCATATTGTTCTGCTATGGCCAAACGATCAGTATCCTGTTTCAGTCCAACAACGGCAACAACAGCTCCCCGCAGACGGGCAATGGCAGCACATAATAATCCTATAGGCCCCGGGCCAAAAACAACAATTCGATCGCCCGGACGAATATCCGCATTCACAACCGTAGCGCTGTAAGCAACACAACAAGGCTCGGTTAAAGCTGCTTTTTCAAAACTCAAATTATCAGGAATATGATGCAGACAACGCGCCGGAACGCGTACCAAACGGGTCATGGCACCATTCACACCGTAACCAAATCCCATGCGCGACGGATCCAGGTTGTAAAGTCCCTGCCGGGTCATCGGGCTGTTCTGATCGATAACGGCGGCCGTCTCGCTGACGACACGTTCTCCGGTGTTCCACGTTTCGACATCCTCACCAACTTCACGGATTATACCTGAAAATTCATGACCAAGGATAACGGGATAATTGACCGGCCAGCTGTGACTGGAAGTCCATTGATGCAGATCGCTTCCACACACTCCCACAGCCTGCACTTCCAGCAAGACATCATCTTTTCCGATAATGGGCTCCGGCATATCGCGCAGTTCTACACTATACTTTTCCGGCGCAAAATTAACCACCGCACGCTGACTCATGATTTACCTCCTACTGGAACATCTTTATAGGCATGAACTTTCTCGCAGATCAACCGCAGTGAACCTTCCACATCACCTTCTGCCGTTTTAAAAGCGTCGGCATCAATCGTTAACGGAGCGCCAAGAACAACAAGCGGAGCGCCATACTGTGGCGTCATCACTGCTTGTTCGATGGACAAACCACCGACTGCCTGAACCGGAACTCGCACTGCATCCACCACGGCTTTCAATTCATCCAGCGGACTCGGCATACGCTCGCCGCGGGCGGCATAACTGCGTCGTTCATCAAAACCAATGTGGTGAATCACATAATCACAGCCAAGATCTTCAAGACGCTTGGCTCCGTCTACCATATTGGGAGAAGCCAGATTATCTCCCATCACTTTCAGATTCCAATCTTTACCGGCTTTGATCACTTCTTTAATTGTGGCATCGTGGGCTTTTGCCATCACAACTACATGAGTTGCACCGGCTTTTGCCATCACTTCGGCTTCCAGGTAACCACCGTCCATTGTTTTAAGATCTGCGACGATAGGAACTTCGGGCCAGCGATCACGAAGCGCCCTTACTCCGGCCATTCCATGTGCCAGGATCAGGGGCGTTCCCGCTTCCAGCCAATCCACTCCGGCACGTAAAGCCATTTCTGCGGTAGATACCGCTTCGCCGATGTCTAACACATCCAGCGAAATTTGCACGACTGTCTTCATAGGTTTTTTAACCCTAAATAGTTATTTGAAAATCAATTCATTGACACATATCGAATATAGATAAACGTTTCAGATGATTCAACGAAACACAAAATGTGTTTACTTTTTACCGGTTTTCGATATCTCTCTGACTCATACCAATGTGAATCCCTCATGTGAAATATTCCTTTTAAAATTCAAATTCTTATAACTTTTAATTACGCTTCTGCTTTTTAAATTAAAAGGGTATCCACTTTTGAAATAATACCTTAATTAGGATTATGAAGGAAAGTAGATGAAGACCAACAAGTCACATCCTGTTAGTGTTTATATTTTATTTTTTCTACTTGCCTTTCAGGGATTGAGCGGGACATTAGGCGGTATACTTTTAGTGTTAGATCCCACAGGAAGATTGATAGACTTGCCCATCAGTTTTCTTGAAGGTTCACCTTTTCACGATTACTTCATTCCCGGTCTTATCCTGTTAATCCTGTTGGGAATTTATCCACTTGTCGTTTTTTATAATTTATTGAGAAAAAAAACATGGTCCTGGTATGGAACGCTTTTTGTCGGACTAATCCTCGTTATTTGGATTGAGACCGAAATACTCATTATTGGGTATCAATCAAAACCTCCATTACAAGCCATTTATGGTTTAACAGCTATTCTAATCATCATTTTTAATTTAATGCCCTCTGTGAGAAAGTATATGTTACCTTGATTTTCAAATGAGTCATCTTTATGAAAACCATTCAAACATTTCAGAACTGGATATACCACGCCCTGCTGTTTCTGCTGAGCCTGTTTTCGCGCCACTATCTTCCCTAAACCTCATACTCATTATCATTTTTTACTGATACCTCCTGTCCGGCAATGGATGAGTCCTATTACAAGGAATAACAATACCCGCCTGGATTCGGAGCATCATACCCCGGTAAAACCGATTCTAAAAAGTGCACACAGCCGGGCTTTCGGAGATAATCCTAATTGGAAGAAACCGTGGATTCATGGTTTCGATTGATACTTGGAGGTGTCCTTTCCCTGCCTGCTCGTCCGCAGCCTTTAACCGATAAGTAATTGATTTTCTGGGGCAGGAATAAAAACTGGTAAATATCTGAATTTTTCATGATTACAGAATGTGCTTTAACGCTAAAAATATGTTCTCCGGAACAGAGACTATCATTAGTAATATTCGGCCTTACTGTTTTTTTGACGGAACAGCGTAAATTTCCTGACCCGGGTTAAAATTAATCATCAATTGATCCACAACTACACCGGGATCATGGGGATATACTTTTATCGTATGCCATCCATCGGTTGCAAAATCAAATTTTAAAGCACACCGTGCATGATTACTGAGAACATTTAGTTTCCATTGTTCGCTTCGCCCTTCCGTTTTGTAAGATATAATGTGTTTATCTCCATTATCCACTGATAGCGCGATACGCATACCGGCGTGATTATTAACCGGATGCGTAGGCAAAGTGAAAATGGTTATTTCTGCAGGACCTTTACTATATGTATAAAACCGATACTCCAAATACGCTGACCGTAGTTTCTGAATATCAACATTCGGAAAGGGCGAAATGGTATAGGCACTGTCGCTATATCCTAATTCCTGAATTGGCATCCATTGATGATTTTTTGAAATATCCTTTTTTTGAATAAAATCATAAGCCTGGATAAAGACATGTCCGTCATGTTCCACAATGGGGTTATCAGGCACTTGTCCTTTTATAGGTGGCTCCAGTGAGATTTCAACATTATACACCTTGTTCTTAGTCTTAATGATCACTTTCCCTTCACGGGTAGAAGAAGGTAGCTTATCCCAATTGACCGTAACTACTAATTTGTCCTCATTCCGCAATAATCCGGATTTTTTATTAATCTGGATCCAATCCTGATCCACTGATGCCTGCCATTTTACCGGTTGGCTACCCTTATTGTATAATGCTATAAAATGATGTCTGGCACTATATGGATTATATGGCGGCAATTTACAACTTAATTGGTTTTGATTGGGCGCCGGTTGTCCTTCTGGCCAAACCAATATCCCCTTCTGCCCGGCTTTGATTTTACCGGGTAATTCGGGCATTTGGAAAACGGCTAAATTTCTTGGAGACATATCCATCATATATTTCCATTTCCCATTAGCAAGGGTATTATATTCCCTGGTTAATTTTTTGATGGAATCGAAAGCATGCCTTGATAAGGAGGCATACACATTGGCCGCCGGAAGTTGATATTTCGCAAATAAACTGCTCTTTTGTGCATATAAAAATTTTTCATTCATATAAGCCGATCCTTCTACCGGATACGCTACCAGTTCGAAGAAAGCGTTCTTCCGGTCATTCGGGATATCCTTTTTTATCTGCTCCACCTTTTGAATGAGCTCTTTATAAGCATTTACTCGCCGTGCTATTTCATCGCCATCAAAGAAAGGCCGAAATGCGGTGTTTTTTATAGGTGTCTGAGGGTACACCTGGCTCCATCCCATAAATTCCGGGCGTCGGATAAAAGCCAGGCGATAATAGTCATCCTTTACCTGAGTTATGGCTTCGGCATTTTTCTGTCCAAATAATCCGGCCGACCATTTTTTCATATGGCGAATAATAGTATTTGGTTGGATGCTATTTATATTCCACGCCATATCCATGAAAAATTCAATATCATATTCGGCGGGTTTGATATCACCAACATTGACAATCCACATCCTGGTGGCACCATAATTCCATGCTTTTTTCATTTCTTCGTAGATCAATCCCGGCTGTGTAGTGGAAAGCCACAGATAATCATGTGGACTCCCCCAATAGGAAATGTGATAATAAATACCGGAAGAACCACTTCGCCGTCTTTCCTTTTGATCACTTAACCTGCGAATATAACCGAAGTTATCATCAGGCCACATCAATGTAACATCATCCGGCACTTTTAAACCATGATCATAAACCGGTAGTACCTCTTTGTACGGGATAAAGACCTGAGGAACTTTGGTAACATCAGGATTTACATATTTCTTTAGCAGTCCCCTTTGATCTTTTATTATACGTGATAATAACGCTACTTCCTGGGAAAGAGTTGATACGCCTTTCATTCCACTATCGCCGACTCCACGCATGCCGAGCGTATAAATGTTATCGTCCCCCGCTACCTGTTTCACCCTTCTTTTCCAATAATTGTACACCGAATCCCGGTTGGTGACATAATTAAAAGGGCCCATTGTTTTCGAATGCCATTCCTCGTTGTTATCACGCATCATGGGTTCATTATGTGCGGTAGCAATCACGATATCATACTTCCTGGCCATCTCTTCATTGCCTTTCACATCAAAAAAAGGTGTGGTGCCCGGATGCATGGCGGGCCAGATGGTGTTCGCTTTCAACCTGAGCAACAGTTCATAAATTTTAGCGTACGTTTTTGGTCCGATATTGCCGAGTTTCGGTTCAAATGTCTTCGACGCCCAGGGACGCAGCCCCCAGTCTTCATCGTTCAGAAAAATACCGCGGTACTTTACCGAAGGACCTTGTTCGATATTAATATCGTCTCTGATGGTCAGCTCTTTCTTTTTGTGAGGTGTAACATCTGCCCACCATTTCCAGGGAGATACCCCAATCAATCGGCTAAGAGTAAATACTCCATATGCCGTTCCCCGCGCATCACTTCCGGCAATTAATAATATCTTCTCAGAAGGATGCATCTCATTACTTAGCACACGAATCAAAAAATGTTCCCATTTACCTTCTATATCCGCTAAACCAGCCTTTTTCGAAAGACGCTGAACCAGCGGATTCGTAACGGTACCTATAACTATTATCGATCCTTTCAGGTTTCTGGTATCTGTGTTAAAAAACGACTGTTGCCCGGTAATATCTTTAATGTCCTTTGCCAATGACTTAGCCGCGATGTTGACAATCTCTTTTTCCCCGCGGCTGACAACGATAGTAGTCGTACGGTGCGGTGCGGATAAGATAAAATCGTTATTTCCTTTCCCTGATTGAGCAATTCCATTTCTACAGATTAGGAACAAACTTAGAAGCACAAATATCTTTTTCATACAATAACATCGATTAAATTTCCAGCACCTGATTGAATAATCAGGATATGTTTCAACAGCTTATCCCAACGAATTAAGTCTTCTCCTCGTCACTGCCGCTATAAGTATAGGAATTTTTTTACTTCCTATAATATGATGAGCCAAACTATTGCCAGAAATCGTTTTTTGATAACCGCATGTAGTTATTTAAAGATTCATAAAAATTAAGAATGGAAATATTATCAAGTCATGTGCCCGCACATTTGATCCGATATTGCGCCTACCGACTCTTACCCCCAAAACAAAAAAGGCCATAAACCTTTAAGTCCATGGCCTTCAATGTGTACGCCCAGGAGGAGTCGAACCCCCAACCTTCTGATCCGTAGTCAGACGCTCTATCCAATTGAGCTATGGGCGCGTCTAAAATCAAGAATATTCCCGATCTGACAAGACTCCAAATTTAAGCACTTTCCACTACGCAGGCAAATTTTTATTGTTCTTTTACGGTTTCGTGATTCTTTTATAAGCTGTTTTATGTATGTTAATCTCTCAGAATAATGTTTAACGACCATTAACCATTACCTGCTTTGATTCGCCTGCTTATTTTTTTATATAGTTTTACCCTTACGTCCACACTCAACGACACCCTCCCCAAAGGTAAAGTCATCGATACAGTCCGGGTTGCCGACGGTACTCATTACAGTTATGCTCTATATATTCCGCCACGTTATGATACTTCTAAACAATGGCCGGTCATCTTTGCTCTGGATCCCCGAAAAAGAGGCTACAAACCCGTTACTGTCTTTAAATCGGCTGCTAAAAAATATGGATATATCATTGCCGGATCGAATGATTCTCAAAACGGCCCGCTAAAGAATGCCCTCCCTGCCATTCAGGATATGATCCGGGATGTTGTTCAGCGTTTCCAGATTGATCCGAAGAGAATTTATGTCGCCGGATTCTCAGGTGGATCACGTGTGGCTTCATATCTCGCTTTTTATAATCCCGGAATTACCGGGATCGTTGGCTGTGGTGCCGGCCTGGCAAACGGATTGAAATTATCCGGTAATGAACATTTTTCATATGTAGGTACCGTTGGTAATACCGATATGAATTACATTGAAATGAAAGAATTGCAATATTCTCTCAACAAGTTCGACATTCCCAATCATCAGATTGTATTTAACGGCGGGCACCAATGGCCCGACTCATTGAGTGCATTGCAGGCCATTCAATGGCTGCAACTCGATGCCATGCGTCGAAAGCTGATTAATACGGACACCCTTTTTATCAATCACTATCAAAAAGAACAAATGCAATTGGCTCGAAATCAGCAAAAAGCAGGGAACTGGCTTCGAGCACATCATATACTCACTGGCCTGACAAAGGATCTTACTCCATTTCATTTTGTGAATGAGCACTCTGTATCTGATGAGCTTCAATTCGTTGATAAAAGCAATATCTACCAAAAACAACTGCATGAATACCAAAAGCTGGAACGGTTGGAAGATCGTTTGATGATTGAATATGTGGAAGCTTTACGCAAGATCATGAATACCCGTTTCGATAAAACCGATGATCTTAAAACAGCTCAATGGTGGAAAAGCAAAGTAACCGAAATTAACCGTCTCAAACAGTCTAATAACTTTCTGCGAAAACACCTCGGTTCCCGTCTACAGCAATTTCTCTCAGCACATATTTACGAAGATCACAGGATGATCGAACACTATTGGCGCGATTATCATCGACTGGTATGGATGGATGAAGTCGGTGTTATCCTGTACCCCAAGTCATCCCATTTCCGTTATCTGCTTGCCCGGTCTTATATACTGGACAACCAAATCGACAAGGGATTAATGACTCTCAAAAAAGCAATGGAACTGGGATATACCGATTACAAAAACCTTGAAACAAATCCTGATTTCAAATCAGTCAGCGAAATGCCTGTTTTTAAAAAATTGTTGGAAAGAATGAAATAAGGCAGGCTGGAAATCAGAAGATGGAAAATTGAAGAATGGATGCGGATGCCGGATGCCGGATGCCGGATGCCGGATGCCGGGAATGAAATTAAACATTAGATCAAAAAAAGCTGCCTGAAATGATATCCAGACAGCTTTAAAAACGAGTTTCGCATAAAATTAGTAGCGATAGAAATCAGGTTTGAACGGACCTTCTTTAGGAAGACCAAGATAATCGGCCTGATCCTCGGTAAGTTCATCCAGTTCAACACCAATCTTCTTCAGGTGCAGGCGAGCTACTTTTTCATCCAGATCCTTTGGAAGAACATGCACATTCAAACCAAATTCATCAGGACGGGTCCAAAGTGCGATTTGAGCCAATACCTGGTTCGTAAAACTGTTGGACATCACAAATGACGGGTGCCCGGTAGCGCAACCCAGGTTCACCAAACGGCCTTCTGCCAGCAAGAATACCTCTTTTCCATTCGGCAGTTTATACTTATCGACTTGTGGCTTAATGGTTTCTTTTTCTCCATTTTCATTGAGCCATGCGGCCTGAATTTCGGAATCGAAATGGCCGATATTTGATAAGATAGCCTGATCCTGCATCTGCTCGATATGTTCGCCACGAATAACGTCTTTACATCCTGTAGAAGTAACAAAAACATTTCCTTCTTTACAGGCATCTTCCATTTTTTTGACTTCATATCCTTCCATAGCAGCCTGCAAAGCACAAATCGGGTCGATTTCTGTCACGATCACACGTGCACCATAAGAGCGTAAACTCTGAGCGCATCCTTTTCCGACATCACCATAACCGGCAACAACGGCAACTTTACCGGCAAGCATCACATCTGTTGCACGTTTTATACCATCAACAAGTGATTCCCGACAACCGTACAGATTATCAAATTTCGATTTGGTTACGGAATCGTTCACATTGATGGCCGGGGCACCTAAAGCTCCTTCTTTCGCCATACGATAAAGACGATGAACGCCTGTCGTTGTTTCTTCCGAAATACCATTGATATCTTTAAGCAATTCCGGGTATTTATTATGTACGATAGCAGTCAGGTCCCCGCCGTCATCCAGAATCATATTTAATGGCTTGTCATCCTTAAAACGGAGTGTCTGTTCGATACACCATTCATATTCTTCTTCCGTTTCTCCCTTCCATGCATAGACCGGAACACCGGTTTCCGCAATCGCGGCAGCGGCATGATCCTGCGTTGAAAAAATATTGCAGGACGACCATTGTACTTCAGCTCCCAATTCAACCAGCGTTTCGATCAACACGGCTGTTTGAATAGTCATATGGAGACAGCCTGCTATGCGTGCTCCTTTTAATGGTTTTTGTTTGCCATATTCTTCACGAAGTGCCATCAAACCCGGCATTTCTGATTCTGCTATGGTAATTTCTTTACGGCCCCAATCAGCCAATCCAATATCTTTTACCTTGTAAGGTAGTTTTTCCGTAATCATGAATATTTGTTTTTATTGAAATAAACGGTTTAGTAAAAATCCTTCAAAAGATACGGGATTCCTTTTTGCCCTTCAATTTATAATCACTTAATCCAATACTCTGATAAGAGTGAACACCGGGCAAAAACAACAGGTTCCCAATATCAGGATTTTGTATTCGATTCTATAATGCTTTTGATATTCTCGTAATCCTGTTTCTCACCGTAACTCCCCATTTCCACTTTGAGAAATTTTCCGTCCGGTCCTATAAATACTTTGTAAGGGATACCCGTAATCATAAGAGTGTTGGTTAAATCGCTGCCGTAGGCATAGTGGAATTTATAGTCATGTGCTTTCACAAAGCTTTCAACATTACTTTTACTGTCATTGAATCCCGCAGCTACCGCTATAACAGCAAATCTTTTAGGGAAATCCTTAACTAGCTGGTTTTCGGTTGGCATACTCGATACACACGGATGGCACCAGGTATCCCAAAAATCAATCATTACCACTTTCCCGCGATAGTCTTTCAGGCTAATCGTTTTGCCATTTAATTTGGTGAATGTAGCCTGTTCAACGGCTTTTATTTGTTTGGGATTTAAGGATATATCCTGCGCCATCACGAACTGAGTGCTCAATAACAGCGACAATACAAACAGGGTCGATGCGATGATTTTCTTCATAAAAATTGAATAAGTTTTTTATTTCTATCGTTTTGGTAAAACTAACGCTTCTTTTATTCAGATGTTATATGTCTTTTTTATTATCAGGTCGTTTTTCAAAAATAAAGACTTACGTTTTTGGGCGAATAAATGTCCGGTAAATTTTGACCAGGCCTTTCTGCGATAATCCAATATGATAAAGTATATAGATCAACGTAAATATCAGTTGAAGACGAATCACGCCATTTTTCCTGTATTTACGTGCAGAAGTTGTGACATTGCCGGATAATATAACAAATGAGGACTTCTGCTTTATACGACGTATAATTTCATTATCCTCCATCACAACCAAATCTTCATGAAAAGCACCGATTTCAAAAAACAGCGAACGATTAATAAACAAACTCTGATCCCCAAAACGAAAAGCCGGAAGATCGAATTGCGTAAACCATCCATATAATGTTAGCAAGGGGTGATCTTCGTCAAATTTTAGACGATAGCAACCCGCCAAATATCCGTTCTGACAGGCTTCAACAATTTCCTGCACAAAATTCTCCGGTGGGAACGTATCAGCATGCAAAAAATATAAGATTTCCCCTTTGGCCTTCCGGGCACCTTCATTCATCTGGATAGCGCGACCTCTGCGGGATGCCTGCATGACTTCGACATTATGCTTTTTGACGATATTTATCGTATTGTCGGTACTGCCACCATCAACAATAATAACTTCCATCCGGGTGTCAGCTGCAGCTTTTTTGCAAAGGTACGTTAACAGCCGATCAATTGCAGACTCTTCATTTAAAACGGGAATAATGACACTAATGGACACATTCATTAATTCATCCTAAAAATCAACTTGTTCGGATTTCCCGTTGTTTTTTCATTTTCCGAATACGTTCCAAATCCTCTTCGGTATCGACATCCGATAACATTGGCAATTCCTGCCAGACCCAACCGTGTTCAATCATATCATGAATTGTTTCATCAAACACGGTTTGGGTGCTCCAATGTTTATTCTCAAATAATTCGGGATGATATTCATTCATTCCCAACAAATAATAACCTCCATCCGTAGCCGGACCAATGACAATATCGCTGTCTTCCAATTCGTGATAGGCCCGCCTGATGATAGCTTCATTTAGTTCAGCACAGTCACTTCCAATGACTACAGCACGTTCATGTCCTTCTTCAAAAACTTCACTGAATGCATTGCTCATTCGTGATCCGAGATCCTCACCTTGCTGTAACCGCTGTTGAAAGTCATCATTTGCCCAAATCATATCTGAAACAGGAATAAAAGAACTGAAATAAACGAATTTTTCACATTCGACAGGCTGTGTAATATTTCGCGTATGCTGTAATAATTCGATGTAAATGCGCAACGCTCTTTCCGCACCCACCGATTCGGCGAGCCGTGTCTTTACCTTACCCAAAACGGCATTTTTAACAAAAATCAAAAGTGCGTCACGTGAATTCATTTCCATTTCCTTCTTCTAAGCAATGGTTCCGCCGCAGCTGCTGCCAGCACCTGCAGTACAACCATAACAATGTTGATCCACACAAATGTTCCGGTTATTTAACAGGGCTTCATCAAAATCCCGAATATGATTCGGAACCCCGTCTTCAACCTGCATACCAAGCATTTGGTTGAAATCACAATCGTACAAATAACCCTGCCAGTCCACTGAAATTGTATTCCTGCACATTACTCCCAAAGCCGCTGACGGATTAAAAGAGGTAACCAGTTTCTCCATATAATCTTCATAATTACCACTTATCAAAAGAAACTCCAGGAACCGGCTTACGGGCATGTTTGTGATAGTGTAAAGATTATTAAAATCAATATCATATTTCTGTTTGAGAACCCTTTTATAGTCTTTTTTCAGCGATGCTTGATCAGCCGGCAGAAAAGCCCCAACGGGATTATAAACCAGGTTAATTTCCAATCCGGTTCCATCCTTCCCATAACCGACGTCATTCAGCATTTTTAACGCCTCAATCGATTTTTGAAAAACTCCTTCACCCCGTTGCCGGTCGGTATTGGATTGCAGATAATAAGGCAGGGACGAGATAATCTCTAATCCGTGATCTGCAAAAAAACGGGGGAGCATCCTGTACGAAGGATTAACGGTTAATATAGTGAGATTACTGCGCACCATTACATGTTTGCCCAATTTACGAATCTGCTCAACGAACCAACGAAAATCGGGATTCATTTCCGGTGCGCCGCCGGTCAAATCGACCGTCGGTATGGAACTTCCGGAAAGTGCCACCAGGCATTCTTCCATTGTCTCACGGCTCATGATTTCCTTTCGGTCCGGACCGGCATCAACATGACAATGCTTACATGTTTGATTACACATATAACCGACATTTACCTGGAATATTTCAATTCCTGTTGGCTTAAACGGATCTAAACCTACTTCTGATAATTTGTCATAAAATTTAGGGAAACTTTTAACTTTTTCACTGCCGTCATGTAAAACTTCGAGTTGATAATCGGTTGAAGCTAACTTATTCCCGCTTGCTTTGAGTGTCTTCATATAAAACCTGTTACATACTCACTTTTTTCACTTTATTCATCATTTGTACTCCATGAACCAATGAGGCACCACCCCGAATCGCCGCAGCAACATGAACAGCCTCCATCATCGCTTCTTCATTGGAGCCTTTTTCCAAACATTCCGTAGTATAGGCATCAATACAATAAGGACACTGAATAGCATGAGCAACAGCCAATGCTATCAATGCTTTTTCACGCGCACTTAAAGCTCCGTCTTTAAATACTTCCCCGTAATAATCAAAAAACTTCCTGGCAAGCTCTTCATCGAATTCACTGATATCACCGAATTTTTTCAAATCATCCGGATTATAATACGTTTTTTCCATAGTTCGATATCCCACTGTTTAATGTTTTATTGAGTCAACAAGGATAACCATAATCCCATGCCTGTTAGCACCTGTATTACTAATGAAAGCAATTATATACCAATATTTCTTATATTTATTGCATCGCTTTAATATTCATACGAATTTTTAAGCGTTACGGATTTATGACTTCTGGATTTGTAACATATCCTAATGAAATTAAATTCGTTATCAAGTTGTTTGTAGATTTTACATTCAAGAAGGTCCAGAAAAATCATTATCAACTATAATGCATAAGCATTACTTCCATTACAGCTATCGTCAAAATTTCTAAACGCTAATTATTATTATTATGAAAAAATTTATTCTGAATCTTACTCTAATCATTATTGTAATCTTTTCTGCTGCTAATTTGGCCTCCGCTCAATCACAAGCTACCAAAGGTAATTTTGGATTAGGTGTAATGTTTGGAGAACCTACAGGATTAAGTGGCAAACTGTGGACAAGCCACACCAATGCATTGGACTTCGGTTTGGCCTGGTCGTTTATTAACGACAATTCCATTACCATGACTTCCGATTATCTTTTTCATCAATACAATCTGCTGAAAGTTGATCAGGGAAGTTTGCCACTGTATTATGGAATCGGGGGCCGTTTACTGCTGGGTAATCAAGCTAAATTAGGCGTCAGAATTCCAGTTGGATTGAATTATTTGTTCGCCAATGATCCTATCGGCATATTCTTTGAAGTGGCACCGGTTCTGGATTTGGTACCGAGTACACGTTTTGATGTAAACGGCGGTATTGGTATCCGCTATTATTTCGGAATGAAATAACGTAGATATCAAAAACACGATATTGAATGAAGGCGCTGATTATCAAAGTCAGCGCTTTTTTTATAGACCCTGACCAGTATGATACAGAACAATACCGCCCAGAGCGGCTATTTTGTTGGTGAACCCTACTGAATATTCTAACCTGTCCGTAAAAAATCTCTATTTACAGGAAGACCGCCGTTTTGATCCGCACTTTCCTCATTTTCGTATTCTGTCCTTTCTAAGGTCTAACGGATTTTACTTTCCGTTACGGATTTCGTCAATTTCCTGGCGGAGATTTTCCATTTCGTCCTGTTTCTTATCCAACTCTATCTGAGCGGCATCGATTTTAGACTGGATCTCTTCACGAAGCTTGATACCCTTCTTATTTGGTTTAATAAAGGTCTTCGTATCGCTGTAATTTAGAATAGTATCCTGAAGCTGGTCGCATTCACGGCGAATCCTTGAAAATAATACCTGTTTTTGCTTCAGCTGTTTGCGTGATTCGGAATCGAAACTTCCTCCTGCATGAGAATCACCGGAGCCTTCACTGCGGGTGGCTCTCAACCGTTGGTAAACCACGTCACAGGCTTCCCGATAATGTTTATAAATTTTATTTTTATGCTTTAAAGGTACAAAACCGATTTTAGAAAACTCTTCCTGTAATGGTTTTACGAGTTTTACAGCTTCCTGCGGATCTTCGTGGCCACCCAACGCTTCGATTTTTTCTATGATTTCCCGTTTCAATTTCAGGTTATCTTTCTGGTCGTTACGAAGCTCTTTGTAATGATCCCGTTTATGCTGATAAAACGTATCCATCGCTTTTTTGAAACGTTTCCAAACCTTACGGGTCTTTCTGCGAGGAACCGGGCCAACTTTTTTCCAGTCCTCCATAAGATTTTGCATAACCTTCGTGCCTTCGTTCCAGTTTTCCGTATCCTGAATTGCTTCAGCCCTGGTACATAATTCCAGCTTTATGTCGTAATTCTCTTTTTCCTGCTGACGAAGCACTTCGATATTTTCGGCTTTCTTCTTATTAAATGTATCGGATGCCGTTTTGAAGCGCTGCCATAACTCTTCTGCCAACTCTCGGGGAACCGGGCCTGTTTCTTTCCATCTTTTGTGCAGCTTATTAATATTTCGGGCGGCTTTGGCTAAATCCGTTTCCTCGATAAGAGCTTCAGCTTCTTCTATCAGGCTTAATTTACGTTTTTTGTTTTCTTCGATTTTCTTACGGTAGCTGTCATCGAATTCGAGCTTTTTTTCAATAAAATCGCCGCGCAACTCTTTGAAACGCTGCCATAATTCGGTCGCTTTTTCACGGGAAACACGGCCTACCTTTTTCCATTCACGCTGCAGTTCCTGATATTCCGCATCAATAGTTTTCCAGTCATCGACTTTTCCAGTAAGTTTCTGAACCAGGCTATCAATCTTGTCGAGTATGAGCATCTTACCCGCAAGATTATCCTCTTCTTTCTGTTTCCGCTGAACCAGGTATTCGACACGATTTTGTTCAAAAACATCCTTCAGTTGCTGGAAGTGTTTCTCAAGTTGTTCTGACTCGTCGGCAGGTATGAGCCTGACATTCTCCCAGCGTTTCTCAATTCCCTTAACTTCATTTGAAGCATGCCATTTTTTCTCTTCAATAATCTTTTCGAGGCGTTCCAGAAGATTCCGTTTCCGCTCTACATTCTTAACTTTCTGGCGGTTAACCTCTTCATAATGCTTAGCTTTTCGCTCGTTAAATGATTCTAAAGCAGCCTGAAATCGATTATTTAAAACCTGGTAGACCTTGCTATGCTTTTCATCAGCCGGCGGGTTTTCAGACCATTTATGCCGCAGGTTATCAAATTCAAGCGAGGTGTATTGCCAATCGTTGGTTTTTGTTATCTCTTCGGCTTTCTGAACCAGTTGCAAATACCCATTTAGTTCTTCCGGAACTTCTATTTCCGGTTCGGATTCTTCGACAGCCTCTGTGGGAGTGGTATCTTCTGATTTCTCTTCTTCAATCTCTGCTGTAGTTTCCTGTTTATTTTCACCCGAAACAGCCTCAGATTTCTCGGGTTCCTCCGATTCTACCGATTCTTCTTCTTTCACTTCCGGGGCGTCTTTTGCTTCCGTTTCCTGCTGCACTTCCCCAGACTCTTCTTCAACTTCGTTCTTTTCTCCCGATTCCTCAGCTTTTTTCTCTTCAATAACGGCATCTTGCTTTTCTTCCGAAACGGCAGATTTTGTTTCTTCTGTATTTTCTTTATCGGAAACCGGCTCAGGTTCTACTGGTTTTTCTTCTGATTTTACTGCTTCTGCCTGTTTCTCTTGTTGCTCTGATACGGCAACTTCCGGTTCTCCAGCGGTCTTAATATCCGATTCTTCAACATTAACCGCTTCTGATACTTTTTCCATTTCAGTCTTTTTATTTTCGATTTCCGATAGCAATGCCTCAAAATCACCGACAGCATTAATTTCAGATGCTTTCTCTTTAAGGTCGGTAATTCTATCTAATATTTTACTTTCCCCATCCTGAACATCCAATCCGGATATTATTTCTTCTGCCTCTTTTTTAAATTCCGAGAAGGCTTTTTCGAATTTTTTTAAAGAACCCGGCAATTTATCCTTATCAACATTGCCCAGTTCGTGACCCTTAAAATAAGCATTATCTTTTTGATATAACTTTCCTTCGCCAGTCACATAGCAAAACTCGTTCTCAAACAAATAATCCGGTTTGATTGGATCCTCAATCATAATGTTTTGTCAGAATTAACTTCATTAACTAATTCAAGTCGCCATCCCCGAAGGGAGACATGAAATATCTATCCCTGTATTTTAAGGAACATAAATTTTCTAAGCAATCAATAAGAATCTCATGTTTTTTAGAACCATGAAAGCAATTGAGTACCGGGAAATATAGAAATATTAACTATATATATAAATTTGCAAATAATAAGGCCCCATATAATAAAAAAGTCCCTGTCAAATCAAATGACATGGACTGTATGGAAAAACAGTGTTTTTTATCTGTATCTCTTCCGGCTTTACAGGCTCTCCGGCCATAGTTTTTTTAAGATTTTCCGGTAAATTCTAACGGCTTGATCGGAATAACAAACAAAAATGATTTTCTCAATTAAATCATCGTTGCTTAAAAAATTTATGACTTCAGAAATAGCAATTTTTGCAGCTTCTTCTAACGGAAAATGATAGACACCTGTACTGATGGCCGGGAATGCAACCGTCTTACATTTATGGCGTGTTGCCAGCAACAAACTATTGTAATAGCAGCTTGCCAGCAATTTTTCTTCATTATTGTTCCCGCCATACCAGACCGGACCAACGGTATGGATAACATAATCGGCAGGCAACTGATATCCTCCTGTTATTTTTGCCTGACCGGTCGGACATCCATCGAGTGTCTGGCATTCCTCGAGCAATGCCGGCCCGGCAGCCCGGTGAATAGCTCCGTCGACACCGCCGCCGCCCAACAGGGAATTGTTGGCCGCATTGACAATGGCATCAACTTTCACTTCCGTAATGTCGTCTTTAATAATCTCAATTCGACCTTTTTTTATCATATTGCCCGACTTCTGATTAACTATTTTTCGCTAACCTGAAATAAATGAACGTCTCGCTGCGGATATGGAATATTTATATTCTCAGCATCAAAACGTTCTTTTACTTTTTTTGTAAGATCCAGTTTCGTTTGGAAAAAATCAGCTTTTGCCGCCCATGGCCGTGCTATAATATTTACAGAACTATCAGCTAATTCAGATACAGCAATCATTGGTGCAGGATCTTTAAGTACTCTTTCATCTCCATCAAATACTTCTTTCAGAATTGATATCGCCTTATCCATGTCATCATCATAACCAATCCCAAAGACCATATCTATCCTGCGGGTATCATTTTGTGAAAAATTCTGGATTTCATTCCCCCATATTTTTGAATTCGGCAGGTACACGTTAATGTTGTCCGGCGTATGAAATTTGGTTACAAAGATCCCAACTTCATCAACAATGGCTGAGACTCCGCTAACTGAAACAAAATCACCGACATTAAACGGGCGAAATATCAGTAGCATAACTCCTGATGCCACATTGCTTAACGTTCCCTGAAGTGCCAGGCCAATGGCAAGTCCGGCAGCACCCAAAACAGCAATAAGACTAGTCGTCTGTATTCCGAATTTATTCAATACAGCCAGTATCGTAAAGATTAAAACCAGAACTTTGGTTGTTTTTGAAAGTATCGGCACAAGTGTGGCATCTATTTTTTTTGACTTATCTGCCAGTTTTCGAACACGTTTTCCCAACCAATTGGAAATAATCCAACCCACGATCAGGATAACCAACGCGCCTATAACCTGCAGGCCATACTGCGTTAAGAATGGCAACACATTCGTAATAATATTCTGATATTCTTGGTTCATATTTTTATGACTGGTTAATTATTCAGGTTATTAATGCTTTTGCCTTGATTGTGCACATCGTTAAAAAAAGAAATTACTAATCTCTGATATGGCTTTAACAGCATATAATCGTATTAATTTCCGTCCGAATCGTTAGAACGGAATGCCAGCATCGTGTCCAGCTTTTCCCCGCCTCGAATCCCAAAATCGAGTG
Organism: uncultured bacterium; assembly: GCA_963783355.1. GTDB lineage: Bacteria > Bacteroidota > Rhodothermia > Balneolales > DATFMH01 > CAWANF01. Next base: position 155,357 of record CAWANF010000007.1, read on the forward strand.
TACGAATAGGAAATGGAATCATGATATCATTTTCATCGAAGGCTTTCTTGATTTTCATTATAGCTTCGCTTTTCGGGGCCAGGAAATCAGCATTTTCACGGAATGAAACCCAAAACTGAATCGTAAAATTGATGGAACTGTCCCCGAATTCTTCATAATAAAAATTAACTTTCTTACCCCGCGCCAATCCGGACATCGATTCAATAGCTTCCTGGGTCACTTTCTTCACTTTTTCCAGATCATCACCATAGGAAATACCCACACTCAGGTCGATTCGTCTAATACCCGATTTTGTGTAATTGATCAACGGTGATTCAAATACGGCTTTATTAGGAATAAAAACAGTTTGTCCCTGTGGTGTCTGAATAAGCGTATTGCGTAAATTCAGTTTTTCAACCTTACCGTAAAAATCATTCGTTTTAATAATATCATTGACACCAAATGGATGACGAATAGAAAGAATGACCCCGGAAATGAAATTCGAGGCGATGTCCTGAAAGGCAAAACCTAATGCCAAACCGATAATCCCGGCACCGGCGAGTAAAGTCTTGACAGTATCATCAAGCTGCAATACACTTAAGGCGATAAAAAGGCCTATACCGGCAACTGAAATACTAATGACACTTCCAATTAAATGAATAATGGTCAGATTGTCGGTAACTTTTCCTAATAATTTATCAACCAGCTTTTTCACCGACTTTGCCGCCACGTAGAAAACGATCATGATGAGCAGGGCAACAACCAGGTTTGGCAGCATAGCAATGGCTACATCTATCCAGGTTTTTAACTTGCCCATTATTAAATCATACGCATTCATTATCCCAACAGTATTCATATCATCTTAATATTTTTGAGTATTCAGACCTCTCCATCCAAAGATTATGTAATTAGAATGCTGAATAAACCCGTATCGTTCAAATAAGTGTTGTTCTGATAAGAAATACAAAACTAAAGCAGAAATAAAATTCCTGATATATAAATTTCCCCACAGTTAATAATACTAATGAAGGAACAATATTATGTTCAATCTTTTTGACTGTAGAAATTTATAACATTTTGCATATCAGGTGGCAAACTGGCTTCGCAGTGGACTTCTTCACCCGAGGCGGGCTGAACAAAAACCAGCTTCCAGGCATGAAGGGCCTGGCGGTTTATGAGTTTTTCTTTTTTTTCGGAAGGATGATAATGGCGATCGCCCACGATAGGATGGCCGATAGCTTCAAGTTGAACACGAATCTGATTTTTAAGGCCGGTATCAAGTTCAACAGATAACAATGTGGTGTCGGCAAAATGTTCGAGAACCTGGTAACGCATTCGTGCCATAGCACTTCCCTCATCATTTTTATCTGCAACGACATTGCGGAACCCCTTTTCAATTTTCTTCAGATAGTGAACCAGCGTATCCTGATCTTTTTCCACAACACCGCGGACCAGTGCCATGTAAGTTCGCTTAGGCTCATGAGCGAGAAACTGTTTGATTAGATGATGACGGGCTTTTTTGTTCTTGGCAAACACAACTGCCCCGGATGTAAAACGATCGATACGGTGCACGATGTGAAACTCCTTCGTTTTATGCCGCATATCGTTACGCAAAATATCTAATAAATTTACAGCCTTCGATTTCGGGATGGGAACACATAATAATCCAACCGGTTTGTTGACAACGATCACATCCCGGTCTTCGTAGATCACTTCGTAATTTGTGTTTGTTTTAGACTTGCGCCGATTTGCCATCGTATTTTTTTTAATCCCGGTTACTTGCCGGACATCTGTTCGATTTCATTCAACAATACCTGCAATCCGCTGTCCTGCGGAAATTTTGCCATCCCGTTTATCAACTGAATTTTCGCCTCGTCCATTCGATCAAGGCGAACTAAAACTACAGCATAATTTTGGAGTACATCCGGAGTTTCCCCGCCATGTTTGATACTTTTTTCTATAACCTCGCAGGCCTCCGGGTAGTTTTCCTGTTCTACCAGGCTGATAAATAACTCATTCAACAATCCGACGTGATCCGGCCAGTGATTCAGGGCGTTTTTATAGGCATCTTCGGCCTGAGGCCACATCCGCAAGGTACTGCATAGCGAACCCAACATAAAGTTTGCATAGGCTTTGTCATCGCCTTCCAGCATTTCAAGCTTCTGCACCAGTTTACTGCCAAAAACATCCAGTTTTTCAATGACCTCTTTGCTGGCAGCTTCATCATTCTTTTCGATGGCGTCGTCCAGTGCTTCAGTAAGATCAACGAGGTATTCTGATTCTTCTATTAATTCTTTTTTTATTTCGGAAGGTTCGCTCATGGTCGGCTTGATAATCAAATTCAACAAATCCGCAGCCGAAAGTACATCCGGCTGAAACTCTATTCAAAAAAACAGCCCGCTTCTTTATGAAACAGGCTGATAATCCGAACGAATCGGGCTACTTAATTTCTGTGTCTATTTCGTGTACTTCTTTCAAAATCTGACGGGCATGTTTATCCTTGTCCTGCATCACTTTATGCTGAAGATTTGTAATCAGGTTAGGACGAGCTTCTTCAAAAGCCTGTTCTTTAGCCAACGCTTCGTTATTAGTCCGAACAATCAAATGAAGTTCATCGGCGCGAATGATGCTGAATAAGCTGTCTTTGTTGAACGCGTGCGAACGCAAATCTTCATATTTCTTGAATAATTCAGGGAATTCTGATGTGTTTTCCGCTTTTTCCAATATTGTTACGTCCTCTGAACCTTTAGCACTCAAAGGGATTTTACATAGAAAGAAAAATTTTTCCTGATACATGATTTTAGCTTATTCTATTATTATTAGCTTCCTTGATGACATATTATCCTTATTATCATCGAATTATCATAAGATTTCAAAATATAACAGATTTCACGGGATAATATAGTTCAAAATCACGATTTTACAGAACTCCTTCTTCTGGATGTATATTTCTGTTTATCATTCCATGATCTTATACTGATGGCTTGAGTATGCCCGGGCATATCAAGCTCACCACTTTTAATCCAAATTAAATCATGAAATATCACTTAAGAAAACTATTCTCATATTTGATCCTGAGCCTGGTACTGGTGTCACCAGCGCTGTCTCAGCAACATCAGACACCCAACGACTCGGGTATGTGGCTCCTGCCCCAAGTCAAAGGCCCCGTTTACCAGATGTTGGAAAAAAAAGGCCTTAAACTTGGTTTGAATAATTTTTACAGCACCGATTCAACCACGCTTAATAAAGCCGTTGTTCGAATAAATATTGGAAATACAGGAGGAGGAACCGGATCTTTTATTTCTCCCAGGGGACTGATCCTGACCAATCATCATATTGCATACGATGCTGTTGCTTCAGCAAGCACAACTAAACAAAATTTCCTGGAAAACGGCTTCATCGCCCACACACAGGAGGAAGAAATCCCTGCACAGGGCTATACTTTATATATCCCTGTTGAACAAAAAAATGTTACCTCCGAAATACAATCAATGATTCCGGGTAATACAACGGGCAGCGACAGGCAGCGGCTTAAAACGAACGCTGAACAACAAATTATAGCTCAACGCAAGGGAAATAACGATGATCTGGAAGTAGAAATAAATGATTATTATGGCGGTAATGAGCAATATATGTCGGTATATAAAATTATTCGTGATGTGCGAATCGTATTTGTCCCGCCATTATCCATCGGTAAATTTGGAGGGGATGTCGACAATTGGAGATGGCCCCGGCACACAGGTGATTTTTCATACCTGAGGGCATACGTGGCCCCCGATGGCAGCAGTCGCCCGTATAGCAAAGATAATGTTCCGTATAAACCGGAACGATATCTGAAAATTAATCTGAATGGATATCAAAAAGGTGATTTTACGATGATCCTTGGATTCCCGGGTTATACCTATCGCCATCAGAGCAGTTTTGCTTTCGCTTATTACGAAAATCACCAATTCCCGTATTACATTCAGTCATTTAAAGCTATCATAGACGGATTAAAACTGGCCGCAAAGAAGGATCCCGAAGAAGCTTTAAAAAATACCTCAAATCTTGAGCTGTATACGAATGAATACCAATTATACAAAGGTATTCAAGAGGGATTTAAACGTTATCATGTAACAGCTAAAAAGCAAGCTGATGAAGCCGCATTTTCGAAATGGGTTTCACAGAATCCAACACGTGAACAGGAATATGGCTCTGTTCTCACACAGTTGCAACGGGGATATCAGCTGGCTGATCAGTCGGGCGATGAGTTAAATGCAACGGTTCAGGCCTTAAACAACAGTTCGCTCCTGAACGCAGCCGGTTTATTTGTGTCTTATTATTACTATCTGAAGACAGACACCGCCACTTTTTCCAATGCCAGACGGGATTCGATTCTTGCCCAAAGAAGACGCATTGTCGATGAAGGGAATCTCGATGGCAAGATGCTTACACTAAAAGAGATGCTGAAAATGATCGCTACATTGCCGGCGAATAAGCAGATTCCTTACATCCGGCAGACATTCGGTGGTTTGAGCGGACAAGATTTGGATCAGGCTATTAATGCCTACCTTCAAAAGCAACTACAGACCTCTATGGTTTTTAACGCCGGTGTTGCCCGTAATTTCCTTTTCATGAAAAAGTCGGATGCCCAAAAACTGTCGAAAGACGACATGGTTGAATTGTTTGAATCGCTCCTGAAAGCCTATTACCATGCTCACCAGATCTACATGACCCATTTTTCCCTAACCAGGCCTGCGGAAAAAGTTTATGTCCGTGGCATGATGAAATTCCATAACAATCCTACAGCATATCCCGATGCCAACTTCACCCTTCGCCTTACCGGAGGACGCGTGATGGGTTACTATCCGGAAGACGGCGTCTACTATCTTCCTCAAACGACCTTAGACGGTGTAATGCAAAAAGATACTGGCGTAAAACCTTTTAATGTTCCCGAAGTTCTCAAGCAATGGTATGATGCACATAGTACCGGCCACGGAACATTTACACCCCAAAATCGTTATTTGAATAAAAAAGGCGGCATGGATGTCGATTTTCTCACTACAAACGATATTACAGGAGGAAATTCCGGCAGCCCGGTATTAAATGCCAAAGGACAGATGATCGGTTTGGCCTTCGACGGAAATATCAAGGGCGTTGTAGGTGATTATTATTTCGATCCAAATTTGAACCGATGCATTAATGTAGACATCCGGTATGTCATGTTTATCACCGATAAAATCTATCATGTTCAACGATTAATGAACGAAATGACATTCGTCAAACAACCGCAACCTGTAGAAGCAGTGATCAATTAAAGTTATCAGTTATCAGTTATCAGTTATCAGAACCTGCGAACATCACACTTCCGGTCAACCTATTTCAGGGACGGACATTCTGTTCACTGTTCATTGTTTACTGTTAATTGTTTACTGATCACTGTTCACTGTTTTCGGCGTGATGAACCAGCGAAGGATCCAGCCGCCCGGCTCCGATTTTTTCCAGGTTTGATCCATGCTCAGGCAGGCCACGCTGCAGGTCGTCATGCGCAACAGGTTATGCCACGGATTCCCGGCACAGAGTGAAGAAACCGATTCTTCAATTATTGGATTATGTCCGAAAATCATTGCTGTTTTAACTGTTTCGTCCAGCGCATTAAGATGTTTTAAATATTCCGCAACACTTGTTCCGTACAATGATTGTGATTGTAGAATATCGGCCGATGGAAAATTCATAACTTCGGCCATTATAAAGGCTGTTTCCAAAGCCCGGCGCGCTGTAGATGAAACAATCATATCGGGATTCTTAACCAGATCATTCAGAAAATTTGCAACGATAGATGCATCCTTCCTGCCCCTTTCATTCAATGGGCGTTCATGGTCTTTTAAACCCGGCTGACTCCAATCCGATTTTGCATGACGAACGAGCAAAAGTTTCTTTGATGATCCCATAATCCCTGATTTTATTATTAATTATCTTTTCTGAAAAATTTTTAAAGCTATTTTTTACTTTTGATAACAATAGCCCTGAAAGGAATCCGGCCGAGCACCCGATTTTCTTCCGTAATCACATCTACCCTCCAAAGTCCGGGAAAAATGTTCGTTTTAAAAGTGTACCCACGATATCCTCCATAACGTCCGCCGGTTACCTGGTATCCAATTTTATCATAAGTGACCCATCTTCTGTGAAATCGATCATAGTGTTCCCAGCGATGGTAAACTTTCTTTTTTAATTTTGTCGGTGCATAAATAGAAACAAAGCAATAGACGGTATCTCCTTTATGAAAATGAATAGAGGGCCAGGAAAATAAACCTATCTGATACCAGATATGGCCGTCACCTGACAATTTGAATCTGTTACCAATTCTCTCAACCTTTTTATAAATGCCACCTTCTTTCATCGACAATGGAACGGGGGGTATCAGATTCGCGTAATACAAAACATTGATTATTATATATAGAACAGCCACAATACCTGCGGAACGGAAAAACTCTCCATTCGATTTAACCGCTTTTCGCAATTTTAAAAAGATTAATAGAAACAGTACCGCAATCAGGCTGATAACACCGCTGGTGATAAACATATCCAGGCTCATTTTTCCGACCACGACCGGAAGAAAAAAAATCAAAAATGAAATGACCGCTATGAAATACATGGCCACCTGAATATAAATATGCGTCAACTCGCGCTCGAAAAATTGATTAATGAACAAAAAGATGACGAAGAGTATTAAAAACAGGAGTGTCCGGGTAAATGATGAACTCTGAAAATAAAAAATCAGATAGCTGCTATATAAGCCGCCGAGCATAAATTGAATCACAAATGGAAACCATTTCTTGTATTTCAGAAGGACCGGATGGCCTACTTTGTGATATTGGATCAGGTTATAAATAATAATAATGTATCCTAAGAAAATGATATCAAATAGCAGAACCAGGTTAATCCAGATATTATCGATACGATCCAACGTCAGGCTCTGCCAGTAGAAACCTATTGCAAAAAACAAGAAAGGAATAACCGGTTTGATAATGCGACGATATGTCCATTTAATAAACCTATGTCCTGTTATATAAGGCTGATGTCTTCCCATTAAAGAGATATGAATCCTGTTATTAACTATTGCCCAGGCACATTAACAAAATAAGCAGGATTTTAAGCAACGAAAACATATTTACTCCGGGCAAATAACCTGCAGGCCGTCCGGTATTATTTCGACTTCAAGATGACTGACTTTTTCACCAAAAATTTCTCCGTCGGAATGAACTGGTACAGGTTTGTGCATCGTAATTGACAGTTTCCTGGCTTTAATAACTTCCACGGCTTTTAAACTGAGATGGCTTTTATTCAAAACCCGAATCAGATAATAAGGCAGCATGAAACGGTTAACGGCCTTCACGACAACAACGTCAAAATAACCATCATCTATCTCAGCTTCGGGTGCCAGCCAGAAGTTTCCACCTTCAACCTTGCCATTAGCTATGGTCACCAGCAGCAAACGATGATCAAATGTTCTCCCGTCAATATCCATCACAAAACGGGGCGATCGATACGTTATCATCGCTTTCAAAGCTGCCAGGGTATAAACTAATGATCCCCGAATCCATTTAAACCGTTCAGCATAAATATTTGTCAGCCCGTCAAACCCGATACCCAGCGTATTGACAAAAATCTGCCCGTCAAATTTTCCAATATCAATTTTTCTGACCAATCCTGATTTCAGAACGTCTAAGGCCCCTAATGGATCGGCCGGAATTCCGAGTGTTTTCACTAAATCATTACCGCTGCCTATTGGAATAATGCCCATCACCGCTTTCGAGCCAGAGAGCCCGGCAGCCGTTTCCCGTACAGTTCCATCACCCCCACAGGCAATAACAACATCAGAATGTTTTGATGCTTCCCGGGCAATATGTGTAATATCTCCTCTTTTCCCGGAAATCAACAATTCGGAACCATTTCCCCATTCCGTTGCAAATTTTCTGATATGTTCGATGATATTTTTATTGTGCGATCTATTAGCCAATGGATTTACTATAAAACACAATTTCCATTGAGTTCTATCCTTCATAACGCTCCAAAAAAGTGGCAAGAATCATCTCGGTTGTTTCGATATCTTTTTTGAAAACACGTTCATTTTTCTGATGATATGGAAATATGGCAGGTTCCAGAGCCAGACAGGGAACCGGGATGCCGGAATCCCCATTAAATTTTTTCCCATATACCAGGTAATCATTGGTATTGTTTGACAATAAGATTCCAGGATGAATAGATGTGAATTGCTCAACTACATCCTTTGTTTTTGAAATCAGATCGGCCGAAGGTTCCATCTTGTTATATTCCCAGTGTTCCGAATAGAGTGCTACTCCGGGCTTGCCTTTAAACAGCGGGGTAGTATCAATCGTTAAAATGACAGATGGTGTTTGGTGATGATTCATTATATGATCAGACAAACGTTCAGCACCCATGCCATGCCGCACATCTTTACCTTCGTTTCGCAACAAATGAGGATGAAACCGTAAGCCAAAACTTTCTTCCATTTCAGTCAGAAACAGGTAAAGCGGTGGAAAATCATGATCCACAGAAAGCTGCATCATTCGAAGGCATAAACCGAGTCCCACTGTATCATCGAGCTGCCCATCGATATATTCATCGGTTTCCTGAAAAAAAAGCTTTTCCGGCGGATTTTCACCAAAATGATTGATTTTATCCAAATGAGCTGACAATGCTACGGGAGAAGTTTCCTTTTTCCCGGGTATTTGAATCAGGATATTTCGGTCATGAACGGTTTCTACCCGGACATCGTCGATTTCACCGGCTAGATGAAAAATTAATGGATGAATTCGCTCTTCAAAGGAACTGAAAGAAGGGATTTCGGCACACTTTTGAATTATAGTTATTGTTTTATCCATCATCATGATATCGAGTCAATACATTGAAAATGATTTTGGGAAATATTAATCACATAAAGAAACGGTTTTATTTTCATATTTAACAAATCTTTTCAATTCCCCGGGCGGTAAAATAGATACAGTTTGCATAATATTCAGATATCAATCTACTTGTGAAATAAACATTATCCATATTCTCTTTACAACAAACAGGTAAATTATTACATCGTGGAACTAAGTTATTGGAAAAGCCGGTGGGACAAAGGCAAAATCGGATTTCATTCGAGTCATTATAATCCAAGGCTAGTTAATTTTTGGCCTGCGTTGCCAATACAGAAGAATGAAACCGTATTGGTACCATTATGTGGAAAAACTCCGGACTTAATCTGGTTATCCAATCGGGGACACTCCGTAATTGGAATAGAATATTCGGATGTCGCCTGCAAGCAGTTTTTCCGGGAAAACGGTCTGGATTACAAGTCTGAAAAGTCCGGTGCGTTTATTAAACATGTGAGTGAAAATATCACTATCTGGCAGGGAGATTTCTTTAAAATCACGGCTAAAAAACTTCCTGGATTTACATGTATTTATGACAGGGCTGCTTTTGTGGCTTTACCACCGGACAGAAGGAAAAAATATGTAAATAAAATCATCGAACTGAGCAACCCGGAAACCCGGATATTTCTTCACACTTTCGAATATGATCAACAAGAAATGAACGGGCCGCCTTTTTCTGTTTTAGAAAAAGAAATTGATGTTTTATATGGAAATTTTTTCTCTAAACAATTACTATTAAACGAAGAAATTCTTCAGAAATATGATCGTTTCAGGCAACGTGGATTAACTTTTTTAAGAGAAAAAGCATACCATCTGAGCTCAAAAAACGAATCCTTGTAAGGATAGATTCAGAAATCAAATAAAAATTTATGAATACTTGTAAAATCAGGCTTTTTTTTTAACAAGTTGCATATCTTAACGCCTGCATGTATTTTCGATACTCGAATCTCATGCAATGCTTATTACCGACAATTTTTAGTTTTTAAATAATATGGATTTACAGAAGCGGAATAATCTTATCAGTGCAATATTAATCGTAGTTATTATTGCTTTAAGTGTTTGGCTTTATCAATCGATTACCGGACCGTACCAAAAGGTGTTAGAGAGAAAAGCACAAACTCAAATGGTTCGTACCAGAATGTCTAACGTACGTGACGTACTGATCAAATACAAAAACAAACACGGGCATTTTCCGCCCAGTCTCGATAGTCTTGTTGTCTTCCTGAAAACCGATTCTACGATGGTTGCCAAAGGAGCCAAAGAATTTACTAAAGTGATCGGAAATTACAATCCCGATTCCCTGATATATTCACCATTATCACCTCATCCGAAATTTGAATATACCAGAAACGATACCATTCGTCCGGAATTGTACCTGTTAGTAGATCCATCCGATACTACACAAAAGATCGGATCTTTGACCAAAACAACATTACTAAACGCTGGTAGCTGGGAGTAATTTCCATGTCGGGTCGTGACCCAAATCTTGGAATATGTTTTTCCGGCAAACAATTATACTTTGCTATTAATGACGTTGAAACACCCAATCGTTTAATGCGAATTGGGTGTTTTGATTTTAATTTCAATGTAGCAAAAACAATACGTACCCAAAACAAAGAGCATTTCCCGGGTATTTACGACCTCATCGGCCGGCTCAAAAAACAGTTCCCTTTCTCACAAATACGAATGCTTACTACTCCTGATCATGAATGCTGGACATCCGTTCCCAAGCTTGTTTATGATCAATCGGATGAACGGGAAGCCCATCTCAAAGTTATTATGAAAGGTATTGAGCGAAAGAACCTTGAACCGGTTTGGTATGAACTCAGTAATCGCGACTATAAGTTCTTAAATATTCGCAACAAAAGTATCATGTCGGGGTACGAACGATTGAGTGAACACGCTCCGGCTGCTGATTTCTGCAGTGATTTCGAAATCGGCTCAAGATGGGTAAAACACAGCAATGCAAAAGGTTCTTTTCTGACCCTGGCCTGTTATCCGGGACTTTTGAGTATTTCCTCGTATATGCTTGGCAAACTCAGAGCGGCAACCTACCTGCAGTTTGAAGATTTTGAAGATTTACCCTATCTGTGGCTCCATTTTTCCCAAAACCTGAAATGGATGAATGGCCTGTACGACGAAATTCTTGTGTATGGTGTCAAAACGTATAAAGTTATCGATACGCTGCGATCTGTTTTGAACGAATCGCCCAATATCCGGAAAATGGACACCCTGGAATCCATGCTTGTTGATGCCGAAGAATCGACATATAGTTTCAGCCTGGAATCGGCTTTCCCTGCGATAATGCTTGCCCTGAATATCTGAACATATTGTTCATTCATTAACACTATTCAATTTTTTTTATGCGAATCATTACGGGTAAACTCAAAGGTCGACAAATAAAAATCCCAAAAGAGATAAATTATATCCGCCCGACCTCGGACCGTACCAAAGAAGGGATGTTCGGTATCATTGATGCCCGTAAAGATTTTCGGGGAGCAGATATTCTGGATCTTTTTGCCGGGACCGGCAACCTGGGTTTTGAATGCATTTCCAGAGGTGCCGCCCATGCTTTTTTCATTGACGGCAGCAAAGAAGCCATCCGCATCATCAAGGAAAATGCAAAAACACTGGATATCGAATCGCAAGTAAGCAGCCAGTTTTCGGATATCATGCGATTTGTTGACGGACATCCCCGTGCATATGATTTGGTATTTGCCGATCCTCCCTATGATTTTCCTGAAATGGAAGAATTGATTGAACACATTGTAAACGATGGCTGGCTTAAAGAAGATGGATGGTTCATCCTGGAACATGATGCACGGCATAACTTCTCGGATCATCCGAATTGTGTTTTTATGAAACCCTATGGACGTACTATTGTAACAATTTTCGTAAGTTATCCTGTACAAGCAGCTTCCCCTGAAGAAACCGATGAATCATGAATCTTACCGCGCTCTATCCCGGATCATTCGACCCCATGACTTACGGCCATCTGGATATCCTGGAACGTGCCACGCACATGTTCGATAATATTATTGTGGCCATTGCAAAAAACACCAGTAAAGAAGGAGGAGTCTTCACCGTTGAAGAACGCCAGGAACTCATCAAAGAATGCATTCAGGGCCATGAATGGGGTAAACATGTAGAAGTGGATAACTTCACAGGTTTACTGGTCAATTATGCAAAAAAACGAAATGTCAAAACCCTGATTCGGGGCGTGCGGCAGATCTCGGATTTTGAATACGAATTTCGGATGGCCCTTATGAATCGACGCCTCGAACCCGAGATAGACACACTTTTTCTGATGCCCAGCGAAGAATTAACTTTTGTTTCGGCTTCATTGGTACGGGAAATAGCTTATTGGGGAGGAGAACTTACTCAATTCGTGCCGGAAAACGTAGCTAAGGCCTTAAAAGTGAAGTATTCACAAAAAAAATAAGCCGATTAACGTAATCTTACACTTTTTCCATAGAAAACAGGCCGCTCTTTTTGTAAATTGTTTTCTCCTCATACTTTGACCTCTCATATCAAAAAAAACAAATGTTATGATATCAAACCGAGCGGCATCTGTAGCTCCTTCTGAAACATTAAAAATATCGGCACGTGCTAAAGAATTACAGCGCGAAGGCAAACCTGTCATTTCTCTCAGCGCCGGTGAACCAGATTTTAAAACACCTGGCTACATCTGCGAAGCGGCTATAAAAGCCATAAATGACGGATTTCATGGATATACCATGAACACAGGCACTCCGGAATTACGTGAAGCTATTATAAACAAGCTTAAACGTGACAATAATCTGGATTTCAAACCTGATCAAATTATCGTAAGTAACGGGGCTAAACAATCGGTTGGATTCAGCCTGCTGGCTCTTGTTGACGAAGGTGACGAGGTCGTCATACCGGCACCTTACTGGGTATCTTATCCGGAAATGGTAAAACTGGCACAGGGAAAACCGGTCATCGTCAGTACCCAATACGAAAATAATTACCGGATGACACCGGAACAGCTGGAAGAAGCCATCACGGATAAAACCAAGGCTTTAATTTTGTGCTCTCCGTCGAATCCAACAGGAAGCTGTTATTCCGCCGACGATTTGAAGGGGCTGGCCGAAGTGCTAAAAAAACATCCGGACGTTTATATCATTTCTGATGAGATTTACGAATATATCACGTTCGAAAACGAGCATGTCGGCATCGGACAGGTTGCTCCTGAATTGCAAAACCGCCTGCTTGTTATCAATGGTTTTTCCAAAGGATTTGCCATGACCGGCTGGAGGCTCGGATATCTTGCAGGACCTAAAGAAGTGGTTCAGGCTGTTTCCAAAATTCAAAGCCAGGAAACATCGGCTCCTTCTTCTATCTCCCAGAAAGCGGGTGAAGCAGCTTACACTAACAATCTTGATGAAGTCCACAAGATGCGCGATGAATTCAGAAAACGTCGCGATTACATCGTAGGGGCACTGAATGATATCGACGGAGTCCGTTGTTTCAAACCCGGCGGTGCTTTCTATGCTTTTCCTGATATTTCATCATTCTTTGGTAAAAAGACCGCTTCCGGCAAAAAAATTGAAACCAGTACTGAGCTATGCCTCTATTTACTGGAAGAATATAATATAGCCGCTGTACCCGGCGATGCTTTCGGGGAACCAAAAGGCATCCGTATCAGTTATGCTACTTCAATGGAACTGCTTGAAGAAGCCATGAAAAGACTAAATAGCGGGTTAAAAGCGTTAGTTTAACAGCTTTTTATAAAACAATAGAAAACTGGATCGTCGAAAAGCGTTATATTTAGGCAATTTCAACATAACAAACTGGTATTTAGAACCGTAAAGCTATGCCTACATATGAATACAAACGTGAAGATGGCTCGACTTTTGAGGTATTCCAGGGAATCAACGACAAACCTTTGGAAACCTGTCCGACTACCGGACAAAAAGTGGAACGTGTAATCACTGGTGGCGCCGGCGTTGTTTACAAAGGTAATGGCTTTTACATTACCGATTATAAAAACAAATCGACCTCATCAGCATCTTCATCAACGAAATCGACTGGTAACAGCGATAAATAAAATTTACAGGCACCCGGAATCATTCCGGGTGTTTTTTTAATCGCCTCATAAAGAATAATTATTAAATGAGCGCAGGGGAATCTACAAAGCAGATAGGAGACCGTGGTGAAAAGCTCGCCGCCATGTACCTGGAAAACAAAGGGTATATGATTCTTGAACAAAATTATCGTTTTGAGCGGGCTGAAGTCGATATAGTAGCATTCAAAGAACATGAAATAGTTTTTGTGGAAGTAAAACTTCGCACAAGCTTGAAATACGGTCATCCCGAAGACGCCGTAAACGAGCAAAAACAGCAGCAAATCTTCAAAGCAGCGGAAGCATGGCTTTATGAACGGAAAATGGATGGTTCGCCGGCTCGTTTTGATGTCATTTCCATTTTAAGTTCTTCACCGACCGAGCATAAAATCAAACATTTTGAAAATGCCTTCACGTATATTTAAATTTTGCTTTGAACGCTACAACAGGGTATGAATAAGGCGCTTCAAAAATATACGGCCTGGTTAATACTGGTATTTTATATACCCGTAGTATTATTGCTTGGTTTCGACCACAAGCATGAACCAGCAGTGCGTCCTCCGAGCGGCAAACATCTTGTCATTAATAAACTCGATACTCATAGCCTGTCTCAAAATCCGTTTGATGGTTTTTGCCCCGCATGTCACTTTTCACAGGGGCACGTTTTTCCGCAATCCATCATCATCACCCTTCCTTTCAATGTTCACAAATTTCTGGTTCCGGTCCGCAATCATCTGATCGAATTCAGGCTAAACTATTCTCCCGGAAAAAGAGCTCCTCCGTCCATCGCCTGAACCCGTCCATTTTTTATCCTTATAAGGCAAAGTATGCCTTTTAACGTCTTTGGTGTGGGTTAATCTATCTCTTATTAAAAACTATTTTATTCCATTTTTAAAGTGATTATGGCTATGGAAACAGCACATCATAAATACACTATATTTACGCCTATATTAATAATACTATTATTCTTATCGAACCTTACTTTTGCACAGTCTCAAAAACTATCCGGATATATCTTCGACCAGCATCACCAGCCAATCCCGGGTACACAAATATATATTCCTGCTATCAACCGCGGAACGGTTACCGATATAAATGGTTTTTTTTCTATTAATAACATTCCGGATGGAATCTATGCCGTACAGTTCACTTACGTCGGTTACCAAAGGCAGGTATTACAAATTGATACTAAAAAAACTCACGGACCTGTCCACGTAACATTGCGGGAAAGCACACTACAGCTACCCGGAGTCACAGTTACCGGGACAGCACAGCCTACCGACGTACTGTCTTCATCTCAATCTATTTCTGCTATCGACAGTAAGCAGTTTCAACGGCTGAGCGGAGCCACTGCTATGAGCGCTCTCAGAAATACTCCCGGCCTTTCTCTGATAACTACAGGAAACGGGGTTGCCAAACCTGTCATCCACGGACTCAGTTCACAACGCATAGTGGTTATGGTGGATGGCGTTCGCCAGGACGCCCAAAACTGGGGCGGGGATCACGGACCGGAAATCAGTCCGTTCCAAGTCAATCGTATTGAAGTCGTAAAGGGGCCCAGCAGTGTTCTTTATGGCGCCGGAGCTTTGGGCGGGGTGGTTAATGTCATCGGCCCCGATTTGCCTACATCGGGTAATGGAACATCAGAGCTAAACGGTAAACTGAACTTGCAGGGATTTTCTAATAATAACCAGGGGGCAGGCGCCATTTTATTGAGCGGAGCGAGCGGATCGCTGGGATACCGGGCTCAAATCAGTCATATTGCCGCCGGAAACATTTCCACACCGGACGGAAAATTATTTAACAGCGGGATGCATAAAACAAATGGAAGTTTCATGATTGGAACAACCCAATCATGGGGAACCATATCGATGGATTATGATCACCTTCAACAAAGTCTCCAGATTCATGATAATTCAACTTCTACCGGTTATCAGCCGTTAAAGAACGATTTACTGCATCTCCACGCTAATATTCCGGCTAAAGATTTCAGGCTCGAAATACAGGCCGGTTACCAACACAATAACCGACAGGAATTTGATTCGAAAAGTTCAGCTGATCCAAGCCTTTTTCTGAAACTGAATACCGGCACTATCAATGTCAAAGCGCATCATAAACCGATAGGTCCGGTATTTGGAACTATTGGTTTCTCATCCATGATTCAAACAAACCGTACACTGGGTTTAAGCAAGCTTATCCCGGGCTATAATCTTCAGAATTTTGCCGGTTTTATATATGAGCAGGCTCAGTTCGGACCTTTAAATCTATCGGCCGGCGGACGGTTCGATGCACGAAATCTTGACGTTTTGGACACCCCGGACCTGGGAGTTAAAGCCGTAAACAGAAAATATAATGCTTTGAGCGGCTCATTGGGTGCCGCCCTTCATCTCACTTCCGATTTGTCGCTTTCAGCCAATCTGGGACATGCCTGGAGAGCACCCACAGCATTCGAAATGTTTGTACACGGAGTTCATGAAGGCACATTGCAATACGACATTGGTAATTCAAATCTAAAATCAGAAAAGGCAACGAATATTCAGTCGTCATTAAAGCTGGTAACCAATCATCTTGTAGCGGAAATATCAATTTATAACAATCAAATAAACCGGTATATCTATGCTGATCCTTCAGGTACCTATGATCCACAATCAGGTTATCAAATCTACTATCTGAAACAGGCTAATGCACGAATTCGTGGAATAGACGCTTCTCTTCAAACAGAAATCACCCATTGGTTTTCTATTGATGGCGGTTACAGCTTTTTACGCGGCGATAACCTGAAACTACATATTCCATTGACTTTTATGCCTGCAAATAATGGATATGTCGGTTTGAAACTACAACAAAAGCAGGTTGGCAAATTCTACGATCCATACTTTTCGATTCATACTGAATTTTATGCAAAACAGGATCGCGTTGCCCCGAACGAACCTACAAGCCGGGGTTATACACTGGTGAATCTGACCCTCGGCTCTGATTTGCACCTTGGGAATACTCCGATTCAAATGGATATTATCGTGCATAACTTGTTCAACAAAGCATATATCGACCATTTAAGCCGCTATCGTGATATTCCTGCTTTGAATCCGGGACGAAATATCGCTTTAAAACTGCAAATTCCATTTAATCTTATAAAAAAGTAGTGAGATTTGAGTATTGAGTATTGAGCATTCGGATCGACATTTTCAAAAGTCTGATATCTCAATACTCACTACTATGTACTCAACTTTGCAATAAATAGTGAAACTGTACCAAATAATTAATATAATAGACGAGGGTATTCATTAAAAAATGATCATAGATCCATGAACCTACAATTATTAAATCCGCTGCGCTGGAGAAAATCATTTCTGTTATTTCTTTTGGTGGGCTTTTTTATTCTTTGGTTTGGTTTTCTGGATACATATAGTGTCTGGACGCGATATAAACTCGATCGCGAAAAGGTTACTTTGGTAAAAAAAACTGAAATCCTGAAGAAAAAAACGGCTGAACTGAATAAGAAAATTCAGGATTTAAAAAAGGACCCCTCTAAAATTGAAAAGATCGCAAGGGAACAATACGGGATGAGGAAAAAAGACGAAACCGTTTTTAAGGTTGAAGCTCAAAAATAACGTTGCCCGATTCAGATAGTACGACACAAATTGTGTCAATTCTTCAAAGAGCCGAAACTATTTTGAATTTCGTTGGAATATTTTGATGTTTGTAGCCACGGCTATACTTTTTTTTGCTAAATTCACCCATGATTGTATTAAAATGAATTTCACTTAATCAGAAACGGATCTATGATTGGAATCGGGATTGACTTCGGCGGAACCAACATAAAAGGAGCCCTGGTCGATAGCACTCAAGGAATTGTAAAAAAGTTTTCAATACCTACAGAAGCAGAAAAAGGGAAAGAGCATACTATTAATCGAATTTGTACCGCCATCGAAACCGCGGCCAGTTTTTCAAATGATCAGGTTCCTGTTGGAGTGGGTATCGGCTCACCCGGTGTTATTTCACTGGATCGTACCACCGTTTCTGATCCTCCCAATCTTCCCGGATGGAATGTCGTTAACCTGGCTTATGAAATTGAATCAAAAACAGGATATCAATGCCGTGTTGAAAATGATGCCAACCTTGCTGCATTGGGATCATTACATTTTGGTGTAGGAAACAAATTCCACAGTTTTATCATGCTGACCCTCGGTACGGGCGTGGGAGGCGGAATCATTTTTAAAAATGAATTATTCCGTGGTACAAGCGGTGGTGCCGCAGAGCTCGGTCATGTCATTATCGATTATCATGGACCTATCTCTAACAGCCCTGCACGCGGTGGTATTGAAGCCTATATTGGCCAACGATTCTTAAGCCGCTATGCTGCGGATATTCTTCGCCAGCATCCGGAAAACATGCTTTATAAAACCTTCCAGAATAAGCTTGAGGAACTGGAACCGCTCGATTTATACAATGCCTGCAACGACGGTAACGAAATAGCCCAACAAATTCTGGCTTCTGCAGGTGAAAAACTCGGGTACGCTATCGTTAATTATATTCATGTGCTGGATATTCGTAAAGTTGTTGTTGGCGGCGGTGTATCCAAAGCCGGGCACTGGATTTTAGAACCAGCCAGAAAAGCAGCGCTTTCACGTCTCTTGCACCCATTTCATGATGGATTTGAAATCGTATATGAACCACTGGGCAATGATGTTGCACTTCTGGGTGCCGCCAGCCTGGCATTCGAACTGAAACGAAATCAATAATTGTGGTTTGGCGTCCGGTTACAACATATTGCATTAGCAAGAGGTACCGGTACATAATTGTCCTTATGATGGTGCTGTGTTTTACATTGCCTTCTCTTGTTCAGGCACAAGTTATTGACAGCACGAGAGTTAACCAACAACGCAGAATGTCTGAACAAGAAGCTCATAACCGCCTGTCCGGCAATGTTCAGCAGATGCCACAACAGGGAGGACAACAAAAAAAGGAAGACAAAAACAAGATCCACTTCACTGCTAACGATTCCCTGGTTTTTGACTTTTCCAAACAACGTATTGCCACTCTATTCGGGACGGCCAAAGTAGAACAAAGCCAGGGTTCATTAAGTGCGGGAAAGATTGCTCTTAATCTTGATGCTCATACGATGAGTGCCGCCGCCGGGAATACACAAGACACCCTGTCACATCCCGTTCTTACCCGGGGAAATGAAACCGTTCGAAGTGATAAAATCATTTTTAATTATCAAACAGGGCGGGGTAAATTTAATGTCGCAAGGGTAAAAGTCTCGCAAGGCAACTTGATTGGTATGCAGGTTAAGAATAAAACACCTCATGTCATTTTTATAAAAAATGCCATCTATTCGACTTGTAATTTACCGCATCCGCATTTCTACATAAAAGCGAAACGAATGAAAGTTATTAATGATAAGGAAATATTCTTCACCAATGCCCGGCTTTATATACTGGATATTCCCTATCCTTTGATACTTCCATTTGGCTATGTACCTGCTAAAATAGATCATAAACAATCCGGATTACTCTCACCGACCTATTCATTTCAACAACAGCAAACCCGTGGACTGGGACTCCAGAATCTTGGCTGGTTTCAATATTTTAATGATCATTTGACCGGTTTATTCCGTTTTGGTATTTATACCTCCGGCACGTTTAATGCTGATGCCCAGGTTCAATATGCTAAAACTAATAAATACAGCGGATCTATCGAATTAGGTTATTCTGTAGATCGCGGACTTGAACCAACGGATCCGGGATATTCACCCAGTGTTCAGAAAAAAGTCAATATATCCCACAATCAGAGACTCTCCCCATATGCCAATCTGAATGCCAGTATTAATTTTGTAACCAGCAATTATTATAATCGGAATTCATATAACATTAATGACCGGGCTTCGGTTAGTACCACCTCTCGAATAGCCTATTCCTATAACCAACCTGAAAACCTGTACAACTTCAACGTCAGCGTTTCACAGAGCCAGAATTTCAGTAACAACAGTGCTTCTTTATCCGGACCATCGATGGGTTTTTCTCTTAGAACGTTATCCCCATTTCAATCACAGAACAACCAAAACAATAAATGGTATAACTCCATTTCAATATCATATCAAAATAATTTTAGAAGCCAATTTAGTTATACCCCGTTAGCCGCAGACTCATCGAAAGTAAATTGGTTCCAGGCCCTTACCCATCCAAGTTTATATCGCAGAGAAACCGGGAAAAAACAATTAATAAACTTCGGTTTCATACAAAACGGAAGCATATCCATGCAGTTTTTGCCACAAAGCTTTGTACACCTATCCGGTGGGATCAACATGAATGAATACTGGTATCCTGAAACGATTCGCGAACATTATAACCCAACAACCAAACAGGTTGAAACGAATTACGTGAAGGGATTTGTTGCAGCTCATCAATTTTCGACCAGTTTATCATTGAATACACGGCTTTATGGTATTTGGAACCAGCATATTGGCGATTTGTATGGTTTTCGCCATACGTTAGTACCAACAATATCTTTTAGCTACCAACCTGATTTCAGCAGTCCATTCTGGGGAGTTTATCGTACTGTTCAAACAGATTCGGCAGGTAATACCTCTAAATATGCCATATTTCAAAATAATGTAATTGGAGGTCCCTCAGCCGGACAAATACAAAGCGTCTCTTTCAGTCTCAATAACATACTTGAAACCAAACAAGTTAAAAGAGATACCACCGGCGAAAAAAAAGAAAAAGTTATCAAATTGATTGATAACCTGAGTGCCAGTGCAAGCTATAATTTCGCCGCCAAACATTTTAAACTTTCCAATCTTAATACAAGCTTCAATACCAGTATTATCAATAATGTAAATATCAATGCCAATGCCAATTTCAGTTTCTATCAAACGGATTCGACGGGCTCAATAATTGATAAGTACCTTTGGCAAAAGGGGGGCGGAGGCAAATTTATAAGAATGACATCATTTTCATTAAATGCCGGTACAAGCCTGCACGGCGGAAAAGGAGGAGGTGCCCGGTTTTCAACACCACAAAACTACTATTATCCCGCTCATTATGATCCGTACAACCAAACATGGTTTCACACATTTGATCCGGCTTTTAACACGATGCCCGTCCAGCCATTCAATGTCCCCTGGTCGGTATCTTTATCATTTAGTTTTTCATGGAACAGAGGCATCAATCGTATCAACCGATCGGCTGTAATAAATGCACAAAGCATTACGATGAATCCGACCCCAAACTGGCAATTAAGCACTTCCCTCGGTTATGATTTTATCCAGAAGAAACTGACTCCATCACAATTTCGCATATCGCGGCAGTTGCACCTCTGGAACCTTAATTTCACATTCAACCCGTTTGGGGGATTCAAATATTACCTGTTCAGCCTGACTTTAAACAGCGGACAATTCCAAAGCTTGTTGCAAAAATTACCGCTTCTCAACTATCTGGAACAGAGCAATTCACCAATCAGCCGGAGTTCTTCAAGTTCATTTGGCTCATTTGGCGGATACTGATATTCATTCATCTGTCGCTTTTTATCATTTTTTGGACATATTTACCAAGGATATCAAACTCGAGGTTGACTTCATCACCGATTTTTTTGGTTTGAACATTGGTATGCTCAAAAGTATAAGGAATGATTGCAACGATAAATTCATGTTCACTTTCTTCCCGGGCAACGGTCAGGCTGATACCATCAATGGCTATGCTTCCACGACCCACAATCAGGTTCGTAAACGATTCCGGATAACGAATTGTGATAAGCCAGTTCATATCTTCATTAGCTATAGATACGATTTTGCCTGTCGTGTCGACATGGCCCTGAACTATATGTCCGTCAAGTCTTTTATCGAGCGTCAGAGAGCGTTCAAGATTGATGATATCACCTACTTCCAACAACCCAAAAGAGGTCTTGCGAAGAGTCTCTTCCACAGCCTGTACGGTAAAAGACTGCGCATCACGGGAAATCACCGTCTGGCAGACGCCATTCATGCAAATGCTGTCGTCGACTTCCAGTTCCTTACCTAGTTCCGAATCAATGGTCAGTTCAATTCCACCACCTGTTTTTTTTATCTCTCTTACTTTCCCGGTTTTTTCTACGATTCCTGTAAACATAATCCTTAAAAATGATTTGATTAGAAATATCCGGTGAATAACATGTCATCACCGATTTTTTCCCATGTTGAATTCTTAAATTCGATGATTTCATTCATATGCTTTACCCCCAATCCGAGAACCGAACGGGTACCTCCGCCAAGCATTTTAGGCGCAACAAACAGATGAAGCTTATCCACAAGATTTTTACGAATAAGCGTACTCGCCAGACTGCTTCCAGCTTCAATCAATATCGATGCCAGCTCTATTTCAGCTAATTTCTGAAAGGCTTGTTCCAAATCGGAATGCCCTTCATCTTTAGATACCAAAATCGTCTGTCCCCTGAAATAATTTGGTTGTAAAATACTGAGCATGGGATCAGCAATCTTATCATATCGTTCTTTATTGTGAGTAACAATAATCGTTCGCTCTTCATATTGGTCGGAAAACAGATTTAAATCACGTGGCAGCCGATAGTCACCGTCGATGACGATACGATAAGGCTGAGGCCCTTCCACATGCCGGACAGTCAGCCTTGGATTATCGAGCAAAGCCGTATTTCGGCCTATCATAACAGCATCCGTCTCACCGCGCCATTTGTGAACCAGGGTACGGGCTTCCTTCCCCGTAATCCACTTAGAATCCCCATCGGGAGCAGCAATGTATCCGTCCAAAGTCTGGGCAATCTTCAGCGTTACAAATGGACGATGAAATTTTTGATAATGAATAAAGCTTTCATTTAATTTTTGAGATTCCTTATCCAATAAACCAGTTTCCACTTCTTTGTTTGCTTTTCGTAAAATCTCAATTCCTTTACCATTTACCGCCGGATTTGGATCTACCGATGCTATTACAACCCGTTTAATCGGCAATTTAGAAAGCTCAATTGCGCATGGAGGCGTTTTACCAAAGTGCGAACACGGTTCCAGAGTCACGTAAACAGTGGAATCAATCAGACCGGCTTTGTCGGCAACCGATTTCAGGGCATTGATTTCGGCGTGTGGCCCGCCAAAACGTTCATGACATCCACTGCCGATCAGGTCTCCATCTTCTGATATGATAACACAACCAACCAATGGATTCGGAGAAACATACCCTTTCCCTTTTTCAGCCAGCTTAAGGGCTTTCTTCATCCATTTTGTGTCTTCCGCGCTAAATGTGAGTTGTCTGCTCAAGTTAATTTCCGTTTTCTTTAAACTCTTATCTTCGGTTTACAATTTAATGAACCAAAAGAATCAAAAATCAATTTCTCGAATTCAACAGAATAAAAAAAGGCAGAAACGATCGTTCGTCCTGCCTTCTTAAATATTCAAATAAATTACTTTTACTGTTTCAGGATGGCCCGGTTATCAACGATTTCAGCTTCTTTCTTAAGCTCGTTAATCCAGACACTACCGTAGGCAGAACTCTTACCCTGAGACAGTTTCTGAGTAATTTGTTTATAGTCGGCAGGTGGAATTTTTGAGGCGTCGGCCATTTTCTGCTTCTCAACTTTAATCACATAAATAGCCGATTCACCTTCAATAGGCAACGAAACCTTACCTTCAGGCAAGTTAAATGCGGCACCTACCACGGCAGGTTCACGTCCGGCTTCTGGTACAACATCAGAAGCGTAATGAACGTCCTGTGCCTCAAAAACTTTCTTATTATTTGCTTTTGCCAATCCTGCCAGGGTCGGGTCCTGGTTCAAATCAGCTGCAATTTTCTTTTTCATCATATCCTTCCGTTTTTCGGTACGCAAAACGGAAGTAATTTGGCCCTGAACTTCATCAAACGGACGAACACCGGCAGGTGTAACTTTTACCATTTGTACTACAAGAAAACGATCCGGCAATTCAATGGTATTTGAAATATCACCTTTTCCCATCTGGCGTAATTTATCCATCAATTTCAGGCTTTGGCCAATTCCCGGAATAAACGGATTTCCTTTTGATGCCGTCGCTGACAATATTTGTTTATGATCGCGAGTTGCTTCCTTCTCAAAACTGCCATCCTGTGAATAATAGCTAAAATCGTCGGCTTGACTAGCCAGTTTATCCAGCGTATTTACGGGATCCGGCTTAATGTCTTTACCGAAATCAATGAATTTGACTTCAAGTTGCCCTTTGACACGCTTTTCGGCAATTTTCTTTAAAATATGTACCCGGCCGCCAATTTTAATGACATTGCTGACTTCGCCGTTCTTCAATTTAAAGACTCCCTGGAACTCATTACGAACTTCAGATTTCTTTAAATATACATTGGTGTAAGGAGTAGCTGATTCATTATCCTGAAGGAATAAAGAGTCGTTTTTTGCCTGTGCAAACTGCGGTCGAAGTTTATTTACCTCGGCAATAGTATTCACCGTATCCTTTTTTGTCGGGATCTTTTTCCATTGCACATACCGGAAGTTCCAGGATTCTTTTTGCTGGAATAATTCCGGGTGATTATCATAATAGGTATGCATCTCGGCATTAGACACCTTAATGGTTGAATCCGGAATTTCTGAATAAGGGAAACGTACATAAGCAAAATTTGCTGTAGAATTTTCCTTTATATATTCCTGCTGTACGGCTGCATCGCTGACAACCAGCGCTGACTGAACATATTCAGTTAACTTCTGACGTCTCCGTTTTTCACGTAACTCATGCTCAATAGCAATCCATGCTTTGGTGTTTTCCGGAGCATTAATAGCAGCTTGTAAGGCGACACGATCGAGCGAGCCGTCTTTTTTATGAAATTGTTGAAGAATTAACGGATCCGGATTCTTCCCGGTAACCATGTCAATGAGTTCTTCATTCGTTACGGTAATACCGAGTTTCTTCATTTTATCCTGAAGAATTCGGTTCAACACTAACTCATTCCATGCCATATCATTGTAATAGGCACGCAATTCGTCGGTTGCAGCTTTACCTGTTTGCCGCTGATAATTTTCGATATAGTTGTTAATTAAATTATTGTATTCTTCGATCGTTATCGTTTTTCCGTTAACACTACCCAAGTTGTGTGGGCCACGCATGATAGTACTAAAAACTTTTGTATCGGCAAGTCCCCATAAGAGACCAAATGAAACGATCAGGATCCAGAAAATGTACTTCGTACTGGATCGCATTTTTTCCATTACACCCATTGACAAAACCTCTAAATGGTATATGAAATCTCAGGAAGTTACCTGAAGATGTTGTTTATTCTATTAATTTTAGTGTATAAAGCCTGAAAATATACAATTTGCCCACGCCAAGAGCAATGTATATCTAGTTAGAATACAGCTTGATTATATAAAATATTGCCCAGTTTGGAAACTTTCTACCGGGTATTCGTTTAGAATAAGCTGATCTTTACATTTTTCAAATATTTTTGTGGATATTTATCCAAATGTTTGACAATCGTCTTTAGGTTAAAAGTCAGGCTGTCCAGGTTATTGTATAAAGACGGATCATTCACAAGCTTTCCAAGTGTTCCCTCTCCAGAATTTATCTTCTTTAACAGCATATTCATCTGGGTCGAGGTCTCTGTGAGTTGTTTCGATAATTTTTCCAATTGAATGGAACTGCTGTTCAACCGTTCAATCAGAGAATCAATCCTGGTTTTATTGTTAGTGCTAATGGTATCGGCATTTCCCAGGATATTTTTCAGGTGCCCCAACGACTTTGCGATATCTGAATTCTTATTTTTTATGAGTTTATTTACGTTATCACTCGTTTGTTTAAGATTAGTGAGGGTAGAGGTCAGGTTGGTATCATTTTTAACGAGAAGGTGGTTAGCATCTCCCACCAGCTTATTCAATTTATCGGAAAGCTCAGCCACTTTATCACCGATAGACAATCCTTTTTCCTGGAATACACCCATCATACCTTCATCATAAATCCCTTTAATGTAATCACCGTTTTGCAAATAATGATTGGACGTGCCCTGTTTGATCACAATCGCTTTACTACCCAAAAGATCCGTAGAGCGAATATAAGCTTTGGAATCGACCGGTACTTTTAGGCCGAGACCTACATTTAAACTGACTTGCACACTATCGTTTGATAACAGGCGAATATCTTTTACCGTACCAATATCCACACCGTTCAGGAAAATATTTTTACCCGACGTTAAACCATCAACTTTGGGAAAGTTGCTCACAAAGGTGTTACTATTCCGAAATAATGGAACATCCCTCATAATTCGAAATCCCAGAACGCCAACCAGGATGGCTCCAATAACCGTCAGGCCAATTTTTACTTCGTTACTGGAAATCTTCAATGGATAATCTCCTTACTACATTAAGTTTAAATAATTACTTACCCGATTTTATATTCGGATGCTTTAATAAAATTTATTAAGCGCTCGTCGTCGGTGGCCCTCATTTCTTCGACCGTACCCGCCCAGGCGATCTCTTGATCAGCAATAAATGCTGCTTTATCTGATATTTTCAACACACTGTGAATATCGTGAGTTACTACAATTGAAGTAATATCAAGATTTTCTGACATATGAATAATTAAGTCATTTATCTCATCAGAAGTTTCCGGATCAAGTCCGGAAGTAGGTTCATCATAAAGAATATACGCAGGTTGCATAACGATTGCCCTTGCCAGCCCAACACGCTTGCGCATTCCACCTGATAATTCAGCCGTATTTTTTGCACCTATATTTTCTAAATCGACTAATTTCAAACATTCGACTACTTTATGTTCAATTTCCTCTTCCGATAAATTGGTAAAATAACGTAACGGGAAAGCGACATTTTCGAACGTGTTAATAGAATCAAACAAAGCGGCACCCTGGAACAAAACCCCAAAACGCTGGCGGATTTTACGCAGGCCTACATAATCCAGTTTAAATATATCGGCACCGTCAATAATTACAGAACCGAAATCAGGATTCAGCAAGGCATTGATATGCTTTAGGAGCACAGATTTTCCTGAACCTGATTTACCGATAATGGCCATGGTTTCGCCATCCTCAATTTTCAGATTTACATTATCCCAGATTAAATGGTCACCAAAGCTTTTTCTTAAATTTTTTATTTCAATCATAGTCGATCCCTTACAGTAACAAAGCAGCCAGAATCAGATCAGCCAGCAAAATATAGATACAACCCAAAACCGTAGCTTGAGTTGTGCTTTTACCTACGCCCTCGGCACCACCTTGGGCAAAATAACCTTTAAAACAAGCAATAGATGTGATAATGAAACCAAATACAATTGCTTTTATGAGTCCAAAGGCTACATCCCAGGCAAAGAAATACTCTCTGGCCCCAACCATAAACTCAGCTATCGGCAGCTTGCCAAATAAAGACCCGGCTACAAGTCCACCCAAAATACCAGCTGTTGATGCCACAATATATAAAATCGGGAACATCAGAATCCCTGAAGTTATACGCGGAACCACCAAAAATGATACAGAATTAAATCCCATTGATTCCAGGGCATCAACCTGCTCGGTAACCCTCATCGTTCCCAACTCTGTCGCAATCCGCGCTCCGACACGGCCGGCCAGCACCAGGCTGCTTACGGCTACAGCCAGTTCAATCAGCAGAGACTGGGTTACAATAGCGCCAATGGTCGTCTTGGGAATGAATGAAGCCTGCAGCTGATAGGATGTCTGAATCGTTAAAACAGCCCCGGTAAAAACTCCCGTAAGTAAAATAATCGGGATAGAATCATAACCGGTTTTAATCATCTCCAATAATAAATTTTTGCGATAGGTATTGAACTCTGTTGACGAACGAATAGCACGATACAGCAACAGGCAATATTCACCTAAATTCTTAAATAAATCCATTTATGCTTTCCTGGTGATTCATAAACAAAATCAAGACTCCTAATATAAGGCCTCTTAACGATTTCATACGCATAAAAATTCAGCTATATTATAAAATAATGTTTAATTCTTATATATAATGACCTGTCAATTTTCGGTTTAGTGAAGAAAACACATTTTCTATTCTTAACGTTTGCCCTTTGTTATTCAACAGTTACGGCGCAAAGCAGTTTAAATTCTCCGTTTAGATTTTTGGAACTACCTACGTCCGCACGATCCGCCGCCCTGGGCGGACAGGTTGTCTCTCTTCCAAATGGCGATATTTCTATGTTTCATATCAATCCAGCATACTTAAACGAAGATTTAAATCAAACTGTTTCAGTATCTTATATTAATCATATTTCCGATATAAATATGGCGGCGGTAAACGGGGCTTATTATTTAAAGGATATAGGAACTTTGGCGGCCGGTTTACGATATATGGGATATGGTTCTTTTACAAAAACCGACGCACAGGGACAAAGTCTCGGTTCTTTTAATGCTTATGATATGGCGCTGACTTTCGGCATTGGAAGAAAGTATTTAAAAAATCTTTCCTACGGTGCGACTATCGACTTCATACACTCGTCCTACGATGTCTATCAGTCTACTGCAATAGCTTTTTCAGCGGGCTTTTTATTTAAAGATCCGGTAAGAGATTTTACTATTGGCGGTGCCATAACCAATTTAGGCGGGCAGATTAACGCTTTTGACACGAAACGGGAACCTTTGCCTCTTGATATACGATTGGGAATTTCACGCAAACTGGAACATGTACCTTTGCGGCTGAGCATCACAGCTCATTCCCTGAACAGCTGGAATCTGATGACAATAACGGATACTAAGAAACCAAATATAGCAACTGATATATTTCGGCATATTGAATTGGGAGGCGAATTTCTTTTAAGCGACAATGTTGAATTTCGTTTGGGTTACAACCGTTATCAGCATGAAGAATTGAAAACATCCAGTCGTCTTGATTTTGCCGGCACTAGCATCGGACTCGGAATTCACATCCATAAATATCAGTTTGATATCAGCCGGAATTCATTCAGCCAGTCGGGTGGTTATCTTCAAATAAATCTTCGCACATCCTTCTGAAAAGCTACTGTCTACTACGATAAAATATTAAAAATTACAGGAAAGAATTGCCCCGGCCTGCTATCTTTTATTTATCTTTGGGTTACGAGCCATAATTAATTGACACCAAACCGGTTTTCATTTTTATGGATAACAAATTCCGTTACTTTTTTAAAGATATCATCCGGGTAAGAATAGCACTCGCATTCTTACTGTTGCTGATGATCTTTTTTCTGGGCTCAGTTGGTTACCATTATCTTATCGGGATTTCCTACTTCGATGGTTTTTATATGACATTCATTACCATCACAACCATCGGTTTCAGAGAAATGAGTCATTTTACGGCGGAAGCAAGAGTATTAACAATACTGATCTCTGTTTTTGGTATTGGTACTTTGGCTTATATTGCATCACAGACCACCCAGCTGATTTTTGAGAACGAACTGTTTTTTCAACGCATACTTAAAAGAAAAATTAGTAAAATGGAAAACCATTACATTATATGCGGATATGGGCGAATCGGTCACCGTATCGCCGAGGTTTTGCATGATTCCGGCATCGAAATAATCGTCATAGAAAATGATCCCGAGACGCTTAAGCAACTGAAAGAAGATAGGATGACTTATGTTGAAGGGAATGCCCAGGATGAAGAGTCCTTGATAAAAGCGGGTATCGAACGGGCTAAAGGATTGGTTTGTACGTTGTCGAAGGATGAAGATAATGTATTTGTTACATTAATAGCCCGTGAACTCAATGAACATTTATTTATATTAGTCCGGACTAACCAACAAAAAAATGTACGGAAGATAGTCAGGGCCGGAGCAAATAAGGTTATATCGCCATATGAAATTGGTGCCGATCGTATGGCCAACGTTATTTTGCGCCCAAATGTTGAATTATTTGTTGACAAAATCGTCAGGCATTCCGAAGAGGAACATTTTTTTGACGAGATCATGGTGTTTGAAAATTCTAAACTGGATAGAAAAACAATTGCCGAAGCGGGCATTCGTCAAAATTACAATCTGGTCATCATCGCCATTATACCGGCGCAAACACAGAAAATAATTTTCAACCCGGGCAGCAATGATCTTTTGCATAATGGCGATATACTTGTGGTTCTTGGCGACATGGAACGTATCCAGCGCATGAGAACCCAGGCATGTGGCGATACACGAACTCTTGCAGAACGCGTTGCTACTCAGGATCAATTACAGAAAATGGGTATCCCAACCGGGTACTCAAAATCATAAATAATATTATAATTTTTCATGTTCAGATATTTTACCGCCGGGGAATCACACGGACCGGAACTTGTTGGTATTGTTGAAGGTGTACCGGCAGGATTAGAGTTATCGGAAAAAGATATTGCTTTTCAATTAGCACGCCGGCAAAAAGGGTACGGACGCGGTGGCAGGATGGCATTTGAAAAGGACACTGCGGAAATAATGTCGGGCCTGCGATTTGGCAAAACGATGGGCAGCCCAATAGCCCTGCGCCTGCAAAACCGTGCTTTTCATAAAGATGAACAGAATTGGCCCAAAGTAATGTCGAAAGACGGAAGTAGTGAAGGTATCGAGAGAATCACCGTTCCGCGACCAGGCCATGCCGATCTTGTTGGCAATCTTAAATATCGGTTTGACGATATACGTCCGGTCATTGAGCGTTCCAGTGCCAGGGAAACAGGAATGCGCGTTGCCTGCAGCGCCATAGCCCGTCAGTTCCTGCGCAGCTTCGGTATCCGGATTGGCGGACATGTCCTTGAAATAGGTAGTGCCGGTATCCGGGATTGGGATAAAATTCGCGAGATGACCGAATCTTATTTAAAAGACGGTGCTGAAACTATTTCACATCGTGCTGACGAATCTGAAGTTCGTTGCCTTGATGCCAATTTGACTGATCAAATGGTCGAAGAAATTAAAATAAATCGCAAAAATGGCAGTTCACTCGGCGGTATATATGAAATCATCGTTACCGGTTTGCCGGTAGGTTTGGGCAGTTATGTTCATTGGGATAGAAAGATCGACGGTCAACTGGCACAAGCAATTATGTCGACACAAGCCATGAAGGGCGTTGAGATTGGACTCGGTTTTGAAGCGGCACGAAGAAGCGGGCACCAGGTACACGATGAAATTGTATGGAACGGGTCAGACTATTCGAGAGCTACCAACAGAGCCGGAGGTATTGAAGGCGGGATGACTACCGGGATGCCGATTATTATCCGTGGCGCCATGAAACCGATACCTACCATGCTGAAACCATTGCAAACCGTAGATATCGATACGAAGGAATCGCAGGACACCCGTTATGAACGTTCCGATGTATGTGCATTGCCAAGAGCTGTGGTCGTCATCGAGAATATCATTGCACCGGTTCTGATGAATGCCTTTCTTGAAAAATTCGGGGGAGATTCCATAGAAGAAATCCGGGAACATTATTCGAAAAGAGTCGAATCGTAAAAAATTCATCTTTTCTGCAACTCCTGCCATATTCTTTCGTTTAAATAAATCAGGTAAACAATTATGGCACAAAACATGATCGAAAAACTGGAATCGTTTTTAAAAATCGATCCCAAAGATACCTTTACCAGATTTGCGTTAGCGCTTGAATACGTGAAACTCAATAATCTGGATAAATCATGCGATTTATTTGAGGAAATTGTAGTTGATGATCCCAATTATGTGGGCACCTATTATCATTTAGGTGGTTTATATAAAAAGATGAACCGGACAGAAGATGCTATTTATACTTTCCGGCAAGGCATGGAAATAGCCAAAAAGACCGGTGATCAACATGCACTATCTGAAATACAAGCTGCGTTATTGGAACTGGACCCTGACGATGATTAATTTAATTTTTAGATCCCAAATTTTTATAAAACGAAAGTGTCACAACAAGAGCGTATAAACAATGAAATTTCACTTAAAAACCTCATCTCTTCTTTTTGTCATTCTTTTTTTTAGCATTTCAGCTTTTGGCCAGGCTGTGAATAATAAGACCCATACGGTAAAAACCAACGAAACGCTATTCAGCATTGCACAGGAATATAATGTTTCGGTAAGAGACCTGAGAAAGTGGAACGATATAAAGGATAATACCATCAATATCGGGCAAAAGTTGATCGTTGCACCTCCGGCATCTCAACTCAACAAAGAAAAAAAATTAACAAAACCGGCCGGATCGCCGGGGAATACATCATTTCTGAATTCCGGCAATACCGGGCAATCGTATTACAAGGTGAAAAGCGGTGATAATTTATACAAAATTGCCCGCCAGTTTAATATGACCCTCGGAGAACTGAAAAGATTAAATAATCTCAAATCCAATTCACTGAATATTGGCCAGCGGTTGCGAGTCAAAGCCCAAATTTCGGCACCTTCGGTTGCTTCAGGAAATAAGGAACTTTCTTCTACAGCCCAGGGACGTTTTGTTGAATACGATGTTAAGAAGACGGAAAATGTATCTGATATTCTCAAAAAATTCCAGATGGATAATTATGAATTTTCAGCACTCAATTCGGATATTTCTGGCAGCAAATTATATCGGGGACAAACTGTTACCGTCTTATTACCGGCAACAGTTAATCATAAAAATCCATACAGAATCAATGCTGATTTAAAATCCATTGAAGAAACGAATGCTGTTTCATATCCGGAAAATGAAGCCGGAAAGCCGACAACCAGTGGATCTCTGTACAATCCCGATGCATTGACAGCCGCCAGTTCCACGTTGCCGCTTGGAACGGTCATTTTTGTAAACAACCCGGCCAACGATAAAGGAATTTTCGTTTTGGTAAACGATCGGATCACCAACGGAAATATTAAACTATCACAAAAAGCGTATTCAGAATTAGGTTTGAACAGTCAAAATCACGGTGTTAAAATTTCTGAAGTAAAATGAGAGCACTTGGGCAGGCGATAAATAAGTATCACCGGAACACCAAAAGCCTGGTTTACAGTTACCTGGCCAGTTTGCCCTTATTATTTCTTTATGAATTTCTGATTTACGTTAGTCAGCCCGATACGCATCATTATGTCAGGATAGCTGCCGATGTCTGGATTCGTCAGTTTCTGGCAATGCTCGGTTACAATACCACCATTCTCACATTCGGTATTGCGTTGATCGTCGGTATCGTTATCTTCATAATCGACCGCAAGAAAGAGACGGAACTTAAAATTTCGTATTTCCTGGGAATTATTTTAGAATCGTTGGTTTATGCTGTTGTGCTGGCCATCGTTATTTCACGCTTTACGACGGTTCTGGTCAATGCAGTGCCATCAGAAAATGTGCCTTTATCACCCATTCAATCATTTGCGCTTTCTCTTGGTGCCGGACTCTATGAAGAACTTTTCTTCCGTGTCATTCTAGTAAGCGCCTTTCTTTGGATTTTTAAATTATTAAAATTCACGCAATGGGCACGTTATTTCGCAGCTGTCGTCGCGTCGGCTGTTCTCTTCAGCCTGGCTCATTTCACAGGTTCGCTGGGTGAACCCTTTACACTATATGCGTTTATCTTTCGTTTCTTATTTGGACTGGCGTTAAATTTAATTTATGTGACTCGTGGTTTTGGGGCAGCAGCCTGGACTCACGCACTTTATGATACGCTTCTGATATTCATATTATGAAATCCTTAAATAACAGAATAAAATAAGTTTCTTCTGTTATTTGACAAATAGTTTTATATAATTAATAATGTGTAGCAAATTCCGAAAAACGCACAACTAAATTCATTAATAGACAAACACTAACAGCTCATAGATATTATATATCAAGTTATAATTTTAATTAATTTTATATATATTACTGTTCGGGATTTGAATAGACAATATTAATATTAGAAGTATATAACTATTAAAAAAACAAAACCTTAATAGGTTTATGTATACGTATCGATACCAATTAACCACAACATCGATCGTGATTAAAAATGTTAGAAACTGATATAAAAACTTTACATTCCACTATTGATACCGGGATGGCCGCTTTAAGCAAGGAAGATTTAATAAAACAAGATGACTTCAGAGAAGAGATGCTTCCCCATTTGGATGCTCTGTATAATTTTGCACTGAGATTATCCACCGATCCTAATGACGCAGAAGATCTTGTACAAGATACTGTCGTTAAGGCTTACCGGTTTTTCCATAGCTATGAGAAAGGTACGAATGCAAAAGCATGGCTTTTTCGTATCCTGAAAAATTCTTATATAAACAAATACAGGAAACAGTCAAAACAGCCTTATAAAGTCGATTATAACGAAGTATCTACGTTCTACGAATCAATCAGAAGTGAGCGTACAGACACTACAGACCTGGAAGAAATTCTTTACAGGGAATTGCTCGATGACGATATAACATCAGCATTGGAAAACCTGCCGGAAGATTTCCGCACCGTTGTAATGCTCTGTGATATTGACGGTTTCACCTACGAAGAAATTGCCAATATGCTCGACGTTCCTATCGGAACCATCCGTTCCCGTTTGCACCGGGGACGAAACTTGTTACGTTCTGAACTTCTGGAATATGCTGAAAGACGAGGCTATAACCCTGACTGATTCACATTAGGCAGTAAACGGCTATTAATGATCGTTTTAATACCTGGATATATTTGATTATCCACTTTTGAGGGAAGTTTATGCCTGTAAAAAACCTATAATGAACTCCTCTCAACTCAATTTATAATATTATTTATCAATCAGATTGCAACGTCATCAACAGCAGGAATCTCTATACGTATAATCGTTCCTTTGCCTGAAGATGAATAAGAAACAAAGATTTTTCCCCGGTGATATTCTTCGATAATCCGTTTTGTCAGGCTTAATCCCAGGCCCCATCCACGTTTTTTAGTACTGAATCCGGGTTTGAATATCTCTTTGTAATTTCTCTTCTCAATTCCCTTGCCCGAATCTTCAATTTCGATGATATAATCTTTTTCAAGTTGAAATGACGTAACTTTGATGTATGAACCTTTTTGCTTGACATCTATGGCATCGAGAGCGTTTTTTATCAGGTTTTCAATGGCCCACTGAAACAAATCGGCATTTAGTTTCAATTTCACCCGCGATTCCGTTTTGCTAATCAAATTGACGTTTTTACCCAATTGCGGCATACGTCGCTCCATATATCCAACAACTTCATCCAGTACAGGGCCTACACGCTGAGTTTTTAATTCCGGGGCTGAACCGATTTTGTTGAATCGTTCCGCCACATCCTGCAACCTATCCACATCTCGTGTTAATTCAAGGATGATCTTCTGCATGTTTTCATCATTATTAGCCTCGTTCATTAAAGCTATCCATCCTAATAAACTCGAAATAGGCGTTCCCAATTGGTGAGCAGCTTCCTTAGCCATTCCAACCCACAGATTCGACTGCTCATTCTCCCGGACACTGCTCCAGCTGTAATAGGCTAATCCAAGGAAAATGGCTAATAATCCAAACTGAAGATAGGGCAAAAAGCGAAGCATCTTCACCGTAGCGCTTTCCCCGTAAAAAACATACTGCTTCTGACTTTTATCTCCCGTACCGACGACAATCTCTATGGGCTGGTTTTTCTCCGATAGCTCTTTTACAATTTTAGGCCCCAGATTCTTTTTTGCAATATTCCGGGAATATAGAATGGTCTTATTACTGTCTGTGACCACGGATGGAATCTGAAATCGATTTTTGATGATAAGCTCCGAGGCAACAAAATCAAGGGCCGCATTAGCCAGATCCCCGCGAGCTCGCTGAAGTTTATCGTTCCATATTTTCTTCAGATTATCCGGTATATAAGGTTTGGAATCGATGTTTTTTCCCATCAATTCCAATTCACTTCGAATATCAACATTCTGTGGATTACCATTATACTCAATGGCTTTTGCCCACAATTCAACGCTGTTTCGCTCTTTCTCTCTTAAACGGCTGACGAGATATTGCGTATAGATGAATGACCCAAGTCCAATAAACACCAACAGGATGATCAGTAACGTCCGCATCTTTGCGGATGCAATGGAAATATTCATAATACAATACCCGAATGAATAAGCAATACCGGCACATAAGGTTAAAATTACCGGCTCTTTACAAACTTAAATATCGTACAAAATCTTAACATACAAAAAAAGCATCTCCCAAAGGAAGATGCTCTGTAGCATGAATAATTAAAATGGATAATCAGGCCGATGCTTTTCGTTTTTCATAAATCGGCGGCGCCTGCGACTCGATGGTCTCACGCGTAATGATACACCGTTCAATATTTCGCATCGTAGGCAATGTAAACATAATATCCAGCATCGAACGCTCCATGATAGAACGAAGTCCGCGAGCGCCGGTTTTTCGGGCCATCGACTGTTCTACAACGGCCGTCAGGGCATCGTCTTCGAATACCAGCTCAATGCCTTCCATCTCAAAAAGCTTTTTGTATTGTTTGGTGATGGCATTTTTGGGCTTGGTCAGGATTTCGATCATACTTGCCTTATCCAGATCGTGTAAACCGGAAATAACGGGCAGACGTCCGATCAATTCAGGAATCAAACCAAAACTCTGCAAATCTTCCGGTTCCACATGCGTAAAAATATCCGGGTCGTTCTTATCGTGACGGAATTGCGTGTTGTTATGAAATCCCATCACACTGGTCGATAAACGACGGGCGATAATCTGCGAAAGTCCGTCGAAAGCTCCGCCAACCACAAAAAGAATATTTTTGGTATCGATGCTGATGAAACTCTGCTCCGGGTGCTTGCGTCCACCTTTTGGCGGAACATTAGCAACCGTTCCTTCGAGTATTTTCAGAAGAGCCTGTTGAACGCCTTCACCGGATACGTCTCTTGTGATAGACGGATTATCTGATTTTCGGGCGATCTTGTCGACTTCGTCGATATAAATAATACCGGTTTGTGCTCTTTCGACATCGTAATCGGCTGACTGCAACAAGTTAGATAAGATGCTTTCCACATCTTCGCCCACATAACCTGCTTCGGTCAATGCCGTTGCATCAGCAATACAAAATGGTACATCGATGATATTAGCAAGGGTGCGCGCCAGCAGGGTTTTTCCACAACCCGTTGGGCCAAGCAACATGATATTGCTTTTTTCCACTTCCACTTCATCGATATTGTTACTATCGTTACTTATCCGTTTATAATGATTATAGACGGCAACCGACAAGGTCTTTTTTGCATATTCCTGTCCGATGACGTATTCATCAAGTTTCGCCTTGATTTCAACAGGCTTAAGCAACGGTTTGTAATTGGCTGAGCGTTTTTTTGCCCTCGATGCTAAATCGCTTTTTACTATGCCAGAAGCATCGGCTACGCAACGATCACAGATATAAACATCCGGACCGGCAACCATGCTATTCACTTCATAGTTCGAACGACCACAAAAAGAACAATATATCAGCTTGTCTTTATCTTTCTGTTCACTCATGGGAACAAATTGTATTATTAATGTCGATTAAAAAAACAGTAAACAATAATTACTTCTTACGATCCAAAATCTTATCAACTATACCGTAATCTACAGATTCTTTTGCATCCATCCATTTATTTCTATCAGAATCCTGGTAGATCTGATCAATGGACTTACCCGAATGATGGGCAAGTATGCCACTCAATGTTTCTTTCATGCGGATAATTTCACGAGCCTCGATTTCAATATCGCTGGCCTGGCCTTGAACACCGCCAAGAGGTTGGTGAATCATTACTCTGGAATTTGGCAATACGGAACGTTTCCCGTTGGCACCGGCTGTAAGTAATACCGCTCCCATTGAGGCCGCCATACCCAGACAGGTCGTCGATACATCGCATTTCACATGCTGCATGGTATCGTAAATAGCCAGCCCTGATGAAACAACGCCACCGGGACTATTTATATACAAATTAATATCTTTTTCCGGATCTTCCGATTCCAGGAAAAGCAATTGAGCGATGATATTACTTGCAACGGCGTCATTTATCGGTGTTCCGAGAATAACAATCCTGTCTTTTAATAAACGAGAATAAATATCATAAGCTCGTTCCCCGCGATTGGTGGTCTCAATCACCATAGGGATCAGATTGCTTTGAACCGGATTCTCGGAACCGGCATTCATATCAAATATTGGTTGTTTTGGAATAATCATATAGGAAACCCTTAATCTTGTTTTTTATGCTTCTCTTGATAAGCATCTTTTGAAAGTTCTTCTATTTTAACTTCCTCAAGCAATTTTTCAAAAAGTTTTTCATCTCTGATACCCATTCTTAATTGCTCTAGCTGTTCACCACTCGAAGCATAAAACTGTTTGAGCATATCAACGGTTAATCCATATCGTGCCGCCTCAACTGATAAATGAGCGTCGATATCTTCAGCCGTTATTTCGACTTCGTATTTCTTATCAAGTTCATCTGAAATAAAAAACCACTTTGCATCATTAACGGCTCTGTCCTTCGATTTGTTTTTAAATTCTTCTTCATCGAAATCGGCAGGCAGATTTTGACCATACTGCTGTTTTGTCTGAGCTAAGTAATTATTTAAAATTTGATTTAGAACTAGTTCCGGAACTTCGAATTCATGAGCCTTGATCAATTCATCGGCTATCTGGTTTTTAGCCAGGTCCTTCGAAGCCTGATCATAATATTCCTGAATCCTGCTCTTTATTAACCCTTTATATGCGTCAACCGTTTCCGCTTCATCTTTGCTAAGTTCTTTTGCCAGCTCATCGGTAAGTTCGGGTTTATCAAGTTCCTGTACTTTCTTCAGCGTCAGTTCAAATTTCTCTTTTTCGTCCCCTTCGCCCAAATCAACTTTTACTTTATCACCTGTTTTTTTACCGACAAGAGCATCCTTGAATGCTTTATTTTTTTCTTCACGAAGATCCAGTTCCTGGTCTTCGTCTTTATCTTCTTCTTTTGGCTTTCCTTTTTCATCGAGGGAAACAGCATCAACCACTACTTTGGAATGATCGGTTGTTTCTCCATCGCTATCTTTCCATTCACTCTTGTGTTCCAGCTGATGCTCGATTTCATGTTCCACTTCATCATCCGTAACATCGTGAACCATCATATCTATCGTGATGGATTCGATATCCGTCAATTCAAATTCCGGTTTTGTGCCGATCTTAATTTTCGCTTCAAGCTGGCCATCTTCCCATTTCAAATCCAAAAATTGAGGTTCTCCAACCGGCTCATGTTTCGGAGCAATTTCATCACGAAATATGTCATTCACGTAATGCTGTATCTCCTCCATTTCAATTTCTTTACCATACTTTTTCTTCACTATGGCAATAGGCACCTGGCCCGGACGAAAACCCGGAATATTCATTTGTTTCCGGTAGTTACGATACGCTTTTTCAAATTTAGGAGCTAAATCCTTACTGTCAGCCTTTATCGTTATTTCTTTGTCAACTTTGCTTAATTCTTGAACGGATATATCCACTTACTTATCTCGATTGGTTTAGATGTGTTATAATTTCTTGCTATTTTTGAAAGTACGAGAGGGGGGACTCGAACCCCCACGCTGTGAAGCACTAGATCCTAAATCTAGCGTGTCTACCATTCCACCACTCTCGCAGATTAAGTTATGTTTCTACACATACATCTTAACTGGATTAGTACAATGTTCATAGACTCGCTAAATTAACACTAATTTAAGTGGTTTTCAATTTTATTTCAGGCCGCCAAAGTGGCCGAAATAAGCCATGGAATAAGGTTTATACCTTTTACACGAACCAATTTAATAATCCATTTTATCGCTTATGTATGTTGTTTATATAACCACTCGAAATCGCGATGAAGCCATTCAAATTGGAAAGATCCTCGTCTCTGAACGCTTCGCCGCCTGTGTCAATATTATTGATAAAATGCATTCCATTTACTGGTGGAAAGATAATATTCAGGAAGATGACGAAGCTGTGCTCATCGCTAAAACTGGCAAGAAAAAAATGGAAGCATTGACTGAGCGTGTCAAAGAGTTGCACAGCTATTCTTGCCCCTGTGTCGTTGCTTTGCCAATAAAGGCAGGGAATCAGGATTATTTAAACTGGATTAATCAGGAGACCAATCGTTAATAGTTGAACAGAAAAAATGAATACTAATACACTAAAAACCGAATTGAACGATCATATTTTCTGGGCCCGCATCGACCGTCCCGAGACACTGAATGCCATCGATTTTGATACGATGGAAGAAATAGAAAAAATCCTCGATTCGCTGGAAAACAATTCAGATATCCGGGTATTCATCTTAAGCGGGAATGGAAATGAGCATTTTACCTCCGGGGGTGATTTGCGAAAATTCTCAAAACTCACTAATGAAGATGACGGTCGTCTCATGGCCCGCAGAATGGCTCAAATCCTGGAACGGATTGAAGCGCTGGAATGCTGGACCATCGCCTGTATCAACGGGAACGCATACGGAGGTGGATGTGAAACAACTCTTGCTTTTGATTTTCGGATAGCCACTAATAATGCACGGCTGGGATTCACACAAGGCCGTTTTTATCTGCCGCCCGGCTGGGGCGGCATGACCAGACTGGTCGAATTGGTAGGACGAAGCACGGCACTTGAATGGCTGGGAAGCCAGGCCATTATCAATTCGGAAACGGCTCAGATGCATGGACTGATCAATCATATCGTTTCTTCCGGGCAACTCGAATCCTTCACCGTAGATTTTGCTAAAAAGTTATGCGCCAACGATCGCAATTATATCGGCTCGTTAAAAGCACTGGCACGCCATGCCTACCTGGATGAACGGGAAATATCTTTTGCACATGAATTAGAGATATTCAGCAAGTTTTGGGATACTCAAGAGCATTTTGATCGGTTAGATAAATTCCTCAAGCGTAAAAAAAACCAATAATAAAAATTATTTTTCAGCCGGAATTTTCTCCCGTAATTTCATAGACGTTTCGTACAGGTGATTATTTCTGAGAATAACCATTTTGACCGTTTGCCCTACATGAAATTCCCGTAATAAAGCCTCATAATGCGTATAGCTGTAAATCCTCTCATTCCCAATTTCAACCAGGACATCGCCGGGTAAAATTCCCGCTTTATACGCCGGTCCGTCTTTATTCACACTATACACAAAAACTCCACCCTGAATAGCCGGAAGATTGTACTTGTAAGCTGTTTCCATTGTGATGGGTTTTACCTCAAATCCCGGATCATAACCCAGGCTCACTTTGCCTTTATTTTTCAGCTGAGATATTATTTTCACAACCGTATTGCTCGGAATGGCGAATCCAAGTCCCACGAAACCACTGCTGGTCCCGCCGGTATAAATGAACGTATTAATCCCGATAACCTGGCCCAGCGAATTGACTAATGGTCCGCCGGAATTACCGCTGTTAATAGCCGCATCGGTTTGAATCATATCCAGATAAGCCCGTGGTTGTTCCGGATCCGGTTTAAAATCCCGTTTTACGGCACTCACTACTCCCACGGTAACCGAAGGCTGGCCATTTTCGAAAAGGCCGAATGGATTTCCCATAGCTATACACCATTCACCGACAATAGCTTTGTCAGAATCACCAAAATGGGCATATGTCAGTTTATGTTTGGGATTGATTTTCAACAGAGCCAAATCTGCATATTCATCCTGGCCAATTATTTTGGCATCGTAGCTCTTATTGCCAGAAAGGGTAACAACCACTTTAGAAGGATTGTTGCCAATCACATGCTGGTTGGTTACGATATATCCATCCGGGCTGATAATAAATCCAGAACCAAGGCTTTTAAATCGATGAACCTGGTCAGGTGTCTTAAAAAAGAAATCAAAAAAAGGATTATAATTTAACTGTCCCTTTTCTTTCACTTCCTCAATAACACTGACACTCACCACCGCCGGACTCACTTCTTTCACGGCACGCGTAATGGCATTATGCCGGCTGTCTGTGATATCATTACTGGCAAGTTGCCGTTTATTGTTGACTTCATTTCGTCCGACCGTATTTTCCGTGGATTCCTGTACCGCTTTCGCGGTAATAGGAGTCAGCGTATCCGGCAGGGCAATATTACTTTTGGCTTTGCCGGATTGCGTATTGGAACCAGCCTGATGGTTGCAGCTTATAAAACCAAATACCAGGATTACCAAAATGCCCCAAAATGATTTATTTGGCTTTAAACCGGTTTTCATAAATTTGCTCTCTTCTTAATTTCAGGATTTTATAGCTGTTAATTGTTCCATGCCCGCTTCTATCACTTCCTTTTTAGCCAGTTTAAGCGGGCCCTGATGCCATGCACCGGCAGCTCGTTTGTGTCCGCCGCCATTAAATATCCTTGCCCAAACATTTACTAATATATCACTTTTTGAACGAAGGCTTAATTTAACTTTTCCTTCCAGTTCACAAAACAGAACTGCGGCTTTGACGCCATCTATACTGAGCGGATAAGAAACGAAACCTTCGGTATCGGCATATGAACAGCCGGTTTCATGCAACATTTTTTCTGTAACGGTAATGGAACCAATTTGATTGTCCGCATGTAATTCAATCGTTTCGAGGGCTTTGCCCAGCAAATGAAGCTGATTGGGTGTCCGGGTATCAAATACGGCTTCGTGAACTTCATTTGGTTTGAATTTTCCCCGTTTCAATAATTCAGCTACAATGAGATGAATTCGCGGTGTCACCGTATCAAACCGAAAAGAACCTGTATCAGTAGCAAGACCGGTATAAATGGCTTTTGCAGCATGTTCATCCAACAAATTCAAATCGGTCGCTTCATATAAATCATAAACCAGTTCAGCGGTCGAGGAGGCAGTGTCTACCGAATATGTTTCTGTAAAAATATCATCCGGATCGGGATGATGATCAATGAGATATGCCGGTTTTTCCGATTGCAGTACCTCGTGACCCACATCTCCGAATCGATTCACATTATTACCGTCCATAAAAACAAACGCTTCACACTCATCCGCCAATGCAACAGTTGGACGCAAAATCTCAAAGTAATCGCTCAGCCAATGAATATTTGAAGGTGGCTCGTCTACGTTAAAAGCATAAACATTTATATTATTTTTAACCGCCCACAAGCAAAAAGCTATCTGAGAACCTATGGCATCACCATCCGGACGGATGTGTGAAAAAACACCAATTTTTTTATGGCTTTTAATTTTTTGAACCAGATTTTTCAACATGATATTTCGAAAATCCGTTAATGATACACGAGAATAAAACGTCCCGGCAGAAATTTATTATGTAAAATAGCTTATTAAGATCCGGTAATCCTCAAACTAAAGCAATCCTTAGTTATGAATTCGCTTATTCTTGCTATATTTTTGCATTTTATCAGTCAGCAGTAGGTTAAATTAGTTAATACAATGTACAACAAACGAGCTGTTATATTATGCGATGGTGAACCGCCGGTAAAAAACCTGCTTTCGGAAGAGATCTGTATCAGTGATCTATTTATTGCCGCAGATGGTGGTGCCCAAACAGCTATTGGTTTTGACATTTTACCTGATGTTATTATCGGGGATATGGATAGTTTTACGGATTATAATCCTAAAACGTATCCGGTCATCAAAGATGCAGACCAGGAAACGAACGACCTGGAGAAAGCGCTCAATTATGCTTTAGAAAATGAAGTTTCGCAGATTACCGTGCTGGGTGCCACAGGTAAACGCATCGATCATACACTGAAAAATCTCTCCGTTTTAAAACAATTTACTTCCAAATTCTCATCTATTTATTTCAAGGACACTTACGGTATCTATTTTATACTTCCTAAAATTTATAAACTAAATGAACCGGTTGGA
Source organism: uncultured bacterium (assembly GCA_963783355.1). GTDB lineage: Bacteria > Bacteroidota > Rhodothermia > Balneolales > DATFMH01 > CAWANF01. The sequence goes on from CAWANF010000007.1 coordinate 198,985, forward strand.
ACCGTCATCTCCCTGTTCCCATTATCCGGCGTTGTCACTGGAATCCGTACAGAAGGGCTTAAATTTCCACTCAACGAAGAAAGTCTCGAAAACGGTGTCCGGGACGGATCTTCCAACGAAATAAGCCATTATCCGGCACAGATTAGTCATGAAGATGGAGATTTGCTTATATTCATCGGTCATCACCCGAATATTTAAATACAAATCCATTATCCCAAAGACCACATCCTGAAACTGTGACACTGAAATTCAGCATTGCCGACTGGTTCATCATTCTCGCTTATGTTGCAGGTATCATCTGGTTGAGTATCCGGAAGAACTGGCAGGATATGGACGAAGAAGCATTCCTGCTGTCGGGACGTAAAATGACTTTGCCGGCCTTTATCGCAACCTTAGTTTCGACCTGGTATGGAGGCATTTTAGGCGTCGGAGAATATGTTTATCAATTCGGTGTCTCCGAATGGCTGATACTGGCCATGCCTTATTATATCTTTTCATTGCTTTTTGCTGTTTTCCTGGCTGAGAAAATACGAAGTAATCCGGCATTATCGATCCCCGAGGCTATCAGCAACCAATATGGTAAAAAAGCGGGTGGAGCTTCGGCAATCTCTGTATTTATCCTCATCAGTCCGGCTCCTTATATCCTGATGCTGGGTGTTCTCTTGCAATATATGTTTGGCGGTGCCGGACACATCATCCTGTATTCCGTCATTGCTTCCCTTTTCACCATTATTTATGTGAGTTTCGGTGGCTTTGATTCGGTAGTCAAAACAGACGACCTGCAGGTTATTTTGATGTATGCCGGTTTCTTTGTCCTGTTGTTTTTTGCCATGTATACTTTCGGGAGCCCGGTCAGGCTCTGGCATACGCTCCCGTCTTCATTCAAAGATATTTCGGGGGGACATTCAATCCAGTACATCCTGGTCTGGTTTTTCATTGCACTCTGGACCTTCGTCGATCCGAGTTTCCACCAACGGGCAGCAGCAGCTAAGACCCCGCAGATAGCCAAACGCGGTATCTTCTATTCCATCCTGTTATGGATGTTATTCGATTTTCTCACGCTCACCTGCGGACTCTACGGCATCCAAGATTCTCGGTTCAATCAAACAGCCGCTGATGATCTATCCCTTTATGGCTGATAAAATCCTGCCATCTGGCATCCGGGGTTTATTTTATGTCGCCCTGCTGGCCACCATCATGTCGACGCTGGACAGCTACCTTTTTCTTGCCGGCCAGACCCTGGGCAGGGACCTGCTTATCAAACTGTTTCCCAAAGCGAAACGTGTATTACTGAGCCGGATCAGCATCACGCTGGCAGCGGTTTTGGGTATCCTGTTGATCATCGCTTATCCAAGTGTAATTTCATTGTGGTATGTCATTGGTTCCGCGATGATACCGGGCATACTCATACCTGTACTCGGAATTTATTTACCAATCTTTCGCCTTAAAAAGAAATACGTGGTTCCCACGATCGTTTTCTGTACGCTTATTTCCGTTCTCTGGCTGCTCCTCGGAAGTTTCCATGAAACAGAATCCTACTCCGAGGCTTTTCTCGGGATCGAACCTTTTTATCCAGGGTTAGCCTTAAGCATCATTCTATGGCTTTTCGGTCGTGACCGGCATGCTACCGACACGGTGATGAGCCTCGAAACATCTAATCCGGAATAAAGAGACTATTTACCCGAATATTTCTCATTTCAGACTGATAGTATTTTCCATAGCTGGGTTTTATTGCAAAACGAGCAGTATTATCAATAATAAGGCTGTAAGGTTCGAAAATGTTGTCCTGATTAAGTTCCATCGGACCCATCTTTTTTCAAATTGCTGACGGGCTATTTGCCGTTCAGCGCCGTCCATGGTATTGACATCCAATATCTGCAATTTGTTATTTAATGGTACATTGATAGTTCCTGTTGGTACCTGTACACCTGCCAGATAGAAAAGAACAGCTATTATCATCAATATCATTTCTATACCATACAGTTCACCAATACTTAGTACAGCCGAAATTATTAAAATTATTATCGAACCAATCCAGACTATCATAAAAATTGGCTGATTATTTTGAATAATGTGATCCATAACCTGAAATGCCCGAATAAACTCACGATCATTCAGACTTCTGATACCCGGCATAACTACTATTGCAAATGAAAATAAAAAACCTCCAACAAGAGAACACAGAAATGCTGCCAGGATTAGAGTGATTTGAAATATGCCCATAATTCGTCCCTTTGAACTGGTTTATTCAGTTGTAAAGCCTAAAATGAGTATGGGTTACAGGTAACTATTCCCAAAAAAACAATATTTGTCATTCCTGCAGATTTTTGTAATTCGTTACCTGTCTCCCAAAATATATCCTGTCATTTGCACTGGAATTGGAAAGACTACATCCCGGACAGGGCTCTTGCTATGTCTTCATCCTCAATAACCACATGAATATGCTGATCTACCAAGTCAGCCCATGACAGTACATACTGGGAGAAAGCAACCGGGTCATCGGCTTCATAAAGTGCAAATCCGTCGCCTGAACCTAATTCGTGCCATCGGCCTATTTGTTTTACACCTGCCGGAACTTTAGGAGGATTTTTGGTAAAACGTTCAACAGCATCATGATACATCTCTTCTTTTATGCTCCATCTTGTCATATACAGCATAGCTTACCTCATTTTTAAGATTAAGAATAAGGGGAAGCCAATCCATTTTAAAATATAATATCAATGATCGGACGGAGCTTATTACAAGTTTATAATAAATAAAATCAATTACTTATTGACATTGAATATAATTTCAAAATCACAATAATGTCACATAAAAAGGATTAAAAAAACATGCATACGTCATGGTGAGTTACCGGGTATTCTGATTGCCCGGTAGCCGCATCACCACTTATCGCTGTTTTAAGATGTGCGATAGATTCAACTTATGAATAGGAATTAAATACTTCGATTCGAATGCATCTTTATGGATTCCCAGCTCTCCGGTACCGCGAAAATCAACCACACAAAACGATTCAAGCATATTAACGATTTCGCCAATTCCATAAAATTCAGGGCAGGGGCCATAATAAACAAGATCGCCAAGGGATAAGTCGTTATTCGCCCTTCTGTAATACGGCAGGATTACAGGAAGCCGGTCTATCCGGTAGGGTAGATTTTTTTTCTGACTTTCCATAATGAGCGTTCAATATAAAGCTTATTTTTCAATTAATCGGAAAAAAATCTGTCTCTGGTTGTCTCCCATATGCTTTATATCAATCCAGAGAGCATCTTTTGGTATGATTCCCAAAGCTTTTTCCGGCCATTCCACAAAACAAATTCCATCCGAATAAAAATATTCTTCAGCACCAATATCCAGAGCTTCTTCTTCTGATTTCAATCGATAAAAATCAAAATGAAAAACGGGAACCTGTCCTTCCCGGTATTCATGAATCAGTGTAAACGTTGGTGAACTTACAGTATCGGGGTTAATCCCGAAGGAAGCGGCGATCCCCTTTACAAAATGGGTTTTACCAGCTCCAAGATCACCATGTAAACATACGATGTCGCCCGGCTGTAAACAAGCTGCCAGAGACGCGGCTATTTCGTACGTTTCTCGTACAGATGTTGTTTCAACAGGTTTTTTAAGAAACGGCTTTATTCGGTCCTTAATTGTGATCAATTTGCAGTGTTATTCTTATCGGATTAATATTTACCGCTTTTTCATGGTAACCACCGGCAGGATCATTTCTTCCATTGATGCACCGCCATGTTGAAATGTATCTTTATATTTATTCTGGTAGCGGTGATAATTTGTCGGGTAGACAAAATAGTAATCTTCTTTGGCAAATATGTAATTTGTGATCACACCGCCTCTGGGAAGTTTATAATCTGAAGGATTGTTCACGAATATTGCTGAATCTTTATTGGCTTTAAGATTCCGGCCGTATTTATACCGCAGGCTGGTGGAAGTATCGCGATCTCCCAGCACTTTAGTATCCCGCAAAGCCCGGACCGAACCGTGATCGGTTGTCACAACGATGGTAACATCCTGATCCGCCAGTGTTCTAAAAATTTCCAGCAACGTGGAATGGGCAAACCAGGTTTTGGTGAGCGCGCGAAACGCGGGAACATCCGGGGCTATCTCTTTCAGGATATCCGAATCGGAACGGGAATGAACGAGCGTATCTACAAAGTTGAAAACGAACGCACTCAACGGAGACTGAATATAATTCAGGATGCGATCAGCAACCTTTCGGCCTTCATCGCTTTGCAGTACTTTCTCATATTTTGGAGTTATCCGATAATTCAGGCGCTTCAGCTGAAGTTGAAGAAGTTGTTCTTCGTATTTATTTAACGACGATTCGTTATCGTCTCCCGCATCCCATAAACGGGGATAAAATTTTTCAATATCAATTGGATACAAACCGGAAAATATCGCATTCCGGGCGTAAGGGGTAGCCGTCGGAAGAATCGAATAATAGAAATCAGTCGTGATGGAATAAAACGGCGATAACAAACTTTCAAAGACCAGCCACTGATCATAACGCATGCAGTCGATTACAAAAAATACCGTCGTTTCCCCGGCATCCAGATGAGGAGCCACATATTCCCTGAAAATATCCGGTGACAGTAACGGGCGTTCCGGAATATCCGATTTCAACCAGTACAGATATTCCTTTTCAATAAAACGTCCGAATTCCCGGTTCGCCTGTAGTTTCTGATCATCCAGAACCTGCCGGAGCGCTTCGTCACCGCCCTCCAGTTCGATATCCCAGCGAGTCAGACTCTGATAAATATCGATCCATTCATTCCAGTCCACATCACCGGTCATCCTGCTTGTCAGTTCATTAAAACCCCGTAAATACGTCTGGGAAGATTTCTCATTCCGGAGCCGGTTGCGATCCAGGATTTTCTTAATCGTCAGTAAAATCTGGTTTGGATTAACCGGTTTGATCAGGTAATCGGAAATTTTTGACCCGATGGCATCTTCCATGATCGCCTCTTCCTCACTCTTGGTAATCATCACCACAGGTAAGGCCGGCTGCATCTGTTTTAGAGCGGATAAAGTAGCCAATCCATCCATACCGGGCATATGCTCATCCAAAAACACAATGTCGAAAACTTTTTCACGAACCATCGTGATGGCATCGTCCCCATTGGTGACGGGAGTCACGTCAAAACCTTTCTGCTCCAAAAAAATCATGTGGGGACGCAGCTGCTCTATCTCGTCATCCGCCCAAAGTATATTTGTTCTCATAAACGCTGGTTTCAAAATTTACGGCCTCTTTAACCGTAAATATGGTTTCATTTTCTCAAATTTCTTCTTTCCGATGCCCTTGACCCTCATAATACTCGATAATGTTGAAAAGGACCCGTGTTCTTTCCTGTAAACTATAATTTTTTTCGCTGTTTTGGGACCTATCCCCGACAGAAGCATTAATTTTTTTTTATTCGCCGTATTAATATTAATACTTTGTCGTTTTAATGATTTTTTATTTCTCTTTTTTGATGATTTTGCTGCGTTTAGGTTCCGCGACTTATTATGATGAAACGCCTTCGGATTGACTTTATTTTCAGCAAGCTTTTGGACCGTATAGAATTTTACTTTTCTGAGTGAATCTTTTTGACGGGCGAGCCTGATATGCTTTTTGAATTCTTTTTCTAACGGAGCATAATACGCCGAATCGAAGGGATATTTGGGATTTATAACGAAATCAGAAACAGACGTGATTATGAACAATACCATCGTCACCATTACCAAACGGCGCTCGCCGGGAGTGATATTCAACCGTTCAAGAAAAAAATAAAACCAGCGTCTCATAAATCATTGTCTGGGTCCGGGATTCTAATGCACCTGTTAATGGGAAACATCGGATCCATGATCCTTACAAAAAAAGAATACGGGGACCGGAAACGGGAATATGAATGACAAATCAAACACCATCAAACTATAACACTAAAACACTCTTATTTATCATTCTGATTTGATTATTTTTCAACTACTGTTAATACCTTTTATATTCATTAAATGACTTCTGAAAAACATACCTACTTATTTGGCGAACAACCCGTTAGCTACACTGTTTGGGGACAGGGACGGCCGTTGCTGGTTCTTCATGGCTGGGGAAGCAGCAGCAGGGTGATGATACCGCTGGCGCAAAATCTGGCTCATCTGAGAACCTGTTATCTTATCGATTTTCCGGGTTTCGGTGAATCACCGGTTCCTGCAAGAGCCTGGGATGTAGGTCGATACGCCGATGCCATCTGGGCCATGATTAGCGACTTAAACCTTGAAAAACCGGATTTCCTGGTTCATTCATTTGGCGGTCGTGTGACTTTAAAATTATGTTCAAGATCCGAAACCAAAAATAAAATTGGCAAAGTGCTGATTACCGGGGGCGCCGGAATGAAACCCCGCCGAAGTATGAAATTTTATTTCAGAAAATATCTTGCTAAAACGCTGAAATTCCCATTTCAGTTACTGCCCGGAACGTTACGCGAAAAAGGCTTATCCGCATTACGGAAAACCTCCCTGTGGAAATCGTTAGGCTCTTCCGAATATCGAACGTTAAATGGAGTGATGCGTGAAATATTTGTAAAGACCGTCACCGAATACCTGGAATCATCGCTTCCGGATATAGATAATGAAGTCCTGCTGCTTTGGGGCAAGAATGACGACACGACTCCGTTATACCAGGCAGAGCGAATGGATAAACATCTAAAAAACAGTGCTCTGGTAACCATCGACAACGCCGGACATTATGCATTCCTCGATCAACCCGTGCAATTTAAACTCATAGCGGAAGCATTTTTCAAAAACTAAAGCGTGTCAGGAATTTACATTCACATACCATTTTGCCGTCAGGCTTGTTCCTATTGTGATTTCTATTTCGTCACAAAAACCGATCAAAAACAGCTATTTGTACACAAGCTGATTGAAGAAATTTTCTATTTTAAGGATTCGGAATATTCCAGCGAAAACGTTGAAACCATTTATTTTGGCGGGGGTACGCCTTCACAACTTTCCGGAGGGGAAATAGAACAAATTTTAACAGCTGTCAATAAGGTTTTCGGCACTTCTGGTGTGAAGGAGATCACTTTTGAGATGAATCCGGATGACGTCAATACCAATTATCTCAACGACTTAAAAAACCTCGGGATCACCCGCGCAAGCATGGGTGTCCAATCGTTTCATCCCGATTTGCTATCATTTATGCATCGTGCCCACAACAGGGAAGATGCTTTGCATTGCCTGGAATTGCTCGAAAAATCAGAACTTCAGACTTATTCGGTCGATTTGATTTACGGTAATCCAAATCAAACCGAAGAGGATCTGGAAGAAGATATTCATACTTTGATGGCCTTCGAACCTCCGCATGTCTCCGCTTATTCACTGACCATTGAACCGCGAACACGACTTGGCAAGCTGGTTGATTTGGGGCGCCTGAAACCACTGGAAGATGACATTGTTGGCCGTCATTTTGATCTCGTATCGCAGATGTTGTCGGAACATAACATTCACCGGTACGAAGTGAGTAATTTTGCGCGAAAAGACCACGAAGCGATTCATAATTCCAACTATTGGGAACATAAGAACTACCTTGGATTTGGTCCGGCCGCACATTCTTTCTGGCGGGATGACAAAACCCGGGCAAGACGCTGGCAAAACAAACCGGATTTGTCCGCTTACCTTGCAAATGAAGCGGGCGAGAATATATCAAATGAAGAATACCTGCCGCCCGAAACCCTGGGAGAAGAACGAATCATGCTTGGACTGCGAACCATCAAAGGAGTATCAAGCGATTTGCTTACAGATTCTTATCAATATCCCTTCAGTGATTTGCAACTCCATTACATTGAAGGATTAAATGAAGGCGGTTTCCTGAAATCTGCCGAACCTCTTATTCTAAATGACAAGGGACTGAAACTCGCCGATCATATCACGCTTGAACTGATCAGCAGACACTGATGTTTCCTGTCCAAAACGAATCTTTCTGAAAACGGATGGACGTCATGGTTCAACTCTGCGCACCAAGACCATACAACCAACATCCCGGTTTTCCTTTTTCCGATATTTCCACCCCCCGATGTTGCTTATAGTATAGTTCAAATCTTTTAACAACCCCCTACGCCCCCTTTAGAAAGGGGGAACATGGTTCGACTCCGCTCACCATGACTTTTCACTCAATATTACATTTTCCTTTTTTCCGGTCTTCCTATTCCGTTTTCCAGTGTTTTCTCTTTTATCATCCGGTTATTTAATAAGAAGCATTTTATGCATCTTGACGATGGTTTTATTTCCATCCCCAACCTGTAACCGGTAAAAATACATTCCGCTGGCCAGTTGCAATCCGTTAAACGACACGGTGTGCTTTCCGGCCGCATAATTGCTATTCTGAAGTGTCTCCACTAATCTTCCGGTAACGTCATAAACAGTCAGCAATACATGAGTTGCGCTTGGCAATTCATACGTAATGATGGTCGTTGGGTTAAAAGGATTGGGATAATTTTGTTCCAGCTCTACACTTTTTGGCAGATTCGGATTGGTCTGATCCACAGCTACCGTCGTTTTTGGCTTTATATCAATAGTTAACGTAGAAACAGGAGTTGCATTTTGATTTTCGTCCAAATCCGTACGATCAACGGTTATACTTGCTTGCGCCTGGGTGCTTGCAGTTAAATCAAGGTGACCGAGTACCCCGGATGAAAATGAGTCAGGTTCGGCAATAGCCATTCGAAACACACCGTTGGTGTATGAATATTTGTAAATGCTATTCTTCCATACCGATCCGGTTGTATCGAGCGTAACGTTTTTAATAACATTGGGCGGAAAAGAAATCACCATGTACGTTGAAGAAAATGTTGAACCGGCACTATTGGATAATTTTAGCTCAATACGTGCATCCATCTGGGAATCGGCCGGCACTTTTATCAGGCTGATCGACGGGCTGCTTTGTGTTATATAAGGATTTTTCGTGGAAACAGAATACGTCGTATTGGAGATACTTCCGGATCCTGCCAGCTCCGATGTCGTCTTGAAACCGGAATACTCAGGCCCATAACCGTCGTGATTCGTATCTTTTGCAAAATAGGGTAACCTACCCAAATCATGGCGCAAAAGCAGCGTTGCATCATATGCTGAAATCGTACCATTGCCCGACAAATCCCCGATCATCTTCGTATCGGAATAGACGGGTTTATTACCCAATACATAATCCAGCATCAACATCGCATCCGACTGGTTAACCATGCCATTGTCATCCATATCACCATAGGCGATGTTGTTGGCACCAATTAAAATCCGTGTCAGAGATCCATTTACAGCCGATGCATTTGTAGAAACGAGACCCATTTCCTGCAAATCACTCCAGCGCCAGGGTGCTTTTATCTGCACCATTCCGTTGCCTGTAGCATCCGGTTTATAAATAACTTCAGAAGTTGTCTGATTCTTCTTCCATGCCAATAACCCGATGCCGTCCTTATCAGAATTATAAAAATAGGTTATCAATACTTGTCCCGTATCCTGCGCGGTTGGAACAACCCGATCATATTCGGCACTCATCGGATTCAGGTAATACCTCGTAAGGAAATTAGTCGGTACGGAAGTATAATTATCTGCTAACAGAGAAGTAGGATAGTTTGCTTTGTCCTTAAATCCATAATTTGGATAGGAACGGGCGCCGGATGCATAATGCCATAACTCCGACTGCGTAAAATCCCGCCCAAAAGAAGCACCGTATGTTTGCAGAACATTCGACATCGCCGTCGCCATCGAATCGTTCGTTGCAGCGATATCGTCCCATGTTTTCTTCCAGAACTGAATACCATAGGTCTGGTAGAAATACAAAGCCCAGCTCACCTGGTAATAAGAGCCCGGGTACATAGAATATTGTGGATTTTCAAATATAGAGTATGAACTTGTCAGGTAATTGTAATAATCGTCTACCGGATCGAATACGACATCTTCCATCATCGTGGCGTCCATCTCTATCCAGCTGCCGCTTTCTCCATTCCACTGGTTCGTGGCATACTGGATAGCATGTTTAAACTCATGGGCAATAGTCACCTTCAAATCACCTTTAACCTTTCCGTCGGGATCGGAATTGGGTGGAAAATAAGACGAACCAATCGAATTATTGATCAAGATATAGGTACTTCCGCTATTATCCGGTGTAGTATAGCCATAAACAGCATAGGAGGGATCACCAATTGCACCTATATAAACATTATAGGGCTGATTATTAACCAGGGGATTTTTGAACCCGTCGTCTCTTACTTCACAATTCCAGGTGGAATCGGCATAGCTCCCCAGCCATTCCACGTAATCGGGATACCCGTCTTTATTAGTATCGGCGGGGGGAACGGCATTCCCGGTACTGTCGATTGTTGTATAGTGGATTAGGAAATGACCGGAAGGAGAAGTATATGTTCTATTATCCGTAGTCAATGCCGAAGACAAGTAGGTGTTAATAATTTTTTTGGTTCCGGACGATAATGATGATTTCATCTTTTCGTATTCCATTACCGTAGGGGTTAAGCATTTCAATACCACAGGTGCCGAACTTGTTACAACAGTCAACTCCTTCTGGTAACGGCTATTCATTTTTTTTTGATCAAAAACGGCATAAAATTTATTAAGAAGGGCGTCTTCTTTGGTAATCCGTCCCCGGGACACATCTTTTTCTATAAGCCGAAATATTTTCGGAGTCTCTGTCGGATTTTGCTGCTGATGATGAATCTGTTGCGCCTGAACAGGTGAGAAAACAAAAAGCAGTAAACCAATTAATATGACTGATGCATAACCTTTCAAATTATAATCCCATTTAATAAAAGCTCCCCCGCAGCGCTAAATAGGGTAGATGATGCATTCCATTACTCTAAAAATAAACGTAAATTAGCAGTCCATTACAATGAATTTTATTATAAAAAAATCTAACGCCAAAACTATCGTACCCGGTAAATCGTGTAAGTCTATGTACAAGGTAATACTATACTATAATTTTCATAATATATCTAATCCGCAGGATTTCAGAACGGAGCAAAGGGAATTTTGCAAATCGCATCAGCTAAAAGGCCGGATTTATGTTTCCGGAGAGGGGATCAACGGAACGCTGGCCGGAAAACCCGAAGATATCCTGGCTTACGAAAAATATCTTCAGTCTATCAAAGGTTTCGAATCTACAGAGTTTAAAGAAGACGACAGCGAGTTCATTCCTTTTGCCAAGCTGATCGTCAAAATTCGCAGCGAGATTGTATCGCTAAAAGCACCTATGCCGATCAATCCTTCAGAAGGCGGGAAGCACCTGATGCCCGAAGAATGGCGCAGGGTCATGGAATCGGAAGAGAATTATGTCATTATCGACGTGCGTAACAACTACGAATCTAAAATTGGCCATTTTGAAGGTGCATTAACGCCGGATTTAGATACGTTTTATGAATTTCCGGAATGGGTAGATTCGCTGGACATCGAAAAGGATAAAAAAGTATTGATGTATTGCACCGGCGGCATTCGCTGTGAGAAGTTCTCGGTATTGATGAAGAAGAAAGGCTTTGAAGATGTCAACCAATTGCATGGCGGAATACTGAATTATGCAAAAAAAGAACAAGGGGCTCATTTTAAAGGCAAATGTTTCGTTTTCGACGACCGCCTTGTGGTGCCGGTCAATCCGAATGATGAAGATCCCATCAGTCATTGTGAAATTACCGGCGTTCCCTGCGATACCTATATCAACTGCGCCAATATGGAGTGCAACCGGCTCTTCGTCTGTTCCGAAGAGGGCGCCCGGATGATGGAAGGATGCTGCAGCGAAGAATGCAAAGAGAGTCCCTATAAACGCCCTTTTAACCCGGATGAAGTGTATGCCCCATTCCGTAAATGGTATAATTATTTTGGATCCGATTTCAAAAATCGAAAAAGCAAAAAATTACAAAAGTCATAACGTCCGGATTGTTGCTCCCTACCCATTTACGCATCACTTCAGGGTAAAACGTACCGAGGCCGGACAAAACCTGCTGGCACTGCTCCATTCGCGTTTTCCATTTCGTTCCCGTGAAGAGTGGGAAAAACGCATAATATCAGGCCATGTTAAGCTTCAGGATCATACCGTGTCGCCGTTTGTCATTTTAAAAGAAAATGATCGCATCAGCCATCATAATCCTTCGGTTCATGAACCCTCTGTTCCTGACGACGTTCAAATAATTGATCAAAACGATGATTTTGTCGTGGTTTGTAAACCCGCCCCCATGCCGGTTCATCCCGGGGGACGATATTTCAAAAATACGCTGACATCTATCCTCGGGGAAATGGGATATGAACATCTCAGGATTATACACCGGCTGGACGCTGTTACTTCGGGTTTAATATTATTTGGAAGAAACCCCGAATTCACCCGGGCGGCTACCGAAGCATTCCGGAATGGGGAAGTACAAAAAAAGTACTTTGCCCTCGTTAAAGGCATACCGTCGGAAAGAGAAATAACCGTCGATTTTCCGATCCGCAGAAAATCAGGATTTATATTTGAATACACTCAAAAATCTGGCGACCTGAAACCTGCTGAAACTCATTTTAAAGTGGTCAAAACCTTTGATACGAACAGTCTTGTGGCCTGTTTTCCTGTAACAGGACGCACCCACCAGATTCGTCTGCACCTAAAAGCATGGGGACATCCCATCGTCGATGATATTATTTATCATGAAGAAACCGTTCATTCCCCTGCGTTAAATCAACGACACGCCATCCGTTTATTTAACGCAAAGTTGCAGATCCCAAAACTTAACGTAAATTACGAATTGCCTGTACCGGACTCTTTCTTTTAAATTCATTGATGCGAGATAACAACAAAAAATACCTAAAAACAGCGTTACTGATTCTGATACCGGGACTGTTGTCAGTTACGACAAGCTGCGGACTTTTTCAGACCCGTAAACCGCAGGATCCATTGTCATCAAACAACTCGTCGTTTGTCCAGCCCGATGATCCTACAATTGTGATTCAAAACCTGCAAAACGCCATCAAAAATCTAAATGTCCAAAATTATTTACGCTGTTTGTCGGATTCCGGTTTTGAATTTCAACCGTCTCAAAATTCACTGACTAACTATGCTGATATCTGGAATGGATGGTCGAAAGCAGACGAACAAACGTATTTCATGAACTTACAGGCAGCTTCTCAAAACAGTACCGGAAATCAACTTCAGCTTTCCAATCCGAGTTTTGAGATACAGTCGTCTACCACACAACAGTACAAAGCCAGTTATACTGTGACAGTGATCCACAACCGGGCTCAAAGCGGGGTTCCCACCGTTGCTAACGGGCAATTAATATTCCTGCTCAAACAAGCGAGTACCGGCCTTTGGTATATTCAGTCGTGGACCGATATCTCCAGCAGCGGCGGAACCAACACATTCACATGGAGTGATTTGAAAGCCATTTTTTATAAGAGTTAAGCTATTCATTACGCTTAATCCTTGAAATGTATATATTTATGTAATTGATTATTCATCCGAAGGACTTCCAGTATGAAAAGTATTATTTGCGATATGGACGGTGTCATTCTCAGAGACAATACCCTGATTGATGGTGCTGATACGTTTATCAAATCTATCCTTGATAAAGGCCACCCACTGTTGTTTTTAACAAATTATTCATCACAAACTCCTCTTGATTTGAAAAACCGCCTGCAGTCGGCGGGTATAGAAATTCCAGTCAGCCATTTTTATACCTCGGCGATGGCAACCGCTGCATTCCTTGAGAAGCAGGATGGACGCAAAGCCTACGTTGTCGGCGAAGGTGGTTTAACCCACGAATTATATAATATTGGATTCACCGTTACCGACATCAATCCCGATTTTGTAGTGGTTGGGGAAACGAAATCATATAACTGGGATATGATTCAAAAAGCAGCCTTTTTTATTAACAAAGGTGCCCGTTTCATTGCTACGAATCCGGATGTTTCAGGCCCTCAGGGTTCCCCCTCATGTGGTGCTTTATGCGCTCCCATTGAGCGAATAACCGGTAAATCACCTTTTTATATCGGGAAACCGAATGCATGGATGATGCGGGCTGCCCTGAATTACCTGAAAGCCCATTCCGAAAACACCGTCATTATCGGGGATAATATGGAAACGGATATCCTGGCCGGCATTCAGGCAGGCATGGAAACCGTTCTGGTATTAAGTGGCGTAAGCCAGATGAACATCCTCGAGCGATATCCGTATCAACCAATGTATATCTTTGATACAGTGCGGGATATCGACATCTTCTAATTACCCGGTTCAGGAACGCTGCGGATAAAAAGGATTCACTTCATATGCATCTTTTTGCATATATGCCCGGCTGTAACGGACATAATTGACAGCGTGTTCGAGGATAGAATCCAGCTCTTTTGTTGTAAGTTTACGTACAGGTTTGGCCGGGGTTCCCATACATAAAAAACCGGAGGGCATCACTTTCCCGGGTGTTACCACACTTCCTGCAGCAATAATGCAATCCTGCTCTACGACCGCTTTATCGAGCACAACCGAATTAATACCAATCAAAACCCGATCGTTGATCGTGCAACCATGAACCATCGCGTTATGGCCAATGGTGACATCATTTCCGATTATTGTTGGCCCTGTTTGATTCATTACATGGATGCAGCTGTTATCCTGAATATTGGTTCGTTTTCCAATTTCAATGTAATTCACGTCGCCACGGATTGTAGTGTTGAACCAGACACTCGATTCCATGCCCAGTTTAACTTCACCGATGATATCGGCGCTTGGAGCAATGAAATTTGAATCATCAAAAACAGGATGCTTTCCCAAAAATTCGTATATCATGAAAAACAAAATTTTAATTAGAAAAGATGTCGAGACACCATCTTTGAGTGGAATAATGAGGTTAAGATACGGCCTGAAATGATCAAATGATCAGTAAAATTGAGGGGCAATAGCCGTAACCAGGTGGAATTCGTATTTGTATTATCTCTCTTTGATGGCTAAAAAAACGGGACGGAAAACTATGTTCAGTTAATAAATACCTTATTTATAGATTTTTTGAGTTCTTCAAGAGAAATAGGTTTAATAAGATAGTCGGCATAACCGGTTTCATAGGCTCGCTGTATATGTTGGGAATCGGAGTTTCCTGTGATATAGATAACGGGCACATTTGAATACTCTCTTATTTTTTTCATGGCATCAATACCATCAATCTGGCCTTTGAGTATGATATCCATGAGAATAAGATCAGGTTTTAGATTTTTTGCCGCTTCAATGGCTGATTCCCCGTCAGCAAAAATATCAAGCAGTTTGAATCCCATTTTTTCGATGTAGTTTTCGTATACAAGCGATAATAACATATTATCTTCGACAACCAAGATCTTCTTGTCTAAGCCCATATGACCCACCTTTTTTAAGTCTACCTGATTACTTATCTCCATCACGACTATTCCTTTTTAAAACCCACGCTTATTACGGTCCCATTATCATTATATATATCAAGTTCAGCATTCAGCTGTTTTGATAAAGTAGCTATAAGGGTCATTCCCAACGACTTCGATTTTTTTATCTCAAAATTATCAGGTAGCCCAATTCCGTCGTCTTTTACCGTCAAAAACACCATTTCTTGATTCTCTTTTAATTCAACCAGGATTTCCCCTTTTTCACGCTCTTTAAAAGCATGTTTGTATGCATTCACCAGGATCTCATTAAGCAAAAGAGCGCAGGGAATAGCTTGGTTAATATTAAAGAGAACTTTTTTGGCATTTGTTACAACAATTATTTCTTTATTTACATTTTTATACAAACGATCAATGCTTTTCGCCAAAGAAACAATGTACTCATCGAATTCAATATTCGATAATGTTTCAGAGTGATACAGTTTTTCATGTATCATAGCGATCGATTTGATGCGAGTCTGACTTTCCTGAAGAAAATTTTTCGCTTCGGGACTATCCATAGTGCTGGCTTGCAACTCTAGCAATCCGGAGACAATGGCGAGATTATTTTTTACCCGGTGATGAATTTCGGCCAAAAGCACTTCTTTCTCCTTTAACGATTGCAAGACTTCACTTTCCGCCTTTTTCCTGTCGGAGATATCAACATAAATTCCAAAATCCGCTATCTGCTTATTCTCAAAGTAAACCGGAACTCCATAGACTAAAACCGACCGTTCCTGATTCCCTTTTGCCAAACGAACTGTTTCCTTTTTGACATATCGGTCTTCACTGTTCCTAAAAAATTCAACTGCGTCTATTTTCAGCTCTTCAGGTACAATTAAATTATCAAGCTCCTTTCCAATAACTTCTTCCGGGGAATATTGAAAAATATCCCGGAATCCTTTATTAACCATGCGAATTCGGTTATTTTCATCAACCATCGCTATACCGACAGGAGAATCTTCAAATATCCTGCTGAATAATTCTGCTTGTCTTTTTAATTCTTCCGTAACTTTCACCCGCTCGGTCACATCGGTAATGAATCCTTCCAAAATGCCATCGTCGACGCCGGGAATCACCTGTAATCCTTTTTCCCAAACCCATCTGATATCCCCGTTTTTCGTCTTAATACGATAATTAAGCTGGAAAGGCCTGTTTTCCTGAACAGCGAGCTGAACCTCATCATCCACCATTTTACGATCTTCCGGAACAATCATCTCGGCATAAGAAACGGTCTTATTGCCAATCAATTCTCCCGGTGAATAACCCGTAAGCTTGCTACAACCGCCGCTCACAAATAACATTGTCCAGTCTTTATCATTACTACACCGATAGGCCATACCTGGAAGATTTTCCATTAAAGTGGACAACATTCTCTGGCTTTCTTCGAGCTTCTGACGGGTCATTTCGCGATCGCTGATATCTGCTATAGACGCCATCATGCAGATCGGGCTGCCCAATTCGTCTGAAACTTTGCTTATCGACAAGCGGGCTGGAAAAACGGCATTTCCATTTCGTTTCCCCTGAAGTTTGCCGCTCCATTTTTCCTCTGCCCTCAATATTGAAGCAATACTTTTATAATCATCCCTATTTTGCCATAAAGTATTGAAACCAACATTGAGTACTTCGTCTGCCGAGCTAAAACCCCACATCTTGATAAATGATGGATTTGCATAGGTTATACTTCCGTCCAGATCGTATAGCACGATGGCATTCAGGGCGGATTTAATAGCACTGTCTTTAATTCTCAATTCTTTTTCACTGAGTTTTTTTTCAGTGATATCCCGGATGACGGTAACCAAACCATCCTGCCAACTGCCATTTTCATTCAGTGGCGTAACGGTATGATCCGTATAAATTATCTCGCCATCTTTCCTTTTCAGGCGATAATCGGAACGGAATATTTTACCTTTTTTCATCGATTCGAAGATAGCATTGCTAAAATATTCCCGGCTTTCCATATCGACATGCAAAATGTCAGTAGAACGGCCAATTAAGTCGTCCATCGAATAACCAAATATTCTTTCGGCAGCGGGATTACATTCAATAATTTTCATTTCATCGGGATCGATAATCAACACTGCCTCGTTCAGGCTTTTAAATGTCTTTTCCAGCAGATTCTTGGCATCTTCGAGCTGTTGTATCGTTTCTATATTCCGGGACATGTCCAAACCGGTGCCCAAAAGATATTCCTGTCCATCCTGCCTGAAACAAAAAGCATTAAACAAATACGGTATTTTCGTTCCGTCCTTAATTTTCAGATTTGCCTGTACCGTCGATTTTCCTTTTTCAAACACTTCCGCGATACGTTCCGCGACCCGATCCCGGTCGTCACCCTCAAAATAATCAAGAGCTTTCAGATCGTCTAATTCGTCCGGTGAATACCCGGTAACATCCGCAAAATTCTGGTTCCAGCGCAGGATATTTCCACTTTTATCAAACAAATAAAACGTACCGGGAAGGCTGTTAATAAGATTATCTACAAAATTTTTTTCATGTTTTAATGCCTCTTCAGCCTCTTTGCTTTTGGTAATATCCTGAACTTGTGACAATATAGAAATAAGGTTCCCTGATTCATCAAACAAACCGGAATTATACCATTCGCAATACACGACCCGGCCATCTTTGGCATAATTACGATTCTGAATGCTAAAACTCGGTATCTCTCCTTTGATAAGAGCGTTCATTTTAGGATTAACAATATTGGCGTCCTCTTCATAAATAAAATTCAGGGTCATTGGATCTTTACCTAAAACTTCTTCCTGCGACCAGCCAAATAACTCTCTGGTTTTATCCGACCAGCGACGAATTCTGAAGTTTTCATCCCATTCAATAAATGCCAACGGACTATTATTTGCGTGGAAATCCAGTTGCTGATACGCTTTTTTCAATTCTTTTTCAGTCTTTATCAGCTCGGTGATATTATTTGCGGAAACCAGCCTGGCGTGAACGCCTTCATATTCAATAACCTGAGCATTGACATGAACATATAATTCCGACTGGTCTTTTGTCAAATGCCGCCATACTCCATAATCACGTACTTTTTCATCTTTTTTCGATTCAAGCACATCCAACAAATCTGCAATATCTTCTCTCGGACGCATATCCAGTATAGTCATTGAAAGAAATTCATCATATTCATAACCATATGCCTGAATAGCCGCCTTGTTTACATCGAGGATCTTATTTGTTTCACTATCCACGATAAACATCGGATTAGGATTATTTTCAAACAGCATACTACTCCTATAGAATCTGGTATTCACCCAAATGCACCTTTCGTCAAACCTAAGCAAACGATAATTAAATTATTTTAAAAAAGATTTTTCTTTACTTCATCAATGAGACTATCCGGTTCAAAACCTATAAGGCGTAATACTTATTTCCATTCCGCCCGATCCGTTGTAATCTATGAGCTTCAATATACTTATATAACAAAAAACTCCTTAAAAGTAACTCATATAAACACAAGGCAAAAGCAAATATTTACCCCTCTTATCCCTGATTATTAAAGCACTTTAACTACTACTAATATCTGATTTTTTATTAGTTGTTTAAATAGTGTTCATTTCAGTATGTCACTGTTTTTTATACCAGTTTTATCAAAGAATTAAGAAACAATCAGGCTAAAACAACAACAACACCTTATTTAATTTTTGAGAGGCAGCTATGTTACTTAACTACAAAAGAATAACGCTAATCGGGGTATTATTCTGGGTTATCGCAATTCCTTTTACCCAGGCACAAAACAAGAAAATTGTTAACCCGGCAGAATCATTCAGAAACTTTTTTACCAATGTTGATCAATCCAATGAACAGACAAACCTGATCCAACTATATACGCAACTGAAAAAGAGTAACAGCACGTTACCCACAACAGCAGCACTGGCGTGGTACCTCGAACATCATGAGGCATACGGACTTAATTTCACAACGAATTTATTGGAGATTGGGTCCCGCCATTATTACGCCTACGACACAAACGACCACGTTACGCAGCAGCTTACACAAGTGCCGGATCCGAATAATGCGGGAAGCTGGGTTCATTCACAGTTGCAGACAACAAAGTACGATGCTAACGGCAATATAACCGAAACACTCCACCAAATGTGGAGCAATAATGCATGGGTCAATTCCAGCAGGTATCAACATACTTACGTGAACAACCTGGAAACCGTAGAACTCTATCAAACATGGGATACTCAGAACGGATGGCAGGATATGAATCAATATTTATATACCTATGACGCCCAGAATAACCTGACGGAAGAATTGGATCAAGACCGTGATACCGTTAATAACGTCTGGGTCAATGCCTATCGCTATACCTATACCTACGCCAATGGTAATATTGCCACCGAAGAAGACGAGGAATGGGTAAACGGTCAATGGCGAAAGATGACATTCTATACCGCCAATTATAATATGCAAAATCATTTGGCTGAGGTGATCGAGCAGGATTATGACACACTTAAATCGATGTATATCAATGCTTATCGTGATCAATACATGTATTACCAGGTCAGCATGAAAGATTCCGCTTATGTAACGTCTAAATGGGATACAACCAGCAAAGGATGGACGGAGGATAGCCAGGTTCTGCGATTTTATGATTCCAACGGTAAAGATACAAAATGGCTATACCAGGATTGGGATACCACCAGCAAGGCCTATGTAGACAGCGGACAACAGCTGTACACTTACGACAGTAATATGAATTTATCGCAGTCTGATTTTCAAATCTGGAGCAACAGTACCTGGGTCACATTTTCACAGTTAAAATATTATTACACTAATACGCGTCCCGATAAGGTTCCATTACCTATCGATGAAGAAATCTCAAAAATTCCAAGACAGATTAAGCTAAGTCAGAATTATCCGAATCCATTCAACCCCTCTACACAAATCAATTACGAGGTGAATGCCGCTGTGAATGTGAAACTCACCGTCTACGACATCATCGGAAGGGAAGTCGCCACATTAGTCAACCAAAAACAATCGTCCGGTTCCTATACCGTGACCTTCAATGCCTCAAGGCTTTCCAGCGGAATCTATTTCTATCGTCTGGTGACTGATAAGGCAACTATTACAAAAAAAATGATCCTGATTAAATAAGTATAGTGCATCAAGCGGTGCCCGGTAATCACTTTGAAATCAAAATCCCCTGATAATTTTATTGGGGGATTTTTTTTACCTGACAGAAACCCGTGCCCCGTCTTCGATTTGTTCATCCGGGTGTATAATCACACGATCATCTTTCATTATTCCGGACTGAATCTCAGCCGTTAGTCCGCTCCGGTGGCCAATCTCTACTCCACGTATTGTTGCCCGGTTATTTCGAATGACAAAAACAGCCCATTTCCCGTCTTTTCGAAACAAAGCACTTGTCGGAACCTGCAAAACACTATCTTTTTCCCAAATCACAAACCGGGTCACTACCCGGTATCCGTCACCCAGTCGATTCCATTCTTTCTTCGGAGAAATGATATCTGTTATCACTAAAACACGCTGCTCTTCCACCCCTAAAGCCGAGTATTTAGTAAAACCAACCGGCTCAATCGTGCGAACGCGGCCCTGTAGCAACTCATTACCACCCCAGCGATCCAATTCAACCCGGGTACCCGGTAATATTTTAACAGCATCCGATGATAATACATCGGTTTCAATTTCCAGGGTCCGGGGATTGCCAACCTCAATCAACGGCTGGCCGACCTGTACAATACCCTCACTTTCATGATTAATTTTGAGCACGCAGCCGTCTACCGGCGAAGTAATGGGTATCTGTATGGATTTCGAATTCTTTCTGTCGATTCCGTAATATTCCAGTGCTGTTTTTGCCGCTTCGTAATCATACCGGGCCACTTCCACCGCAAAATTTGAAGATGAAAGATTGGATGACGCTCTCAGGTTATCAGCTTGTGCATGATCCAGCATCTGGCGCGTTGCTGAACCGGCATCAAAAAGCCCTTTAATCCGTTCCCATTCCGACTCCGCCAAATCGGCATCTGATTTTGCTGCTTTTACTGTTTCTTTAGCCGCCTTCAATGCTGCTTCCGTTGCCCTGACACGGGCCTGTGCCTCGGCTTGTCTTCGGGGACCGAGAACCTCGGAATAGACGGGCTCCATATACAGAATAGGCCGATCTTTATAAACGGAATCACCGACATTCAAATCAATTCGCAGGGCAAGTCCCGACACCGGAGCCGTAACTACAAAACGGTCCATGACCCTTGTCCGGCCTTCTTCTTCCACTGTGACTTTAAGTGGGCCATCTCTCACTTCAGACGTTTCCACCACAAACGGCTTGGGCCAAAATCCATACCCAATTAACAGGATAACGACGGCTGCGATAACGCCGATAATCATTCTTTTTCTGATTTCCATAATGTCACTCTCTTGTTTTTAAAACTCCAATCAAATCCAGATGGTTAATGCGGTGGCGAACAATCATTCCCGATATGGTAGCCGAGACAATCACAACCAGGGCCGCAAAAGCATACGTATCCCGGTTTATAATAAGGGGCACACGATAAAGATCAGTACTCAAAGCCACCACCATATAGGCCGCCAGGCTATATCCCATCAAGAATCCCAATGGAATGGCAACCAGTGTGATGATAGCCAGCTCTCCCAGCAGCAAGTAAGAAATCTCCACTTTTGTGAATCCGAGCACACGAAGGCTGGCCATTTCCCGTCCCCGCTCCGACAACGATATCCTTGCACTGTTATATACTACACCGAAAACGAGCACCCCGGCAAACATTGTCAGGATGAACGTATAGATCAACAGGTTCTGGCCAAAAGTCTCATATAGATTTTGTCGTACCTGGTTCGAAATCGAAACACCGGCAATACGTGGACGTCTTTTTAAATCGGCGAAAATATTCTGCTGCTGTTGCGAATCAATCTTCAGATAGGCGCCCGAAACCGATCTTCCCTCTTTCATCAACCGATTTAACGATGAAAGCTCCATATAACTCCCAATTCCTAAAAACTGACTTATTAGAGCTACGACCGGCACTTCCAATGTTGGACGAGCACCTTCCAAAACTTCAGCAACTACCGTATCACCAACCTGGATATGCAGCAATTTTCCTAAATAATCGGTGATAACCAGTCCCTGTTGAGGAATAGTAATTTTATTGAGATGAATATCGATCAGGCGCCCGAGATCTCCACCTGATTGCACGCCCTGGATGGTTGTAAGATACGTTCGGTATTCGTGCCGAAGTCGCACCGGCACCGTTCGAAATGTTTCCACATAAAATACTCCGGGAAGATGGCCAAGTTCATAAATTGCCTTGTAAGAAGTCGGCTCAACAAAAGAAACCGCCAAATCCTCCCGCTGAATCAGGTTAAACTGCAAATCCATCTCGTAGTCGATGGCATCATCCGAAAAACTCCCCACAAGCATGATAGAAGTGGCAAAAGCCACTCCCAAAATAGCAAAAATAGTTTTAAGCGGCGTTCTCTCCAGATGCCGGATAATCATGCGTGTGGGCTGACCTAGATATTTTTTCAAGCCCATTCGTTCCACATAAGATTCGCGATATTTCGTCGGTTGTTCGGGCCGCATCGCAATAGCCGGGGGAAGAATCGTCGCTTCACGAACAGCCCGGAGGGTTCCGGTTACCGCTGCCGTCGTTGTCACAAGAAATGCCGTTATCGTAACATAAGCAGGAATATGATAGAGCAAGTATGGAAACCGGAAAAATTTCATATATAGATTTCCCATTCCTACACCTGTCCAGACTCCCAGGGCCATGCCCAGGATAAATCCAATAATGACAATAACCATAACCTGCTTCAGGTAATGAAAACCCACATCAAAATTGCTGTATCCAAAGGCTTTTAAAACCGCTATCTCCTGCCGCTGCGTACGAATCAATCGGCTGAGAACGACATTGAGCAGGAAAGCTGCCACTGCCAGGAAAATGACGGGCAGGATGGTTGCTATGGTACGTTGTTGTTTGAATTCCTCCGACAAATAGCGATGTGAAAGCTGGTCTTCCCGGCTGTAAGCACCAAGGCCGCCATACGGTTCCAGAATGATATCCAGCTTATCGATAACTGTTTTAACGTTTGTTCCGGAAGTTAGGGTCAGTGAAACATCATTAAACGCCCCTTCCATATCAAAAGCGCTGGCCAGTGGAGAACGACCCATCCAGAAGACACCATACCGTTTGTAATCGGGAATCCACGCGCCCGGTGCTATCTGGTAAATATATTCGGGCGAAGAAGCCAGCCCAACGATAGTCAGGGTCTTGCGCTTGCCATTGATTATGACTGTCAGCTTATCACCCGGTTTAAACTGATGAGCCTCGGCGAATCCTTCGGATATAATGATTTCGTCTTCCCGATATGGATCGATAAAACGTCCTTCTTTCAGCAGGAGTTGATTTAACAGAGAACTACCATTATCTGGAATGGAAACCAGGATTCCGGTAATGGGTTCCGGAAAGTTGGCAATTTCGATGTTTACCCCGGCAATGACACGTGTTTCAACGATTTCCACACCTGGAATATCCTGTATTCGTTCTATCACATTCTCAGGTGCTCGTTTAAGATTGGCAAATACCTCTGCAAAATGTTGGTTTGAATAATAAGTCTGCTGTGTTCTCTGTAATGAATCCACTGTACTGAGCGACATCACAAAAATAGACACACCACATGCCAGAATTAATGATATAGCCATCACCTGTCCGCGCATGTGCCATGTTTCCCGCCATAATTTGCGATTGATTGCTTTCATAATCTTACCAGTGCAGATCTTTAGGTGATTTTTTTACCTCATTCCCATACACTTCTGAAATCCTGCCATCACTCAGATGAATGACCCTGTCCGCCATATCTGCAATGACCACATTATGGGTGATCACGACAGTGGTCGTTCCCAGCTCTTTATTCACACGATCCAGGGCTTCCAGTACAACAATTCCCGTTTGCGAATCAAGGGCTCCTGTTGGTTCATCACAAAGAAGTACATCCGGATTTTTAGCGATGGCCCGTGCAATCGCCACCCGCTGCTGTTCCCCGCCGGAAAGCTGTGCCGGAAAATGATCGATCCGTTCCGACAGTCCCACTATTGACAACGCATCTTCCGGTGTTATGGGATTTTTTGCAATTTCTGTGACAATAGCCACATTTTCGCGAGCAGTCAGGCTTGGAATCAGGTTATAGAACTGAAATACAAACCCGACAAAATAACGCCGGTATTCGGTCAATTCCTGTTCCGTCGCTTCTGTTAACACCTTGTCATGATAAGAGACAAAACCTTCGGTTGCCGTATCGAGTCCGCCCAGAATATTCAATAAGGTTGATTTTCCGCTTCCCGATGGTCCGAGCAACACAGCCAGTTCCCCCGAATAGAATTCAAGGTCCACCCCCCGCAGCGCCTGCACCTGTATCTCGCCCATGTCATAAATTTTGGTTAATCCCCGGGCCCGAAAGACAACGCCGTTTGTGGACATCTCCGATGATTCCCTCGATATCGATGGCTGTTTCCCCATTCTTTATTGCTCTCCTGAATGAATTATTTCGGGGAAAATAATGACATTCTTATCTTATTAATGTCATTCTAACTCTAATGCTCTCAAGATATAAGATAGAATGAAGTATCCGGCATATATGTAAGTTAAACGGAGATTCGCGTGTACGATTGATCCTTACACCGGACAGTCTGATTTGACGTGACGGTTGTATTCAGAAACTACATAATGACCTGTTTATCACATAATCAATTCTTCCCCGAAACACAAAATATACCCATCGCAGTCTTCCACATTTAACTCACGAACCCCGTATATCTGGTTTGTAGGTTCCATCACAATATGAGCATTTTTCGCACGCAATTCCTCCAAAAGCTGATCCAGATCATTCACACAAAAATAGATATCCACCCCATTGCCACGTTTGTTGGAACGGCCCTTTCCGGTTGGATTAGATTGCTTCAGGTTGATGGAGATATCGTCACGGCTCAGGCTGGCGAAACCCGACGGGCTTTCCCAGATAAAATCGATATGAAAACCCAGGGTTTCTCGATAATAATGAGCCGTTTTCACCAGGTCATCGACGATCAGGACCGGCATGACGGTTCGAAATAAGGTCTTCGTTTTGGTATCAACAGAAGTGGTTAACATGGGCTCGTCCTCTCTTAATGCTTAATGGATTACACACTATTGAATAATTCTGAATTTTTATTCTGGCTTATGCCTACATCATAAATACTTATAGCACACCTTCATTCCCCTGCAATTAAAAAAACAAACAGAAATACTTGCTGGTTCTAATATTCAATATGCTCATTTTGGGATTTAATAAAATTATATTTCTGTAAGAAATGATGTCTATGGGGTGACTATGCAACCATAAGAAATCGTACAGATTAAATAGCTGGCAGCCACGGAAAATTTTGAAGTACAACTCTGAATCTCTATGATAATGACACTGATTTGTTTTAAAAATTCTGCTCCCCATTTTTCACAACAACGAAATAACTCAAACACTTTACCACACTAAAACGATAACACTCAATCTCTGTTCCTTCGGGCAATAATGCGTAATCCATCGAGTGTCAGCCAGCTGTCCACTTCATCAAAACAGGTTGTGTGCGGACCTATAACTTCCGATAAACCCCCGGTGGCAATGACTTTAGCTTTTCCCGGCAATTCCCGCTTCAGACGTTCAACCAGGCCTTCAATCATGCAAATATGTCCCACAAACAAACCGGATTGCATGGCAGAACGCGTATTGGTGCCAATCACGGAAACCGGTGGCTCCATCGGCACCTCCGACAGCTGAGCCGTATTTCCGACCAAAGCCCGCATCGTCACACCCAGTCCGGCGGCGATGGCTCCACCTGCAATGATTCCAGGTTCTTTCACCGTCATGAGCGTTGTGGCCGTCCCGAAATCGATAACGATACAATTTATTCTGAAACGATTCCAGGCCGCCACCGCGTTGGCAATCAAGTCGCTGCCGATGGTATCGGACGGATTCACACCAATCGTCAGACCCGTATCCGTTGTATGATCCAGCACAATCACATTTTCATATCCCCAGCGATTAAATAACGCCTTAAAAACGCCGGTAAGCACCGGAACGACACTGCTCAAAATAACCTGACCGAAGTCGCTGACGGCAATTTCTTCACTGGAAAGGAGCGAGCGCAAGGTAACGGAATATTCATCAGTCGTGCGATCATGAACGGTCTGAATCCGCCACTGATGAATCCAGTCTCCATTCCGGGAAATGCCCACGACAATGTTCGAGTTTCCCACATCGACTGCTAACAACATACGGTAGAATCTTATATGAATATGTTTTGGTAATTAATGATACCAAATTTCAGAATGTTGTTCATGGAAATATTGCATTCGTAAACGTAAGATTCAGTAATTTTCGTATGGATATTTTATGAAATAGAGTAATTTTCGGATTTTTGCTATCATTTAAAGCAATAACATAAAAGCCCCTGATCTTTTTTATATCAACTTAACACTGGCCCAGATGTGGTTGTTTTATGAGGTTCTATTTAACTGGAGTTAGGAAAATTATATTGTCATATCCGATTCATAAATCTGCCTGATGTTGCTGACATCGTAGCTTGGAATGGCACCACTCTGTGAAGCAACATATGCTCCGGCCGCATTTGCAAATTCGATGATATCCTGCCCCTTTTTCCCGATTTTATTCCAACAATAAGAGCAGCTAAAAAAGCATCACCGGCACCCACCGTATCTGCTACTTTGACTTTAAACCCCGGATGACTGAAGCATTCATTGTCATATAAAAGGATGGCTCCATTCGATGACTTTGTTACGGTTATTACCGGACAATTAAATTTCTGTGATAGTATTCTGATCGCATCTTCCTGTGAATCCGGCAAATCGAACCATTCCGCCAGCTGATGCAATTCATCGTCATTTATTTTAAGTATGTCGGCTGCCATTAGTGATTCCTCAATGATCTGCTTGGTTACATAAGGAGGACGCAGGTTAATATCAAATATCTTATGACATTTACTCTTTAATAATTCTTTTATTGTATTACGAGTCGTTTTATTTCGTTGCGCTAAACTGCCGAAAACAATCCCCCAAGCATCTTTGAGTCGTTCAATAAGCAAATTCGAGAGTTCGATATAATCCCATGCAACGGGTTCTTTGATCTGATAGTTCGGGCTTCCTTCCTCGTCCAGTTCAACCATTACAAATCCTGTTTCAAAATTTTTATCAACCTGGACCAAATCTTTTAATAATCCTTTTCCACTGATTCTTCTTAAAGCTTCAATCCCAAGCCGGTCATCACCGACCCTACTCACAATCAATACTTGTTCTTCCAGGTTATGCAAGTGAAGACTAACATTTAGCGGTGCGCCTCCCAAAAACAACCCGAAGGGCAAAGAATCCCATAAAACTTCACCGATACAAATTATTTCTTCTTTACTCATGATAATTTATTACCAAATTTCCAAACACTATCCCCTTGATGAAAGAACAACCATGTCACCAGATTTTGATCGCAAACGGGGATAATTTTATATGATTATTTATATTTGTAGTATACTTTACACTTCCAGCGTCTCAACTTCTTTTGGAGAAAGCCCCAACTCGATTTCTATTTGTTCTAAAGATTTCCCTTTTGTTTCAGGTATGTAAACAAGTATAAAGAAGAAGGTGATGACACTTAAAACTCCAAATATGCCGAAAGCGATGGCGCCACCCATTTTATCCAGCATCCAGGGAAATGTCTGCACAACCAGATAAGTACACATCCAACTGATACCGGTAGATACCGACATGGCTGCTCCACGATATTTATTGGGATAAATTTCAGAGGTTACGACCCACATAACCGGAGCAAGTGAAGCGGCGAAGGATGCGATATATCCTAATACAGAAAACAATACAATTAAACCATGAACATCACCTGTGCCAAATGCCCATACCAACACTCCCAATGAAATAGCCATACCCGCCGAACCGGCTAACAACAGAGGTTTGCGTCCCAATTTATCAATCAACCCGATGGCCACAAAGGTAAATCCAACATTGACTACCCCGACAATGACCGATTGCAAAAATGCGGAACTCGTAGCCACACCCGTTTTGGCAAAAATGGTTGGAGCAAAATATATAATAGCATTAATCCCTGTTATCTGTTGAAACGCCGCCAGTAAAATGCCAATAATCATAATCTTTCCCATTGTTCCTCTAAACAAAACACGAATTCCGACATCTACTTTTTCCTTCAGGGTCTTATCAATTTCATCGAGTTGTTCTTTAGCATGCTCATCACCACCCAAATCAGTCAATGTCTTCAGGGCTTTGTCACGCTGTTTATTTTTAACAAGCCATCTCGGACTTTCCGGAACCAGAAATAGTGACAAAAAGAATATTATAGCAGGTATCACTTCACTTCCCAGCATATAACGCCAGTTTTGATCGCCAGCATTGACCAACAAATAGTTTGTAAAATAGACGACCAGAATACCTATGGTTATAGCTAATTGATTTAGCGATACTAAACGTCCGCGCAAGTGAGATGGAGAAATCTCGGCGATATACGTAGGAGAAAGCAACGAGGCTGCTCCCACCGCTATTCCACAGGTTATACGGGATACAATAAAAAACCAAAAGGCCGTAGCTGTTGCAGAGCCCACCGCGGAAATGGCAAAAATGATCGATGTGGATATCAACATTCTTTTTCGGCCGAACATATCGCTCAAACGCCCGGAAATTCCTGCTCCAACCATGCAACCGAGGACTAAAGAACCAACCGCCCAGCCAAGCCCAATTTGGCTCAAAGTAAAATACTGTTTGATAAACGGATTGGCTCCGGATATAACGGCCGTATCAAAACCAAATAAAAATCCACCTAATGCAGCTACAATGGTGATGAGATAAACATAATACCTTTTTTTCATGATTTATTTCCTGTATGATTTCAATTTCCAGATATCCATTGATTTTACTTTTGCATTCCCATTTTTGGCGAATAACGCTATCCCATCCGAGCTCAATTTGGGATATATATCGTCTGTGATAACTCTTTTTCCACCATTTGCAAAGACTTCAACCGAACTGCGATCTACCAGTATATGCAATTCGATTTGACCGTTATCCAGCTGTAATGGGGCAGTCTGAACACCGGGGAAATCCTTGCTGAAACCATTATCACCAGAATGAGTACGATCAACATATAGTTCTTTTTTTGAAGAATTGTATCCTATCACTGTTTCCTGGGTTTCCCCTTTCCGAACAATCAATCCAAAATTATTTGATGTTGACGGATCGATGATGGTTTTTATTTCGAATGACGTACCCGATATACCTTTCTTTGTTAACGACAGATCTCCAGAGGATACGGACAAATTATCAAAATGATAATGATTCCCTCGCAACGAGTTCAATTCTTTAACCGGTTGTTGTACCAAGTAATAACCATTAGAACCCTTTTGAACAAGAATGGAACGGGGTATCGACATCATACCCCTAAATGGTGCAGTAGGGGCATTTCCCGCATATTGCCAGTTATCCATCCATCCAAGCCATAATGTTCGTCCATCTTCGGGCGGAATATTATCCCATGACGTGGCGGCATAAAAATCTTTGCCGTAATCTACCCAATGTGCACTGTTGGCAAACATAGGATCGGGGGTAAACGTTTTGCCGTTAAAACCACCGATAAAATATTGTCCGCCGGAACCGCCGGAAATGGCCCCCGGATTAATTCCAACTTCTAAAACCCATTTTGTTTCATTTGGATGCCCTACCACTTTAACTTTATCGAGCATAGGACACTCCCAAACACCGCTCACGGCTCCGGTTTGGCCAAAATCACTCAATTTGGTCCAGTGTTTTAAATCAGGCGAGCTGTAAAAACGAACTTTATGTTCTGCAGATAAAGCAACAACCATAATCCATTGATGATCAGGACGATACCAGAATACTTTGGGATCCCTGAAATTTTTCGAGTTTATCGTAATGACAGGATTCCCGCCGTATTTCGTCCATGTTCTTCCATAATCCAGACTATACGCCAACCGCTGATCTTGGATTCCTGTTTTCGTATTATTTCCCGCATAAATGGCAACCATAGGAATCTTGCCGTTTTTCCCAAAACCGCTGGTATTGTTAGAATCGACTACAGCACAACCCGAAAAGATCATCACATCATTGCTTTCAGGTATGGCAACCGGTAATTCATTCCAGTGTATCATATCAGTAGAAACAGCATGTCCCCAACTCATATGTCCCCAGTTAATTCCAAATGGATTGTATTGAAAAAACAAATGGTATTCTCCATGAAAATAAACCAGTCCATTTGGATCATTCGTCCAGTTTTTATTGGGAATAAAATGGAATTGCGACCAGGTATGAATTAACATTTAAAGCTTTATATCCGACAGCAGCATTTTTTTGAGATGAATCTATGTTCTGGCATGAACCTATTGCTGTAATACAGAAAAACAAAAAAAACGACATAATAGTCACATCAAATTCGTATAAATACGGTTTATATCTCATATGGATTTTTTATTAGTTTTTTCAGGAATAGTTACTCAATCTCATTTCCTATATGATTTCAACTTCCAGATATCTAGAGAGGCGACATCAACTTTACCATCCTTAGAAAATAATTGTAAACCGTCAGAGCTCATTTTGGGATATATATCATCAGTCATTACTCTTTTACCATTGTTTGCAAAAACTTCGAAGGAACAACGATCGACCAGTATATGTAATTTTATTTCTCTGTCATTAAGAGTAAGAGGCGCTGTTTGTATACTTTTAAAATTCTTAAAGGATGTATTCGCACCGGATTCTTTCCTATTTATGTACAACTTGTGTTCAGATGTGTTATATCCTATGACTGTTTTTTGACTTTTACCTTTTCGGACAACAATACCAAACTCATCAGAATTCTTTGGCTTAAGAGTTGCTTCAATTTCGAGTGTCGTTCCACGAACTCCTTTATTACTTAAAGGAAAACTGCCTGAATTAATGGGAATATTATTTAAAATGATAATGTTTTCCTCTCAGTTCTTGCAATTCTTTAACCGGTTTCTGTGTAATATAATAGCCGTTTTTGCCCTGCTTCACATGAATACTTCGGGGAAATGTCATCATTCCGCGAAATGGCTTAGTTGGACCCGTTACCATCCCGGCCAACCATATTGTTCTACCATCTTCAGGCGGAATATTTGACCAGGAAATTGCCGCATAAAAATCATTCCCATAATCAACTCTGTGTACACCTTTCCTGAAATTCGGTTCAGGTATGAAAGATTTACCGTCAAAATTTCCTATAAAATATTGCCCACTCCTGTATTTACCTATCTGGCAGGATATTTCCAAAACCCATTTAGTTTGCGACGGGTGGCCAAGAACGTGAATTTTATCGAGCATTGGGCACTCCCAGCTGCCACGTTCAGCTCCGGCGGGCCCAAAATCACTTAGTTTGACCCAGTGTTTCAAATCATGGGACCCGTAAAAACGAACCTTAAACTGATTCGAAAGAGCCACAACCATTATCCATTCATGATCAGGAGAATACCAAAAAACTTTAGGATCCCGAAAACTTTTAGAATGAAGTGTAATGACGGGGTTACACCTGATATTTGGTCCATGTGCGACCATAATCCAAACTGTAAGCCAGGCGTTGATCCTGAATTCCTGTTTTAGAGTTGTCCCCGGCATAGATAGCAACCATTGGAATTTTACCGTCTTTGCCAAAACCGCTGGTATTATTCGAATCAACTACAGCACTACCAGAAAATATCATCACATTTTTACCTTCAGGAATGGCTACCGGCAATTGTATCCAATGAATCAAATCAGTAGAAACTGCATGTCCCCAACTCATATGCCCCCAGTTAATTCCAAATGGATTGTATTGAAAAAACAAATGGTATTCTCCATGAAAATAAACCAGTCCATTTGGATCATTCGTCCAGTTGCTGTCGGGTGAGAAATGAAACTGAGGTCGATAAGGATTAGCAGTAAACGATTTAAAGGCACTTTTTAAATTTGTCGATTGCCCGTTACAACTATCTGTCAAAAGTAATAAAAACAAGCAAAACAATAATGATAAAGCACTTATATAAGATTTCTGTACATTCATTTCCATTATTCAACACCTTTCAGCAAATGTCCGGAATATTTTATTTATGAGAAAAGACAGGTGTCTGAAAATTCTCAAATACCTGTCTTTGTTATTCATTCATCTATTTATTAATTCCAACCATAGTTCTGTTTATACAAACCATTGCTGAGATTAATCTGATTTTGAGGAATAGGCAGATATTCATCCCTGTTTTTCTGGAAATGGGCTGATCCCATATAGGGTCGCTTAGTCTTTTCAACAGCGAAATAATTATTCATAACGCTGTCTGCAACGCCCCACCGAACCAAGTCAAAAAATCGGCTTCCCTCCATAGCAAATTCCATACGGCGTTCCCACCGGAGCGCCCTGCGGGCATAATCCTGTGTCCAGGTACAGTTGACCCCCGGCTGATATGTTTCCATATGATAATTCGATATTGACTTGTCCAGTTTGAATATTTTAGCTCACTTGCGCTATTTAACGCTCGCTGCCTTACCTGATTAATTAATGGCAAAGCCTCATTTTGTCTGCCCAATTCAATTAAAGCTTCTGCCTTCCATAATAAAACATCAGCATAACGGATAATAACCGTATTCTTCGAACTGGCATAAAACGGGCCAACTTTCTTCAAACAGGGGCAGCTTGGCAGCTTTGTCTCTTTCATCGAAGAATAATATCCGTAATCATTAGGTGTTCTTGCCCAGGATTTTTCATAAATGAAGGTAGGATCATCTTTCCAGGGATGTCCGGGAATACCAACCGTGTAATCCAGGCGGGGATCCACTGTATTTGTCCTGAAATTAACAGAATCTTTCATATCCGTATTATTATAGGTGGTGAATTCCGGTAACCCATTCGTACCCGTTTTATAGGCATTTACCAGGTTCTGACTTGGAATGTGAAACCAGCAACAACCATAGGAAGGATTCATTGGATAATTCAGGGCCGATCCCATATCTACACGTCCATTAGGTGTTCCATCGTTAATAGATCGCTGAACTGCCCAGACCGATTCTTTACTATTGTCATAAGCATACAGGAAATTATTACCGTAATTATTGAGCAAACCATATTGACCAGAATTGATTACATCCGTTGTCAATGTTACAACATCCTGTAAATCCGATTGATTGATGCTGGTTACATTATTCTGTGCATCCTGAACATATGCTTCATACAAACGAACTTTAGCTAGGTAAGCCTCAGCGGCATATTTTGTAGGCCGTCCAACATCTTTTTGTGTTTTAGGAAGATTATTAACAGCCATTTGAAATTCATTGGCAATTTTTTCCCAAAGCTGCTGACTGCTGTATTGCACATTAGATACATTTTTAAGGCTGTCAAGGGGTGTATCAGCTGTAAAAAAAGGAATATGTTTAAACAGGATTTTTAACAGGAAATAATAATGCCCCCTGATAAAATGCATCTCCGCTTCACGTTCCGTTTTTTGCGGAAAATCGCTTGTTTTCAAAGTTTGCAGTCTTCTGAGAGCATCGTCGGCCCTCGAGATACCAACATATAACCGGAACCATAACTGATCGAACTTCGGCTGATCCGGACGCATGAAAGCAAACAATTCCATGTCGTTATAACCTCCCTGGTCCGCCGTTCCTCTTCCACCTTTATAAGCATCGTCAGCACGAAACATCTCCATATGGCCACAAACTCTCAAATGGAACAGTCCAGTGATCATTACCGAATGACGAATAGGACTGCTGTCACCATTTGATCTACTCTTTGTGGTGTATTTAAATCTGAACCGTTAATGACTCCTTTTGGCTGGTAATTCAAAAAGTTTGATTTACAGGAAGTCATCATAAATATCACCAACCCGGCAATTATGATTAAAAATCTAAATCTTTTCATAATGTGTATAGTTTAATTTTAAAATTGTACATCAAATCCAATGGTAATCCTTCGAGGCAGAGGGTAGGCATTATTTGGATTTTCCGGATCCGGATTTGTAAAAGCATTGGGACCCTTATTGTCTTTGAATGTCAACAAATTTTCACCTCGGACATACACCCTGAATTTATGCATGCTCAGGCTCTTTTGAATTCTTGCTGGTAATGTGTAACCAATTTCCAAAGTCCGTAGTTTGAGATATGAACCGTTCTCAACAAAATACGTAGACATCCTGGATTCATCATTTTGATCTGAAAGAGATAGAGCCGGAATATATGTGTTGGTATTGTTAAGGGTCTCATGCATCTAATGTTCTGGCACCATAATTTGTACCATTCCAAATAGATGTAAAATCCGTATATACTTTGGTAGGATTATTCACGGCAATACCCTGTATCCCCTGGAAAAAGACAGTCATGTCGAAATTTTTGTAGGAAAAATCAGCATTCAGTCCATATGAAATATCCGGACTGTTAACCCCGATATATTTTTGATCTAGGGAATTGATGACACCATCACCATTTAAATCCTTATATCTTAACCGGCCAACTCCTTTACCCGGCTGAGCAGCAGAGTTCTGAACTTCCTGCTGATTCTGGAAAATTCCCTGAACAACATAACCAAAATATGATTCCATTGGATGTCCAAGAATATGCTTCTCTGAGTTACCGGGATAAGCGTTAAATACAGAAGATGGCAACTTGGTTACTTTATCGCGTGTATGGCTCAAATTACCGGTAATGTCGTAATGGAGCCCACCTGTATTACCCTGGTATTCAATCTGAAATTCCCATCCGTGATTCGCAACTGATGCACCATTAACCCATTGATTTCCACCATCTCCAATAACAGCAAGGTAGGGTGGCAAAATCAAAATATCGTTGGTATGACTAAAAAAGTAATCAAATGACCCACTTATTTTTTGGGCAAAAAGACCGTAATCGACACCAAGGTTTGTTTCTGTCTTACTTTCCCATTTCAGGTTAGGATTGGCCGTTTGCGTACGTTCGAAACCGGAAGGTAATGTACCCGTTTCTTGTCCACTAATAGCGTAAGCTGTTCCGTTCCCGGGTCCCCACGTATTATCATTACCGTAATTGGCATTATAAAGTGCGAAACGTGCATTATCTGCAATATCCTGAATGACCGGTTCGTCCCGAACCGGAACGTAATTTTAGATCAGAAATGAACGGAAGATTATTACGAACGAATTGCTCCTGACTTAGCCTCCACCCAGCGGAAAAAGCAGGAAACAATCCAAACTGATGATTGATCCCGAACCGGGAAGATCCATCATACCTCAATGTTCCGGAAAGCAGATATTTATTTTGGTAGCTATAACCCACTTTTCCAAAATATGAAAGTAATTGAAAACCGGAATCATTTCCGCCATAATACCGGTTCTCTGTTTCCAGCGTCATTAGTAAAAATAACTGTTTGTCTGTAATGCAAATTGCTAAGTGTAGGTAGAAATGTTTTGCGATGAATTATTCACCATTTCCATTCCGCGAAGAATGGAAATATCATAATTACCAATATCCGTTTTGTACTGCAATGTATTATGCCAATCCCAATTGAGATTGTTGTTTTCATACATCGAAAGGGAATTTATTGTGCGAGTTAAAAATCCACTTGTATAAGTTTGTTGAATAAAACGGTTGTAATCGTTTTCATAATTAATCCCAAAATCTGTTTTGAACGTAAGATTTGACAAAAAGTCAATATGCATATAAACATCTCCAAGTGCGATAACGGAATTATTTTTGTTCCACTGATTCTGGTCAATTAATCGAACCGGGTTATCGCGATCGTCAAAACCAGCACCCGATGGACCTGCCCATCCACCATTGAACAGTCTGCACAGGTAAAATAGGCTGAACAATCAGAGCCAGCCGACATAGGTGTTCCACCGGCACCACTGGGAACGGGTGTCTGACGGCCTTTGGAAAGATTCAAGTTTTCACCAACGTGTAATTTCCCATCAAGATATTTATAATCGGCATTGACACGAGCCGCAATCCGGCTGTAATTCGTTTTCTTTACAATGCCCCTGTTTTTATCATAATTCAAAGAGAAATAGACACTACCTTTGTCCGTACCGTTCGCAATTGAAATGTTGTAATTCTGAATTAATCCCAGTTGAGATATTTGATTATACCAATTCGTATTGGCCGATTTAATACCATCGGCCTGACTCACCCAGGTTGGAACTATTACTTTGTCCAATATGGCATTTCCTTTGGAATCTTTATGCCATTAATAGTTATAAATGGAGGTAGCGTTGAAGAATTAATACCATCATTTATGGCTGCCCGCCAAAGCACCTTACCTCTTTGAACCGTATTCAGAATGTTCAGTTTTGAAACATAATCTCTTCTGTTGTCAAAATGGAACTGAATTCAACATTAGTTTGCCCATTTTGCGGAATTTTCGTAGTGATTATTATAACCCCATTTGATGCCCTTGCACCATAAATGGAAGCCGATGAAGCATCTTTCAATACTGGAATCGTACTGGATATCGTTGGGGTTGATATTGCTTAAACCACTGGTAGTTGGTACACCATCTATAATATAAAGTGGAATATTATTTCCTAAGGTGCTCAATCCTCGAATTAAGACATTAGAACTTACGCCTGGCGTACCGTCTAAGACAATATTTACCCCTGCAATATGTGCCTGAAGCGATTTACCATAACATCACTGGAACTGGCATCTTTTATATCCTTTGTATTTACAACAGATACCGCTCCAGTCAAATCTGCTTTTCTTTCTGTTTGATATCCCACAATAACAATTTGCTGGCCAATAACCGTTTCAGGCTCCAGTTTTACATTAATAATAAATTGTCCTTCTAACGTTATTATTTTAGATTTATAACCGATATAAGAAAAGACAAGTGTATCAGCGGAGCCGGGTACCGATAATTGATAATGACCTTTGACATTTGTTGCCGTACCCAATCGGGTTCCTTTAACAACGACATTCACACCAGGAAGTGAAGAACCATCACTGGCATCGGTAACCTTCCCGCTAATCTCCTGTTGACTAAGATTTGCTCCAAAAGTTGTTTTTTGAATAATAAGTAAGACAAAGCTAAAACAAACCATCAGAACAAGTTTGTTGCAATATTTCATAGGGTACTCCGATTCACCTGGAATTGTTAATGATTTTATTACTTTATTGGTGTATCATTTGAAAACGTATATAAAAATCGAAATGAATTCCTGGATTCAAACTCTAATCCTCGACACATTTTATTGTTTTCAGCAGAACCTATTAATTCATGCAATACTTACTCATCATCGTATTGCATAACCGATAAATGTTTACAGATATATGTCTACCTATTATAAAAACGTTTACATTTATTTATAAATAAACGATGAATACAACAAACCTATAGTAGACTATATCAACACAAAAGCGATTTTAAAATTAAGTAAACGTTTTCATAAATAAATGTCAACAAAAAATATTTTTATATATATTCACATTTGGTATCGCTTTTTATTAAATGAAAATTAGAGCTACATAAACTATAAATAATTAGCTGATATAAGGTTTAAATAATCACACCAGTTATTTTTTTAATTTCTGAACCATAACCCGTTAATCCCCCGGTAATGAATAACAAAAATTTCACTTCACTGCTTTTAATCCTTTTTATCTGCAGTTTGTCACAATCGACTTTGGCACAACAAAATTTCATTAAAAGACCATATTGGCTGGTTCCGAAAGATTTATGGAGCAAACTTGTAATTAATGGTAATGAGATTGGACCTGATTCTGCTCCCGTTACGGTAGTGGAATTCAGTGATTTTGAATGTCCTCATTGTGCAAAATTTGAAAAGGTATTGGAAAAATATCGTCGTAAATTTCCGAAACATATAAAAGTTATCCTTCATAATTTTCCATTACCACAACACAAATGGGCATTAGATGCTGCTAAAGCGGCTGAAGGAGTGAAGAAATATGGTAATTATGCAAAGTTTGTTTCTCTCCTGTTTGAAAACCAGGATACGTTTTCTAAACAACCCTGGGACCATTTAGCACAAGAAGCGGGAGTTAAAGATATGAAAGCTTTTCATGCATACATTCAGCAGAGATCAGTAGAAAAGAAAATCCAAAACGACGTTGGACTCGGTATGATGATTCGATTACAACAAACACCGACAATCATTATCAACCGCATGCTGTATTCCGGGGGACTCACCTATCAAGAATTTACTCTTGCTGTCAATAAAGCGACCCGTGCCTCAAATTGATGGTAAAATCCGGAATTTACTATAATCATTTTACCCGAGAACCACAGGATTTCCTGATGATCAGTTCGGGATTTAACATAATATTTACCGTATTACGAGTGGGTTCACTCAAACGCTTAAGCAATAATTCAGCTGCTGTTACTCCCAATTCGTAACCCGGCTGTTTGACTGCCGTAAGCGGTGGATTCAGAGCCAATGCCCAAGGCATATCATCAAAACCGATGAGAGCAATATCTTCTGGGATATTAAGTTTCCTGTTATAGATTTCTTCAAGAAATCCCAGTGTCATTAAATTATTTGAGGTAAAAACAGCTGTAGGAGGATTTTTTAATTCCAGTAAAGTTGCTGCTTTTTTACGTCCGCCAGTCTCCCTCGAATCGGCAAAAACAATCAATTGTTTATCTAAAGCCAAACCAGCCTCTCTCATCGCTTTGCGGTATCCTTCAAAACGCTCTGTAGTGGTCGTAAGTCTTGGCAACCCGTTGATAATACCAATTCGTTTATGCCCCAATTCAATCAATCTTTTAACAGCTAAATAAGCTCCCTGCTCATTATTTATCGTCACTGTATCGAGAATTAACTGCTCCGGATGACGGTCAACACAAACAACAGGATATCCATCCTCTGAAATTTTTTGAATTGTCTCATAATTATTCGTAGTTGGTGCGATGATCAGGCCTGAAATTCGTTCCGAAATCATCGTATCCAGATAAAACTTTTCCTTATCCGGTTTTTCATCTGAATTGCTGACCATAACCGCATTTTTATTTTTATAGGCCACATCTTCAACCCCCCGGGCTATTTCAGTAAAAAAAGGATTCTCCATATCCGCCAAAATCAGTCCGATAATTAAAGAATCCGTGGATTTCACACGCATTCGGCGAGCAACACGATCGGGACGGTAATCCAGACGTTTTGCTACCCGCAAAACTTTCTTTTCGGTTTCTTTATTGACATACGACTGTTTGTTAAACACCCTTGAAACAGTAGCAATTGAAACATCAGCTTCCCGAGCTACATCCTGCATGGAGTATTTTTTATCTCTTTTCATCAAATGATCTTCATTTTCTAAAAAAGTTAAAAGAATGAACCAGTATAGTTAAACGAATACAGCAAACAAGTTGTAAACGTTTACAAGAAAATACGGATTTCAGCTGAAAATTTAGAATAATACATTTCAGTGAATAATTAACAAATAAATATTTTTTTAACTCATTGTATTTCAATACGAAAACTATTTTGTTTAAAATTAACCTTATTATTTCACTCTGATCATAAAAAACCAGCTAAATCTGACAGATCAATTAAATATTTGATCCTGTTCTTGGATAATACGTGAAGTTTCGTGAACGGAACTCAGATCCGTGTTTTATTTGGATTAATACTCAATTCAACTTTCAAGGACATCCCTGTTTAATTATCTTCGTTGAAGAAATAGGATTGTATCGATATTTACTTTTTACTTCGCCATTATTTTTAAGAAATAATATTTTTGTAGTTCATCCTAAAACAGTAGCCGTGTCATGAATCCTTCAATAAACCGCCGCCAATTTTTATCAACGATTGGCGGATTAGCCGCAGCACCGTTTATTCCCGGTTTGAACAGGCAAAAAAGACGGCCGAATATCCTGTTTTTGCTCATGGACGATATGACGTACAATGCCATCGGCAGCCTGAATAATTCGGAAGTTCATACGCCCAATCTCGATCGATTATACCGGCGGGGCACCTGTTTCACCCACGCTTTTAACCAGGGTTCGTGGTCGGGAGCGGTATGCCTGCCTTCACGGGCCATGCTCATTACCGGGCTTAATCTCTGGCACGCTCACAAGGCATCGGATACGCATTATCGCGATATCCCGCTGATGGGAGAAACTTTAGCGAAACAAGGATATGAAACGTTCTTTACCGGCAAATGGCATTTGGGAGAATCTTCGGCCCGGCGCAGCGCCCGCCATATCGGACCTCATTCAAACAGTTTCGACCGGGGAATGTTCTTCAGCTCCGGAAACCAATATTTCAGGCCCCATCAGCCTGGCAAAAAAGACGTTTTGTTTAAAAAATCCTACGTCCTGGATAAAATGGATCCGGCTTGGATAAAAGATCCGAACCGGCCCTGGCATCCTTACGACCGATCGTTATCCGGACACTGGATCGACAGCAACAAACTGCTGGATCACGAATGGATACGCAAGCACTGTCCGGATGCACAGCACACTTCCGATATCTGGACAGAAGCAGCCATTGAATTCCTGAATAATCCACCGGGCGGAGGCAAGAAGCCGTGGTTTATGCATGTCGCCTTTTTTTCACCACATGATCCGCGACAAACGCCTAAAGAATACCTGGAGCGATACCTGGCCGATCGAATTAATGTCCCGCCCAATTTTGTACCGGAATTTCCATTCGACCAGGGTGATCATCATATCCGGGATGAAAGCTTAGCTCCTTTTCCGCGGTCCCCGCATGATATTCAAATTCATCGTCGCGAATATTATTCAATTATCACATACATCGATCAGCACATCGGGCGCCTTCTCGACACGCTGGATCAGGCCGGGCAAAGCGACGAAACACTAATCGTTTTCACCTCCGATCACGGCCTTTCTGTTGGTCAGCATGGGCTTATGGGCAAACAAAACCTATTCGATCATTCCACTCGTGTTCCGCTCATCATGGCCGGACCGGGAATCCCTGCCGGGCATACCGTCGACCATATGGTCTATCACAGCGGAATCTTTCCGACCCTTTGTGATCTCCTCGATTTGCCTGTCCCTCAAACGGTGGAAAAAGAGAGCTTCGCCGACCTGGCCACCGGGCAATCACGATCAACGGAACCGGAACCGATCTATGGGGCCTACAAAAACTTCCAGCGATCCATCCGGACCGAGCGATATAAGCTCATCGAATATCGCGTTAACGGGGAAAAACATACGCAGTTATTTGATTTGAAAGACAATCCCCGGGAGATACTTACAAAGGATCTTGCTGAAGAACCCTCTCATAACCAAATCAAAAAAGAGTTGCGAAAACAGTTGCGTGATCTTCAGAAAAAGTTCGATGATCCGATGGGGTTGTTATAAATATTTGGGGAAGGGAATGGGATAATTAGGTAAGTGGTTCATACATCATCTGGTTTATTAATCCGGCTAATCGTGCTAAAAAGAGCAATTTTATTAAAGAGTTAAACAAGCCTTGCTGTAATTACTTATTTAAATTATGTTAGACGGGACAATTAAATGTTAGGCATTTTCCTCTAAATCTTACATCAAAATGATTATTACTAATTTTGAAGAACTGTCATTTGATTATGATAAAGTTCCAACTACTGAAGAATTAAAAAAAATTGTAAACGAATCGATAGAAGAATCTCAAAGTATAAGAAGAGAAGCCAAAAGAATTAAAAACTGCGAAACAACTAATTTTATTTGTTATGCCATTGAAGACTTAGAATACCTGCTTCAATTTTTTTCTGCAAATTCATATGTTTTTTTAAATGAATTGGCCATAACGAGGAGAAAATTCTTAGAAATATATATTGATTTAATGTGGGTTTATAATATCTATTTGGACGATAATAATATAGCAGAAGAACTATGTAAAAGATTTTATCAGATTGGGGCAAATGATCTTATAACTATTCAATCTAGAAATAAAATTAATCGCAAAGATATCTACTTGGGAAATGAGAATCTTATTAATGAGCGTATTCAAAATTTAGAAATGGTAAAAAAAATTAATCTCATAGAATTAGATCCAACAAATGGGAAACATAAAAATTCAAAATTATTTAAAAAGGATTGGAGAGCTCATCCCAAATTATTTGCTCAATCAAAAAAAATGAAAAATTCGATTTTAAATACTCGAGATAGAATAAAAATGATAAATATCTTCATTAAAGATCATTTTAATATTAAAAACCCACCTTTTCTCGTGGATTATGATAGATTAAATCAGATAACTCATTGGACTCCTTTTGGACTTAGAATTATGTCTGATGATAACAAAAAGATAATTTATAGTAGAGAATTAAATATTGTGTTAGGTTATTTGCATGATACACTAAATTTGATTTTTGAGTATTTAAATAAAGAAATACCGAAATCGCTGGCAATTATAAGACAAAAATTTATTTGGGCTTCATAGTATGGCTAACAAGAGTTTTAAGGGGGCGTTTTTCGCTTAGCCTTTGCCCGTTTCCATCCAGTTTTTCGTTTTACCAACTAAATTAAAGTTCAAAGACACCCTTAAACGCAGGGTCGTTTGGTAAACAACGAGCTATGCCTTAATCCCGTTTAATAGTATTTTTTTTAATAAACATGGTTAACTCCTCCTTCTCTATTTTACCTCTTGCCAAATCCATAACTAAAGCGTAAAGGCTTTTTTTGTCCGCTATCAATCGATATCCGTTTACGTAAAGAAAGGTGTACATGGCCACCAGAGACATTCGTTTATTCCCATCAACAAATGGATGGTTTTTACATATATGGAAACCATAAGCCGCAGTCATTTCAAAAATAGTTTCATGAACATATTTCCCATCAAAACTTGCCTGTGGCTGGGCTAAGGCAGATTCTAATAAACCTTCATCCCGAATTCCGTGTGAACCACCATGAGTAGTAATCTGATCATCAAGAAAAGCTAAAATGATCTCCTTGCTTAGGAATTTGATCATTTTGCCAGTTCTTTCAGCACTTCCTTATAATCGAGGTTCGCATGACGATAGGCTTCTGCCCATTCTTCAAAATCCGGATCCACAGGTTTTAACTCTAAATTAGAACCTTTTCTTTGTATGGTAACTTTATCACCACTTTTAAGATGAAGTTCATCAATGATTTGTTTGGGAAGAGTAACTCCCAGGCTATTTCCTATTTTCCTAATCTTGGTTTCC
Source organism: uncultured bacterium (assembly GCA_963783355.1). Taxonomy (GTDB): domain Bacteria; phylum Bacteroidota; class Rhodothermia; order Balneolales; family DATFMH01; genus CAWANF01. The sequence continues at coordinate 242,553 of CAWANF010000007.1, forward strand.
ATAACATATAGTTTTTAATGTTATAACAATGTTATTATTTATTTATTATATGTACAAGGTGAAAATTTTGCAAATAACATCATTCACCTTACCGGCGCATAAAGGATACGTTTTCCGTTCTTCCTTTTCACCATCCCGTTCTTATTTCTCGTTTTGTCTGCTAAATTATAGTTCGAAAACACCCAATGTGCGCGGGGCTGTTATACCCACAAATTACCTATCCCAAATAATTGACAGCTCTGTCCGTTTTTATGTAGATTATGATTAATAACAAATCAATCTTTTTAACTATGGTTTCGAATTTCAAAGAAATAGAAAATTCCGCTCTTAAATTAGATGAAAGGCATCGTGCGGAACTGGCTAAACGATTGCTTCTGAGCTTGGAAGATCAGATAGATATTGATATTGAAAAAGCATGGGTCGATGAAATCAATCGTAGAAGAAAAGAAGTGGAATCCGGTCAGGTAATCCTTATTCCTTCTGAACAAGTCCTCGAAAAAGCCCGAAATATTCTTAAAAAGTGAGGGTCTCTTTTCATCCCGAAGCAGAACAAGAACTGCTTCATTCCATCAACTATTACGAAAACAAATCTACCGGCCTGGGTAGTGAATTTCTAATTGAAGTTGAAAAAACCTTAGATCTGATTAGATCATTTCCAGATTTAGGATCACCCTTTGTTAATACTGATCGCAGAATGTTATTAAACCGATTTTCGTATTGTATTATTTATTCGATTCAAGATGAACGCATTTTGATTTATGCATTCATGCATCTGCATCGAAAACCGGGTTATTGGCAATCTCGCAAGTAATCTTTGGAGATACATATTAAAAAGTAAATTCCCATCAACCATTTTTCACCAGGCCCTTTCACCATCCCGTTCTTATTTCTCGTATTGTCTGCTAAATTACAAATCAAAAACGTCCCATAAGCGCGGAGCCAATAGGCAGTTTGTAGTTTGAGCATAACGGTGCGGGCTTCTCTTCATTTAACCTCAATCAGGACAGTGAACTCCTATTGCTTCGGGGAGGCGCGTTGATTTGAATAATAAACTAAACCATGAATCTATGTTCGAAGGAGACAAAATTGAACGGCTGGAACTCAGCATTCTGTAAAACAAACGGTATTACCATACACTACACAAGAACAGGGGGAAACAAACCGCCTTTAATTCTGTTGCATGGATTAATGACGAATGGTTTGTGCTGGACAGATTTGGCACGGACTCTGGAAAAAGAATATGATGTGATCATGCCCGATGCCAGGGGACATGGCCAGTCGAGCGTACCTGACTATGGATACCATTACGAAGACCATGCCGACGATGTTGCCGGCTTGATACGTACCCTGGGCCTTCCGCCTCCGTTCCTGCTCGGACATTCTATGGGGGGAATGACGGCAGCCGTGGTGGCAAGCCTTAAACCCAATCTGCTCCGCGGCCTGATCTTAGCCGATCCAACATTCCTGAGCTCTAAAGTACAGCGCGAGGTCTATGTTAGCGACGTAGCTGAGCAACATCGAAAAAGGCTCGATATGTCTTTTGATGAATTGGTGGCAAAAGCACGGGACAGGCATCCCGATCGATCATTGGAAACGCTTGAGCTTTTCGCCCGGGCTCGACTTCAAACCAGCATGGCTGCTTTTGATATCCTTACACCACCGAACCCCGATTATACACAGTTAGTAACCAATATTGACGTTCCGGCTCTTTTCGTATTTGGTGATAAAGGTGTAGTTTCGCCTGATGTTGCCCAAGAACTGCAGCGTCTTAATCCGGGATTTCAGATAGAACAAATCCGGGAAGCGGGACATGCGCTCCACTTAGATCAACCGAAACGCTTTGCGGCGGTCGTCAAATCCTTCTTACATTCCACTGGCTGAGTAGCAGGGTAATAAATCTGCGTCATTCCTCATTGTAGGCTTCGCTTGTTTTTTTAAAAAAAACCAGGTTGTAATAATTACTTGCTTTTTCCACATTTAGCAGTAGCTTAGTGCCTGGCCAGTATACACATAGCAAAATTATTACGTGGGTACGTACGCCATGTCGTTAAGTAGTCAGTATTCAAAATACGGTAATATTATTAGTCCTGATTTCACTGACTGAGCAAATAAAATCAAATCATTAACTCAAATAGGAGAAATAAAGATGTCAAATAGTCTCAAAGGCAAAAAATTGTATGTTTATATTGAAACTCCCGGTTCTCAGCAGGTTATTACATTCGGTAATGATACGAAAGGAACAGTTGAATACGGTATGATGTCAACTAATATTACCTGGGCCGAGTCCTGGAATGGTGATAGTTGTTACCTTTGGGTCGTGTTTGATGAACAAATACAAGATAGTATAATTAGGATATGGGGAATTGAATTGACATCTGAAGGTAATACAATCAGCGGCAAAGGAATGTCTGCGTTTGGCAATGCCTCGCCACAAGATTTATCCAATACTACATTTATGAATGATAATTTGAAAATAAGTTCAAGCCCATTCCCAATGTGATACTTGCACTTAGCTAAAGGATTGAAGTGTAACAAGACAAGGCAGCCGGGTGTGTAAACGCCCCGCTGCTTTGACCGTTATTCGATATTAGCGGATACCACATAGCATTAAAGATGACACGATTTTTGCCCGCCCTTTTAAAAAACTTTTATTTGATTCGCAGCATTTTATTATCAAAACTGTATTTCCCTGCGCCCATCAGTATAATGGTGAGCAGCCCGCCAAGGTACAGGAAAACCAATTCGCCATCCCCGTTGGAGAAGGAAAAATGACGCATCACGGCAAACACTACAAACACATCAATGGCCGCTACCAGGGCTGCCGCACGGGTAGCTATTCCAAACGCAATAAAAATGGAACAGATCCCATCGGAGAACGTCGAAAAGATCAGGCTGATATATGTACCAATATGAAGTGGATCAGGAAAATGCCCCCATAATTGTGAAAAATGCACAAATTTGAATAATCCGTGTTGCATAAACAGGGCGAGGCCAATCCACACGCGAAGTATAAGCAAAGCTAAGTCATTATTTTTTGGAATAAATCCAAGATTCAGGATCTTTTTCATTTTGCCCTCCGTTTATTTACTGTGACAGGTAAAAGGATATGCAGGAAACATCCCTGAACACACTGTTATAAAAGCTGAATTTGCAGATCCCAAGCATTGATTCAGCATTTGTACAGGTGTAGTTTTATTAGTGCCATCCGTTTGCCGTTTTCTGAATGTGAATAATATTCATTCAAATTTCAACAAGATTTTATCTCATCGCCGCAGGGTTATACTCACAGATTGAAAGAAATAAAAGAATCCCATACTACACTAATCCATCGTATTAAGGTGACGTATTTCGTCCGGCCTTTATTTATTCTCATTCTGATTTTTCGTTATCCCGGCTAAATTGTACTTTAAAAACACCCGTTAGGTGATTATACCGGTTTTTGGAGTGATTACACAAATTGAAGAGGAAGCAATATCAAAACCAAAAAATCGCTACATGATCATATTTGAAAGATAGATATCTTCGTTACCAGTTGCGGCGCATAAATATAATTGACATGACAATCACATAACATTATGTCTTCAACACGCCATTCTAAAATTTGGTTGCGAGGTGGGATTTTCGGCCATATTTAGGGTGCGAATGAAATATTCTGAAAAATCTCAACTAATTAAAGAAGGAAGATACATTATGGCAAGCACTTAAGATAAGATAACTATGCTCCAAAATGACGGTGCAATAACAACAACACTCAATAATTCAATCCTTTCAGCGACAGATCCTGAGAATCTGTACATGCTAACGTTTCATTCCTATTTTCCACCCCAGGTAATGTTTTATTCGTATGGAACTACGGTTACCATTGAAATTGAATTCAACCAAGACAAGAATACAAAGTCATCATTTACGCTCAAGGCTGGTGAAAGCAAGAACATCCCCATACCTGAAGGTACGACCAATTCGACGCACAGGCCACTAAAACAGTAGTCACAAAACCAGCTTTTGCCTATATCTGCACTACTTTCTGAACGTAGGTTTTACAGAATACGGCAACACAACAGTTTTGAGCTTAACGTCTAATTCACAGGTACTTTACTATGAATCATTCGGCAGAACTCCGATTTATTGCACCATTTAATCTCGTTGAAAATGCCTGCCGGGAGAACCATCCGGTGGGCATTTCATTATTCTGCACTATTACTTTGAACAAGTATAGGACCATGGCAAAATCGGAGGATAAAATAACAATTGTTGCATTCAGCGATCGGAATTTGAAATAAATAAAAGAGATAATAGAGCATAAAGTATGTTGAGAGGCACACCTAATAAGTACATCAAGCTGAAGTTTTCCACCCGGACTTTTTCCATTTTCTTATAAATTATAGTTAAGAAACGCCTGTTACTTGTACCTATTCCTTATCATTTATAAACGGGTATTAAATATATAAAATAGCCCATATGAACTATATAGAAATAGAAGACGATATACTTGCGAATGCCGTCACTGAAGAAGACCACTCACTTAATCAATTGCAACAGTGGCTGTAATATGCAAAACATTCATGGTCCTTAGGTGCTGTAATCATCTGGCTTCCCTACATTCCTGTCGAAATGATTTTAAAGATATTAGCGATTGTTTTTACACCATATATGCTTTGGCACTTATTTAAAGCAAAATGGTATAAATCAGTGGTGGTTTTTGGGATAATTGTTTTATCACCTTACGTGGTTTTTCAATTTATACAAATAGGAAATGATACATATGATCTCATATTCAAGATTCTGCCATTATTAACTTTCTATTTTTACACTTACATACTTAGGTATATGATTGGAGAGTATTTAATAGAAATAAAAACAATAAAAAGGTGGGAAAGAGAGAGTAAAATAAAAAATTCATTTAAAAAGCCCCATTAAGAAAAACATTTACTTCGGGACAATCAGGCTTTTCATAGTATTTTCCTAATCATTTTTAAAGAGTAAAATGAACAAAACTTCTGAGTGAAGCATGTTTTACATGAATACCGTTATCATCAGCTAGTTTTGGCAAGAAAACTAATCATACAACCTGATACTTTTAAAATATCGACAGCCATTCTCATTCAGACTTTATAGTCAATCCCTCATTTTTTTATTTTATTAAAAAATTACGTAGTCAAATAGCTACACGATTAATTAAAAAATAGCCATGTCATGAATTTCGGTCATTTAATATATTGGCTTGTCGTGGCTGTCCTGTGTGCGTTTATTGCCTATGGCAGAATCGTAATAAACCTTTTAAACATTCTTAAAAATAAGAAAGTCTTTGCATTCGAAAAATCATTTCAATGAATCAAAAGGTTGATAAATTATTACATAAGACCCAAAAGTGGTAAAAAGAATTGAAACTGTTAAGAATGATCATTCTCGACTGTCAACTGACCGAAAAATTTAAGTGGAAGCATCCTTGTTACACGTTCATTAAAAAAACATTGTTCTAAACATGGATTTAAGGAATACTGCGCACTTCTGTTTTTCAAAGGTGTCTTGTTAAAGGATCCAGATGGTAATCTAATCCAGCAAACGAAAAATGTGCAGGCGGCGCTCCAGATTCGGTTCACCAATGTTCAGGAAATCATTGAAATGGAACCTGTTCTGAAAGCATACAATCATGAAGCGATTGAAGTGGAGAAAGCCGGTTTGAAAGTTAAAATGAAAAAGACTTCAGACTTTGATATTCCTGAAGAATTTCAAAAGAAATTAGATGAAATATCTGCCTTAAAAACGTCATTTGAAGCATTAAAACCGGGCCGCCAAAGAGCATACAATCTTTATTTTTCAGGAGTTATACAGTCGAAAACCAGGGAATCGAGGGTTGAAAAATGTATAGAGCGAATTCTCAACGGAAAAGGATTAAATGATCGGTAGGCTCGATTTCAAAATAAATTACACTAGACAGGAGATGTCCCGTTGGTATGAGACGAATTATAGCTATAGCGGAAGTGTTTGGCGATAGAAGACCGCGACATCATACCTAAATTAACGCCTTGAGCTGGAACATGAATTGCTGCTATTATGTTTTTACCACCATATTTCATATTCCAAGAAGCGAAATTCCGCCAGCACTTCGATGTTTTTGAATAGTCAAAATACTGAAGAATATCTTCAAACCACTCATAAGACAGGTTGTAAAATTTGGAAAAAAATTCAGATGCTATTGTGAAATAACCGCTGCTTTTTGTATAAATTCAGAATCATTTGTTGTTAACAACTCAGGGAAAAAATCATGCGGATTTATGAGGAGGAGTCTGGAAGCGGTTTTACCGGTAAAAAAGAAGGACTCACGAGAAAACAGTTTTTAAAACGGAGTATCGGAACGGTTGGTTTTCTCGTACTTTATTCGAATGGATTTGGAAGGATTGCCCGGCACATCGAAATGCCGGATTACGAGTTTGAAGATGAGATCTCCGAATTACTAAAAAAGATGACACTTAGTGAGAAAGTGTCACAACTTCAGTATGATGCCCCTGCCATTCCCCGTCTGAATATCCCGGAATATAACTGGTGGAACGAATGTCTGCATGGAGTGGCCAGAGCAGGTCTTGCTACGGTTTTTCCGCAGGCAATCGGCATGTCCGCTACCTGGAATGCCCCGTTGCTTCATAAGGTGGCAAATGCTATTTCTGATGAGGCACGAGCCAAACATCATGCCTTCATTGATCGGGGACTTCGACAAATTTACATGGGACTTACATTTTGGAGTCCAAACATAAACATCGTACGTGATCCCCGCTGGGGCCGAGGCCAGGAAACGTACGGCGAAGACCCGTATCTGACCGGCACCATGGCGAAATCCTTTATTAAAGGCCTTCAGGGTGATAATCCTGATTATTATAAAGTTGTGGCAACCGCAAAACATTTTGCTGTCTACAACGGTCCCGAACCCATGCGTCATAAAATTGATGTGGAGGTAAACGACCATGATTTGTGGGAAACCTATTTACCAGCGTTTGAAATGAGTGTGAAAGAGGCTGAAGTTGCTTCGGTTATGTGTGCTTATAACAGTCTCCGGGGAATGCCGTGTTGTGGAAATAATCCTTTGCTGGAAAGTATCTTACGAGACAAGTGGAATTTTAAGGGATATGTTGTTTCCGACTGTGGGGCCATAGGCGATTTTTACCAAAAAGGTCATCATCAGGTTGTCTCAACTCCAGAGAAAGCTGCGGCTTTGGCATTGAGCAATGGAACAGATTTGAATTGCGGATCTACTTTTCCTCACCTGGTAAAAGCAACAAAGGATGGAATAGTTAATGAAAAGGATATTGATCGCTCTTTGACGCGTTTGCTTGAAGCCCGATTCCGGTTAGGTATGTTGGGTAATTCGAAGGATGATCCCTATTCCAATATTCCTTATTCCGTTGTAGACAGTAAAAACCATCGGGATCTTGCTCTTCAAATGGCACGTGAATCCATTGTGTTGCTTAAAAATGAACCTTCCGGTTCATCCCAAAAACCGCTCTTGCCGCTAAGCAAAAAAATTACTTCTGTTGCAGTAATAGGTCCAAATGCCAATAATTACTGGACGATGCTGGGAAATTATCATGGCACTCCGGGTTCCGTGAGCACGCCCCTCGACGGTATTAAAAACATGGTGTCCGGTCAAACTAAGGTTCACTTTTCTGTCGGTTGTGAGATTGCTTCCGGCATTCCGCAACTACATCCTGTTGAAAATGAATACCTCTTCCCTTCTCATGGAGCAGGAAATGGTTTGTATGCCGAATATTTTGACAACAAAGATTTCAAAGGCAAACCGTCTTTTACCCGCGTGGATCCCAATGTTAATTTTGTATGGCTGGACCAGACTCCTGTTTCAGGTAAAATGGCGGCCGAATTTTCTGTACGCTGGACCGGTAAAATCAAAGCGCCTGCAACCGGCACCTATGTAATGGATTTGCTGGCTATGCGAAGTATGAATGAATACAGGCTCTATATTGACGGAAAGCTGTTGAAGAAAAAGGGCGTTTACGGCAAAGAGCGGGGACACGAGTCGGTCGATGTGCCGATGGAGGCCGGGAAGACTTATGATGTCAGAATTGAATATTTCAATATGGGGCCGGATCCCCAAATTCATTTTATCTGGCATATTCCGGGTAAAAATCTTCTTGCAGAGGCCAAAGAAGCTGCACGAAAATCGGATGTCGCAATTCTATGTATGGGCCTGAATTCCCAGATCGAGGGTGAAGAAATGAAAATTGAGGTGGATGGATTCAACGGCGGCGACCGTACCAAACTTATTCTTCCGGACACCCAGATCAATCTGATAAAAGAAATTGCAGATATTGGAAAACCGGTCGTACTGGTTTTGATGAGCGGCGGAGCTGTATCCATCGGACAGGTTCACGATAAAATACCTTCAATACTGGAAGCATGGTATGGCGGCCAATCCGGAGGCCGGGCTCTGGCTGACGTATTGTTTGGCGATTATAACCCGGCCGGAAGGCTGCCTGTTACATTCTATGAATCCGTAAATGATTTACCTGGATTCACCGATTACGGTATGAATAACCGAACATACAAATATTTTGAAGGAAAACCTTTTTACCCGTTTGGACATGGTTTGAGTTATACACGATTCTCATATTCAGATTTTAAAGTCCCCCCGGTAATCGAAAAAGGTAAAACAACGGAAGTATCGGTAAACGTCACGAATAAAGGGAAACGTGATGGCGATGAAGTGGTACAGCTTTATGTGAGCCACCCAGGAACAAATATGCACAAACCGATACGATCACTGCAGGGATTCAGGCGCATTCACTTAAAAGCCGGGGAAACACAACCGGTCAGATTTACTTTGACAGCAAAACAACTGGCTATCATTGATAACCAGGGTAATTCCGTTCAACCCGACGGTATCGTTCGATTAAGTGCGGGTGGAAAACAGCCAGGTTTCAAAGGCAGAACCGATGCAACAACAACATCGGTAATTGAAAAAGAAATAAAGGTAAGCTAAACCCGATTATTCAAAAATTATTATTTATGTAAGAAGCTAAAAGCCATGATGCAGCTTCATTTATGAAAATACTACCGTTATGTTGAATTATTTGCAGTATCAGCTTTATGGTACAACATTCAGGATTGAATCTTAAAATTTAAAGGACAGCATGAAAGAAAAGAAAGATCTCCGAAGCCAGGAATGGTTCGGAAGCGAAGGAAAAATGGGATTTGTTCATCGTTCCTGGTTACGAAACCAGGGATATCCTGATGATTATTTTCAGGGAAAACCGGTTATCGGTATTTGTAATACATGGTCTGAACTGACCCCATGTAACGCTCATTTAAGAATTTTTGCCGATATCGTAAAAAAAGGCGTTCTGGAGGCCGGCGGCTTTCCACTTGAGTTTCCGGTTACTTCACTGGGTGAAACGATAATGCGGCCGACAACAATGTTGTTTCGCAACCTGGCCAGCATGGATACCGAAGAATCTATACGGGCAAATCCCCTGGACGGGATCGTATTGCTGACCGGGTGCGATAAAACGACACCATCAACGGTGATGGGTGCCTGTAGTGTGGACCTTCCTACTATTGTAGTACCGGGTGGTCCCATGTTGAACGGATGGTTCAGAGGTGAACGAATTGGTTCGGGTACCTTTAACTGGATGATTAAAGAAAAACAACAAAATGAAGATTTTTCCCAGGAAGACCTGAATGAAGCCGAAGTATGCATGTCACGAAGTAATGGTCATTGCAATACGATGGGAACAGCATCCACAATGGCCTCGATGTGTGAAGCCCTGGGCCTCACGCTTCCCGGTGCGGCAGCCATACCGGCCGTTGATTCCAGGAAGAAACTTATGGCACAATTATCGGGACGCAGAATTGTGGATATGGTCAGAGAGGATCTTAAATTATCGGATATTCTCACCCGCAAGGCTTTCGAAAATGCAATGATAGTTAACGCGGCCGTGGGTGGATCTACCAATCTTATCGTTCATTTACTGGCCATAGCCGGACGTATCGGCGTTGATATAAAACTGGAAGATTTTGATACGATAGCCAGTAAAATCCCACTTTTGGTCAACCTGATGCCTTCCGGGAAATTCCTGATGGAAGATTTTTACTATGCCGGCGGATTACCGGTGGTTATTCGTGAACTGGAAAAGCATTTACATCGCGATACCATATCCGCAAATGGGAAGTCTATCATCGAAAATAGTGCAGGTGCCAAATGTTATAATCGCGAAGTGATTACCAGTTTTGATGAACCTCTCATAAAAGATGCAGGTATAGCGGTACTCAAAGGCAACTTGTGTGAAAATGGGGCTGTGATAAAACCGTGTGCTGCCACTCCTGAGCTAATGAAGCACCGTGGACGCGCCGTCGTATTTGAAAATATTGAAGATTATCATGCCCGTATCGATAATCCGGATCTTGATATTGATGAAACATGTGTAATTGTTCTTAAAGGTGTGGGACCAAAAGGATATCCGGGTATGCCCGAAGTCGGCAATGTGGATCTGCCTGAAAAACTGATTGCAAAAGGTGTTAAAGATATGGTCCGTATATCCGACGGCAGGATGAGCGGGACCGCTTATGGAACTGTCGTTTTGCATATTTCACCCGAATCATCGATTGGCGGTAATCTGGCCCTTGTTAAAGATGGCGACATGATTGAACTGGATGTGGATGCCCGGACGCTCACACTGGATATTTCAGATGAAGAATTGGCCCGGAGAAAAACCGCCTGGAAAGCGCCTGCCCTAAAGGCAGACCGGGGATATGTCCGCCTTTACCTGGATCATGTACAGCAAGCCGATACCGGTGTCGATTTTGATATACTCAGAGGGCGGTTCCGGATCCAAAATTGAACGAGATCTGCATTGATTTTAAATATTCCACATTAACAGCTTATCCCTTTTACCATGGTTGTTGTCTATCTTCTGCTCTGCATTTTTCTAATCATTGTCCTTACCACCCGATACAAGGTTCATCCATTTATTGTTCTTTTTCTTGTTGCTTTAATTTATGGGCTGGTTTCAGGCATGCCACTGCACAAGATTATTACCTCCGTGAATAACGGGTTCGGCGATACACTGGGTAGCATAGGGCTACTCATCATATTCGGTGTTATAATCGGCACGTTCCTGGAAAATTCAGGTGGGGCATATAAAATAGCTGAGAAAATTTTGAAAGTAACAGGTAAAGACCGTGTTCCTATTGCAATGGGCATTATCGGATATTTTGTATCTATCCCGGTCTTTGCTGACAGCGGTTTTATCCTGCTTTCTCCTCTAAATAAAAGCTTGTCTAAAAAAGCCGGCATCTCCCTTGCCGGATCTGCAGTGGCCCTGGCACTCGGACTAACGATTACGCATGTCCTTGTACCTCCGACTCCCGGACCTATCGCTGCCGCCGGTATCCTTCATGCCGATCTGGGTTTGGTGATGCTGACGGCTTTACCTGTGAGTGCCATCGCACTTGTCGTGGCATTAATATATGCTACGAAATACGCCGCAAAGACTTATATAGATCCAATTCCTGAAACGGATGAATCGGAAATGGAAAAACGAATGAAAGATGCTCCTGGAGCACTTAAATCTTCATCTACCCGTATTCATACCAATTTTCCTTATCATTTTCAGGTCACTGGCACAGATGTATAAAGCTGATTTAAGCCCTGATTTTGTTGAATTCCTGTCATTTGTCGGCCAGCCATTTATTGCCTTACTAATCGGTATGTTCCTGGCTTTTATGCTACCGAAAAAGCTGGATCATACTATGGTTTCCACTTCGGGATGGGTAGGAAAAGCTTTGCGCGATTCGGCATCTATCATTCTCATCACCGGTGCCGGCGGGATTTTTGGACGTGTTCTGCAAAATTCAGGAATTGCCAAAATGCTGGGACAAACACTTTCTCATGTGGATTTGAGCATCTGGCTGCCATTTCTGTTGGCTGCAGCAATAAAAACGGCGCAGGGTTCATCCACCGTTGCCCTGATCACTACTGCTTCGATTATGGTTCCGTTGATGCACCCGCTGGGATTCGTTTCAGAGATAGATAAAGTCATGGTAGTTCTTGCAATCGGTTCCGGATCGGCCGTATTTTCACACGCCAACGACAGCTTTTTTTGGGTTGTTACACAATTATCCGGAATGGATACAAAGATGGGTTACCGATTATTTAGTTTTGGAACATTTATACTAGGTCTGACCGCCCAAACGGTGCTGTTTTTAATGTATTTGATAATTGCTTAACGTATTTGCTATGAAGATTTATAACTTAAAAAAGGGTATTGTAATTGAACAAAAAGGCCGCTATTTCGTTTTGGAAAATGAAGAGTGGGATTCCTTTATAAATGATGATAATCTCTATACCAAAACTTTGGATATTATCAAATCACGTGAACCTTCCGGAGAGGGAAGCAAACTTATAAATTCTGAATTGGAAGCTCCCATCGGGAAACAGGAAATCTGGGCCAGTGGGGTTACTTACTACAATAGCAAACTTGGACGCCAGGAAGAATCAAAAGAAGCCGGTGGCGGCGATTTTTATGCGCGGGTTTATGTAGCCGAGCGGCCTGAACTTTTCTTTAAAGCGACGGGCTACCGGACGGTTGGGCATGGTGAAATGGTAACTATCAGGAAAGATTCTGAATGGGATGTTCCCGAACCCGAACTGACATTGGTCATTTCTTCGAACGGAAAAATCGTAGGCTATACCGTTGGAAACGATATGAGCTCGAGAAGTATTGAGGGAGAAAACCCTCTTTACCTGCCGCAGGCAAAGTGCTGGGATGGCTCGGCAGCCGTTGGCCCCTGTATTTATGTTACAGAAAAACCGCTGCCTTCCGATACCGAAATCGAAATGAAAATTTTTCGCAACGATAACAAAGTTTTTGATGGAAAGGTTGGCATTGATCAAATCAAACGAAATTTTGAGGACCTTGTTTCCTACTTATATAAAGAATGTTCCTTCCCGCATGGCAGTTTACTGATGACGGGAACCGGTATAGTGCCGACTAAGGATTTCACACTCCAACATGGAGACAAAATTCAAATTACCATTGAACCTATTGGAACATTGATAAATACCGTTAAATGATTTTGGGGTTTTTCAAACAATCAGTTAACCGGCAAATTGAAAAAGGAAAGCCCCCGAAAAAGAGAAATAGATGAAAAAAATTCATAACAATCCTAATTATCGCCACAGATTGAAGAAACTTTAGTACTGCTTTAACTCCGATATTAGACAAAAAACAGAATCATTTGCGTACCTGCTGTGTCTGTTATTGATCCAACAGTATCGAAACTTGCATTGATTGGTTTAGCGGGTTTATGTCTACGGTCATGTAAAATATATGTTACATAACATATAATATTCATTACATCAAAATTTATCATCATAAGCATATTGAGTATCAATTTGAGCAGAATTTATCCGACTTTTCAAATTCCCGTTCGGATTTTTCGTTTAGTCTGCTAAATTGTATTTTCATAATGCCGCTTATGCGCAGAGTCGTTAGGTAGCTTTGAGTATTTGTGTTGAAAAAGAAATAATAGAGTCTGGAAATCTATTATCGTGAAGGTTCTTAAAAGCAATTTTAAAGAGAGCATTTCGAGTTTATGCTTTTCTTTGATGCAGAAATGACTGATAAACGACAGAAACGACACGCTACGTGCTTCCTATCATCTGATACTTTGTATAAATGGCTTTTAAAATACTGAGACCTTTAACATTTCTTAAAAAAATTATTTAAAAAGAAGATTGTGAATTTCAATCTGAATTTATGTTAATGACCAGGTTGCCTGATTATTTAATCAATTGGCGAAACTATAACCATTTAAATAGTTATGTGGGAGAATAATATGAAGAGTAAGTTTTTTTTGATTCTTTTGATTGGATCATTCTTTACAAGTACAAAAGTATTAGCAAATAAGCCAGATCCGAATTTTTACATATTCATATGCTTTGGACAGTCAAATATGGAAGGGTTTCCCGGGATTAAACCTGTTGACAAATTGAATGTAAATCCCCGCTTCAAACTACTGGCAAGCGTTGATTTCCCAAAATTAGGAAGAAAAAAAGGACAATGGTATACAGCTGTTCCCCCGTTATGCCGCCCCTCTTCAGGACTTTGTCCCGTCGACTATTTCGGCAGAACTATGGTTGCCAATCTGCCCAAAAATATTAAAGTCGGAGTTGTAAATGTTGCCGTGGCCGGTTGTAAAATCGAATTATTTGAGAAGAATCATTACAAGGCTTATGCCGCAACCGCTCCATCCTGGATGAAGAATATCATCAAAACATACAATGGCGATCCCTATCAATATCTTGTAAATATGGCTAAAATGGCACAGAAATACGGCGTCATTAAAGGGATTCTTCTGCATCAGGGGGAATCGAATACAGGTGATAAAAAATGGCCGGAGAAAGTTAAAGGTATCTATGATAATTTAATCCACGATCTAAATCTCAATCCACAAAAAGTACCTCTTCTCGCAGGTGAAGTCGTAAATGCTGATGAAAAAGGTGCTTGTGCGGTTATGAATAAAATCATCGATACGTTGCCGAACACCATACCCAATTCATATGTTATTTCTTCGGCACACTGCCCGTCCAGAGTACCGAACCATTTACATTTCACCCCGAAAGGTTACAGAATACTCGGTTCACGATACGGTGTTAAAATGCTTACTCTTTTAGGATATAAAAAGGCCGATATAACACCGGTAGAAACCCCGGCAGTTAGCAAATAGGTACATTCCTGATGAAAAATAATATTCTTATGAAAAAAACAGCTTTTTTTATTACGATTTTTGTATTGTTTGTTGCGGGTGCCTGCCTTGCGCAACAACCTGCACCGGTTAAAGTCCAAGACGGATTGTTACAGGGAACGTATAAAAATGGACTTACAATCTATAAAGGCATTCCATTCGCCGCGCCACCTGTAGGTAACCTCCGGTGGCGACCTCCGCAGCCTGCAGCCAAATGGAAAGGTGTTCGGCAAGCTACTAAATTTGCTCCGGCACCCATACAACCGGGAGGGTCACCATCGGGTGAAAGCGAGGATTGTCTCTATCTGAACGTCTGGACTCCGGCAAAAACCCCTCATGATCATATTCCTGTACTTGTTTGGATCTATGGCGGAGGATTTAATGTTGGAGCCACCTCAATCCCTACCTACAATGGAAAAAACCTGGCTAAAAAAGGTGTGGTACTCGTAAGTATCGCCTATCGTGTTGGACAACTTGGTTTTCTCGCCACTCCTGAACTGAGTGCGGAAAGTCCGCATCATGTTTCTGGCAATTACGGCATCCTCGATATGATTGCCGGTTTAAAATGGGTTAAAAAAAATATTGCGGCTTTTGGCGGTGATCCTCATAAAGTCACAATTTTTGGTGAATCGGCCGGTGGAATAGCGGTAAGCATGCTTTGTGCCTCACCCCTGGCAAAAGGCCTTTTCCAGGGTGCCATTTCCGAGAGCGGGGGTAATTTCGGCCCGTCAAGACATACGACGTACCCGGGTGAAAACATGAAGAGATTAGCTTATGCTGAAAAAGAAGGAGAAGCTTATATCAAAAAGGCCGGGGCAACTTCCATAGCAGAATTAAGAAAAATACCTGCTGATAAACTTCCTGCTACAAGTTTTGGACCCGGCATGGCATGGCCGATAATGGACGGATGGGTGATTCCCGGTGATGAATATAAACTTTATAAAGAAGGGAAATTTAATGATACACCCATCCTGGTTGGAT
Organism: uncultured bacterium; assembly: GCA_963783355.1. Classification (GTDB taxonomy): domain Bacteria; phylum Bacteroidota; class Rhodothermia; order Balneolales; family DATFMH01; genus CAWANF01. The sequence goes on from CAWANF010000007.1 coordinate 258,288, forward strand.
ACAATTCCGATGAAGGAGCCAGCTTTTCACCACCGAAAACAAATGCGCAGTACATTGCCAGTACAGAAAAACGGTACGGCCCTTTCGCAAAACGTCTTCTCAAAGCATATCCACCCGGTAAAGGGAAAAGAGTTCCCAAAACAGCACGTGATCTGACGAGGGATGCCGCTTTCGGTTGGCACACATGGACCTGGGCACGGTTCGAATCGAAATTAGGTAAACATAAAGCGTATCTTTACTATTTCAATCAGCACCCGGATTATCCGAAAGATTCTCCAAGATATGGGTATGGCTCGCCCCACGGACAGGAAGTAGCTTACGTTTTCGATAATCTTAATGCATCAAATCCTCATATTACAAAGTCAGACTTGCGCATTTCTGACGCAATGGCCACCTATTGGACCAATTTTGCAAAATATGGGAATCCCAACGGTCCGGGAGTGCCTGAGTGGCCCGCATTCAGCAACACCCATCCTGTTGTAATGCATTTCCAACAAACGCCGCATATTGGTCCGGTGCCTAGCGAAAAATCACTTAAAGTGCTCAATGCCTATTTTAAATGGCGTATCACACCACAGGGTATGGCCTGGGCAAAATAATACATATGAGGGTTCAACGAATATGTATTCTGAGTCCTGAGCAACGAGCAACAAAAGCAAAATATATTTAACCTGAGGTTTGGGTAAGATAATCAATTAAGATTTCGTACGATGAGACGGTTGGCCCCCGAAAAGAACGACGGGGGTCACCTGTTTATTTGGGACTCCGGTTCCATAATTTCCTTATGTCGAGTTCACGTTATTTAATAAAAATTGTATAACAATTAATTATCATAAGATACTAAAACGCATGGGGGCATTCGTACGCCCATGTTTAATAAGATATTCATTGGTTTAATACTTTCATCAGCTTACATGTCTGTAAGTGCCACCTCCGGTTCCAGCAGGCATATTTCGTCCTGCGTACAAACTGTATACCACCATTAAAATACCAACTTGATAAGAAGGATTGAATTTTCAAATATTCAAGTGTATACTTAACACTTAACTTAATATTAGGGGTACGTGTGTTAACAAGGAAGAGAAAATGAAATCATTTGCTGTACTGGTGTTGTACTTTTTTGTTTTTAATTTGAATGCTTTTGGCCAATCGATTTCATTTAAGACATATATGAACCCGGTACAGCCCGGTGATCATCCCGACCGCACCCTGACAAAAGTGGGTAAATATTTTTATTCAACCGGGTCATCATTCAACCCTACACCCGTTATTTACCGTTCTACCGATCTTGTTCACTGGGAAGCTGTTGCTCAACCGGTCAGTGCGTCCTGGTCGCAGTACGGGGATAATCCCGGCGGCGGCTGCTGGGGCGGAAAAGTGGTTTATTACAACAATAAATGGTGGGATTTTTTCTCTCACGCCGGCAATATGTATTTCGTTACAGCCGACAGCATCAAAGGAAATTGGACCTTACCAACAAAGATGATTTGCCCATCGGTTGTACCCGGTTTAGGATATGATAATTCCATCTTTATTGATACCGACGGAAGCTGGTACCTGCTGGTCAAAAACGGCCAGGTGAACAACTGGATCGTGCAACTTGGAAATGATGGCCAGCCAAATGGCAAAATCCTGAATCTGACCTGGCTTAACCCCTCGCCTTCCTATCCTTATAGTTGGGCTGAAGGACCGGTAATGTGGAAACACGATGGTTATTATTACTATTCATTTGCCCGGGATGTTTCGGGCGGACAATATGTGATGAGAAGCAAAACCCTTACCGACAATGAGTCCGCCTGGACTACACCGGTGAATTTATTCAATCTTAATGATCCGAATAAATCAAATGCAGTTTTCATTAATCCTAATCACAGTTCCGCTGTCGTAACACTCAAAGACGGTACAAACTGGCTGGTAACTCCCGGTTATCGGGTTGCGAACAATAATGAATGGTGGGATCAGGGACGGCAATTATTGCTACTGCAAGTTCACTACAACTCTAATGATATGCCGGTTGCGAATTACCCGGATAACCTTCCGAATGTGGCTCCGAAATTACCGAGCAGCGGCATACCCTGGCTGGTGCCACATACCGATTTCTTTAATTCATCTACCTTAAATCCCCAATGGTCCTTTTTAGGCTACACCCCATCCGATACCTATTCACTCACCAAACGCAGTGGATGGTTGTGGCTGGCCCCCAAAGGAAAGCCGAATACCATTATCAATATCGACGGTGAACATAATCATTCTCTGATAACACGACTCGATTTTGATCCCAAAACAACCGCCGACCAGGCCGGTTTATGGATATTTAACGGTGCAGAAACACTTCATGCAAAACTATGCAGTACGGTAGACCAATCAGGCAAAAAAGTCATTGATTTATCCTATGACGGGACTGATTATCAGAGTTTAAATACGGCGGGCAATGTCGTTTGGCTGAAATTAGTGCGGGTAAATCATGAATTGACAGGTTACTGGAGTGCCGATGGGTTTAACTGGACAAAAGTCGGATCAGTTGATGTATCAAAAATGGACGGGCAGCAGCCCAATTTTGGCCATTGGACCGGAAATCGACTGGGTATGTTCGTTCAAAACAGTCCGGCCTATTTTAATCTTTTTATCTATCGTGACGCCTATACTCCAATCTTGGCCGAATGCCCGGCAAACCAATTTGGTACGAAAGGGGTGAATCAGACCGGCGGTACCCCGGTTCTGGACAACATCGAAAATAATAATTGGGCGATGTACGCCAGTGTAGAATTTGGTGGTAATAATGAATACCCTAAAAGCGCCGATTCTATTAAAGTCGTTGCTTCAAGTGCGACAAATGGCGGGCTCCTGAAAGTGTATGTTGATTCAATTGCTGCCGGGACGAAAATCGCAGAATGTCCTGTTACAGGTACCGGTTCATGGACAACATTCAAAACGTTTACTGCTAAATTATCAGCTCCTGTTACCGGTAGTCACGATGTTTATTTGGTCTTTTCCGGAACTTCGGGTGAAAAGTTATTTATGATGAAAACGTTTCAATTCACCGGAACCAAATTGCCAACAGGCATTTCCGGGAATAATACACAGGGTTCTAATTATCCTCAAAAATATAGCTTGAAACAAAATTACCCGAATCCCTTTAATCCAACTACCATTATTGAATATTATGTACCGAAAATCAGTTACGTCTCTTTGAAAGTGTATAATGTTCTTGGGCAATTCGTAACCTCACTCTACAAGGGATATCGCCCGGCGGGAAATTATACAACAACGTTTAATGCCGATAACCTTGCAAGCGGAGTCTACCTGTATCAGCTCACATCCGGAAATAGTGTTAAAACAAAAAAAATGCTCCTTATTAAATAGGAACTTGAATCGCGTATTAAACCTTCTTTTTTGCGCACTGCATCATATGATACCGGCAAATTTTTCTGTGACGATGTGAAATTTTGAGAATCTATTCCCATCCCAGTCTGGAATTGGATTGATATACTCATGTTAAATCGTAAATAGCCTGCATATGCGGGCTACACCGGTTCGTTAATTTGCGACCGGCCCCGCAAGAATAGTGGAAACGGCTACAATAATCAGAGATTGGACTACGCGCCGTATTCCAGGATTATCGACCTTTAATACAAGGTTACCCCGATGTAACGGGGTGCGTGTAGCCATTCAAAAGAATTTAAAACGAAAAGGAAATACTCATGAAAATAGTAGTAACGGGTTCATTAGGACACATCAGTAAGCCGCTTACCGAAGAATTGATAGAAAAAGGTCATACCGTAACCGTAATCAGCAGCAAACAGGATCGACAAAAAGAGATTGAAGCTTTAGGCGCTACCGCGGCCATCGGTACCGTAGAAGACGTCAATTTTCTTACCGGAACCTTTACCGGTGTAGATGCCGTTTATACCATGATTCCCCCGGGAAATTTTACCGATCCCGACCTTGACATTACGGTGCAGATACATCAACTAATAGGTAATTACGTGCAGGCCGTCAAACAATCGGGGGTGAAGCGTGTGGTTCAACTCAGCAGCATCGGCGCTCATATGGATAAAGGCAATGGTATTCTTAGCGTTTATTACACTCTGGAGGGCATTCTGAACGCTTTGCCATCGGATGTATCGATTACGTTTATGCGTCCCGTTGGTTTTTATTACAACTTATTTAGTTTTATAAATTCGATAAAAACACAAGGCATTATCGCTGCAAATTATGGCGGTGATAATAAAAAGCCATGGGTTTCTACCTTAGACATTGCATCTGCCGTTGCCGAAGAAATTACAGCACCTCCGGAAGGCAGAAAAGTGCGTTACGTAGCCAGCGAGGAAATCAGCAGTAACGAAATAGCCCGTATTTTAGGGGCAGCCATTGGTAAACCTGATTTGAAATGGGTCGTTATTACTGACGAACAACTGCTAAATGGCATGATAGCGGCGGGAATTAACCCGGAAATTGCCAAAGGCCTGGTTGAAATGAATGCCAGTGGCCAGACGGGTGTTCTATACGAAGATTATTATCGTAAAAGACCGGCGCTGGGAAAAGTAAAGATGACCGATTTTGCGAAGGAATTTGCAGCGGTTTATAACAGCCAAAAAAACTAATCGAATATTTAGAAAAATGAATACTGAAATGAATTCAAAATCTATTCCACCCGGCGGCACCGCTACGCTGGCCGGACATAAAGTAGCCCGCATGGGCTTCGGCGCCATGCAGCTTCCCGGTCCCGGCGTCTGGGGACCACCTCGCGACAGGGATACAGCCCTGGCTGTATTGCGCCGTGCTATTGAACTGGGAGTCAATCATATAGATACGGCCCGGTTCTATGGCGACGGCGTTTCCAACGAATTGATCCATACCGCTTTACGCCCTTATCCGGAAGAACTGGTGTTGGTAAGCAAGGTCGGTGCAAATCGCAACGAGAAGGGTGGCTGGATTCCCGCTCAACATCCTGAGCAGCTCCGCGCTGGAGTCGAAGCCAACCTTCGCAGCCTGGGAGTTGAGCAAGTCGACGTGGTCAATCTTCGCGTGATGGATGCACAGCGGGACGGTACTCCTGTTCCACCAGAACACCTCGCCGACCTGGACGACCAGTTGGCTGAGATGATAGCGCTGCGCGACGAAGGTAAGATCGGAGGTATCGGGCTCAGTAATGTCACTCTCGATCAGCTTCAACAGGCGCTTCCCGCCGGCATCGTCTGCGTACAAAATGCCTATAGTGTGCTCGACCGCTCCGCCGAGCCGCTACTTGATTTGTGTAAAGAACATGATATTGCATGGGTGCCATTCTTCCCGCTCGGCTCGGCATTTCCGGGCATCCCAAAAGTGACTGAACATCCGGTTGTAATCGATGTGGCATCTAAGTTAGGAGCAACACCCGCGCAGGTAGGGTTGGCATGGTTGCTTGCTCATTCTCCCAATACCCTGCTGATTCCCGGGACCTCCAGCCTCGAACACCTGGCTGAAAACGTCGCCGCAGCGGATGTACGCCTCGATCCTGATATGATGGATATTCTGAATGGGTTGGCAGACCACGCCGGCTGACCACAGCCTTTTTTTATTACCGTATTAATTTGAAATATTAAAAAAACCATGGAGATGAAAACAGTATTAATAACCGGGGCCAATAAAGGAATTGGTTTTGAAACGGCAAAACAACTGGCCCAACGAGGTTATTTTGTTTATCTGGGCAGCAGGAACAAATCGAGAGGTTCAGAAGCCATCGCTAAGCTTAAAGATTCAGGAATTTCGAATGTTGAAATGCTTGAAATCGACGTCACGAATATTCATTCTATCAAAAAAGCAAAGCAAGAATTGGAAACTAAAATTGAAGCCCTGGATGTTTTAATAAACAATGCAGGTATTGCCGGAGCGCAGCCTCAAAGCATGTCTGCAGGTGACATAGAAAATCTGCGGAACGTATTTGAGACCAACTTTTTTGGTGCGGTACAGACAACACAACAATTTCTTGATCTTTTAAAGAAATCCAGCGGACCGGTTGTCGTAAATGTTTCGAGTGAACTGGGATCCCTTACGGTTCACAGTAGTACTCAAAATCCCAATTACAGCATTTTTGACGCCTACAGTTGTTCCAAAACCGCACTGAATGCGTTTACTGTGATGCTGGCAAATGAATTCAAGGACACGAACCTGCCTGCCGGTAGGCGAGGCTTTAAAATAAACAGTGTCACACCAGGCTATACAGCGACCGACCTGAACGGGTTCAGCGGAACACAGACCGTTGAGCAGGGTGCAAAATCGATTGTAAAATTTGCAACATTGGACCAAGATGGGCCCACCGGGAAATTCTTCAGGGAAAAGGAAATACCCTGGTGATTATAACAATGACTATCAGAAATCACTCCACTTCTTTTTTTATTGCCACGGAGGCACGGAAATCCACAGTAGAAATATTCCGTGATACTTTGTGTATCCGTGGCAATTAATGTATGTGTAGCAATTCTGGATAATCATTTAATGTTAAACACGAACCGTATCCATATACAATGAACAACAACCAGGTTATCAGAATTAAAACCATAAGCGAATTCCACCGGTTCAGAAGCTTGCCGATACCGGAGCATCCGTTAATCAGTGTGATAAATCTTGAAACCGTTACACACAGGCTCGGCACTAAACCGGTAAGTCTGGTTTACGATTTTTATTCCATCGGATTGAAAAGAAACTGTAATGCCAAATTCAGATACGGTCAGCAGAAATTCGATTTCGATGAAGGGGTAATGTACTTTATGTCGCCCAATCAAGTCCTGAGAATTGAACCTGACAACGATGAAAAGCATCAGCAAATAGGATGGATGTTGCTCATCCATCCTGATTTTTTCTGGAACACATCTCTGATCAAAACTATCAGGCAATACGAGTACTTCGACTATGCGGTGAATGAGGCATTGTTTCTTTCGGAGAAGGAAGAAGAGACTATCATTGGCATTATGCAAAGCATTCAGCATGAGTACCATTCAAATATCGATAAATTTAGCCAGGATATCATTATTTCCCAGCTTGAAGTATTGCTGAATTATTCCGACCGGTTTTACCATCGCCAGTTCATCACCCGAAAAATCACCAATCATCAAATCCTTGATCGACTGGAAGGGATTCTTAATGATTATTTTAACAGCGATGCCATCGAAAAAGGTTTACCAACTGTTCAGTATGTTGCCGCGGAATTAAATGTATCACCTAACTATTTAAGTTCCCTGCTCAATGTGTTAACCGGGCAAAGCACCCAACAGCACATCCATAATAAATTGATTGAGAAGGCGAAAGAAAAGCTATCAACTACTGATTTGTCTGTCAGCGAAATTGCCTACGAATTAGGCTTTGAACATTCACAATCGTTCAGCAAACTATTCAAAAGAAAAACCAAGCTTTCACCCATGGAATTCAGGCTTTCTTTTAATTGATTTGAAAGACATAATGGTGTGATGAAAACTGCTTTTATCAAATTTAATGGCATGGCGGCGCTTGACTTCATCTATTGATTTAGGACGATACCTTATTGAAAAATTAGACTTAAACTGCATGCCAACACAGAGAGGTTCACAGAAATAGCCCCATAATGGGAAAAATACATGAAACCGGACAGCCCATGGTTAATGAACAGAACAAAGCCAATCTAAACGCGAAGGATGCATCACTGTACTCAACGCAATAAAAAATAATTCCGGCCGGACTTGAGTAATTATATTTTTTATTATACTTTGAGATAAAAAGTACTTTGTATGAAAAAAGAACAGGATTATATTCAGGATTTAGCTGAAATTCGCTCTATGATGGAGCGCTCCACAAAGTTTTTGTCCCTATCGGGCCTGGCCGGAGTTATGGCTGGCGTTTATGCATTGGCAGGAGCCGGGATTGCCTATTATTTTTTCCATTTTAATCCCGATCACGTTGTTAATAACCGCATTCAATCCATCCTTTTCCCATCTGATTTACCAAAAGTTGTCTTTTTAGCCATCATAGTATTGATTCTGGCTGTAGGCACGGCCGTTTTTTTATCTTTTAAAAAAGCCAATAAGAAGGAAGAAAAGGTCTGGAATTCAACTTCAAGACGACTATTAATTAATATGGCGGTTCCTTTGGTAACGGGCGGAATTTTAATATTAATATTACTTTCAAAACAGGTTATCGGGTTAATTGCGCCTTTAACTTTGGTTTTTTACGGCATTGCCTTATATAATGCCAGCAAATTCACCTATGACGATGTTAAGTTTTTAGGCCTGATCCAGATAGGATTAGGATTAGTAAGCACCTATTATATCGAATATAGTCTGCTTATTTGGGCAATAGGTTTTGGGTTTGTCCATATCATTTATGGTATTTACTTGTATTTCAGGTACGAGCAGTGAAGAAAGTATCTATCGATGGTTTATATAAAGCATTCGAGAGCCGGATCAGGCTGGGCATTATGTCGGTTCTTACCGTAAACGACATGCTCGATTTCAATTCCCTGAAGGAATACCTTGATGTAACGGATGGCAATCTTGCAACCCATATCAAGACCCTGGAAAAAGAAGGATTTATCGGGGTTAAGAAATCTTTTATTGACAGAAAACCCAATACGAAATATTACATCACTGACGAAGGGAAAAAAGCATTCGATAAACATCTTAAAATATTGGAACAAATAATTAAAGCACAGAAATAGAAATCATGAAAATATCCTGCTCTATATATGCATTAATCATCTTTTATTGAATCTCCAATGGAAGGAACGGTACGGGCGCCTTTTTTTATGCTTTTACTTTGTACTTCAAAGTACTTTTAAACAATTGTTGTTCTGAACTACAAATTGAAACTGTTGTTATGCAGCCGATACATCAGCATTATAACTCTATATCCCAATTTCTTATGATAAGCTCCACAGTATTCGGATTATATTGTTTTACTTCTAAATTTAGTCTTATGACTAAGCAGTGTTCCGTTCTCAATAATCAAGAGGCGTTATGATAATCATTCGAAGATTTCAACCGGGTGAAGAACCGGTATTGCATGAGCTTTTTTTTAATACCATACATAACGTGAATATCAAAGATTATTCAAAAGAACAGGTTAATGCTTGGGCACCAGGAGATTATAATATAGATGACTGGACAAATCGTATTCGTTCCTTATCTCCTTTTGTGGCATTAATCGATAATAAAATCGTTGGTTATGCGGATATTCAGGATGACGGATTTATTAATCACTTTTATTGCCATTGGCAATATCAGGGTGAGGGTATCGGGAAAACATTAATGCAAACTCTTTTCAATGAAGGCAAGAGAAAAAACATTAACCGGTTCTATGCCCATGTGAGCGTAACGGCAAAATCATTTTTTGAGCATTGTGGTTTCAGCATTGTTAAAAATCAACATGTGACTATTCGGGGTATGGTTTTAAAAAATTTTTTGATGGAAAAAATCGTACCTGTTCCTTAAAACGAGCCCGCTGAATATTGATTTAACTAAAAATTTATACTACAACAACACTCACTTATCAACCACCTGAAAAATCCAGGAGTGCATATGACAAACAATCAGGATATTTTTAAAAAAACAGCAAATTATATAAAGAGATCAATCACCTTGAAAATAATTTCTGTTGGTATTTTGATTTTACTGCTGCTCATACCGGCCGCCCTGATCCAAAACCTGATACGGGAAAGACAACTTCGACGCGATTCTGTAGTTAAGGAAATCAGCCAGAAATGGGGCGACAGCCAAACCATAACCGGACCTTTTCTAACCATTCCTTTTAAAACATATTTCAAGGACAGTGACGGGAAAACACAATTTAATCTGAGCTACCTCCATATCCTGCCTGAAACACTGGATATAACGGGCGAGATAACACCGGAAGTCCGCTACAGAAGCCTCTTCGAAGCGATATTATATAGTACCAAACTCATATTCAGGGGAAACTTCAAACTCCCGCCAACGAATCAACTGAACATCGATCCCAACAACATTATGTGGAACAAAGCATACCTTTCGCTGGGGATCACAGACATGCGCGGTATTCAGAATAAAATCATCATCTCTTTCAATAGGTCTGACTACGATGCCAATCCGGGTCTGAAGACAACTGATCTAGCCGCGGCCGGGGTCAGCACGCTTATCAAACCCTTAATACCCAATGAAGACAACTCTTTTTCCTTCGATTTGAATTTAAATGGCAGTGAACAAATAAAATTTATCCCCGCTGGTGAATCCAACACTGTCAAAATTAGTTCGGATTGGCCTTCACCGAGTTTCAACGGTGCTTTCTTACCGGTCAATCGCAAAGTGACGAAGAACGGATTTTCGGCAGACTGGAAGATCCTGCATTTAAACAGGAATTATCCGCAATTCTGGGAAGGTGCTCAATACAAAGTTGCTCCATCAGCTTTCGGTGTAAAATTAATACAGACGGCAGATGTTTATCAAAAATCAATGAGGCTTGCAAAATATTCGATTTTGTTCCTCGCTTTCACGTTCGCCGCCTTTTTCTTTGCTGAAATAATCAACAAACAAAGAATTCATCCTATACAATATATCCTTATCGGGATGGCGATCCTGATATTTTACACACTGGTATTGTCACTCTCCGAATATATGCATTTCAATTATGCCTACATTTTGGCCGCGTCATCTGTCACTCTTATAATCTCGGGTTATGCAAAAGCCATTATATCGGATTCACGTTTTGCTCTGACGATCCTGGGAATATTAGCACTCCTTTATTCCTACCTGTTTATTGTTCTTCAGCTAGAAGATTATGCACTCATAATGGGCAGTATTGGATTGTTAATAATACTAGCAATTGTGATGTATATGACGCGAAGGATTAATTGGTATGAGATAGAAACAGATGAACCCGAAAATGAAAACTAACCTTGCTTTTCCAGTGGCTTTTAAATCGTGCATCCGCTGAAGAAGGCCCTTATTAGGCCCGAAAATACGTATTTATTAATTTTAAGCTCGATATATCCATTTTATTTTTAATAACTTAATTGGGCTGATCTGAATTGTTAACGGGGAAAATTCATCATTATGAATCTATAAATCATCAGGTTATGCGAATCTTTCTGAAGAAGAATTGATTAAAAATGCCAGGGAACGAGAGCCTCGATTTAAGGCAATCCCCGGACTTTTACATATATATTATGTCAAGATAAACAAACGCTTTTTCGCCTGGCAATGGCATGCACAGATTCGGATTTCTCGTTATAACTTTTAATATTTATTAAAATATAAGTATTCTGTAAATTAAGGCTGTATTGGTTTATCAAAGAGAGCAAATGTAACTTTTTAGCACAGGAGAAATGCAAATGCCTCAATATCTCATTGTTTACCTGGGTGGCGACCAACCTTCAGATCCTCAGGAAGAAAAGCAACATTTTTCAAAATACATGGACTGGTTAACATCGTTGGGGGATTCTGCTGTAAGCCCGGCAAATCCAATCAAAAACATAAACACCATCAATCCGGATGGTACCATTACCAACGGCGGAATAACTAAAATGTCCGGTTACACTATCATTGAAACAGATTCAATGGAAACGGCTATATCGATCTGTAAAGATTGTCCTTTTCTTGAAATCGGTGGATCACTTGAAGTTTCGGAGTTATTAGCCATGTCAAAATTATCGAAAACGCCCAAATAACACTGCTTATATTACCGTTTCCTTTTTTTGAAAATAAAGTGAATTTTTTTTTAGCTTTGTATATATTTTCAATACCCTATTTATAAGGTAATATCCCATTATCTATTGGGATTCAGTGTATGACAACACCGGGTAATGACTGTGGGGATTTACATTTTTAAAACTACTTACATTACATAGCTACCATGAAAAAAAATTATCTGGATTCCACTCCGGAAGCCGGCAAAGAATTCTTTATGCGTCAAATAAAGGGTGAGTTAGTCATGCTTAATTTGCTCCGGTTTAAAAAGGTTGCCGATTATCAAAAAACACCGGCATTATCACCTTCTTCACCTGTATCAGGTAAAGATGCTTTTCAAAAATATATGGATGAAGTAACACCGCTGCTGAAAAAAGCCGGAAGTGAAATTATTCTCCGGGGATTTGGCGGAAGTTTTTTAATTGGTCCGGAGGATGAAAAATGGGATGAAATTCTTTTGGTTCGTTATAAAAGTGTTTCAGCTTTTATGAATTTTGCCGGAAGTGAAGAATATTTAAAAATAGCAGGGCACCGGAATGCGGCGTTAGAAGATTCGCGGCTCTTACCGATCATTCCGGAAAAAGGATTTACCCATTTTGAACAAGAAATCGTAGCTAAAAAGCATTTTTAGACGATACTCCACTGTTTATTTATGAGACATTATTCGTTTTTCCGGATATATTTTGTCATATTTATGGCCGATGAACACCATTAACCTATGCCTTTAGCTGTTTGAATGAACATGAAGAAAATATCCGGTTCCACTCTATACTATAAAAAAATCTTCCCCATTATTTGGTTCGGTTTTCTTGCTGCTTTTTTTGCCATCGACCTCGTTTCGGGGTACGAATTGAAATCAGGGACCTATCTGCTTATCCCGGCGGTTCTTGCCGTATTCAGTTACAGTCTGTTCAAGAAAATTTTTTGGAGCCTGGTAGATGAAGTTTACGATGATGGGGACAGCCTGCTATTTAAAAAGGGGAAAAACGAACAACGGGTCGACTTAAAAGACATAGTGAATATCGTACACACCAGGATGAGTTCTCCCGAACGGGTTGCCATTAAAACAAACAATGATGGACCCATTGGCAAAGATTTGACTTTTATTCTTCCTTTCCGGTTTAATCCTTTTTCCAAAAATCCCACGGTAACCGAACTCATCGACCGGATAGACTCAGCCCGGAATAACTGAAAATCGTAGCAGATATCATTGCACACAATCATTATTCGATGTTCAACCGACGCATTACCCGGCTCCGGTAGGTACGGCCAACTGGCAAGGTGTCGTTCCCAACCCTGATTTCATCATAACTGACCGTCCTTATTTTATCAATATTTATGATGAACGAACGGTGAATCCTCAAAAACAACATTTGGGAAAGCTGAGATTCCATATCGTTCATCGTCTCCCTGGTGATAATTTTTTCTGACGGTGTATGTATTTGGACATAATCTTTCAAGCCCTCAATATAAATAATATCCTCCGGATCGATTTTCTTTTTTATACGATCAACGGTTACAAAGAGATATTTTTTAAGATGAGTCTCAGGATTTACGGAATCAACATATTGAAATTCAAAACGCTGGAGAGCTTCCAGCAGCCGTGAAAACGAAACCGGTTTCATCAGGTAATCGATCGCATTTACCTCGAAACCTTCCACAGCGTAATCACGATGGGCCGTTACGAGAATCAATCCCGGAGGATTTTTCAAAGAACGAAACAAATCCAGTCCATTAAGTTCCGGCATCTCTATATCAAGAAACAACAAATCAACATCATTTTGTCCAAGATATTCAAATGACTGCAGGGCATTCGTATCGGTCCTGACAACCTCGTAATTACTGAGTTTATCCAGATGCTGCCGAAGGACCCGGATAGCCACCGGTTCATCATCAACAATCATGCATTTCCATTTATTCATCTTACAAAATCCTCCAAAGGAATAGACAAGACTACACTATATTTATTATCCGTTTCTTCGGTATTCAAATGATACCGGTCGCCATACAGCAGTTGCAGCCGTTTCTTTACATTAGCCAGGCCAACGCCATGGCCAGGTTTCCTGTGTTTCGCATCGGGAATGGAATTGGCAATTTCAAAATGAAGGTGTGCATCCTTTACAAACATTCTTATCGACACGTAACTTTTTCCCGATGACGCAGACACACCGTGCTTAAAACTATTCTCCAGGAAAGGCAAAAACAACATCGGTGCCACCGCATAATCCTCCATGCCTGATTCAATATCCAGCGATAAGTTCAAACGATCACCGCAACGAATTTTCTGAACTTCGAGGTAGTTATTCAGATGCCGGATTTCATCGGAAACGGGCACTCTTTCTGTATCACTTCGGTAAAGGATGTAATCGAGCAATTCGGATAGCCGCAGCACCAGACCGGGTGCATCATCCGATTTTTCCAGTGTCAGTCCATACAGGTTATTGAGCGCATTGAACAAAAAATGGGGATGCATCTGTTCACGGAGGTAATCGAGTTCCTTTTGCCGCGCATGCAGTTCCAGCTCCAGCTTTTCCTGTTTCAGGCGGGCATTAACCTCACGTTCCCAATACCATTGTCTCGTGATATGAATAGCAATAGCCGGAAGTATCACCAGGAACATCGTTCCCATCAGGTATCCCACATCATGAATCCGGGGATTGATCTTCTGCAGCTGGTTTTCGTAAATCAGCATAAGCATCCCCATGACAATCATTTCCGCGATCCAAGTGGCCGCGATAAACGTATAAGCCGTGTACAAACCGAATAATACGAATCGGCGCTGAAGCAGGAACTTTGGTACCAGCGAGAAGATTATGAGATACGTCGCACCAGCCAAAACCGGTAACAACAAGGATACAAAAACGAGACTTTGCAAATAGCCATTATCCCCCGAGGTGGGACCGAATATCATTATCATCAACAGGCCAACTATCAGCCAGAAAAGGCTATGCTGAAAACCGGTCCGGATGGTTTTATCGTGTTGTATAGATGCCCCCAAAGGCTGCCCGTATTATTTCATGATCTCGTTGCTCAAAAACTCTTTACTTTATAATATATACAAGGGTATAAAATTACTAACGTAAATCGACGAAAGAAGGGTAATTGTCGATGAATGAACGAATCATCCACAAAATATTCTCTTTTATAATATTCTGACATTCGTCGACATTCAGCGGGTGTTTATCTACAAATCGTTTTTTGTTTTGACTGGCCGGCATATGTTTAAGTGTAATTATTAATCAAATGGAGATACTTTATGTTTAAGTTATTTTATGAGGGTGGCTGGCTTTTTATGACACTTGTTAGCCTTGCTGCCATAACAGCACTCGGCCTGACAAT
Source organism: uncultured bacterium (assembly GCA_963783355.1). GTDB lineage: Bacteria > Bacteroidota > Rhodothermia > Balneolales > DATFMH01 > CAWANF01. The sequence goes on from CAWANF010000007.1 coordinate 273,293, forward strand.
CAAAGTATTCGCCGACACGATAACAGGAAATCTGAATACTCGATTTTCACCTAACAGTATTCTTATTGCAGGTAGCCTGGCTTTTATGCTCGGAATCCTGGGCCAGACTATCGGTATTTACCAGGCCCTGATAGCCATACAACAGGCGGGCGATGTATCTCCGGCCATCATTTTCGGCGGATTCAAAGTCTCAATGATCGCTCCAATGTACGGACTCTTTGTTTTCGTGATAACCCTTTTGATTCGATTGATTTTGGTTTTCATTCCCACAAAACAAAGCAGTATAAATTAAAAAACATGAGTTGCTGCTATGTATTTTATGGTGCGTCGCAGCAATTTCTTTTCTTTTTCAGCGGCTAAGATTAACCACTTTAATGTCCCATTCAGACATTTATGCCATCGATATCCTTCCGGAATATGTAACTATATGTAATATTTTGTTTAGCAACCCCGCCTTACAGAGTCCTGACATAAATATCATCCTTACCCTTCCCACACTCAATTGAGTCTTCCCGCCCTATTCAATAAATTTGATGACCGTGTCGTTTCAGAATACATAACTGCCTGTCTTCATGTTCAGCGATTTATTATTTCCTTTTTGGTTGTACCTGCATATGATGGACAGAAGGTTAAAATGAACGAACGATTAGTGAGGTTACCATTGAATAATTACTGGATCAGATATTTATAAATTATCGGCCTGGAATAATATACAGAGCCGCATTATTTACTTGGCAATTATTAAAACTGAAATCTTTTAGCTGAAATCAAAATAAGTTGGGCAAGGCCTGATTTTCAATCAGGGTTTTATATCAGCTTACCAGTTGCAATCTTTGTCCAGTCTATCCGGCAATACAAAATAGAAAATACTATGCAAAATAATTCCAACAACTTAAAACATTCAGGTGATACTCGACTACGTCGTGATTTGGGTATCATCGGCCTGTTATTTGCCGCCGTCGGCTCAATCATTGGTTCAGGATGGCTGTTTGGGGCGCTTACTGCTGCCGAAATCGCCGGGCCGGCTTCCATCATCGCCTGGGCCATCGGCGGGGTTATGATCGTATTTATCGGGCTCAGCTATGCTGAACTGGGAACTATGTTTCCCGTCTCGGGTGGAGTCGTGCGTTTTCCACATTTTGCCTTCGGTTCTTTTACCAGCTATACTTTCGGATGGATTACCTGGATTGCCGCTGCTTCTACCACCTCTATCGAAGTAATGGCAGCCTTGCAATATGCAAACAATTACATACCATGGCTGCAGCATCTTGACAAGTACGGAGATCCTATTCTTACCGGCCCCGGTTTTGTTGTTGCCATTATTTTAATGGGCGTATTCAGCCTGGTAAACGTGATTGGTATCCGCTGGTTCTCTAAACTGAATAATGCTCTCGTATGGTGGAAACTGGGTATCATCACCCTGGTTATTGTGGCATTTCTTTTTACCGTTTTCCACGGTGCTCACTTCGATGATGCCACGGCCGGCGGATTCTTACCATCCGGCTGGCAAGGAGTATTTTCTTCTATCGCCACAGCCGGAATCGTGTTTTCGTATCTCGGATTCAGGCAGGGAGTTGAACTGGCGGGCGAAACCCACAACCCCCAGAGAAACGTCCCCATTGCTATTATCGGTTCAGTGCTCCTGACTGCCGTTCTCTACATCGCTTTACAGGTTGCTTTCATCGGGGCTTTGCCGGTTCATGCCCTTGCACACGGATGGGCTAACATTGGCACAACTTTTACCGGTGGGTTTAACGACGTTGCGGCAACCTTCGGGCCATTGGCTGCCATTGCCGGTGCTATCGGATTGACCTGGCTGGCGGTACTATTATATATTGATGCTTTTATCTCCCCGGCCGATACCGCTTTAATTTATACGACGGTAACCTCGCGTATATCTTACGCTATGGGACGCAATAAAAACGCTCCTCACTCACTGGCAAAAGTGAATAAACACGGAGTTCCATGGGTCAGCGTGATTCTTACTTTCGTTGCCGGGACCATCTTTTTTCTGCCGTTCCCGGGATGGAAGAAAATTGTCGGTTTCGTTACTTCTGCAACAGTACTATCCTTTGGTTCGGGGCCATTAGCCCTGTTAGCTTTAAGACATCAACTTCCCGATCAGGAACGCCCATTTCGTCTGCCATTAGTTAAAATCATAGCTTTTCTCGGATTTTTAGCGGCCAACCTGGTCGTGTTCTGGTCTGGCTGGACCACCATCTGGAAATTGATGATTGCCGTGCTCATCGGTTACGTCATATTGATAATCCATGAAACAGTTAATAAACACAAAACCCCCGATATTGAATTTCGCTCCGGTATCTGGGCTATCGTATGGCTGGCAGGATTGTTTGTGATTAGCTGGCTCGGTTCCTATCCTGCTCTTTCGAAACACGCAGGCAATATCGGTGTGATTGGCGTTGGATGGGACGTGATTGTACTGGCTATATTTTCTATCTTCGTCGCATGGATAGCGGTTAAGTTCCGGCTTCCTGTTGAAAAAGTGAAAGCCCACCTAAGCGAACCGGTAGATGAACCAGTATTGGAAATCGAATAAAATTATTCGAGGTTGATTACTCTCAAACTGAGGACGTTTTTTAAATAAAGGTCCCGCGTCTTGCGGGACTTTTATGTATGCAGGCTACTAACTTATCTAACGCGTTCATGCTCCGCCAGTCGTGGGATGGATGATCATTGCAACTTCGGATACGATGTTAGCTGGAAAACCACCTCCATGCAGGATCAGGATACCCTGGGCGAATCCAAGGAAAAATCGTACCTCGGAACACAGCGCAGGTGCTACGAAATCCTTTCAGAAAAACCGGGAATAGGTCCAACATACCTTAGTAATGAATGCGATATCATTGTGAAAACCATCAATAACAATGGTTTTATAGAAGCCAGATTCATCGCCGTTTTTGAATGTTCCGGATAACTCACAAAATCACTTACCAGTATAACAAACCGCTCAATAGATAATTTACGATTCAATAAACGTTCGAATAGTTCTATTACTAGTTCAGTCATATTTGTATGATCGGGATTTGCGGGATTTCCTTACAAATAAACGGATCCTCTATGATCTTTCATTTGGGAAACAAACCAATTTTAATCAAAGTGTTAGAAATGAATTTATATAAAAAATGTAATGATAAGAGCTTAAATGATGGTTACTCATTTGTAAAACTATAAAAGGTATAAGTACTTAATAGCAGTTATTCTCAAAATTATCTTCGAGTAAGTACCTATAATTATAAAAACATAAGTTTATAATTTATTTAAGGATTATTCGTTTATTATAGTCTTATAAACCCTTTTAAACTGGAATGAAATAATTGATTGTTCTTTTACAAAAATGGAAATGTCATGAAAATTTGAAGACAGGTGAGCATGATATAAAAATTAAATAGGGATAATTATGAAGAAGCTGGTCATTCTCGGTGCCGGAACTGCTGGGACCATGATGTTAAACAAATTGAGTGCCGTACTGGATAAAAATGAATGGCAAATTACAATCATAGACCAGTATGAAACTCATTACTATCAACCCGGCTTTTTATTTATTCCATTTGGCATCTATAATAAAAAAGACGTAATCAAACCTAAACGTGATTTTTTCCCTTCGGGGACCAATGTGATCATCTCATCTATTGATAAGATTGAACCAGAGAACAATCGTGTTCTGCTGGCCAACAATAAAGTACTTTCCTATGATTATCTGATAATTGCCACCGGTACAAAAATTCATCCAGAAGAAACAGAAGGTATGAAAGATAAACTATGGTATAAGGAAATCTTCGATTTTTATACTATTGAAGGCGCTTTGGCTTTGGCTGATTTCTTTAAGAATTGGGAAGGTGGAAAACTGGTTCTCAATATAAGCGAAATGCCAATAAAGTGTCCGGTGGCCCCCCTTGAATTTATATTTCTGGCAGACTGGTACTTTACAGAAAAAGGAATACGTGATAAAGTGGATCTGCATTTTGTCACTCCGCTTCCGGGTGCGTTCACTAAACCAAAGGCCTCAGAAAAACTCGGAGATATGCTGGATAAAAAAAATATTCAATTGTCAACAGACTTCAGTACAGGAAGAGTTGATAATGATGAAAAGAAAATTATCTCCTGGGATGAACGGGAAGTACCATTTGATGTATTAATTACGATACCAACCAATATGGGCGATGAAGCGATTGCACGAAGTGACATGGGTGATGAATTAAATTTCATCCCGACCAATAAACATACGCTTCAGGCTGATAATTACGATAATATATTCGTAATTGGTGATGCCACGAACCTTCCAAGTTCAAAAGCTGGTTCAGTTGTACATTTTGAATCGGATATTCTGTTTGAGAATTTTCTGAATGTTATAGAAGGCAGAGAACCGACAGAATCTTTTGACGGTCATGCTAACTGCTTTATTGAGTCTGGTTTCGGGAAAGGTGTTTTAATTGATTTCAACTACGATACAGAACCCCTTCCGGGTAAATTTCCGTTGCCGGGTGTTGGACCATTTTCTCTTCTAGAGGAAACGAAGATGAATCACTATGGAAAAGTAATGTTTCGCTGGATGTATTGGAATTCATTGTTACGAGGTAAGGAACTTCCGATTGAATCACACATGTCCATGGCAGGAAAGAGGATGTAATATGGATAATGAATTATATGATGTGCCGGTAAATGAAATGCAGAAACAGATAGATTCCATCAATAATAAATTGGATATCGTTCTGGAAGAAATTGAATTGCAACGCCGTCGTCGCCGATCAATGGAAGATCTGCAGGATGATCTGGTTCGGGTTGGTAAAGGAGTTTATCAGTCAACGGTAGAAGAACTGGAACAGGTTCACGATTATATGGATACAGGTGACGTGCTGTTTCTGGGTAAACTATTGCTGAGAAACATCAATAATCTGACACAGTTATTCCAAAAGCTGGAGAGTACGATGGACTTTTTTAATGACTCTGCACCCCTTACAAGGGAGCTGGCCATCGATCTTATGAACCGGCTCGGCGAATTTGAACGCAAAGGATATTTCCGTTTTATGCACGATTTATCTGTTGTGTTGGATAAAATTGTCACTACGATAGAACCGGATGATATACAAAAGGTTGGCATTAACCTGGTGAATATAATTGAAACAGCAAAAAAATCAGATTTAAGTGTACCGGATAAAATATCACTCATTTCTTTACTCAGGGAGTTAAATTCGCAGGAAATGAAGCGGTCATTGGCTATCATTGCAAGATTTGTAAAGAATATTTCAGATCAAAAGAGCAAAAAATTGTAACACTCATTGAATATTTCAAAGAATTAATTGAGGAGAATATTATGCCAAGCGTTGAAATTTTAGGAAAACAGTTAGAGCTTGATGCGGATGGTTATCTTGTCAACTACAAAGACTGGAACGAAGACATAGCCAAAGAACTGGCAAAAGAAGAAGATATTGATGAATTGACAGATCGTCACTGGGCTGTCATCGGTTTTATGAGAAAAGAATATGAAGAGAAAGGTGATGGACCTACGATTCGTAGATTGACAAAAGAAAGTGGTGTTCCTATTAAGGAACTCTATCAACTATTTCCGAAAGGGCCTGCCAAAAAAGCGGCACGTATTGCCGGTATCCCTAAACCCAAAGGTTGTATCTAAAAATTAAGGAGAGACCTTCATGTCTGATAATCATCAAGCAGAACCCATCGAAAAGGTATCAATCGTTATATCAAAAGGATCATTGGAAGGGGTTTACCCCGGACTCATCATGGCGAACGGAGCCCGAATGGAAGGTATTGAAGTTACCGTTTTTTTTACTTTTTTCGGGTTGGATGCCATTATAGATAAGCGCATGGACCATTTAAAAGTGGCTACTGTTGGCAACCCGGCTATGCATATCCCGACTATGATCGGTGGTTTGCCTGGAATGTCTTCTTTTGCCACGAGCAAAATGAAAAAAGAAATGGAAATACTGGATATTCCGCCTGTCAGGGAGTTTATCGAGATGATCCATGATACTGGTGCCGATATGTATGCTTGTAAAGCCACCGTCGATATGTTTCACCTCACAAAGGATGATTTTTGTGAACAGATGGATGATATCATATCGGTTGGTGAATTTTATGAGAAATCAGCTGGGGCACAAATTATTTTCACATAATAAAAACAGGAACCCTCTTTTACAGGCTTTTTATTTACTATCCCTGCTCGTAATAAATTATTTAATAAAGTGTCATTTAGGTTTTTAATTCAATGATATAAACGAAATTCCATTCCTAACAAACACAAATTGAACTTTCTTTTAGGTACGCCATGCCTCATCTTTCCGCTCGCCGGTATTTTCATTGTAACTCTGAACTTGCAGGGAATCCCCGCTTTTAAAATTCCTACCGGTGACGGGATTAACCATCTTTTATTTATGAATAATCGCGTATTTAAACTATGTCAAAGACATTTTGAATTTTAGCATAGGCATCGCTTAAATTTATTGCAGATTCATTAATAAATGCATCAATATTAAAGGTGCTGTATTTTATTGCCCTTTTTCTTTGCGCAATCATATATGACATATCTAAAAATGCTCTGTCTATTAATGCCCAATACATCCATTTGTAATGATATTCATACGATTCCAATGGCTGAAGCTTTGCTAACTCATTTAAACTGGCATTTAGATAGGGATTATTCGCATTTTTATAATAGGCTGCTAAATCAGAATGAATAATTCCTAACCCGGCCCACTCCCAGTCAACAATCTTCAATAAATTTCGGCCGTCTTTATTTTTAAATAGGATGTTTGATCCATTGAAATCCCCGTGAATTAGATTCGATCTTTTCTCATGGGAGGCAATTTCAAGATATACTTCAGAAATTTTCCTGAACTTTTGATAAGGTAAATTATATTTTTCACCCCAACTTTTTTCCCATAATGCACTTATATAAGCTATTAAATTCTGAGAGTAATTCTCATCGTATTTAGGAAAAATGTTTTTATCTAAATCTGAATTGTTCAGAGCCTGGTTTAGTGATATCAGATAATGTACGATAGACTCATCTAACGCTGATTTAGTTTTGTAACCACTTATAGATAAGTCTTCAATAAGATAACGATACACATCATTCTTATCATGATTTGACCAAAGTGTGGTGGGCAGGAAGTCGTTAATGCTTTGATTGGTAACATTTCCAATAACAAACTCAACAGGACCAAGTTTTATGGGATATCCTTTCAAAGCCGGAAAATCATCATAATTATAGCCGCAATGTCTATAAATTAATTGTTTCCTCTGCGTATTCTTCAGAGTGATAAACAGGCGATATGTACCTGTCTTTTTCCATCCTGACAACTTTTGAAATTTTATAGAAATAACTTCACTTTGAAAGTGATCATAACAAATTTTTTTGACTATACTATCATCAAAATTACCTGGCAGCCCATTCCTTATTTTTAATACTTTATTTACTCTGTATCGTCTGTATCTGCCTTTTGAGTAATTAAAAACTTTATACATATAATCATTTAATGAATAATTTATTTCCATATACGATTGATAATTTTATATACACACCATTTATATATAATAATTACTGATTGTGATTCAGAATTTCCTGATGTTGGAATTCCCCGCCACCGAATGTTCATTGCCACAAGAGCAGTAAATATCACTCATAAAAATAAGTATTAGTCCCTCCCTTTGCGGCAAATACTCCTATCTCAAAAAACAGACATTAAGTATTAACCATGTGAATTAACTTACGTATAACTTACGATTATAGATAAGTTATTTGGAGATTCTAATTATGTCTAATCCTCGTAAGGCTAAATTACCAATGTGTATTGCTCATGGAGGCATAAGTCATTGAAATTCTAGTAATTACAAATAATTAATTTGGTTGTCTGACAACTGCTTGCTCACCTTCCACAGGATTCAAGACAACACCCGTATTATATAAAGTGAAAGTAAATAGTCTGCAGTTTCCTTCACCCGTTACTGTCGGAGATATATTTACAATGCATTTCTATGGTGTAGTTGGCGTGGGCGGTTGTCATTCGTTATCTCAAATCAAGGCCATTAATAATCCTCATCAAATTGACCTGACGGTCTGGGGAAAAGTAAATTCATCAAATGCCTGTCCGGCAGTAATGGTTTATCTGGATGGAACTTCATATAAGGTGCTGGCAGCAACAAAAAGGAACTTTTTTAATTAATGTACATCAACCTGACTGGTCCATTCTCGTCGATTCTGTTCAGGTAAAATAACATGGGCTTGTGGCCTAAAAAGCACTCATTAACGGATTTTATAGGGCTATTTTAATTTTATTCCTGCCGTATTTTCACTATAATTTTTTTTAGGGTAACACGATGTTCGTATTTTGATACGTGTACCGATTTCTTCTTTTTTTCCGAGTTTTTTCCGGTGTAACATGAATAAAGCTTATGAGCGAAAGTAAGCATAACCTGATAAAAGTGGCTGCTGCCCAACTATCCCCGGTTTTTCTAAACAAAGAAAAAACGATAGAAAAAGCCTGTAATGCAATAAAAGAGGCTGCTAAAAAAGGAGCCAAATTAATTGTTTTTCCTGAAGCTTTTATATCAGGATATCCTGACTGGATTTGGCTCATTCCAAACAGTAAAGGAACCGACTTAAATAAACTCTATATAAAACTTGTCGAAAATGCTGTCTCAGTTCCTGATGAATCTACCGATAAGCTTTGTAAAGCCGCAAAGACAGCCGGAATAAACGTCGTAATGGGGATGAACGAGCGTAATTCTGAAACCAGTAATGCCAGTCTCTTCAACAGCCTGCTATTCATTAACGAGCAAGGTACAATATTAGGTAAGCATCGTAAACTTATCCCTACCGGAGGTGAGCGCCTCATATGGTCACAAGGAGATGGCAGTAATTTAACCTCGTATGACACGAATGCCGGGAAAATAGCCGGGCTGATCTGCTGGGAAAACTTTATGCCATTAGCACGAAATGCCATTTATGAAAGCGGAGCACAAATATTAGCTGCCCCAACCTGGGATAAAAGTCCGAACTGGCTTCAATCTATGCAATATATTGCAAGAGAAGGTGGGTTATTTATTATCAGCACGTGCATGGCATTAAGAATAAATGATATTCCTGATGAGTATATGTTTAAAAAACTTTATCCGAAGGACAAGGAATGGATAAATGTTGGCAACAGCTGTATCATAGCTCCAAACGGACAAATTTTGGCGGGGGCTCTGGAGGCAGAAGAAGGCCTTTTATATGCTGATATTGATCTTAACCAAATCATTGCTGCTAAGCGCATGTTTGATGCGGTTGGCCACTATTCAAGGCCCGACGTTTTTGAATTCAGCCTAAAAAGATAATATAAACTACCTACGACAATAATGGACGTCATTAAAACAGGGTAATACGATACGATTGAGCCTCCCTGTAACCAGTCGTATCAATTGTACCTGTTATGCCCGGCCTTTTTACATTTCCGTTCGGATTTTTCGGTTTTACTTCTAAATTATATTCCAAAACGCCCATTAAAGGCAGGGTCCTTAAACGTAAATCAAAAAATGAATAAATGACGAATTTCAATCGGTGTTAGATTACATGAGCTGGCACGAATGCGCATTATAGATAAAAGCAGCCGCTTATAATGACCGGTGGTGCTGGCGATCTGACAGGCCGCGCCCGGCCAATATCGGACTCCCGGATGCGTCCAGGCAATTCAGATTACTCAGGACACTCATAGGCGAAATAAATTGCCCGGCGGAGAGGCTCCCTCATGCAAACTAAATTCCATAGATTTATGAAACTTTCTGCTCGTTGGAAACGCCGGCTTTTGTTCGGCATCCTGATCACCACGACAACGTTAAGCCTGGGTTGTTTCGCCGGAACAGTGAGTGACACGTCTTTTCCGGTTAACGCACCGGCCCAATACCCTGTGGTACCGGCTGCGAAAAAATTGTTGTTGAAGGTGGACGCCAATGTGGTCATATCCAAAATAGATCACCGTATTTTTGGAAGCAATCTGGAGTGGTTTAACAATGGGGATGGCTTTGCCACTCCAAATCGAGCACTACGCAACCGCCTGGTCACTTTGGCAAAGAAACAAGGAATCACCGTTTGGCGGTTTCCCGGCGGTATACTTGCAGACTACTACAACTGGGTCGATGGTACCGGCCCGCGAAATCTGCGCCCGATCCGCCGCCACCCCGGGGACAGTGGATCTTCGGCCAATACATTTGGCAGCCCGGAGTTTTTTGAACTATTGCACCTTACCCATTCGCAGGGCTTGATTACAGTTAATGCGGGAACGGGCACAGCCAAAGAGGCGGCCGCGTGGGTAGCGTATGCCAACCAACCCGGTAATGCCAGGCGCACCCGGGATGGATTTGTTAAGCCAATCGGCATCAAGTTATGGGAAGTTGGCAATGAACTGTATTTGCCGGGTAATCCCGGGGAGAAAAAGATTACAGTGACACCTGAAGTTTATGCCAGGCGATATGTGCGTTTTGCTGATGCGATGCGCAAGGTTGACCCGTCCATTCGCGTTATTGCTATCGGCGTGGCGAAATCGCATTTCGGGCCGGATACCCGGTACCCTGACTGGACGAAGACGCTATTGCGCCTCGACGCCGACAAGATCGACATGATTGCGGTGCACAACGCCTATTTTCCCATGCTTTACAAGGTCAGGCAGCCACGGGTGGATCAAGTTTATCCGGCCCTGTGGGCTTCGCCGGAGGCGGTGGACAGGAGCCTGACTCGGCTTGGGAAGCTTATCGCTCATTACGAAGGGAAACACCATATCGGTATCGCGATCACGGAATGGGGAGCACTGTATTCTTTGCCGGGGGCCGATCCGTATTGGGTGGATCATGTCAAAACCCTGGGCTCAGGCGTCTATATCGGGCGAATGCTGCAGGTTTTCATGTCGCATCCGCGAGTGCAAGTCGCCAATTACTTCAAGTTTACCGATCACAGTTTTATGGGGTGGGTGGATTTGCACGGGCAACCCAAGGTCCCTTATTGGGTGTTTAAGCTGTATGCGCGAAATACGGGGGATGTCCGGATCAAATCCAGCATGACTCCGCCCCGAACCTACAGTGTACCGCAACTGGGGATTATGGAGCCGGAGGCGAATGTCCCGGAACTAACCCAAATTGTCACCCGCAACTCCAAAACAGGCCGGTTGTATATCAACTTAGTCAATCGCAGCATGAAACGGCAATACACCGTGAATCTTCAGATCAAAGGGTACAATCCGGCCGCAAAAGGAGAGGTGTTGGAAGTGTCCGGGAAAGAGCCCACCGCCAACAATGGGCCCGATATTCCGCCGGAATGGCGGCGGTTTTGGCGTGCTGAATATGAACCGTACACCACCGCAAAACCCCATAGTATTCGCATACATTCCAAAGCATGGAAAGCGGGCCAGCCTTTAATTATTCCACCATTTTCGGTACTTACACTTGTGCTGAACCCGGCGGCCGCCAAATATCATTGACCGTTATCTCAATAACCACCAAACATAAGGGGTCAGAGTCTTTATATCATGTTCCATCGGGACCGGAGGGCAAAGGCTTGTATTTATAACATAACAAGGCGCGTACGACTACCGAATTGGACACCCATTAAGACATAAACTTTCAATGATTCCTTTCTTGCCATAAATAAGTGTTGCAAGGTTAACGCCTGGATACTAAGTTAGTCAGGTTATTTTTATACGAGGTCTACTGAAAAGAAGGTTAAATATGGCAACAAAAGAGAAATGCTCGTTCCTGATTTCGATTTTACCTGCATTCGTAACCGATGGTCTTTTTGAACCTGTTTAAACTCCTTTGCAGTCATCATTAATGCGTTTGCACATATTCCTAAATAAAAAAAATATTTAAAATTCCGCCCATTATGCATGGGGTCGATATAGGGCGTTTATTCCTAAACCCATATTATTTTCACTATAATTCTATGGGATAAGATGATGTTCGTACTTTGAAATTAACTCCGATTTCCTAATTTTATCCTCGTTATTAGGATTATAACATTAACAAAAGTTACGTACGAAGCAAGGATAACATGAATAGAGTTGGTGTTATGCCAATGTTGGGCAACATTTTATCGCAAACACCATTAATGCGCCAAAATATCAATTGAATGAAAGATGATTTAATAAAAATTGAAAATCTAGATCCTGAACGATTTGTTCGCTTGGTGGCTGATATTTTAACCTTAAAAGGACATAGACAGGTTAGAATTATGGATGGCCCCGGTGATGGGGGGCGAGATATTCATTCGTTAACAGCTGACGGGATTAAATATCTAACTCAATGTAAATATCATGAAAATAGTAAATCTACATGTGGTACACGAGAGGTCTCAGAGCTTCCAATGGCGATGTTAAAACTTGGATATAATAAAGGATTATTTGCAACTAATTCCAGGATTTCACCACAAGCTAAAAGAGAGTATTTAGATAACTACGACAATTTAGATTTGGATTTTTATGACGCTGTTAAAATCATAAAAGAATTATCAGCTTCAAGTGTATTAAGGGCATCTTGGTACGATGGAGATAATATTAGAAAACTTAAAAACACATGGGTTTTCCCATTTTTGATAAGAGAAATAAACAATGACTTATCGATTATTGTTGAAAGCTTAGATGAAGATAATAGACCTGATTTTCAAGAGTTAATTAATTCAATTAAAGGTATCTATCCAGAAGCAATTGTCGATTGCGGTAATACATATAACTCTAGTGAACCCTTTGAACCATACCGTCCACCTGAACCATATACACAGGAGGAGGGAGTATTTCCATTTTTAAGAACGAATGAAATTAAAATAACTGGTGTTTCAATATCACAGATGGCTAATTTCTCTAATGAATTAGCTAAGTTAATTTCCTTATGGTTTGGCGGTTTCAGGAATAGCTTCTCAATTAGAATTGGAAAACCAAGTATAGTTCCTCTTGAAGGACAAAAGACTGGTGGTAAAATTGAAACAGAAATTAAGCCAATTACATATATTACAACTGATACCTCTTGCGGGAAAGAAGAGGATTGGTATGGAATAGAAACTGATAATAATTGGTCAGATTTCTGTGACGCAAGAGTATCTGAAGCAGAAGCCATAAGGCTGTATAGTGCAGATTTAGATTTATGTCTAAAATATGAGATTCATTGTAAGATTAGCCCTAAAGACAAATCTTATAAAAATGCTTTAAAGGAAAAGTCTACTCTAGCATGGATGAAGTCCAAGTTTGCTTTCGTTCCAAAATGGGAAGAATGGACTCATACTGAAATTCCTGAACCCGATGAATGTATTGAGTGGCCATGGAATAATATGATGCTTTGTGCCTGGTTGCATATTGAGTTGTTATCTGTTGTTACTAGTTTTAGAAGTACAAGTGACTATTTTAATTTTTTTGACTCTGAAGAAGAAGAAAAGAGACTTTATGATTTGGAAATTGAAATTAGCAAATCTGATTTTGAAATAATAGAACCTATGCGAGCAAGACATATGATTGCTTCAATTGGATATGATCCTCTTCCTGAGATTGACAAATTTACTTTTATTACAGGTGAAGTTTTATCATACTTCGATATAATTCCTTCTCCCATTAATCCAAAATCAAGGTATTTTTTAATTGAATTGGTAATCCAGATTTCTAAAAATCAAGATGAAATAATCAAAAAATATTTTGAACGATCTGATTACGTAAAAAGTGAGAACTCATACTCTGAACGATCTGGGGAATATTTTGTTCTTCATTTATATCCAATGGGGCTAGACTTGGCAAATTCTCCGACAACCAACATTTTACAAAAAATTTATTTCCTTGGGCAAAAAATCATTAAAGAAGTATACGAATTGGTTGGAAATAAGGTGAAAATTAAAATATGCACAAAAGAATATTGGAAAAAAGAGTTTGGAATTACATTTGGTTTAAGTTGGCAAGAGAGTCTTTTAACAGTAAAATGGGAAAATGGAAAACCAATTTCTAATAACAAAGTCGCGAGGGATATGGATTTATAAGATTATAATAGAAAACGATTGCCCAACACATGGTATAGTGCATGCGGGTTTTATAGGTTTTCGAGCGTTTGTGGCTCGTAAAAAAGGTCGGTGTAAATTGATAGGAAATCGCTCCCTAATCCCGCACGACACCATACCATAAACCGTTGTGCTTCATGCAAAATAGCCAAATCTCCATCCCTGCGAAAATTCCAATATTTGCCAGTATTCTAATTTACTGGCGTTTTTTTGATTTCTAATATTCGCCAGAATTTCGTATTTTTGGTAAAAATTGGATTTGAAATGCCAAAGATCATAGAAAATAGGTTGATTGAAGAATTTAAGGACAGGGAGAATTTTACCCGACAAGACCTCTTTGAATTCTATCGCTCTTTTGAACCTAATCTAAAAGAGGGAACCTTTGGCTGGAGAATCTATGACCTCAAAGACAAAAATATAATAAGACCAATCAAGAGAGGTCTCTATGTTATTTCATACAAACCCAAGTACAAGCCGGAAATATCACCAGAGCTTATTAAGCTTGCAAAGCGAATCGCGGACAAATTTGAGGATGCCAAACATTGCATTTGGGAAACGGAATGGCTTAATGAGTTTTCACAACACCAGGCTAGCAGACGAATCATCCTGATTGAAATAGAAAAAGATTTCATTGAGTCCCTTTATTACGAATTAAAGGACTCGTCAATAAACGAGCTTTATCTCAACCCTGATGATAAAACCATCGATTTTTATATCGCTGAAAGCGACTATCCGGTGATTATTAAAAAATTAATTACACGCTCCCCTATTGCCAGAAGAACGGAGAAAAGGGTAGAATTTTACACTCCACTACTAGAGAAGATCCTGGTGGACCTCTTTGCAGAAGAAAGGCTTTTCTATTACCTGCAAGGCTCTGAATTGATGCACATCTTCGAAAATGCCATTAGCAACTACGCCATCAATTTCACCAAACTCTTCAGCTACGCAAAACGCAGGGAAAGAGAACAAGAAATAAAGCAGTTCATGACGAACCACATGTTCCACCTCGTAAAAGACATTATTGAATGATAAAGGAACATTGCTTTACAGATAAGTGGTTAGAAGGTTTTAAGAAACAAAAAGACCACAAACGAATTGACAAAATCATTTTGGAAAAAATGATTTATGCCTTGCATTTGGTAGAACGGTTGAAAAGCAACGGGCTTCATTTCGTATTTAAAGGAGGTACCAGTTTGGTGCTTTTATTGGAAACAGGAAATCGATTCTCCATTGATATCGACATTATCAGCAAAACTGACCGGAAAGAGCTTGAAGACCTATTGCAAAAGGTTGTTGACTCGTCCAATTTCACTGGCGTTGAATTGGATGAACATAGGAGCTACAAACCCGGAGTACCCAAGGCACACTACAAGTTTAAATTTGATTCTAGCAGACAAGGCTCTGGTACCATTCTATTAGATGTTCTCATCGAAGATTCAATCTATCCGGATGTGATCGAAAAACCTGTGAATACCAAATGGATCGAAACAGAGAATGAAACGATGGTTACCATGCCATCTATTGATTCAATTACAGGAGATAAACTCACGGCATTTGCTCCAAACACCATCGGCATCCCCTACTTCAAGGGCAAAGACAAACAACCGTTCGCCATGGAAATTTGTAAACAGCTTTTCGATCTGAGCAAACTCTTCGAGAATATTCAAAACATGGAAGTGGTGGCAGCCAGTTATCAGGTATTTGCTGATCATGAAATTGCTTACAGGAATAATGGAAACTCGAAAGATGAACTAACCCCGGAAAAGGTTTTACAAGACACTATTGATACTTGTATCATCCTAGCCAAGCGCGATCGAGGAACTGATGACGAAAAAGCAAAATTCAAAGAAATGCAAAAAGGGATCATCGCTTTTGGTACCGGGTTTTTAATGGCCGGGAATTTCAGGATAGACGATGCGGTACCAGCATCTGCCCGAATTGCTTACCTAGCAGCAAAAATCATGGTTAATGATTTTTCACATATCACTTATTATGAAGGTCAGGACATTAAAGACTTAATCATAGAGAATCAAGAATGGAACTTCTTAATGCGACTGAAAAAACTACCAGATAAATCAGCATTTTATTATTGGTACCAGACGGTACAACTATTAACACAAACCAAGGCATTAAAAACGAACAAATAATACAACTGAAAAAAGAAAAAATAAAGGCACGAAAGCCCAACAAAACCTATAGTGCAACCCTTCGGGATACGCACCATAACCGAGACCGTTATACGTGCCCCCGAAAATAGGTGGGTAGTATAATAAACATAAAAGGGCGGCTCCCGTCCGCCCGGGATCGTTACGGCTGAACAAATTCAGAGGCCCGCTTGCTCACTATCTCTTTAAGTTGATACGCCAGGTTTGTGCAGCCATTCACCATGTCCGCATTGTTGCAAAAATGGGTTTCGTCGTTGTCGAGGAGACTTTCAACATTCTTGTTTTTGCATTGCACAACACTAAAATCCAATTTTGCAATTTCAGGATATTTTTTCCCTGCTTCCTTTATAAGCTGATCCATTGGCTTTGTTCCGTTCTCTATGGAATCGGTATCAGCTTTTTTCTGAGAAAGCATGGAAAGGCATCCCAGATAGTGATACAGGGCGCTTCTGGCCGAGACACACGAGGAATAGAATACAACATCTTCTTCAGGTCGATAAAGCTCGTCCCGGGCTCTGGCCAAATCGATATCGGCTTTTCGGTACATTCTCTTGATAATTTCTTTTTTCATAAGACGATAATTAAGTTATTGTATACTCCATTATACAAATTTGATATTAATATTTCTGTTATTTAATCATGGCACAGGAATGAATTTTAGCCCCTAAAACACAGGGCCGTCAGACCTTCCATAAATATTATTATTATCTATCGTCTCTACTTAGTTGCTATTCGGGATTTGAGTGTAAACTTAATAACCTTGTTTTTTACAGGTTTTATTGTTCTCAAATATTTATAGATGGCTGTTAAATCTTCCCTTGTCATACCCGCAAAGTCGTTTACAGGCATTATAGTTTGGAAATCATTTCCCCCGACTGCCTGGATATCATCATATTTGCTGTCAAAACTTTTAAACCTCGCGATGAATTGTTCCAGAGACCAGTAACCAAGGCCGGTCGCAGAATCCGGAGTTAAATTAGCGACACCCAATGTGCCTCCCGGCATATCAATTTTCCAGCCACCGGAGAGGTATAAATCTTTTTTATAAGCCATTTTTTTTTCATCAAACGGAGTATGGCAGCCGTTACAATCTGCTATAGTCACCAGGTATTTTCCATAATTTACGGTATCAGAACGAGATGGACGAACCAACGGGGCGGCCGGTTTGGGTAAAGTTCGAAGCATAATATCCATTGAAATGTTTAAATGTCGTGCAGGTGGATCATAAGCAATAGGCTTAAGTGTTCGCATAAAACTAATTATAGCTTTTACATCCCCTGGATCCATTTTTGAGAAACTCTCATAAGGCATCATTGGATACAGTGGGTTTCCATATTTATCCACACCCGTTGTAATGGCCCGGTAAATTTCCCCATCCGTCCAGTCTTTTAAATTATATGGGGTAATATTCTTGGAATATACTATGCCATTTTGGTCTTCAAACATCTCTCCACCCTGGCCAATAGTCCCCGGTGTATCGGGACCGCCGAATTTCGACCAGTCCCGCTTTGAATGGCAATGTCCACAAGCTGCAATATTGAAAAACAAATAACGGCCCCTTTCAATTTGTGCGGAAGACATATCGACTTTTATATTTGGTGCGGGTCCAACATCAGGATATGCTTTACTATACCAACCGAATGAACCAACAAGTAAAATGATTATAACTACGGTAATGATACCTCCGTATCTAAAAATATTTTCCATCTTCATCCCCACTCTATAATGAATTAACCTGGCATTGAAACTTATATTTATCGGTTAACAGATAAGCTTGCACGTAAATAGTCGATAAAACAGGTTTCTACACGATAAATTATAATTTAATATTATATTACTTAATTGTATATTAATAATTATTAAGTATTTATGTAAAATACATAATCGATTATATAAGCTAAATCTGCCAATACAAATGCTATGAGCAGCCACACATGAACGAAGATGGATGATTATGGTGAGGAACTTTTCCCTTATTTAACCTTGGTCATAAAAGTACTTAGGGAGTATCGTTTTGTATGAAAACAGGCTCAATCAACCGACCTCGAAATATGGTACATTAACAGATACATCAAACGGGTGCTTTTTACCCGGCCTTTTCACTTTCCCGTTTGGAATTTCGTTTTGTCTGCTAAATTACATTCTAAAAAACCCTTATGTGTCAGGCCGTTAGCCTGTCAACCTTAAAAAAATATCCATCAATATGTCACCATCGGAGCCAGTTTTTTGGCTTGTTCAATGAAATCCTTCAGTTGTGTTTCACCGGGAACAGTACGGGTAAGTTTCTTTTGAGCATGGATTTCCATTAGTTTGGTATGCAGATTGGCCGCATTCCTGTTTCGCAGCTCCTTAACCGTATCCACTCCGGAAGCTTTTAGTAATTCAGCAAACTCACTGCCAATCCCTTTGATTCGGAATAGATCAGCCATATTGACAAAATCCAAAATCTTACCTTCATCCAAACCACTGTTGGATGAGATAGCCTTCCGACCAGTTTTAGTACCTCCTTTTTCAAGAAGACCTTCTACTGTTGTGATACCAGCTTTTTCCAACTTCGCGGAAAAAGAGGGTCCAATACCTTCGATTTCTGAAATTCTCTTTGACATGTTCGTCTCCTAAAATTTAAATTTGTCTTTCAACATCCCGCCCACTTTATCCTTGATACCGCTTCCAACCAAATCACTCAATAAACCTTTGACATCTTCATTGCTTTCGGTAGGTGCGTCTTCTTTTTTACCGATATAATTAAAAACCATTGGGATGATAGTCGTACTGATGGTTTTAGCCAACGACTCATTTAAACCTAACTTTGAGGTGAGCCTGGAGCCGTACGTGGAAATAATTGATTGAACCAGCGAGCTGGAAGAACCACCAGAAAAGGCTTTTGTGATTTCACCGATGTTGCCGGATTGGAAGGATTGGGTTAGTCCGCCCAAAACACTGTCCTTCGCCAAATCTATTGCTTTATCCTGTTTGTCGGAAGATAATCCAAGATCATCCAACATGGCGGTACCATTAGCACTTAGTGCTTCATTGATTAGATTTTTTATCATATCTCTACTCCTGATTTCGAATGTTTTTATAATACAGGGTATACCTAATTTGCATATTATATATATGTAAATTATTAATAATATTAGTAGTTATAATTATGTTACATTAATATTAAATTTAGGCCGGATTATTCATCATTCAATGAAGGGTGGATCACCTTCAAAAACAAAGAGACATATGACAAACGAAACGGTATTGTTATTGGGCGGAGTAGTGCTTGATTCCCTGCCCGTCGATGGACAGCAGGTGACACTGGCGCCTCAGACACTGAACAGACATGGCTTAATTGCCGGCGCCACGGGAACAGGAAAAACCAAATCGTTACAGGTTCTGATTGAAGAGCTTTCCGAAATCGGAGTTCCTTCCCTGGTCATGGATATCAAGGGTGACATCAGCGGATTAGGCGCAGAAGGGACCTCCAACAAAGTGATTGAAACCCGTGCACAACATATCCAAATGCCCTGGAAAGGAAAGCGTTTTCCCATTGAGTTCATGAGCATCTCTGAAGAACCGGGTTTGCCTCTGAGAAGTACCATATCTGAATTCGGCCCGGTTATCCTGAGTAAGATATTAATGTTAAACGATACTCAAACATCGCTTCTTTCCATGCTCTTCCAGTTTTGCGATGACAAAAAGCTACCCCTGGTCGACCTGAATGATTTAAAAACAGTTCTCCGATATGCTGGCTCGGAAGGCAAAGAAGAGATCCAGAGAATGTATGGACTGATACCGATCACTTCGGCCCAGGCCCTCATGCGAAAAGTAACCCAGCTGGAACAACAAGGCGGGACACTCATTTTTGGTGAGCCCTCCTTTGATACGATGGACCTTTGCCGCCGCAATGCCAATGGCCAGGGAATGATTAACATCATCCGGCTAACAGATGTGCAGTCTAAACCCGGCCTGTTCTCCGCATTCATGTTGGCCTTGCTGGCAGAAGTGTTCGAGGTTTTTCCGGAAAAAGGAGACCTTGAGCAACCCGAATTGATGATTTTTATTGACGAGGCACACCTCATCTTCAAGAACGCCTCGAAGGAGTTACTTGATCAGCTTGATACCATCATAAAGCTCATTCGATCAAAAGGTATTGGTATTGTTTTCATCACCCAAACCCCTGATGACATTCCCGAGAATATCCTCAGTCAACTTGGTTTTAAGTTGCAGCATGCTCTGCGTGCGTTCACCGCCAGGGACCGGAAAGCCATTAAACTGATGGCACAGAATTTTCCGGCAAGTGACGTTTACGATGTAGAAAAGCTGCTTACGGAATTAGGTATAGGAGAAGCACTCATCTCAACGCTGGATAAAAAGGGAAGACCCACCCCAATCGTTCATACCCTGATGCGTCCGCCCTATTCGAGAATGGACATGCTCACCCCCGCTGAAATCAATGCGATTCTTCATACATCCGATTTGATAGATAAGTACGAAAAAACGGTTGACCGCGAAAGCGCACACGAGATATTAACGGAACGCATTAAACTCATGTTGGAAGCGGAAGAAAAACAAAAATCAGTTACCCGGGGGACCGCTGCGGGAAGAACAAGATCAGCGACCAAAAGCCCGTTCGAGAAAATCATGACCAGTCCCGTAACCAATACCATAGCCCGGGAGTTAACAAGGGGTATTTTGGGCATTTTTGGTATCTCGGCCACTGCAAGGAGAAGACCTTCAACAACATCAACCCGCAGAAAGCGGTAAAAAGATACTTGAACAGGGTGAAAACAAATGGAATTGCAGGCTTACCTGAAAGTTGACCGTATAAAAGTAGAGAAAAACGGTTATTTTTTTCTATGAAAAAGTCACGATTTAACGAATCCCAGATCATCACTATCCTTAACAAAAGGGAACAAGGACTCAAGGTTTCCCAAATTTGTCGGGAACACGGCATTAGTGAGGCTACCTTTTATAACTGGAAAGCTAAATATGACGGAATGAATGTGAGTGAGCTGACCCGTCTGAAAGAACTCGAAGCGGAGAATGCCCGGTTCAAACGAATATACGCGGATCTGAGCCTGGTCCATCATGCCCTCAAAGATGCGGTTGAAAAAAAAGCCCATGCTTAGCTGTAATCAATTGCTAAACATGAGCTTTTGCAGGTGTGGGATCGGGCGGAATCGAACCGCCGACACACGGATTTTCAGTCCGTTGCTCTACCTACTGAGCTACAATCCCGCCATTTTTCGAGAACACAAATATAAAGGGTTTTATACCTTTATGAAAGAGCAGAATACCAAAAACTTCAGTTTTTGCTCAATTAGATTTTTTTTCACCGATTTTTATGTCTTTTATGCGAATCTGAATGGTCGTCCGGTTGTTCCAGGTATTTTCTTCCAGCACATACGCCATACTCAGGGATCCGTCTTTACAGGTCCGCACAGCGGGTAGATATTCATGCATATTGAAACCGATAGCTTCGAACGTAACTGAACCATTCTGGGCCACCTTCATCTTCAGGTGCCCGTTACCAACTACCGTGGGAGTACCGATGACCCGCAATCCCGAACTCACAAATAATGGCTTCATATTGTTCGGGCCATAGGGCTCGAACTGCCGCAACAACTTCCAGAACCGAACATCCACCTGACCTAAATCCAGGTTGGAATCGATCATCAGCTCCGGCTCAAAATCGTCCATAGACATCTGATCGTGAACGATTTTATTAAAACGTTCACGGAATGTTTCCAGCTGATCTTCATTAAGCGTTAATCCCGCCGCATATTCATGTCCGCCAAACTGAACAAGTAAATCTTCACACTTTTTCAATGCATTATAAATATTAAACCCTTTAATGCTGCGGGCTGAGCCTTTCACCATCCCGTCGACTGTACTCAACATAATCGTTGGACGGCAATATTTATCGACCAGACGGGAAGCAACGATTCCGATCACTCCCAGATGCCACTCCGGATCGTGTAAAACAACCGAAGAATTCTTATCGATATCGAACTTGGCATCCAGCTGCTCCAGGGCTTTGTCCATCGTATCGGAATCAATTTTTCGGCGGCGAATATTTATGGCTTCCAGTTCCAGCGCCGAAGCACGGGCATCGGCACTGTTATCGGCTATCAGTAATTCCACGGCGGCAGTGGCATCGCCCAAACGCCCGGCGGCATTGATTCTCGGGCCGATGGAAAACACAATCTGTGAGGTACCGATATTCCCGGGTACCAGGTTTATCAGTTCCATCAGCGCTTTAATGCCCGGACGCGGATTGCTGTTAAGCATTTTCAGGCCTTCACGCATCAAAATCCGGTTTTCATCTACAATTGGTACTATATCGGAAGCGATAGAGATAGCCAACAAGTCTAAAAATTTGAAGGAATGATCTTCGGGTAATCCTAATTTTCGAAGGGTCGCCGTTACCAGTTTGAAAGCGACGCCAGCCCCCGACAATCCCTTGAACGGGTAATCACAGTCGGGACGTTTAGGATCCAAAACAGCCAAGGCGTCCGGAATGGCATCCCCGGCCGTGTGGTGATCGCAGATGATCATGTCCACACCTTCCTGACGTGCAAACTGGGCTTCATCAATGGCTGTTATACCGCAGTCCACAGAAACTATCAGTCCGGCTTTTTGTTCTACGGCGTATTTGATACCATCTTCGGAGATACCATATCCCTCTTTAAACCGATGAGGAATATAAAATTCCACTTTGCAGCCGAATTCTTTGAGAAAAGTGAACATGATAGATGTAGCAGTGGTGCCGTCGACATCATAATCGCCATAAACAACGATTTTTTCACTTTCCCGAATGGCATGAGCCAGCCTGTTTGCCGCCAGCTCCATGTCTTTCATTAAGAACGGATCATGAATATTTTTCAGGTTCGGACGGAAGAATAATTTTGCCAGCTCAAAGGTAGAGATTCCCCGTATCGCCAATAGCCGGGCGATAGTTTCGGGAACACCCAACTCTTTCTGAAGAGCAGATACAGCATTCTCATCTTCCGTTTGTGCATATACCCAACGGAATGACATATTGATTTATATTTTTTTTTCTTAAACATGAAGGGGTTATAGGCTTTCACACCAGTAACCAGAACCGTACTTAAAGCAGCACGATTAAATAATATCTTTCTTTAATAACGTAATTCAGATACTTTCCATTTTGTCTAAAATGACGACCGTACCTGTGAGTTCCACTTAGGGAACTCCTTTTTTAAAAAAATTCACTTAAAAATATAATCACAAATTTCACGAAAGAAACCATTATGCATGTCGTGAAACAATTATATTTGTAAATGTTACCTTAACGGCCAGGAAACCAATTAATAACAAAGTAATGATAATTCGGGAATCTTATCTGCTAAGTTTACCTGTTATTTATTAAAATACTTATTTCTTATTTTTTCAACCTTTTACCTCATGTTGCAACCTATTATTTCTATACAGGGTGAAGCAGGTTCCTATCACCAGGAAGCTGCATTAAACTTGTTTCCCAACCCACAGTTTTTATATCGCGATCGTTTTCGTGACGTTTTTTTAGATGGACAATCGGGCAGGGCCGACTTCCTGATTATCGCTATTGAAAATTCCCTGGCCGGATCACTTATGTTCAATTATGACTTGCTGGCCGAATTCCGGATTCCTATCATCGGCGAAACTTATATGGCCATCCATCACCAGCTTATAGGATTACCAGAAACCTCTCTTTCAGAAATTAAAGAGATTTGGTCTCACCCGATGGCTATTGCACAATGTTCGGTATTTCTCAATACATTAAATGCCAATATCCTGGAAAAAGCAGATACCGCAGGCTCCGTTCGGCTTGTTAAAGAAATGAACCATCATAATATGGCAGCTATAGCAGGAAAAGCAGCAGCTCAAATCTATGGAATGAACATTCTCGCTGAAAACATCGAGACCGATCCGGAAAATTATACCCGGTTTTTAGTGCTCTCCAACAAGCATAAAATCAATCATGATAAAGGCAGTCCGATGAAAACCTCTCTGTATTGCCGGCTCGATGACAAACCCGGTGCATTGTTGAATTTATTACAACCTATAACTGAGGCCAAAATCAATTTGTCAATGATCGAATCACGCCCTCGCCACGGCAAACCCTGGAAATATGATTTTTACCTGGATCTGAATGTTGATGCTGCCAGTCAGAATGGAATGAAGTTATTAGAAATCCTTAAACAGCATTCAAAATCACTAATTTTGTTAGGATCTTATCCGAATCTGGATAGGCAAATTGATTATTATTGATTAATTTTTTTACCAAAATCATTTGAGCGTTTACGAGTCGGTATTTAATATATCGTCTTCAGGATTTTAACTATTTTGAACTGTTTAAAGAGAGACATAGAAATATCAATTTTCCTATTACCACCAGTAAGATTGTGGGGAGTTTATACTTTCATCCCAATTAATTTATCTTAACAGCGAATTTTATTTTATATTATGGAAGCGCTTTTTTGATTTGTATTGTACATTTATATAGATAAACAAATTTTTTAATCGTTATTAACCAGAAATTAAAATTATCATGGATTTAACCACTATCACAAAACATGAAATAGATCCTAATTTCCAAATATTTAGTGAATTGGAGACGAAAGAGCATGAGCAAGTTGTTATTTGTTCCGATCCTAAAGTAGGTTTGAGGGCTATCATAGCTATTCATAATACGGCATTAGGTCCGGCTTTGGGCGGTACACGCATGTGGCCATACAAATCTGAAGAAGAAGCAATGCGTGACGTTCTGCGTTTGTCCCGTGGAATGACATATAAAGCGGCTGTTGCCGGATTGAATCTTGGAGGCGGAAAAGCTGTTATCATCGGGGATCCAAGCAAAGACAAGAGTGAAGCATTATTCCGTGCTTACGGACGGTTTGTCGAAGGTTTGGGCGGACGTTACATCACAGCCGAGGATGTTGGCACCGATATCCAGTCGATGGAATGGGTAAGGATGGAAACGAAATATGTAACCGGCATTTCGCGCGCATTAGGCGGAAGCGGCGATCCTTCTTCTGTAACAGCTCTCGGAACCTATATGGGCATGAAAGCATGCGCTCATAAACAATACGGAAGTGATTCGCTCAAGGGTAGGAAAATTGCAATACAGGGTGCCGGACATGTCAGTTCTTACCTGGCTAACTTGTTGAAAAAAGAAGGAGCCAAACTTTATATCACTGACATTTATGAAGATAAAGTCAAAAATATTGTTGATGAAACCGGTGCAACCGCTGTAAAACCAGATGAAATCTATGGTCTGGATGTTGATATTTTCAGCCCGTGCGCTCTGGGTGGAATTATTAATTCGGAAACAATTCCGGCTCTGAAGTGTAATATCATCGCAGGCTGCGCTAACAATCAGCTGGACGATGAAGAGATTCACGGCCAAATGCTGATTGACCGGGAAATCATGTACGCTCCCGATTATGTCATCAATGCCGGTGGCCTCATCAACGTGGCCAATGAGCTGGAAGGATATAATTATGATCGGGCCCACGAGCAGGCCGCACGCATATACGATGTGATTCTCGATATCCTGAATCATGCCGAAGAATACAATATACCAACGTATGTAGCTTCTAATGAATTGGCGGAACGCCGGTTAAAACAAATCGGACGCTTACGCCAGATTTATGCTTCCAAAAGCGAGTTCTCTGGCCGCCTGGGGGAGCTAAATCGCCGTTGCTAAAAAGTAAGATTCGTTAAACTTTTGAAAAGGCGTG
Source organism: uncultured bacterium (assembly GCA_963783355.1). Classification (GTDB taxonomy): domain Bacteria; phylum Bacteroidota; class Rhodothermia; order Balneolales; family DATFMH01; genus CAWANF01. The sequence goes on from CAWANF010000007.1 coordinate 299,230, forward strand.
TCGGCAACCCGATGCGCCTTTTTTATGAAACACGGACAAAACGGATGAGGCCGATATTCACTGAATTGTATATAAAAACCGAAATACTTCCTACAGATGATATTTCATTTTAAGAAAAGACTTTATTTCCGCGTGAATCCTCTTAATCTGTGTTATCCGTGTTCTATCCTCCAATATTTCCTCTTTTTTTCGTATTTTATCCACTGAATTTGATCCGGTTTAAAACATTATCATTTCTATCCAACGAGCGTCATCACTCGAAAAATCATTTTTTACAGACTTATTTTCATGAATAAAAAACAAGCATTTTTAAGAAAAGATCGCATCATCAAAGGAATCACAAACGACGGTTTTTTCAAAGTTTCGGTCGTTAAAACAACTGAAGTGGTTGCCGAAGCTCAAAAACGGCATAATCTGTCACTGCTAAACACCGTGATCCTTGGCCGCGCCCTAACCGGGGTCATGTTGATGGCTTCCGAACTGAAAGGAGAAGAACGTGTGCAATTGCGCGTAGATGGTGATGGTCCAATTGAAATGCTGGTTACCGAAGCAAACAGCATCGGTGAAATTCGTGGCTATGTTCAAAATCCGGAAGCCGAAATTGAATATACAACTGAAACAAATCTGGGTGACGGCCTCGGAAATGGAACACTGAGTTTCTCGAAAATTTTATATAATGAAGCCAAGCCGATCACCGGTATCGTCAACTTAATTGACGGTAATTTGAATAGCGATCTTGTCCATTACCTGCTTCAATCCGAACAGGTACCTTCTGCTATTTCCCTTGATGTGCAAATTGATCCCGATGGAAAAGTACTGGAAGCCGGCGGAATCCTCATTCAGGCACTGCCCGACTCACCGGAAGAAAATATCATTCAATTAGAAGAAAACCTGAAGAAAATGGAACCGATCGGATTGCTTCTCAATGAGGGTAAATACATCGATGATATTATGAATATGGCTGTGAATCCTTATGAAGTAAAAGAACTGACGCGATATCCGGTACATTTCTATTGCCGATGCAGCAAAGATCGTTTCAAAGATGCCCTGTCTATGATGACATATGACGACCTTAAAGAAATTGGAGATGATGGCCAGGAACTCGTCTGTCATTATTGTAACGAACACTATTATTTCAATAGTGATGAGATCGAAGAAATCATCCAGAATGCAAAAATTAAGTTGAACTGATACAGTTCTTTGCACCAATCAGGCAGGTGAAATAATCTCTATTTTACGATAGTTTTTAAAGCCGGATTTAATTATTTTGAATCAATCTAAATAATTAGCGAAAGGCTTGTTATGAAAACGAAACAGGTCGTAATAGTGGGCGGCGGTTTTGGAGGAATCAACTGCGCCAGGATGTTGACTGACAAATCTCTTCAGGTCACTATTATCGATAAAACCAATCACCATCTCTTCCAGCCATTATTATACCAGGTAGCCACGGCAGCCCTTTCTCCCGGCGATATCGCTTCACCAATCCGGGCTATTTTCAGTAATCGAAAGAATATTCGGATAATCATGGGTGAAGTAACGGGTATCCATAAAGAACATCAGAATGTCACTTTGAAAGATGGCCGGGTTATTCCTTACGATTACCTCATCCTGGCACCAGGCTCACAGTATAATTACTTTGGACATGATAACTGGAGTGATATGGCGCCCGGATTAAAATCATTATCTGATGCACTGGATATACGTGAACGAATTCTCATTTCACTGGAACATGCCGAACAATTAGCTACAGAAAATGAGCGAGAACCCTATTTAACATTTGCCATTATTGGAGGCGGTCCAACAGGCGTTGAAATGGCAGGGGCCATCGCAGAAATTGTGAAACGAAATATGCTTCGCGATTTTCACAATATCCATCCGGAAAAAACTCAAATTTATCTCATTGAAGCAGCCGGAAGTATCCTGTCAGCATTTTCAAGCAAGTTATCTGATAAAGCAAAATCCGTCCTGGAAAAAATGGGGGTCCGGGTACTTGTTAATAATCCCGTTACAGAGATTACAAGAGAAGGTGTTAGATTGAAGGATTGGTTCATCCGTACTCCGAATGTCATATGGGCGGCGGGGGTCACGGCTTCACCACTATTAAAATCGTTAGGGCTCCCACTCGAGAAAGGTGAAAAAATTGCGGTCGAAAAAGATTTATCGATTCCCGGTTACCCGGATATTTTTGTCATTGGCGATTCCGCCGCATATAAAGAGGAAAATATTTATTTACCGGCTTTAGCTCCTGTAGCTATCCAGCAGGGACGATTTGTCGGAAGGTTAATCAATAAAGGACGTTCATCCACTAAGGCTTTTCATTATGTTGACAAAGGAACGATGGCAACCATCGGAAGGGCGCGTGCTGTAGCTGAAATCAGGAATTTTAAAATCAGCGGATTGCTGGCATGGCTGGCGTGGTCATTTATTCATATTTTCTTCTTAATCGGATTTCGAAATCGTTTTCGGGTGATGGCCGAATGGATATGGTATTATATCAGTTTTCGAAGAGGAGTCAGGTTGATTACCGACCGGAAAATGCTATCGGACAAACTGAACGAGGGAAAAGAGTGGCCGGTGGGAAAGACTGAATTCGTCGGGTGAATAATTGACATACCTCTAACCCCACAATATTCTATTCGCTACTTCCGGATGGATCCTGAATCCAGTTCAGGATGACATCATTACTGGGTGTTGGTGACGCCTTACGCCAATTCTTCGACGATATCTTCAATCAAATAAAAACCGGGCTTTTCGTGGTTCATTAACCATTCTGCTGCTTTTAGTGCCCCGGAAGCAAAAGCATCCCGTGAACGTGAGCGATGTGTGATCTCAATATCATCGTAAGGAGAGTTGATCCGCAACTGGTGATCGCCGAAAACCGAACCTAATCGCTGCGAAGTTACATACAATTGATCGGGATCCACTTTTCCCTGTTCCGGGACTCCTTTAACGATTCCCGTTTTACCTTCCGAACCTTTCAGCCACTGTTCAGCCAGGGTTAATGCTGTACCACTGGGAGCATCTGCTTTCTGATTATGATGAACTTCGTGCAATGCACTATCGAACATTGGGTTACGTCCATATAATTCTGCTGCACGACGGATTAATTTAGCAAATAGCTGAACCCCAACAGAAAAATTCGAGCCATACAATAATCGTCCGCCTTTTTCCTCACATATTGCAGAAATCTCATCTTTATGATCGAGCCAGCCGGTCGTACCAACAACCAGGGGCTTCCCGATTTCAAGCACTTTTTTGATGTTCATTAATACAACAGAAGGGTGACTGAAATCGATAACGACATCCGCTTCTTTTAAATTTTCATGTGTAATCCCGGAACCATCCGCATTATTGTATTCATCCAGAATTTGAACGATCTCAATGTCTTGTTCCTCCGATAAGGCATGGATACGTTTCCCCATTTTTCCGTATCCAATCAACACAATATTCATTTAAATACCTTTCTCATGCTTTAAAAGCTATTATTTTTTATTTGAAAAATTCATCGTGCAACGCCTGAACGGCAGGAATTGCATTATCATTATCAACAATCAATGACAGGTTAATATCAGAGCTTCCCTGCGAGATCATATGAATCGGAATATCTTCGAGTGCCCCAAATGAACGACTTGCCAATCCCTTGGAATCCAGAAAATTACGTCCAACAACACTGATTAGTGTTTGATGCTCGCGAATGCTCACATTACCAATCTTACGCAGCTCTTTTATCACCTGATCCAGGTTCCTGGAGTTATCCACCGACATAGAAATGGAAACCTCTGAAGTGCTGACTAAATCCACAGAAACCCTGTACTCTTCATAAATATTGAAAACCCGTGCCAGGAAACCATAAGCCATCAACATACGGGATGAAGCGATTGTCACCACCGTAATATCTTTTTTAAATGCGATGGCACGAATGATATCCGAAGTCGGAACATCGGAAGCAATACGGGTTCCGATTTGTTCGGGTTTGAATGTATTCTTTATGAAAACCGGGATATTTTTTTCAACAGCAGGCTGAATGGTAGCGGGATGCAACACTTTAGCCCCAAAATAAGCCAGCTCTGCCGCCTCGTTGAAACTGATAGCATCGATAAACCGGGCATTTTTAATGTAACGGGGATCACTGGTAAACATACCGTCCACATCGGTCCATATTTCGATGGACTCGGCATCCAGTGCCATTCCAAATAAACTGGCTGAATAATCTGATCCACCACGCCCGAGTGTGGTAATTTCACCGGTTTCGTTACTCCCGAAAAAGCCGCCCACAATGGGTATATGGTCATTTTCTACCTGAACCCTGAGTATGGAAACCGACTCGTTGATCCGTTTCAAATCGGGTGTCGCTTTACCGAAATCAGAATTTGTTTTGAGAACGTCGCTGGCGTTGATAAATACCGTAGGCATCCCGATGGCTTTACCACATTCGGCAAGTAAAAAGGACGATAAACGCTCACCGATACTGGAAACGAGATCCATCGACTTTGGAGTATATTCGCCGAGCGTATTAATTCCGAGTAAATAATTATTGAGAACCTTAATCTGCCCTTCAATCCATTCTGTGCAACGATTTAAAATCTCTTCGGATTCAGCTACATCGTTATTTTTCAAAAAATTCGTAACGATAGCCCGATGTTTTTTATCGATTTGCAGGCTCATCTCGTAGGCATCTTCCAAACGGCCAATCCTGGCCAGCTCTGCTGCCTGTAATAAACTATTTGTTGTTCCGGACGTCGCCGAAACCACTATAACGGGCTGGTTATAACTTTTAATAATACCCAATATCTGCAACCACGACTGTTCATCAGCCATGGATGTACCGCCAAACTTCAATACTTTCATTTAATTACTGTAAAGATCAAATAGGTTAAAGTTAATCGAAAGGAAATGATAATAATAAACAGCCGATAAAAATTACTCTATTCTCATGTACTGAAAGAGCTTCCGCATCCGCAGGTTGATTGTGCATTCGGATTGTCGAATGTAAATCCACGGTTATCAAGCCCTTCACTGAAATCGAGTATCGTCCCCTCCAGGTACATCAGATGTCTTTTATCGATGATCAGAGAAAAAGCTTTATAATCAAAAATTTCGTCATACTCTTTCTTCTCATCAATATCAAGAACATAGCTTAAACCGGAACAACCGCCCCCTTTTACGCCTACACGTAAATAATGGTTTTGTGGTATTTTTTCCCCGGCAAGAATCTTCTTTAATTGCTCGACGGCTGGTTTCGTTATGGTAATCGGCTCTGATGTTGAGGTATTGAAAAAAATATCTGTTAAATTTTCTTGTGCCATTGCTTGAGATACTTAAAGAATGAATATCCTTATAAGGTAATAAATTTAAGCGTTTAATGTTGTAACGGGATATTCAATCACCTATTTCCTGCGCCATCGTAAAATAATCGTACCGGGTATTGTTAAAAAACAGCAGAATACCGGCATTCACTAAATTTACGAGAATATTTGATGCTTTATGATGACTGATATGAACCAGGTTTGAAAATTCCCGCACAGTGATCTTTTCATATTCACCAAGATACCGAAACAGCTTTTGCTCATAAGGTCCGTACTCAAACACAGCACCTTGTCCGGATGATTGGTGGCGCAAAATGGATATTTTTTCTTTGCTTGCCCTGATACTTTTATCATTCACCCTTACAAACACGTCTTCTCGTCCTTCATAGCGAACCACAACGGGCTTCTTTTCTGCTTCTTTCACCCTGATTATGAGAATATCCCTGTAATTATAGGGCAAAATTTCCATCTTGTAATTTATTGCCGGCGAACTCAGCTCATAAACCGCCTGATCAAGCAAAAAAACCTGTTCATGATAACTAGGCACACCCACGAGAGATTTATCGTCATCAACACCAACCAGTAATGTTCCACCCGAAGTATTTGCAAATGCGGCCATTTCACGGGCTATTTTATGAGGAGACGGAATCGTTCTTTTAAATTCGAGGTAGGTTCCTTCACCGGTCTTTACCAAATTCTTAAAATCCCGGATACTCATTTTAGAATGGGGAGCAGCTGCATATTTCATAGTATTATCTATTTAACATTACAGGTTGTGGCAAGTGCAAACCCGGTCGTTCCACACAATTTACACTGCTGTTTTAACGATCAAATCAGCTGAGTATTTCCTCCTTTGGATTTCGGGTCATTAATTCAAATACAGCATCTTTCGAATCGACACCTTCAAATAATATTCGATACACTGCATCAGTAATGGGCATATCGACATGCAGTTTTTTCGCCCAAAAATGTACCGACTGTGTCGTTTTTATCCCTTCCGCAATCATGTTCATATGCGAAACGATATCGTCCATTTTTTTCCCTTTACCGATATGGTAACCTACAAAACGATTCCGGCTGTGCTTACTGGTACAGGTCGCTATCAGATCACCGATGCCCGCCAGGCCGGAAAAAGTATCCTGAGAAGCACCTAAGCGCATGCCGAGGCGGCGAATTTCCGACAATCCCCTGGTCAACAGAGCCGCCTTCGCGTTATCACCCAAATCGGCACCGTCGACGATACCGGCAGCTATAGCGATCGTGTTTTTGACCGAACCTGCTATTTCCACACCCAAAATATCGTAATTAACATAAACACGGAACATGGGAGTCATAAAAGCCTTTTGAATCAATAAAGCTGTACTGCGTGAGTAAGCTGTTGAAACTATGAGGGTCGGCTTAAATTTACTGACTTCCTCGGCATGACTGGGCCCGTACAAAACACCTATGTGATCCTCTATTACCTTGTCTTTCAATGTCTCCGCCAAAACCTGCGACATTGTCAGAAATGTTTCGTTTTCAATACCTTTTGTGACGCTTACAATGATTTCTTTTCCATTCAGGTACGGCAAGGCACGTTTTGCTACTTCTCGTACGGTATGCGAAGGGGTAGCAAAAACAACGATGTCTCGTTTATAAAGACATTCTCCCAGGCTCGTATACCCTTTGATGGCATCCGAAAGAGTAACACCTGGCAGATATGTGCCATTTTCATGAAAATTATTAATACTATATGCGATCTCTGTTTCCCGCGCCCAAATTTTCACTTCATGTCCGGCCCGGGCGAGAACCATTGCCAAAGCTGTACCCCAGCTTCCGGCACCAATGACCGTAACCTTCACACCTGTTGTTCCTTATTTAATCTACCTTTTGCTGGACGGAATGAACGGATTCTGTTTTCTCTACCCTCAAATAGACGCTTGATATTCGGTAAGTGCTTGATAACAATAACTAATGCAATGATGGATGACAATACTATCAGGCTCCCATCCAGCAGGACACCGAATTTATATCGCATGATCAGAACAATAATAGGATAACAGATTGAACTGATAATAGATGCCAGTGATACATAGCGGCTAAATAATAAAACAAGCAGAAAGATTGCGATGGTTATGCTTATGGATATGGGCTCGATACCAAACAACATACCGGCAGCGGTTATTGCCCCTTTGCCTCCCTTAAAATTGGCATACAAAGGAAACATATGCCCGATCACGGCTGAAGCCCCGCCCGCAATCCGCAATAACGCCGCCGCATCCCACGGACCGATGCTGCTGGCCGGAAGACCAATTGCAAAACCTATTTTACTTACAAAATAAGCCGCTGCAAAACCCTTCATAAAATCTATAACTGCAACAATGACCCCGGCTTTCCATCCCAGCATCCTGAATGTATTAGTAGCTCCGGCATTTCCGCTTCCATGTTGGCGGATGTCTACGCCTTTGTAAGCCTTACCGACCCAAATAGATGTCGGAATTGACCCCAAGAGGTAACCGGTTAATATGACAACAATGTATGGTAACACGATATTTAGTTTAACAAATGTGGTTTTTTCTGATTCTTACATATAAATATATGAATCATCAATTAACTTGCCACCATAGACTAATAGGTTTTACTTAAAACTTTACTTTAAAATGAACCTGCCGTCAGACATGCCGTTCGGCATGATACGATGAACGAACCAGCGGACCGCTCTCGACATGTTCTATCCCTTTGGCTTCGCCAATTTCTTTATATTTTGCAAAAATATCAGGATGAACCCATTCCTGTACATCAAGATGCATCTTCGTAGGCTGCATGTATTGTCCAATCGTAAGGACATTGACACCGGCTTTAACGACGTCATCCATCAATGCGAACACTTCTTCCTGTGTTTCTCCAAGTCCGACCATAATACCGGTTTTTGTACGCAATCCCTGGTCTTTACATCTTCTGAGCAACTCCAGTGAACGTTCGTATTTCGCCTGCGGGCGAACCGTTTTATAAAGGCGAGGGACGGTCTCCAAATTATGATTTAACACGTCGGGATGTTCATCAATGACATATTGAAGGGCATCCCACAGGCCGCGAAAATCCGGAATAAGCACTTCTATCGTCACACCGGGAATCTCTTCACGCAATCTGCGCAGGCATTCGGCAAAGATAGGTGCGCCACCGTCTTTTCGTTCATCACGGTTAACAGACGTTAAAACAACATGCTTGAGATTCATCTGTTTTGCAGCCAGCGCCACCCTGTTTGGTTCATCCCAGTCTAAGCCTTTGACCGGACGACCGGTTTTGATGGCACAAAAACCGCAGGAACGAGTACAGACATCACCTAAAATCATAAAAGTTGCCGTTCCGGCTCCCCAGCATTCACCCATATTCGGGCAGCGGGCTTCGGAACAAACCGTATTAAGCGATTTTTCCTGGATAATATCTGCAACTTCCCTGAATCGCTCACCGGAAGGCAGCTTAACACGAAGCCAATCGGGCCTTTTATTCTTGCGTTGCGTTTCTTTTTCTATAACGTTTGTTCCGTTTTCCATTTTCTAATCTCTTTTTCTGAATTATTGCTGCCTTTAGGTAACAATAAAATGGGGTAAATTCGTTTTTTTATAAGTTAATCAGAATCATTCAGCTTTGAAATAATCAAACTCCGATTCCAGATCGGGTAAGGTAGAAACCGGTACAATTTCGACTTCAAATACCTCTGCAAAGTGCTTCTTTATTTTATCCTTCACTTCCGACATTTCCACCGGACGCCCCAACATTAATTCCAGGCTGGCAACATTTTTATCCGTGATACCACAGGGAATGATGTTATTGAAATAATTGAGCGATGTATTCACATTAAAAGCAAAACCGTGCATAGTCACCCATCGTGAACACCTGACCCCCAAAGCACATATCTTCGCATCACCAATCCATGTACCGGTTAAACCGGAAATACGTCCGGCTTCGATATTGTAATCGGCACAAACACGAATCATCACTTCTTCAAGATACCTCATGTACTTATGGATATCGGTAAAATGACGCTCCAGATCAAGTATAGGATAACCAACAATTTGGCCCGGGCCGTGATACGTGATATCTCCTCCACGATCTATTTTCACATATTCCGCATTAATGGCTTTCAGCTCTTCATCACTTTTCAACAAATTAGCCGGATCGCCACTTTTACCCAGTGTATAAACGTGCGGATGTTCCACAAATATTAAAACATCATTGCTTCTTTCTCCTTTGAAACCGCCTTTTCTTTCAGCCAGTTTTTCGTCAATGATGCGTTTTTGTATCGCTGCCTGTAATGCCCAGGTTTCTTTATAGGCAGCTTTTCCCAAGTCTATGAAATCGACTTGTACCATAATTTGAATTTAAGGAAAATAAGGCCCCGGGGAATTTTCCGCGGGAGCCTGTTAACGAATTACGAAATGGTTTTATTTTTTCTTAACCGGTGTTCCCAAATGCACACCAACATTATACGCTTCAGCAGCTGCTTCCATGATAGCTTCTGAAAGTGTTGGGTGTGGGTGAACCGCGCTGATGACTTCATGTCCTGTTGTTTCCAGGTCACGGGCAACAACCACTTCGGCAATCATTTCCGTCACTTCCGGGCCAATCATGTGGCAACCCAGCCATTCACCATATTTCTTGTCGAAGATAACTTTGACGAAACCTTCATTATGTCCGAGTGCGGAGGCTTTACCGCTTGCGGAAAATGGGAACTTGCCAACCAGAATGTCATACCCGGCTTCTTTGGCGGCTTTTTCCGTATAACCAACCGAAGCAATTTGTGGCTGACAATAGGTACAACCGGGAATGTTTTTATAGTTAATAGGAATCGGATTTTCACCAGCCAGTAACTCAACACAGGTTGTTCCCTCGTGGGAAGCTTTGTGAGCCAGCCATGGAGCACCTATGATATCACCAATAGCATAAATTCCGTCGACATCGGTTTTATAAGTTGAACGATCGACTTTGATAGCCCCTTTTTCTGTTTTTACGCCAATTTTTTCAAGTCCGAGTCCTTCAACATTACCTGTCACGCCTACAGCGGACAGAACAACATCCACTTCGATGGTCTCTGTACTTTTTGGAGTTTTTACGGTGACAACAGCTTTGCTGCCTTTCTTTTCAACCTTCTCAACCGAGCTTTCGGTCATTACATTGATGCCCGCTTTCTTGAACATCTTACCAAGCTCTTTTCCGATTTCTTCGTCCTCGATGGGCACCAATGTCTTTTGAATTTCAACGACAGTAACATCTGTACCGATTGAGTTATAAAAATATGCAAATTCCACTCCAATAGCCCCGGCACCGATAATCAGCATTTTTGCCGGCTGCTTCTCCATCTTCATGGCGCGTTCGTAATCGATGATGGTCTTATTATCAATTTTCAGATGAGGGAGCTCACGGGCACGTGCGCCGGTAGCGATAATAAAGTTCTTGGCTTTAACGCGTTCCACTTCTTTGTCTTTGTCATCCAGAACTTTGACCTCTTTCGCGGAATCAAAAACACCTTTGCCTTTAATAACTTCAATTTTGTTGGCTTTCATCAGGAACTGAACCCCGCGGCTCATTTTATCAGCTACACCGCGGCTGCGTTTGATGACGGCCGGGAAATCAACTTTAATATTATCAGCGGATAAGCCATATTCTTTAGCCGAATGCATGGTCTCTGCAACTTCAGCTGTTTTGAGAAGAGCTTTCGTTGGTATACATCCGATGTTTAAACAAACGCCACCCAGGTCTCTTTTTTCAATAACTGCTGTTTTCATACCAAGCTGAGCCGCTCTGATTGCTGCTACATAACCGCCCGGACCGGTACCAATTACGCATAAATCAAATTCTTTAGCCATTTTCAAAAATCCGTTTTAGTGATTTAAATAATGAATTTCGATTGTAAATAATTATTCTGTCGAAAACTTTTTTATCCGTGCTAATTTAAGCATTATAAAGCACTTTTTTTACTTCTTTAGCGAAGTCTCTTTTACAGATCCTTATTTTCAGCTTTTAACACCAATTTTCAATAAGTCATTCACTTAAAAGTGATAAAATTCCTATCATTTATCAGACCAGCCAATATTCCATCATTTACTCAGGAAATTCGTTTTATGTTGTTTTTCAAACATTACGCTAAGACCATTTTTACCCTATTATATTATTTGCTTTCACTTTCCTCTATAGCTGTAATCAAACCGTATCAAATAATAATTCGAATCAAAATCTTCATACTGCTAACCAGCAACAAGTCGGACAGTCGGCTCACGAACTGCTGGCCGCCGACAATTTTAATAAGCTCGTTGTAGAATTACAGTATGCCAGCGGTTTTAAACCGACCCAGGCCGCTATCGATACACTGCAGGCTTTCCTTGAGCGGCGTTTGAATAAACCGAATGGTATTTCCATCGTTATGGATGCTATTACGGCACCCGGAAACACTCAATACTCACTCAACGATATAGTTCAGATAGAAGACAGCAACCGGCAGCAATATAACCAGGGCAAAACCATCGCCGTTTATTATTTCTTTGCTGATGGCGATTACAGCGGCAATACAAATAATTCGAAAGTACTGGGGTTATCCTATCGCAACACATCCATCGTTATTTTCGAAAATACCATTCAAAACTTATCTGGTGGTTTGGGCCAGCCATCGGCTTCGATTCTCGAAGCTACCGTTATGGAACATGAATTCGGCCATATTCTCGGCCTGGTTAATACCGGCACGCCTATGGTTGTAAATCACGAAGATCCCAATCACCAGGGACATTGCAACAACACCAATTGCCTGATGTATTACAATGTTAATACCAGCGATGTCATCTCAAATCTTACAGGCGGTTCGATTCCAAAACTGGACCAAAATTGCCTGAACGACCTGAAAAACAACGGCGGAAAATGACAGATATCAGTGATCAGTGAACAATTATCAGTAAAACAGTTGACACGTCCTGAATTGGGTTGACCGTTAAAGGAAATTGAAGTACGAAAAAAAATGACCTAAATCCCGTTATAATGAAGATTTAAATTTCAGCAGGTTTTCTTCACCGACCGCTTCGATGGCGGTGCGCAATGCATACGCACTCTGAAAGAGAACGATAGGATGCTCATCCAAATCGTGCGTGATATCCGTGGAGTAGCTGCGATTAAGCTTCTCAATGACCTCGGGTTTGTCAGGCAGCCATCGGGTCGTGTAATATGAAACCGGTGTTAAATCCATCTCTACTTTGTATTCGTGCAGCATACGGTGCTTAACCACATCAAACTGCAGAACACCGACTGTTCCCAACAATAATTCGTTGCCAACGCCATTCGGCACCTCAAAAACATGGACAACACCTTCCTCAGAAAATTGTTTAAGTCCTTCACGTAACTGCTTGCGCTTAAAAGGATCAATAGCGCGAGCCTTCATAAAATGCTCGGGCGTGAACAACGGAATAACGTCGTAGCGAACATCCGATTTATGGTAAAGTGTCTGGCCAATCTGAAAATTTCCGGGATTAAACAGGGCCACAATATCGCCCGGATAAGCTTTCTCCAACAGATTACGTTCATCTCCCATCAGCGAATGAGGTGTTGTCATCCTGACGGACTTCCCGGTCGGTTCATGAATCACTTCCATACCCCGTTCAAACAATCCGGATACCACCCGGACAAAAGCTGTACAATCACGATGGCCGGGGTTCATATTAGCCTGCAGCTTGAAAATAAAGCCGGAGAAATCACCATCAACCAAATGAATCTCTTCTTCATGATCGACGTATGGCATGGGTTCCGGTGCCAGGTTTTTGAAATAACTCAGAAAGATATCCAGTCCGAAATTATTCAAAGCCGAACCAAAGAAAACCGGCGTCACTTTTCCGGTTCCGAATACCTCCCGATTCATATTCTCAAATTCATCCTCTATGAGCATAATTTCTTCCAGAAAATGCTCTTTGGCAGAATCCGATAATTTTGTAGCATCCAGTCCTTCCTCCAAATCGTAAACTTCCACTTCTGCTTTCTGAGCACCGTGTTTGGATTTCACATAGAGATAAAGTTTACGCCCGATGAGATCATAAACGCCTTCAAATTCACTGCCATAACCTAATGGCCAGCTTGCCGGCACCGCCTGAATTCCCAGTTTATTTTCAACATTACTGAGCACTTCAAGCGGGCTCATACCTGGACGGTCACATTTGTTAACGAATGTGATGACCGGAATTTTTCTAAGTTTACAAACCTCAAAAAGCTTCTCCGTCTGTTCTTCGACTCCTTTTGCCACATCGATAACCATCAGGGCAGAGTCGGCGGCAATCAATGTTCTATAAGTGTCTTCGGAAAAGTCCTTGTGCCCCGGAGTATCCAGCAAATTGTACTTGATGTCGTCTTTTTCGAATCTCAAAACCGACGAAGAAACAGAGATGCCCCGTTCCTGCTCAATCGCTAACCAGTCGGAAACAGCATAATGAGCCGCTTTCCTTTGCTTGATAGAACCGGCCTCCCGAATAGCACCTCCATACAACAACAGTTTTTCGGTAAGTGTTGTCTTCCCGGCATCCGGGTGAGAGATGATTGCAAAAGTACGTCTTTTGCGGCTTTCCTCTATAATTTCAGAAGTTGTAACCGAAGAATCGCTTTGAAGATCTGAAGACATGAATTTCTACACTCTTTTAAATTATACCGTTCTTAAAGCCTGATAAAATACGGATTTTTCACACGATTATCACTTTTTATTCCAGGCCTTGCATATCAATATATTTTAGTTTGAATCCGGCCAGCTCTGTATTCTTTGTCCTAAATTCTATATTCTCAAATCAAGTGCTTGTTTTTTTAAAAATCTTGCAAGTAATTAGGAATAATTAGCAGGGGAGGCCGAACTACTTTAGTTGCTGATTGGATAATCGCTTATTTTACGATGAAATAAATAACATTTTAAGATACAGTCATGCAGAAGCGACGAAAACTGTCCGTAATTGTAGTATTTCACAATCAACGAGACAATATTGAATCGACATTAGGTGCTGTTTATAATCTTCAAAACACGGATTACGAGCTTTTTATTATTAATGACGGATCAGACGACGACTCGTCGGATATCATTCATTCCTTACTCGATTATTATCAACACGACGAAACGTATTATTTTGAACACCTGGAAAAGCTGGGCAGGGGCCGTTCCATCAATGAAGCTCTTGAAAATATTTCAGGAAGTTACGTTTGGGTCATCGATGCACTGGAATCTATCGACGAGCCTGCTCTCCAGGATGCCATAAGCGGCCTCGATGAATATCAAAGCCTGTGTGCTGTTCAGGATCCTTTTTTCGATAATTTCAATGTCATTCAATGGGTTCCGGAAATCCGGGAATGTCATATCCCTAACGACCAGCTATTTCTCTGGAACTGGAAAGCTCTCGAGACTTTTGAACAATTTTGTAATCCTTTTATTGACGTATTCAACGGTTTTGAACTGGCTACACGTGTCCTTCATCAAAATAATTTCAATGAGATAGTCCCGTTTTTTACACCGCTTCAATCCAGTATAATTGATATTTCGCCGGAAGAAATTAATGAACTGCTCTTTAGTCTCGCACGAAGAACCATTCGAAATGGCATGTCGGTTAAAACATTACTGGGGTACATTGAAGAGATAAATAATGAAGCTGATTTTAACGCTAAAGGCAGTAACATGCAGCCTGTTGTTACGAAAATGAACTTTGGTTCGCTTTTCGCTGAAGCAAATGTACTTCACCAGGACGGGAGCAGCAGTGAAAGCCTGCAGATTGTCGATCGCCTGCTGGAATTTGATCCCGAAAACATTGGAGTCCAGCGGCTCAAAGCTTCCCTGCTTGAACGGATGAAACGATATGTAGAGGCCGCCGAAATCAAGCAGCAGCTCAAACACAGGGAAAAAGAATCAAGACAGGCCGTTCAGGATGAGGAAAATCCGGAAGTGCAAGATACTGAAATCATTGAATCGGAAGAGGATATCCCGGAATACGAAGCACCGGAGCATATCACTACTTCCATCATTATTCCGACGGCTTCCGACCGCAAACCTGTGCTTGAAGAATGCCTGGTAGCTTTGGGTGAATTTTGCTCACCAGCGGAAACGGAATTAATTCTGATCGATAATGCCAGCCTGGACGATACCTGCGACTACCTGCAACAACTGGAAAACGATCATTTTCTGAACTGTAAAGTGATTACCAATCAACATAATGTTGGTTTTGGGCAATCCATAAATCTTGGATTGGAAATCGCGCAGGGTGATTATATCTGTGCCATGCATAACGATGTCGTTATCACCTCCGATGCTATTCATGAAATGCAGCAATTGCTCGAAAAAAACAAGGAATATGGAATTATCGGACCTCGCACAGCCAACACATTGAATCCGGAACAAAACCTGGTATCGGCTATTGGCGGTGCCCAGGTCAATTTGGTTCCTGCCGATTATATCGACAGTTTTTGTATGATGTTTCGCAAAGAGTCCGGATTTCTTTTCGATGAAAACTACGAATTAGCATTTTTGGATGATATTGATTTCTGCAGTCAGGCGGTGGCAGACGGATGGAAAATTGGTATTACTCCGCATGTCGTTGTTGAACATCATTATGGCATTACCACTTCAGACCTGGGGCTCGAAACCGAGGGAAAGCAATACTGGAAAAATGTGGATTATTTCAATCGTAAATGGAATATCAAAATCGAATTCCCGACGGATCAGCTGGAAAACGATGTCGTCGAACGACTAATCATGTTGAATGCCATCATGAATCCATTTTACCCCGAACCACACCTGAGGCAATTGTTTGATGATTGGTTTACGAGTGAGACAAAAACGATCATCCTGGAATCAAAATGGGATTCTGAAGAGTTAACATCGCTCGTACAACTGATGGGAAAGATGGAACAGCGCGATGTAATGCGCCAGCTTGAGGAAGAACTCGATAATTATGATCTAAGTGCTGATTTACTCTATGAATTGGCTTCATTTTATTATGAACATAATATTTATTCGCGCTGCCGGCACTATATCGGTGAATTGAATGAGGAAGAATTGCCATTCCGCTTCAAATTGATATTGCTGAAAATCGCCATCGGAGAAAAAGAATTGGAGCAAGCCGTTACTCTGTTGAATGAATTGTTAAACAGTATTCCTTCTTATCCTGAGTTATATAAATTATCCGGCGATTTGCATGCCATGCAGGGCAATGCCAAAGAGGCGCAGCGATTCTATGAAATTGCCACACAGCTGGATCCCTATAGTTACCCGGTAGAAAGTGAAAATTATCAGTTTGAAGACTGAGCTATAATCATTTTAGGGATTCAACGAAGTGTTCGAATCACTTTCAACAGATCTTCAATAATCTTTCCCTGGAAGATTGATTACATCGGCCCGTTTTTTAGATATAAAAAGCCGGTCCACCTTGTGAATAAACCGGCTCATGAGAGAGGGATTTTTTATAAAAACTGCGAATGAATAATTCCTCAGGCTCCGAATGTATCGTGCGTGTCCGTAGAGCTGTCGGAATCACCAAAAGTCAGCTCGATATAGTTGAGCAATTTCTTGAGGCTGTCGACACGAACGATATCATCTTTTTTCTCATAACTGTGGATGAGATTCCGGATATTCCGTGCCAAAATGTCCCGGGGATGCGCATTATCGAAATAATAGCTTTCCGGTTTCACTCCATTCATTTTCAGGAAATAAGCGCACTGATTCATGCTTACAATCTTTCCCTTATGAAATGGATCGATAAAAATTTGCTCGGTTTCATTCTGATATTTCAACAGAAAATGCATCGGCATATTCACACCAAAAACAGGAAGATTCAACCGGTCGGCCAGAAACAAAACAACTGATGCCAGAGAAATAGGAATACCTATTTTGCGTTCCAAAACCCGGTTCACATAAGAATTAGCGGGATCAAAATACTCTTCCTCAGCACCGCCGAAATTTTCTTCATAAAAAACGTAATGCAAAAGAATTCGCATCTGTTCAATAGGATCGACCGTATATTTGATATTGTCTAACAAAGCATCGGCCATTTCGTCCAGTTTTCTGCGATAAATTTCTGTTCGCAAAGTCGGTGTCTCAAGCCTTGCCAGTAAAAAAGCCCCCGATTCCAGGTCTCGAACCGTTTCTATACCGGAATCCACGAGGTTCATAAATTCTTGTTCTATACTGTCAAAAGTAATGGTATGCAGAATATTGTTGATATCATCTTCCCGGGTATCGTCATTCGATTTGACACGATACTCATCTAAAATCGGAATGACTTGTTCACCGAGCGTAATCAAACGATCAACAACATTTTGTTTAACAAAGGGATCGGGGTCTTCGAGTAGATAAATCAGGGATTCAATTTCTGTATTCTTCATAAATCTTTAGCTTAAAAAGCCAGCTTGTGTTAACGATAAAGGTCGTCATCATTATAACCTCAGTACAAGACATATAGTATATTGAAAAGACTTGTGCCGGGCAAAAAAGAACGAATTTTATTAGTCTTATTAATGACCTCTTTAAAGTGTATATTTAGTCGGTCTGAGTCAATCGGTGAACAATTAAAAAACGTAAAAAAAACAATTAATATGGAGATAAATGTAACGTCCGAAACCGGCCATCTGACCGGGGTGATTGTCCATACTCCCGGTAAAGAGGTAACGATGGTCAACCCCGATATTAAAGATGCACTTTTATTCGATGATATCATATTTGAGTCCGATGCGCAGGCCGAACATCAGGCCATGCTCGATATATTCAGAACCGCTATGCCAGATAACGGTTCTATTTATGAAATAACGGATTTGATTCTCGAATGTTTCCAGAATGAAGAAGCCCGGAATTACTTTATCAATAACCTGATTAAACGCTTACCGGAATTAAACCTGATCGCCATCGAAAAGGAGTTACTTAGCATATCTCCTGAAGAATTACTGGAATTTGCCGTGTGGGGAGTTACCAGTGTAATCAAAGATTTTAATCTTCTGCCTTCACCGAATATTCTTTTTACACGCGATTTAGCAGCCGTCATAAATAAGGGTATCATTATCTCCAGGGCTGCAAAAAAGGCCCGTGCCAGGGAATCCCTGCTAATGGAGACTATCGTCGACTATCATCATGTTTTTACAAATGTTAAGGATAACGCATTCCGTTTAGCCCACTACGACAGCATTGAGGGTGGCGATATACTTGTTGTATCACATAATCTTGTCATCATTGGAATGAGCGAGCGAACATCGTTCAGCGGAATCATGAAAGCGGCGGGAGCTATTTTTGACTATGGTGTAAAAGATATTTTAATAGTTGACATCCCAAAACAACGTTCTTCAATGCACCTCGATACCATTTTTACCTTTGCCAGCGATAGTGAATGCATCGTTTATCCGCCAGCCATCACCCAACGAACCAATAATGTCGTGTGTTTAACCAGAGAAAATGGAAATTTTGTGACCCGCCTGAAATCTTCGTTAAAAAATGCATTGGAGGAACTCACGGAACGTGAATTTACTTTTATAAACTGTGGCGGTGATGTAGAGATTAATCAAAACCGTGAGCAATGGACCGATGGCGCCAATGTATTTGCTTTGGCTCCCGGTGTAATTGTGGGATACGAACGTAATACTCACACCTTTGCGACGTTAAAGGAGCATGGTTACGAGGTAATGAACCAGTTTGATTTTATTAATTCTTTTAAAAACAATCGTTTTAAACCGTCACCCGATACAAAAATTGCCATTAAATTCACTGGAAATGAGCTTTGTCGCGGACGTGGAGGAGCAAGATGTATGACATTGCCCATTAACCGAATTCATTAATTTTAAAAATTCAAGGTCCGACTTGGAAGAGATTAATAGTCATTTTGAAATACTGGAAAGCCATCAAAAGCAGGGACGCCTCAAACAACTGGGGCTGACCTGGGGCACCATATTTAAACATTCCGCATTATTATTAGCCACTTTTTTATCGGTTGCTTATACGAACCTGGTTCTGGGTTTTGGAATCAGCGTTATCGGTGCCATTTTGTTCGGCGTATATTTGCTGCTTTTTTTAGGTATCCATGAATTCGGACACTATTTTGCATCGGTATACCACCGTGTCAAAACCACCCTGCCATATTTCATCCCGCTGCCGTTTATATCACCCATTGGTACGATGGGAGCGGTCATCCGGATCAAAGAACGGGTAGAAGACACCATCAAAATATTTGATATTGGCATAGCCGGACCACTTGCCGGTTTTGTGGTTTCACTTTCACTGCTGTTAATTGGTTTTGCCACGTTGCCAAGTCCCGATTTCGTATTTTCTTTTCCGGGTCATGAAGCACTGAAAGAGTTTGTCTATCAGTTCCATACCTTTCCGAAACATCCGCTTCCTCACAGCGATGGCCAGGTTCTGATGCTTGGAAACACCCTGCTCTACTCCCTTTTGGGTTCCTTTTTTAAGAATGTGCCCCCGATGTGGGAAATGTATCACTATCCCCTGTTGTTTGCAGGCTGGCTCGGTTTGTTTTTTACGGCACTGAATCTGACTCCAATTGGACAGCTAGACGGCGGACACATTGTTTATGCTTTAATAGGACATGAGAATCACAAAAAAGTAGCCCGAAGTTTCTTTGGTATCCTTACTGTTTTGAGCGGACTTGGAGTTGTTCCCATTCTTACAGAAGAATTCACCCAATATGGTTCAAAACTGGCTCCACTTGGCTGGGTGGCGTGGGCCATTATCCTGTTCTTCATGCTGCGCAAGGCTTACAACAACGATCACAACTGGATTGCGCCGGTTTGGGGAAGTTCCTTGATTATTACAGCAGTAATTATCTATTTTTACATCGGCATGAACGATTCCAACGGGTACACTGTCTGGCTCGTATGGGCATTATTTGTATTGTTTCTTGTCAAAATTGAACATCCTCCTGTTATCATTGAACGACCACTTACTCCAACAAGAATAATACTTGGTTGGGTAAGCATGCTGATACTCATCTTGTGTATCAGTCCAAACCCTATGTATTTATTAAACAGCTAATTAACACATTATAATATGAAGTTATCAACAAGTATACTTGCCGTAGGTGTATTCGCCATGGTACTGGCGGGGTGCAACAAAAAAGCAAAAACCAATACCGACTCACGCTTTAAATCGATGACGCTGTCACAGAAAGAGAACTACCTTTTGAATTCTAACGACACCGATTCCAAAAAGAATAATGATTTTGATCCGGCTCTCTATCAGCAGGTAATGGAGGAGTTGGATAACAAGAATGACGCTCAATCCCAGCAGGTGAAAGCCCAGTTGTATCTCAAACACGGCGTTTGGTCGATTGATTTCGGTGTAACGCATGGAGCAAAAAATATGCGTACCGCAGTGACTCAAAGTCTTGAGGATTTCATTCATACATTAGAAATTGATCCAAACAATCAGGCTGCAAAACAGCAGATTAATCAGATACTTAATGTATATAAAACTATGCCCGGCAAATCGGTTCCTGAAAAAGTGGTTCCGCAATTGAAGAAACTTGGGTTTCTTAATTAAGCCGGACAAAAACTAAATTAATTCCATAACCTTCATCATCCCTTGAGCTCAAAAGATTCACATAAATCAACACCGGAAATTGTCAATCGGAAAGCCCGACACGACTACATCGTCGATGAAACGTACGAGGCGGGCCTTGCCCTTAAAGGTACCGAGGTAAAATCTTTGCGTCAGGGCAAAGCCAGTTTTACCGATTCTTTTGCGTATATGGATCACGGGGAAATATGGCTTAAAGACTTGTACATAAAAGAGTTTGAACACGGTTCTATATATAATCACGAACCACGCCGTACAAGAAAATTGTTGCTGAAGGGAAGTGAAATCCAGAAAATTGATAAAGCTCTCAAGCAAAAAGGGTATACGATCATTCCTCTAAAAATATATTTTAAAGGAAGTTATGCCAAGGTACTGATCGGGTTGGCACGCGGGAAAAAGCAATACGACAAACGCCAGGATATTGCCAAAAAAGATGTAAAAAGAGAGATGGAGCGGACGCTTAAGAAAAGCCAGTTTAAAGTGTAAACTCCTTCTGTCTGAACCACAGATTAAATAATTTCCCGGATTTCATCTCACCGGAACCCCGGCCGTGAGTGGTATTACAGAAAATTACCAAAAAGGTTAATGCCTGGGATAGCAAATTTGAAATATGCGAAGGGGCCGGTTTGTGGTTTTCGTCATCCGGTTTGCCGGATTCGGTTCTCCTGTTTTCTGTATTCTTCATTCTTTTTTGAAAGATCTGGAGGAACGTCTGTAAGCCGAATTTTGTATCCCGAAAGCTTTCGGGACGGTAATCATTTATCTGGAGTTATTGTCACCAATAACTTCTAGCAACCTACCCGATAGCGTTACGGCAAGCGGCGCATACTATCTTACTTGGTCTTGCACCCCGTGAGGTTTACCTTGCCCCTGATGTCACCATCAGGGCGGTGGGCTCTTACCCCGCCATTTCACCCTTACCTGAACCTGGCGAACCGGATTCATCGGTGGTATTTTTTCTGTGGCACTATCTGTCCCCGAAAGTATCGGGGCCTTCCCGTTAGGAAGCACGGTGCTTGCTGGTGTTCGGACTTTCCTCTCCGGGCTTTAAGACTCGGAGCGATTACCCGACGTTCCTCTAGTCATTAAACGCCGTCAAACGGATCTTATTTTAAAACCTGATCCTTGGCAGAGTCAAAGAAACTTTTATCGACAACAATGCGGCCGCTGTTCTCGTCTATTACGATCTTATTCTTTCTGCGAACTTCCATTTGAGTTTGCGGCGGCAACATCATACCAAGACAAGAACCACGTTCCATCGCAACAACGGCAATACCATTCGTCAAACCATCGCGCAAACGCTGATAACTTTTCATATATCGATCGGAAAGTTTTTCAGCTGCCGAATTCCGTTTCTTCATGAGTTCTTTTTCCTCTGCCTCGGTTTGCTTAATCACTTCGTCGAGGTTCTTTTGCTTTTCCTCGATAACTTCTTGAGTATCGGCCAGAGACTCCTCGTATTCTTTCAGGTTTTTTTCACATTCTACCTGAAGAATGGCAATCTCTTCGAGACGGGATTTGGAATTTTCGACGCGTTGTTTTTGTGATTCTATTTCTTTGGTAATGGCATCGTATTCGCGGTTATTGCGAACCGTCATCTGCTGTTTCTCATACTTATCAACCAAAGACTCAGATTCCTTAATATCCACCTCCAGACTGGCGGCCTCATTTTTAAGACTGGTCTGAGTATCCTTTGTATTGCTAACTTGAGCTTCGAGACGAGCGATATCCGTTTCGATATCCATTATTTCTTCAGGCAAATCACCTCTCAGTCTGCCGATTTCATCGATACGTGAATCAATAAACTGAAGATTTGCCAAATTTTGAAGAACTTCTTCCATATATGCTACACCTGAACGTTTTTATTTACCGGATTTTGTTTAGAATGAAATTCTTGAACAAAGACCCTCATAGAATTCGTACAAACCTGTGCAGATAACACTTCCACACCAGGGAATGCCTTTTTTAATTCGTACTGCATCACTTCAACAATGGGGATTTCGCTTTCGTAATGCCCGACATCGAGTAACATGAATGAATCATCTTCCAGAAAATAATCATGGTACTTTATATCGGCTGTCACAAAAGCCTGTGCACCTTTTGCCCGTGCCGTTCCAGCCAGGGACACTCCGGCACCACCACAGACAGCCACTGTCTTAATTTGATCCGGATTACCGGTATAACGCACGGCTTCCAGATTCAATGCCCGAGATACCTTTTGCAAAAAATCGTTGCCTGATAATGATTTCGGATAATCGCCCATCGCTCCCATTCCGAATTCTTTCGTGGAATTTTCCAGCGCCAGAATCTCCAAACCGGATTCATAACCCGGAATACAATTACCCAGCCAATCAAACAGCCATTTTTCACGACTTTTTTCGTACCGAATTTCGAGTTTCAACCCGGCATCACCTGTCGTTCCTTTTTGAACCGAAAGCGATGCGTTTTCTTTGAGGCCTGCCTGTTCCAAATCACGAATCAATCCACTGATATTTTGACCGAAAACCGTAACACGGGCCAGACGAAGCGTTTGATAATCATCGGCCAGAAAACGGATATTTTCGAGCCCGAGACGTTTAGCGAGAACAAAAGAAACCCCACCAACAGCAGCATCCAGGTTAGTATGGGCAGCAAATGCCGCAATATCATTCCGGATAAGTTTGTAGATGGCGGCCCCTTGCTTTGTTTCCGAACGGATACTTTTCAGGCCTTTAAAAATGAGTGGATGATGAGAGACAATCAGATCACAATTCAGATCAATGGCTTCATCGATAACTTCTTCGGTGAGATCAAGAGAGGTAAGGATACGTGATACTTTTTTATCAGAATGTCCGACGAGTAAACCTACATTGTCGTAATCAAGCTTGATGCTTTGGGGAGCCCAGTTTTCAAAAAAACGTGAAATATGACTTACTTTCGTTGTCATGTCCCGGGTCACCTACATCCTCCGTTTTTGTTTGTTACCCTTACTGAGATGTAAGCACCCCGTTATTCCCTTTATTATGTAAAACTGCAATATTCTGATAATAACGATCACGGGATCTTTGTTTATTAGGAACTTAAAATATACGACTTATTCATTAATCTTAAAAGTCCCTTTATTGTTATTTTTAATCCATGCATCTTGTATGCCGAATAAAAACGGAAAAAAATATTTCTTTAACGCTTTAAAAAACTATTTTTTTGATGGAAGAAATTGATATTTGTAAAAATATTGAGACGATACGCGCACGTATAGACGCCGCCTGCCACAAAGCCGGAAGAAAGCCATCTGATGTAACTCTTATCGCTGTAAGCAAAATGAAACCCCTGGAATTGATTGAACAGGCCTCAAAATGCGGACAAATTCATTTTGGAGAGAACAAAGTGCAGGAACTAACCGACAAAATGGATCATTTCGGTTTGGATCTTAAATGGCACATGATTGGAACGCTTCAAACGAATAAAATCAAATACCTGACAGACCGCGTCGACTGGATTCATTCTATTCCTAAAATCAAGGCACTGAAAGAGCTGGAAAAACGGGCGTCACAATCCCAAAGAGTTATCGACACGTTGATCCAGGTCAATATCAGCAACGAGGATCAAAAAAGCGGATGCGAACCTGAAGATTTAAGGAAGCTGCTGGAATATGCTCAGCCACTGCAATGGGTTCGTATCAACGGCTTAATGGGAATTGCGTCACTGGATGAAGATCCTGAAAACGTGCGTCCTCAATTTCGTTTGTTACGTGAATTATGCGACCAACATAAAGATCTGGAAAACGAGCATATCCGGCTTCGTCATTTATCGATGGGCATGACTCACGACTTTGAAGTAGCCATCGAAGAAGGGGCAACGATGATTCGAATCGGAACGGCTATTTTCGGTAAACGCAACTACAAAGCCAATAATTCGTAAAATTAGTAGTTTAATTCATCCCAAATATTTTTAGATTGCAATAATAGTCACAAAACACTTTAAAAAATTTGTTATATGATGACCTGGATATGGGTGTTGATTCCTCTGGTAGCCATCGTTACGAGTTTCATTCTTAAATTCCAGAGAAATCAATACGTCATGGCTGACAAAAGCAGGGAAATGAACAAAGAAGTGCAGGATCTTGAAAATCAATTGAAAGCCATGCAGAGACGAATCGAAAATCTTGAAGCCATTGCCGCTGCGGAACCAGAAAATTTCCGTGAAGAAAAAATAAAGCAAAACGCTCCGCCGGGTTTCGAAGACACTCCGGAGCAGATCAACCGGAAAACCGTTGAAAAAATGGCTAAAAACAAGATAAACTCATGACTCACGAAGAATTTATAATTGCTTTAATTTCCGTAATAGCCGGAACCACTTTGGTAGGTGTAATATTCTCGAGTATCACGAGGCTTATTCGACATTGGATTGATTCAAGAAAGCACACTTCTCAGGATGATTTAATTTCCATTGCCAAAGAGTTCAAAGCCTATCAGCAAAACGTGGAACGACGTTTGCAAAATCTCGAGGCTATCGCAGCAGAAGATAAAAACAGCCAGCCATTACTGGATTATGAGGAAGATGACAAGTTAAACGATGATGTAAAATATCAATCCGAAAGCCATCTGCAGAATATGCTAAAAAAGTCGAGGTAGATAACATTTCGAGCTATTTTCTAAGTATATTGAATCGAAGCCTGCGTGGCTTTCAGATGAATTTTTTTCACCCAATTCTACACACTGCTTTACTATGAAATTAACAGCTTTAGAAATCAAACAACAAAAATTTGAACGTTCTATCCGTGGGTATGACATTTCTGAAGTTAATGCTTTTTTAGGTGTCGTTGCGAGCGAATGGGAGCATTTGGTTGGCAAGAACCGAGAACTGGAAAATGAAATCCAGCAAATGCGTGATAAACTCAAACATTATGAACGAGTAGAAGAAGCGCTACATGAGACCTTGCAAACGGCCAAAGAATCGGCAGAACAACGATTGAGCGGTGCCAAGAGCGAAGCCAAGAACCGGATTGAAAAGGCAGAAATGGAAGCGGAACGAATCGTCCGGGAAGCACAACAACAACGCCAGCAAATGCGACAGGGAATCCTTGGCCTGCTCGACCGCCGTGAAGAAATCATCCGTGGTATCAGTTCATATCTCGATTTAGCCAAGGAATCGCTGGATTCATTCTCCCGGGATGAAGCAGCTATGTTTTCATTACCGAAAGAAGAAGAAAGTCCGGTTCTTAAAAGATTCGAACAGAACGGCGAAAGCAGGAACAACAATCATAACCATCAGGCAGAAAAAAATAAAAATACAGTACCGGGAGTAGAAGATATTGACGATATTCTTGATGAGATTGAATAATTATTTATCAGCCAATTATTAAAGGATGAAATCTGACACCGTAGAATCATTTCGCCAAAATAGAAAAGAAGCACTTCAGTACATTAAAAAACAGACGAACCTCAAACCGGAATATGTCATTATTTTAGGAACCGGGCTGGGCCGTTTAGCCGATCAAATGGAAGTAGAAACAACTATTTCTTACACTGATATCCCTCATTTCCCCACATCTACAGTCGAGAGCCATGCCGGCAGGCTGCTATTTGGAAAGTTGTCTGGTAAAAATGTGGTGGCCATGCAGGGACGCTTTCATTATTACGAAGGCTACAGCATGCAGCAAATCGTCTTCCCTTTGCGGGTTCTGCAGGCTAATGGTGCTCATACTCTTTTCGTATCAAATGCCGCCGGCGGCATGAACCCGTTGTATCGCCGTGGCGACATCATGTGTATCACCGACCATATCAATATGCTGGGAGACAACCCGTTAATCGGCCCGAATGACGACGAACTTGGCGTTCGTTTTCCCGATATGAGCGAGCCATATTCCGTGGAACTGATCCGGCGTGCCGAAGACGTGGCCCTGAAAAACGGCATCAAAATGCAGCAGGGGATTTACGTTGCCGTAACCGGACCAAACCTGGAAACAAAAGCAGAATATCGATTCCTGAGAATGCTCGGGGCAGATGTTGTTGGAATGAGCACGGTACCTGAAGTTATAGCAGCCGTGCATATGGGAATGAAAGTACTCGGTATTTCAGTTATAACCGATGAGTGTTTTCCGGATGCACTGGAACCTGTTAAAATGGCTGATATCCTTGCAGCAGCCGATTTAGCGGAACCCAAAATGACACAGGTTATCAGTGGTGTTCTGAAGAGTTTATAATTTCAATAAATAACGCTTTATTTACCGTAATATTAAGTGTAATTTTATCGTTGTTTATACATTGTACACATGCTGAAACCTGCAAGGGCTAAGCGCGTTCTTAATCAATCATTTCAAATATACTTACCCACTATGCATCTCGACAATTCCAATGATGATATTTGGGATGAATACCAATGGGAAAACCACATCAATGAAATTGAAGAAAAAAGTGACCAGCTGAAAGAATTTATCAATTCTACCTGGGGTGAAGGCACACCAAGTTGGTTGCGTTTTCTCAACGAGTACAGCTCCGAGCTGGAAGCCATTGATGCTTATATTGAAGAAGAACTCTTGTTTGAAGAGGCCTACTTCCCCGACGATGATGACGAGGATTTTGAATCTGATGAGGATGATGTAGATGACGACCTGTTTTTCGGACAGGATGATTCCGAAACCTTCGACGATTATGAGGAAGATGATGATCTTTTCGACGAAGATGACGACGAGGACTTCCTGGAAGGTGAAGAATGGAAAAACGATAGTGAAGAATATGTAATGAGTGATTACGGCTCTATCGACAATCTCCGCATCTATAATGAAGCCAGAAATCTGGGCGCTCATCTACTGAAATATGTTGATAAGAAACCCGGATATATCCAGAATACGACCTTTGTACAGTTTGTTACCGAAGTATTGCAAATAAGCTGCAAACTGGCAGCCGGATACAGTTTCGGATTTGATAAGGACGTTCTTGGGGCTAATATCACGTACACAAAAAAAGCGTTGTTTTATGCCAACCGCTCGTTAACTCTGCTTCAGTCTATGCGCAATAAGAACACATTCCGCCGTGATGAATATTATCGCCTGCACGAATGGATTTTCGAAATTCGAAATGACATCGGCGTTTACATCCAGGATATGCGGGAACAATTTTACAGCGGTTTTTGATTTAAAAAGAATATGAAAATGAAAAAGGGGATTCGGTTATCGGTCCCCTTTTTTACATGCCAGTTTTAGAAGAGTCTAAAAAAATTGGGCTTAGCATAGGGCTAAGGGCATAGCGCACAGCGAAAAATAGTAGTTTAGCCAACATATATAAATGTAATATTAAGGCCAATATTTACTCTCTGCTCCATGCTCTAAGCATATTGCTTAATGCCAGATTTTTACCTCAAAAACTCCTTTTGAATTAGCTACCCCACGAAACATGCCTTGCGTGTTGAACGTCATCGTATAAGAACCGTCGTGGCTCACTCCGATGACACCGCCATCTCCCGGATCCAGTTTATGGTTAATCACTTCGCCGGCTGCCTGCTGAAGCGTCATTCCTTTATATTGCATGAGAGCCGAGATATCATAGGACACGTTATGCCTGATAAATTTTTCACCTATACCGGTTCCCGAAATAGCACAAGTTGCATTATTGGCATAAGTCCCGGCACCCGGAATAGGAGAATCACCAATACGTCCGGGCATCTTATTCGTCAGTCCACCGGTAGAAGTACCAGCAGCCAGGTTTCCATCTTCGTCCAGAACTACGCAGCCAACCGTACCCATTTTATGTTCATCAAAAATGACTTTTGGATCGTGATCCAGTAAGGCCGTTTTATCACCTTGCGCCCGTTTTAATTGCTCCAGGCGGCGCGGAGTATCAAAGTAGGACTGAGGTTCCATTTTCACCCCCATTTTTTTGGCAAAATCCTCAGCCCCCTGATAGGCAAGCAGCACATGTGGCGTATGTTCCATCACCAGGCGAGCCAGCGAAATGGGATTTTTAACAGTGCTCACTCCGGCTACGGCTCCGGCCTTCAGATTACTCCCGTCCATAATACAGGCATCCATTTCATGTGTTCCGGCACTCGTATAAACGGCTCCGCGACCGGCATTAAAATGAGGATCATTTTCCAGGTAATTGATCACTTTCTCAACGGCGTCCATTCCTTTTCCACCATTCTCCAGTACATTCTTTCCAATGTTCAAAGCCGTTTGCAGGCTTTTAATATACTGTTGTTTCACGCTGTCGGGTATATCCTTCGAAATGACACCGGCCCCGCCGTGAATAACAATAGTCCATTTTCCTTTTGTCTTTTGAGACATCGCTTCTGCTTTCATTTTGTTTTTAGAACTACAGGCAGTAAAAAGCAACACTACTGAAATAACTAAATAACGTAATCGCATAATTCACCCTCACAGAATCAAGCTTTGATATTTACCTCCTCTTATTTACGAATGAAACTAACTTGCTTTTTTAGTCCGTCTTTTGCAACAAAATGTAGCGTATTTACATCATTTATAACAAGACTTTACATGTAAGGGTCAGGATGTTATCGCATCATAGATAGTATGAGACTACAGAAAAACTCGTATATCATACCTTTGGCCCGTTATCCTGCGGTCCGTATCGTTTTACTCTATACTGCCGGAATATTATGCGCACATTACATTAAAATCTCGCTTTTCATTGTCACTGCACTTTTAGCCATCCTGTTAATAACACATTTGTTACTACAGTCTCTTTTTAATAAAACACTGAATTCCAAGTGGATCTTTCCCTCAATAAGCGTCTTTCTTTTGTCCATTTTTATGTTCGGTATTTTTCGCCTTCGTTTATCTAATAAATCTCCGGAACCGGGTAAACGAATAGGTCGTTTATCTCCCGACTCGGTTCTGGTAAGCGGGCAAATACTATCGGTTCGCCACAACAGCTATTCTGATGAATACACTGCCTTAATCAATCATATTGCAAAAAATAACGTGTTTCATACTTCCCTGAAATTTAAAATGCTATTACGTCAACACCGCGATCTGCATAACACTTTTTTATCGCAGGGAGATCAGGTTAAAGCCCTGATAAATATCATACCTATTCCTGGAAAACAGAATCCGAATGAGTTCGATTATAAATCCTGGCTGACATCCAAACACATCTATACCGAAGGAAACATCATTCATATTCTCACGAAAAAACCTATTCACAACAAATGGACCTGGCTCTGGTGGCGGAAACACATCGAACAAATTATTAACCGCAATTTTTCAGCGAAAAATGCTGCCGTGGCCAAAGCAATTTTATTAGGGCAGAAGCAAGATGTCAGAACTACTGACAAACAAGCGTTTATTCATGCCGGGCTGGCTCACCTCATGGCGGTCTCCGGACTTCATGTCGGATTCATTGTTGCCCCGTTCTGGTTTCTCATACCCTATTTCTGGACCAAAAAATATGGCAAAATAGCCGGTTTAATTATTCTGTCGATGATCCTTTTTCTTTATGCCGGGCTTACCGGTTTTACGGCTTCCGTTATTCGAGCCTCCCTGACGGCCTTTTTGCTGTCTGTGGGCCGCCTGTATCAGAAGGTTCATGAACCCATCAACCTGACCGCGGCCGCAGCGCTTATTATCCTCCTGTTCAATCCAAATGCCCTGTTTTCGGTTTCATTCCAGTTATCTTTCGGGGCCGTATTTACTATTCTCTTACTTTTTCCTGTCGTATCTCACTTTGTTCCGGAACGAATAAAACACCGATGGTATAGCGGAATCATCGATGTCGTTCTCCTGAGTATCACTGTTCAGGTTGGCTTATTTCCCCTGCTCGTCTACTACTTTCATCAATTTTCTATCGTAGCACCAATCAGCAATATTGTGGCCATCCCAATGACGCAAGTCATCGTTTTATGGTCTATTCCATGTATTTTCATCGGATCAATTTCAACATCATTTGGGATCTTATTAAACACTCCTGCTGATAAGTTATTGGGATTATTAACTAAATTCGCGACATGGGCAGGTTCCTTTCCGTGGAGCTGGTTCCATGCGCATCTCTTTTCCAAGTTTATCTTCCTGATTTGGATTGCAGCCATATTTCTGATTTCAAGCCTGTTTATTCCAAGACTGCGCTGGAAGTGGCTGACCGTTTTATTTTTTGTCATTTCTGTATACCATATCAATCATATTATCGAGAAATCTTACCCTCCAAAGCTAAAGATAACCGTTTTTGATGTTGGTGACGGAAATGCCGTGCTTATTCAAACCCCACATCATAAAAACATTTTGATAGACACCGGAATCTGGCATATCAATTCCAATTCAGGAAAGAATGTATTATTGCCCGATTTCCGGATTCGTGGCATTCATCGTCTTGATGCCGTCATTTTGATGTATCCACATGCCGATCGAATCGGGGGGATGGCGACGCTTATCAATCATATTCCGATGGATACTATTTTTAATTCGGGATTCGATTATAATTCCAATCTGTTTCATCGATATCTTGCGGAAGCTCATTCTCATAACATCCCTGTTAAAGCTCTTAAATCGGGAGACATATTGCGAACCGATCCTTCTGTTAGACTTTTCATATTGGCACCGGATACTCGTATTCAGAATGATCATTCTAAACCCAAATCTGTTGTTTTAAAAGTGGTTTATGGCAGGACGTCTTTTTTGTTTGCCGGTGATTCTGATAAGAAAGCAGACAAGCATCTGGAAACCCTATTCGGACATTTTCTTCACTCCGGTTTTCTGAAAGTGGCCCACCATGGCAGTAACTCCGGAACAACGATACCGTTCTTAAAACTGATTCAGCCTAATACTGCGGCCATATCTGTAAAAATTCCCAACCGATATCATTATCCGGATAAACCGGTCGTCAACATGCTGGTTTCATCAGGCATCCGTGTTCATTATACCGGCCTTGAAAAGGCACTGGTTTTCACCTCAGACGGATTGAAAATTCGTCAAAAACACTGGAAGTAAATTATTTGAAATATGACAGGAAGAAACGTCTTAATTTATTGTCTGATTCGCGGATTTTATGGATTACCCGATTACACAGAATATGACCGGGTTAGTATCCAGGATTGGGTTTAACAACAAAACATTTCGTTCAAATATTAAACAAAATCTGACCGGTTTTCCCGATTTATTGATCACTCACCACATAATTAGAATGTCTTTTAGAAGAATGAAACGGGATACGTATGGTCATTTGCAACAGTGTATTCACCTTTGAACCAAAAGTATTAAATCTGTCTCCATACGAGTAGGTAAAATCAAATGTCAGATAATTTATATCTAAACCAATTCCGGCACTCTTTACATCATTATAGCCTAAAACAGCCGGTTTAATGATATATCCTCCACGTAAACTTACAATTCCCCAAAAAGTCGATTCCAGGCCGAAATGAGCGTAAAATTGGTCCAAAAAACTTATATAATTTTCAGTATAATCCTGATAATACGGCGACCATCCTTTTATCAGAGCTTCAAAAGGCCCTAAAACACGTCCATTCCCTTTCTTTCTCGCTAGTATATGAGATACTGAGGAATAAAAACCCACTTCAATAACAGGGTGATGTCTGACTTCATTTTTGGTTATTAACCGAAGCCCCAATCCACCACGTATCATCATGGGAAGGGGATCCGTTTCTGTTTCATTATAATGCAGCAGTGTACCGAAATTTGTTAGCGACCATCCGGATGTCGGTTTCAGCCAAATTGATCCAAAATCGTAGATTTTCTTGTAAAATATTCCAAAGTCCATAGCAAAAGCATGGGCATTATTTAAGCGATAGCCTGTATTCAAAGAGCTCATACCCGGTTTATCGGTTATATATCGCAATCCTAACCCTCCTGTGAATGAAGAAGTGAATGGATATGCTCCCGCGAGACTGATGGAATATTGGAAGGAATGGCCTTGTCCCAACACATCTCCGTACGGATCAGAAAATACCAGGTTGCCATAATCCAGGTAGGTAACATAGGCTGCCATAGCCCATCGACGAAATTTAACATCAACGTAAGGTTGATACAGGTTACTGTTCCTCTCATAAACCCTGGATAACCATGAATGCCGGTTGTTCATAAAATAGGAACTCGCCTGGAAAATATTGCTCATTCCTATTGTCGCAGGATT
This sequence comes from uncultured bacterium, assembly GCA_963783355.1. Classification (GTDB taxonomy): domain Bacteria; phylum Bacteroidota; class Rhodothermia; order Balneolales; family DATFMH01; genus CAWANF01. The sequence goes on from CAWANF010000007.1 coordinate 332,160, forward strand.
TATCGCGGCTGCACCCGGATATCCATCTAAAGCAACTGTTGAATACCCAAGAGCTTTACTTCTCTGGCTGCTGTATTGATTTAATACATCCATACTGTCAAAAATGGATTGGCCATAAGTGATAGGAGCAGAAAAAAAAACAACTAAAAAAATCAAATAAACGTCCTTTTTCAATGGAATCATCCCGTTGAATCCTCCAAACGAATTCTCTTAATCTGAACAGCTTATTTTTAATATGGACTTTTACTGCAGCGGTGGCAAATTAAATAATAATCATAAAAAACAATTATTTAGAAATCAGTTTAAATAACAGACATCATACCTGTTATTAAAGCAGCTATTATGCAGAAAAACACAAACCTGATTTTCCTTTTAAAAATCACCCCAACCTACTACAATGGTTAAAACTCACCAGGATTGCATATGAATATTCAGTTTTAACTGTTCGAAGACTGTAATTAAAAATCATTATTCGAGTTTGTTCACCATGATATGCTTTTTGCTCACCAGCCTAACTCTAATCTATCATTATATTGACTAAGTTATTTTCATTTAATAATCTGCAAATGAATCTATTATAAGGGGCAATCATCAAAGAGAGGATATTCAATGAAAACGGGAGTCATTTTCGTACTGTTTTTTCTGTCTGTTCAGTATACATACGGACAAATAAATACATATTCATATCAACCTTCAAATTTACGCGATTCAACTGCCACTCAGTTACATTTTAAGAATCCCCGAAAGGCATTTTGGCTTTCCCTTGGCAATACGGCTATTCCAATTATCACTGGTGCAATTTTGTCTTCCGGATCTCATTCTACAAGAACCATAGGTAACGTTCTTTTAGTTTACGGAGTGATTGTAGGTCCAGCAGCCGGATTATTGTATTCTAATGACGTTTCAAAAGCTTTTGGGGGAATTGGTTTTCGGACGGTTATAAGCCTGGCAGGTCTTGCTGTTGTGGCAACTTCGACTGCGAATTATTTCGTGGTTGACTTTGCTGAGAATAAAAATCCACAGGATACTCATTCTCTCGAGTTAGCTGCCATAGCATTAATAATCGGATCGGCCATACTAGCCGGTGCAGACATATATCAAATCATTCAGGCACCGGAATCCGCAAAAAAGTATAACCGATCGCTTAAAATGTCTGTTTCTCCCGCTTACTTTAACAGGGAAGAAGCATTCGGATTTGCAATGAATGTACGTTTTTAGACGCAGATTTAATGGTAATCAAAGTTTAATGCCATTTAGTGATCCGTTCCATTTGGGTTCCCTGTGCTAATCGTTTCATTTCATACCCTTTTAAATAATTTTTAGTCTTATCCCGGTATTGTATTGCACTGCAAATTCCAACCGAGTCCATTCGTAAATGCTAAGACTTCTGTTCTGCTTGTAACATTTTGATTGCTTATATTATGGTTTAAGATTTTTTCACGGAATCATCACAGATGAAACCAATCAAAGGGAACGTTTATACCGGAATGGAAGATTGTATTGTGAATACATCATGGAAAAGAACATATTCCTAAGTTAAATCCTGATTTTAAAAAACCATTTCTTTATAGAATCATCGAAAGAAACGTTATGGCGAAAACAGAGGAACACATTTCATTTGAAGAAGCTTTAAAAAAGCTGGAACAGATCGTCGGTGAGCTGGAAGACGAATCGGTTCCCCTGGAAAAAGCTATCGATTTGTTCGAGGAAGGGACCAAATTATCTTCCTATTGTTCCGAAGTACTCGAAAAAGCGGAACTTAGAATTGAGCAAGTAAATAATAACCAAAGCGATTAACAGAATGGATTTACCTGAACCAATCGCAGGTCCTCTATTATCAAAAATTAATTCTCCGGAAGATCTTAAACGCCTGCCGGCCGATCAGCTTCCGGATGTTTGTCAGGAGATTCGCGATTTTATAATCGACACCGTAGCAGTACATGGCGGACATTTCGGTGCCAGCCTCGGCGCTGTGGAACTCACTGTTGCTATGCATTACGTATTTAATACACCGGATGATTTGCTTGTTTGGGATGTCGGACACCAGGCCTATGGGCATAAAATTCTCACCGGGCGGCGCGAACTGTTTCCAACCAATCGGAAATACCACGGCATTTCTGGATTTCCAAAACGCTCTGAAAGTGAATATGATACGTTCGGTGTCGGACATTCGAGCACGTCCATTTCTGCCGCATTAGGCATGGCCAAAGCACGTGACTTGCTGAAGAAAAATAACGAAGTCGTCGCGTTAATTGGCGATGGCGCCATGACCGCCGGGCTTGCTTTCGAAGGTTTGAATAACGCCGGCGGTGCCAAAAGCAATCTCATTGTTATCCTCAACGACAACAACATGTCAATTGATCCCAATGTGGGAGCTTTAAACGAATATTTAACGGATATCACGGTCAGCCAGACGTTCAATAAATTCCGGGATGAAATATATGACATGCTCGGGTATTTCAAATCGGCCGGAGAGAAAATGCGGAAGATGGCTTCACGGCTGGAAAAAGCTATCACGACGGCCATCACACCCGGCTCGCTTTTTCGTGCACTTGGATTTAAATACTATGGCCCGGTGGACGGCCACAATGTAAAGAACCTGATCAAAACGCTGAATGATTTAAAATCGATCCCTGGTCCCAAACTCTTGCATGCCGTTACGATTAAGGGAAAAGGTTTTGCTCCGGCGGAACGAGACCAGGTGAAATGGCACGCCCAGGGCAGCCCGTTTGATAAAATAACCGGGAAATCACTGGTTCAGACCTCCTCAAGTCCATCATTACCAAAATATCAGGATGTCTTTGGCGACACCATCGTTGATCTTGCCAATAAAAACGAAAAAATTGTCGGCATAACAGCGGCCATGCCCAGCGGCACCGGGCTCTTAAAGATGATGAAAGAAATACCGGATCGGGCTTTTGATGTTGGTATCGCCGAACAACATGCCGTTACATTTGCCGCCGGACTCGCTACACAGGGAATGAAGCCATTCGTCGCTATCTATTCCACTTTTTTGCAGCGTGCTTACGACCAGGTGATCCACGATGTGCTGATCCAAAAACTGCCGGTCGTCTTTTGTATGGATCGCGCCGGACTTGTTGGTGCCGACGGCTCCACCCATCATGGGCTTTACGATATTGCTTTTCTTCGCAGTGTGCCCAATATCGTCGTTTCGGCGCCTTTAAATGAAAACGAACTTCGCAATCTGATGTATACCGCTTCCATTTATACGGATAGTGCTTTTGCTATTCGTTATCCACGAGGACGCTCTGTCGGGCTCGACTGGAACGGACATTACGAAGCGATGGAAATCGGAAAGGGTGAATGCCTGCGTGATGGTTCTGATATCGCCATTCTGTCTTATGGAACTATTGGAAACGAGACAATCAAAGCTGCGGATACCCTGGCTGAGGAAGGCATTGAAATCGGGCATTACAATATGCGGTTTGTCAAGCCGCTGGATACCGAACTCATCGATGAAGTATGTGCCGAATATAACCGAATCATCACGATCGAAGACGGAACCGTAGCAGGCGGATTCGGAAGTGCCATCGCCGAATACGTATCTTCACTGGATCACCCCATACCCGTTTCGATCATAGGCGTTCCCGATCGATTAGTGGAACAGGGCAAACAAGAAGAGCTCTATGAAGAAATTGGCCTGAATGCCGCCGGAATCGTGCGTAAAGTGAAAAAGCTGATGCTCACAACCGCGTAATCAGTGAACATTTAGTTGGAAAAACATGTACAAGGGCAATTCATGAATTGCCCTTACCTTTTTCCCATCAAACCTATCAATGAACTTTTCGTTTTCCGGTCTCCGTCTTTCGCTCTCCGTTATAAAACCATTCTTAACTTTTTTTCGTATATAGTTTACAGCAACGATTTACGACCACTTTTTGTTTATCGGGTGGATATTCTTACTTACTAACTCTACGATTATGAAGACCAGGTTCCCATATCTTCTGATGCTGGCTTTTACCTTGCTGGTTTCAGCCTGCCAGAGTAAACCGTCACTTAACCGCGACAAAGCAGCCGTGAACGATTCAAGTATGTACAAAGGCACCGTTAATGCACCGGAATTTCCGAAAGGACTGACCTGGATTAACACCAGCCATCCATTGACTCTCAAAGAGTTACGCGGCAAGGTTGTCTTGCTTGATTTCTGGACCTACGGGTGCATCAACTGTTATCACGTTTTCCCTGATTTAAAGAAACTGGAGGAAGATTTTCCGAACACCCTGGTGATTATCGGGGTCCATTCCGCAAAATTTCAATCATCCAAATTGACGAATAATATTCGTCAGGCTGTTTTGCGTTTCGGATTGACACACCCTGTTGTTAACGACCGTGATTTTAAGATATGGAACAGCTACGCTATCCGGGCCTGGCCCAGTTTCGCCCTGATTGCCCCCAACGGAAAAATTGTAGGGGAGATGTCAGGAGAAGGCATCTATGATACAATGCATAAATATATCTCCGGGATTATTAAAGTGTTTGGGGAAGAGGGGAAATTAAACAGAAAGCCACTGCACTTCGAAACCGAAGCCGATAAAACGGCGCAATCTGTTCTCTATTTCCCGGGCAAAATTTACGCCGATCCCATAAGTCATCACTTATTTATTGCGGATACTGATCATCACCGGATTGTGGTGACCTCGCTCGATGGAGCCGTTCAATATGTTATCGGCGACGGGATAGCGGGTTTCAAAAACGGTTCGTACAGCGAAGCCGAATTTAACCAACCACAGGGTATTACCAGAATCGGGGATAAGCTTTATGTGGCCGATACCGAAAATAATGCTATCCGGGTTATTGATTTAAAGAAAAAGACAGTGGCTACATTAGTCGGAACAGGACGCCAGGCAGCACAGTTTAATCATCCCGGAACCGGAACGGATGTCTCGCTGAATTCTCCGTGGGGAATCACAAATGTCGACGGACAATTATATGTGGCAATGGCCGGACCGCACCAGGTCTGGAAAATCAACCCGGAGACAAAATTCGCCGAACCGTTCGCGGGAAGCGGGGCAGAAGGACTTTCGCAGGGCAGCCGCAAAGATGTACAGATGGCACAGCCAAGTGGTATCACGAGTGACGGACAGGTTTTGTATGTAGCCGAACCGGAAGCCAGCGCTGTTCAGAAAATCGGGTTGGGCGACCATGATTATGTGAAAACGATTATCGGGCAGGGGTTGTTTACCTTTGGCGATGTCGACGGACGCGGCAACGATGTGCGCCTTCAACACGATCTCGGTATCGCTTACTGGAAAGGAAGGCTTTTAGTGGCCGACACGTATAATAACAAAATCAAAATCATCGATCCTGAGAAAAAGACGTCTAGGACCCTGTTCGGAAGCGGAAAAGCCGGTTACAAAGATGGTAAAGGGCGTCGTACCGAGTTTGACGAACCGGGCGGCTTGTCGGTTTTGGGCGATACGCTGTATATCGCTGATACAAACAATTATTTGATCCGGAAAGCCAATCTCAAAACCGACGAAGTGACCACCCTGCAGCTGACCGGGCTGAAGAAACTGGCTATGCATAAGGAAATGGACGATATGAGTCCAAATACGGTGATTACGCTCGATCCCATCAGTGTGAAACCCGGAGAACGGAATTTGACATTGAACATCCTTCTGCCCAAAGGATATCATTTCAACGAAGACGCCACAAGCCGCTTCATCGTGAAAACGAGTAATGCCTCACTCAAATTCGACGGTAAAGATCAATGGGTTATTAACACACCGAAATTCCCGTCCGAAGTAAAAACAACATTTGTGGAAGGAACAAATCCCGAGTTGCTCGTGGATGTGTATGCATTCTATTGCGAGGAGACGAAACAGGCTTTGTGTTTATATCGAAGCGTACGCTACAAGATACCGGTAAAGGTAACGCCCGGCGGCTCGGATAACATTACCGTCTCACAAAAGTTAATGGGCGCTAAGTGATAAGGGAATTTATTTAATCCAAATTGATAAGTAGAAACCATGAATGCTAAATTCTAAGTCGTTATGATATATGACTAAGAAAATACATGTGTAAAAATTCTCAACTCCGGAATTTGCAGAATATCTATAAATTTATTGCGCAGATAAATTATTGAAATCAGTTAATTGAATCTTATTCAAAATGTTTCGTTTTATATGCTTATATGTATAGTATATAAGTACTTGAGTAAAAATGGGTAAAATAAATTATCCTATATTTTATTGTTTTCTTTTTTATTGCTAACTTCAGTTTCAATTTTGATGATTTTGGGAAAGTCAAAATATGAAATTAAATAGTAGTTAGATACGAAGAAACATTTGGATCAAAAATTTCTCGTATTTTTAACATGGGTGTTTTTATATAGGGTATAAAAATCGATAAATATGAACAATTCGATTATGAGTTTTCATATTAATTGTTTTTGTGGGTAAATCAAGTTTGCTATGCTATGAATAGGGAGGTAGGTTTTAGCATTTCCCATCAGAGTTACATAGTTCATTTAGAAGCATAACAGCACTTCTTTTCTCAAAGCATTAACCCTACTAAATATAGCTATGTCTGTTAATGACTTAGCTAACTTAAAAACAGGTAGTTAAATACAGTTTATGCGAAAAGTACTTACATCTTTTGTTTTTTTTAGCCTTTTAATCCTGGGTGTTTTTTTGATTTTAAAATATGCAAACAGGTTACAGCAAAAGGTTTCAGTAAGTAATAAAGAAGTACGATATGATTTCAAAAATTTGAGTCGGCGTTATCCTGAATTCAATATGCAAAATTCGATATTTCGAAAAAATCCATTTACAGATTCTATATTATCATTAGCAAATGATTCACCCAATTCTGGTTCATTTGTTAAACCCCCTTTGCTACCTTCGCGGGACCTTAAAAATATGCCAAAAGTATTGGTTCAGAAACAAAGGACTAAGCAACATTTGAAAAACAAAAAATATAATAAGAAAGAGATTGCTGTAAAACATAAAGTTCCTAAACCTGTTATCAGGCATATTCATATAAGTAACATCTCTGATTCGACAGGGTTATCTGAATTATCGGCATCTAATAAACGAGCTATACCCAGGCATTCTACACATTATTCTGCCTTAAAAAATTTGAAGAAGGATACCCTTGCGAAGAAAACTATCCCAGTAAAAAGAATTCCCAAAAAAATATTATCTGCCGTAGCTTCTGAAATATCACAAAAAAAAGCTCCTAAAAAATCGGTGGCCGATACGCCGGTTCCCATCACCGGTATACCCATTGGATATAATCAGATTCAGCAACAGCTGAATTCCTATGTTCGAAATAAAAATTCTTCAAAAGATATGGCTGTCAACAATTTGCAGCAATTGGTTGTGGATAAGACACATACAAATATAGGAGAACAATTCTTTAATACTTTTAATAACTATTGGCAGCCGCCATCTGCGAAAATCAATTATGTCATTACTATTACCGAGAAACCACTTCCGAGCATGGGTACTATGATCATGGTAAAGGTAGATAATGAAATAGCATTTCAAGCCAAATTAAATCCCGAAAGCAATTACATACTGGCTGAATGCCGGGTAGCAATACAGTACGTACTACAGAAACTAAAAAATCAACAAACAACCGGCTACTAAAATGAACAATTACAAAAAGAATAAATTTTCACAGGCAACTGGTATTATAGATCAATTCATGAAGATATTTTTTTTAAGCCTGACCGTTTCGTTAATACCTATATGCTTAATGGCACAGGATATGGTTTATACTCCGGTTGATCCTGCCTTTGGGGGAAATCCATATAACTATTCCTGGTTATTAAGTTCGGCTAACGCTCAGAATCATTTTCAGAATAATTCATCAAGTTCTCTTTATTCAAGTAATCCACTAGATAACTTTGCATCGAGCCTTCAAAATGAAATATTAAGTCAGCTAGCCCAACAAATTGTGTTGCAAAAGTTTGGGAATTTAAATCTGAATCAGAAGGGCAAATACGATTTAGGAAATTACATCATCAATATTGTTCCGGGATTATCCGGAATAAACATCAATGTTTTTGATAAAAATACTGGCAATCAATCTACTATAACAATTCCTAAATACTAAGATTTAAAGTTATATTATAATGCAATTAATTTTTCGATCACCTTTGGCAAGAGGTCTTTTCTACATATTTGGTTCACTTTTGCTTTTATCTGGCTGTGTTAATTATAAACCATTTGAAGTACGACCGGCACATAAAGGAGTTACTCCTGAAGACAGTCAGGAAATTAAACTTTTGCCACCGCCACTACAGAAAATTGTGGTGGGTGTGTACAATTTCAGAGATGAAACCGGGCAATATAAAATTGCTCAGGGGGGAAGCTATTCTTTTTCGACTGCCGTTACCCAGGGCGCTACCGCTATACTAGTGAAAACATTACAAAATTCAGGCTGGTTTGTTCCAATAGAGAGACACAACTTATCCGATATCCTTAATGAAAGAAAAATAATAACATCTATTCGAGCAGAATATTCGGGACCCCATGGAAAACGACTAGGATCCTTACCTCCTCTTTTATATGCAGGTATTATATTAGAAGGTGGCATCATTAGTTATGATACAAATGTTATTACTGGTGGCAGCGGATTCCGACTTTTGGGAATTGGGACATCAGGACAATTCACACAGAATCAAATCACTATTTATTTACGGGCAGTATCCGTTAAAAACGGAAAAATCCTGGAAAATGTTGATGCTACCAAAACCATCATCTCAAAGAAATTACAAGGTGGCGCTTTTTTATATGTTTCAACAAATGACCTGTTAGAAACAGAAACGGGATACAGTTACAATGAACCTACAACAATGGCTGTAACCGCTGCTATCAACGAAGCCGTTAAAGACCTCGTTATTAAAGGTGTAAAAGATAATTTATGGTCATTAAAAGATCCCGCAGATTCGACATCCAACGTTGATTTTAAAAATTACACTATCGATCAAAGTACACAAAGAGATGTTTTTGACCGAATTGTAAACAAGAAATTAAGGAGAAAAAACGGTATTGCCCTCAACGCTGGTATTGCAAAAATAGAAGATGACAGAAAATATCCTCAATTCAGACCTACTTATAATTTTCAGTTTATACATAGCCTGAGTCCAAAACTAAACATAAGCCTCAATGCTGATTACGGACAATTAGTGAATTATGAATCTTATAACAAGCCATTTGTATCAGGACAACTAGAAGCACAGTATTATTTATTTCCCTACAGTCAGTTTACGCCATATTTAAAAATCGGTGGCGGAGCTATTTATGTTCCGGACCACCTGAAAACATCAACAAAAGAAATTCATCCGAGTTTAACCGGTGGAATGGGTTTTGAATATATGCTCAGTAATACGCTTGGGCTCAATTTATACGGCAAGATTGATTATTCAATGGATGATAAACTCGATTATCGATCATTTGGGAAATATAATGACTCCATCTGGGGGGTTAACATGGGATTCACGTATTATTTCCCGCTTTTTAAAAGTAAAAAATAGAAACTCACTGTCTAATAACAGATTATAAATTTGTGATTAAAACGATAATTAAATTTACTATGAAATCATTCACTGAAAGCGCATACTCCGGAATAGTAAAGACATTCATTTTGGGGCTGTTCTTAATAACATTGTTTTCTTGTGATAAACCGGCATTAGGCCCTTCTTCAACGGGAAGTATTGTTGGTTCCGTTAAAGATTATAACACTGGAAAAAACATTAGTAATGTTAATATTACCACCAGTCCGCCTACGAGTTCATTAGTTACGGATAGTAATGGAAAGTTTATACTTGATAATATTGCCAGTGGCAACTATACGATTGCGGCTTCGAAATACGGTTACACAGACAATTCAGTGACCGTTAGTGTTGCTTATGGTTCACAAACTCAAGCCGATATCTTTCTGAAGCCTACCACAACCGGAACTAGTTCAAGTGATACTTTCCCATTAAACGTTAAAATTATTAACTGGGCGAATAGAGCCATAACCAGTGATAGTGTTTATGTAGATGTCCAATACAAGGTTAGCAATATTGGGTCTACAGACCTGAATAATTATAACATATACTTCAAAATTTATACGCCGTCAACCATATTTGAACACGAAGAAAAGGGAACAACTCTGGCAACGAATCAGTCCAGTGTAACTGAATTTTCACAATACATTCGTAAAAACTCAGCTGACAGCGTGAATATAGATGGTACATGGACCAATTAACATTCAGAGAAAAAAGGTTTAAATATTCAAAATACTAGCAATAATACCGTTATTATACTTACGTATATATACCGCTTAACGAATTAACATTTTTACAAATCAATTTTATCGTTCATTAACTTTAATAAAATCAATCTATAAATAACAAATAATCATAATTATATGTTAACAGTGCAAAAACAATAACTAAATACTATCGTGATATTCTACGTGTTTTATCGTAGTAATTTATTTTGTTGTAATAGTCATATTTTTTAATAAATTAAATTTACGATATAAATAGTCGCACAATCATTAGGTATAGGGTAAAAACCATACTCATATGTATATATTTGGGTGTTATAGATTTAGACATATTCTATAACTGTATACGTATATAAATTTGGGATTTAAAAGTATGGTTAATTTAGTTTTATTTTGGTAGGAATCATTGTTTAACCAGTAGCAACGATTGTAAAAAAACAGCCTTTAAATACAATGATTATGTTGCCATTCTATCCAAAACATATAATAGAAAGAATTTATTTGTTTAGACTCAGAGGCAATTATGCTCGATATATTCAATAAGAATGAAGACAAATTTAACGGTTGTCAGCATGATTTAACAATTGATCAATCTCATCAATTACTGTATCAATTATTGAAATCTTTAGCTCAGGAGGAAGACCAGAATTTTTTAAATGCACTAAAAAATGAACTAATTTATCATAGAGATCTTTTTGACGATCATTCAGATTCAAATGATTAATTTTGTTCAAATAAGAGAGATTTGGGGGAGATTCATTCATTCTGGGTGTCTCGCTTACTTCATTCGGACCAAAAAATATATAATCAATATCCATGTCGTATTTTTCGCACAGTGATATTAAGTAGTTGTGCTTAATACTTGCCCCTTCTTTAATCAGATCATATAAAGTACGACGTGGAATACCCGTATTCTCAGCTATTGTGGTATAAGAATCCGGTAAGGAATCCAAAAAAAGCTTTAACCGTTTATTAACAGATTTGTCCAATTATTTTCTCATTATGTTTAATATTTAACATATACAATATTGACATGAGCGAAAATCTGCATTACATTGATTATGGTTGAATGTACATATGCCAAAATAAACTACAAAAAAACTGGCAAAATACAGCATTCTAAAAGCATAATTCAAGACATACACTTTTCAGGGTTTAGGGGTTTTCACTTGTGTGGTTTTTTGTGAATTAGCATTGGGCAATTTGTATTGCGGGATTTTATTATGGTGTTTTTAAAAAAACGGGTACCTGTACAATTTTCTTTTTTTAGAAAAATTGTTATTGTCGGGATTTTCTTCATAAGCATGATATATGCCCGCATAAGCTATGCGCAAAAAATATCAACTTCGACCTATTATGATATCACCAATATAATTCAAAAAGGTTCTGATAATACTGTCCAAATTCAACAGATTGTCCAGAATCCTCTTCTTAATTCTCAAAATGAAGTAGCCATTCATCAGGTTGGTAATAACAACAAAGCACAGGCTAACCAGACCAACGGGATTAACTCTCTTTCAAAAATTGTCCAAACAGGCCATTACAATACTGCAACAACAATCCAGTCGAATGGCCATCAAAATACCATCGATATCATTCAGAGCGGCAATCTTAATTATGTCAATGCTACTCAGACACAGCCTAAGAACACCATTAATGTAACTCAGGCTGGTAAATCTAATTTCGTTCAAAGCCAACAAATTGGCTTGCACAATACAGCCACTTTATCTCAGAAGGGTGATGATAATATCACCCGCAGTATTCAACGTGGAAAAAGCTGGGCTCTCCTTTCTCAGCTTGGTAATGGAAACAACATCAATTTAAATCAATCAAACGCTGCCAGGGCAATTATCATGCAAAATGGATCTGGCAACTTAGCGATTATCAATCAGCACTAAAACAACTTGTTTTCACGATTTCATATCGCGGAAATACAATAAAGTAAACAGGAGTTAAACATGAAAAAATACATCCTCTCATTAGCAATTATGTTATGTGTTAGTGGGTTAGTTTTTGCTCAGGATAGCAGTACCCTTACGCAGAATGGAAATAACCACACCGCAACCATTAATCAAAATGGTGCAAACCAGACGAGCACAGCTGTTCAGGAAGGCGGTAATTCTAATAAACTAACCGTTAACCAAGAGGCATCTAATGCTTTACCAGGAGCCGGAACCCAGGTTTCAGGCGTAACGCAAAATGGTTCTAATAATGTTGCTTCGGTTAGTCAAACTCAAACAGGTGGTGGGGAGACATACGCCAAAAATACCGTTTCATTAGAACAAGTTGGAAATTATAACAAAATGACTCAACGTGAATACGGATCGAGTAACGATAGAAATGAACGTGCTACCCAACGTGGTGATAATAACACCGGAAGCCAGAATATTAAATCGAGCTATAATAATTCATTTGGTTTAACTCAGATTGGCAATAATAATAATGCTAACCAAACCATGAATGGCCGGACAAATTCAGCCAAGGTATCACAACAGGGTAATAATAATAATGCCGTTCAGAGTCTGACTGGAAATAATAACGGATACTGGGCAAATAATCCCAATCATCTTACAGGTGTAAGTATCAGCCAAAATGGTAGTAATAACCAGGCAAATCAAACGATAAACAGTACTATAGGATATAATTATAGCAATCATGCTGTCATCGCTTCAAACGGCAACAATAACAGTGCCACCCAGAACCTGAATGGGAGTTCCATTGCTTCTCAAATTCAACAAGTTGGAAATGACAATAATGCTTCTCAAACGGTTGTAGGTAATAATAACACTAATCTTGGTTTTACCTCAAACATCAGCCAGCGCGGAAACGGTAATACGGCACGCAGCAATCAACAAGGTAATGAAAATACCGCCAGCATTAGTCAGACCCATAACTCTAACATGGCTACTTTAACCCAAACGGGTGATATGAACATGGCGAACTTCACGCAAAATGGTAATGGTAACATTATTTCAGCCAGCCAGACTTTAGAAGGGAATTCTGCAACGGCCAGCCAAATTGGTAATGCCAATATACTTCATCTCAGCCAGGATCCAGGCGCCATGAGTACCGTTATGCAATATGGTAATGGTAACGTTGCTAATGTGACCCAAAACAGTGGTTCTACACCAGAATAATACCCGGGCTTATCAAAATATCAAATCAAAAAAAGGTTTTAGTATGAAAAAATATATTCTCTCATTAGCTATTACGCTATGTGTCAGTGGGTTAGTTTTTGCTCAGGACAGTACCTCGGTTACCCAGACGGGAAATAGTCAGATGGCGACTGTCAATCAAAATGGTGCTAATCTAAAAAGCACGGTAATTCAAAACGGTGGAAATTCCAATAAAGCCACTGTAACACAAAACAACCCAAATGGCGGAGTTGAAACATCAACTGTGATTCAAAACGGTTCAAATAACCAGTCGAATGTTAATCAGTTTAGTACAGAATCCAGCAATAGTTCTAGTGCATGGCTGGAACAAGCTGGAAATAACAATAGAATGGATCAGACTCAACACACGTATGGTTCATGGGTTAATGACCACGAAAAAGCCACCCAAAATGGTAATAGCAACGTTGCCAGTCAAAAGATGCAGGGTGCTTACAATGGTAACTTTAATTTAATACAGACTGGTAATAATAACACAGCCAGTCAAAGTGATAATGGTCAGAAGAATTCCGGTGATGTAAGTCAGATTGGTAACAATAACTCAGCTACTCAATCAATGTCCGGTTCTAATAATGGATATTATGAGCACGATACCCATAATCTGGGAACCAATAAAATCTATCAAAATGGTAGTAATAACAGTGCTAATCAGACAGTAATGGGTAATCAAAACTCAATTCATCAAAGCAGCCATGCTGTTATTTCTTCTAATGGTAATGGTAATATGGCCGATCAGAATTTAACCGGTGGTGCTTTATCCGCTCAGATAAGCCAGGTTGGAAATAATAATTTAGCTTCACAAACCATAATAGGAAGCAATAACACCAATCATGGTTTTACTTCAAATATCGGCCAGCATGGCAACAATAACATTGCAAAAACCAACCAGCAAGGTAATGAAAATACCGCCAGCATTAGTCAGGCCCATAACTCTAACATGGCTACTTTAACCCAAACGGGTAATATGAACATGGCGAACTTCACGCAAAATGGTAATGGTAACATTATTTCAGCCAGCCAGACTTTTGGAGGGAATTCCGCAACGGCCAGCCAGATCGGTAATGCCAATATTCTTCATCTCAGCCAGGATCCAGGCGCCATGAGTACCGTTATGCAACATGGTAATGGAAATGTCGCTAATGTGACCCAAAACAGTGGTGTTTTGCCCAACAATGACTGATTTACCCAGAAACTCAACTCTTACTCAATAATAAATAATATCCAAATATTGGAGTGATAAGAATGAAAAAGTTAATCTCATCTTTTATTGCCGTTCTATTCTTAACCGGGATAGCATTGGCTCAAGACAGTACCTCAGTTTCCCAAATGGGAAATAATCAGGTGGCAACGGTAAATCAAAATGGTACAAATCAAAAAAGTACTGTAGTTCAAAAAGGCGGTAATGGTAATACAGCGACGGTAAATCAGAATGGTGACAATTCTGGTAGTCAAAAATCTACTGTAGTACAAAGTGGTAACAATAATTCTGCCTCTGTAAGTCAAAATGGAGACAATAATACCGCTGCTTTACAACAAGTAGGTAATCAAAATTCCATGACACAGTATGGAACAGCAGGACATGGACAAACTATGACTTCTACTCAGTATGGTACTAGGAATAGTGGTTATCAGAATGTTATAGGTGGTGGTAATAATATAAGTTTAACTCTTAACCAAAATGGTTCTGGAAACAAGTCTGCACAAAACGTATATAATGTTGGATCTACTACTGGTCATGATGTTGCTTCTGTTACTCAAAATGGTAATAACAATCAGGCTACACAGAATATTACTAAGAATTACAACAATCCTGTTTCTATAAAGCAGGTTGGTGATAATAATCAGGCAGTTCAATCACTCACGACTGATCAGCATTATACAGGTGGTAAATTTAATCAAGCTACGATTACTACAATAGGTTCCAATAACCGGGCATATCAAACATTAAGCGGGGAAAGCCAGGTAACAAATATTACCCAGAACGGTTGGAACAACTATGCAAATACGAAACAATCAAATGGTAATGGTAATAATGCTACTATAAGCCAAACTAATAATGGTAACATGGCTTCTTTATCACAATCAGGTGCTCAAAACATGGCTAATTTCACGCAAAATGGTAATGGTAACATTATTTCAGCCAGCCAGACTATTGGAGGGAATTCCGCAACGGCCAGCCAGATCGGTAATGCCAATATTCTTCATCTCAGCCAGGATCCAGGCGCCATGAGTACCGTTATGCAACATGGTAATGGTAACGTTGCTAATGTGACCCAAAACAGTGGTTCATTCAATCCGGATTGACAAAAATATAAATAACGAATCACCCCTACCCCTAATATTACAGTGTGGAGTCTTTAGTGACTCCATGCTGTAATTATTAAATTTTGATTTATATTACACTATGAAAAAAATCGTTTACCTCTTAATTATTTTGTTTGTCCCCTGCCTGGGATATGCACAAAATTCATTAACGAATATTTCCGGGTTATCTGAATTAGCTTCTAACAGCCCCTTGTCTTTGAAGCAACTCGTTTCAGGTATTTATAACTTTGACGGGACGTTAAACCTGACTCCTTTAATTAATTATTCATCAACTATTAATCACTATAAGTCAGGTATTCGATTAAATGCTTCATTAAGTGGAAATTTTTCTAACTTAACAGATAAAAATACGGCTATAGTTCTGCAAAATGGAAGCAATAACATCGCACAGGTGAATCAAAGTGGTTCCGCCAATGTCGCTGTTTTGCAACAGGCCGGAAATAATATTAATAATTCTATTACCCAGGTTGGGAATAAAAATGTTTATGGCTCTGTTTTAATTGGCAACAATCATCAATTAGAGGTTTCTCAAATTGGAAACAACAACCTATATCTTCTTGAGTATAACAGCAGCAAAACTTTAAACCATACCGTTCAACAAATTGGTAATAATTTAAAAACAGTACAGATTGGTAAAACAGCAAAACCATATAGTGTGAAACAATTTGGAACAGGAATGAATATAATCATTCATCATTATCAGTATTAATTAATGAATAATCTAATTTCTTACCTTGTTTTCACCTTCTTTTTACTATTTGGCATTTTTTTTTCAAAACCTTCCAATCCATCTGCTCAATACTCTTTGTCGTCCCAGGCTTCGGATTCTTCATATACTCAAATACATATATCACAAAAAGATTCTAAGTGTATGATTTATGGCACTTTTTTATTAAAAGGCGGGTCATCTGAACGTTTAAACTACATGATAAAAACAGTAAAAAAAGGAGTGAGCGGTTCTTCTGAGATGAGTCAGTCTGGTTCATTTTATCCAATATTAAATCTAACCGATACGCTTAATTCTATTAATATTTCCATTCAAAAAGGGGATCGTCTGAGTATTTCTTTAAAAATTTATTCCAATAAAAAAATTATCGCGAACCGGAAACTTGAAAAAACATTCAAATAGTTAGCCATTTTGTATGTTTATAACATTCTGAATTTTACATTGCCAGCTTTTAATATTTAAATGGCAATATCGTATGGCTTTTTAATAATTTATCCCTCCTGTAAAGTTTAATATGATTTATATTCTCTACACTCATTAAAAAATTGATGGGTGATATTCTTCTCATATCGGCAATAACTTACAAGGGATTAAGTACGCCCGTTGGGATTCGAACCCAAAACCTCTGGCTCCGGAGGCCAACGCTCTATCCAGTTGAGCTACGGGCGCATTTCTGATGGGCTTTAAAAGTAAGGCTAAGCCCAATTAATTCCAATAAGTATCGAATAAAATACGCAGTTCATGGCAAACTTGCGTTATTTTTAAAAACCGGGTTCCTCGAACCAAAAACCTCCCCTAAAATTTTCGGGGCGCTTTATCCAGTTGAGCTACGGGCGTACTTCTGATGGGCTTTAAAAGAAACACCAAGTCCTGTCTTTTCCGACAATTATCGTGTAAAAATACGGATACCTGTAATCATTAATAAGAAGAGCACGCATACAGGAATAACGGAATACGAATTTCACGCTCCGGTTTCCGTATCCCTTCCTTCAGATTTTTTTTAACCAAAAAGGACGCAGAGAATTATACTAAGTACGGTCACTCCAATTCATAATTAAATTAATACAACTCCCTACACCCCCTTTATTAAGGGGGAAATTCTAACCTTAATTTTATTTCCCCCGTGATTTTACTGTTCATTGTTTATTGATCACTGTTTGCTGTTCACTAATTCCCCCGTTCTCCCTTATTCTATATTCTTTATTCTACGTTATATCCCAAAATGATCTTTGATTCATTGTTGTTGGAACAAGTAGAAGAGAATATTCAGTTAAAAAAGTCATGTCCAGGCCAAAAACAACCTACTACATCGGAACTTCCGGTTGGGTTTACGACGACTGGAAGGGTGTGTTCTATCCAGGTACACTTTCCAAACAAAAATGGTTCGGGTTTTATGCGCAACATTTTCAGTCTGTGGAGGTTAATGCCACTTTTTACCGTTTTTTCAAAGATGCTACCTATCGCAAATGGTATGAAAGGGCCCCAAAAGATTTCAAATATGTGCTAAAAGTACCGCGGCTCATTACTCACTATAAAAAACTGCAGGATGCCAACGATATCATTCAATCCTTCGAATATTCGGCGATGTTGCTCAAGGAAAAGCTTGGAAACCTGCTTTTGCAAATCCCCTCGAACATGCCGTACGATCCCATTCGATTGGATATGGCACTAAAATCCTTCAAACACCCAAAACTGGTCAGTGTGGAAATTCGCAAAAGGGAATGGCTGACCGATGAATTCCTGGATGTCCTGCGTAAAAATAAAGTATCCTATTGCAATCCCGACGAGCCAGGCTGGAGGCTGGATAAAATTTTAACATCCCAAACCGGGTATCTGCGTCTGCATGGACGCAGCGACTGGTACAACCACGAATACGATGCAAAGGAAATGGATGAAATCAGGGATTGTGCCTTATCGCTTTCGGAACAGGGCGCCCGACAGGTTTTTGTTTACTTCGACAACACGGCCTATGGCTACGCACTTAAAAACGCTATGAAACTAAAAAAAAAGATTGAACACGAATGACACGGGCTTTGTGGATTTTCACGAACTAAAACTAACCGCAATGGGCGCAGAGAAATACACAGAGAGTAAAAAGGGGAATAAGGAAAGTAAAAAAAGGAGAACGTGATTTATTCTTATTCAAAATTCAACATTTATAATTCATAATTACTTCTCTGTCTGCGCTAATCTGCTGAATCTGCGTTATCCGCGTTCTAATTATAAAAAATAGTCTGAAAATAAAATTTTACTCCTAATCTACGTTATGATTTCGTAAGTTCTTTTAAAATGTAACCGCTTACATGTGTTATTTTTAAAGTATATACATCTTAAAGAGTGTTTCAATGAAAAAACCAAGATTGAGTATTTGGCAGATCTGGAACATGAGTTTCGGGTTTTTGGGTATCCAGTTCGGCTTTGCACTTCAAAATGCCAACGTCAGCCGCATTTTCGAAACCCTGGGCGCCAACATTGATCAAATTCCCATTTTATGGATTGCCGCGCCGGTTACCGGGCTGATCATTCAGCCGATCATCGGTTATATGAGCGACAAAACCTGGGGAAAACTGGGACGTCGTCGTCCGTATTTCCTGACCGGGGCCATCCTGGCGTCCCTTGCCCTGATTGTTATGCCGAATTCCCCGTTTTTATGGGTCGCGGCCGGGACACTCTGGATCATGGACGCATCCATCAACATTTCGATGGAACCCTTCCGGGCACTGGTAGCCGACATCCTGCCAAGTGAGCAACGAACCGTCGGTTTTGCCATGCAAAGCTTTTTCATCGGGGTTGGTGCCGTTGTGGCATCCGTTCTTCCTTATATCCTGACCAACTGGTTTCATATTGCCAATACGGCACCGGCCGGAAAGATACCGGAATCGGTAAGCTGGTCGTTTTTCATTGGGGCCGCCGTCTTTATTACCGCCGTTTTATGGACGGTTATTCGTACTAAGGAATATTCACCGGAAGAGATGGCCGCATTCGAAGCAGAATCGGCCGACGCTCATAATGAAGAAGTTGAACACGAAGAAGTTCATGCCGGTTATTCTTCAATTTTTACTAAAAGCGGACTGATTTGGATAGCATCCGGCATTCTTGTTGCTGTCATAGTTTACCTCACTCATTGGGAAAAAGAACTTTATATCCTGAGCGGACTGCTTACACTTTTTGGACTTGTTCAGCTTGCTTCATCGTATATGATTCGTCAGAAAAAGACCGACAACGGACTTGTCCACATCACGGTCGATTTACATAAGATGCCAAAGACCATGAGGCAGCTGGCATTTGTTCAGTTTTTCTCCTGGTTTGCACTATTTGCCATGTGGATTTACACCACGGCGGCCGTTACGCATCATATTTACGGGACAGACGATACGACCTCGCTGCTTTATAACCAGGGAGCAAACTGGGTGGGCGTCTTATTTGCCGTTTACAACGGATTTGCGGCAGCCATCGCTTTCTTCCTGTCACCATTCGCTAAAGCAACGAGCCGAAAAACGGTCCATAGCATTTCACTCGTTCTGGGCGGCATCGGACTGATTTCGTTTTTCTTCATCAAAAATCCGGATATACTTATTATCTCTGAATTGGGAATCGGTATCGCCTGGGCCAGTATTCTCGCCATGCCCTATGCTATCCTGGCCGGATCACTGCCAACCAAAAAGATGGGCGTGTACATGGGGATCTTTAACTTCTTTATCGTGTTGCCGCAGATTACAGCCGCTGGTATCCTCGGCCCGTTCATTCGACACCTGTTTCACAACGATGCTATTTATGCACTGATTCTTGGGGGAATATCCATGTTTATAGCTGCCATATTAACCCTATTCGTTAATGATGTGGACGACGTATATGCGACGGAACCAGGGGACCAGTTATCAGTGACCAGTGATCAGTGACCAGTGAACAATAAACAGTAAACAGTGAACAGTGAACAGAAAAAGATTTGACCTGAACTATGATGTTCGCAAGTTTTGCTAACTGCTAACTGTTACCTGATCACTATTACCTGTTAATGATTATCCGGTTTGTCTTTAAACCAGAATATCCGGTTGATATTAAATCCAAAGCGAAAATAACCTTTAAAAAACTGGTTATTCGTCTGGCTAAGGATTCCCTGCGGATTGAATGACTGGGAATTGGTGAAAAACAACTGAAATACGTGACCTCCGGTTTCGATATTGAATGCCACAGAAAGCTCGTTTGTCATTGAATTTGTCTTATTCAAAACTGGAACATATTCCAGTGCCAGGGCCGTGTGCCCGGTAATCTTATATCTGCCGGAAAATCCGATACCATAGTAGGTGTTATTCCCTGTTAATACCCGATTATAATGAGTAATCATAGGAGCAACCTGTAGGCTGAGTTTATCATTAAATTTATGAGCAGCCATCAGCATATAACTAAATCCGAGACGATCACCAAAACTATAAGGTCCCTGAAATATCCTTTGGGCGGTCGTGATTCCTAAATCACCATTCATCGCCAACTCAATTGGTGACCCCGATTCAGTCATTTGATGCATAATCGTATACTTGAAGCGTCCGTCAACTATTTTCCCAAGACTCGTTCTTCCTATACCTACAGAAAGATTATTGGTTATGCCATAATCTAAACCCAAACGAATATTAGCTCCGGAATCGAGTCCCCAAAATTGTGAAATACCCGGTTTTACCACTCCAAATGTGTGATAGATCGACATATTTAAGGTATTGGCATACAAATTCTTAACCGATGGCATCAAAATAACGGTCGGAGCTTTAAAAATGGCATCCTCCGGCTTATTCACATCGGCACGATGGGGAACAAGCATCTGCGCACATGAAATTTGCGTAATGGATAGAATTGCGGCTAAGACTATTAATAAATCCCTGGTTACTCTGGTACGTTTCATAATAGGTTGTAATAATTTCTGAAATGATTAATAATTTTGTGCAAGACTGTGGGCTATTTAGCTGCTTTTCCTTTCATCCGGTCCATAACAGCATGCATTGAAACAGCCTGTTTTTCACTGACCTTCATGAACAAGACTTCAGGTATCTTGATATTATAATCTTTCAGCATCAGTGGCCAGGCAGCGGTAACAGTCAATTTTTGGGGCGTCACGAGGATGGTTCCATGCACTGTAATTTTCCGTTTGACGCCGTGAACCTTAAACATTCCAACAACAGTAACATGCTGACTGTCGGCGGCCTGGGGATTAAACGGACTTACAATCTTTCCGGAAAATTGTGCAAATGGATATTTATCAGTTTGAAGGTATTCTTCCTGCATATGTTCATCACGAAGTTTTACACCCGTTGATACCGTGGTTAAATCAATATAAAACTGTATGGTAGAATCAGCCAGGTTTACTCGGCCAACCAGGTAATCGGACTGCCCGACAAAATTTTCCAGTGTAGATTTGGAATAAAACTGGGCATGTCCATGCTTGGTTTCATACACCTGTGCCCGGCTGACCAGCGGTATAAATGTGCAGAAAACTATCAGGGCCAGGATAACATTACGATATTTGTTCATTTCTATTCGCTTTAAAATGATCATTTATCCGTGGCCCCGTTATTAATCCATTTTACAATGGTATCGATCTGTGCTGTGCTGAGGGGTGGATGAAGTGAATAGGGCATTCGATATCCTACAGACGGGTTCGGTCCAATTTTATTTATCAGCGGACTGGCACCGGCATTTCCGGGAATGATCATTTTCTTACCATATTCGCTGCTGTAATCATTCATAACATTTTGATATGTGGACAAGTTAACACCATACATACTGCCTGAGATGTGACAGCTTCCGTAACCACCACAACTCTGGTTAAAAATGACCTGTATATGTTTTCCGTACCAGGTGTTTGGAACCGGATTCGGATTGCTGTTGGTTACACTATTACTGCAACCATTAATAAGAACAATAGAGAATATGAGTCCGACCGCACCAATTGGGACCATTTTTTTTAAAATGCCTTGCATATGATATAGCTAATGAGTTAGTAATCCTGTTATACGTATGAGATTCCCGCGTATTAATAATACGTACATCAAAGGCGATCCGGATTGAAAAACGCCTATACCGTATTCCATCCATAACGGCAACGCAGCTGAACCTCAGCAATCACAAATACCATCTATATTAAATATTTTAATATTTAATCATTACCCGAACTGACAACCAACCTATTTTATATTGTGTTATCACGTACAATCAAGTTTTTATAATCAGAGAGAGACAGACCTGGTATTTGTGTTATTAATGCTAAAAAAAACGGCGGGAATAATTATTTATTTTGGGACCTGTTTGGGAATAATTTTTCAGGGCTTTTCCATCTTTAGTATTTTCAATATCATATACCTAATACAGACAAAATATAAATTACTAAAAAGGATTTTCAACCATTTCTTGAATGGTTATCCCGGCAATATTGGATATAAAAAAAGCCCTCTCATGAAAAAGGGCATTGGGTCTTTACTTTTCAATAAACAAGAAATAGAATTTCAAAATTTTAGGTTTGATTAAAAACAATTTCCTGAAATTATCCTTGTTTAAAATTTTGCAGGTCTCATTTTTAAATAACTTTCAGCCAGATGATGATCGGAAAGCGCTTTTTTAGGCATTTGAAATGAATGGCTATTATATTCCCGCGATGTATTAACATTCAAACGATTACATCCCGTCCAATCAATAAAAACCAAAATCAATAGTATCACCGCTAATACGATAGCGGGTAGTGACGACTTAATTTTCATAACCCCTCCTATATAAACAAATGCAGTTAGCTATAAATAACCTAAATAAAAAAATGACAAATACAAGACTGAAAAAATAAAACTTAACTGTTTTTACATAATTTGCAGAGGGTTACACCGTTTAATCCAGGGACGTATCACAAACTTTAATTTGTCGCCAGGATGATTTGAAACGCTCCAGGAAGGCCAGATGAACGGGATTTTTCAGATAGGCATTTAGTCCGGCTCTGTCATTAAAAAAAGCATGCAGGCTCATAGCGTAATCATTGTCAACCACATCCCGATCTACGCCAACTGGTGCCCCGGCGTGAATATTAACAACGGTTTCGATAGTGCCCAAATCTTCAATTATAGATTTTTTAATATCCCGGGCAATAGAGGAATCTGCATCCTCTTTCAAATAAATAAATACAGAATGAAGTATCATGATTTTTAATTTCTTGACAGTTTATTAACGAGTTCTGCAGAATATAGAAAATTATCTGCCTTATTTTATACGCAATAGATCACGGCTATCGATATTTCAAAATTTTTCTGACGCATTGAAGTTCTCGTTGTATCTTTGCGTCCAAAAGTGAAAACACAACAGATTATTTTAGGTTTAATGAATTTCACACTCTCTGATTTCGATTACGAATTACCTGACGAATTGATTGCCCAGCAACCGGCTCATCCCAGGGATCATGCCAGGCTGCTTGTCTATGATCGGTCAACAAACACCATAACCGACGATTATTTCTATAACCTGCTGAAATATCTGCCTTCCGAATCAACACTCGTTGTGAATAACAGTAAAGTGGAGAAAGCTCGCTTGTTATTTGATAGGAAAGAAGTTTTCATCGTCCAGGCCAGGAACAACAATACTGTGGAAGCAATGGTCCGACCGGGAAAAAAATTTCGTTTGGGAGATACGATCGATCTGGCCGATACGATATCCGCCGAGGTCACCCATATCGCTGATGACGGGCTCCGCACTCTTATTTTCAACAAAGATTTAGATCACCCTGATTTTGATCCTTATCGAAGGACTCCATTTCCGCCTTACATACGTCAGAATGAAAAACTGGCATCGGAATACCAGACGGTCTATGCCAGGGATCCTGGGAGTAAAGCAGCCCCGACTGCCGGACTTCATTTTACCGAAAAATTACTGGCCGAATTGCAAAAAGCCGGCATTTCAAAAGCCGAAGTAACCCTGCACGTCGGATTGGGCACGTTTGCGCCGGTTAAAACGGAAAATATTGAAGAACATCACCTGCACAGCGAATGGTTCGAAATCGATCAGAAAACCGCTGATTTGTTGAATGGATCAAAACACCTTACTGCAGTAGGAACAACGAGTGTGAGAGTACTGGAAAGTTCTGTTGGCAACAACCGGCATTTCGAACCGGTTCAAAAAAATACCGGGATCTTCATTAAACCGGGATATCAATTCAAAGCAGTCGACAGCCTGATCACCAATTTTCACTTACCGAAAAGCACGCTGCTTATGCTCGTTGCTGCTTTTATGGGATATGAACCCATGCGCAAGGTATATGAACATGCCATCAAAGAACAATACCGCTTTTATTCATTCGGCGACGCCATGTTGATTCAGTGAACAGTGAGCAATTAGCAATTAGCAATGAGCAATGAGCAATGAGCAATGAGCAATGAGCAATGAGCAATGAGCAATGAGCAATGAGCAATGAGCAATGAGCAATGAGCAAAACTGACGAACATCCTGTCACAAGTCAAATTTTTTCTGTTCACTGTTTACTGTTTATTGACAATCACTGTTAACTGCCCTTAAGGTTTCGGTTCAGAAACATTAAAGTGCGATTCCAGGCATCTTCTGCTGCCAGTTTATTATACCTTGTTCCCGATGGATTCGCAAAAGCATGGGATGCATCAGGGTAAATTTTGACCTGCACATCGCCACCTAAAGAATCGAGTGTGGATTTAAATTTTTCAATGGTAGCCTTAGGAATGCTGGGATCTTCCCCGCCAAAGAAACCATAAATGGGCATTTTCAGCGTTTTGAGCTCTTTAGCATCGGTCACAAGCTGACCATAATAGATGACCGTTGCATCTATTTTATCCGGCATAGCCAAAGCGGTACGAAGTGACCAGCCTCCTCCAAAACACCAGCCGATCACACCGGTTTTCGTAATAGTAAAATGATCATGAAGATAGGAATAAGCCTGTTTCAAATTGGAAATCCCATTTTCGGGATGATTCATCGCATTTCGCATAAGTTCCATGGCCTGTTCAGGTTTTTCCGCCGATTTTCCGTTATATAAATCTACTGCCAAAGCGACATATCCTTCACCGGCCAGCTGATCAGCCATCGATTCAATATTTTTATTTAAACCCCACCATTCATGAATAACAATCATAGCCGGTAGTGAATCATTTGGTGCATCAGGGTGAGCAAGATACCCGGTGATTTTCGTCCCGTCTACGGTCGCATATTCGACACGCTCAGATTTTACCGGGCCCTGGGGTTCCTTTAATGATTCAGCGTTTGCAACAGGTACATCATTTTTATGCTGCTCCGCCATTTCATCTACATAATCTTTTTTTGTATTCTTCTTTCCGCAAGCAAATAGTAACATCGATATCAGAATTAATAATCCAATTTTTTTCATTTCCATGATGGGCCTCTCTTCATTATTTCCTCCATATTTTCAAATAGCAAACTATCAATATTTTACCATTTTATAAATAAGGAAATAAGTTTTGAAGCCAAAATGAAGAAATTTTATAACGTTATTGAAACAATGCTAAACCATTCATGGTTCATATTAGATGGATATAATGAATTT
This sequence comes from uncultured bacterium, assembly GCA_963783355.1. GTDB lineage: Bacteria > Bacteroidota > Rhodothermia > Balneolales > DATFMH01 > CAWANF01. Next base: position 358,183 of record CAWANF010000007.1, read on the forward strand.
GGCTGATCAGAAACACTCCCAATCCTGAATTATTGTCCAAATCCTTATGAATGAACACTCCATTTTACCATCAAATAGTTTAATCATTTTAATAATGATGCTTTTTTTGGTGAACGCCTGTAATAAATCCAGTAAAAACCATGCTTCTGGACGACAATTACATCGACACAGGTTTGAATTACGTCCGAATAGAGGTGATGCCGGGATGGGACATCGTGTACTAAGTTATGATATAACCAATCGAACAGATTCTGTTATCATTTTGTATGGCTATCCAAATATTGTGTTACTGGATTCGTTGAAGAAACCGGTTAAAAATGTGAAGGTATTGAAATCGGAAGGAACATATTTTCAGGTGTTTAAAAAACCTGAAAAAATCAGCATCTATCCGGATAGTTCCGCAACCATGCAAATTGAATATGACGTTATTCGCCATTATGACTGGCCCTGCCCAAAGGTTTCATATATTGAAATTTCACTTCCGGGCGATACCAGTACTTATACATTCGCGAAAACCTTCAATCCATGTGGTAAAAATATTCAGGTGACTCCTGTTAGAAAAAGGCACACATTCCCCTGAACAGAGTTGTGCAAACGCTGCTTTTCTTAAGCCCGGCTGAACTAATATTTCTATAAAATTTAATTTTTTAATGATTTCAGCCGATACCTGTACAAAGGGAGATTCTAAAGGAAAACGATATGAATTTTGATGCGTTATACAGAGAGCCTATTCCGGGAGTGCATTCTTCAGAGGGCACGAACGTTTCGTCAAACAGGGAACATTACAAACCCGGTTCGATAACCTACGAAGCCAATCAGGCCGAACCCGAAATAGATCCTGAAGAGAAAAAAGAAAAAAGTAATGAATCAAAAGAAATTCTGGAATATCATGAAGAAGATGAGTCAGGTGACCTTTTCCTGTTAACCAAACACCCGGGTTTCCCGTTGTTTCTTGCTCTTTATTTTCGGCATTTTGATATGCAGGTTGAAGAAATAAAAAGACTGATTCGGGACCAAAGGGGGATTACCGATAATTTCGCATATCCAAAATTTTCTATGTCTTATCTTCTGTACCAGGCCAAACGGTTGGATTCATATCTGGAAACACTCTACTATTTTGCCGATTACCCCGGACAAAAATTCAGCGGACTTTTTTAATCTGCAATTAAGGGGAGATGAAACTTAAACGTCGATCCTATTCCGGGTTTACTCTCTACGGAAATGCGTCCACCCAAAATATGTGCAAACATATTACTGATTGCCAGGCCGAGTCCGGATGAGCACCATTCCGCTTCATCATTTTCCAGGCCACGATGATAGGATTGAAAGATTGCATCCATTTTTTCCTGTGAAATACCATAACCATCGTCTTTGACCAAAAGCAGAATTTCGTTTTCAGAAGTACTTATCATAACTTCGATATTACCTTCGGCAGGCGTATATTTTATGGAATTGCTTACCAGGTTATATACGATACGTTTTGTTTTAATGATATCCACTTCCACAAATACCGGTTCATATGAGGGAGAATAGGAAAGACTTATCTTTTTACTGTGGGCCAGCGGTTCCATTAATTCCAGAACTTCCTTAACCAGCCAGTTTAGCTCTACTTCTACTTTCGTTATCGAAATACGATCATTCACATAAACTAATAAGTCATTAATCTGGCCTACAACCTCCGACATGTCACTCAGGCCTGTTTCGATTTTTTCGAAGTATTGATTAACCCGGGGATCATTGTAACCCATCTTTAGTTTTGTTCCAAGTAAATTCAGATAACCGGAGACAGCAAGCAGTGGAGATTTCAAATCGTGAGTGATCATATTCAACAATTTGCGGCTTCTCTGCTGCCAATGACGGAATTGAACTTTTTTTTGCTCTAATTGAACTTTTTCTTTTTTGATCCGGGAAGATTTTATATCCAAAGCCAGCTCACGATTTATTATATCTACGTAAGCTGCTGCCACATCATTAAAATAGTCATTTCTCTGCCATCCGGGTACATCCAGTTTAACATAACCCAGGACATATTTACCTATCACTATGGGATAGCAAATTGAATCTTTATAATTGAGAATACGGCCTGTTAACAACCTGTTTTCATCAATACCATCTGTAAACTCCAATTTTTTAACATCACCAATAGATATGATGGGCAGATCATATTCGGCAATAAGCACCAGCATGGCACCAGAAGCCAAAAAACGATTCACAAGTTTTTGCAAGTGATGAGATAACTCATTAATGGACAAACTTTTGAAATCCAATAAACTATGTACCATACCCATGCGCTCTTTATTTTCGCGCAACTGTACATATTTTATCACATTCAAGGATGCAGAATACCCCGCCCCCTGACTCTCTGAAAGTATTGGTAGTAACGACATTTATTTTAACCCAAATATTCTAAAACCTCGACCAATATATCATTTTCAGAGAATTGTAAAAGTTTATTAAGGGTATTAATAGACACAAAAAGCCAAAATAGTGCAATATTCGTATTAATTACTCTATACATGTATATATATGGATTTAGAGAACCCTCATCGTTTTTCATAAACGCCCCCAATAAATACAATATAAATTACTGTAAATATTGCAATTAATAACACGTCCTAAAATTTAATACAAAAAAAATTTAAGGTTCGTACAATTGTTTCGATAACTAATCCAAGAGTTACACAATTTCAAAATTCAAATATTGAGGTATAGAAATGGCTTTTGGAGATATTTCAAGAATTAACACAAACCTTCAGTCGATGAGCGCCCAGCTCTCGCTGAACAACATCAATCAACAGCTGGCGAAGAACCAAATGGAATTATCCACGGGTCTTCGCATCAACAAAGCGGAAGATGATTCTGCCGGATTTTCCATCGCATCGAAATTAAGCGGCAAGCTGGCCGGTATGAACCAGGCTATGCAAAACATCGGGGATGCCAAATCGGTTCTCAACATTGCAGAAACGGGTGTCAACACCATCATGGATACTCTGATTCAAATGAAAAGTAAAGCCACTCAAGGTGCCAACGGTACTCTTGGATCTGATGAACGCGGGTATATTAAGAGTCAAATCGAAGCTTTAGGTACTGAAATCAATAATGTCGCCACGACTACAAAATATCAAGATACCAATTTACTGGACGGTTCGGCTAGTAGTATGACTTTCCAGGTCGGCGATTCCAGCAGTGATACCAAAAGCGTATCCATTGCCGACAGCTCCATCGCGGGTTTATTCGGTAGTGCCGGTTCCGAAGTAGCAACAAAAACCAATGCAAGTTTTACGCTTACCGATTCAAACGCCACTACTTTTAATTCTTTATTAACCGACATCAATAGTGCCATCAATACATTAGCCGGTACTACGAACCAATTAGGTATCGATCAAAACGACCTGACTATTCGTCAAAACAACTTGTCACAGGCTATCGTTAGCAACAGCGCGGCTAAAAGCCGTATCATGGACGCCAACTTTGCCCAGGTTAAGAGTGATTCTGTTCGCCTGCAAATCCTGCAACAAACCGCTACGGCTGCATTGACCCAGGCAAATGCCAGCCCACAATCAGTCCTCTCAATCCTGAAAGGCTAATCCATTAAATAACATCAAGATTTAGAAAGAGGTATAGAAATGGCTTTTGGAGATATTTCAAGAATTAACACAAATCTTCAGTCGATGAGCGCCCAGCTCTCGCTGAACAACATCAATCAACAGCTTGCAAAGAACCAAATGGAATTGTCCACCGGTCTTCGCATCAACAAAGCTGAAGACGACTCTGCCGGTTTTTCCATCGCATCGAAATTAAGCGGTAAACTGGCAGGTATGAACCAGGCTATGCAAAACATCGGGGATGCCAAATCGGTTCTCGATATCGCCGAAACCGGCACCAATACTATCATGGATACTCTTATCCAGATGAAAAGCAAAGCAACCCAGGCTGCCAACGATACCCTTGGAGATACCGAACGCGGATACATCGGCCAGCAATTAATGGCACTGGCGAAATCCATCAACAATGTTGCCACGACAACCAGCTACCAGGGAACGAATTTGTTGTCCGGAGATCCTACCGCTGCCGATGGTACCGGTAGTGCAAGCATGACGTTCCAGGTCGGTGATACCAGTACTGATACTAAATCCGTCTCGATCGGCAGTTTAGCTAATAACACGTTATTTGCCGATTTGAAAAGTGGTACACCAACCATTACCGGGATAACCATCAATGGCACAGGCGACACACCGGCTGGAACAGCATATGGAACGCTGACCATCGACACCAGTACAGCAACAGCCGCTTCATATCGCTCATTTATCAGCGAGATTGACAAAGCTATCTCAACAGTTGCTACCACAACGAACCAGTTAGGTATCGATCAAAATGACCTGACCATTCGCCAAAACAACCTGTCACAATCTATCGTGAGCAACAGCGCAGCTAAAAGCCGCATTATGGATGCTAACTTTGCCCAGGTTAAAAGTGATTCTGTCCGCCTGCAAATCCTGCAACAAACTGCTACTGCAGCCCTTACCCAGGCAAACGCCAGCCCGCAATCAGTATTATCCATTCTCAAGGGATAATAGCTGACTACTTTTATCAAAAAGGAAGGGGGTTATTTACTCTCTTCCTTTTTTTTCCGGCTATTAAAAACATCCGATTACAAAAAATAATCCGGGAAAACTTAAGGTTTTCCTTTAATGGCCGATAATACACGTATTGTAAATAGTATAGGCATATAAATGAGTAATATTATGAACAACCCAGTACAAGATTACCAAAGACAAGAGATTTTAAGCGCTTCACCAACCAAACTCATTTCCATATTATACGACTTTGCAATTCAGGCTTGTTATCAAAACGATGCCGGCAAGTTGCAGAATGTAATGGACCAGCTTATCAAATCCCTGAATTTTGATTATGAGTTAGCCGACTCTCTCTATGATATTTATGAATACTGCAAGCGGCAAGCTAAAAAGCACGAATTTGAAGTCGCCCGTATCCTGATTGAAGACCTCCGGGATACCTGGAACGATCATGTTCTGAGTTCTGAAAATAAAACGCCACAATTGGCAAAAAATGGATATTTGGTATGAGCTCCACAACTACCAGTTCCACCAGCGGAACTAACCAACTGTTTCAGCAAACGAACCCGTATGCCCCCTACATACAGGAACTAATGCAGATCGACAGTCAGCCAAAGCTGCAAATGCAGGCTGATCAGAATACGGAAAATACACGGAAACAGGCTGTAACGGATATTGGTAGTAAACTCTCGACACTTAATACAACCATCGAATCTTTTATCAACGATCCTCTTACTCAATTCAGCCCTTACGCAACGACTTCCAGCGATACCAGTGCCGTTTCGGTAATTTCGAGCACCGGTATTAATAATCCCGGCACCTATAATATGAGCGTAAGCCAACTGGCTAAAAACGATATCGCCTTGTCCGGTACATTCAGCAGTACCGGCACCGATTTAAGCGCAAGTGGAACAGGTTCTTTCGATATTGCTATTGGCTCGGGTACCCCGGTTACTATTTCTGTAAATACGGCCGGGTTAACTAATAAAGATGTCCTTAATAACATTGCAACAGCCATAAACAATCAGCTGGGAGGTAAAGTAAACGCTTCGGTATACCAGGTTGACAGCAATAATCTGCAACTTTCTATTAAAAGCCTTGATACGGGAACAGCAAATCAGATTTCAATATCGAATTCACAGGGTGATTTACAGGGTTTAAATGCCAGTCACCTGTACACATCTTCTCAACTGGATGCCAAATTCACTATCGACGGGGTTTCCTTTCAACGTTCCAAAAATGTGGTAAATGACGCGATTTCGGGAATGAGTTTCGAGCTTAACGGAACCACTTCGAATGATGTTCAATTAAATGTCAGCCTGGACACTAAAAAAGTCCAGGACAATATTCAGTCTTTTATTGATCAGTACAACGCGGTCAATTCACTTATCCGCCAGGATACTTTTGTTAATGGCCAAACCGGATCGAAAGGTCCTCTTGCTGATTTAATGACCATTCGTTCCATGAGCAATACCCTCCGGCAGCTGGTCATTCAACCGGTAAGCAGTTTATCCGGATCCGGCATTTCTCAATTAGCTGATATTGGAATTGAAACAAAAGACGATGGAAGTTTAAGCATTACCGACAGCCAAAAATTGCAGGATGCGCTGAAGACTAACGCTCAGGGTGTTCAAAATCTTTTCACAGCCAGCGACGGGCTTGCAACAAGCTTAAAAAGCAGGATTGATTCGTACATCACCGGAAGCAGTAATATTCTCGACTCCATTAAAACAGGTATGGACGACCGCATCAATCGTTTAAAAGATCAAATCAGCCAGCAGGATACGTACCTGCAGATGAAACAAAAGCAGTACGAAGACGAATTCAATCAACTACAGCAGGTCATTCTCGACGGACAATCGACATACAATACCATACAATCTTTCATGAGTCAAAGTGCCGCTATACAAAATTCTTATTCATCGTCTTCGACATCAACTTCACAATATACAGGATAGTCTGAACAGCAATGTTATCAGCGATTCAAATAAAAATATTATTAGATATCAGCGATCATATACTGGCTGAACTGGACCATGAAGATCCATCTATAACTATTATTAAGAAATTATTCGGAGAACGTGCTGCCTTCATAGACGGCGTAAATAAAGAAACGGCGGAAACTCCAAAACCAGAACTGGACACCCCTGAACAAAATGAAGCAAAAACATTATTTATGTTGTTCCAGGACAGGGAAATGGTAATTAACCGAAAATTAATTACTTTACGTGAACATAAGAAAACCCTGTTGAAACAAATCCTTCATGATAAAAAAGTTCAGGACATATATAAAAACAAACAGAAACAAAATGTTTCTTATTTAATCAATGAACACTTACAGGGATAATTATGGAAATAAATAGTCTCAGTACTCATAGCTTTAGTAACGTCAACAAAGCAGCACGATCGGAAAATGTTCCCGAATCTGCTGAAAGAGAAACGGCACCCGATGGCGACGATCTTGGTTCTTCTGCGAAGGTATCTGTAAATAAATCGCAGTATGGAAACGAAGCAAAGTTTGCCCATCAGGTTTTTAACAAATTGAATCAATCTACGGTTAGCAATTTAAATGGCATTAAGTCCAAAATAAGCCAGGGTTCATACCAGAACGGTGGTGTTAACCAGGCCGTGATTTCAGGACTCAAAAATTCATTGTAGTTTGAAATGATTTACAGGGATAGATGGAAGTAAACAACATAAATAATAAAGACCTTGTAAATAATAAAATCCGCACGAACAAAGCCGGTAGATCAGAAAATGTACCGGAGTCTGCGGAAAAAGAAACTTTACCAGATGGTGACGAAAAGTCATTGTCTGATAAGGTTTCTATTGATAAGTCAAAGTATGGAAATGAACTGCATTTCGCCCAACAGGTTTTAAATAAAGCCAAACAATCCTCTATACGTAGTTTAACGGATATAAAAAACAAAATTGATCAAGGCGCCTATCAAAGTGAAAAGGTAAACAAGTTGGTAAGTGAACATATCAAAAACTCCCTGATATCCCTGGAGACATCAACTATTCAACAACAAAATTCCGGCACTCCCGATACCAACAAAACTCAACTCAGCCAAGAAGATAAGGATCAAATGCTTAATGATTCTGCCATCCAGAAACACGTTTCGGACAAGATAATTAAGGACTTAAATACCCTAAATAAAAAAGATTAGATTTTTTTAATATTCCCTGTAACAATTACGTATTAAATACCTCTTGTATGTGATGGGTATAATTACTTACATTTAATACATTGTTGTCTTAAATAACATTAACACAAAAGAGGGTATTGGTAAAATGAGGGGGAAAATTTTATTGATCGATGATGATCCTCATATTTTAGGCTTTTTGAAGGAACATTTGACCTTAAATGATTACCAGGTAACAGATTTCAATTCACCTTCAAATGCTATTGAACATTTTCAAGGGAATCATTACGATCTCGTTTTAAGTGATGTAAAAATGAATGAGATGACGGGTGACGAAGTGTTACGTCATATCAAAAAATGCAGGCCGGAAACGGGTGTCATTCTCATGACGGGCTATGGCAGCATCAATCATACCGTTAATGCGATGCGCCGGGGAGCATTCGACTATATCACCAAACCTTTTAGCAGTACCGAGATTCTTTCACGTATCAACTATTTTTTTAATTACAAAGGGGAATCCAAACCGATACAGGGCCATGCGGTATTAAAAGCAAGCACCACATCTTCTGGTGATGCGGATAAAGTATTACCATTACAAAAGTCTGGTTCGGTAAAATTTATAGGAGAGAGTCCAAAGATTAAAAAATTGTTGAATATCCTTCCTCAAATTTCCCGAAATAATGCCCCTGTCATGATCCAGGGCGATAGCGGAACCGGAAAGGAAGTGTATGCACGCCTTATTCAACAAAACAGCACAAGAGCCAATGCCCCATATATAACGATTAATTGTGCCAACTTACCTTCCGAACTGGTAGAAAGCACTCTGTTCGGTCATGTAAAAGGAGCCTTTACCGGTGCCGTCAGCGATAAAAAAGGAGCATTTGAAGAAGCTGACGGCGGAACTCTTTTGCTGGATGAAATCACAGAAATCGATATCAACATTCAGGCTAAATTACTACGTGTTCTTCAGGAAGGTGAATTTCAGCAAGTCGGAAGCCAAAAGATTAAAAAAGTTGATGTTCGAATCATTTCAACGACGAACAGAAATATCAGCAAAGCAATTAATGAGGGTAAATTCCGGAGTGATCTCTATTTCCGTTTAAATGTTTTCCCCATTAAGATGCCATCTTTGAGTGAACGTATTGAAGATATCCCACTTCTGGCCGATTATTTCTGTGAGAAATATGCCCGGCAATATTCGATTGAACGGAAATCCATATCGGAAGATTTAAAAAACTATCTCGTAACACAGTCATGGAACGGAAATGTCAGGCAGTTAGAGAATTTCATTCTCCGTGGCATACTCATGTCGGTTGATTCGAATGTCATCGAAATAAGTCACGTCATGAACAATTTGTTCGGCGATTATAACGAAGAAATCACAGAGGAAAAGGTATCTGAAATACCACTGGTTCCCATCGAAGAAATGGAAAAACGCCTCATCCAGAAAGCTTTGAAAAGAACCAATGGTAACCAGAAAGAAGCTGCTAAAATCCTGAAAATTTCCGATCGGACCATCCGGAATAAATTGAAGAATTACTCCCCAACTGTAGCAATGTAATTTTGATCTTCATAACAGTTCGTTCCCGGAGTGCAAATGCCCCCGGGAACTATGTTTTTTTATTTTTGGATACGAACTTCCTCCTGTGTATTACTTTTCAGTTTCACAGATAATATCCCGGTCATTTTATTCCAATTAAATCTTCTGTGACGATGATTTATTCGCAGGCTACGGGGTTTTTGAGAAAGCTTAACCTGCAAGACAACCGTGCTTTTAACAGGATCCGAATGGAACGCAATTTCGTTATCTCCGGACTCTCCTTTTAGCATTTTAATCTTATCCTTATCATATCGGTCGACGTATGAAAACCGGGTTTGGCTGCCAATCTTGCCGGGAACAAAAGTAATCGTAACATCAGATGAACTTTTTTTACCCTTCCATATTTTATTATTGCCCTCGTATATGTTGCCCGTAACATAAATAGAGTTGGCTTTAATAAAGACGGGGATATGCGAGAGATCCTCAGATATAGATATAGTCTGTTTTCCATTATATTTTTTCGACCAATTATAATAATCAAACCATTCGCCTGCAGGAAGGTACACTTTGCGTGTATTTGTGGAATCATAAATTGGCGCTACCAGAAACGCATTTCCGAACTCATATTCATTCCAGATATTATACGTTTGAGAATCATTAGGATAGAGATAGGCCAGGGGTTTCATTAACACACCGTTAACAGAAGAAGTATTGGCTAAAGAATAAATATAAGGCAGCATTTCCATTCGATGCTCACATGCGGCTCTGAAGACATCCTGCAACTCTTTTCCATATTTCCATGGCGGACGATCTTCACCGCGACCTCCGGCATTGTCAATTTTTATCTCAAACATACCGCTCCATGAACTAAATTCAAGCCAGCGGGCATACAAAGCGGTGGAAATACGGCCGCCGAGATAGCCGCCGGTATCGGAACCCCACATCGGAAATCCCATAAAACCAGTACGAACGGCATTAGCAATACTGCATGTCAGACCGTCCCAGCTTGAGCGGGAATCACCGCCCCATACCGCACTTAAATACGGCTGGCATCTTTGAAAAGCGGCTCTTGCAAAATTAAATTCGTCTTTACCAAAAGAATCACTCAAGAATTTATTGATTGTTTTGGCGTACAGGTAAATGTATTTATTCCGATGTTCGGGTTCGGGCGTGCCGTCATCCCAATGTGCCATCTCCGGAAAAGCTTCATCGGCACGATCCATTTTGTGTCCCCGCACATTATACGCATACTGGTTTTCTTTCATTCTCTTTTCAAACTCATTGACTGCTTTCGGATTCGTCAAATCCATATACCCTTTGTAATTTGGCAGCAGGCCGGGAAAATCATGGTCACTAAAGGTCATTGGAGCTACCCATGTCATGAACTGTAGTCCATATTTATTATTTATTTCTGATATCCACCGGCCGGGATTTGAAAACCTACTATTGAAATCCATTTTGGACCATTCATGAGATCCGTTACTATACGGACGATCGACATACCAGCCGGTCAATGGAATCTTCAAATCGGTCATATGCTGAATATCGGAGAGGATTCCATCCTTCCCGTTGTTATTTTGGTCGCGCCACACAATGGGTCCGCAGGCCCAGATTGGTATATATTTCGGGCTTCCAATTATCTTGTAATACTGCTGAAGCTCCTGATCCCCGTTGGACCCGGGGAAAATATACCAGTTCAGTTTCCCGGTATGATGATACAATTGGGTTTCATTATTTTTGCCTGTTGCAAATCGATATTTCCCTTCGGCAAACGTATCAAAAAACGAAGCATACCCTCTGCTGCTCATGTAGAAGGCCGACCAAACCGATGCGTAATTTTCATGATACTGATCACCGGTTCCTAACACATCCACATCTATGACATCCCCCCTTAAATCAGGTGATTTCCTGTTGTTCGGATACAGATGTTCGAGAACTCCAAAATAATGCTCATCCTGGTCAGCCAGGTGAACCGTCACATTTTGCGACCAGCGCGGATCCGCAGAAAAATGTAACCCGCCGGCAAGTTTTGTCACTGTCATATTCACTATAAGTGGCTTCATATTATTCCGGTATTGAGCTGAAGCCGGGTACACCATCCTGATTTGATAAGATGTATTGGTACTGTCCGTTAAAGTCACTGCCTCCGGTTTCGTAAAATTGAAAGCGATGGCGTTAATCTGAACGAGTTTTTTACCGGGAACCCTGACAAAAATTTTATTGCCGGAAACACTCAAAAAAATGGGAGTGTGAGCTTTTTGTGCATTCCCTTTTGAAACAAATCCCATCAAAACAACAGAAACAATACCAATAGATTTTTTAAAATTAGTGAGGTTCATAACCTTTTCGATGTTTAACTTATTAATAACTATTCTACCCGCCAGCCTGCATAACATCAGAATACATTTTTCAAATACCTCCAAATTCTGGCAATCGGGATTTATAATATTACATTTCCACCGGCTATCATAAATAATCACCTGACTTGGAATGCAAGCTAATATGATGCTTTTTATCACACTATATACTTATAGAGGGCTACAAAAGAATAATATCATAAAAAAAATTGAAAAAGACATGACAATGCCATTCCAATTGTACTCAACAGATATCAACCTGTTGGTATATCTGCTGGCAAATTACTTTCCGACCATCGCCATTTGATGTTTGTTGCTTTTTGAGATTAAAAAACGGGCCTTCTTAATCTCTTTAGCCTTGATGAGGGCGGCCACCCAACGATGCAACACAACATCGTCATCCGGATTCACATTATATATCTTTTCATATATCCTGCAGGCAAAATCTATCCATCCTTTATCGACGAATAACGACAACGCTTCATTCATAAGTAAATATGTTTTCTCATCGAAATGGCCGGGCAAATACCGTTCGAACAAATCCATGAAATATCGCTTTGATTTATCATAATCGGATAACTCTACTGAATAAATGAACATCCGCTCCAACAAATCGTCACCAATCCTACCGTCATTCAGTTCATAATATTCTTCATAATGCTCAAAAGCTTTTCGGTAGTTTCCGGATCGAAACGCGGCATCAGCCATCAGGAAATGAAAATCGACCTTAGGAAGTGTTACGTCAAAATTAGTATGGGATAAACTATTGTAATGTTGGTAATAATTTCCAAGATGATCACAGGCTTTTCCCCAGTTTTTATTGAATTGCGCGATTTTATAGAGCACAAGATAGGGCATTTTCTGTCCGGCGTTTAATCCAAGTGATCGCTCTGTCAACAAACGGGATTCTTCCCAGCGATTCGTTTCGGCAAGGGAATTGGACAACCCGTTTAAAGCGGCCGTGAAATCAAACGTCATAAGCTGGTTTGATTTAAGCGCCTTCCGGAAAAAAGATATCGCTTTTTTATGATCTCCGTCTGCGGAATACCGGATCGCTGTCAATAGATTGGGATATGCGGTATTAGGGGCCTCTTCCAATTCAGTATCTGTGTCAGCGATCTTGCTGTTCGGGCCCATCTTAGTGATGAAGAATATTTTTTCAAAAATTTCCCGGTTATCCAGCAGGAAATCGGCCCGCAGATATGGAACATTATACCCGGAAAAGCGAATCTCTTTATTATTTGGAAAAAGACGAATCTGATATTGTTGTTTCTTGACCGGGAACGGTTCATACGATTCAATCAGCCCGGCATATATTTTATCTTCTTCCAGAGTAATAGCCAATATTGACTCCAGCTCGGGTTGTTCCTGATCATCCAGATATAATATCCATGGCGTCTCGACCAAATCTATCGCTCGGTTTAATGCTGAAACCAATCCTTCCTGCGGGCTGTATTTTACGAATTGCAGGGCATAATCATCATGGAAAGAAAATGAATCCGGACAGACAACGATAATGTTTGAAATATAGACATGGTTCTTTTTTATCCTGTCCATCAACATTGAAGGCTCGCCCCCGACCGTCCATACTACGGTTATTTCATCAAAGTTTTTCATTTTCAGTCAATTAATGAACTTGTAATTACATGTAATTAAGAAGCGACATCTGTGTAATTTTAGCATGAGCAGATAGCGCTGCCTGGTATGAAATCTGGTATTGCTGAATTTTTGAAAGAGCCTGGGCATAATCCGTGTCAACTAAATCACTCAATTGTCCCTTTTGATCCACTTTCATAGTATCGTATTGCTTGGAAGTGAACTGCATCCGGTTGATGGTATCACCAATTCTGGATGTTAAATTTGTAACATGGTCTAAGGCTTTACCAACGCTGTCCAGGCTATTATTAATAGCCGTTGTATCATTATTTTGAAGTGCCGTTTTCAGGTTATCCAAAACGCCAAACAAATCCCCGGCCGAGGTGTTGCGCAATTCTTTACCGGTAAAGCTATAGTTAATTTCGACATTATCGGAAATTTTCGTCTTCAGCTCGCTGGTATTGCTGTTATCCCCAACTCCACCGGTTTGAGTCGCATCAGTATAAAAAGGTGCTTTCTGAACATTCGTCCCTCCAAACAGGTATTTACCATTCACGTTGGTGTTGGCTTCCGACATGATAATACCTTTAATACTGTCGACCTGGCTTGCCAGATTTTGCCGATCGCCAGCGGTCATGGAATCACTTGCGCCTCGTACTGCAACAGATTTCAGTTGCACGAGCTGATCTACAATACCATTTAAAGCGCCTTCAACCGAATTAGCCTGGGTCAATGCACTTTGAATGTTACCCTGGTATTGATCATTGCGGTTTATCGAACTCTGAATCATGCGTCCGGAGGTAAATGCCAGTGTATTATCAGAAGCTTTAGTGACGGACTTCCCGCTTGAAATGGCATCCTGTAATTTGGCCATTTCCGAACGATTTTGATTTAAATCATTTAACCAGGTTGAATAAAAACTATTCTGAGTTATTCTCATTTTTATACGATTTTAAGCAATGAATCATACATCTGTTGGCCGGCATTCAATACTTTGGCCGAAGCCTGGTAAGCATTTTGAAATTTTATCAGGTTGCTGAGCTCCTCGTCTATATTTACTCCTGCGATACTGTCTTGCTGATTGACCAGCATCTGGCGAACAGAATCTTTAGTCTGTGTCTCCGACTGGACAGAGCTCAATTCCGCCCCGGGTTTGCTTATCAGTTGAACAGCCCCTTCCAAAAGGGATTTCCCGTTGAGTACAGGCGCATCACGCAGAGCGACCAGTTTTGTGGCATTATCTCCATTCCCGGCTTCACCGGAAGCTGACGAGGCGGCTATATTTTCCGGATTATTTAATATATCCGGGTTTAATTGAATAGTAGCAGCGGTGGTTTTGGAGGGATCAAAGAAATTTCGCGACACATTGTCTGCCAGACCATAACCCGATTTATGTACCGAGTTAACTTGCTGAACGAGGGTGGAAGCTATCTGGTCTAGTCCGGATGAAAGATCCGGGATAGTTGTATTGACCATTTGGATATCAGCTGCCAGCTGACCATCGTTCACATCGAGCAGCTTACCATTGTCGAGGCGCAGTTTCATCTGGCTGCCCGGCTGACTCATCTCTGTTTTGATGGATGAAGCCTGCGTGCCACTCAATACGAGCATTCCGCTAATGCGAATTTCCAGGGCACCATTATTATCGGTACCCGTATCAAAATTTACCAGCTTGGACAACTTGTCCAGTTTCTGAACCTGTAAATCTTTACTGTTGTTATCGCTTTGCCCATCCGCGTTACTGCGGGCAATGGAACCATTGATTTCAGCTAAATCCCTGAGCAGAGAATTGACCTGGGTTACTACATTATTAGCATCTTTCACCGTTGCCTGACTCGTCTTTTCCAGGCCATTACTCAATGAGTGTAGTTTATTGGTTAATGTCTGGGCACTCGAAATAACCGTATTGCGCAAGGTATTGTCCTGTGGATTCGTCGACAACGTAGAAAATGAATTAAATAAATTGCTGATATTGGCATCTAAATCACTTCCCGAATCCGTTACAAACAACGATTGAATCTGGTTGTAAATAGTCGATTTTGTCGACAGACTGCCCAGTTCCTGTTCTTTCTGGCGAATCTGGTTATCAATCAGATCATTTCGCATACGCTGAACGTCGGCCACATTGACTCCCATACCATAAGAAGTGCCATTGGCGTGATATCCAAGCGGTTGCAAAACCACCTGCTCGCGGGTATACCCGGGAGTATCGGCATTAGCAATATTATGGGCAATTACCGAGGTTGTCTGTTTGGCTGACAATAAACCGTTGCGCGCTATTTCGAAAATATCATTCATTTAAATCAGCCTTTTTCATCGATGGACAGTGTCGATAAATGCCCTTCATTAGTTTTGCCCTGGCCATTGTAATGAACATTTTGCTGATCCACCGTAGCAGCAATGCTTCGTAATGTTTTCACATTGAAATCTTGTGCAAAACGTATCAGGTTAATCAGTTGCAGGCTTTGACCCCGAACATGATTCACTTCACGAATCAGCTTTTCGCGCATGTTAGCCAGTTTACCATCATTGGCCGGTAAATATCTTAATAAACCAGCCAGCACCATTTCGTCACCCTCAGCTTCCACCTCTTTCGCCGTATTCTTCAGATGAACCCGAAATTTTGATTCTAAATCGGATAAAAAATTATAATGGTCGATTTGTTTCGATATCAATTCATTCAGGGTTTCAAAATCATTTTCAATCACAGCATTTATCTGATTTTGCAATAACTCATCTGCATCGTGATAACCATTAATTAAATTTTCAATGCTCTGCTCCAAAGGAATCATATCTGCATTCACTTCCGATGATACCATTATGGCTCCCTGCTTTATTTTTTGTTTTCGGTTGATGTGGTATTCCAGTATTTCATCAGCATATCAGCAATTCCAAATTCATGATTTTTAGCTAATTCGCCTGACAGCGCTTCCGTAATGTGGTATCGATAGAAGTTCATGGATTGCCCCATAATATTATTCTTATCGTCCATTTCGAACATACCTTTAGTCATCTCGTTAACTAATTGCCGGGCAAATACCTGTTCAAATTCCGTTGCCATCTTTTCTTTCTCAGCATTGGATGCCGCCGGGGTCTCCTTTTTTAAAGGAACAAAAGATGATTTTTGGGGTTCTATCTTCATAGATTTACATTATTACTAGTTTTCCTTTAAGTGCGCCGGCCTTATCAATAGCCTGAAATATGGCAATGATATCCCTTGGCAACAGGCCAAGGTTGGTCAGCATTTGCGCCAAATCCGTTACCCTCGTATTCGATTTTATTACAAAATTCTTAGCTGATTGTTCCTGAATACCAACCTGCGGAATTTGTCCCTTAACGGTCGTTCCGCTGGAAAATGGAGCGGGCTGCGAAACGAATGGCGTCGATTGGGTTTGAATCTGAATGTTACCGTGTGAAATGAGAACTGAACCAATCAGAACATTTCCACCGGCCACAATGGTGCCTGTGCGTTCGTTGATAACCACACGTGCCGGTGCATCTGTCTCAATCTGAAGATTTAACACCTGGCTGGTAAACATATTCATCGCGTTTACCGACTTGTCGTTTTTAGGCCAGTTGATGCTTATTAATCCGGCATTTTCAACATGGGCCAGGCTATCTTTAAACGTCTTATTAATGATTGAACCTATTCGTATTGCGTTCGTAAAATCCGGTTTTAACAATACCAATCCGAGTGGTTTGCTGTTATCAGGCTTATACATCGCATTGTTTATGACCGTTGCCCCACCCGGTATCGTCGCAGTCATCGACTGATTTCGACTCATGCTGGCTCCGCCGATTTCAGCTGAAACGCCACCCGTAAGAAGAGGACCCTGGGAATAGGCGTATACTTTTTTAGTAAAAGAATCAATTAAGGGAGTCTGAAGCAGTACTCCTCCGCTTAAGCTGCTTGCATCTCCAAGGGAAGAAACGGTGACATCCAACTGGCTCCCCGGGGCATTAAACGGTGAAATAGTTGCCGTTACCATCACGGCAGCAATATTCCGTGTACGCAGTTGCTGCTGATCAACATTAATACCGAAGTTTTTCAACATGTTGGTGATCGATTGAACGGTAAAAACAGCTCCCTGGCGGCTCAGTGAACGATCCCCTGTTCTGTTGAGTCCGGCCACCAATCCATAACCTATTAACTTTATCTCACGGGCATTTTGAATTTCAACCAGGTCGTTTAACCGGGTCTGAGCCATCGACGGAACAACCAAAATAGATGTAAAAAACAGTACTGTTAAAACAACTAAAACCAATTTGGGTTGAAACCATTTGAATCTTATTGATTTTTCGCTCTCTGCTTTATCTGTCACTGATTCGTAACCCGAATAGCATGTTTCCATCCATGGAAAGAAAGTGTCTACTTTGTGCCTTTGTAACTTAGCGACTATGATACTGTTTTTTCTCATTTCTTCTTGGCTTCCATTACAACAGCTGCTCCGATGGTTATTCCCAGAACACCAAACAACACTTTTCGAAAGGTGCCGGGACGATGAAATCCGTGGCGCAAACCTTCTTTTTTACGATAGATAATCTCGGCATCCGCCACTTTATAGGAAGGAATCCGGTTCTGACTGTCGATATCACTTGGACGAATAAGGCCATGCAGGGTTATTTTATGCGCTTCTCCGTCAATCTCTGTCAAACGGCTGCCGCTGACAATCAAATCACCATTTGGAGATACTTTCTCAATTTTAACACTCAGATTTCCCTGCAATAGCTGGTGCTGGTCGGCGGTAATATTCTCATCGGAAGAATAGTCCAGTGTAGCACTCGAATCGAAATAGGGCTGGATAGGAATGAAACTTGTTTTTGCAGAAGCGGAAGCCGATCCACCGGTATTGGACTTCGTATGTGCATTTGTCGTCGATGAACCGGAGATATTTTCCATCAGCACGACGGTTATCACATCTCCGACTTTATGCGCCTTTATATCAGAATACAGCGACTGCTGTGCTTTTAGGTTCTGTAATAATCCAAAACTCATGAATAACAGGATGAATAGCATTTTTTTCATAACGTCCCTTTCCAGATAGCAGTTGCGGCCCCAATCACTTTACCAACATACGTTTTCCCGGTTTCACGGCTGTACAATCTAACCCGGTCACCGATAGCTCCTGATTGCCTGGCCACGCAATGCATATCAATCTTGATACCTTTAAAATTATAGATAAGTGTAACTTCGTCGCCGGGCATCATAACCGGCTTCCGGCGTAAATCGGTCCATTTTAAAATGCTGCCTTTATTAACAATCCGGCTGAGCACCAAACCCTCCATTTCGGATTGCTGATCCACAGGCTTTCCGGTCATTTTTGTTATGTCTGTCAAGGTCCATGCTACGTCTTCTTTTTGCAACTCGCGGCCCGATTCCAATCGGTGTACAGCAACGGGCAGAAGCTCTTCAACTTTAATGAAAGCCTGGATATTAGCTGTTTTTACCAATCCGCCGATATCATACGAAACCTGATACATACAATAACTGATGGGATTTCCCGCACCTCTGTAAATGACATTATGAATTTGACTGGCTTCCAAATCATGAAACTGCTCAGGAACCCATTTAATCGTAACCGAATACCTAAATTGTCCGGAGGGATAAACGGATTGCAGTTGCCTGGCGATCATTCCCTGCAATACAGATTCCGGAGCGCTGGTTTGTACTGACCTGCTTATGCCATTAAATATGAACAGCAGCGCTATCCCTAAAATATATTTCGATACGTTATTGTTTAATCGCATTGGTGACCGACATCATTTGTTCTGCGGTTTGAACCATTTTGGAATTGGTCTCATAAGCCCTTTGAGCCTGTATGAGTTTCACCATTTCTGAGACAATATTCACATTCGACTGTTCAACATAGCCCTGCTGAACCGTTCCGAAACTATCGTTTCCCGGGTTACCTAAAAACGGTTCGCCGGATGCTTCCGTTTTAGAGTACAGATTGCCTCCCATGGCACTGAGGCCGGTAGGATTTACAAACTTGGCCAGTTCAATCTGTCCTAAATCTACGATCCCCTTATCCCCACTCATTTGCGCGGAAATAACACCGTCCTGCGATATTTTCACACCCACAACGTCTTGTGGTACAGTAATATGCTGAGCCAGTGGCAAACCAGAGTTATTGACGATCTCTCCGGAGGAATTCAGGGAAAAATTACCGTCACGGGTGTATGCAATGGTGCCATCCGGCATCTCAACCTGGAAGAAACCGGCCCCGTTAATAGCAAGATCCAGGGGATTGCCCGTCTGATCAACCGGACCCTGCGTGAAATTCCGTATCGTTGCCACCGGGCGTGAACCATGCCCGATTTGCAGTTCGGCAGTGCCGCTATTCGCCCCATCGGTACCGGCACCGGCCCTGGAAGTAGAAATTGTTTGATAAAACAGATCCTGAAAAGCGAGGGTGCTGCGTTTAAATCCGGTTGTATTCACGTTCGCGATGTTATTCGCTATATTATCTACCATTTTTTGCTGAGAACTCATTCCCAGCGCAGCGGTACTTAAGGCATCAGGCATTTTATATCTCCATAATATTTAGAATTTTCCCAATTTCGTTGTGGTCCCGGACAGTGTTTGATTAATAGCGCTGATAGCCCGTTGCTGAGACTGGAACAACTGGAAATTTTTCGTCATGGCCACCATTTCACTCAGGGTGTTCACATTTCCTTCTTCATAATATCCCTGGTTAACCTGGCTTGTTGTGTCCGGTTTTACAATATCCGGCGCTTCCGGTTTAAAATAAGTTCCGGACAAGCATTTCAGTTTTGAGGTATCTGTTACCTGTGCCAGAGCTAATTTTCCAACGACTTCATCGTTGAGGCGAATAGTCCCGTCTTTGGCAACTTCCAGCTTATCATTACCATTCTTGTTATTGCCATTACTAAGGCTGGGAATTTGAATGGCACCGGAAGTTCCCTGGACAAAACCATTTTCTCCATCCCTCAGGTATCCGTTTGAATCAACCCGGAAACGTCCATTACGCGTAAGCAGCATTTGTCCGTCTCGTTCAACCTGGAAAAAGCCTTTGCCTTCGATAGCAAAATCGTATGGATTCCCTGTCGATTGCAGACGTCCCTGGGCCATATCTAATTTTTGGTACGGCTCTGTTTCCTGCACTTCTCTACCATTAATCAGCGCCGATACCGATCGATAGAACACTTTCTCCGATTTGAATCCCGGAGTATTAATATTTGCAAGATTGTTGGCAACCACATCCTGTGCCTGAGTGAGCACCTGCATGGCATGCATTGCTTGCTTGAGTTGATCGATCATAATCAATTCATTCGTTTAAGTTATTTCACTTCTTTACCAAACAAATGCCATGCCACATTTATATAAAGGAGAAAACGAAGGCCTGTATCCATCATATATCAACATATGAGGACTCTGATATCACCGATTTGATAAATAATAAGGTCTCGGGTTGAGATGAAAGGAAAGAATTGCCGTCCCGAGGAAATATCCGGCAACGATTTCTGATAAGGAAAATAGTTCCACCAAAAACGAAATATTCCCTACGCCCCGTATTTGAACGACCTGTATGGGACGGGCTTCGTTTTTACAAAAAATTAATCTTATCCAGAAGATGGCATTGTTTTTGGATAGTTACCCGGTATGGCAGAAAAAAATGATGATCAAGAACGTACCGAAGAGCCCACGGCCCACAAATTAAAACAGGCCCGTGAAGAAGGAAATGTCAGCAAGAGCGTTGAACTTTCTTCGGTGATGTTGATGGTCGTTACAATGATCGTATTCCTGAAGTCCGGTTCGTACATCTACGGCAAAGTTCAGAACCTGTTTGAAGTCTTCATGG
This sequence comes from uncultured bacterium, assembly GCA_963783355.1. Classification (GTDB taxonomy): domain Bacteria; phylum Bacteroidota; class Rhodothermia; order Balneolales; family DATFMH01; genus CAWANF01. The sequence continues at coordinate 379,222 of CAWANF010000007.1, forward strand.
CCAATGCCGATCAGCCGATTAACAACACCCAAAATGCCGTTCAATTCCTGGGTTTGGCCCTGAAATTAACTATGGAAATCCTTGCACCGCTCTTTTTAGCCCTTTTTGTAACCGCATTATTGGTTAATGTTGCGCAAACAGGAGTCGTGTTCTCCACAAAAGTATTAGAAATGAAAGGCAGCCGTATCGATCCGTTCAGCGGTATGAAACGAATTGTATCGATGCGGGGAGTGGTTGAATTGATTAAAGGGTTTTCGAAACTCTTCATCCTCAGCCTTATTATTTATTTCTCGATTCGTAATGATATAACCGAATTCATTTCATTCATTATTACGCCAATCCAAAAGACGCTCTCTCAAACGGGACAGTTTCTCTTGATTGTGATAGGCAGAATCATGTTCGCCCTGCTCATTTTATCCATTCTGGACATGCTCTACCAGCGTTTTCAATACCATAAAGATTTACGCATGACCAAACAGGAAATAAAAGATGAATTCAAGCAGATGGAAGGGGATCAGTCGATGAAAAACAAAAGACGGCAGATTGCACGGGGCTACACCTTGCGCAAACGCCTGGATCACGCCGTGCTGGGTTCCGATGCCGTGGTCACCAATCCCACCCACTTTGCAGTTGCGCTCCATTATGATCCGGACCACAACGATGCACCGGTCATCATGGCGAAAGGGCAGGACAACCGGGCGTTTAAGATTCGTGATTTTGCAGAAAAATATAAGGTTCCCATTATCGAAAACCCTCCGGTAGCCCGGGCATTGTATGCTACGGCCGAAGAAGGGGAATATGTACCGCCGGAGTTATACCAGGCCGTTGCCGAGATACTGGCATATGTATACAAACTGAATAAAAAACTCTGATTATGGCAGGCTCAAAAAAAAATATATTTCACCAGTTATTATATAGAACCGACGTATTAGTCTCATCGGGTATTATTTTGATCCTGATGATTATGATCATCCCATTGCCTACGCCATTCCTGGACTTTTTCCTGGCAATCAATATATCGCTTTCTATTATCGTCCTGCTGGTTGCCTTCTATACTTTGAAACCACTTGAATTTGCCGTTTTTCCCGGAATGCTCCTGATTTTGACGCTATTCCGGCTCTCACTTAACGTGGCAACGACCCGCCTCATACTCGGACAAGGCTATGCCGGAAAGTTAATCGAAGCTTTCGGGAATTTTGTCGTTCGCGGAAATTTTGTTCTTGGCATCATCATTTTCGGGGTGCTGGTTATCATTAATTTTATAGTCATTACCAAAGGTGCATCTCGGATTGCAGAAGTTTCTGCACGATTTACCTTAGATGCCATGCCAGGAAAGCAAATGGCCATCGACGCCGATTTAAGCGCCGGTTTGATCACCGACGAACAAGCTCGTAAACGCCGTGAAGATATCGCCCGCGAAAGTGATTTCTACGGAGCAATGGACGGAGCAAGCAAATTCGTTCGTGGTGATGTCATTGCCGCTTTGCTGATAACGTTTATCAATATTATAGGCGGGCTCATCATCGGAACCGTGCAACGCGGCATGACGCTTGCCGAAGCAGCTCACACATATACATTGTTGACGATCGGCGACGGGCTGGTAAGCCAGATTCCGGCACTTCTTATTTCCACAGCCTCGGGTATTATAGTCGCACGCGCCGCCTCGGAAGGAAATTTAGGTGAAGAAATCACCAAACAGCTGACGAACAATCCGCGGACAATGATGATTTCTTCTATCTTTATTTTCATTATCGGCATGGTACCGGGTATGCCGTTGATTCCATTCTGGTCTATTGCTGGGCTCCTCATCTTTCTATCCATAAAATTATATAATAAACAGGAAGTGGAGAGGGAAAATGACGAGCGCCTGAAACAGATACCGGAGAAACAAGAAGAGCGAATCGAAGATTATTTGCTGATGGATACCCTGGAACTCGAAATTGGTTACAGCCTCATCCCGCTTGTGGACCCGGATCAGGGTGGGGACCTGCTTGATCGTATGGCTTCTTTACGAAAACAACTTGCCGTCGAGCTTGGAATCATCGTGCCACCCATACGAATACGGGATAATATCCAGTTAAATGCCAACGATTACATCATAAAAATGCGTGGCAACATCCAGGGGCAGGGTGATTTGCTGCCCGGATACTATATGGCTCTGCTGCCCGCCGGTTTCGATATTGAACTTCCCGGAATCAAGACCACCGATCCGGCCTTCGGGATGGAAGCCGTCTGGATTAGTTCCCGCAACCGAGCCCAGGCCGATAAGTATGGCATCTCCGCTATCGAATCAGGGGCCGTTATCACCACCCACATGATGGAAATCATCAAACGCAATGCCTACAAACTTATTGATCGCCAGATGGTGAGGAAACTCATCGATAACGTTAAAGAAACTTCACCGGCATTGATTGAAGAACTCATTCCCGACAATCTGAAAATCGGAGATGTACAAAAAGTGCTGCGGCAGTTGCTGCGTGAGCGTATTTCCGTCCGCGATCTCGTGACAATACTCGAAACCCTGGCTGATCATGCTACCCAAACTAAAAATACCGATGTGTTGACAGAATATACCCGGGCATCACTGGCTGAATCGATTACGAAACAGTACCGCAATGATGATGAAGAAATCCATGTTGCCGTTCTGGAATCGTCCCTGGAATCGCATCTCATCAAGCAGGCACAGCAGGGAAATCTGAATCCGAATACGCTGGGATTCACCCCGGATACCGTGGAGAAATTGTACATCAGCTGTTCTAATATTTTTGAAAAGATGATCTCGGCCGGACTCGAGCCCATATTGCTGACATCACCGGTTCTGCGTCCGACCTTATATGAATTTTTGGTATCAATTTTGCCCGAAATATCCGTGTTGTCTTATAACGACATCACTTTGAATACTCAAATAAAACGATTTGATCGGATCTCCTTATCACAGGAAAAATCTGAAATACCGATAATGCCATGATAATTAAAAAATTCTACGGTAAAAATATAGAAGATGCGCGCACGGATGCCCGGCAAAACCTGGGTAACGGATTTATTATACTGGAAACACTCGATGCTGAGGGTTCACAGCCGGCCTGCATCACAGTGATGGTAGAAAAACCGATAGAACGTCCGGCCCAAAAACGGATGAATGGTAACCAGGTACTCTCGAGTATAAAAAACGTAGTGTACCAAAGAAGCGATGCTGTTCTGAAACCATTGCGCCAACTTCATAAATCCATTTCAGAGTCTGTTGCCACTTCAGATAACGGGGAAAATCAAGAGGAAAAACCGAAACTGCTTCAAACCTACGAACCGAAATCAGATATTTCTCAAGAATCCGAAAAACAGGAACCTGCCCGGGAAAATCTTTCCAAAAGGCAATTATCCCTCTTCGATTATAAAGATTTCGAAGCACTAACAGCTTCTGGCCATCAGCCCGGCATCGAATCCTTTCGCAAAGAGTTTGATGAGGTGAAACAAAAACTGAATCACCTGGAAAGCCTGCTATCCGATTCGATTGTTCTTACCAACCTTAATCTTGTATCGCAGCCCTCATTTCAACAGTTGCTGAAAGCAGGCATACCGTCACCGATCATTTCCAGCTGGTTCAGGGAAATCATTGAATCCGGGATAACCCCGGAAGAAGACCCCGAAAAATTCATGCTTCAGCTGGCAGGACATTTACGCAATGCCTTACCGGAAAAAGCTTCCGAACCGCTTCAAAAAAACATCGTTTTCCTGGGTAATTCAGGCAGTGGCAAGACCAGCCTGATTATCAACCTGATAGAGAATCAGCCGATAATGAAAATTGAAAAAGCGGCCATCGTCATCATCCGGTATCCCGATACGTCGAAATACTATACGGTGCTCGAGCCTTTTGCCAAAGATAAAAAGATACCGTTATATGTTGTTTCCAGCAGCAAAGAAGTGACCAAACTGCTCCCAAATCTGGAAAAATATGATCACGTATTCTTCGATACGCCGTCGATCAATTTCGGATCAGAAGAAGCATTTGACGCGTACTGGAAATTGCGCCAGGTCATTGCGGCCATTCAACCTTTGGAAACTCACCTGGTCATCAACGCCAATACCAAAACCGTAATAACCGATTACAAGCATCATAACCCCATTCAGCCCGATTTTATTGATTTGACACACATGGATGAAATTCCACAATGGGGACAACTTTTACCGATTATACGGCATTTTTCCTGCCCGGTTCGTTTTATGAGCCAGGGGCCACGGGACATCGACTATTTTGATACCATGACTTTTGCAGACACCATACTATCACGTTCTTAATATGAATGTTATGAATCCAAATAATAAACAAGCCTACGTCATAACAACCGCAAGCGGAAAGGGTGGAGTGGGAAAAAGCATCGTAAGTGTAAATTTAGCTGAAACACTAACGAAACTCGGATACAGTGTCGCCATTATTGATGCGGATTTAGGAATGTCGAATTGTGCCACACTGTTAAATGAAAGCATACCCGGATCAGCGAGAGATGTTGTTGACGGCTCTCTTTCTATAACGGATATCATTCATCAGACCCACAGCGGTTTGAGGATGGTGACCGGTTCGGATATTGCCGGAATCGAATACACGTCTATTTACCCGGTTCTGGATGAAGTATTGCTCCAATTACAAAATGAATGTGATTATATCATCATAGACACCCCGGCCGGAACCAGCGAACTGAGTTTATGGGCGCTGGATCGATCAAATCTCTGTACCCTGATTGTTGCCGACGAACCGACCGTTATTTCCGATGCCTACCGTTTCTGCAAATTCGTTCTGGAAATTGATCCAGATTATCCTTTTGGTATTGCGGTGAACTTTGCCGATGATGCCAATAATGCACGGGATGTCGCCAACCGTTTCAATTTGATTGTTCAGCATTTCCTGAACAGACAGCTTCCATTATTCGGGTATTTACCTATAGATGAACGGATTCGAAAATCGGTTCATCATCAAAAACCATTCATTCATGATTCTGAAATGAGTGATCTGCATCGACCTTTGAATGAAATGGCCAATGAGATCATTCAACATTCGAAATATTCTTTAATAAATCATCAAAACTGAGGTATTTGTAATGTTTTTAAGATTATTCAGTCTTATTTCACTCGCAGTATTTATCGTACTGATGATTTTAGGCTCCAATCCTTTATTTGCATTTTTCAGGGCCGTCACGGTATTTATCATTCTTATTATCATTTTTCAGTTATACATTGCGCTGGTTAAAGTTATTGGCAAGACCAGGAACAACGTCAATTCAACAACGGAAAAGGAATAACAGCAGAGCATGAGTAAAACACTTCAGACACTGGTAGTTAATTATTGTGAAGATCCGGCTCCGGGCCTCAGAAATGCCATCATCACCGAAGCTATGCCATTGGTAAAAAGTATTATTGGGAAAGTGAGAAGGCCGGATAATCCATTGACTCAGTATGAAGATATTGAAAGTGCCGGAATTATGGGCCTGTTGCAGGCCTTAGACAGCTACCAGTCCGACAAAAATATTCAATTCAATACCTACGCTTATTACCGAATCAAAGGCAGTATTATCGATTACCTGAGAAAAGTAGATGAAATGCCCCGGATTCAGAGAGTCACTTTCGGTAAAGCCCAAAAAGCGATGGAAGAGCTGATGCAAAAACTGGGAAGAGAGCCGGAAGATGAAGAAGTAGCAGAAGCCCTGGAAATCAGCATAGAGGATTATCGCGATTTGCTTGTTAATGTCCAGCAGCGTGCCATTTTGTCGCTCGACACCAATTCTTTCCAGGATGATGAAGTTAATTCCCTTTCCAACCGTCTGGAAGATCTAAATATTGAAGCGCCGGATGCCGAGCTTAACAGGCAAAGCACTACTGAAAAAATCCAGGATCAATTGAATCTGCTGAAAGAACGTGACCGCCTGATATTGGTGCTCTATTATTATGAAGATTTGACGCTCAATGAAATAGCTATGCTGCTCGGACTCACCGAAGCCCGTATATCCCAGATTATCGGTAAGCTGTTGCTGCAATTACGCTCTTCCCTGAAATTATAACGGCTCACTAATCACTGTTTTCTGTTAACTGATCACTGAAATCCTTCCCCGCTTTTGCCATGTGAATAACCCTTACCGACCAGTTCTTCAAATCATCTAAAAGAATATAAATCGTCGGCAGAATCAGCATCGTGACGATGGTTGAAAAGGTTAACCCGCCGACAATGGCACGGGCCATCGGAAAATACGTCGGTCCATCGCCCCCCACCTGGGTATTGCCTAGACATAATGGAATCAGTCCTAGAACGGTTGTTCCGGCGGTCATTAAAATCGGACGCATCCGGTCTCTGCCAGCCTGGACAATGGCCCGGTTCCGGCTTAATCCCCGGCTTCTCAGTAAATTAACGTGATCAATCAGCACAATCCCATTGTTCACCACAATACCCATCAAGATGAGAATGCCAACCATCGCCATGAAGGAAAAAGTGGTATTGGTTATGAGGAAAAACCAGTAAACGCCCACAACGGCAAACAGGATAGACGTGATAATACTCGTTGGATACAAGATGGATTCAAACAACGAGGCCATGACCAGGTAAATCAGTATGAGCGCCAATACAATATTCAGCAACATTTCATTCATAGTCTGATCCTCTTCACGGAAACTGCGTCCGAAACTCCAACCGTATCCTGACGGGTAATCGATCTGGTTCATCAGCTTTGTGATTTTTTCCCGCGCCTCATTCATCGTAACATTCTTGAGATTGGCGGTCACGGCCAGAGAGGTTAGCCTGTTTTCCCGGTGGATGGAATGCGGTCCGCGCCGGATCTCGTAATGGGCTATGGTTGATAATTTCACCGGTTTATTCTTGGGAAGGAAAATCGGTAAATTCATCAGATCGGAGATGGCTCGTTTATCGGTTTCGGTGAAGCTCAGGATAACATCCCGCTCGCCTTCAGGTGTACGAATTTTCCGCAATGGATAGCCACGCAATGCACTGGATACAATGTTGGCCACCTGCATAGTATTCAAACCGTAATTCCGGCTGCGATCCCGATCAATATGCAACTGAACTTCCTCGGTTCCGGAATCTGCTTCCGAGCGTACATCCACCAATCCCGGAATCTTTTTGGCACGGCGGACGGTTTCATTCGCCAGTTTCGTCAAAATATCACTGGATTCGCCAATCAGGTGAACCCGTAATTCTTCACCACCACGCATACTCCGATACTCAAATGTGGGGACACCAAGACTGATTTTCGGCAATCCTGCCCTGATTTCTTCCTTTATTTCTTTTACTGATTTATCGGCTTCATCCTCGTCTTTTAACAAAATAGTCGAAATAGCCCAACCGGTCTCGTAATAGGAATACACCGATTTGATTTCAAATTGCTTCTGGTTTTCGTATAAATACTTTTCAATCCGGCTGACTGATTCTTCCACTTTTTCCAATGCATAGTGACCGCGCAGATTATAGAAAAGACGAATCGTCCGGTTCTCGGAAGGCGGAAACATATCCATTTTTACGACTTTGGCAGGTATTGCGGCACTCATAAGAATAAGCAAAACGGCCAGAACAGATGTTTTCTTGTGATGTATAATCCAATCCAGGATACGGGCATACCAATCAATCGCTTTGTCGATAATCGTGGGTTTGGTGCGAATCTTTTTCGGCTGATACTTCAAATACAGCAACGGTATAATTGTCAAAGAAATTAGCAATGACGCCACCAATGCGATACAGATTGTAACGGCCACGTGTTTCAGGTAAATGGCCGCCATGTCACCCTGGCTTATGATGTTTGGCAGAAAAACGATAATGGTGGTTATCGTTCCGGCTGTAACGGCCATGGCCACTTCCTTGACTGCTTTAATCGTCAAAGCTTTGCGATCTGTTCCGGAAAGTTGGTGACGGTGAATATTCTCTGTGACCACAACGGCATTATCGACCAGCATACCGACCGCCAGCATCAGCCCCATCATCGTCAAAATATTCAGGGACATGTGCAGGAAGAAGAGACAAGCCATCGTAACAATCAGCGAGAAAGGCACTGCCAGGCCTACAATGAGCGTTGTTGGAATATTTCGCAGAAAAAAGAAAAGAACGATAATGGATAAAATGGCGCCTAAAACACCAGCATTAAACAGTTCTCGAAGTGAACTAAGAATACCCGTGGCCTGGTTTCCCAGTTCGAAAATTTTGATACCCTTCATTTCGGGATTGTCTTTGATCGCCTTAACTTCTTCCAGAACCGCTTTACTTACTCCGACGGTATTCGCTCCCGATTCTTTGAAGACATCCAGTCCGATAGCATATTTTTGATCCAGGTGACGTCCGTATGTCACATCCGGGTTTTTAAAATCCACATCAGCGATGTCTTTAAGCCTCAGATGATTAGGGCCGACAATCAATTCCTTGTATTCTTCCGGAGTAGAAAGCTGTCCCATCGAACGAACGAGATACCGGTGTCTGGACTCATTGATTTTTCCGGCCGTAACCGAAAAATTACTCTTACTCAAATCCTGAACCACTTTTCCCAAATCCACATTATGATTCACCAGCCGATCGGGTTTGATTTGAATACGCAATTGTTTCTTTTCCACTCCGTACAGATCGACTTTCGAGATGCCATCAATGCGTTCTATCCGTTGCTTGACATTCCGATACAACAAATCGTAAGCATTAGAAAGATCGCGGTCACTTGATATACGCAGATTCAGAATAGGTTCGTCGGTGGCTGAAAATTTGAAGATAAAGATACGTTCCAGGTCCGGGGGCAACAGCTTTTGAACACCATCGATTTTCTCCTGTCCTTCGATAGCTTTGAGATTGACGTCCGTTCCCATCTTGAAACGAACGAAAATCCCCGATTCATTTTCGCGGGAATTGGAATTCATCTCCTCGATATCACTAAGCGTTGCCAGTGCTTCCTCAACCGGACGCGTAATAAGCCGTTCGATTTCTTCAGGCGTTGAACCTTTATAGGGAATAGACACATACATCCCGGGATAACTGATGTCCGGGAAGAATTCCAGCGGCACCAGGCGGCTCGAAATAAGCCCGACAACGATGAAACAGGTGAATATCATCAGGCTGGTAACCGGACGTTCTATGGCTTTTTCCGTCAGATTCATTTTTGTTCCCCGGTCTCTGAAATATTTTCAGCCACAGTTTCCGCTTCATAATCTTTCCGGTCCATGATGGCATACATCACCGGGATGACCACTAAAGTCAGCAATGTCGATACGGTTAATCCGCCAATGACCGTAATTCCCATGGGAGCGCGCACTTCCGCTCCTTCGCCGATGCCGAGTGCCAGCGGCAGCAATCCGAGCGTTGTGGTGAGCGTGGTCATCAAAATCGGGCGCAGACGCGAACGCCCGGCTTCCACGATGGCCTCGATCTTATCCATTCCCTGTTTACGGAACTGGTTGATTAAGTCGATAAGCACAATAGCGTTGTTTACGACAATCCCGGCCAGCAGTATCAAACCGATGAAAACGACCACGCTGATTGTGGCACCGGTAATCCAAAGCGCGAGAATGGCTCCGACCAATGCCAGCGGAATCGTGAACAAAATGACGAACGGGTGAATGAGCGATTCAAACTGCGAAGCCATCACGAGATATACCAGGAATACGGCTAAAAGCAATGCAAAAACGAGCGATTTGAACGAGGCGTCCATTTCTTCGTTTTGTCCGCCGATTTGTGCCGAGATATTATTCGGCATAACGGTATTTTTGATAATTCCGCCAATCTCGTTCGCCGCCGTTCCCAGGTCCCCATAATTCAGATTCGCCGTGATTACGGCTACACGCTGCTGGGCGACTCTGCGAATTTCGCTTGGACCGGTCGTGACAACGATGTTTGCCACCGCTTCGAGCGGAACCGGCTTGCTGCTCTGCGGATTGATGATCAGCCTTCGGATTTCATCGGCGGATGCCCGATCTTTTTCACGAGCCCTGACCAGTACGTCAATCTTACGTTCGTGCCAGGAATATTGGGTAGCGACATCTCCCTTAATTTTACGAACGACGTTGTCGGCTACGGTATGAACGGCCATTCCCAGGGCGGCCACTTTGGCACGATCAAAATGAATCTGTATCTCCGGATGGCCTCGTTCCATCGTCGATTTTACATCCGCGAAACGACCTGAATTTTGCATTTTCTGATGAATCGACTGGCTGACTTTCTTCAGCTGATCCAAATCGTAACCGCTGATTTCCACTTCCACAGGCGTTTTAAACGTGAATAAAGCCGGCCGGGAGAATTTGTATTGCAATCCCGGAATCTGTTGAAGATGCGTCCGCAGCTGTCTCATCGCCTGTTCTTCATCGTCACGATTCGATCCCTTGTTGAGCGTCACATCCAGTTCGCCCCAGTTTTCACCGCCTTCATCCGGGTTGGCGTCCATGCGGTTACCTGTTCCGGCTACAGAAAAGGTTGTATGAACATTTCCGAGTGTTTGTGCGGCATACTGAACAGATTTTAATGCATCATCGGTCCTATTTAACGGAGTTCCCGGAGCCATGCGAAATTCTATTGTAAATTCTCCCTGCGACATGGACGGAATGAGCTCGATACCGAGCCGTGGAATCAGTAATAAGCTGCCCGAAAAAATCAGGAATGCACTAATCAGAACAATTGCCCGGTGCCCAAGTGCCCAACGAATGAGTGCCGGATATCGGCTCTCTACCCATTGATAGACATTGTTAAAACCATTGACCAAAGGTCGAATTAAAAAAGAAATAGATCGGCTTATCAAATGAATGGCCTGAAGAATACCGCGAACAAAATAGGATGGAATCGTCTCGACCAGGAAAATTCTGATTTTGCGGAAAAAACGGGCGGTTTGGGTTTTGGGAACCGTTCGCAGCGGCCTCGGTATACTGCTTTTTTTGCGTCCGCGAACGGACGACAGCATCGGTATTAATGTGATGGCGACGATAAGCGAAGCGAGCAGGGAAAAAGTAACCGTTAATGCCTGGTCGCGAAAGAGTTGTCCGGCAATCCCCTGAACAAAAACCAAAGGGAAGAAAACGGCTATGGTGGTTAAGGTCGAAGCAACTACAGCAGTTCCAACTTCACTGGCGCCTTCACGGGAAGCCTGGAGCATAGTTTTCCCCATTGAACGATGCCTGGAAATATTTTCCAAAACGACAATCGAGTTATCAACGAGCAAGCCGATACCTAATGCAATGCCACCTAAAGACATGATATTCAGGGTGATATCATAGCCGTACATCAGGTTAAACGTGGCGATAACCGACACCGGGATGGACAGTGAAATAATAACGGTCGCCCAGAAATCACGCAAAAACAGGTATAGAATGATAATAGCCAGGATACCGCCGATGATGCCGGCATTCACCACCTCATCCACCGCCTGGTTGATGAATGTCGATTGATCGTACACTTTGACGAGCTTGACGCCATCAGGCAGATTCTTTCGAATGTTTTTTAGTTTTTTGTCGACATCCCGGGCCACGGCCACCGTATTAGCATCGCCTTCTTTATACACGGCCAGTTCCACCGCTTCTCTTCCGTTAAACCGGGTGATGGCTTCCCGTTCTTTATACCCCTGGCGAACATCGGCAATATCACGGATATAAATTGGTTTGTTATTCCGGTTTTCAAGAACGATATCATTGATTTCATCGACCGTTTTGAACTGGTTGATCGTCCGTACCAGGAACTGAGAGGTGCCTTCTTCCAGCCGGCCGCCGGACAAATTCACATTTTCGGCACTTAGCTCGGTGATAACTTTATCAATAGGAATATTGAGATGCGCTAATCTGCGTTCATCAACCAAAACCTGTATTTCTTCCTCCAGTCCGCCACTCACCTTCACCGAGGCAACTCCATCCGCCGTTTCCAGTTCTTTTTTAAGCTGTTCCTCACTGAGTGTTCGTAAATATTTGAGTGTCTGAATGGAAGGAACCGGCTCTGCATTCGGTTGTATAGAAGCAGAAGTAACATTCGTTTTAGCCGGTTTATTTTCACGGAAAAGAGCAAAACGAATAACCGGATCAAGCGTCGGATCAAAACGAAGGATCACCGGTCGTTCCGCTTCCAGCGGGAGCTGAATGGCATCCAGCTTTTCCCGCACGTCCAGGCTGGCGTAATCCATATTTGTACCCCAGGCAAATTCAAGAATCACATCCGACTGGCCGGAGCGCGAGATGCTGCGTACCTGCTTTACATTCTTCACTACCCCCAGGGCTTCTTCGATAGGTTTACTTATCAGATTTTCAATTTCAGCCGGTGCCGCACCGCTGAATTCTGTCCGGATAGTCAGTGTCGGATAACTTAAGTCGGGAAGCAGGTTTATTTTCAGACGGGACAGCGAAACAAATCCAAACAGGAGAATTCCTATGGTGAACATGGCTACCGTCACACGGCGTCTCGTTGATAGATCAATGATTTTCATGATCGGATCCGGTTAGCGTCTCTCAGCGCTGTTGATGGTTATTGATGAATGACTTCGACTTTGCTGCTGTCTTTTAAACTGCTTTGCCCGATGGTGACAACCGAATCACCGTCTTTTAATCCGTTCACGATTTCAATTCTTGAACCGTTGGAGTAACCGGTCTGAACTGTTTTCTTAAAACTCATCAGGTTATTGATGACGAACACACTATTCAAACCATCCTCGCTGATGATGGCCTCTTTAGGAACGAGCATCGTATTTCTCCGCGTGTCATATACAATCCGGATACGCGTAAACATTCCTGGTTTGAGCTGCCGGGTCGGGTCATTGATTTCTATCGTGACCTTGAAAGTGCCCGTTTCGGGATCCACTATCGGGCTGATTCGTTCAACATGTCCCTGAAATGTTTTGGAAGGAATAGCGTCCGCTTCAAATTCAACGGGCTGTTTTACGTGAATTTTCTGCATTTCGTGTTCAGGAACATAGACAATAGCCAGCAGCGGATCAAAATCGGTGATTGAGAAAACGGGATCGTTGACACGAATCATATTCCCGACTTTAATCAGCCGTTTGGACACGATTCCATCGATCGGTGCCCGGATCGTGGTGTATTCGTGATTCAGTTTGGCCAGTTCAAAAGCGGCCTTTTGTGATTCGTACTGGTATTTGACGTTCTCGTAAGCTTCGGCACTGATGAGCTTCATTTCGTATAGCTTTTGATTACGTTTGAAATCGTTTTGAAGCTTATCCAGGTTCGCTTTTGCCCGGTTCATTTCCAGACGGTACTGTTCATCATCGAGAACGGCAAGCGGCTGCCCGGCTTTTACATTTTGGCCTTCTTCCGTAACTATTTTTTCAACCACACCATTTACTTTCGAAACAACCTGCGCCTCCTGTTCTGCTTCCAGTGTCGCTGTGCTGATGTAATGAGCCGATATATCTCCCCGGGTTACCAGTCCTATTTCGATAGGGATGACCGATGTGGAATCCTTTTTAGAGTTATCTTTCGAGTTGCTTTCGCTGCTACAGGAATAACTGAACAAAGCGGCCGATAAAATCAGGCACAAAACCGTTGCTATAGTACTGGATTTTTTCATGTGAGGAAGCTCTTTGATGAATCAGTTTATCAAACTTACCTCTCATTACGGTTAATTTCTACGTTTGGTTACAAGTAACTGATTAAAAATAAAAGAATGATTAATTCTAACCCCTTTCGAGCTAAAAGAATTGGCTGGAATGATTAATAAAGGGAAGGTTAAAGTATTTTAATCGGGAAAATTCGGAATGTTGAATTTTAAATTTTGAATTATTCGCATTGTCATGGAGGGCTGAGTCGAACTATGAGGGACATCAGCTCATTCAACGGTTGGAGATTGCTTCTCCCGACAGGTGTCTGGATCGCAATGGACAGGGAAGGAAAGAGTCCCTTTCATTTCGAACGGTCTCCGGGACCAATGACACACAAAGGTTCTGACTCTTTCCGGCTCAACAGGTTCTTATTTCTATGACCTGTCAATCTAATTATTTCGTTTCTTAACTGCTTTAAACATAGGATGACACGATTGGTGTTTTGAAGTCCATCGTTCGGAGAACCCGGATATTTTGCTATCACAAAATTCCGGGATTACGACGTTAGCAGGTACTATTATCGCTCATCAACAATAATCAGGTTTCCCAACCCCATTACAACGTCATCCCGCACTTCGATGCGGGATCTTCTGACGTTAACAACAATAAACCACAGAGGGTACACCAACTAACTTCCCAACAAACCAGATGTTATAATACTCAGTCATATCTCCATCTTTTGGCGAGAGAAACAAGAGAAAGCATTACCGGAACTTCAATCAGTACGCCTACAACGGTTACCAAAGCGGCCCCGGAATTTAATCCGAATAACGAAATAGCAACAGCCACAGCCAGTTCGAAAAAGTTGCTCGCCCCGATCATTGATGAAGGCGCACAAATGGCATAAGGCAGTTTAATTTTTCGACCGCTGAACCAGGCAATCCCGAAAATTGTGTATGTTTGAATAGCCAACGGAATGGCAATAAGCAAAATGACAAACGGCCGCTCTATAATTCGCTCTCCCTGGTAAGCAAATAACAAAATCAGGGTAACCAGCAGGGCAATTATGGAAACCGGTTTAAAAAAGGGCAGAAAACGCCGGGTGTACCAGTCAAGGCCTTTGGCTCTGACAATTATTCGATGCGATAAATATCCCGCCAGCAAGGGTATAACCACATAGATGATAACCGATGTAATTAATGTAGAATACGGAATGGCAATGTGAGTGATTCCAAGCAGGAATCCGACTATCGGGATGAAAGCTACCAGGATAACCAGGTCATTGACCGAAACCTGCACCAGCGTGTATGTTGGATCGCCATCCGAAAGGTAAGACCAGACGAATACCATCGCCGTACAGGGAGCCGCACCCAATAAAATGGCTCCGGCTATAAATTGTTGAGCCAAATCGGGTTGTATCCAGGCCTGGAAAATATGAGTAAAAAAAATCCAGGCGAAAAAAGCCATCGTGAACGGCTTGATCAGCCAGTTAACTATCAATGTCAGGATCAACCCGTTTGGAGACTTCCCAACGTTTTTGATCGAATCAAAATCGATTTGAAGCATCATCGGGTAGATCATCAGCCATATGAGGATGGCCACCGGCAGGTTCACATTATAAAGTGTCCAATTACTTAATATTTGTACACCGGAACCTAATAGTCTTCCAAGAAGAATACCCGCGGCAATACAGGCAAGGACCCAAACGGTCAGGTATTTCTCAAAGAATCCAATAGATTTTACAGTATCAGAGCGGTTCATAAATGAATAGTAAATTCAGTTTTCAGGTTCTATATATAAATTGTGTTGAAAAAGGAAAAAACGACAGAAAAGTTCGATTTCATCACACACTTTACGAAAAGCCTCTAGTTTCTCTTCCTCATTGCCTTCCGCTTTTGCAGGATCTGGAAAATTATGATGTATTTTTAAAGCTTTTGAAGGAAATACAGGGCACCGTTCCCGGGCATTATCGCAGACGGTTATCACATAATCGAAATTCTCTCCCAGGTAATTTTCAACAAGATCCGAGGTGTGGCCTGAAATATCCACACCTCGTTCTTTCATAACCTGAATGGCAACCGGGTTAACACCATGAGTTTCAATCCCGGCGCTGTATACATTCACCTTATCTCCCCCATAATGTCGCAACCAGCCTTCGGCCATTTGGCTTCGACAACTATTGCCGGTGCACAGCACAAGAATATTTCTCATGTTCAGGCTGGTTTTACTCCGTAAACAGTGGCGCTTACCAGTGCATTTATCGAATGGCGATACTCTGAAATTTCTTCGGCCGTAAGATGATCACTTAACAGTTCGTCCGGCAATTGGATGAGCCTGCTTTTAACTATAGAGACATCTTCGAAACCGACTTCTTTTAAAAGCGACAAATAATCTTCCTGTTCGATAGCACCTGAAACGCATCCGGCGTATAGTTCTGCTTCTTTACGTAAAGAATCGGGAATAGAACCTCTCGTCACGATGTCAGAAACACAAAAATGAGCACCTGGCTTGAGCACACGATACATTTCTGCAAAGGCTGATGATTTATCAGGAACAAGATTCAATACGCAATTACTGACAACCACATCTATGGAATCATTTTCAATTGGTAAATCTTCTATATCCCCCAAACGGAATTCTACATTGGAATATCCCAAAACTTGTGTATTTGATATGGCTTTCTCAACCATTTTTTCCGTCATATCGACTCCAATGATATGACCCGAGTTGCCAACAACGGCTCGTGCAACAAATGCATCGTTTCCGGCACCGGAACCGAGATCCAGGACTGTATCTCCTTTACTGATGTTGGCATAGTTGGTGGGCAATCCGCAGCCAAGATTCAGGTCCGCATCGGCTACATAACCTTCCTGGGTTGTATAATCTTCACTGAAGACAGTATAGGTTGTTTGCGGACCACAACCACAACAGCTGCCACTATCTTCTTTAGGCTGTTCAGCTATTTTGCCATATTTCTCTTTTACAAGTCTTTTCAATTCTTCTGTGTCATTTGGATTCATTGGTACAACATTGATTTGGAATTTGTGTTTCAATTACATTCTGGAACCATTCGAACGAATTTTTTAGCTCTTCCATGGTTTCATCATTCAGACAATAGCAGGTTTTGACACCCGATATTTCCCCTTTAATTAATCCGGCACTTTTCAGGGCTTTCAGATGCTGCGAAACCGTTGCCTGGGCTAACGGCAGGGCATCCGTGATATCTCCACAAATGCAGGTTTTGCAATCGGCAAGCATTTTGATTATTGCTATTCGCGCCGGATGGCTTAATGCTTTCATCAGTTCCGCTAAGCGAATATCGTTTGCTTCAAAAAGATCGGATTTGTTTAGTGCCATAGATTATTCATTTGTATATCGTAAATATACGATAAATATAAAAAGAAGATTTGATGTGATCCAAAAAAAATTTTGATAGTGGAAAAAATGATTCGTAAGAATTTAAATTTAAAGGTACGGACATACCATAGCATGTCCGTACCTTTAGAGATCATTTCAAGAAAATCATCCTGAACTCAGGGGACCAAAATTACTTTCCCGATATTCCGGCGCTCTTCAATATAACGATGGGCATCTCCAATATTATCAAAAGGAAACACTTTATCGACATGTGGATGAATCCATCCTTCTTCATACCCTTTTAAAATTTCTTTTGTCCATTGCCCAACTTTTTCTCCTTCGTGCCACAGATGACCAAGATTGACTCCAAATACTCCTTTATTGCCATTCATTAAAGGAACCGGATGAAAAAAAGGTAACGAGGCGGCCATCTTCAGCATATTCCATTTCCCGGCCAGACCCGCTTTGCCGCTGGTTACAGACACGCCAAACATGCCTAACCGGCCAGTTGATCGCAACGCTTTATAACTTTTTTTGAAACTGGAACCCCCAATCGGATCTGTAATTAATTCTACTCCTTTGCCATTGGTATATTTGAGCAATTCGGGCAACCAGTCTTTCGCTCGATAATCAATAACAAAATCTACTCCTTTTTCCTTAAGGAAATCATGCTTGTGCGCACTGGCAGTCCCGATAATGTGCGCGCCGATGTGTTTTGCAATATCGATAGCAGCAAGCCCCACGCCGCCGCCTGCATTATGTATCAACACCGTTTCACCGGCTTTCAGAGAACCCATAACATGTATCAAATCATAAGCGGTCAAATACGTTACGGGTAAGGCTGCCGCCTCTTCAAACGACATGGAATCGGGTTTTTCAAACACTTGCGATGCGGAGACACAAACCATTTCTGATTGTCCGCCAAAACGGGTCATTGCCAGAACAGATTTCCCAATCATGGAGGTATCAACACCTTCGCCCACGGCTTCTACAATTCCCGATACTTCATAGCCCATCACGGCCGGTGGTTTTGGAGCATCCGGATATAATCCCTGGCGTGCCAGGATATCTGCGAAATTAAGTCCGGCGGCTTTAACCCTGATTAACAATTCCCCGTGAATTGGTTTAGGATCGGGAGCATCCATGATCTTCATAACTTCGATTCCACCGTTTCCGGCAGTGAGTATTTGTCTCATTATTCAGGGTATAAATAGTTATATAGTAAAATATTGTGAAATATAGAATAAAATATGTAAGGTATTCATTTCACGAAGGTCATTTAAGGTTGTTATTGAAATTTTAATACTCAACAGGCGGTTAAAAAAGAAGTTAGTGAGATTAGAGGCTATTAACATATGGAAGTTGATACAATAAAGAAGGAGTTCTGATGCGAAAAATATTATCAATAGTGACCGTTTTATTTATAACAATATTCATAACAAAAATAACCAATGCACAAGTTCATGCCCGGATGTTCCGGTATCCGGATGTATCCCAAACACAAATTACTTTTGTCTATGCCGGCAATGTTTGGGTGGCTCCCAAAGAAGGTGGATTGGCGAAAATGTTAACTTCCCCCAAAGGGGAAGAAGAGTTTCCAAAGTTTTCACCTGATGGTAAAGAGATAGCTTACAGCGCCGATTATGCCGGAAATCTGAATGTTTACTTAGTTCCGGCGGATGGTGGAACGGCTCAGCAAATCACCCACGATCCAAGTCCCGATCGTGTCCTGGGATGGTACCCCAAAGGTAAACAGATATTATATGCCTCTTCGAAACAAAGTGGCCGGCAGCGGTTTGATCAGTTGTATGAAGTTTCAGATAAAGGGGGTTTATCCGATAAACTGCCGGTTCCTTATGGTGAATTCGGAATGATCTCCCCGGATGGCAAATGGCTGGCATTTACTATGAAATCCCGTGCATTTCGCCATTGGAAAGGTTACCGGGGCGGTTGGGCACCGGATATCTGGTTATTTAACCTGAAGACATACGCATCCAAAAATATCACCCATAATAAAGCGAATGACGAGCAGCCCATGTGGCATGGCGATAAGATTTATTATCGTTCCGATGCCGGACAGAATGAGCGTTATAATATCTGGGTTTATGATCTGAAAACAGAAAAAAGCACCCAGGTCACACATTTCAAAAAATTTGATGTTCATTTTCCTTCTGTTGGACCGGATGATATCGTTTTTGAGGCTCATGATAATCTCTATTTATTGGATCTGAAAACAAATAAATATCATGCCATTCACATCCGGGTGGTAACAGATAATTCTACCTTGATGCCACACATTGTGGATGCTGCAAAATGGATTCGCAACGCGGCTATTTCTCCCAAAGGAAAAAGAGTTCTGTTTGAAGCCCGCGGTGATATCTTTTCGGTTCCTGCGCAACACGGAAACACGAGAGACTTAACACAAACTTCAGCTTATGCCGAGCGTATGCCGGAATACTCACCCAATGGCAAATATATCGCCTACTGGAGTGATCAAATCGGTGAATACGAATTGACACTCAGAAAGACAGACGGCACGGGAAAACCAGAAACATTAACCTCCTTCAAAGATGGTTTTAGATATCACATCTTCTGGTCACCAGACAGTAAAAAAATAGCCTTTGTGAATAATAAAATGGATCTCCAGGTTTTCGATGTGGATACACATGAAGTGACTACGATTGATAAAGGCCAGTGGTTGTACAATCCAAATCTGGAATCCTATCGTTTCGGATGGTCACCCGACAGTCAGTGGCTGGCGTATTATAAAGGACTGGGAAATCGTCACAACGCCATTTTCCTGTACAACACAAAAACAAAGAAAAAGGCTCAGATAACATCAGGTTATTATAGTGATTCAAACCCCGTATTTGGTCCGGATGGAAAATATTTATTTTTCTTTACAAACCAGCATTTTAGTCCCGATTACAGCAGTATTGATCAAACCTGGATTTATCCAAATACCACGGAAATAGCGGCTGTTTCGCTGCGCAGCGATGACCCATCTG
This sequence comes from uncultured bacterium, assembly GCA_963783355.1. Classification (GTDB taxonomy): domain Bacteria; phylum Bacteroidota; class Rhodothermia; order Balneolales; family DATFMH01; genus CAWANF01. The sequence goes on from CAWANF010000007.1 coordinate 399,074, forward strand.
TTTTAGCTCCTAGAAATGATACTGTTGATGTGTCTGAAAACGAGAAACCGGGAACTGATCATAAAGAAGGTTCGGCCGGGTACAGTGATATTAAGAATGTGGTCATACAAACGGATGGAATAGAAAACCGGATGGTTATTTTGCCCGTTCCCTATGGAAATTACAGACACTTGCAGGCTGTTTCGGGTAAAGTCCTCTTCCAAAAATTACCCAGAACAGGATCCGGAGAATCCAAAAGTTCATTACAATATTACGACATAAAAAGCAGAAAGGTTAAAACCGTTCTTGACGACATCCGGGGTTATTCGTTGTCTGCCAATCAAAAGAAAATTCTGGCATGGAAAGGGAAAACATTCGCCATCGTCAATGTAGCTGCTGATCAGAAGATGAACAAAACCGTGTCTGTGAGCGATCTGCAAATGAACGTAAATCCCCGTGCTGAATGGCATCAAATATTTAATGACGTCTGGCGCTTCGAACGTGATTATTATTATGATCCGTATATGAATGATGTCGGTTGGGATGCCATGCGCAAGAAATATGAACCACTCATCAACGACTGCGTAACTCGATCGGATGTTAATTATGTCATTGGCCAGTTGTTGGGTGAAATCAATTCATCCCATACTTATGTTTTCGGTGGAGATACACAAAAATCTCTTCATCGTGGCGTTGGTCTTTTGGGAATCAACTGGAAACTGGAACATGGAAAATATCAAATAAGTAAAATCATCAAAGGAGCCACATGGGACGTAGTGCGTTCGCCCCTTGATCAGCCCGGTTTAGATGTTAAAGCCGGTGATTATATCCTGGCTGTAAACGGATCTGCTATAAATACTTCAAAAGATCCTTATGCCGCTTTCGAAGGACTGGCAAACAAAACCGTGGTTCTGACAGTAAACAGTAAGCCAACTTTCGATGACGCTCATACTATTACGGTTAAAACTTTATCGAGCGAGGCTAAACTCCGTCATGAGGCCTGGGTAGAAGCAAAACGCAAACAAGTGGCTCGCGAAACCGACGGGCAAATTGGATACATCTATGTTCCCGATACAGGCATCGGTGGACAAACCGACTTGGTTCGCCAGTTTAATGCGCAATACAATAAAAAAGGATTGATTATCGACGAGCGTTTTAACAGCGGCGGACAAATACCCAACCGTTTTATTGAATTATTGGCTCGCAAACCGTTGGCGTTTTGGGCAGTCCGGGACGGAACCGACTGGCAGACGCCAACGATTGCTAATTTTGGCCCGAAAGTGATGCTCATTAACGGATGGAGCGGATCCGGCGGCGATGCCTTCCCATATTTCTTTCGTGAGGATAAGCTTGGAAAACTTATCGGGCGCAGAACCTGGGGCGGCTTGATTGGGTACGTTGGTGTTCCCCCGCTTATTGATGGGGGCGAAATTACGGTTCCCTGTTTCCGACTGTATAATCCTGAAGGCAAATGGTTCCCCGAAGGTATTGGCGTGAAACCGGATATCCACGTGGTAAACGATCCTACGAGTATGGCAAAAGGGAAAGATCCCCAATTGGAAAGAGGGATACAGGAAGAACTGCAGTCTCTGAAGAATCATCCGTTCGAGAAACCACAACGGCCTCCTTACCCGAATCGCTCTTTAGGTCAACATAAATAGTAAGATTTTTCTTCATTATTTTTAAAGGGGGTATTTGCGTATCCCCTTTTTTTATGCAATTTATTGAGATGAGAAAAACGTAATTCATTGGGAACACTGAAATTTGTCGACTTACCTTTGATCTGTTAAATTATATTTAGTTAGCAATGATTTTACAGGAGGCCTATCAATGAAACTACTCTTATTTGGCGCTACAGGAGGAACCGGTAGAGAACTTATCAAACAAGCCCTTGAACAAAATCATGTGGTAACAGCGTTTGCCCGAAATCCTGACGATATCAAAATCAAAGACAACCGGCTGCGTGTTGTAGATGGCGATATCATCGATTACGATTCTATCTTACATGCGGTTCAGGGCCAGGATGTTGTAATTTCAGCGTTGGGAGTCAAAATCAGAAAGAAAAATACCATCCTGTCTTCCGGGACAAAAAACATCTTAAAAGCGATGAATATCCAGGGTGTAAAGCGTTTTATATGTGTAACTTCCCTGGGAATAGGTGACAGCGGAGGTCAGCTTGGATTTTTCTATACATGGATTCTTTGTCCGTTTTTCCTCAGAAATATATTTAAAGACAAAGAGAGACAGGAAAAATACATCAAAGAGAGTTTGCTCGATTGGACCATTGTTCGTCCCGGGCAGTTGGTGAACGGTGAAAAAATGGGTTCTTACAAAATATGGACCGGCAAACCGTCTGAATCTATTGAAGCCCGCATCACCCGTGCCGATTTGGCTGATTTTATATTACGCCACCTCGATGATGAAGCCTATTTGAGGAAAACACCGGCATTATCATACTGATTTTTTACTCATTTTAAAGGAAATTGCTACCATTTATTAAATACTCATACCTCGTTCATGAAAGAATCAGCATCTATTGATTACGATTATATAATCATCGGGAGTGGTTTCGGCGGATCCGTTTCAGCATTACGTTTGTCTGAAAAGGGTTATAACGTATTGGTCATTGAAAAAGGCAAATGGCTGAAGGTTAAAGATTTTCCAAAAACAAACTGGAACCTGAAAAAATGGCTTTGGCTGCCCCGTTTAAAATTTCATGGGTTATTTAAAATGACTTTTTTCCGTCATGTCGCCGTTTTATCGGGCGTCGGTGTTGGTGGTGGTTCATTGGTTTATGCTAATACTTTGCCGGTTCCTAAAGATGAATTTTTCAATGCCGAAAGCTGGTCCCACCTGTCCAACTGGAAAAAAGAACTGGAGCCTTTCTACCCCGTTGCTTTAAAGATGCTGGGTGCTGATCAGAATCCGCGTTTGCAGGTAGGTGACCTTGCCCTGAAAAGCCTGGCAAAAGAACTGGGTAAAGAAGATAAATTTCAACCAACGAATGTTGCAGTCTATTTTGGCGAGCCCGGCGTCACGAAGGAGGATCCTTATTTTGACGGACTTGGACCCAAACGTACCGGCTGCACATTTTGTGGAGGATGTATGCTTGGCTGTCGCTTCAATTCCAAAAACACACTGGATAAAAACTATCTGTACCTGGCTCAACAAAATGGAGTCACTATACAGGCGGAGTCGGAGGTGTATGATGTCCTGCCAATTGATCATTCCAACGGTAAAAACGGATATCGCGTTTATTGGAAAACCTCAACCAAATATTGGAAAAAACGAGGGAATCTTACCGCAAAAGCAGTAATTTTCTCGGGCGGTGTGATGGGAACCGTGAAGTTATTGCTTAAACTGAAGAAAAAATCACTTACGGATATTTCCGACAAAATAGGCCAGGGAATTCGCACTAATTCAGAGAGCCTGATCGGGGTCACAACCTTTGACAGGAAAACAGATTTTTCAAAAGGAATAGCCATCGGTTCCATCTTGCATACCGATGAACACAGTCATCTTGAGCCGGTCCGTTATTCTGCCGGTTCCGGTGCATGGCGGCTGTTGATGTCCCCGCTGGCTTTCGGTAATAACGTGTTCATCAGGATCGGGCAGATCATTGGCGATATTCTTTTACATCCCATTAAAAATCTGCGCATCTGGTGGGTTGATGACTGGTCGAAACGAACACAAATTATGCTGTTTATGCAAAGCCTGAACAGTACCCTTCGGTTGAAAAAGGGTCTTTTCGGCATCAAATCCATTGTGGACAGGGGACAGGCACCAAGCTCTTTTATCCCTGAAGCCAAAGATTTGTCCGAGCGTTTTGCCCGTATCGTGAATGGAAAACCAACCGTACTTTTAACCGAGACATTGGCCGGTATTCCAACCACAGCACATATACTCGGTGGCTGTGTCATGGGGATAGACCGGGATGAAGGTGTAATAGATAAAAATAATCATGTCTTTGGGTATGAAAATATGCTGGTATGCGACGGTTCGATGATATCTGCAAATCCTGGTGTAAATCCATCTCTTACAATAACGGCATTAACGGAACGGGCCATGAGTAAAATTCCAAAAAAAACAGAACTTTAAGGAGATCCAAATGAAATACTTTGCATATGGGTCAAACATGTGTTTCAGGCGGTTTCACCAACGCGTTCCTTCCGGCATTTTTGAAACGATTGCTACGATCCGGGGATTTGATCTTCGCTTCCATGTAAAGGATGACGACGGTTCCGGCAAATGCAATGCTATTTACACTGGAAATGATGAAGATTTTGTTATGGGCGTCGTCTACGATATTGAGGCTACAGAAAAACATCTTCTTGATAAAGCCGAAGATTTGGGAATTGAATATAAAGAACGCGAAACCATAGCAGAAACCAAAGATGGAACAGTCGAAGTCTTTTTATACACGGCAATAAGTGATGTTATTAATGACCAAACAATACCCTTCGACTGGTATAAGAATTTTGTTGTCTATGGAGCCCGTGAACATGGTTTACCGGCAGATTACATACGGATGCTCGAAGGAATTCCGGTTAAATATGATCCTGATGTAAAACGTGCAGAAAAGAACCGGTCTGTTTTATTTGGATAGTGTTAGAGTTGAATATATTAACCGCAGTGGGCACAGAGAATTCCGTAGTGAATACACAAAATTTTTTGAAAATTTTGTGTATTTGTGTTTTGGTGGCTAACATTGATTTTCAGTGTCTCCGTAGACATTTTCTATTTTCCTGTTTAATCTCAATGATCCGTAATTCAGACCATAAGAAATTAAAACATACTCTGAATTTATTACCTTCAACTCAATAAAAGCAAAGCACAGTCGATAGAGTGAATCGTTTTTTCAAGGTTATCATCATTAAACAGCTCATTATCACGATATGCAATAACCAGTCCTCCGTTTTCATTGTGAATGATTTCCTTTAGCTCATCATGATCATCCGGTTTCAGCATATGTATGCCAAACGGTATGATGTGATGCTTGAGAGTCTGATGAATAAATGAACGGTAAAATCGTAAATGGGAAGTCGCATGATCCGTTAATAATATGGAAATCGGGCTGTTTCTCTTTTCAGCCACGAGAGCTGCTAGTTTGAGCGCCCGCTCACTTACTTCCGACTCATTCACAACCACTAATATTGTCTGACCACTTTTGATTCCATGCTGTAATAACAATATCGGTTTATGCGTCTGCTTTAAAAGTGAAAGAGCTGTTTTTCCCAGAGCACGATCCCGCATAAACGACTTACCTAATCGGCCGATGGTAACCAGGTCAACGGCTGATGATGCGGTAATCAATTCATTTTCAACTTTTCCCCGCACCGACCGAAATGTATATTTGATTTGGGTTCGTTCCCCGGTTTTTTGGAGCGCTTTACGAAGGCGTTTTATCTGGGCGCGCACTTCGTTTTCCATTGACAAATCCCCGATGTCACGTTTAGTTCCGGTGAATTCGCTGATTTCTGACATAAAAGGAAGATGGCTCAGATAAAACCAATTGATATCCTCAACAAATAAACCTTCGAGTTCCGCCTCAAAAATCCGGGCCATTTCCGCCGCCACTTCCAATGCCGCCATACTGTGCTGAGAAGAATCAAGAGCTACCAGGATATGCTTAAAAATAATATCGCCGGGTTCCTTGTTCATTTTGGCTTTCTCCCATTGCTGGCATCTGAATAAATCAGGCGCTGCTCGGCCATAGCTGTTAAACGATCTTCGATTCTTCTGTTAATAGTGTTCTCCGGATAAATTCCATCGTGATTTCTCTCTCCCATGGATAATCCTGAAAGCAGTTCCATTCCATCATTAACATGCTCAATCGGGTATATATGGAAGGAATGATTTTCAGCCGCTTTGATAATATCTTCCCGCAGCATCAAATTTTTCACATTCGCTTTCGGAATAATCACTCCCTGATCGCCTGAAAGGCCCGATTTATAGCAGACATCGTAAAATCCTTCAATCTTTTCGTTTACTCCGCCAATCGGCTGTATTACACCATGCTGGTTGATCGATCCGGTAACGGCAAGTGATTGTTTCAACGGCACTTCGGAAATAGCTGATAGAAGCACAAAAAGCTCGGCTGCCGATGCACTGTCACCATCAATGCCGCCATACGATTGTTCAAAAACGAGACTGGCAGACAATGAAAACGGTTGCTTTGTCGAATATTTTTCTCCAAGGAATCCGGCCAATATGAGTACCCCCTTAGAGTGAATGGGGCCGCTTAATTCTACTTCGCGTTCAATATTGATGACTTCACCTTTGCCGAACTGAACACGTGCGGTAATACGTGATGGCTTCCCAAACATCGTATTCCCAATCTGAACAACCGACAACCCGTTAATCTGACCCTTCTTTTCTCCTTCAACATCGATATAAATGGTTTTTCGATGAATGTTTTCAAGTATCTTGTCCCTCATCCGATCCGAACGATAATGCTGTTCGTCGATTGCTTTCTGGACATCTTCTTTAGAAACGTGATCGTGATTATTTCTACCCGCCCAAAAATCTGATTCCCTGAGTAAATCCAGTATCTTTTGGTTTTGGATGGACAACTTTTCATTGTCTTCTATAATTCTTGAACTTTGTTCAATCACCCGGCCGACGGCATCTTTACGGAACGTTCTAAGATTATTTTCCCGGATAAGACCGCCCAGCATTCTTGAATAGAGTTTCTGATTTCCCTTATTTCGATCCATATCATATTCAAAATCAGCTTCTACTTTAAAGAGTCCGCTGAATTCCGGATCGTAGGTACACAGGAGATAATACAGCATACGTTCGCCCATAAGAATGACTTTTACGTTCATATTTAAGGGTTCTGGCTCCAGGGAAACGGTACTTATCAAACCATAGGATTCTCCAGGAGATTCAATCCTTAGTTTTCCGGATTTTAATACCCTCTTTAAGCCTTCCCACGCAAAAGGTTCCAGTAATACCTTCCGGGCATCAAGAACAAGATATCCACCGTTAGCCCTGTGCAATGCACCTGCCTTTATCAGGTTAAAATCGGTTGTCAGCGCTCCCAAATGAGCTTCATATTCTACTTTGCCAATCAAATTTTTATAGGTTGGATTATCTTCATAAATGATCGGCACGCCGTCAAGCTCAGAATTATCCACGATGACATTGATTTTGTAGCGGCTTAAAATTGGATTGTCCTGAGGTGAAGAAGACGTTTTTTCACCCCCCTGCAGGAATGGAATCAAGGTAGATTGAGCCTGATGTCCAATAATATCCCGAACGTTTTCCACAATGTCGTTCAACACCTTGTCCAGGAATTCGTTAACCGCTGCTTCATTGTGAAATTTTTTTTTGATTTCTTCGATGAGATCCTTTACAGCATAGCGTGCTATTTCCCGGTTCAATTCACGTTTTTGTTTTCTGAATTCCCGCTGGTGTCCGGGCAAAAGACGAAGTATCTTCTGCAGTTCTTTCTGCAATTCTTCGACCTCATCCTCCATTTTGACCTGTTCTTCGTCGGTCAGTTTATCTATTTCTTCCGGACTGAGTATTTCGCCGTTCTTTTCCGGAGCAAATGCAAAGCCTGCCGGGGTTTTTATCAGGGCAAATCCACGTTCCTTGGCTTTTTTACTCAAGTCGCTGAATAACTGGCTTTCATCACTTTTGTTTTGATCTTCAAGGACCTGTTGACGGTTTTGATATTCTTCGCTTTCGAATGCCGTAGTTAAAGCACTAAACAAATCGTTTATCAAACCGTTCATCGCCTCACGGAGTTCTATTCCTTTTCCCGGCGGCAATTTCAATATTCTGGGCTTGTGATTTTCTTTGAAATTATTGATATAACACCAGTCAACAGCGCCATCTTCAAATTTGGCGCGATCTTTTAGAAAATGTTTTATCAGTTTATGACGATCGGCTTCATCAAGTCCGAGAGCAAAAATATTATAGCCGTCTCTCTTCATATTGATACCAAATGTTACAGCGGCTTCTATCCTTTCCTGGCCTATAAATGCTTCAATAATTTCTAATTCATCCGTGGTTTCGAAGTCAAAATCACCTAAATCACAGGAGTTGAAGAGCTGTTTTGGTGATAGTTCTGCATGCTTTTTCATAGATATGCTGTCTCTGATGAATAATAATACTCTACTCTAAAATGATAAGAACTTTCATTTCAATCAATTAATCGATTCTAACGAACAATCCCAATATTAGAATCTGTATTACTAACGACCTTAAACCCATGCTATCATATGTTCTTATATCCTTAAATAACATAATGTTATCGTTAAAAAACGAGTTCTTATAACTTATTAAATTATAAATAATTAATGGGTTATGGGAATTGGTATTAATATTATACGAAGAGCGGGAAAACTATCAGAAATAAAGCGGTAATATAGATTCCTGTCTGGTCTGTTTATTAAATAACAAAGGGTAATTATCAATGTGGGGAGAATTTAAAGAATTTGCTGTTAAGGGAAATGTCGTGGACATGGCAGTCGGCATTATCATAGGAACAGCATTTGGAACTATAATAAAATCATTGGTAGCCGATGTTATCATGCCTCCCATCGGCTTATTATTGGGCAATGTCGATTTTAGTGAACTTTTCGTTGTCTTGAAACAAGGAGCCGTGGCGGGACCATACCTGACGCTGGCAGAGGCACAAAAAGCAGGTGCCGTTACGTTGAACCTGGGCGTATTTATAAATACAGTCATTAGCTTTCTAATCGTAGCTTTTGCGGTCTTCTTTTTAGTGAAGGGGATAAATCAACTCAAGCGCAAGGAAGAAGCCAAACCTGCTGAGGCAGCCCCAGCTACAAAAGAATGTCCGTTTTGTGCTTCGATAATACCTGTAAAAGCGACGAAATGTCCACACTGTACATCTGATTTTTCATAGTCTTACCCAAATACTTACCCAAAAATGCGGACCCAAATCCCTCCGCACCCCAAGTCCCCGTGCCAAACCCGGCCGGGGGCTTCTTTTTTATTTTATGGCGCCGGATACCCGATGCCGGATTATTTCCAGGTAAATAAAAGTGAATGATGGATGAGAAAGGTTCCCGGATTACACGGATTAGCGGGTGTTTAATTTAATTTTTAATTGGCATCCAAGTTTTATTTCAGCTCCTAATCCGGGCTTTGAAAATTTGCCCCCTGCTTCGTTAATATAAGCCACGGAAACACTCAAAATCACTGATTTATCCCAGTCTTAAAAAAAGAGAGCACAGAATTAATTCTGTGCTCTCTGAGAAAACCTCTTCGTTCTTTGTGGTTTTTCCTTTATAAACCTTGTCCTATTTTTTTACTGTGTCCTTTTTTGCTGAAGGCTCAAAAATCTTTTTAAGTTGATTCATTTTTTGACCGAAAAGCGTCCAGTTTTCATCTTTTAATGCATTTTGGGCATCTTTCCATAATTGCTGGGCCTGGTTAAATTCCGGCGATAACAATTGTGTTCCAACGGGACCCTGATTGGATATAGTCTTGGATTGGGGTTGTTCCGCTATGGGCGTACTTTTTCCAAAAACATCGTGTATGGCACCCTCCAGTGTCGGTTCCATAGCAATATTATCACCATAAGCCACAATAACTCTTTGCAATTGGGGTATTTCCACACCCTCGGCAATCAAAAAGACCGGTTCCACATAGATGAAGGTGTTATCGATTGGGATAACCATGAGATTTCCGCGAATTACTTTTGAACCTTTTTGATCCCATAATGACAATTGCTGAGAAATAAGAGTATTCTGATCAATTTGAGCTTCAATCTGGCTGGGCCCGTAAATTAATCGTTCTTTAGGCAACTGATATACGATGACATCACCGTAATCGGGGGCATCACACTTAGCAGCCATCCAGGCAATCATATTATCACGCTTACTGGGAGTAAACGGGCTGATCAGCATATACTGCAATTTATTTTCATTGGGCAGCTTTGCCAAAACATAATAAGGCTGCATTTCGATACTCAAACCTCCGTATTTCTCGGTCGGACGTGTCCACAAATCTTCATTATTATAGAAAACCTGTGGATTCGTCATGTGGTAGGTATCGTATTTCGCCATTTGAATCTTAAATATATACTCAGGATAGCGGATATGTTCCTTAAGTGATTCCGGCATCGCCGAAAATGGTTTGAAGACTTCGGGAAAAACGTTTTGATAGACTTTAAGAACCGGGTCATTTTTATCGACCACATAAAAATTAACCGATCCGTTGAAAGCATCGATTACAACTTTCACCGAGTTACGAATATAATTAAACTCTCCCCGATACGATTCTGAGTATGGGAAATTACTTGATTCGGTATAAGCATCCTGTATCCAGTAAAGCTTTCCGTCTTTACTCAAAACGAGATAGGGATCGTTGTCATAATGAAGGAATGGTGCGATTTGCTCAACTCGTTGTTTCACCGAGCGAAATAACTGGATGCGGCTCTGCGGAGTAAGATAACCGGAAAGCAACAGGTTAATATCGCCTTTATACCATGCGAATAAGCTCCTGCGCCAGAATCCTTTTAAAGGAATACCACCCGTTCCGTTGTAATGAGTATAAACGTTATTGCTTCCCTTGGGATAATCAAGTTCCTTAACATTGGTATTTACCACTTTGTAACCGGATTCTTTTTCACCGTAATAAAGCGCCGGCTGGGTAACATTGAGTCCTTCTTCGCCTTCCGGGGGTAAGTTTTTAATGACCAGCTTGGGAATTCCTTCACTGCCTTTTTCGGCTACAGGGCTCATTACCAATCCGTATCCATGCGTATATTGCAGGTGCTTATTGACCCACGTATCGGCTTTGGCAGGAAGGCTTTGGGCAAGCTCTCTTGCCGACAACATCATTTCCCGATACCCTTTATCGGTGTGATAGCGATCCACATCGACCGAGAAGAATTGATAATAAAGTCGAATTTCCTGCAATTGACGATAGGTTTGAATCAGCAGGCGGGGATCCCAGAGACGAATATTATTTATCGTAGCCTGATTTTGTTCAACCTGCTTCATAGTCAGGCTGTCCCCGGCCGAATACTTCTTTTCTTTTATATCATTCAGCTTATATGCCAGTCGTGTTAACTCAATATTGTTCTTAAGGTAAGGCATTTGCAGCTTCAGCTCGTTCGGTTCCACATAATATTTTTGAACCAATGCGGGCAGTATAAACTGTCCGACTGCAATGACTCCAATAAATACGACTGCCGTTGTAACTATCCGCTTCATCTGGTTGGTGAAACCCTGAAGCAATACAAGTATGATCAAAACGAGTGTTAAGACAATCAGTACCCAAAGCACTGGCAGGTTCACATGAACATCGGTGAAACCGGCTCCAAAAACAACGCTTCCCGGATTATATAATAATTCATAGCGATCCAGGTAAAAACCCCAGGAAAGAAAGAGCAGCCAAATCGAGACATTGATTGTCATGTGGCGGGTGATTGCTTTGGGAGAGGTGAATCCTGTATTTTTTTGATAACGTAATAGACCCAGGTAGAAATACCCAACAATGATAATGACCGAACTTATGAACGCCAGCGTGATCAAACCGTTTTGCATAAGTTCCAGGAATGGCAGGCGAAACAGGTAAAAACCAATATCTTTATGAAAAATCGGATCTATTTGTCCAAAGGTCTGATGCCAGCCGAAACGGAAAAAAGTATCCCACTGATAATAAAAAGCGAAAGCAAACAAAAATCCCAACGCAATAGCAAATAACCAGAGCAACAGGCCTAATGCTTTGTGAGCCATAGGAGAATTGAGATTCATTTGCAGCTTGGATAACGGGGTCGTGGTGAGATCCAGCTTATTCATATGCTTTGCCAGGATCCGGAGATTGATACCGAGGTATAGAACCGAAATGACAAAAGCACTAACCATCAGCCCGATTTGTGCAAATTTGATGGTCCAGAATACATCCTGATAGCCAAGTTGTTTGAGCCACATAAATTTTACAATCCAGTCGGTAAAACCAAGACTGAAGATCAGCAAGATGAGAATGACGGCTAACCAGATTATTCGATAGGGAGACTTTTGTTTTTGTGCCATTACGTTATAAGGCCTGATTAATATTGGCTAAATTTTTTATTGGTTAATAATAGGGGTTTAATGTTGGGAAGTAAACGGATTTTTTTAAAGGCTTCTACGCGACAATACGGTAAAATGTTTTAAAAATAATCTTCAATAACATATTTAATGACCAATTCAGATAAATATCCTTCCCATTATTTCTGGCTATCCGGAATATTATGAAATGCAGTGTTCCGGGAATTTGTTATACTTTATAAATACATGAGAGAAAAGGTTTAAATAACCTGAAACCAAATTTTGCACCCACATCTGAACATTATTTTATGAACACAAAAGAGATTCTTGAAAAAGCTAACGTTATCGCCGTTGTCGGGTGTTCCGGAAATCCGGATCGGGACAGTTATAAAGTGCCGGCTTACCTGCAGAAAAAAGGCTATACCATCATCCCGGTGAATCCGAATTACGATTCTATTCTCGGAGAAAAATGTTACCCTAATCTCAATGCCATACCTTTATCCATCCAAATAGACATCGTCGATATTTTCCGAAAACCGGAAGCAACTCTTGGTGTTGTGAATGATGTCCTCACCCGTGCTTCTAAAACAGGACGAATGCCCATTGTATGGACCCAATTCAACGTTTCTTCCGATGAGGCCAAAGAAGTGGCGAAACATGCCGGACTTCGATATGTTGAAAATCGTTGCATGAAAGTAGAGTACAGCAGGGCTTTTGAATAATTATTCTCGTTTCTAATTACCAGAAATATTAAGAAGATCGCATCGCAACTTACTCTGTCCAAACGTACCCGAAAATACCCTGGGAATCCTTTTATAAGGATCTGGCACAGGCTCTTAAGAAGTAGTTGAAAATTATCATTTTGATTTGCATATTGGGCTGCAACTTATATAAACATGTTTGGTCATCAAGTCAGAGAATCTGTAAATTTGATAAAAAAGTGCGAATTCATCCTATAATAATGCCCTTTTCATGTCGTTTAATTTCCTGAGAATACGTAAAAAAAAAGAGTTGTGAGAAGTTTCCCGATTTTAATAACCTTTTTAAACAGCCTGTACATTAAAAAAACATAATGTACCCCTCTATTAGGCTGTTCTGAGCCGGATTTCTTGGAATCCGGCTCTCCTTTATAACCATTATCCTATTATTTTGTCCGCGGTAATCAGCAAAATCCGCATGTTCAGCGTTCCATTTATTAATGGAGTTAGTCTGATTTTAAATTGACAAGCACACGACCTTTTTGGCCACCTTTTAGAATCATGTCTATTTCAGGATCCAGCTCTCCCAGTTTGCATTCATGGATAATCGATTCCAGTTTTCTGAGCTTCCATTCTCCGGCCAAAAGATTCCAGATTTTCTCCCTTATTGACTTCGGACAATTTCCGGAGTCAATTCCCAAAAGACTTACTCCCCTCAGGATGAATGGATACACATTCGTGTGTAATTCGTACGATGCAGCATTTCCACAGGCGGCGACACTTCCCCATAATTTTGTAGAATGAAGCACTGTCGCCAACGTATTGCCGCCAACCGTATCAATTCCACCGGCCCACCTGCTTTTGAGTAATAATCGTCCGGTTTGATCATTTAACTCATCTCTGTGAATAACTTCCTGTGCGCCAATAGATGTTAAATATTCTTTTTCATTGGTTTTTCCTGTTGCAGCAACAGCTGAAAATCCATTCCGGGCTAATAGTGCAAGTGCAATACTCCCGACACCACCGGAAGCGCCGGTCACTACGACTTCGCCATTTTCGGGTTTGAGTCCGTTTTGCATCAATCTATATAAAGCGAGTGCGGCTGTAAACCCGGCTGTTCCATACATCATCGATTCCCGCAATGTCATGTTTACCGGCAATTTGACAACCCAGGCAGACGGTACACGAATGAACTGACCGAATCCGCCGTCAGTATTCATGCCGAGATCATAGCCGGTCACCAGAACGTTATCACCGGGTTTAAAATCCGGATTTTCACTTAACTCAACCACACCGGCCGCGTCAATTCCCGGCGTATGCGGATAGTTTTTGGTAACGCCTTTATTCCCGGCCGCAGAGAGCGCATCTTTGTAATTCAGGGATGAGTAGGATACCCGAATCAGAACGTCGCCTTCCGGTAAATCCGATATGTTCTTTTTTTTAATTGTTCTTTTATACGTTCCATCGGCCATTTCTTCCACGACCAATGCCCAAAATGTCTGCTTATTCATATTCTAAGTTCGAAGATTTTATTTCATTAGAATTATGGGATATTTCAATGTACTAAAAATATGAAATGAATGAGCTCTTAGATCCTGAACTGCTGTTCCGGACCAAGCTTCAGAATATTTAAATTACAGATGCTATTTCCAGTATCCATAGCTATTTTTAAAGGAAACTTATAAGACGGAGATATACCGTCAAAAGTTCGGAGGAGGTAACGATCAGCTGATTACATCTTTTAAATTTTAAATGATGTATTGATCGTTACAATTATTGAGACAACTATTTTAAATAACCTATTCTTATTTCAAGAAATAATCGGTAATCCCACCATGTTGAAAACGGAATTTTCTTATCAGCTTAATGACGGTACCCCGGTGAAAATCCGTACCGTCAGAAAAGAGGATAAAGATCTATTAAAACATGGTTTCGGATTATTATCTGAACATGCGCGATATCTGCGTTTTTGTAATAATATTCCATCATTGAGCGAGAAGGACTGGGATTACCTGACGGATGTTGATCAGGTCAAACATGTAGCCTGGGGTGTATTTGACTTAACTTCCGACCAAAGTTTCGGAATCGGAATTGGCCGGTATATTCATTCCGACGAACCGGGAACAGCCGAATTAGCCATTACTATTTTGGATGCCTATCAAAAACGCGGCCTTGGAACCCTCTTGCTTGGCTTGCTTTATTTGATGGCCCGGAAAAATGGCATCAATAAATTTTGCATGTACCTCCATGCCGAAAACATAACCCTGCTTCGCAAACTTTTTCCCCTGGGATTGAAGACTGTTTTTTCAGATGGATTGTTTCATGCGGAAGTACCGGTACTGCACAACCTGGATGACCTCGGTTACTCCAGTGTTGATCCATGGTTTTTACAGCTTTTAAAAGAATTAGAAAAAATTATTCGTGCAAAACAGTAAGGCCTGAACCGGATTTTTTGACGAATATGAAATACGAAACAATATGCTATTTGCGGCTTCGGATAATCGGTAATTTTTCGCCCGGATATAATCTTTGATACGTACTTTTGCAATGTCCACAAATACGATGCTTGACCGGGACAAAATCGTACTCATCATGTTCCCCATTGTACAGACTACATAGCGTTGATGAATTTTCTCCCTGAATATGTACGATTTTCTTATTACTCGCTTTAAACTTGATATACTTCATATCTTTGTTTCTCTCCTTCTCTTGATGATGACACTGCAATGCTTATAAATATAAACTGACGAATTGACGGGTAATCAGTTATAATTCACATAGCAATTTTAATTAACGTCCCTCAAAATTTATTGATGTCGTAGTTGGCTTTAAAGGCTTGATGTATAACCTATTACCAAAACTCTCCTATACCATTCATACGAAACTCTCTCCGCCGGTAATATAAGAAACCCTGTTTTAAAATCGACAGTAAGTTTAGATTAAAATTACACTATCAGAAATTTTTAAAGTTCATAATGTAACGATTTCATCACTGGCTCGTCTACATTGATAGAAATGACGAAAGAACAGTTTAAATATCAGGTTATACCGGTTAAAGACAAGCTTTTCAGGCTGGCTTTAATGATGCTGAAAGACCGACAGGAAGCGGAAGATACTCTCCAGGATGTTTTCCTTAAACTCTGGTCGATCCGGCAGAAATTAGTTGGATATAACAGCATAGAAGCGCTGGCGATGACCATCACAAAAAATCTTTGTCTCGACAAACTGAAATCGTATGCGCATCGAAATAAATCGTCGAAAGATGTTCATCAGATGGAAATCAACTCCCGGACAATGACTCCCGATAAGGAAGCAGAATTATCAGATAGTATGAGCCTGCTGCGAAAGATCATCGACTCCTTGCCGGAACAACAAAAATTGGTTCTTCATCTGCGTGATGTGGAACATTATACTACCGAAGAAATTACAAAGCTAACCGGATTAAATGACGGAACCATCCGGGTAACTCTTTCAAGAGCAAGAAAAACCGTCAGAGAAGAACTAAGCAGGATCCAGGATTATGACCGCAAAAGAGATTGAACAATTACTGAATAAATATTTCGACGGAGAAACGTCGGTAGAAGACGAAAAACAGCTTCGGGATTTTTTCCTGAATGACGAAGTACCGGAGCATTTAAAGAAATTCGCTGATTTATTCCGCTACTTCGAACAGGCAGGCCACGACGAAATTTCGGTGGAAGCTCTGATAGAACAGATACCGGACGATACGGCCGTTTCTTCGAAAAAACCCGGAAGAGTGATTTATTGGGTTACCCGTGTTGCCGCTGTATTTATCATTTTGATCGTTGGTTTTGCAACCGGCATTATATATCAGCAAAAAGCTCTTAGAATAACCAACAACGACATTTCATCACCGTCAAAAAACGGAATATCGGTTCGGGATGCCTCCTGGTATAACGACATTCAAAAAGCCTCTTCCAGCGAGCAAATTCAGCTGATCTCGCAGGCTGAAAGGGATCCAAAAGCCGGCGATTTAATCATTCAAACACTGATAACAACGCTCAACACCGCCGACAATGTGAATGTCCGGATGTCTGCCGCCGAGGCCCTTTACAAAATGAGAGATAATCCTGTTGCGAGAAGGGCATTAATACGGTCACTTCCCGGGCAGAGCGATCCGAATGTTCAAATTACATTAATCGACTTGTTAGTACGCATGAATGCAAAGCAGGCCGTACATCCAATGCAGGTTATGCTGATGAATAAAAACCTGGATAACGTAGTGCGTAACAAACTGGAAGAAGGTATCGGAATTTTAAGCTGATTCTATCGTCATTTCGAAGAAATTACATCATAAACTTTATGGAAATCATCATGAAAAAGTACGGAGTTTTATTTTTAATCCTGTTTGGCCTGGCAACATTGACGAAAGCACAGGAATTCAAAAAAAAGCTGGCCAATTCGTCCAATCAGAAGGTTGTCGTTACCATCTCCCGCAGCGAATTCAAAATCATAGGGTATAATGGTAATGAAATAGCCATAACGGCCAGTGATTACAAGAAACCACCGGCACGGGCCAAAGGGCTGCATGCCTTATATAATTCCTCTGTCGATAATACCGGCATCGGTTTGTCCGTGACGGGAAATGGCAATGAAATAGATATTACTAAAGCCTCAGGTGCAAGTGCCAAATATGTAATCAAGGTCCCGGATAAAGTGTGGTTGGTTGTTAACCAGGCTAATTGGGGAGACAGCGACATCGACATATCCAATGTATCGGGAGAAATTGACGTGCGGGCCAAAGATGCCGACGTGAAACTAGCCAACGTTTCCGGACCGGTTATCGCGAACAGTGTCAGCGGAGATATCACTGTCGTCACAAAGAACCTCAATCAATCCAAACCTACCGCTATAACCAGCGTTAGCGGAGTCATCGACTTGACTTTGCCTGCCGGTACGAAAGCCAACTTCAACATGCGGTCTATCACCGGGGAGATTTATACCGATTTCAATATGGATATGAAGAATAAAGAAAAAAACATGCACCAGATTGGCGGAAACCTGATTGAGAGCAGCATTAACGGAGGCGGTGTGGCAATAAACCTGAAAACGGTGAGC
Organism: uncultured bacterium; assembly: GCA_963783355.1. Lineage (GTDB taxonomy): Bacteria > Bacteroidota > Rhodothermia > Balneolales > DATFMH01 > CAWANF01. Next base: position 416,847 of record CAWANF010000007.1, read on the forward strand.
AGTAATATCTATGTTCGCAAACCGAAATAAACCAAATCTATTCATCATCACAATTCTCTGAAAATCCATTACTATCATGAAAAAAATCATTGTTATGCTTCTGCTTTGGACAGCATACTCGGGGGAAGTATGTTTAGCACAAAAGATTATCAAGAAAAGCTTTCCATATCATAAAGGAATGCAGGTTACCATGAACCTGAAATTCGGCGATACAGTCCGGGTTCATGCGTGGAATAAACCGGAAATCTACCTGAAGGCATCCGTTGAAATCAACAAGAACAAATTGAACGATGCGCTGGTAATGAAAACCGATCAAACCGGTCAGACGTTGAATGTTTCAACGGATTTTGATAAGCAGATGATAAAGAATGCCGACTGCGATGACTGTTCTGGAAACAGTACTATTCATACTCACGGATCCGTGATTTGCAGCCATATTTATTATGATATTTACGCACCTGCCGGTACCGATTTAAAACTCAAAAGCATTTCCGCCAATATGATAATTCGTAATATGACCGGTCCTGTTTATGCCAAAACCATCAGTGGATTTGTTGATATGAACTGGCCAAAAGAAAAGGGAGCGGATCTCTACCTGAAATCCATTTCCGGCGAATTGTACAGCAATCTCAATATTCAGTTTTCAAACCACAAAAAAACGGTCCCGTTGGTTGGATATCAATTAGATGGAACAATACATTCCGGCGGGCCGGTGATTCACCTGGAATCAATTAGCAATAACATTTATTTAAGAAGCCTGAACTAAAATATCCAGTCGAATTCTTCGCTAGAATCTTCTTTCAAATTTAAAAAAAGCTCTCCATTTTGGGAGAGCTTTTTTTTAACATTACTAATTACGTCACTCATTTTTTACCGGTGAAGCCGGACGAACAGGCAACTTAACCGGTTGACTATCAGCTAATTTTGTTAACTCAGCTACACCTCTTTCGAGTTGTGGATCACGACCCTGGATAATGGCTTTCGGATCATTTTCGACCACGATATCAGGATCGACTCCATGGCCCTCAATAATCCAATCGCCCTTAGCCGACAGGAATCCGAATTCCGGCACATTCACAGTTCCTCCATCAATAAGCGTACCCCGGTTGGTGATACCAATGACACCGCCCCAGGAACGTTTTCCAATTAGCGGACCCAGGTTCGCCTTTTTAAACATTGCCGGGAAAATATCTCCATCGGAAGCCGATGTTTCATTGATCAGGCAGACCAAATGGCCGGGAAATACGGTACTCGGGTAAAGATTAGGAACATCGCTGGTGCGCGCGAATTGTGCCGCCAGCAACTTGCGGCGTAACCGTTCAATCAGCATCTGTGAAACATTTCCGCCGCCATTACTGCGAACATCAACAACGAGCCCTTCCTTGTTTTTGATTTGCGGATAATACCATTTGATGAATTCACGAATCCCGTTCGATCCCATATCCGGAATATGGAGATAACCGAAACGGCCATTGCTCATTTTTTCCACCATTTCGCGATTACGATTAGTCCATTCGTGGTAAATCAGGTTGGATTCGGACGATATCGGCTCGATCGTAATTTTGCGGGATCCATTGAAAACCGGTTTACTGTTAAGCGTCAGTTCCACCGGCTGCTTCGATTTGAATCTCAACATCCGGTACGGATTGTCATTAGTTGTTAACTCCTGTCCGTCGATAGCTAAGATATAATCTCCTTCAGAAGCATTGATCCCCACTTCTGAAAGGGGCGAACGGTATCTCTTTTCAGCATTGTCCCCTTTGAAAATATGAGATATCCGGTACTTTCCTGAATTTTCGTCAGGCGTTAACCGGGCGCCCAAAAGGGCCACATCCGGACGATCGGGAATCTCGAAATCTCCACCGCTGATATAGGCATGAGAAACGCTCAATTCAGCAATCATTTCACTGATCACATAGTTCAAATCGGACCGGTGCGCTACATATTTTAACAAAGGTTTGTATTGATCGTGCAGGGCTTTCCAATCGTATCCGTGCATATTATCAACGTAGAAGAAATCGCGATAGCGGCGCCAGACTTCCTCAAAAATCTGGGCCCATTCTTCCGCGGGAACCCGGTAGGTTGTCAGGTCGCTGACGGATACGCTCTTTTTCGAACCTTCCCCTTTTTGGACATCATAAAGATTAAAACCACCGTTTTGCCGAAGCAGGATATGTGAACCGTCGGGTGTTCTGGCAAAACCGGAAATTCCTTCCGCCAGTTTTTTTGTTTTTCGGTCCTTTATATTGAAAATTTCAACCGATGGTTTGATATCGCTGGAACGGCCATAATAAAATGGTCCGCCTTTACCCAGAATGATATTACCTTTCGACGCGATGAGTCCGAGATAATTATCTGCGGCGACCGGCACCAGCATCACGCGATCTCCCAAACCTTCAAAATCTATTTTAAGAGATTCTTTCGGTTCATCTTTTTTAGCTTTTTTATTTTTAGAATCATTCTCAGAATCCTTCATTTCGGGTTGAGTGACTTCAACACCTTCGGGCGGGAACAGGTTCGGAACATCTTTTCTCAATGCGACGGCATAAACATTGGTTTCGCGATCCGTCACATAATTCCATTCAATCGAACCGATTTGCGGGGCGAATTCGCGATCAGACAGGTAGAACAGGTACCTGCCTTCCGGATCCCATGATGGATTAAATTGGTTGAATGAATTATTGGAAACCCGATGGTTTTTATTCGACTGGACATCATAAACATATATGGATTTCATGCCATTTTTTTCGCTCAGTGAATAAGCCAGAAATGTTCCTTTAGGCGACCAGGTATAATCCCGAAGTTGCCCCTCCGGTTCATCAGCAATCTGGCGAACATTACGATTAGCCACATTCAAAAGATATAGCTTCCCGTCTTTATCGCTGAAAGCGATGAATTTCGCGTCGGACGACCATACCGGTTTGTATCGCATCGCCTTACCATTGTGGGTCAGTTGTTCCGGTTTCGATGTTCCATCTGGTTTCATCAGGTATAATTCTTCCTCACCGCTCATATCCGAAATAAAGGCGATTTGTTTTCCATCCGGCGACCACCTGGCCCATTTGTCATGTGCATTAGACGAATTAGTCAGATTTCGGGTAATACCTTTCTCCACTGGAACCGTAAAAATATCTCCACGGGCGACAAAAAGTGCTTTTTTTGCATCCGGGCTAAGGCTATAATCTTCAATATTTTTGCTCACCTTAATATGCGATGGTCGTTTTGCCAGTCCATCATCCGGCACATAAATAGCCAACTTTTTATTTTCGTTCGTTTTGGTGTCAAAAATCTGAAGTTGTCCGTCTTGCTCATAAACAATCCGGCCCTGTTCATCGGCGCTTGGCCAGCGGACATCCCATTTAGTATTATGAGTAAGCTGACCAATTGTTTTGTCGGAAATATTATAAGAATAGAGGTTCAGTTTCCCGTCGCGATCGGAAGCGAAATATATCTTGTCGCCAATCCACATTGGATCCCGCTCGGTACGAGGATGATTGGTTATCTGCTCAACTTCATTCGTTACCAAATTGAAAATATACAGGTTTTGAGCCCATCCGCCCTGGTATCTTTTCCAGGTTCTGAAATCCCTGAAAAGCGGACTATATACAACTTTTTTGCCATCAGGCGAATAATCGCCGGCTCCTGACTGTGGCATGGGTAACGATTTTGGTAATCCGCCATTTAAGGAAACGTTGTATAACTTCGTTTCCGAAAGTCCCCAGCTGTCTCTGACCGAACGGAATAAAACGGATTTTCCATCGGGGGCCCAGCCGTAGACCTGGTTATCGTAGCCCCATCTTGGAGGCAACGGACCCAAAGCCGGATAATACGTTAATTGTTTGGGCACACCGCCTTCGGCCGGAATCACATAGACCTGTTCATCACCATCATACTGTCCGGTAAAAGCAATTTGTTTGCCATCGGGTGAAAATTTCGCAAATAATTCGACTCCCGGATGAGCGGTTAAACGTCGTGCCGTTCCGCCGTCTGTTGAGACAATCCACAAATCACCGGCATAAGTAAAAACAACCTGGCTGCCATGAATATCCGGAAAACGAAGTAAGCGAGTTTCTTTATTTTGGGCAAGTGCTTTTGTATTCAAAAAAAGAGATATACAAAAGACCAGAGAAGTGAATAACACAAACACTTCAGAGCGATAGGTATCCCATCGCCTGTAAACTTGGACGAGCATGTTTTCCTCCCTTGATAAATAATAGTTTTGATAGTAGTTATAAGTATATGCTTAATTATGAATAAAGCAAGAAGTGTCAGTTAATTCTATTCAATAGGATTTTTGGTAAAACTTTGGAGGAATACCCAAAAAAATTTGACTTAGACAGACCCGAAACCGTTTACGACACTAAAATAACCAGGTTAGACAATTCTTCTTAATTCACACTACTAATTGGCTTATAAGGAATTAAAAGGTAAATAATTCTTTAGGATTTATATAATTCGTATATTTTTGTCTTAATTTAAAATTGTATTATATTAGGTACTGTTAATTACCTGTAAAATAATAAGATTGGTTGGTGTTATAATTAAGGCGAAAAACACTTCTGAAGTCACTTCTTTTAAAGACCTGTAATCCGAAATATTTCTTATATGCAAAGCCTGGTACCTGGCGAGATCCCGTCAATATTATTTGAATTCAATCCAAACCCGATTGCTCATTTTTGATTTGGATGATTTGAAGATTTTAAATGTTAATCAATCGGCATGCAATGTGTACGGTTATTCTTCCTGTGAATTTAGCGAATTAAAAGTCACTAACCTGCACCCTGAAACAAGTCAATCTTCCGTTGCCTACTCGCTATTCAAAGACACACGTGGCTACGATGATAACGGGATATGGATTCATAAAAAGAAGGACGGAAGTGAATTTCCGGTACGTGTAATTGTTCAAACCATACAATACAAGGGAAAACACTCCAAATTATCTATAATCCAAGATTTATCTTCACAGGTACAGCCTGACGAAGTTTTAAAACTGGCATATAACAAATTAAAATATCACATCATCAACAGCCCTTTGGCTGTTATTGAATGGGATAAGTATTTCCGGCTTACCTCCTGGTCGAAAAAAGCTGAAAACATCTTTGGCTATGCCGAATCCGAGGTTTTGGGCCATACCCTTTTCAGCCTGTCTGATTTCGTTGTAGAACCACTAAATAAATCAAAAATTAAAGACAGCATCTTTAAGATTATTAAAGGCATTGAAAATAATTCACAGTTTGAATTAAAAATAAAAACAGCAAACGGAAATATCATTTATACGCGATGGTATAATTCTGCTATGTTTAATGACAATGGCCGGGTTACCTCGTTGCTATCATTCGTTGAAGACATTACCGATCGCAAAAAATCCGGCAAAAAATTAAAAGAAAGTCAAAAACTTTATAAATCATTATTTGATAACGCCTTAGATGCCATTTTACTGGCTAATGACGATGCCGACTATATTGATGCAAATGAATCAGCTTCTCACTTATTAGGTTTCAGCAAAAAAGAATTCATACGTTAAACCTCAAAGATGTGACCCCGGCACCAAATAAAATCAAGCTTTCAGGGAATGGAACAAATTCATAAAAACCGGGTATGCATCCGGTGAATTTCAGCTTAAGAACAAAAAATGGAGAGATCATCGATAGCGAATTCCGGGCTGTGGCCAATATTATACCCGGTATCCATCTTTCCATTTTACATGACATCACGAAACGAAAAATCATTGAGAAAGAACTCTTAGAAGAAAAAAAATTCACGGATTCAGTTGTCAACAGCTTACCGGGCCTGTTTTTTGTAGCCAATGAAAATGGCCAGTTGGTTCGCTGGAATGATAATATGGAAAAAATATTAGGATATTCGTCGGAAGAATTGGTTACTGTACAACCGCTGGATTTTTATGCAGAAGAGGACCGTGAAATGGCTTTGCAAAAAATTATGGAAGTCAACGAAGTGGGTCGAAGCAGTGGTGAGATGAAATTACAAACTAAAACCGGCGAAAAAATACCCTTTTTCATCAATGCTTCTCTTATTAGTTACAATGATAAAAATTATATAGTGGGAGCCAGTGTAGACATTTCCAAATTAAAAGAAGCCGAAGAAATTGTATTGAATTCATTGAAAGAGAAAGAAGTCTTATTGGCTGAAATACATCATAGAGTTAAAAATAACCTGGCCGTAATATCAGGACTGTTGCATTTGCAAAGAGATATTACTGACGACGAAAAAGCACAAAAAGCTCTATATGACAGCCAGTTGCGAATACATTCCATTGCTATGATTCATGAGATGCTTTATAAAAATGAATATTTATCAAAAATTAAGTTTGATGTATATGCACATCATCTTTGCCAATATATATTTGAGTCCTGGGATTTGGACAACGGATATGATAATTATACGATACAAGAATGCAACACCTACCTGAATATTAATCAGGCAATACCACTGGCTTTGATATTAAACGAACTGATTAATAATGCTCTTAAACATGGTTCTTGTAAAAAATGTGGCAAAGGGCATGTTAGAATTTTGTTCCAAAATTCGGGATCAGATTTTATAATGCAGGTTAAGGACAACGGGCCCGGAATTCCCGAAAACAAAAACTTCAATAGTTACAATTCCCTGGGTATGAAACTAATCCGAGCTCTGACTCAGCAATTAAAAGCAAGTTTCGTTTATGAATACGATGACGGTACCGTAATAACTATAAAATTTAAAATGGATCAGCCTAACCGAATTTACGAGAGTCCGATGGTATTCTAAAATATCCTAATGAATGCTCACTAATGTCTTTATTAACTTACTGTTAAACTAAGGACAAATTATATCAGGAAAGATGCCTTCATGAGTTCAGCCATCAAAATAATTGCTTTTATTTTGAGTATGAGAGTATTGGCATGTAATAATAACAATGATGTCAGGGGACAATACTCAGCCGTTAAAGCCTTTCCAAATCTCACTTTTTCAAGCCCTGTCGATATACAGTTTGTGAATGATGGACAAAACAATGTTTATGTAGTTGAGCAATCTGGTATTATCCGTGTGTTTAATAATGAAAGCAGCGTTACCTCATCCAAAATTTTTCTTGATATCACTGATCGGGTGTTAAGCGGTGGGGAACAGGGTTTGCTCGGACTCGCATTCCACCCTGATTTCAAAAACAATGGGATATTTTATGTCGACTATACCACTTCCAATCCACGAAGAACCGTTATTTCCCGTTTTAACATAAAATCAAATACTCCAAACGAAGCCGATCCTTCAAGTGAAGAGCGAATCCTGGAAATAAACCAGCCGTATTCGAATCATAATGGCGGGCGGATCCTGTTCGGTCCGGATGGATACCTGTATATCGGAATGGGAGACGGCGGATCGGGTGGCGATCCACATGGAAATGGCCAAAACAGGCAAACATTATTGGGAGCTATCCTTCGAATTGACGTCGATCATGCTGCTGCCGGAAAACTATATGGCATACCCGCGGATAATCCTTTTGTCGGAAACACAAATGGTTTCAGAGAAGAAATCTACGCTTACGGACTGCGGAATCCATGGCGTTTTAGCTTCGATCCGGTAACGAAAGAACTATGGGCCGGCGATGTCGGACAAAATAAGTATGAAGAAATTGATATCATCAAACCGGGTAAAAATTACGGATGGAATATTGTAGAAGGATTTCATTGCTATAGCCCGTCAAGCGGATGCGATACAACGGGATTAGTCCCCCCGGTTTGGGAATATTCTCATGATGAAGGTCATTCCATCACCGGAGGCATCGTTTATCGTGGCAAGAATATTTCATCGCTTAATGGCCAATATATCTACGCCGATTTTGTGAAAAATAAAGTCTGGGCGCTGGAATATGTTTCTCAAAACAATATCCGAAATCGATTATTGTTCAATGTCGACAATGTCAGTTCTTTCGGAACCGATCCTGACGGAGAAGTCTACCTGTGTTCTTTCGACGGGAATATTTATAAGATTTCAGGTGATTAATGAAACTCCACTGGAAAATTCCGAACCAGAGAATCTCTCACAATTCATTATCTCCCTGTTCTAGTTCCAATAAGTATTTTTTTCTCCATAAACCGCCGCCATAACCGCATAAAGTACCGTCTTTTCCAATAACCCGATGACAAGGTATGATGATAGCGATCCGGTTATCTCCATTTGATCGTGCCACGGCTCTGACGGCTTTTGGATTTTCAATGGCGATGGCCTGTTCTTCATAAGAACGGGTCGATCCATATGGAATTTCCATTAATTGATTCCATACTTTCTGCTGAAAATCCGTTCCTGGGGTTACAAGTGGAATTGAAAAGTTTTTCCGCCGGCCTTTAAAATATTCATCAATTTGCCTGGCCGTTTCTTCGGTAAAAGAGTTAGTTCCCGGGACGAAAACGGCATTCAGACGTTGAGTTAATCGTTTTAGCTGTGTTTCGAGCATTCTCCGATCGACAAATTCAAGCAGACATAATCCTTCGTCCGTTGTTCCGCAAAGCATGGGTCCGAGCGGTGTTGTTACACGATTCAAATAAATCAACGTGGCATTTTTCCCTTTTGCCGGTGTCTTCCCAATCCAGTTTTTTATCGCATCACGAAAACCGCTCAACGATTCATAGCCATGTTCAAAAGCCGTCTGTGTCATATTCTCTCCATGTTTTATTCGTCCCATCGCCATTCCCAGCCTTCTCAGACGCAGGTAACACTGAAATGTCATGCCATGATTCTTCTTAAACCAGCGTCTTAACCGGTTTGGATTCACGCCAAATTCACGCAATTCATAATCCGTCCATCGTTTGGCAGGGAGTTGATCTACTTCATCCAGTACCCGGATAACCCAGTTTGGATTCATTCCTTTAGGCTGTATTGGTTTACATCGTTTGCACGGACGATAACCGGCATCCAGGGCTTCTTTCGCCGAGCCAAAAAAATCAACATTTTCACGTAATGGTTTTCGGGCTGAACACGTTGGCCGGCAAAAAATCCCGGTCGTTTTTATACCTGCGAAAAAAACGCCCTCGTAGTTGGAATCTTTTTCGACGAGAGCTTTGTACATTTCTTCCCGGGAAGGTAGTTTTTGCATCTCTTTTTATGGATAATATAGAGTGGACAGCCCCGGTTTTCTACCGATAATTTATCATTGAATTTTTTGTCTTCCAGCTTAAAAAGGATTGGAATGGATATGAAACTGGTATCAAATCCTGTTATAATTTGCCACGTATTTTCGCAGATCCAAATTGATATTTCATCATAATGTGAATCATCTTTTTAACAGAATGTAGTTTTTGAAAATTTTTGCTGAGCGACACAAAAAGTAAATGACTTCGCCAGCCTTCAGGTGCCTTATTTCTTTGTGTCTCTGTCTTTTTCTTACTCCCTTAAAAAAATCTAATGCATTCCTAAATGCACAATCAATAATATATTAATACAAGCATTTTTAAGGGCCTAAATCAGAAAGAGGAGGCACCTATGCCCAAAGTAGCAGAAGTTCAAGAAGCACAACAAATTATGTGGGCGAGAGGCAATTATGCCAGAATTAATTCAAAGCTTGTTATTGTCTCGGAGCAACTTTGTGAAAGCATCGATCTGCATGGCGGAAAAACCGTTTTGGATGTTGCAACCGGTCATGGAAACACGGCTCTCGCCGCAGCACGGCGTGAATGTATAGTAACCGGTATCGATACGGTTAATTCATTGATGGACCAGGGACGTGAACGGGCAAAAGCTGAGGGATTAAAAGTCGATTTTAAAGAAGGAGATGCAGAACATATACCATTTCCTGACGAAAGTTTTGATTATGTATTGTCAACTTTTGGAGTTCAATTCACCACAAATCATTCAAAAGCAGCCAGCGAACTGATACGTGTTTGTAAACCGAAAGGAAAAATAGGATTAGTAAACTGGACCTCAAGTGGTTTCCTGGCCGAATTAAATGCGATTCTTTCTGAATATGTTCCTCCGCCAACGATACCATCGCCTTATGTTTGGGGCGAACGCGGGAAGCTTCATGATTTTTTTGGCGATGAAATCGTGCATCTTGAAATCACTCCCCGGACATTCACCTATCGTTTCCCGACTCCGGATGCCTGGATGCAGTGTTTCCGTACACGATACGGGCCTTTCATTTTGGCTTACGAATCACAATCTGAAGAGAAACGCGAACATATGAAAAGGGAGATTAAAGAGCTAATCCAGGCTTATAACCGCTCTGGTGATGAGACACTGATTCTTCCGGTTGATTATGCCGAAGTAACTGTTGTTCGTCGTTGATAAACGACAATTAAGCCATTTTTAAGTTTATCATCATCTTTTTAATTAGAATAAACATAATCAAACCAGATATAACCTCTTTATAAACATATAACTAAAACTTGTAATTATTTATTTTCTTTAGTTATATGTTTTAGATAAATTAGTGTACTTGCCGAATGACGGCGCAACGTTATCAAGTTATTTGTGTGTTGGTAATTTGGTAACGTAATCGACATCAACACGCATAATTGAAAGTCTTATGAAGTTATATGTTGGCAACCTTGCCTATAGCGTTACAGAAAGTGACTTGACGAATGCTTTCTCCGAATTCGGAGAAGTGACAGAAGTAAATCTGATTACCGACAAATTCTCAGGACGTTCCAAAGGATTTGCATTCGTAGAAATGCCAGATAAATCGGAAGCTCAAGAAGCAATTGATGCACTGAATGAAACCGCTCTGAAAGGTCGGGATATCAGAGTGAATGAAGCCAGACCGAAAGAGGATCGTCCCAGACGCCGTCAACGGTACTAGTATATTGAATCACAATTGAAAAGAGCCGTAATACAATGTTGTTTTACGGCTTTTTTATTTCAAAAAACTTTCCAGTCGTTTCACTACCTTATTTTTATCAGTCTTGTTATGGTCCGAAAATCCCCGGACACAATCTTGTTACAATAACCCATTAATAAACATTGAATCCATGTCCTCGATCACACGACGTGAGATGCTGAAAACAATGGCGGTTGCCCTGGCCGGAAAATCGGCATTTGGACCGGCAACAATGGTGTTCGGTTCTTCAAATATAAAAAAACCGGAGACAACCAAAATTCCGTTATTACATATCACCGATCTGTACCAGCCGCCCCAGGATCCGGATGACCAGGTTGATTTAGCCACCGTTTTTGCATTGAATGAATTTGATTTGAAAGGTATCGTTCTGGATATCACACACAAATTCCTGGTTTCGGCACCGCAGGGATTCGATATCCCGCGGGATCCGGGTTTTGTTCCGGTTGCGCAGCTCAATTATCTAACCGGACGATCGATACCGGTTGCAATGGGACCAACTCAGCCGCTTAAAATGCCTGACGATAAAGCATTACACCGACCACTACAGGAACAGGCCGGAATCGAATTGATCTTGCAAATTTTAGAGCAAAGTGATGAACCCGTTGTTATCACAATGGGTGGATCTGCCCGGGCCATGGCAGTTGCTTTTAACCGGAATCAGGAACTGGTTAAATCAAAAACCCGGGCCATTGTATTAAATGCCGGCTGGACGGCCGGAACAAAAAGGGAATGGAATGTGATGCTCGATACAGCTGCATATATCCGGCTCTGGCAATCCGGACTGCCTATTCACTGGTTTCCACCCGCAACGCAACACAGTGCCTTCGACGCGGCAAATGATCGTGGAACCTATTGGAAAGTTTCACACAAAACGTTGTTCAGAAATATTCCTGACGAATTAAGAGGATGGTTTGCTTATGGTTTTTCCGGCAGCCAGCGTGGGGATATCATTCGGGCTTTATCTGAGGAAGGAAGCGGGTCCGTCTGGGCGATGATTCTTGAAGGACAAAGAAATATGTGGTCGACTGTTTCCCTGATTATGACCGCCGGGCGCGCTCTCACAAAGACATCACACGGCTGGCGTTTTCTTCCAAAAAATGAAGTGAATGCACTTGAAACCTGGCCGTTGCGTCTCGATCCTATCAAAGCAACAGCCAATGCAAACGGTATGATCGAATGGAAGATCACTGATAAGAAGACAAACCATTATCTTTTCGGACGAAAAGGCGGCGTGGAATATGGAATGGCTATGGCGGAAGCCTTAAATGCTCTTTTGCAGAACATGAGAATATAGAATTATGGAATCGTATCAACTAAAAAAAGGCGAGGCGGTCATTAAAGATGGCATGCTGACTATCCTCGATGATAATCAAACTTTACGGCGTAATAATATTGTTTTGTCGATAATTTTACTTGCCGTTTTTCTGCTCAACCTGTCATTCAAACCGGATCTTTCTGAAATTATTGTCAGCTTTGTTGCGATACTTTTCGTCCTTTATTTCGTCGGATACCAAAGGGGATGGATGTTGTCTAATGAAAACAGTATATCCCTCAGCCAAATAGAAGACATCAAGATCAAGAAATCACGCTCACAAACGGTTGTAATTCTGATACTTAAATCTTCTTCAAAAATTCGAATCCTGCGCTTCAATCCAAATAAAGTTACCCCATTCATACAAGAACTGGAAAAACATCCGGGATGAGTTACTGCTTACTGTTAACTGTTAACTGGTTCCCGATTTCCAGTGGATAAACCTTATCCATTTGGGCAATCTCACATTCCCATCCGAAAGTATCCCTGATTTTCAAAGCTAACACATGGGCCGGTTGCTGTTCACCATGGTTTATAAACACTTTCCTGGGTTTGTCTTTCGTCTTCCCCAGCCAGGCCAATAATTCCGCCTGATCGGCATGAGCTGAAAAGCAGGTTATTTCCCGGACATCCGCTTTTACCTTGTGATAATTACCGAAGAATTTAATTTCATGAACGCCGTCCCGTAATTGCCGTCCACGTGTTCCTACTGCCTGGTATCCGGTTAAAAGAATCGTATTGGCGTTATTTCCTATCATTTTTTCCAGGTAGTGCAGTACACGTCCGCCGGTAACCATACCGCTACCTGCTATCACTATTTTCTGCCTGGAATCTTCAACAAGGCTCCTCGATGCTTCGACGCTGGTAATCATTTTAACATCACTGCAGGTATCTTCGCATTCTCTTTCCGTGATACTCAGCCAATCGACATAACGTTGCATGACATCGGTAACACTCACCGCCATCGGGCTATCCAGGTAAACTGGTAATCTTCGGGGAATACGGCCATCTTTGCGCAATTTGCTAAGTAAAAATAAGATTTCCTGGCTACGTTCCACGGCGAAACTCGGAATGATCAGGCTGCCCCCTTTTCGATAGGTCAAATTTACGACATCGGCTAAATCATCATAGGGATCGCTTTCAGGATGCAGGCGATCTCCGTAAGTGGATTCAATGATAATATAGTCGGCACGTTCAATAATATCAGGCTTGGGAAGCAATATCGGATGCTGACGGCCAATATCGCCGGTAAAAACGATACGTTCATCATTCACATCAAACTCAATAAAAACGGAACCCGGGATGTGGCCACTGTTTCTGAATCTAAAATGGATATCCTTGTTTAATTCATACCAGGTATCTAAATCATGAGTCAGGAAATGCTTCATCGCTTCTTCGGCATCGGCCACCGTATATAATGGTTTGGCCGGCTTATGATGTGTATAGCCATACCGGTTAGCATGTTCGGCATCTTCTTCCTGAAGTTTTCCACTATCCTTGAGAATAATTTCCGTGATATCCCGGGTCGGCGGCGTACAATGAATTCCACCGCTGTAACCATCTCTGACCAATGCCGGAAGATAACCGGAATGATCAAGGTGGGCATGTGTCAAAAACACGGTTTCTAATTCACTGATATTTATGGGAAGGGGATCCCAGTTCATCAATCGCAGTTTTTTTAAACCCTGAAATAAGCCACAATCAACTAAAATCTTATGTTTATGTACCGTTAATAGTATTTTTGAACCGGTTACGGTTCCGGCTCCTCCAAGGAACTCGAGTGAAACATGATTATTCGGAGAACTCATATTCCCTCCAGATAAATAGGTTGGCGTTTCCGGGGTTTTTTACCCGCTAATTATAGTATAATCATATCCGGCATCAGTATACAGTCGCAGTTGTTCTGTTACCTTAGATTATAAAAATGAAACGTTTTGTTTCTTATGACAGACTTGATACAGAATGTTCTCTCAAGTATTTTCATTCAGGGAAGTAATTCCCACCGGACTGTACATATTTAATAATCAGATTAGTCGTCGATGAAAAAGCTCATTCTGCTCATGGTGATCCTTTCTGGCATTTCTGTCTCCGTTTTTGCCCAGTCGGATTCTACTATCATCCATCTTAACAATTATTCTTATTTCTATGGACGCCAATACTTTGTTCTGAGAAGCGGCCGTGCTCAAATGTTTATTCAAACAGACAAAGTCGACCTGGGCTCTGCTTTTACGTATTTGCTGTTTGATGCTCAAAATGCCAAACAAAGCGAAAAAAAAACAAGCGCGGTCAATTATGATCCAAAGAATGGTTTCCAATCCAGTGCCCTGCAGGTTGTAATGGGGGGCTTTCCATTTGTGGCTTTGGGACAAAACACCACCATCCGCTGGATTCGTGAAGACGGAATTCCCAAAGCGGAAGCCATTTGGTGGGCCGGAGGCATACGCGTAACGGAAAAGATTTTTGCCTTACATGGAAAGAACACTTTTGAGCGGACTGTCACCCTTGAAGGCAAAAAAATCGTCGGGCCTGAAACGGTTACTTTACGTTTGGGGCTCCCTGATGGAAAATTTGAGAACCAAAACCATTCGCTTATATTCTCGGGTAAAGAGGGAAAATTAGCCATAACAGCAGATGTGCCCGAAAACAATATCTCAATCAGCAAGAATTACCTGGAAATCAATCATGTGGAAATAAAACCAGGTTCAAAAAAAACTTTTCGTACCTATATCGTCACACAAATTCCTTCAGGAAGTGAAAATGAATTTTTATCAGTTATCAACACGCTGAAACATTCAAAAAGTCTTTTAACGGAAACACAGGAATACTGGACAAAGCTCAATTCGGTTTCGACCAAAGATAAACTGGTAGAAAACCTGTTTAATAATGTCCGGAATACATTACCTGGCTATGTATCGGATGTTGGAATTATGGATGCCGGCGTTTTCGAATATGGCGGACAGTGGATTCGGGATGGTTCGAATACGGTCATCGGGTTATTGCAAATCGGAGAATTTAAGCTGGCGAGAGCCCTGCTCAATCATATGGTAACCAAAATGATTACCGATAACGGCGCAACCATGGTTTCCAGCCAATACACGCATCCCGATTCAGAAGAACTCGATCAAATGGGCGAACTCTGGGAAGCATTAAAAAATTATTATTACTGGACTGGTGATCCCTCCATTATTAAAGACAATGCCTCAAAATTATTGGCTATGACACAACGTCCCCTGCAACCGGAATATTTGGATGCTACCGGGCTGGTCCACGATAAAAGGGAATATTGGGAACGTTCGTTTCAGGATGGATATGAGCTAATTTACCAGGCATTTATGATACGTGGACTTCGCGATGCCGCTGAACTGGCCCCACTGTTCGGAGCTGAAAAATACGCAAGGAGATGGAATGAAATTTCCGATAAGATGTTACATGCCATGCTCACGAATCCTAAAGTGTCACTCGTTTCTGATGGAAAATTGATTAAACGACGAAATCTGGACGGAACTATTGCCGATACGGTGAATTATAAGGGATACAAACCCGGTTCTCCGGCACTGACCGAAACTTTAAAGAGTATTGAACCGGACGCATCGATGGCCCTGCCCATATCCATGAAAGTCATTAATCCGAAATCGTCTCTTGCAAAAAATACTCTGAATGAACTGGAAACACTATGGAATAGCCGGTGGTCATTTGGCGGATATGACCGTTACAATACGAGCTCTCAACCCGATCAACCCGGACCATGGTCGTTTGCGACTGGTTTCCTGCTCAATGCTCAACAAGAAGCGGGTATGTATAAAAGAAGCCGGAGAACATTAGAATGGCTGCATCACGTTCAGGGTGGACAAACAGGGGCCTATTTTGAAGAGATACCTGTTATCAGGAGCCAGGAATTTGGCGCCGGACTGGTCCCGTGGGCATCCGCCGAAGTGGCTCTGTTTACGGTCAGACATTGGCTGGGTGTCAGCTTTTCGAATAAGCAGCTGGTTATCAAACCGAATTTATATCCCGGAACCAAAGGCGTGGAAGCCAATCTGCGCTATCGGGAAAGCAGGATTGATCTGAAAATTGACGGTTCGGGTCCGGTTAAAATGGCGATCGTAAATGGAAAATCTGTTAAACCGGCGAAAGATGGATCTGTCAGGCTTCCGGTTACGTTCAAAGGCGGAACTATCGAGTTAAAAACCAAGTGACAATGATCCGTTAACAATTAATAGTTAGCAGAATCGGGCATTCTCTTTAATACACTTTCTAGTGATATTTTATATTTCCTGGTCCGTCGTAATTATTTCCGAGAAAATTGTTAAGATCTTTACTCTCCGTTAACTAATAGTTCCACTTATACTATTCGGTTTGATATATGATTGGAAGCCCTCTGTTGAAAAAAATGGCGGAGAAATTGTATTTACAATGGGTCCCAGGCCTAATAAAAAATGGAGACGGGATGAAAAGATACCAGCACAGGTTTATCCCAAAGCAGTATAAAAGTTCGGTGCATAGGGCCAACAGCCTGGTGTGTCTTTACGAAGAATTCACTTCGTGTTGTCATTCCGCACTCCGATGCGGGATCTCCAAACAAATGAAATCCCCGGATCTGCGGCAGAAATGATAGTAATTCAAGGTCAGGAAATTTCGTTTAACTGCCAATCGTATTCAGAATCCGGGATAAGTAGTACCACAGGCTGTCAAAAATATGTTGAAACGTTGCCGGCATATACGGTGTGATCAGCAAAAAGATCACAAAACCTACGCCCACCTTGACCGGTAATTCAAGATAAAAAATATTAGCCTGCGGCATAATCCTTCCGAAAATGGCAAAGGATAAATCCATGAAAAACAATACAACAAGGAAGGGCGAGGCGAGTTGTACTCCGATTTTAAATAGATGGATGGTCATTTCCAGAAAATCAATCGCTGTATGACTGGGAAATGCGTGTCCGATGGGTACTATCGAAAAGCTTGCAGCCAGAGCTTTGATGTAGATAGTATCTCCATGAAAGCTAATAAAAAGGAAAATTCCAATCAGGACCATAAATTGTGTAATTACACCGTTTTGCCCCCGCGTCACCGGGTCTACGGTGCTGCCAAAACTTATACCCAGATCAAAACTAATAAGCTCTCCGCCTAACTGAACACCACCAAAAATGATCTGCCCGACAAACCCCATTGATAAGCCAACAAGGACTTCTTTTATAATGGCTATCAGAACCTCAATAAAGGTGGCGTCAGTTGCTAAGGCGGTCCCTTGGAGGGGGATAATCGGATATAAAGCAACCGTTAATACGATAGCAAAAAACAGCTTAATACGTGCGGGAAAAACAGACAATCCAAAATAAGGAGCCGACATCACGAGCGTACTCACCCTGACAAAAATCAGAAAACCCGCCAGGATAAAGGGTACCGAAAAGACATTCATGCCCGCTTGATTTAACTGTTATCCCGTAGACTCATTGTGCTATCGTAGGTATAAATGCAAATATCCTCTGCATAAATATCACGATGTACTGCAACATATAATTGATGAAGAAGAACAAAATGATCGCGACAACAGCCATCTTTGGAACATAGCTGAGTGTCATTTCCTGAATAGTTGTAGCCGCCTGGAAGATGGATATAACCAAACCAATGACCAGGGCTCCAATAAGAATAGGAGATGATAATACAACGATCGCTTTCAGCGCTTCCTGTATCCAATAAATTCCAACTTCTGCATTCATTTCTTTAGCTTTTATATTAATGAAAACTTCGTATCAGGGACTCGACCAGCAGGTACCAGCCATCGGTTAGCACAAACACCAGTATTTTAAAAGGCAGAGACACCATCACCGGTGGCAAAAACATTATCCCCATCGACAAAAGAACGGAGGTCACAACCAGGTCGATAACCATAAACGGCAGGTAAATTAAAAACCCGATTTTAAATGCTATCCGGAGCTCACTGATTATGAAAGAGGGCACAACCACATAAAGTGGTAGTTCTTTGATATTATTGACGGTATTCACCTTTGCCAGGTTCATGAATAACAGCAGGTCTTTTTCCCGGGTCTGTTTGACCATAAATTTTTTCAGGGGGACCGATGCGTTGTCTAAAGCCTGTTCCTGTGTGATCTTGTTGTTTATATAGGGTTGAATAGCTTGTTTATTGATCTCCTTATAGGTTGGTGCCATAATAAAAATGGTCAGGAATAAGGCCAGTCCTAGAAGAACCTGGTTGGGGGGCGATTGCTGTGTTCCCAAACCCATCCTCAGGAAGAAAAAAACGACCACAATACGGGTAAAGCTGGTCATCATAGTGATAAATGCCGGACCAAATGTCAAAATTGTCAGCAATATCAGCGTTTGAATAGCAACCGAAAAATCTTCCCCGTTTTTAGGAGACTTCACACTTAGATTAATCTGCGGAATAGAGCCCGACAGTGACCGGGTTGTCCCGGATTGAGCATAACCGGCCCCGGTAAAAATCAACAGTAAAAATGCTATAATCAGAATTTTCCTGATCCATAGCCTTTTCTTAAGCAGTTCAACTGGCATAATCTTGCTGCTTCTCTGTGAATATTTTAAGAAATCGATTCGATTCATCTTTATTAGCCAGGAGACTTTTCCCATTCCATTCCTCTTTGGAATATCGGTGCATTAGTGAGATATCCTTGCCTGAAGTACTGAGTACCCAATACTCTTCATTTATGAAAATAACCGTTATTTGCTGCCCAACACCCAATTGCTGCTTCCCAACAATGGTAAATAAACCATCTTCTTTCACCGGGTTTTTCTTTTGCCAATACCATAACCCGGCCATCACAACTGCAAGTATTACTACAATTGGAAGGGATCGTGAAAAAAAGCTGCTGCTCTCTTTTTGTGGAATAGTTGCGGCTGCCGGACTAAGTGATATATGCAAACTATCTACTTTAACAAGTCCGTGCGGTGTACCGGCTGCCGGTCCTCCGTCATTATTATTTTGAGCCAGGACAAAAACCCATAGAACCAAAAATGTTGCCGCTAACGACAACATTACTTTTAATGTTTTTTTAGGGTCACTGCCTAGTGAGATATTCTTCAAATCGATCATCAGACGAGGCTTTTCATCCGTTCACGCTCCGATACCAGGCTCGATACCCTAACTCCAAAATGTTCGTCTATTACAACAACCTCACCAAGGGCTATTCTAGACCCGTTAACCAAAATTTCAACCGGTTCTCCAGCCATTTTATCCAGTTCAATTACCGAACCTTTTACCAATTTTAAAATGTCACCTAACGGAATCTCTTTTCTCCCTAATTCCACAGAGAGATTCATTTCCACATCTTTCAGGATCTCGATATTTCTCACTTCATAGTCATTTTTTACGGATGTTTCTTTACGAAATTCTTCAAATTCCACTTTTGTCCCACTATCTGTTGCTGTATTAGCCATAGCTTTCTCTCTTTTTAAACTTTTGGACAGGGAAACCGTTGATTTTTGATCTTGTTCTTCCATCACTGATAATGCCAGGAACAGCGAAGTATCAATATTTTGATCATCTCCATCCATACTACCGGACACATGAAAATTCAGAATCGTGAAGGATGAAGCTTTGAGGCTTTTTTCTAATTGTACCTGCTTAACGACAGACATGGTATCTTTCAACGCCTTATCGCCTTTTACATAATCGGGAAGCTGAGAATAAACCATTGAACCTACGAATTCCTTCACCAGATCGTCGGCTACTTCACCGGCAGCGCTCTTATCCAGATTCAGAATGGCCTGTGACAAAACGGGTATCCAGCTTCTGTTGACGCCAACATGGCCGATAGGCTGAACTCCTGTTGACAAAAATATCCATTGATCCTGTTTCAAAACATCAGATAATTCCGGGGAATCATTCAGTACCGTTTCCTCTATCTCAATGGCCTTGTTGCCCTTAAGAACATCTTTTATATATTCCCGGACACCGTCGACGATATCCTGGCGACTATACTTCTGTTCCATCGATTCCTTTTTTTAGCTCTTCGTTAATATCAAAAATTTTTACAGCACGCTTCCCGTTTAAAGCGCCCGGATACCCGGTTATCAGCCCTTTTTGCTTTACATTTATGAGAAGGGGTTCGTCAATCTGTTGATCCAGCTTAATAATGTCTCCGTCCTCAAGCTGAAACAATTCCTGAACCGTGATATTGGTCTGGCCCAACAGTGCCTGAATCGGCACCATCACATTCTTTAAATGTTTTTTATATTCCTGTACCTGCTCGGGAGACAACGTTTCTTTAGGTACTTTTCGATCCGTCTTGTAGAACGAATTGTTCATCGGATCTTTGAGGAGCTCGTAGGGATAACAAATATTCATCGTTACTGGTTGATCACCCACTATGACCTGCAATTCCACAACCAGCGCCGGTTCAACAGCCGGAATAGTATGAATGTTTTCGGGTTTGCTCTCGTAGGTAAATTGTTTGATGGTAAACCCTATATGCGCCGCCCATGCCTGCGAGAGTTCATTCAGAATCTTGTTTATCGTCCTGGACAGAATCTTCTCTTCGATGCGGGTCATTCCACGTCTCGGGCCAATTAACTCGTCGTCACTGCCACTTTGCCGTTCGATGAGGAACATGCAAAAACCCGGGTCGATTTCCATCAGGGCCCAGTCGTCGTATTCCTCAATTTTAAACAGGTAAAGCACGCTCGGTGCGTCGATCGAATTCAGGTATTCCGATATCACAACCTGATCAATTTCCCATACCATAATTTCCACACGCAATCCCAGCGCATTGGATAGTATCCTTGTCAGGTTGCGGGCCAGCTCATCGTGGATGTTATGCAATATTCGCATAATCTCTTTGCTGACCAGCTTCGGATGTTTGAAATCATAATTGCGAACCTCGTCTATGGCCGCAGCTGGTGTTTCATCATCAGAGATGACTTCAATGATATCCTTTATGTCGTCCGGATTTTCTTGTTCCTTTGTTGGCTCCATACCAGAAAAATTGTTCTGTTACTGCATTACATATTCAGTAAAGAACAAATTCCGGACCATGTTTCCCGTTTTAATCTGATTTAATTTTTTTAGAAGTGTTTTTTTTAAATCTTCCCTTCCGGTGAAGCTGCTGAGCTGGCCGACACTATACTTTGAAAGTATCGTGATAATCCGATCCCTTATGATCGGATTGCTGTTTTTCATGACCTCGAGGCTCTGTTGATCCTTCAATTCAATTCCCAGAGAGACAAGTAAATAGCGTTCGCCTTTTGTATTCGCCGGATTCACTACTATATCTTTTATCTCATAAAAAACCCCTGGTACCTTTTTTTCGGGATTAAGGTATTTATGAATCGATTTGTAGTTATGCCCAACAACATAATAAGCTAGGATTACCTGGAAAATAATACCGACAACTAACAGGAAAATTTTTCCGATTTTGGAAATAATTGATGATTCCTTTACGCTCTCTTTTTCATTCTGCTCAGTATCCGCCTGTTCCTTTTCATCTATATCATTCTTTTGAGCCATATCGTTTGTCTTGTATCAATTTTTTTACCATATCCGGTTTACCGTTATCATGCTTATCGGCAGAATTGTATCGGATATAAATCTCAACACGACGATTTTTTTTTCGGCCATCTTCGGTACTGTTGGAAAACATTGGGCGATATTGCCCAAAGGTAGTTGCCTGAAATTTATCAGACGGAATTGTCGAGTGGTCAATAAGGTATTCCAGCACAGATGTAGCCCGTGCAGCTCCTAATTCCCAGTTGGTGTGAAACTGTTTATTGTCTGATGAGATAGGAACGTTATCGGTATAACCCTCAACTTCTACCTCGCTTATATTTGCGCCAATGTCCGTATCCATACGCTGGGCAATCTCGTTCAAAACGGACTTGGATTTATCCAGAATGATGGCGGAACCACTGTTGAATGTAAGGGCTTCGCCTAAAATGATACGAATTCCATCCGGCAACAAATCAATCTGAACCTGATCGTTCAGCTTATTTTGATCGATATACTTCTGAAGTTTATTCCAGTTTGTTGTACTTTTTTGCTGAATTGATTCCTTTTTTCTACTCATGACAGACTCGTTCTTGAGCACGGAACCCCTTCCCTGAAACGCACCGATGATCATATCGAACTTTTTTTTCTTAATACCAGCTGTCATGTGATACATCACGATGAAAAAAATCATCATGAGTGTAATGAAGTCACTATATGTGGTCAGCCAGTTTCCAGCACTTTTAGAAGGTTTTGCCATGTATTATTCTGATGATGTGTCCAATTTTCGTAGAGTAGTTCTTCTCTTTTCTTACTATAGCCCTTACTGTCATAATATTGCGTATACTCAGCGCGATCTTCCGGCGATACATAGCTCAACATTTTCTTTTCCATGATTCGCGGATTCTCTTCATTAACAATCGACATGATGGCCACTTTAAACATTTCATATCGAGACATTTCGTGTTCACTGATGTGGGAAATCTTCCCAGCCAGCGGTGTAAAAATCAAATTGGCCAGGATTGCCCCGTAAAAGGTTGTTATTAAGGCGATGGCCAAACCCGTTGAAAGTGAATTTGGATCGGAAATATTCTGAAGCATCAGGATTAGGCCGATGACCGTACCAATCATTCCGAAAGCCGGTGAATAATTCGCCATCGAATCCATAATGGAAAAACTGTTATCAAGCCTTCTTTCCTGACTCTTAATTTGATCGTTGAGAATGCTCTCCAGGCTTTTTTTGGAAAGCCCGTCGATAGCAAGCTGAAACCCGTTTTTCAGAAAATGATTTTCAATATTCAGAACATCATCTTCAAGCATCAACAGGCCGTCACGTCTTGCCTTACGCGCAAACATGTTCATCAGTTCAATATCTGTCCTGAGATCATATTTCTTGTCGGTAAGCACTTCTTTGACAATGCTGAAGGCAGTGACCACCGAATCAAATCCGAAATTAATCATGCCCGTCGCCATGACGCCTCCAAACACAATCAAAAACGAAGGAAAATCGATAAATGTTGATAGTTTCCCTTGCGACACAATGGCAAAAACTACGAGGCCAAAACCCGCAATGAAACCAGATAATGCTGATTTATCCAATGTATTCTTCCAGATTTAGGAAGCCCCCCGTTTAGTCGCGGGGGACTCTTTAATTGTTACGTATTATCGTTTAAGATTTACAGCTTCCTGCAACAGTTGATCGGCGGTGGTAATTACCCGCGCATTGGATTGATAAGCCCTTTGCGAAGTGATCATCTCCGTGAATTCTTTCGCCAAATCAACATTAGAACCTTCCAGTGCTCCCGAACGAACATTGGTTCCGCTTAAGTTATCAGCCGTATTGAAATTCGGTGTACCGGATGAATTGGTTGCGCGGTAGAGTCCGTTACCAAGCGATTCCAGTCCATCGGAATTCTGAACATTTGCCAGTGCTATTTGTGCCAGATTGATATTCTGTCCGTTATCATAGACTCCGGTGATATCTCCGTTCTCATCAATTTTCACATCTTCCATTTTACCCTGGGTAAACCCGTCCTGAGAAGCTACCTGGGTGGAATCGAAACCGGCATACTGCGTAATTTGTGTTCCATTGCTCTGGTCTCCGAAATTAAGTTTTAATGATACCGGATTGGCTCCGTTTCCCGGATTAAAACTTAAATCCTGCGAACCGGCACTGCTCAGGTTGCCCGCTTCGTCGAAGGTCATGGCTCCCGACTGCCCCGTGGTAATAGTTTCGCCATCGGCAAAACTGGCATCATACTTCCAGGTATTGTTATCGGTTTGTGTGAATTTGACCAATAACGTATGAGCACGGCCAAGTCCGTCGTAAACAGTTGAACTGACTGTTTTAGAACCCGTACTTCCCTTTTGATTAACTGAAAAGCTCGGGAATTTAATACTTCCGGTTCCGTTAACTGTCACGTTATTCACACCAAACTGGCTGTCGCCCATTTTGGCAGAACGGAATACAAGCAAACCGTCAACCAGGCTAGCCGAACCTTCACTCGATCCGATCCCGGTATTGAGTGAATTAACGAGGTCACCAAGAGTATCACCGGTTTTGTAGGTATAGGTCACTGTTTTTGATGTACCGTCATTCATCGTCATATCGAATTGAATGGTATCGCCGTTTACCAGGCTTTTGCTGGTCTGGGCGAGACTATTCAGGTCTGTTGCCGAAGTTGCCGGGTTGCCGCTGCTCGTCGTTAAACCGCTGGTGGATTGAACAACCTGACTCAAACTGGTGTCCGCATTCAGATTCCCCGCAAGGTTTACATTAGCCGTGGCCTTGGGTGGAAAAACACTGTCTTTATCTATTTTAATGTCATTGGTAGTTCCGCCCGATTGTATCACACCCTGGCTGTTTGCTTCATAACCCTGAACCTGGTTGCCCGACTGATCGACGAGATACCCCTCTTTATTAAACGAGAAGTTTCCGGCCCGGGTCAATAAATTTTGATTTTGGGCTTTCACTACAAAGAAACCATTTCCTTCAATAGCCAAATCTGTTGTTCTTCCGGTCGATTGTAAGCTCCCCTGTGCAAAATCACGTTCTATCGCGGCAATACGAACGCCCAAGCCAACCTGGTTGCCCGCCGATGGCGAAGATGCAGATCCCTGGTTGGAACCGCCTAGTTGCTGGTTCAGCATTTCGGCGAAATGTACGCTCGACGACTTATAACCCGTGGTATCAACATTGGCAATATTGTTACCAATGACGTCCATCTGGTTTTGAAAAGCCCGTAGTCCGCTGATACCGGAATTGAGTGAATTCATAAATGACATAATAAACCTCCTAAGTTTAACAGCCGCTGTCGGTTAGCTGTTAATGGGCTTCCCGTAAGGGTCCGGCCCGTTATGTTTTCTGTTAGATGTAATATTTTTTTTGTTACTTGTTTAACCAGCTGCTGTAAAAACCGTGCTGTCGATATTTGTAAATACCCGTTCCCGTAACTCCATCATATCCATAGCGGTTACAACGGTTCTATTGGGGACGTTGACAACATAGGCCCGGCTTCCATCCAGAATGAGCGAATCCTTGCTTCCTTTTTGTTCAGCCAGATTCACAGCATTCGATATACGCCGGACATCCGCTTCTCCCAATTTGATTGAGCGTTCTTCCAAACGTTTTATGGCATGGCCGGAAAATTGCAACCCGTTATTTTGATCCGAAACTTTTTCAAGAACCTGAGCAAATGAATCACCATTCGGCGCCTGTGCCAGGGTCGATTTCTTATTCTCGTTTTGAGAAAGAGTTCCGGGATTTATTCGTCCAGTCAGGTGTTGAATATTCATTATTCCTAACCTTTGCTCTTGTTATGATGACGATGATTTTTGTTCACCGATTTCCAAAACATTGCCCAGATTGACGTATACATTATTGACTTCCAGTTCCACTCCATTACTGGAATAGCGAACTTTGTCGGCCGTACCTTCAATCAATGGATTGGCGCTAACGGATGACGTACCGTTTTTGGCATCGATGACCACTTTATATTGCCCTTCCGGAACACTATGGCCTTTGTTGTCGGTGCCATCCCAGGTCCACGAGTTTTCGCCGCTGCCGATATTCGATAAATCGACACTTCGAACCGTATTTCCCGCGGCATCTTTGATGCTTATGGTCACACCAGAAGCGGGACCGGCAAGTTGATAATGCAGGTCTGTCGATTTTCCGGATGTATGATATACGGCGTCCGAAATGGCCTTCACCGATTTTCCGGCTATGGACGCGGCCATCGTATTAGTAAGGCCGGTGCTCATCATATTTTGACTGTTCGTCAATGCCTGAACGCCATTATTCAGGTTGATGAGTTGCTCCACCGAGTTAAACTGAGCCAGCTGTGTTGCAAACTGGGTACTGTTTAACGGGTTCATCGGATCTTGATTTTTCATTTGGGCAACAAGGAGTTGCAAGAACTCATTTTTGCCCATCGTTTTTTGTGAACTCACAGCAGTACCCGAAGCCGCCGTAGCTGGCGACACAGGAGTACTTGTTTGTGAATTGACACCTGTTACACTCATAACATTGTTATTTTTGAGTTATCCTGTCCATTCGTTCCGGTTAAAACCGAGATGTCGAACAGATGCAGGTGATTCCGAAACAACCGCCGTTCGTACAGACGATCCGGCCGAAGGGCCGGAGGATTTATACACCGGAGCTGCCGTTTGTTGATGATTGGTATTTCCATTATTTCCCTGTCCCTGATATCCTGTATTCTGAAACTGCAGATCGATTTCCAGCTTAAAATGCTCCTGCAGATGAACTTTGATATCCTGGATATGATGCTGAAGCATTTGATTCATTTCGGAATTATTTGAACCAAGCTGAAGATGAATGACTCCATCCGTTTGTTTCATCGCGAGGTTGATTGATTTGCCGTCGTCCATGATGAATTTATGTTGCTGCCATTGGGTCCACTGGCCGGGTTTTCCTGAGGATATTTGTTTTTGAACAACCTGGACAATCTTAGAAGAAACATTTTGTTTGAACCCTTCCGCATTGATCAGGTTATCCGTTTTTGCAAAATTTATATCGCTTTGGTTCCGGCCGGACCGATCTTCCTTCTTCCCGGATTTTATTTGCCCGGTTTCTATGGCCTCAACCGCTTCATGTACCTGGTTTTGTACTTTGTTTTCGACATTTACGGGCGATGAATTTTTAGTGGCCGGTTTCTCGGCGGCATTTTCCGGTTTAACCGCTATTTCAGAAACCTGTTTTGTAAACTCCGCCTTATCGTACATTTTGTTTTGATGATTCACCGGCTGGGGAGGTTTCTGAGCGTCCGTCTTTTGTTCCACGATATGATGCTGGACACCGGGCAAATCGGAAAGTTTTTTCAGATTAGTTTTGGTATCCGGAGAAATATCTTTTTGAACCGTTTGGGAAGGCTTATTTTCAACCTTTTTATCATTCTTATTCGGTTCTTCGACGGGTTTACGAGCCTGATTATGCGGTTTGTAGACATCCGTTTTCAGTTCTGTAATATCTTTTGGCGCAACTGGTTTCGGCTCACGCTCGTTGGATGTTACCTGCTTTGAAACTCCTGTGCCAATCAGACTTTTTGAAGCTGGTTCTTCTTTTGTATGTACCGGAGCTTTTAATGGCTCCGGACCTTGTTTCTTATCAGCGATCTGCGTTTTTAATTCTTTAAATCCTTCCTTAATAACCTTTTTATCATTTTCGGCGACGGCCGTTTTCTCATTTTGCTGCTTTGATATCGGCTCAGATTTCAGGCCATTAACTTTAATCTCTTGTTTGATTTCTTTACCCGGTGCAGCAGGGGAGGCCTTGACAACCGGAACAGAAGGTTCGTTCTGAACAGCGATTTTGGGTGTGGCCGGAACATCCTTTGGGGAAACAGGATTAATCTTCGACTCTTTGTCAGTTGTTTTTTTCTTATCGGCTTTCAGATTGGCCTTTTTGTCGGCCAGCATTGCCAGAACCGCATTTTGTCCTTTTGAAGTATCTACCACCCGGGAATCTGTTTCAGAATCCTTTTTCACTGTTTTGGGCGTTTCAACCAGGTCGTTTTTTGCTGACGCCACGGAGACTTCAGCAGGGGCCACATCATTAATAGGAATCGACCAGGATTGCGTTTTGCCGGCATTCTGTTTCTGCAATTTGATTTTCGGCACCTGTAACCCTGCTTTCCCATTCTCCAGGA
Source organism: uncultured bacterium (assembly GCA_963783355.1). Lineage (GTDB taxonomy): Bacteria > Bacteroidota > Rhodothermia > Balneolales > DATFMH01 > CAWANF01. Next base: position 444,617 of record CAWANF010000007.1, read on the forward strand.
CTGCAGTTCCGAGGCCGGGAAATTGTTCCAAAAAACTTTTCCACAAAGTTTCTTTGGAAGCCACCTTACCCGTAGCTGAACTTTTTGCTTTCGTACCCGCTACTGCCGATTCGAATTGTTGCACTATTTGGTTCAGATTCATTTTCATGACATGACTTTTTTTAATATTTCTGCGGCTTTATCTGAATTCAGCGATTTTAATAATTTCTCTTTCTGCATACTGCTCGCCTTTTTATACAGTACCAGCAACTCACTGTAGCTTAATTTGTTAACAATGGGCGAGAGGGCGTCTTCATCAAGATTTAAAACACTTTTAACAGTTTCCTCTATGTTCTGATTTTGCTTTACAACTACGTTTTTTTGCAATTGAGCCAGTTGTTTGCTTTTTATGTCCAGCAAACTTTGTAAGGAATCAATTTGAGTAGATTGACTGGTAGTAAGATGGTTTAAAGTATCATTGCTCATTTGTAGCTGAGAGATACGCAACGTCAATTTTCGAACTTCAGGATTGATGTTTTTTACGGAATCGGATTGTGCTATTTCCTTTTTAGACTGATCTTCTTTCTTTTTTTTCACTTCCGGGTGTATAACCGGGTAGATATAAAATGAAATCACAGCCGAAATCAGAAAAGCGCCGATAAGTGCCCCTACTCCTATCAGTATATTCTTTGTATTCATGCTTTTTTAGTTTGTTCGATTGAATCGTTGTGTTGCTATTTCATTAAGCTCAAACTGCTCTGTTCTTTCTAGATCCTGGCGGTATCTCATTCGTTCTTTTTCCTTCAGCTTCTCGAGCATGCGTGTTTTTTTATTGGCCTCAAGCAACCGTTTTCTTTGTTCGTTTACTTTCTCTTCGGCCGTTTCCATTTCATGGTCGAGTTTATTAATGGTTGCATGCTGGTCGTGGATGAATCCGTAATACTGTTTCATCTTCACCATATCTAATTCCGAATGCTGAATAAATTGCGAATGGACATCCGTTAATGAACTTTCCAAATTCTTCTGTTGCTCCTTTAATGCCTGCCATTCATTTAACGCCAGTCCAAGACGCTGTTTTTCCATATTCTCTTCGTGAGCACGGATTTTCAAAACCGTCTCTAATTTGAACCTGAATTTCACTGTTTACCTCCTTCAGCCCGACTTTCGGCAATCCCCGAAAGACGTTCCCATATTTCAGGCCCGGCGGCACTTTCATTCATATCCTGGCGCAGAAATTGGTTCAAATGGTCGATTTTACTAATGGATTCGTCAATTTTCGGATTCGATCCTTTAACATAGGCCCCGATATTGATCAAATCTTCCGCTTCTTTGTAAACAGCCAGCAATTCCCGGCTTCGCTGTGAAACCTGCCGCTCTTCTTTGGAGATGATCTGGGGCATTACACGGGAAATACTTTCCAGGATATCAATAGCGGGATAGTGGTTTTTGTGAGCCAGCTTCCGCGATAAAACGATGTGTCCGTCCAGAATAGATCGGGCGGCATCAGCGATCGGCTCATTCATGTCGTCATTGTCCACCAATACGGTATACAAACCGGTAATACTTCCTTTTTCGGTACGTCCGGCCCGTTCCAGCAGCTTGGGCAATAAGGCGAAAACACTGGGTGTGTATCCTTTTGTGGTCGGCGGTTCCCCGGATGCCAGCCCGATTTCACGCTGGGCCATCGCCACACGGGTAACCGAATCCATGATGAGCATCACATTATTTCCGCGATCTCTGAAATATTCGGCAATTGCCGTGGCTGTAAAGGCAGCTTTCACCCGGCTCATAGCTGCTTTGTCGGAGGTCGTTGCCACTACGACCGAGCGTTCGATTCCCTCCGGGCCTAAAACATTTTCGATGAATTCTTTCACTTCACGGCCCCGCTCACCGATCAAGGCAATCACGTTGATATCCGCTGTGGAACGCCGGGCAATCATGCCCATCGTCACACTTTTACCAACACCGGAACCAGCAAATATTCCCATACGCTGTCCGCCGCCAATACTGTTAAAGGCATCAATAGCGCGAATTCCGGTATAGATCATTTGTTCTATATTTTCTCTTTCCAGCGGGCCGGGAGGATCATTGTGAACCGGAAATGGAACCGTATCAGCCAGCGGGCCCTTACCATCAATAGGAACGCCGTTCGCATCAACCACGCGTCCGAGCAATGAGTCTCCGGCATTAATAGTCAGAGAATGGGACATAGCCTCAACCAGGCAACCGGTCTTCAAACCTTCTATTCGATCAAGTGGCATCAGGAGCGTGTATTTATCCTTCAGGCCCACCACTTCGGCCATCACTTTATTATCTCCGGGAGCATGGATCACATAGAGTTCTCCCACCGAAGCCTGTAATCCCGTCGCTTCAATGACCGTACCAATAACCGAAGAGATCTTACCGTATCTCGTTGGACGGCAATTGACTTTGTTAGTCTCTTTTATGATTTCATTAATGTAGGCTAACATCTTTTGAGAGATTTAAAGATTCGGATAATGCGGTCGATTCCTTCAGATCATTCAGCATCTTCCGGAAGTTTTTAACTATCAACTCGTAACGGGTTTCGATACGATATTCACCAGGGTTCAGGGATTTATCGTAGTGGATATCTGTCTTTTTCAACAAGTCGCCTGAACTTGTCAAATCGCTGATTATTTGATAATCTTCCGGTGAAACAGCGATTTTTATTTTTGTTCCCTCTTCAATTTCACCCAGGATTTTATGCACTTCCTCACCAACCCGGTGTTGCAAATCCTCGTTATAAACAGGTACCTCAAGCACCTTTTCCGTAAGGTTAAAGACAAGATTGGCCAAATGTGGTTTTAACTCATTCATAAGCTTGTTTATTCGCCCGTCAACATCGGCAATAGCTTCTCTGATTGGTAACAGGTGTTGTTTCACTTCATTCAGAGCATCTTTTTTCCCTTCTGAATAGCCCTCTTTCAGGGCCTCTTCGCGTGCCTGCTGTTTCGCCTCCTCCAACCGGGCTTCCCATTCCAGGTCATTCTCTTTTAGTAATTCATTGACTTCAATGTTGGTTTTGTAGCCGTTGTTCCTTGACGGTTTTTCCTGGAATAACATTTCATACGACAACCTTGTCCAGTTTTGACCGTTCGAATTCAGCGTATCGTTGTTGATTATTTTACCGTTTCCAATCATATCAGAATCACTCAGATCACTACCTCATTGCTGTTTGATTTACGAGTAGAAATTTGCCCCTGGCTATCCAGCTCTTTAATCTTTTTGATAACCCTTTGCTGCGCTTCTTCAACCTGTTTGATATGCACCGGCCCCAAGGCTTCCATGTCTTCTTTGAACATATCACTGGCTCTGGTCGACATATTTTTGAGGAATTTGTTGCTCAGCATTTCATCTGCACCTTTTAAGGACAGGACGAGATCGTTTTTGTCCACATTAGAAAGAATAAGCTGAATGTACCGGTCTTCGAGAATGACAATATCTTCGAAAAGGAACATCTGGTTTTTGATCTCTTCGGCCAGCTCTTTATTGCGCTTGGAAATGTTTTCCAAAACCGTACGCTCCGTGGAAATTGAGGCTTCATTGAGGATATCGGCAAGGGCGGATGTACCCCGGTTAACATTGTCCCGTTCAGAAAACAGGCTGCTCATCTGCTCCTGTATCACCTCTTCAATTTCACTAATGACCTCGGTAGAAATATTATTCATCGTTGCCAGGCGATAAGAAACCTCGCCCTGAAAATCTTCTTTCAGATGGGAAAGAATTTCCGCCGCTTTTTCAAGTTTCAGATGTGCCAGTATAACAGCCGCAATCTGTGGATTTTCATTCTGAACAAACTGAACGATCTGTGCCACATCATTTTCCTGAAACATCCCGAAAGCATCATTTCCCGTCACATTCTCCAACCTTTTCAACAAAGCTATTACTTCTTCTTTTTGCTTGGATTTTTCAAGAATGCTCCGTGCATATTCGATACCTCCTTCCACGATAAACTGTTTGGCCTCAAGAAGATCATGAAATTCCTTCATCACTTCATCAACGACTGCGGCACTGATATTATCCATATGAGCAATCTCTAAAGTGATCTTCTCGACCTCATCGTCACGCAACTCTTTGAGCAGTATAGATGCCTGTTCCACACCCAGCGAAATGAGCAGAATCGCAACTTTTTGCGTATTCGTCAGTTTCGAAAAATCATTGATAATATTGGGAGTCTTTGCCGCCATTCTAGTCTGTTAATCTATTTTTTATCCTCGGCCAATAAGCTATGTATCACATTTGAAACCTGTGTGGTATTGCCTGTAATGAAGTTTGTCAGTTCGTTGGTAATATCATTTTTCTCTTCCAGCTGTTTCTGAGCTTCTTCGCTTAATTTGTTCTTATAAATGTCATCCTGACCCTCCGTTTGATATTCACTCAGAATGTGCCCGGTGTCGGTTTGAGGTAACGAAGAAATATTAGTTTGAACCAGGAATGGTGTCTTATCCGGATTGAACTTCTTAGTTAAGCCGAAAACCACGATTCCTGCAACGATAACCGACAACGCCACTAATACCCAACGGAAAATATCGAAGCTCGAAGTCGGTTGTAACCCGGTTTGATTTCCCGGCATGTCATCAGGATTCTGGAATTTCATCTGGGTGATAGTGATTTGATCACCTCGTTTCAAATCAATTCCCAGCGCTCCGGTCATCACTTCTTTTATTTGGGCCAGTTCCTCTTTGGTATGCGGCTCGTAGACCGTGGTTGTCTTGCCATTTTTACCCGCTTTTTGTACCGCTTTATAATTAAGAAGTACCGATGCACTGATGCGGGTCAATTCGCCCATTGGTTTTTCAAGCTTCTCGTTCGTTTTGTCGACTTCGTAATTTGTAACCTGTATGGTCTCAGCGTTGTCTTTGGAGGCTGTTGTTACTGAATTGACTTTTTGATTGGACGAACCCTGGCTCATCGAAATTGGCTGTGACGACTGGTTATTATTGCGATTTGTACGCTTTTCCTGGGAAATGACAGTCCGGCTTTCCGGATCTATCAGGTTCGATTCTTTGACGATATGATCAAAATTGTGATCGGTGGATACGCGCAGGATGCTGTTTCCCGGGCCAAGCACCTGGTCGAGCATCGACTGGCCTTTTTGCGTCAGATACGATTCCATATCCTTACGAATCTTCATCTGCATATTAGAAGAAGCGTATTTTGAATTGTTAAGCGCATCGTCCGAAATACGGTTTCCTTTCTGGTCCAGGATCACCACATTATCAGGTTTCAGAGACGGGACGCTTCCCGCAATCAGGCTGGCAATTCCTTCAATCTGGTTTTTGGTAAGAGAACGGCCGGGTTTTAACTTCAGGAATACCGAAGCTGAGGGCTCTACGGTGTTTTGTTCAAAAGGCGACCGTTCGGCCAGTACCAGGTGAATACGTGACGATTCCACTTCGTCCAGGCTGTTAATGGTTCGTACTAATTCACCTTCCAGTGCTCTCTTCCAGTCCACTTTTTGCATGAAATCTGTCATCCCCAGCGTGTTATTATCAAACAGCTCATATCCCTTGTTGTCGTTGCTGCTCACATCGCCTTCGGAAGCAAACTTCAACCGCAGATTATACACATTGTCGCGCGGAACCATAATCGCGGTACCATTATTTGCCAGCTGGTACGGCACGTTCGATTTTTCCAGTTCCGTTACGATAGACTGAGCAGAATCAGGCGAAAGCGAACCAAACAAAATGGTGTAATCAGGTTTCATCGCCCAGGTCAGCACAAGGAGAAGTCCCCCGACAAGGCCTACGCTCAGGATTCCAAACAACACCTTTTGAGCTGGACTCAAAGGCTGGAAAAAGGATTTTATGGCATCTAAAAATCTGTTCATTCTTATTATTCAGATTACATCGGCATTCTGCTCAGTTCCTGGTAGGTGTCGACTATTTTGTTCCGTATTTCCGTCATGAGCTGAAAACTCAGCTGTGCCTTTTGCATCGAAATCATTACTTCATGGACGTTATCTGTTTTACCGCTGACGAAATCGGTTACCATATTGTCGGCATTTTTCTGTGCATCATTGACTGAATGAATAGCATTTTTGATTAAGTCGCCAAAAGTTGAGCCATCTTCATTCGTGCCAAGAATTTTCTTTTGGTTACCTAAAACTTCATTGGGTTTCTGAAGATTTATTTTGAGGTCCGCTGGATTGATAATCATAGTCTTAATACCACATTCTTAGATTCTGAAATCGATGCGATTCCCTTTGGAATCCGGTTGTTCTGTGTGGGAATGTCCGTCGGAGAGATACAAATTGAGCGCGTTGTTTTTCGCTTCAGGAAAAGTTTTGTTAATCATCGACTTTTCGGCATCATCCAGGCCGGAAGAACCCTTGAATTTAGCCTCGGCTGTCCGGTTTGGCACAGCTTTTCCCGTTTCATAAAATTTGGCAAATGAGTTTACTTTGTCCAGATTCATCATATTTCATTACTAGATTTGCAGGGACTGTTTAACAATTTCCTTTTCCGCTTCAATGACACTTAAGTTGGCTTCGTACAAACGATTGGCTCCCACCATGCGGGTCATTTCTTTTACCATATCTATTGCCGGATACTTAACCATTCCGTTTTCGTCGGCATCAGGGTTATTAGGATCATATTCGTAGCGGAATTTATTCTGTTCGATGACTTTTGCTTTGGGGCCCAAATCTTCGGGTGTCTTATTATCCGCAAGGATATCCGGGGACGAATACTGGTTGGCGCTGGTAGTACGCAATTTTAATCCACTTCCACTCAGAACCGACTGGAAATCGTCCGGCGAAGCCTGGGTGAGAACCATTGTTTTTGGTTTGTATGGGCCACCATTCGCAGTACTTGTCGTATTTGCATTGGCAATATTTTCCGATGCAATGGCTATGTTTTCGCGCTGAATAGACAAGCCCTGGGCAGCGGTCTTAAATACGGAAAATAAATGATCGATATTCATCAGCTAAACTCTATTATCTGGGATTACCGGTTATTCCTGTTCTCAATTCGTCAAATTTCTGACGTAATACTTTGCTCACCAATTGAAAACGAATTTGCGTGTCGGCCATATTGAGTAATTCCTCCTCCATCTTAGGCTTTTCACCCGTATCAACCAGGCTTGGCTCTACGTTATCCAGCTTTTCGGATGATGCCGGAAGAGACTCGGCATCCCGCAGTTTATCTTCAAAAGAAATTTCTTTCCTTGAATACCCGGGGGTATCGAGGTTCGCAATATTCGCCGCTGTCACTTTTTGCCGGAGTGAATAAACATCCAGCGCTTTTGCTAACAGGTTTGTTTGAGCACTATCAATTAATTTCATAAAAGCACAATGTTCGGGTTGAACTTCATCATGGATACAAGCAATTGTCATGCCACAAACGAACATTATTTGAGATAGGGCTTACGGGGCAAATTTCCGGATTGGGTTTGAAGGGATACAGGCAATTTTTTCCACAGGGTGGAAAAGGCGTCAAAATGAAAAAAAATATTTAAGATTCTCCGTTTCCGGTTGATAAGTACCCCAGCACAATGTTTATAAATGGATTTACGATCTATCGATTCGTTTGGTTTGGGGGTGAACGCTCATACAATGGAATCATTCCATTGCATTAATAAAATGAATCCGGTAAAACGATTAGAAATGCACATGAGTTTACATCAATCTCTTACACCTGTTACTAATAATTCGGAAGATTCGTATAATAACATTAGTAACAATATTTTATGGAATGATTTCTGCTCTCATACAGATTATAGAGTGGTTCAAAATAAGTCGAATGGTTCACTGCCTGTAAAAGCTCCGTCATTCAAACCGTTTTCCGATCTTTATACAGGTATTGAATCGATTTCTATACAGAATTTTAAAGCTATGAATTCGCAAATACCGCCCGACTTGCTGGAAGTGGTCAGAGAGATGACGACACTGCTCATACATCGCTATCGTTCACCGCTAACCGGCGTTATGGGTTTTGTTGACCTGCTGAAAGCCAACACTGACAGTATCAACGAGCATTATATGGAAACCATCATGAGCGGATTGCACGAGATGTCCGGCTTACTGGACGAGATGGAAGAGCTGAGTCATGAAAAAGTTGCCCATTCCAATTCGGTTTCATTAGCTGAACAGATTCAAATTACCCTGGACGATTATCCAAAACATGAGCGTGAGAGGGTTCATATCTTTGATTATGCCGAAAATGAAAAACTGATGGCCGACCGCGGTTTGCTGAAAACGATATTTGATGCTATGCTCGATAACGCCCTGGAGCACGACCGAAGCGCCAATACCGATATTATTATTGAAACCTATGAAAACGGACGCTGCCTGATGACCAACTTCGGAACGCCCATACCTTCCGATTTTACACTGAAAATGTTTTATCCCTTTTATTCTACCAAATCCAGAAATATGGGGCTTGGCTTAACGAAAGCGAGCATCGCCGCACAGGCACAAAACTGGATTATCGAACTCGTTTCCAACTCCGAAGTAGACGGTATCAGTTTTGAGATCCGGACAAACGAGTCGTAATCAGTGATATTTGAGTAGTGAATAGTGTGCTTGGCCGGAATATTTTCTGATTTCAGAGAAGCACGGCGTCGCGGAGAGATTTGGAGAAGAGATTGTCGCCTTTGCTTAATTCAGCGGGCGTTCCCTGGGTAACCGTTTTTCCATCTTCGATGATGTAGATGCGATCGGCAAATTTAGCGCTTTGAATGCGGTGGGTGACTAATATGATGGCCATTTTCTCTTTTAACGCATTTAAAAGTTGGAAAATGTGATTTTCCATTTCACGATCCATGGCTGAAGTTACTTCATCAAGTAATAATAATTGTGGTTGCTGATATAAAGCCCGTGCAAACGCGACCAATTGTCTTTGTCCCCCGGAAATATTTATTCCATCCTCCCCAAGTTGCGTAGCATATCCCTGCGGGAAATTTCATAAAATATTGTTCCGAGATTTCATGTTCTTTACAAAATGTAATAATAGTTCGAATTTGACTTTTGGTATTTCCCAAACATATATTATCGAGCAGCGTTCCATTAAAAATTTTCACATGCTGGGGAACAGCTGCTATAAGTTTCCTCCAGGAAGGTGTATAGAATTTCATTCCAACTTTGTATTTGAATTGACAAAAGAGTTGATTGTTTCCGGCTCATACAATGCTGCAAGATTTTAAACGTGGTCGTTTTGCCCGGAACCACTCTCCCCCAACAATGCAATCATTTCACCCTTTTTAACAGAAAGAGATACCTCCTGAAGCAAGGATTTTCGATCCAGGAAATCTAAAAGAAAGATTTGCTCAGACTTCAAGCTCTCAAAATGCATCAGCGTTTAATTATTGTTGTTTTTGGCGTCATATTCTGGTTCGAGCGAGGTGAATTCATACATCCGTTCAAAGGCCACGCGGGCTTCCTGCAGTCTGATATTTGTTAAAACCAATTCTCTAATGGATGGAATCAGCTGGCTTGCCATTTGTAATATGGCAACCAAAACACCCACCATAATTATTTTTGATATAACCAGGTACGAGGCCCAGCCTAAGACCATAAGTAATAGCAACACCCCTATGGTTTCGGCAAAAAAATTAAAGTGATTCCTATTTTGCCCAATTGGTAAATCTCGATCCTGAAAAAATCCATAGACATTGCTGTTATGTCCGAGAAAAATGATTCCCTGTTTCCGACTTTTATGGTTGCGAACCCTGAATCTATCAATATAATTACTTTCATTCAGCGCATGAGCCTCCATCACTCCCCTTTCAGCTTCGAGAATGGTTTTTATAATAAAGAACCAATACACATAAAACGGGATGCAGGATAATGCAATCCAGCCCGTAGAGAGCGAATAAGCAAATATAAACACTATTGAGGAAATAGCAATCAATACATGGATCATAACCTGACCAATCAGATAGGTGATGGTTTGCTGGAGCTCTGGAAATATCATACATTCTGGCAATCAGATCACCCGATTTCCGGCTATCAAAGAATAATTGGGGCAAACGAAGGATTTTACCGTAAAAATATTTGATGATCCGGTTATTGAAATCCCGGCTCTGATCAATCAAAAAGAGTCTTCGAATATAAGTCAGTCCGTTTTTTACCAGAGAAGAAAACCTAAAAGAGACAGGCCCACCACCAGTTTAAGAGATTTTCCCATGTGGAAGGATATTATCAATCAGCTTTTGTGAAAAGATGGCTGTGGATAAGTTTAAAATGGAAATAATTATACCTACTGCCAATGCTAAACCCAGAATATTCAGGTCTTTCTCAACAATATTGTTTAAACCAATGAATTTTCTCCTTCAGAACCAGCTTTCTCTTTTTAAATGATTTATCCGGTTCAAGTACCAGAAGTGCTTTTGAATACCAGATAGAATCCAGTTCTTCAGGTTTCATTTTTTTTACTGAATCGGCCGGATCTGCCATAATGAAAGAACCTTTTTCATACCCATAGCAAACAACATAATGTTGATAGTGCTCATTTTTAATAACGTGAAGATGCAAGGGTTATCCAACTTTTTTAGATGATATATATCCGCTTCAAATGCACCTGCCATTAGTCCATTTTTCATAGCAGCTTGATATAAACCAAGAAGAGTAGTCCCCTGTTTATTGGTTCCGCTTAATTCACGAAGTCTTTCCAGCCTCGATTCCCCTCCAAAATAACGGATGATCATTAATAAACAGGCAACGCCACAATCCGAATGATCTCTTTGATGCCTAAAACATTTTTTAATTTTCTTCATTGAGATGGAATTTTTCTTTATCTCTTTTCCCATGTTCCCTTTCATTTGAGTCTTTATTATTCAGACAAATTTTTCAGCTGAATTAGTTACTCTTCTTTTTTTAAAACCCGATTTATAGCCTTGGCACTGGTCTCGCCTTTAAAGTGTTTAATAAGCAACCCTTTTGAACCATAGATATAGGTATTCGGATAGATATTTGTACCAAATATTTTTTTAAAAAGATGCAGACTATCCTGCATCACATTCCATTTAGGAAAACTTGCCAAATGATAATCCGTAATGAATTTCTTTATTTTTATTGAGGATTGGCTCGAAATAAATAAAAAGTCAAAACCATTCAATAATTTATAATGATCTTCAAGGTTTTTTATTTCGCCCTGGCAAAAATGACAATCCGTATTAAAATACACCAGGACCAAGGGACTATCTGACAAAAATTGAGCTATTTTTTCTTTTTTACCATACTCAAGAGAAACAACGATCATATTTGGTATTTTTTGTATTCTTTGGGCAATCATCTTTTTGTAAGAAATATTCTGTCCTATTCTTATACTCATAAAACCGAGCAATATGATAGAAAGCCCTAAAACTGCTAAAGCTATTTTTTTTCTTAAATTCATAAACAACTCATTCAGGCACTAATTTGCAGTGATAAAAACATGACTGTTACCATTAATAATATCAGTCCGGCACCATAAGAAATGATCGTATCAGAAAGTATTTCTGTGTAATTCTCATCCAAACTTTTTGACAGCACCCAGGCCACAACAAAGCAATAAAAGAGTTCAAACAGGTTCAGAGTATGCAGTGGATAAACCAGCCAGGAGACGACTTTATGTTTATTAAACAATCCAAGGATAGAAAGCGGTGAATACAATGCAATATCTTTTGTAGTCTTCACATCAACAAACCATAACAATCCGATAACGCGGTATATTCCTTCAATTGCAAACACAAATTCTCCTACTAAAGCGGCTTTAAATACCGTTTTAAAATTTGTATAAACTCCAAAAAGTATTAATCCAATTGTAATGGACAGAGCAGAATAACTTTCTTTAAGTAAAATGAGAATAGGTATCAGCACATAACCAATCCACGCATATTGATGACGAAGATGCAATAAAGTATGGATTTGATTATAACTTAACTGCTCGGATAGTGTATGATAATATAATTGATCGGTAATTATGTATTTCGAAGTAATTAATCCGATAATTATATAGATAAATACTACAGTAATTAATATGTATAAATAATTGTTATAAAAATTTTTTATTTCATATTTATTACTCATTAATTATATGTATATAAAACATTATTAATTATTTATTTCCTTATGATTTATAATAATTTTTTTATTGACAGTATCAAATTATTTTTTAAGTTAAAAATAACTGGCCAGTGGATAACATAAATACAAACTCATATCAAGGAGTTATTATGAAGGAAATGACGTTAGAAAATATGGAAATGATTGAAGGTGGGAATTGGTTAAGATGTGCCTTAGGCACAGTAGGAATGGCTGGTTTAGGCGCTCTTGCAGGAACTGGCGATGAACCCGGCGGGGGAACTGTGCTTGGAATCATTTTCGGAGGAATGTATGGATACGCCGAATTTTGTATGTCATAAGCCATTAACTATAGTTCGGTTAGAAGACTTATAATTGTCTTCTAACCGAACGTTTGCTGAGCAATACAATTCATTATTATGTTAAATCAAAAAGATGAAGGATATGGATTATATTACAATCAAACGAAAACTTATTTCATTATCACTTCTTATTATTTTGTCTATTTATGGAGCCATAAAACATTTTCATAATAATAATTTGGCTTTTGTTTTTAGTGTAGTCGCAGCTTTTGGCTTTTTATGTCTTTTTATTTTTCGTTTTTATAAATATCGTATACAAGACTCTCCGGATCAAAAATGATAAACTATCGTTTCTAAAAAAAATATCTAAAGTTTACTTTACCGCTGTTTAGTCTGCTTGCAGCGTCTATTCGCCTATGTATCGCGTGATAGCCAATTTATTTTTTTTAACTAAAGAGTATTCATATTGATGGAGCTGACGTCATCATATATATAGGAACCATGGCTACATTCATTATGGCAAGGTTAGGGCGAAATTTTATTTACGAAAATCGGCTCCTGAATTTATTTTTATTGGTTCATAACTTGGTTATGTTTAGTAACAGAATAGAAGATCAGTTAAAAGGAGATTTTAAAAATGAATGATAGACAATTAAGAAAGGCTGGAAAACTTTTCTGGGGGATAATTGCTCTGCTTCTATCTGTTTCTGTGGCTCTATACTTCTATGAAAAGCAACAGTATTCATTGTTGATATTAGCAACAGTACCAATACTTACGTTTGGAGGATACATATTAGGGGCTAAAACCAAGCATAGGGGTCACTACTACCCAATAAATCTAATCGAATATGTGATTGAAAATTTATTGTTTTTCCTGTTGTTTATGTTTTCTCTCTTCTTTTTAAGAGATTACATTTCTATTAAAATCATATTATTCCTGATTATGTCGGCAGTAGGGATTTTTAATACTTATTCAATAATCAAAGTTTATAATAAAACGGAGAATGCATAGAGTTGAAAATACCAATGAAGGTCAATTTCAATTTTGGCCTCCATTAGTATAAAATAAACATAGATTACAAATGAAACTCTTTATTTTAAGGGTCATCGTTTTATAGTATAATTTCCAATTATCACAAAGGAATAATTCCTTTTTTACTATCGATTGGCGCAACCATAATTATTTTAGTTCTTCTGATATCTTCTTTAAAGAATATGTCCAGCCAACATATCCGCCATGCATCTCTTCTCTTTCAAACTTGACTATGCTCCGATGATTTTCGGCTAGAATCAGAGGGTCGGAAATTAGTCAAATATGAATAGAATTTCTTATAAAGCCTTAATGGTTTTTAGGGGGTCAACATCATCTGTCTTCATAAGTCCCCGACCTGGATTGATGTTTTCGTTATATACCGAACGGGCCAAATCTGCCGGATTTAAATAATACTTTCCTGTCTGCGGATTAAAACCCTTTCCTTAGTTATAATAAGCCTTGGTTTTACCTGTGACAGAAAACTTTACATCAAATTCTTGCTCCCATTTTTTATGATATATTTCTCACCGTTCAGTTCAGCGTCATCCTGGTAAACAATTGAATTTCCCGATAGCCGTTCTTTTATGAATGGAAATGCCGGATATCAAGCTTCTGTTTATTGTTGAGCTACTAAACATCTTAGAAGTATAGTTGAAATACCGGCTCCAAATTCAAGCGCATGTTTTCTCCTGTTAAAAAGCACTTCATTCAAGATGCAAGCTAAGCTTGCTAGTCTCATGGATAAATAAAAAAAAAGTAAAAACGGAATTTTTAATAATGCTTGCAGGTAACTCATCGCTAAAATTTACTCTAATAAGAATTTTTTGCTTTGCTGCATCAACCGGGTAGTTTGTATTTTTTTTAGTTCATCCATGATATCCCGGAATAAATGTCAATAATTTCTAAAATAAATTTAATATTAAGGCAAGCTTACATATCTCATCATCTCGTCCCTGTCAAACTGATCCATCGCCCCATATATTTCCGGCCATAAGTTCAGAAGTCGCCCAAACATATAGAGGATATTCTGCAAAATGCCATATTCTTCTCCGACTGCAGCCGTTACACGTTTCCTTCCCATTCGTTGTAATGAAGTAATGTCTCCGGCATTCAAAACAGTAGTCAAATCCACGGGTATTGTTACATCCGTTTTTAACAGGGATTGACGCAATATATCAATAAATCGCTCCATATGGTTAACCCAGTTTGACGGCGCCCTTTTTTCCGCATTAATACCTGTTCCGCCATGATTATTTTCTTCTCAACAGCCAACGCGTGCATTTGGTGAAGATAATCCTGGAAGTTTTGTTGTGAAAGCCTTGCCAATTCAATCAAAAACCGACCTAAAATGCGTAGATTCTCCCGGGGATCTTCCCCATAGGGTTGATTATTTGAAGCATAAATAAGTTCCGTAATAAGATCATTTACACGTACAATTCCCAAAAGTGAAAAGATATCTTCTACGCTACGGGGACGCTTCACCAGGCGGACGGTGGGACAACAAATAAGGCAATGTTCCCGCAAAAGCATGTGGAAAACACATCTTCATCAGATGTCCAAAAGTTCCTTCACATCCAAGCTGAGCGGACATATTGGGTGGTAAAAATGTTCTGTTATCAATTGCAAAATTCATCCCGATGCAACGGTTAAAATCACTAATGACCGGTTGAGTTGCACTCCGGATCACCTGACGGGTAGAAAGATGCCATGGGTAATCTTCATCTGATTCAACCAAACGCTGAAAGGATTCTCCTTCCAAAAATAAGCGATACAAGTCTGTAAAAAGACAACCGTCTCCAATTGGTCCCAGCGAGGTCATCAGTACACGTGCACTATCCGAAGCTATCCCATGAAGAAAGGATGGTTGCATCTTTTCAATGTTAATGTCGCTGTTTTTATTAAGAAATTTCGTTATCGTGCTGCTCGGTTTTTTTCCCAAGAAACTTTCATGAATACTAAGAAAATCCGTATCAAGGAAATCCACAGTTTTTGCCGCATCATCATACGATTGAAAAAACCAATAATCGTCGGAACTGGGAGATGAGGTGAGTGTAAGACCGGATTGAATATCAGGAGGTTGTGCTATACGGCATATCGTATCATCATCTGTCTGCATAGCTAACCGACCTTTGGTCAATAGTAAAAAAGCATTGCGTGCCCCTCCTTCGGAACGGGTACAACCGGGGTACCCCATGAGTGCAAATTCCAACACTTCGGGTTCAACCTGCGCTTTCTGTGCCACCGCTTTAGCAAAGATAGCTCTTCGTTTCTTATCCATATAGTAGATATTACCTGAATATTGTTCGTTCAGTTCACCTAACACAGCCTGGTTTCTTTGTTGATTTTTATAATCATGTACCCTGCCCGAAGAAGAATTACTATTGGGTAAATACCTGGAATCATCTATGACGATAATATCCGGAATTCTTCCATGCTGGTTAAAATGATCTGTAAAACTGCTAAGACAGCGTTTCAGAAAATCCGGTCGGTTGCAGGTGGGAATGCCCATTACGGTAATCTCAGTAGAT
The DNA here is from genome assembly GCA_963783355.1 of uncultured bacterium. GTDB lineage: Bacteria > Bacteroidota > Rhodothermia > Balneolales > DATFMH01 > CAWANF01. The sequence continues at coordinate 460,484 of CAWANF010000007.1, forward strand.
TCCAGGTCCCGGCCTGCGTCATTCCCGCTAAGGCTTTCTACGTCATCTAATAGTTTCTCCTCGGAGATCAAGTATCCTTCACGCGCCCATTTTTTCAGTTTTTTCAGAAACGGCTTCATTTCTCTTTTTCTCACATGCAACTTGCCTACTTCGCGTGAGGACTCATGGTTAAGTTCGTCTCCACTACTCAATTGATTCCATTTTAGTTGCCGGACAAAATTTTCAGCATGCAAGTCGAGGGATTCGAATGTTTGGCAGGACAAGAGTAAGCGCGTTTCTTCGGCAGAAAACAAACCTGATTTGCCAGTCCGTTCAGACCGTACTATAAACTTGTCATTGACGTTATACGGCATGGCAAGATTGAAGTTACGATATCTGTTTTTTGTGCTGATTTTTTCTCTCATCTCGAATGATTGATATATAGACAAAACTAACAGTAATGTTCACTAATTAAAATTCTGGCCTTTTTCAAAACACCAAAGAGCTAAGTACTGGAAACCCAAGAAACTCGTCTAACGACTCGTATTTGTTAGCCCAAGAGAGTTTTATTCACATAGATTTCGAATAAAACAATATTATTCATGAATAAATTATACCAATAATTAGATTATACAATCTATAATAATAGATAAAAATATAACCATAAATTTATATGTATATATTGTTTATTTCGTATTTATTACTCATTAATTATATGTATATAAAACATTATTAATCATTTATTTCCTTATGATTTATTATAAATTTTTTATTGACAGTATCAAATTATTTTTTAAGTTAAAAATAACTGGCCGGTGGATAAAGAATAATTATAATTCATATCAAGGAGTCATTATGAAAACATTGACAATTAATAAAATGGAAGTGATAGAGGGCGGAGGCCCATTAGGTTGCGCTGCTGCGATAGCGGGTGGAGCTCTTTTAGTTGGCAGTTTCTTTATTAATCCTATTGGGGATGCGGCTCTTGCATATTATCTTATAAGTGCTACAGTAGGGCCTTCTGTAGCAGGAATAGGAATTGGAGAATCATGTAGTTGAACAAAAGTTATTCTAAATTTGATTTAACTAAAACTCCGGATTAGTATTACATACTATTCAATAGTGTAGATTATACTTATTTTTAAACCGTTTATTTGAAAATGACAGAAAAAAATTATAAAAAGGTATATTTAATATCTTTGGTAAGTTTGATCTTCCTGATAATAGTAACAATTTTTTTGAAAAGATCAGGTAATTTATTAAGCATGAAAGAATTATATCAGTCTTATTCCCTTATTTTTCTCTTTTGTACCGTTTGTTTTCTTCAACCTGAGTCAAAACAAGTTGAATTGCGGTTTTGGAAGCTTATTTATTCAAAAATTACAGAACCAAAAATTTTAGTTTTAAATGGTTTAATTATAATTCTTTCAATTCTGTTACTTTCACTTTTTAAACATGGGTATCTTAAAATTGCTGTTTTTACACTTTTCCAAGTATACATATTTTATATCGTTCTTAGCTTAGTTACAATTGATATTAGGAAATGGCTTTTCCATCTTAATCTTTATCTTTTCTTTTTTTCAATCTTTTTTTACCAAATAGCATATTATAATCCATTTGGAAGCTTATCCCTTCATCTACTTTTTTAAAAGATATATATAATCAATATGCAGATTAATATTTTTGAAAAATTATTGATTTATTTTGGCTATCATTTTAAGTAGTTATAGAAAACCTTGCTAAACTCTTAGTGGTTCTTTGATTTCATTTTTTGATGAATTTTAGACCAACCCACCTAAAACTGATTGGGATGCCGTTCATAGGTCTAGACAGACTTAAGAGTTCTCCCATCGGCTTTTTGAGGGTCAATAAGGGCATTTTTTGTGATTCTTTGCCCTTTCATGGAACACCAGAAGATACTTCCCCAAAAGTGTATCTACAGGATAGGATAAAAAAGTCTTCTTGTGTAGGTTTGACAGCAAATAGACTCCAACAATCCAAAACTCATCCTTATCGCGGCTATATTTTGCTTCCTCGTCGCGGCGATAGATGCCTGGGCTTTTTTCTATATCAGGGTCCCGTTGTTTTCGCCCGCCGGGTTCCTGTTCCTGTTTGGATTTCTGAGCACGCTGCTCTTCGGCTTTGCGCTCATGTTATTCACGAGAAGGAAATAGAACGCGGATAGCGCGGAATAAGCGAATTTTCACGGAAGGGAGTTAACCGCAGAGGGCGCAGGGGAAATGCGGAGTTTACCGGGGAATACAGAAAATCCAGTATCCCGAATCCGGTATCAACAGCTTCTTTTGCTGCTATACACCAGGTTAAACATCAAAATTGTTCATTATTAAGGCCTGTTCTTGATTCGCCAGGGCTTTTTGAGGCCGGCTTACCCTGCAAACATTAAAATGTGCGATTTTTAATGTTTGTTTATATTTTAGTGTGTATATTGAGGTCGAAATGGCAACCGTACCTTAAAACAAGGAATAATTAATGCCAAATAAAGGGCTTTACCGGGTTAACCCGGATCGCACTATTCCCTGGAACGATCTGCCCTCTTTGCCGATTGATGAACACCTTTACCGGACCGTTACCATTTTTGAACAGTTGGGAAGGGCCAAAGAGGCCCTGGCCCTGCTGGCCGGAAGAAGCATTGCCATACCGAATCCTTCCGTACTGATCAACAGCATCACGCTGCAGGAAGCGAAGGATTCCAGTGCCATTGAAAATATCTTTACGACAGACGATGAGCTGTACAAAGCGTTCAGTGAAAACAGCGAAGACGGGCAGGTGTCGGGTGCCACCAAGGAAGTCCTGCATTATCGCGAAGCGTTATGGGAAGGTTTTAACTATTTAAACCGGAAACAAAAATTTGATACCGAGTATTTCGTCCGCCTGTATCAAAAAATCAAACAAACGAACGACGGTATTCGTCCGCCGGTGGCCCGGACTTACATCCGCCGGGGTGGCAGCGGCTTCAATGCCGGACGACCGTTCTACACTCCGCCGCGCGGCAAGGGTGTCATCGAAGAAAAACTGGAAAACCTGATCACCTTTTTAAATGACGAGACGATCCTTCCCGGTGAACCGCTCATTAAGATGGCGATGGCTCATTTTCAGTTTGAGGCCATTCAC
>CAWANF010000008.1:0-5677 GCA_963783355.1 uncultured bacterium
ATATTCGTTTAAAGTAGTTTTCTCAAAATGACGAGCAACAGTTTTGCGGTGTGTAACGACTGGCTGAGCGGGCTGCGTTCGTATCCACAGAGTCAAAAAGTTGATGCGTGGTAGAATTCTTGAACATCCACTGACGCCCAAATGTTTTATGACTGAATGTTATGGGCTGATTACACTCAAAGCAACATTCATACGTGTAAATATTTAATATACAGACCATTAAAATAATCAAATCCTTGATAATTTGTATTAAATATTTCGAGTTCTTACATTGAACTCACGTTATTATAGGAACTGCTATTTATATAAAATAGATTCCAACTTTACTTTATAGTGAAAATAAAGATGGAATCCTGTTGAGATAAACCCTGAATTTAAGTTCTGAGCTGATCTATCTCATTTGTAAACATGTTTATCATAAAAGGACTATCAGGAAGAACTGTCCTTTGGTTATTATCTTAGCCCCTGGTCTTCTCAATCATATGATTAATTACATTGCTGTGTTCATGCTGAGGACTGAACATGATTATCTCCGCATCAGCATTGACCTTAACATTATGCCCGGCTGGCCAGTAAAACATATCATTGGTGGTCACCGTTTCCTGAATGCCATCCGCATCCGTGGTTGTTAGTTGACCACTGAGAACATAACCCCAGTGAGGGCTTTGACATAGGTTTCCCTCAAGTCCCATAAATAGGGGAGTGGTATCTACTCCCTTAGACAGGCTGAAATACTCACCGCTTATTTTCCCTAATCCGGTTGCATCACCGAAATCTTTTCTCTGACGAATAACAGCGCCAGGGATTTCCATTTTTACCTCAATGTTTTCTTTTGCAATTTTCATTTTTGATCCTCCTTTTTTTAATTACTTAGAAATTATGGAATCTTTTAACGACCAGAGAATGCCAAGCACATCTTTTTTAGTCTCATCATCAATATTATGTTTTTCCAGGACTCCCATAATATCGTCAATAACATTCATGTATTCGGCAGCGCTAATATTCATTCCCTGATGGGTGGTTGGCATATCTCTGCCCTTGTATTCAACTGAACCACCGCTTCCGGCACTAAAAAATTCGATGGTATGTTGTCTGATTTCTGCAAACCGTTCCGGTTGGTCCTGATAAGGTTTAAAGCGTGCATTAATTGCCGGATTATTCATGTGCGCTTCAATTACATCGTCAACAATGGCGGTTATACCAGCTGTTCCACCTAATCGTTCAAAGAGTGTTTTTGTTTCCAGGGGTGGCGTTTGTGCACTTATTAAGCCTGTGATGCATAAAAGTGCAAATAATAATTTGAGTTGCTTTTTCATGAGAAATACTATTAAATGTTTAGATAACAAATCTATTGCAACTAAAAGTCATTCAATAGCATATTTGGTTCTTCCACTAGCAGTTTTAGTTCAGTGAATTCATTAAAAAGGAAAATATACAGGTTTATTGCTGCACTAACGCGGAAGGTATAATTCCATATTTTTTACGGAAGCATCTGGCATAATAGGAAGGACTGTTAAACCCAGAATCGAAAGCTACTTCTGATATATTCCCTTTTAGCTTTTGCAGTAGTTGCAATGATTTTCGCAGCCTGAAATGAAGTAAAAAAACTTGCGGTGATTTTCCGGTTAACCGGATCATCTCGCGGTAGAGTTTTGATTTGCTGACACCTATATTTTTCTCGAAATCTTCAACTTTCATTTCGGCATTTTGCCATTCTTTTTCAGTGAATTCCATTAAACTATAGAGAAATTTTTCTTCCAACGGTGTTAGCGTGTGTATTTGGTTTTCGTTTAAAATTCCCCCAAAATTCTCACTCTCAAATAACTGCTTTACTTCAGTTGTTATAACAATTTCAGCACTGGAAATAAAACACATCCGTTGAGCCAATTTAATGGTATCTTCAAAAATTGATTTTTTATCGGTTACCGGGATACCGGCGTGCAATCCGATAGATAATTCTGTAAAATTAATTTGGTATTGGGTTCTGAAAATCCTATAATTTTCACGAATCTTTAAAGCACAAAAAACGGCTTCTGTAACTTTCCGAAATGAAACTAAAAGACCATCCTCGTTTTGCTGAACAATATTTCCATTAAACGATTTCAGAATGGTAATTATCTGTTTGTAAATTTGTTGCAAATCTGAATGAACAGAAAGAGGAGCGGAATATTTAAAAGAGTGATTTTCTATAGTAACCACCATTATTGTCCTAAATGCCGTATCATTTATGATATTCAGGGTTGTATTCTGTGCTTTTTCAGGGTCCTCTATTCTACCTAAAAACGATTCAACAATGGTTTTATCAACTTCAATAATTTGATGAGGCACATTGCCATGAGCATGATGATGCATCTCAATAATAGCATTTCTGTCGGGCGCTTCAATCAAACAAAAAGCAGTTTTCCGGGCATCATCGAACCAATATGTTAATCCCCTACATTCAAATTTGTGCTGAATTTTTAAATCTTCCTGGTGTATTTGCGCAACAAATTCAGCAGTAACAGTTTCAGAAACAACGTGACGATCCATAAATATTGGCATACCCCATGTATTTCTTAAAGTGATAAATTGAACTTTTATTCATCTCATGCATGATTATAACAACTTCTTTGCTAGTTTGTTGAATTTGCCCTTAACGGGAGTCTGTGCAAAAACTCCTTTTAAAATTAACAATATAATGAGTAAAGTCCAATCCTTGTTACTACCATTACTGTCGTTAGACTCAAACACCGGGGCTATATTCCTTTCTCTGTTATGTATCGTCCGGTATCCCTACAATTTAATAGGCTGCCCCGGTTATTCCATCGGGAAACTGCTGTATACGTGAACCTCCCGAAAGCTTTCGCACTACAGCGGTGTGAGAGGTGTACTGGTCCCGGTTAGTCGGTATCAGTCGCCTACTCGATGTGTGCTTATGTGGCTTTTTTTAGAAGGCTTTTTTCTCTTTCTTTTCACTTTATCAGCCTTAATGAAATCACTTATCTTTTTTTTCTCTTTCTCTGTTAACGGTCTTGGGTCAACAAAAAAATCCACATCTAAAGGTTCTCTAATCAATCCCATAATATTAATTTTTAAAATATTTATCAATCAATTTTAATGCTGCATCTGTATTAATCACCATTAATTGTCCACCTGCACAAATCGCTCCAAGTGTTTTCTCGTAATGCTCAATCAATTGAGTTTTTGCTGTAAATGAAACATATCCTTCAAATCCACGATGAAATGAAATCCGACAAATAAATGCAACAAGGTTTCAAGGTACTCCTAAATACACTTTGTTTCGTCCAAGATTAAATGGAGCACTCTCAATCAGGTGCATATAAACATGATCTTCTCTCTCAGTAATGCTAATTAATCCTTGAATTACATCTTGATTGCCATCAATCGTTAATTTATATACGTCTCGATCTGGTTGCTTATACTCACTTTTCCAGTTAAATAACCATCCGTTTTTCTTTGTGATAGATTTTAAATCATCTTTATCAATCAATGAAACATCAGTCTGAAAGCTGTCTCCAGTTATGACATTCTCAATTGAATTAGTCAATTTATCAATCTCTATATCAATACGTTGATGACTACGTCTCATATTGCAAATTTACCAAAAATCAACGAGAAACGATCATGTTTGCAGGGCTTTTCTGGCATTATACCCAACGTTGAGTGTATGTTCAATTATTGAACTTATATTTTCTGTATCGTTTTTATTTATGAACATATCGTTCCAAATTGTGCGGATATGATCATGCCATCAAGAAGATTATTAAATTTAAAAATAGTATTCGAAGCATTCGTATACCGTTACAGTGTCTTAATGCTTCCGTGTCCCATCCATTCTTGAATAAAACGAAAATCCATCTCCTGTTGCAGATTATGTGTCGCAAAACTTTGCCTTAAAATATGAGGATAAACGCGCTTAGTTATGCCTGCCTCATGAGCAACTCAGCTGCCGTCTTCCTGATATTGAAAATCGACTGCGAGACGGTGCCCAAGGATGGTTCAACCTTTTTTGATTCGTAACTTCACCATACGGGCGATGTCGTTGCCGGCCAGCCTGAGCAGTGCGGGAGTGGATTTAACGGCTTCCTCAAGTGAAATGGGTTTCCTGAGTATGGAAAACATGAGGTCTATCCCCAGAAGGTAAAGGGCATCGGTATCTTCGCCGATGGTTCCCGCAACCGCCACGACAGGCTTGTGGTATTTCAGGGCTATTCCGGCCACGCCCGCGACGGTCTTCCCGTATTGGGTCTGCCGGTCAATTTTACCTTCACCGGTGATAATCAGGCCGGCCTCCTGAATTTTCTGTTCGAGGCCTGTCAGTTGTGAGATGATATCAAAACCGTTCATCAGCCTTGCCCCGCAGAACACCATCAAACCACCGCCAAGTCCTCCAGCGGCGCCGGCGCCGGGAATGAATTCGATATCGGTATTCAATTGTTCCCTGATCTTACCAGCGAATGCAGAGAGGTTCCGGTCGAGAGTTTTTACCATGCCGGGGTCTGCTCCTTTCTGGGGACCATAGATACAGGATGCTCCCTCAGGGCCGGTAAGAGGATTGGTGACGTCGCAGGCAGCGATGATCTCCGTGGTACGAATACGCTGGTCCATACCACTGATATCGATCCGGGCAACATTTCCGAGAGAGCCTCCGCCCTGGGAGACATTCTGGTTTTCTGAGTCTGTAAACCTTACGCCCAGGGCGCAGGCCATACCCATGCCCCCGTCATTGGTGGCACTGCCGCCGATACCGATGATGATCTTTTTGCACCCGGCATCCAGGGCGGCCGTGATTAGCTGTCCCGTGCCAAAAGTGCTGGCAGTTAATGGGTTTAGCTCTCCGGGATTCAGACGCTCAATGCCTGAGGCAGCGGCCATCTCGATGACGGCAGTCTGTCCGTCGCCGGTTATACCAAAAAAAGCATCGGTTTGACGCATCAGCGGGTCCATGACTCTCACCGGGATGATCCTGCCGTTTGTAGCTTCAGTAAGGGCTTCCACTGTACCCTGGCCGCCATCGGCAATTAAAGCAAATATCTTGAATTGTTTTATTATTTCATAGAATTAACCTGACATGTCAAGGAAATTACTATAAACCATCTCAAAAAAGTCTTTTCGTCCGATATCGCCGAAAAAGACAGTTTTCGTTCAGGCACTAAATAGTCGATACCTGTTGCACCTTTTTACATTACAAACAATTAGAAGCTGTCTCAAAATAATCTTTTAGCGCAACCCGCCAGAGGTGGACAAACCTCGGCGTTGGAACCTCGTTTTAAGTCCTCGAATTCACATGCGTTCAAAAAGCTACCCAACGAACTAAATATCCCCACCTTGCTGATCAACACTACTTAACCCTCTGACTGCTTTTTCATTAAATTTCAAATCTTTTTCTCATTTTTTCGATTAGATTAAACCCAAAGTACATCTTCAAATGCATCTCAGGTATTAAAGTAATGTCGAGGCCAAACCCTATTTAGACAGGGTCAGCTTGAAAAATATGTAGTATAAGCTGAAATAGTTATTAACAAGTTATCAACAAAAATCCGCAGACATATTTGTTCAATTTTAATTACTTATGTTAATTATTGACAAAATTAACAATTTACAAAATGTTCAAAACAATAAATACTGAAAAATCCAAGATCTTGATTATTACGCAAATCTTTTTAATCCCATCATG
>CAWANF010000009.1:0-135905 GCA_963783355.1 uncultured bacterium
CGCAAGCGTACAAAATGAAATTTATAGATTAATCCAAGATGCGAATCAACAAAAACAATTTATCAGTTTACTTTATTTCTGGGGAGGAAATCCATCTCATATTGACGAAGTGAACTGTATTTCCAAAGGAATTTGTAAAGCATTCAACTTACCACCGCTTTTCATTGGCAAATCAAGGGGACAAGACATAGCCACTGGGATTGGGATTGATAATCCAGTAAAACCCAACTTCCTCCACCGCCACCAATAGTTCAAAATGGGTTAAAGTATTAGATAAATGGGCTAGCGGGACTGATATCCCTCAATCTAAAGCTAATGAATTGCGAATATGGATTAGAGATGGTGTAAAATCAAATATTGACTGGGACCGGGAATTGCTGGCCCCTATCCAACTTAATCACAAATTAATTTACATACCAGGAGCTAGAGGAGGTCAGGCAGGGCTTGAACCATCAAAGGCCATGATTGTAGTTGCAGACGATGATGTTCATACCGATCAGCATCAATCAACTAATATTAGGCTTAACCTTCAAGCTATTATCGAATTTAGTACTAAAAAGTCTTGGGATTTTGAGGGATCCGAAGAAAGCATGGCAAGATATGCAAATTTTATTGAGAAACTTACCATACAAGCAGTCAAATACTGTCGTAATAAATACCGAAAAATTGAACGGGGATGTTGTCCCCGTTTTAGCTCAAGCATCTTTAGTGGGAGCAAGAATATTAAATTTAGATAAATCTCACAAAAGTGACAAATATTCAAATTTATCCGCTATGCTGAAGCCCTCTGACAGTATGCCTGAGCATGCCAGGCCCCCCGCGGCCCCGCTGGGGTAGGGGTACTCGTCGTAGAAGTGCACCACGAGCCCGGCCTCGCGGGCGGCGGCGATGGCGACGGCGACCATGTCGAAGAACGACTCGGAGAGGTACGGCTGCTTCAGCCCCTGGCGGGAGTGGATGAAGAACCCGCGCACGCCGGCCGCGGCCATCTGGGCGACCTGCCAGCGAATCTCCGCGGGCGACAGCTCGGCGTTCCAGAACCAGAACGGGTAGAACCCGGCCGGTCCGAAGTGCGGTTTGGACTGGGGCGGCATCGAAGACTCCTGGGCTCCAGGTCGTGCAGCCGGCGGCGAACTCCGCGACAAGTGCGGGTACTATACTCCCCAGCTCGCCGCCCGGAAACAACCAGGGCCAGACGCTTCGCTGCGCCCGGCCCTGGGGGTGTCGCTTCGTCCAGCGGAGCTCCCGCGACGTTTCCGCGGAACGCTCGTCCGGCGCGGGTTCGTCAGTCGCGGTCGCGATCGCCGTCTCGCCGCTGCCTCTCGCGGGGTGCGGGCTTCTTGTCACCCTCGCGGGCGGGGGGCTTCTGGCGGGCCTGGCCTTCCTGGAAGGCCTCCAGCAAGCCCACGATCTCCGCCTTCTGCTTCTGGAGCTGCTCCTGTTGGCGGGCGAGGTCCTGCTGGCGTTCCTTCAACTGGGCGGCAAGGGCCGTCAGCTCCTTCTGTTGCTTGGCGAGGGCCTCGCGTTGCTGGCGAAACGCCAACTCGCGGCGGTCCACATCGGTCCCGGGCCCCGTTCCTGGCGCAGCCTGCGGCTGTTCGGACCGCCGCTGACCTTCGCGCATCGCCGGGGGCTTGGGGGTCGCCTTCGGGGCCGAACGCGGGGAGATCTGAATCGGCCTCCCGTCCTCGCCCTTCAGGATGATGACCATGCCTTCCTTCCCTTCGGGCTTCGCGGGCAAGCCGGGCTTCGCCTCGGGCCCGCCACGCGTGACCGTCGCCTTTCCGTCGGGGCCGATGCGGATCGGAGAAGTGCTCCACCTTCGCCCCCGGCCGGGGGGCCTTCGCCTCGTTCCCGATGCTCGCCCTGGTGGCCTTGGCGCGCTCCATCTGCTCCATACGTTCCTTGGCCCATCTGCTCCATGCGTTCGCGATCTCGCCCTGCGGGCCTTCCATTTGTGGTGCTCGCCCATGGAGCCTTGCCATCCATCTGCTCCATACGTTCCTTGCGCATCTTCTCCATGCGTTCGCGCATCGCCCGCGGGCCCGGTCCGCGCATCGGGCCCATCTGCCCTCTCATACCGCCCATGCCGCCGGCCTGTCCGCCCATCATGCCTCCGCGTCCCATCGGGGGAGGCTGCGGGGTCGGCCCGCGCGGGGCCGCCGCCCGACGCGAAGGGGCGGCCCGGGGCTTGGGCTGGTCCGGCAGGACGATGTTGGCCAGGAGCTTGATCGCCTCTTCCGTCTGGCCGGCCTGGTCGAACAACTCCGCAGCCGCGAAGCTTGCGGCGCTGCTGGACCTCCGGGACGTCGGCGCTATACGCCAGGCGGGCGAGGACCTTCGCGCCGCGCCGGGTCCTTGTGCTTCATCGCCATCTCCTTGATCTTGCCGATCGCCATGATCCGGCTGGCGACCGGATCGGACATCAGGCCCATGATCTTGTGGAGGTCGCCCACGGGGTTGGGCTTGCCCTGCATCTTCGCCTTCATCGAGCAATTGCCCCGTCCTTCGCCATCGAGCAGCGTCGCTGGCCTTCGTCATCGGAGCAGTCTTCCGCCCCTGTCCTTCATCATCGAACAGGCGGCGCCGGCCTTGCAGGGCTTGCCTTGCCGTCGGCCCAGGTGGCGGCAAGGCACAGCAGCAACGTGGCGGAAAACGCCATCGAACAAGTCGCGAGCTTCATAATCCCACTCCCTACATTAAAGTTCTCCGAAGCAGGTCGCGCCCTGGCCGAACACTCGGCCGATGGGGCGGTTGCCTCCCGATTCCTATTCGACGGCACAACAACGCCGTAAGGATCACCTGCTCCTGAAACACCGTGCGGGCAGGTTTGTTCCCTGGTTCAGCGGGCCGATGCAGCCGTACGCGTGGAACCCGAGAATCGGCAGCGTCGGCGGCTTCGGGTCCGGCTGGACCGCGGGCGGCGAGTCCGGCTCGGGCTGGTCCTTCTTCTTCGGCTCGGGCGGGCGCATTGCCTCGCGCCGCACCGGCGACCCAATCCTTCACGGCCGGCGAGACCGCGTTGGCCGCCTCGTCCCGGTTCGGCGCCGGCGCAGCCGGAAGCCCCTGTGCGCAGGTTGCTCGCTGACGAGCAGCAGCACCGGCCGATCCCTGCCGGTCTCCACGCGAGCGAGGACGTCCTCGGTCGCCGCGGCGGGCCGAGTCGAGGATCGCACCCGATCGGCCGGCTGGGCGAAGCGCGAAGACCGTGCTGCCCTGCGGGATGGGGCTGAAGAACCGCAGCGACCCGGCGGGCAGTTCCGTGTCGCGTCCGTCCTTGTCGCGGCCCGATGCGTCGGTCCAGTTGACGATCATCCGCAGCCACTCCGGGCCCGACTCGCCCGCGACGCCAGCGCGTCGGTCCAGTCGCTGGTGAGCTTCTGGCCCGCCTTCCGGCCGATCCGCGAGCGGTAGACCTCCGCCGCCGGCTTGTCGTCCAGCGAGACGACCCAACGCCCGCGCGTCTCCGTCACGGTCAGCGGCTGCCCCACGGCGGGAACTCGCTCGCCTGGGCGGTGTAGACGCGGAGCGGGCCGCCGATGCCCATCCCGACGACGTGGTGGTCGTAGACCTGCCCGGCGAAGAACTGTGCGCTGCCGAGGCGCAGCCTTCTGCGGGCCTTCGAGCATTGCCGGCGGCGTCATCATGCCGTTACCGCCCCACAGGACCGCCTTGCCGGGGACGGCGTCGGCCAGCCCCGTCAGGAACGCCTCGACGTCCACGCCGGGGGCGTTGTCGAAACTCAGCCGCGGCTCGCCCAACAGCAGCGCGACCTTCAGCCCGCCGGCCTTGCGGAGCTCCCGCCCGAGCTGCTTGCCGCACTCCTCGCGGTCGGCCTGGACTGAACGGCGGCTGCGGCACAATGGACCCGCTCGCCCCCGATCGCCAGCACCGCGACGCCGTTGGTCAGCACCGCGCCGTCGCCGTCATCGCCCGCGCCGCTGATAGCCGACGTTCGGCGTCTGGCCGGCGAGGTCGGCGATGGTCTGGGCGGCCTGGCCGTCCTTCTGCGTGTCGGGCCAGAAGGGCTCGTCGGGTTTGGCGTCGGCCCGCGCGAAGTAGGCGTAGAAGACCACGCCCTTCAGCGGCGCGTCCCCCAACTGGGCGACCGCCTGCTGGTAGGCCTCCCGCGCGGCGACGGCCGGGTCCGCGTCGGTGGCGCACCCGGTCGCGAAGGCTGGGGGCGAACCCCCGCAGCCGGCTGCCACAGCCGCAAGACATACCGCACCGAAGGCGACTGCCAGCCACTTCATACCCGCCACTCCTTCCGCTCAACCACGCAACCGCCGGGACGCAGCTCCAGCCGCGCCGCCCGACCCGTCCGGATCATACACACTCCAGCCGGTGTTTACTACGCAGCCACCAGCGACACCCAGCCGTGACCAACGCGCCGCCGCTTTTCCCTTCCCCCGCGCCCGGCCAAAGGCGAGAATCTCCCCCAGCCTTTTAACAAGCGACACGAGGAGAGACCATGAGCGAGCTTCGCATTGGCGTGATCGGAGTCGGCGGACGTGGCTGGCTGGCCAAGCACGCCCACCGCCCGGACGAGGGCGTCCGCATCACCGCCGGGGCCGACCCCAACCCCGACGCCATCGCCGCCTTCAAGAACGACCACGGCTGCGACGCCTTCACCACCGACGACTACCGCCGACTCCTGGATCGCTCCGACGTCGACGCCGTGTTCGTCACCTCGCCGGACTTCCTCCACACCGAGCACGCGCTGGCCGCCATCGAGGCCGGCAAGGCGGTCTATCTCGAAAAGCCCATGGCGATCACGGTCGAGGGGTGCGACCGGATCCTCCGGGCCGCGCGCGAGCGGAAGGTAAGCTCTTCGTCGGCCACAACATGCGATACATGCTCCGATCCGGAAGATGAGGGAGCTCGTCGACGAGGGGGCGATCGGCGAGGTCCGCGGCGGCGTGGTGCCGGCACTTCATCGCCTACGGCGGCGACGCCTACTTCCGCGACTGGCACTCGGAGCGGAAGTACATCAACGGGCTGTTCCTCCAGAAGGGCGCCCACGACATCGACGTGATCCACTGGATCGCCGGCGCGTGCTCGCGGCGGGTCGACGGCGTTCGGCAACCTGAGCGTCTACAACCGCTGCGAGCAGCGGCGCTCGCCCGACGTGCGAGGCCGCTGCGACTGCCAGGCCGAACATTGGCCCCCGCTGGAGCAGACCGGGTTCAGCCCCGTCATGGACATCGAGGACACGAGCATGATGCTCATGGAGATGGACCGCGGCGTGCTCGGGGCGTACCTGCAATGCCACTTCACGCCCGACTCCTGCCGCAACTACACGTTCATCGGCACGGAGGGGCGGATGGAGAACATCGGCGACGGGCCGGACGCGATCATCCGCGTCTGGAACCAGCGGCACAAGAGTTGGGGCAGCTTCCAGGAGAAGGGCGACCTGGAGCTCCAGCTCACCCCCGAGGCCGAGGGCTCCCACGGCGGGGCCGACCCGAAGATCGTCGCCGAGTTCATCCGCTACGTCCGCGAGGGCGGGCCGACCACCGCCACGCCCGCAGCCGCCCGCAACTCGGTGGCGGCCGGGTGCATGGCCACCCAGTCGCTCCGCGAAGGTGGAGTGCCTCACGATGTCCCGCCGCTCGAACCGGAACTGGAAGAGTATTTCTCGTAAGCGCCGAACCCCTCCCCCTTGAGGCGCATGTCCCCCTCTCCCTTGAGGGAGAGGGTGGCCCGAAGGGCCGGGTGAGGGTGACGCGTCGGCGGAAGACACCCTCACCCCTGCCCCTCCCCCTCGAGGGGGAGGGGTAGAGCAGCTCAGCCCTTCTTGCCGTAGGTCTCGGCCGCGTAGGCCATCTCGTCGGCGATCTTGAGCTTCTGGGTGCACTTCGCCTCGCAGGCCCCGCAGCGGACGCAGGCGTCGGCCTTGACCCGCCCGGCCCACTGATACGTCCGCTTCGCCCCGTCCTTGAGGCCCAGGAAGCGGTCTTCGTAGACGGCGCTGAGGATCGAGGGGATGTTGATCCCCTGCGGGCAGGGCATGCAGTAGTTGCACTGCGTGCAGAACTTGACGTTCTCGCGCGAGCGGGCGGCGAAGAACTCCTCGATCGTCGCCAGCTGGGCGGCGTCGAACGCCCCGCGCTCGGCTGCGGCGACCGTGTCGTCCACGTCGGAGGGCTTGGACATGCCGCAGAGCATCGTGTCCACGTCCGGGTTGCTCCGCACGAAGCGGATCGACAACTCGGCCACCGACTTCGCCCCGACCTTCTCCGCCAGCTCCTTGAGCACGGGCGAGTCGGCTGCCAGCTTGCCGCCGCCTACCGGGTTCATCACCACCGTCCCGATGCCGAGCTCGTGGGCCTTGGCGAGGACGGGCGGCGTACTGCCGGCTGAGGAGGTTGTAGCTGACGAGGATCAGCTCCGCCCAGTCCACCTGGGGCAGGCGGCTCGAGCAGGCTCTCCGGCGAGTCGTGCGTCGTGAACCCCGCGTGGCCGACCAGCCCGCGGTCGATCGCCTTGCGGATGCCGTCCACCATCCCGCCCGGGCGGGTGGCGGTCTCCCAGCCCTCGGGGTTGTGGATGTTCCAGACCTGGTAGACGTCGAGGTACTCCACGTCCAGCCGGAGTAACTGCTCCTCGATGCGGCGGACGACCGAGTCGGCCGAGCCGTCGTCGTCCTCGCGGACCTTCTTGATCCACGGCGAGCACTTGCTCGAGAGGACGACCTTCTCGCGATACCCGTCTCGCAGCGCCCGGCCGAGCAGGAACTCGCTCTCGCCATACCCGCGGGACGTGTCGATGTAGACCATGCCCGCGTCGATCGCCCGGCGGATCAGGGCGACGGCGTCCGTCGCGTCGCCGGGGAGGCGCATCGCGCCGATGCTCACGGGGTTGACCTGGAAACCGCTACGTGTACCGAAAGGCCGAAGGTTCATCGTTCGCTCACTGGCTGGGGGAGGGGGTCGGGGAACGGCTCGCAAGACCTCTTCTATATACCACAGCCGGTCCCGAAATGCCAGCCTGCCCAGGCGACGGCCCCCAGGCTCAGAGAACGAAATGCACAACGGCCGCGACCGCGGAGACGAACACACCCAGGGCAACGGGCAGGAAGACGCAGCAACCCATCCCTTTCGTCACCATCCGCCCGACCTTTCGTTGGCGGCCCGAACGCGTAAGGGGGATTCCGGTCTTCCGCGAGATGCGTGCCTTCGCCGAGGAAATCCCCAAGGCCCTTTTCCACGAGAACGAGAAACCGAACTTTCGTCCCACGATCGCGATCCTCCATCCAGGTCCGTAGCGAGCCTACCGCCGTCGGTCAGCCCTGGCCAGGCAATTCCCCGATCAGACGTCCTGTCCGGGCAGGCCTACAATTCGGTAGGCACCTTGTGACAGGAGGCCTGATCATGAGACACGCAATAGTGGTTGGGGCGGCCGCGCTGTTGCTCGGGTTGGGCGGCTGCAGCCCGCGGGGGAACATGAGCTACCAGAACAACTCGGGGTACAGCAACTCCTCCAGCTACAACAACGCACCGCGGCGACATCCACAACATCGAGGTGAAGCTCGAGACCTGGATGGCGCCAAGGAAGCGGACCTGGTCCGCTCCTGGGGACAGCCGGACGACCAGTGGCGGGACAACAAGAGCGGCGAGTGGATCATGGCCTACTACAACGTCGCCGGAACCAGCCCGCACGGGGAAGGCCCGTTCGACTGCTACTTCTACTCCAACTCCCAGGGCGTCCTCGATAAGTGGAGCTACGAGTTGAGCCGCTGAGGACGCGGCTGCGCAAAAGAAGCGGCGGCGAGGCCCTGAGAGGCCTCGCCGCCGGTGGGCATGCATTTCGCCGGCGACCATGTAGCACAGCCGCCCTCGGCTGTGCGTCCCAGCGGCAGTGCCGCTGGGCGTTGGGCGTCGCGGGCAACTGCAGGAATGGCGGCGGCAGTCGCCCGCCATGGCACCCGACTGCCGATAGGCCCGAAGGGGCGGCAGAAGCACACATCACGAAGAGATTGCGCCGAAGTCGCCTGCGCGTCACCCTCGCCCGGTCCCGATGAATCCAGACCACCCTCTCCCTCAAGGGAAAGGGATTGGGCTCGCGCGACATCCAGCACGACTGCAAACGGCGCAGTCGTGCGCCGAAGACCGCGTCCAAGACCGAACCGTGGTTCGCGCTACTCCGTGACGGGCACGGGGCCGGCGAGGGTCTCGAAGTCGCCGATGACGGTCCGGTCGCCGGAGAGGATCATTTCCTTGTTCATCCGCAGCTCGGGCAGCTTGTCGGCCAGCCAGTGGCGGGCGACGGCGAGCTTCTTGCTGTTCGACGGCGGCGTCGCAGAACAGCGCCCCGACGACCAGCGTGATGGCCATGTCCACCAGCTTGCGGGCGTAGAGGTCCTTGTAGTCGCCGCCCTGGGCCTTGACGAACGCGACGGCCTCGGCCAGGTCGGCCAGGGCTGCGCGAATCTGCTCGACCAGCGGTGCGATCTCTTCGGGCCAGGTCTCGCGGGCGTCGAGGAGGTCCTTGACGACGGTCTCGGCCGTGCCGGACGAGACGCCCTGCGACGGCGGCGACCACCTGGAGCTGGCTGGTGCCTTCGTAGATGGTCGTGATCCGGCTGTCGCGGAGGTGCCGCTCGGACGCGTAGTCCTTCATGTACCCGCTGCCGCCGAGCACGGCGATGGCGTCGTTGGCGACCCGCATCGACATCTCGGACGCGTAGTACTTGCTCATCGGCGTCAGCAGGCCGTTGACGCCGCTTGTACGTGCGGGAGAGCTTCTTGAGGGTCTTCTTCTCCTCGGGCTCGGGCGTCGCCGAACTCCAGCTTCTTCAGGGCGCCGATCTCGATGTCCACGCAGTAGCTGCGCCCAGTACGTCAGGGCGCGGGCGGCCTGGATGTCCACGCTCATCTTGACCAGCAGTTCGCGGACGGCGGGGAAGTTCTCGATGGCCATGCCGAACTGCTTGCGGCTGTGGCGCGTAGTCGCGGGCGACGCGGTAGGCCGCCTCGCCGATGCCCAGCGACTGGGCGGCGATGCCGATGCGGGCGCCGTTCATCAGGCTCATGACGTAGGTGATCAGCCCGCGCTGCCGCTCGCCGATGAGCTTGGCCGGGGCGTGGTCGAAGAACAGCTCGCACGTCGGGCTGCCGTGGATGCCGAGCTTGTTCTCCAGCCGGCGGACCTTGACCTTCGGCCCGCGCTCGACGACGCAGCAGGCTCAGGCCGCGGCCGTCGGTGATTTCCGGCTCGGTGCGGGCGAGCACCAGCAGCACCTCGCCGCAGCCGTTGGTGATGAACCGCTTGACGCCGTGGACGAACCAGTTGCCGTCGTCGTCCTGGTAGGCGCGGCACTTGACGGCCTGGAGGTCGCTGCCGGCGTCGGGCTCGGTGAGCACCATCGCGCCGGTCCACTTGCCGTCGGCCATGTCGGGCAGGTACTCCTGCTTGATCTCTTCGCTGGCGAAGGCGTTGATGGTCTCGGCGATGCCCTGGAGCCCGTAGATGTTCATCAGCGGCGGCGTCGGCCCGGCTGACGATCTCGTTGGCCATCGTGTAGACGCAGGTTCGGGCAGTTCAGCCCGCCGAAGCGGTACGGCAGGGTGAAGCCCATCATGTCGGCCTGGCCGAGCCGCTTGAGCGCCTCGGCGATGCCCGGGGCGTAGGTGACCGTGCCGTCTTCGTTCAGCGTGTTGCCGACCTGGTCGGTGCTCCTCGGCCGTCGGGGCGATGATATCGCCGGCGAGCTCGCCGATGACGTTCGAGGATCCGCTCGTAGTTGTCCACGGCGTCGTCGGCGTCGTCCGGGGCGAAGTCGAACTCGTCGTCGAACCGGAAGCCCTCTTCCATGATGCGCGGCCAGTCGCGCCAGGTCCAGGTGCTGGAACAGGAACTGGATGTCTTCGTTGTCGGTGTAGAAATTCGCCATGTGTATCCTGCTCTCATGAGTCGTGTCTTGTCATGCCGTTGGTCTTGCGCTGGCCGACGGCGATCTCGCCGATCGCTCTGCCGCCTTTTCGGATCGCCTTGATCATCCTGGGGACCACGTCGTTCAGGTCGCCGACGATCCCGTAGTGGGCGACCGAGAAGATCGGGGCGTCGGGGTCGGTGTTGATCGCGACGATCTTGGCCGACTCTGCCATGCCGGCGCGGTGCTGGACGGCCCCGCTGATGCCGCACGGCGATGTACAGGGCCGGGCGGACCGTCGTGCCGGTCTGGCCGACCTGGTGGTCGTGGTCGATGAAGCCCAGGTCCACCGCCGCGCGGCTGGCCGCCGACGGCCGCGCCGAGGCAGTTGGCCAGGTCCCAGATCAGCTTGAAGTTCTCCTTGCTGCCGACGCCCGCGCCGCCGGCGACGATGATCCGGGCGGCCTTGAGGTTGACCTTCTTCTCGCGGCGGTGCGTCTCGAGGATCTCCAGCGGCAGCATCAACGCCGTCGAGCTCGGCGGCCGCGGTCGACGACCTCGCCCGTGCGGGCCGGCGTCCGGCTCGGGCATGGGCATCACGCCCTCGCGGACGGTCGCCATCTGCGGCCAGCGGTCGTAGTTGACGATCGTGGCGATGATGTTGCCGCCGAAGGCCGGGCGAATCTGGAGCAGCAGGTTCTTGTGGACCTCGCTTCGTCCTGGCGGTCGTGTGGTCGCCGATCTGCAGGTCGGTGCAGTCGGCGGTCAGGCCGCACTTGGCGGCGCTGGCGACCGTGGGGCGCCAGGTCGCGCCCGATGGCCGTGGCGCCGTAGAGCACGACCTGCGGCTTGTGCTTCTCGATCAGGTCGCAGATGACCTTGCGCGTAGCCGGTGGTCTGGTAGTGGCTCGAGCTGTGGCGTCCTCGACGAGGTAGACCTTGTCGGCCCCGTGAGCGATGAGCTCGCTCGGCCAGGGCCGGCACGTTGTCGCCCAGCAGCACGGCCGCCAGCGGGACCTCCAGCGTCGTCGGCCAGTTCGCGGCCCTTGCTCAGCAGCTCCAGCGGCACGTCCGAAAGCCTGCCGTCTTCCTGCTCCGCGAACACCCAGACTTCGCCTTGTCGATTCACTTCGATCATCGTTCGTATCCTGATCGTAATCGTTGGCTCGTCGAGTCCGTACGAGTCGGCTTAGCCGATGGTGTGGTCGTCGATCAGCTCGCCGACCAGCTCGGCGATGCCGTCGTCGGTGGGCGCGAACTCGCGGTACTCCCCGCCGGCCAGCACGACCGACTGGATGCGGTGGACCTTCGTCGGGCTGCCGTCGTGCCCGCACCAGGCCAGGTCGGCCTCGATGTCGTCGAGGTTCCACTGCTCGATGAGCATGCCCTTGCGCGGCCAGCGCGGCCTGGCGGCGCTTCGTTCGGCCTCGGCCTCGACGGCGTCGTGGCATTGGCGCCGTCGGCAGTCGGCGACCTCGCCTGCCGATCTCCAGCGCGCGAGCGGGCCTTCTTGTACTTCATGATCCGCTTGGCGGCCGGCGGGCGCGGCGTGTTGGCGGTGTCCATCACCGTCAGCAGGCACGGGCAGCGTCGCACGTCGACGACCTCCCAGCCGTTGCCGACGTTGCGCCGGAGCGCGGATGCGCCTCGGCTCGACGTCGATCAGCTCCTCGACGTAGGTCACCAGCGGCAAGCCGAGCTTCTCGGCCAGCTGCGGGCCGACCTGGGCGGTGTCGCCGTCGATGGCCTGCCGGCCGCAGAGGACCAGGTCCGCGCCGAGCTTCCGCACGGCGCAGGCGAGGATGTAGCTGGTGGCCAGCGTGTCGCTGGCGGCCGCCCGGCGGTCGGTGACCAGCACGCCGCGGTCGGCCCCGCGGAACATCGACTGCTCGCGGAGCATCTCGCAGGCGGCCGGCGGGCCCATGGTGACGACGGTCACCGTCCCGCCGACGCGGTCGCGGATCTCCAGGGCCGCCTCCAGGGCGTTGAGGTCCTCGGGGTTGAAGATCGCCGGCAGGGCGGCGCGGTTGACCGTGCCGTCATCCTTCATCGCCTCGCCGGTGATCCGCTTGGTGTCCGGCACCTGCTTGACGCATACGACTATTCTCAGACCCACGGTCTTCTCCTCGACGTCCGTCGGCGGCTTCGGGCCGCTCCGAAACAACAAAGGCCCACTATCGGAAATAGCGGACCTATGACAAGTCCGGGGATGAATACGACCCGGGCCCGGCTGCGTCAAGGCGATTTCGGGGCGTGGCGACCGGACCCCGGGAACACGCCACAAATGCACGGAAGGGATCGTCGGTTGCAGATTTCCGGATGTCGATTGAGTGGGCGCCACGGCCGCAGTGCAACCGGGGTTCAGACGCGGGAAGCCATGGCACCCAGGAGGCACATCTTCTTCTCGCTTCTTGCTTCCTTTGTGGCCTCTGTGGTTCGCCTTCTTCCAAGATCGACAATCCCGCGCCTACGAGAACGTCTTCCACGCCCCGACGAGGACCAGGGCAACGAAGACGATCCGGAGCGTCCGCAGGGGCATGCGGTGGGTCAGGTGCCCGCCGAGGTAGCTGCCGATCATGGCCGTCGGCGCGAACAGGCTGCCAGGCGCAGACTCTCCAGCACCGAGCCCTGGGCCCCGAGCGTGGCGTTCTTGTAGATCGCCCCGACCCAGGAGATCGTGAAGATCGTCGCGGCTGAAGTCGCGATCGAGTTCCGCAGCGGCATGCGGAGCAGGACCTGCTGCAGCGGGACCGCCTGCAGCCCGCCGCCCACGCCGAGCAGCCCGGCAAAGACGCCCGTGGACGCCCCGACGGTCGCCTTCTTCCACCCCGCGACGTGCTCCGCCTGTTCCAGCGTGATGCCCTCGCGCTTCGGCGGGCGGAGCAGGCGGTAGAGGTTGAACCCCGCTACATAAAGTAGGAAGACCCCGAACAGCCACTGCAGCCACTCCGCCTTGAGGACGAATCGCCCGGCTGTCTCCGTGTGGGTGTCTCCCGCCTCGAACAGGTGGCTGGCCGCGACCCCCACCAGAATCCCCACGATGCCGAACGCGGCGAGGTACTTCCACACGCACGGGTAGATCGCCCTCGCCCGCAGGTGCTTCAGCGCCACGGACCGGCCAGCAGGAAGTTCACGATCATGGCGGCGGCCTGGTACTGGTGGATCATCCGCGTACCGTGGGCGTTGACATCGCCCAGGACCCAGAACATCGCCGGGATCATGATGACCGACCCGCCCACGCCCAGCATGCCCCCCAACACGCCCGCCAGCAGGCCCACCGCCGAGAGTATCGCTACTTCGCCCATAAGGCCTCGCACTAGAAGCGATCGGGCAGGGAAATGCAAGCGTCCTGTGGGCTCCACCATGCCCAGATTGGGTGCATCCCGTTTGAGTAGGTAGCTTTCATGCGGCGAGGGGTTTGGTTTTCCAGAGGTCGGTCCATTCGTCATTGAGCCAGGCGGCTCGCAGGGCCAGGACCGCATCGGCCCCCGGAATGCTCCAGCGCATGCCCGGGCCCTTGAGGCGGCCGCCTACGAGGCGTTTGCAGGTTGATTCGATGGGGCCGGAGCCGATATGCAGGCCGTCGGCGCGGTAGTCCGGGTAGTCCATTCGGGCCACATTCGGCGTCACATAGCCGATCAGGTCGTCCAACGCCGCCGGGGGATCATCGTAGGTCTTGCGGCTGCGCCACAAGGCCCTCAGCAGACGACGGCCGCCTTGTTCGCAGAGGATGTCGAGCATCCGTTGAGCCCAGCGTCGGGCCTTGACGTTGCCCTCGCCGTGCAGGTCGTTCGCGCAGGCCCAGACGTGCTCGCTGGCGTGGTACCAGTCGAGGATCTGCCGGGCCCGCGAGAACCGAAGCTCCGCCTGATTCCAGATCCACGCCGCCCCGTCGCCGATGACCACGACCTCCTTGGCCTCCCGCAGCCCGTTCTGGCAGGCCAGGTGCCACAGGCGACGGCCCACCGATTCGCAGGTCTCGATCCGCCCCGTGTACCGGGCTTGATGGCCCTCGACCGGGTCGTCCCAGTAGACCGCGCCGCACTTGACCTCTCGCCAGCCGTCCCGGGTCAACGCCGTTGCGCCGTCGGTGCTGATGTATACCCGCTCCGGCTGCACGCGGCTGGGCGGCGGCTGGCGTTGCTTCAGGGCCTCGTCGATGGCCTGATCCTGGCGACGAAGGACCTCCCCGCCAGCCCGAAGAACCGCCTGCTGAAGCTGGTTGTCGTCTACGCGAATCCCCAACAACTCCCCCAGCACCCGGCTGGCTTCGGCGAAGCTGCCCTGGGCCGCCAACAGACAACCGGCCGCCGCGAGGGAATTGGACAACTGCCCCGGACCCAACCCGCTGGCCTGATCGTAGGGCAACTGCCCGGCCCCGCAGGCCGAACAGTGATAGTACGCCCGGCGGATCGTCACCGCTCCCACGCGGGTCAGGACGGCCTTGCGGCGATAGCTGACGAACCGGGCCTTGGCCCCGCACGCACAGCCGATGCGCGATCCCCTGTAGCCCCTTTTTTGTCGTCCAACTTACGTTGCACGACGCCCTGTGCCAGGTCCCGCATCAGCGAGACGGCTCGCCGCTCCAGATCATCCAGATTGTCGATCCCGTCCAACTCGCCCGCCAACAGCTCGATCACCTGCTCCCGTACGTCCGCTTCCATGCCGATCTCCCAGGTTGATAGACTCCATTCCATCAACTCCATCGGCAACCTGGACAGAATCTACCTACTCAAGTCGGACGACCGGACCGATTCTCTCCACGAATTTGCTTCATGTTCGCTCGCGGAAGCGGCCGATAACCAACAGCAAGAGCATGTGGCGAATGGAGTTCGTCCGCCTTTAGGGAGCGAGTTATGCGCAATGGATTGCTTCTGGGGTTGGTTTCGGCTGTGCTGGTCGCCGGCTGCACCTCCAAAGACAAGAACCCGTCCTGGAACCCCGCGACCCAGTACCCCGACTGGGCGTACAACGCGCCGGTCTACTATCAGCCGGTGCAGGAGCTCACGCCGCGCGAGAAGGTCGGCAAGGCCCAGATTCCGAACAAGATGCAACTGAACCAAGTACACATAACATAACGATGCATTGTCGTGGTAATCCCAAAGGTCTGAAGGTTGCTGTTTGTATCAATTTATTATCGACGATTCTAAATTCAAGCCAGGCATCGCCCGGCAATTTCATTTCAGCAAACAGAACTAAACGCCCCTCGCTTTTATCTGCATATAATACTCTCCAAAAATCTAATGCGTCTCCTGTGTTTAAACTATTTTCCGAAGTACGTCCTCTTCTTAAACCAACTCCACCCGCCAGCTTATCCAGAAAGCCTCTAATTTTCCATAGCCAGTTTCCATAATACCACCCGTTTTTGCCTCCAATGCTCCAGATTTTGTTGATACAATCATCCCGATCGGCAAAAGCTTTTTCTCTAATGTCTTTATAACAACCAAAAGACGGCACTTGAATAAACTCTGAAATATTAAAATCGGAACCACTGCTTATGAAAGCATCTCTCCAGCTGGAGACTACTTCGTTTCTTTCCATTTTACTCAAAGCTCTCCTCAAAGCCGTTTGGTAACTCATGGGGTGTATTCCCAGTATGTTATTTATATCACTGTTTCGGCAAACCACTTCTATTTTCATGCTGTCGACTAACGCAATAGCGAGTTTGTAGGACGTTGATGTTACAAAATACAGCCAATACGAAGAAATTTTGGGCGTCATTACCGGGACTGTAAAAATATAGCGTTTTAAATTTCTTATACGGCTAAATTCTAAGAGCATTTCTTTGTACGACAGTATATCGGGGCCGCAAATGTCAAAATCTTTATTATAAGTCCCTGGATTTAGGATTGTTTGTGAGAGAATTGTTATAACATCCGATATTCCTATTGGCTGACATTTGGTATTTAGCCATTTAGGCGTAATCATAACAGGAAGTTTTTCTACCAAATCGCGCATTATTTCAAAAGAGGCGCTTCCTGAACCAATAATAATCCCGGCTCTTAACGTGGTTAAATTATAGGTACCCTTGCTGAGTTCTGTTTCAACATTTTTTCGTGAAGCCAGGTGTTTCGACAGTACGGTTTCATTTACGATTCCACTTAAATAAACAACATGCTGTACCCTGGTTTTATTAATAGCATTTCTGAAATTCTCTGCAGATTGCTGATCCAGCAATTCATAGTCGGATGATGCCGACATGGAATGAACCAAATAAAAAGCTCCATCAATATCTTTTGGAATATTTTCCAGCGAGGCTACGTCTAACAAGTCAACCTGAATGATTTTAATTTTCGACTTCAGGGATTCCGGGGGATTAAATCTTTTTATGTCTCTGACACAGCAAATGACCTCATGTCCATTGTCAACCAATATAGGGAGAAGTCGTTTTCCAATGTACCCGGTTGATCCCGTAAGTAGTATTCTCATTTATTTTTTAATTAGAGACAACGGTTTTTGTATGAATGAATCGGAGCGGATTTCCGGAATGATTTTGTGGTTGAAGGACATGGAAGAGCGATGCTGGATTCGGCACCCGTCACACCAACGAACCCGCTATAAAATTTTCACTTTGTTAGCGAGCCGTACTTTTAGTTTTACTTTTGTGTCATTCAATATTAATAATCAATTTATTTACTACCGGATTTTAGCTTTTCAATTTCCTGTTTCCAGCCTCGCCTGTTTCCTACTACAAATTTTTCTTTTTGTCCGTCAAATTTTATGATTGCAAGTCCATTGGGAACAAGTCCGAGAGTGTTGTAGAAACTTACTTCTTTTATCTGTTCAATGCTTATACTTAGTCCGTGGTTTTGAATGTTGAAACTGTGAGACTGAAATTGAAGTTTATCTGTAAGCAGGAAGAGTTTACCACCAACTGCTTCACCATGGATAAAGTGATTAGCTCCTCCTGAACGAATGACAGGTTTGCCATCAGGATTTTCAATTTGTGTTTGTTTTTTAACTATCCTGGAAGTGACAAAGAAATACATGGCTGCTCCAAAAGCAAATCCTGAAATCGGTCCTGCGATTAAGGCGTAATGAGCACCAAACCAAACTGCAAGAAAAAGTCCGGACAAAAGTCCGAAAGTAAGTCCAGCCCAAATTGAGTTTCGAATTTCCGTCATTTTTAAAATAGTTTTTGTTCTCTTGTTTTAGTTCTTATTTGTAATTCAATTCAAGTTAGCATCATCGCCATAACATAACCGCTAACGGTCTAAAGCTAAGAGGCGTCTTTTAATATGTAATTTAGCAGACAAAACGAAAAATCCGAATCGAAGTCCTTGAAAAGGCTTGTCGAAAAACGTCGCACCGAAACGCTGGTTAGGCCCGGATGCCCTGCACGACATACAGACTTTAAAAAGTTTATACCCACGAACAGAATTTATCAGGAATCCGCAACGGTCACTTGCAAGTTGTCGTTGCGGATTTCGAAGAGCGTCAGTGTCCGATAGGACATGACGGTCAAGAAAGGAGCAGAGACAACGCACCGCACGAACCCCGCAATGCAATTTGCAATTTGTTAGCATTCGTTTTTTTAGTCAATTTTGAATGCCTTAATAATTGTGCCATCGGAATTATATCCAATGATTTTGTTTTCTAAATACTCAGTCATTTTGATTTTTTCTTCATTATTTGGGAGGACTTTAATAAAATCATAAATTTGTTCCCAAGTCAAGCGGAAAAATTTCCCCTCAGAAGTTTCTATAATATGATAGCCAAAGTCTGATTCAATTTCGTTATCTCGAGATTGCATTACTAAACTATAAAATTCAAAGTCTATTTTAAGTTGCTTTGCAATACAATTTCCAAGCAACCAAAATCGCACAAGTTCGTATCTCTTTTCCTTAATTGCGATGGTTTCATAGTTTGATTTGAATATTTGCGAAAACAATTTATTACCACCAGTTTCGTATTTTTTCTTGTTTCGGAGGTCGCTTGGTTTAGTTTCATTTGGAGCTGTTAGTTTTGCTTCAATGAAATACAATACCTTGTCTGTCTTTATTATGATGTCTGGCTCTGAACCTCTTGCAATTGTTTCACCAAATTCAATTCTCGCTTTATTCAAAAGTTCCCAATTTGATTTTTCTCTTGGTGAGTATGACCATAAAATTAACTCTGTTTCTTTTATTTCTTTTTGAGATAATTGTGAAAGAAAATTTGGCAGAAGTTTTTGTCTATCAAGGTATCTAAACACATTCCAAGTCAATGCATCTTCACTGTTATCTCTTGCGAGACGGCTTTCTCTTTTGACTTTTTTTATTTCATTAAATAAGTCTTTGTCAATACTGTCATACCACAATAGGTTTTTTTGCTCAGTTTCATACTCAAAAGTCGAAGGTGAAATAAAAATCTTATGGATGGGGCAGTAGAATTCTTGTTCTCTTTTAAAGGAAACTCTTTGTCTTTTAACTTTCTCAGAACAATCTTTCACAGGGCAGTCAACAGACTCGTCATCAATATTAATTGTTAATTTTAAATCTTTTAGTCCGTACATGTATGTGTCTGTTTTTAAATAAATACTAACAACGGCATACTACCAACTATATCCATGTTATCCCTGCTTCGTACGTAAGTTTAATTCACGTTAATATCCTAATAACGAGGATAAAATGAGGAAAACGGAGTTAATATCAAAGTACGAACAAAAAATACGCTGAATAATTACAGCGATTGCACATTGCGGGCTTATCTTAATGGTTTAACTATTTTCCCGGATTATGATAACGGTTCGTCATTGCAAATAAGCTACTTGTCTTACTTCGGGAATAGATTAGCGGGTAAAAACCAATAGCGTCCAAAACAACTAATAATAAATACGCATGTTACGAATATCAGAAAATGTTCATCTTTGGTCAGGCCGCCGGTATTAAACGATGTTCGTTCGCTGAATATTTACATACAACAAGTTTCAACAGGTCTTATAAATGACGGCATTTATATTCATTCCCGCTCCAACGGATGCAAAAACAACGGTATCTCCTTTTTCAATTTTGTGTGGGGGCAACTTTTCTTTTACTATGAGATCCAATAATGTCGGCAAGGTTGCTACCGAAGAATTACCCAGCTTCTCAATGGTCATCGGCATGATGTTTTCCGGCAAGTCAGTGATATCGTAAAGGCCGTAAAATCGTTTTAATATTTCAGCATCCATTTTACCGTTCGCCTGGTGTATCAGAACCTTTTTTATTTCTTCAATTGGAATAGTACTCTTCTCAAGACAATCTTTGATTGCCTGTGGAACCCTCTCAAGAGCATATTGATATAGTTTCCGGCCTTTCATCTTCAAATAAAGATCATCCTGATTTTTATGATCCGTTTTGTAAGATTTGCCCATATATAACATCTTCGAATATAAATAGGTGTCCGAACGAGTTTTATGAGCAAGTATGCCAATGGGTTTGTCACTATTTCTTGCTTCCAGGACAACAGCACCGGCACCATCGGCATACAACATGCTGTCCCTGTCGTGAGGATCGGAAACCCTTGATAACATTTCTGCCCCGATAACCAGAATCTTTTTGGCATCTCCTGATTTTATGTAATAATCGGCCTGGATAACGCCTTGCAGCCAGCCGGGACACCCAAAAGGTAAATCATAAGCAATGGTTTCCGGATTTTTTATTTCCAGTTTATGTTTTACACGGGCTGCCAGGCTTGGAACCATATCTAACTGATTGTTGTCTTTTCTGACATCCCCGAAATTATGCGCGACAATAATATAATCTAATTCTTCTTTATCGATTTTCGCTGAATTAATAGCTTCAACGGCAGCATAATAGGCCATGTCGGATGTTACCAGGTCGTGGGTTGCGTATCGCCTTTCTTTGATAGTAGTTATAGCCAGAAATTTTTCGATGATCTCTTTGTTCGGTTTATCCAGTTTCGATTCCTTTTGAATCATAAAACCGGTTATTTAAGAAATCTTTGTTTTTGATACGTTTTGAGGGGATGTAACTTCCGGTACCGGAAATCACACTATAGATACTACCATTCATAATTTTCAAACAGGGCTATTAGATGATTAAAGACAACGTAATCGTAGTATATAAAATATTTTTGGTTTAATTACACAAGAAAACAGTATTTAACACAACTTTTTAAAGCAGATCGACGATGTTATTTAGAATACAGGAAGTTTGTTGTCAGGAGTAAGAACAGATACGGTCCTAACGGGCCGGGACAGGATAAATAAGGATTTTCGTTCCGTTTCTTCTGAAATCTGACTCCTGTTTTCTGTGTTCTCAACAAGAATGTAAAAAGTGCGAATCTTGTGATTAATTTTATCTTCTGATTTTTATCCCGCCTCTTTTATATTGACGCATTACAGATCAACAAATCAATTTTTAACAATGCAAAATAGCTGGCAAATTTGGGTCGATACGGGCGGGACCTTCACCGATTGTCTTGCGGTAACTCCAAATGGTAATCCGAAACGATGTAAAGTTCTAAGCAACAGTTCATTACGCGGAACCATCACCAGACAACTTACAGATAATGTATTCCAAATTCATGAGGAGTGGGATGCCCCAAAAGATTTTATCAAAGATTTTTCCTTTCGGCTTTTGACTGATCAGCACCCCGAAATTTCAGTTCAGTCATACGATCCGGAAAAACATATCCTGGAAATTTCATCATCGTTGCCAATAAAGCCGGGACAATCATTTGAAGTTGTCAGTCCGTATGAATCGCCTGTTCTTGCCGCCCGCCTGGTAACCCGGACATCCTTTGGAGAACAGCTTCCACCCATTAAAATGCGGCTGGCCACCACCAAAGGCACCAATGCCTTACTCGAACGGAAAGGCGTTCCTGTTGCATTCTTCGTCACCCGGGGTTTTGGCGATCTCATCCTGATTGGAACCCAGCAGCGTCCCGATTTATTCACGCTCGATATTCATAAACCACAACCTCTTTATGAAGCGGTTGCAGAAGTTGAAGAACGCCTGGATTCCGATGGAAATGAAATTATTCCATTTAATTCGACTGAATTCGAAAAACGTGCAAAATCTTTTTTTGAACAAGGGATAAAATCCGCCGCTATTTGTTTTTTGCATAGTTATAAAAATTCAGGACACGAACATCAGGCGAGGGAGATTCTTCAGAAAATCGGCTATCAGCATATATCCTGCTCTTCCGATTTGGCTCCATTTATTAAGATTTTGCCCCGGGCGGAAACGTCCATTTCCAACGCATATCTTGCCCCTGTCATCGATAAATATCTCGAAGCCGTTTATAGTGAAATTACCGATGGTTCACTGCACATTATGACCAGTGCCGGCGGCCTGGTGGGAATCGATTCGTATCGAGCCAAAGACAGCTTGCTGAGCGGTCCGGCCGGCGGGGTTGTTGGCGTTGCCCGTAGCGGTGAATCTTCCGGCTACCAACAGCTTATTTCATTTGACATGGGCGGAACCAGTACCGATGTTTCCCGATACGACGGTGATTTTGAATACCAGTTTGAACATGTGGTCGGGGATGCACACCTTGTTGCCCCGGCCCTGTCCATTGAGACCGTTGCTGCCGGTGGTGGCTCTGTTTGTTCTTATGATGGATTCAAATTAAGCGTGGGACCCGAAAGTGCCGGTGCCTTTCCCGGTCCGGCCTGTTACGGAGCCGGCGGACCCCTGACGCTCACCGATATCAATCTCCTGCTCGGCCATCTCGACACCTCCCGTTTTGGCATCCCGGTTCAAAAAGAACCTGCCCAAAAACAATTGGAGACAATGGCCGAACAGCTCCGGAAGAAAAACCAGGATAAGGTTAATAATGAAGAAATTCTGACCGGGTTTCTTGAAATTGCCAACGAACGCATGGCCGACGCCATCCGGAAAATATCGTTGCGAAAAGGCTATGATCCTCATCATTATACCATGGTGGCATTTGGCGGTGCCGGTGGGCAACATGCCTGCGGAGTGGCGGATCGGCTCGGTATGAAAACCATTCTGCTTCCCGCTAATGCCGGTTTATTAAGTGCGTTCGGATTAGGTAAAGCTGTAATTGAACGATTCAGCGAGTTACAAATCCTGAAAACATTTGATTCCTTTTTGCCCAATTTCGATCAAAGCATCGATCAACTTTGTAAGGAAGCCTCCGGTAAAGTCAGGAATGAGGGAATCCCGGATGATGAAATCTTAATCCGCCGGATTATCGTAAATATGCGTTTCCAGGGACAGGAATCAACGCTTCCCATCGATATCCGAATTGATGAAAAAGCAAAACTGGTTGATTTGTTTCGGGAACGTTACACGGCGGTATACGGACACTGGACAGAAAATCGCGGTATCGAGATTGAATCAATACGTGTTGTGGCCTCTTCAACTCCTGAACCCCCGGCTAAACCTTCTGGCAAAACCAAATCCTACAAACCTGAATCGCATCATTCGATCCAATCCTATTTCTATAATGAATGGCTGGATGTTCCGGTCTATTTTCGGGAAGAATTGAATGAGGGTGCATGGATTGAGGGTCCGGCTCTTATCCTCGACCGCTTCAGCACAACCGTGATTAATCCGAACTGGAACGTCAGTGTTGATCATACTTATTCGCTGATTCTTCAAAAAACCGAAAACCGTACAAAATCACTTTCCACGGAAAATCCCGAAGCCGTAAACCTTGAATTGTTCACCAACCGTTTTTCTGCCATTGCTTCCGAAATGGGAGAAATGCTTCAGCGTACCGCCTTGTCGGTGAATGTAAAAGAACGTCTCGATTTTTCCTGCGCCTTGCTGGATGTGAATGGTGATTTGGTCGTAAATGCCCCGCATATCCCGGTTCATCTCGGAGCTATGGGTATATGTGTGAAGAAACTAAAGGAATCGATTGTATTTGAACCCGGGGATGTGATAGTTACCAACCATCCCGGCTATGGTGGTTCCCATTTACCGGATATTACCGTCGTTACCCCGGTGTTTTTAGATGAAAAACAATTAATCGGATTCACCGCCAGCCGCGCCCATCATGCCGAAGTAGGTGGCAGCCGTCCCGGATCCATGCCTCCACAGGCTAAAACACTGGCCGAAGAAGGAATCGTTATCCCGCCGGCTTATCTTATCAAACGCCATGAACCGCAATGGGATGCCATTCGCGACATCTTCACAAAATCAAAATACCCGACGCGTGCTCTCGACGATAACCTGGCCGATCTTAACGCCGCGATAGCCGCCAACAATCGCGGTTCGGAATCTTTGATACAAGCTCTGTAAGCAGGAAACAACGGAGCGTGTTAATTATTATATGAACCGGCTTAAAGATTATGCCGAAGAACGCATGCGTGAAACTCTCAAACAAATTCCTGACGGACTTTATAAAGCCACCGAATTACTGGATGACGGCACTCCTCTTCAGGCCACTATTCATATCCGCGCTGACGAAGCTATTATCGATTTTACCGGTTCCGGAGCGCAACATCCCGGAAATCTTAATGCCACTCCGGCCATCGTCAACAGCGTTGTCATTTACGTGCTTCGCCTGTTAGTTGACGAGCCACTGCCACTGAATGAAGGATTGATGAAGCCGGTGATGCTTCATATTCCGAATGGAATTTTAAATCCTGATTTTAATGCAGATCCGGAAAATTGTCCGGCGGTCGTTGGGGGCAACACGGAAACGAGCCAGCGGCTTGTCGACACTTTGCTGAAAGCGTTCAAAAAATCGGCCTGCAGCCAGGGTACCATGAATAACGTATTATTCGGCAACGATTCATTCGGATATTACGAAACGGTGTGCGG
This sequence comes from uncultured bacterium, assembly GCA_963783355.1. Lineage (GTDB taxonomy): Bacteria > Bacteroidota > Rhodothermia > Balneolales > DATFMH01 > CAWANF01. The sequence goes on from CAWANF010000009.1 coordinate 23,599, forward strand.
AGGATGCGGTGCCGGACCCGGTTTCGACGGAGCATCGGCGGTACATCAGCACATGACCAACACGCGCATCACCGATCCGGAAATCATGGAGCATCGATATCCGGTTCGATTAAATAAATTCGGGATAAGACAACATTCCGGTGGTTATGGGAAACACCGTGGTGGTGACGGTACGGTTCGGGAAATCACTTTTCTGGCCCCGGTATCCCTTTCCGTTTTGACCCAGCATCGGGTCACGATTCCTTACGGCATGGAAGGTGGTGATGACGGGATGCTCGGCGAACAATTTGTGATTCGAAATAATGGAGAACGAATAAACTTACAATCCATCGACGGATGTGAAATGGCTCCCGGCGATACATTTACCTTATTAACTCCCGGAGGCGGAGGTTATGGGAAACCGGATGAGAAAACCAGTAACTAAGGTACAAAGCTATAGAAGCACAGAGCAGGAAACGAATAGAGCCTGGCATATTTTGTGATTTGAATTTTATTTCTATTAGTCTTATTCCACTTTTTTTAGTAACTGTTTAATTAACTTTGTGCCTTTGCCTTTGCCTTTGTGCCTTTGCCTTTAAAAAAATTAAAATTAATGGCTTGAAACATTCACCAAATATCAAAAGTCGCTTATTAAGCATCCTGTTCTGGTCGGTGATTTCTGCCGCTTTCATCGGTCCGGGAACGGTAACAACAGCCGCTTCAGCGGGAGCATCAGCCGGATATGCCCTGCTTTGGGCGCTCGTCTTCTCCACAATTGCCACACTTGTTTTACAGGAAGCCAGCGCCCGGATAACCATCGTTTCAGGGATGAATCTTGGACAGGCCATCCGCAAATTATACAATTCATCTACTGCTCGTTATCTTACTATTCCCGTGGTGGTCGGTGCTATCATTTTTGGCAGTGCCGCCTATGAAACCGGAAACATTTTGGGAGCTGTTGCCGGGCTCGCCCTGAACTGGTCAATTTCATCGGCCATTTTAACGTTCGCCATCGGACTGCTGGCTTTTCTCATCCTTTGGTTCGGCTCTACCGATTTAATTGCTAAGATATTAGGCATTTTGGTAGCTTTGATGGGCATTTTGTTTTTAAGCACGGCTGTCATGCTGCATCCTTCATTCACGGGGCTTCTTAAAGGCAGTTTGATTCCGTCCATTCCCGGAAGTTCCGGGTTGTTGGTGCTGGCGCTCATCGGGACGACCGTTGTTCCATATAATCTTTTCCTGGGATCAGGAATTTCAGCCGGACAAGATCTGAATGAGCTCCGTTTCGGATTAAGTATTGCCGTCATTCTCGGGGGAATCATTTCTATGGGAATTCTGGTGGTCGGCGCTGCAGTAACCGGACCTTTTTCATTTCAGGCTTTATCATCTCAACTCATCTCACGTTTTGGTGAGTGGGCCGGCGTTTTCTTCGGATTCGGCCTCTTCGCCGCCGGACTATCTTCCGCTATAACCGCTCCCCTGGCTTCTTCCATTACCGCTAAAAGCCTGTTTGATCATAATGAAAAGAAACGATGGGATAAACAATCGACCCGTTTCCGGTCGGTCTGGATTGGTGTATTACTTGTAGGAATCATCTTTGGACTGACGGGACTAAAACCCATTCCTGCCATCATCTTAGCCCAGGCTTTAAATGGTATCGTTTTGCCTTTTGCAACCATCACCCTGATGATTGTGGTCAACGATACCGGTTTGATGGGCAAAGAAGGCTGTAATCACTGGTTCTCGAACACCATCATGACCATTGTGGTATTAGTAACGGTCATACTCGGGGTCATCAATGTGGTGAAAGCTGCTGTGAATACGTTTCACTGGAACATGCCGGGCGAGGGAACTTTGCTTATCATCTCTGCCATTGTGATTTTGATTGTTGCGCTGCCTCTGTACAGAGGGATAATGAAAAGGCGCAAATTGGCATAAATAATACAATTCGCCTGGTTGCGTGATGAATCCGCCTTTGAATTCCTGACCCTCGTTTCCCATATTATATACTAATCCGTTAACTAATAATGAATTAACACAATTCTGATTTGAAAACCCAGTTCAAAGAATACCCTTTGTGGAGGAAAATATGGATTATTTTTGCCTTAATCGCAGCTTTGTATACTCTTTATGATGCCTTTATCAGACCAAGAGGCTCATCACGATTTGGAGATGCTTTAATGTTCTTTGTTTTTGCGACACTCATAGTAAATAATTATATATTAGACAGGAATAAGAATTAACAACATGCATTGAACCATGCAAGAAAAACCTGAGGAACCCTCGTTACTTTATAAAATCTGGCTTATCACAGCGGCGGCTGCGGCCATTTTCATGCTTGTCGATACCTTCCTGCACGGCTTACCCAGAACCATTGACATTATCCTGATGTTTTATGTCCTGATTGTAGTAATTATCAATAAATCCCGGATGAAAAAGAAAACATCAAAATGAAAGGGCATGTTCCCTGTACTCATTACCCAATACTCACTACTCTGTACTAATTATAAAACGCATGCAAAAATCGAGAGAAATAAGTCTGGACGAATTTTTATCCGTGCAATTGCAGGTTGGAACTGTTCTTTCAGCTCAGCTAAATCAAAAAGCTAAAAAGCCGGCCTATATTTTAGAAATCGACTTTGGGGAATATGGCAAGAAAATCAGTTCTGCCCAGCTCTCCGAAAACTATTCTATTCAGGATTTAGTCGGGAAACAGGTTATCGCCGTGTTGAATTTTCCGCCGAAAAGAGTGGCTGGAATCAAATCCGAAGTACTGGTTTTAGGAGCCATGAGCGAAGTATACGGAACCATTCTCATCTCACCCGACAAAAATGTCGAAAATGGCACGGTGATATTGTAAGGAAAAATGAAAACGTTTTACCTATATGCCGGAAGGCAAGCCTTTGCAAATCTGGCACTTTGTGCCTCTGATTAAATCAACCGCAGATTCAGCGGATAACGATACGCAAAACCCTGATAAGCCTGCCGTGCACCTATAACGGTGTAAACAAAATTGATAAACATCAAAACGATGAGCAACGGCAATCCAATCAAAATAAATATTAACAATGCCGCAGCAATCATATATATGGTCATACTTATCTGAAAATTAACGACTTCCATACCCTGATCTTCTACCATTGGATATTGCTCCTTAAATATCGCAAAGACAATCAGGGGACCGATGATATTTCCAAATGGTACCAGGTAACCAGACAAACTGCTCAAATGGCAAATCATAGCCCATTTTTCTTCTTCCTCGCTAAAGTCAGAATCCATAATTCTCTCGATTAATTTTTCGTTTGTTGAAACTCTCTTCTGATACGTAATGCAGGTTGAAATGTTTATGTGACAGACATGGTTTATTACGTTACTTACTTATACACTAATTAATCATTTATCATTGCTAAGTAAAATTGTTTTTAAATAATTAAAGCTATGCTACAATATTTTATTTGTTCAACTTGCGGTTCTCAGTTCAGTGCTGTTGAAAATCCGCCGGATCATTGTCCTGTATGTGAAGATGAACGCCAATATGTTAACTGGAACGGTCAGCAATGGACGACTTTAGAATCATTAAAGAACGATCATCATAATATCATCAGGAAAATAGAGCCTGGCATTTACGGCATAAGCACCGAACCCAAATTTGCTATTGGACAACAGGCGCTGCTGATTCAAACCCCACAGGGAAATATATTGTGGGACTGCATCTCCCTTCTGGATGATGAAACGATTGAGGAAGTAAACAAACTTGGTGGAATTTCGGCCATTGCTATCTCACACCCTCATTATTACTCTTCTATGGTTGAATGGAGCCATGCTTTTAATAATGCTCCCATTTATCTGCACGACAATGACAAGCAGTGGATCATGAGAACCGATCCTTCCATTACATTATGGAATGGTGCCACTCATATTTTAAATGAATCAAGCACATTAATTTGCTGCGGCGGACATTTCGAGGGAGCCACTGTTCTGCACTGGAAAGATGGAGCCGACGGAAAGGGCATTTTATTCACGGTGATACCATCAAAGTAGCAATGGATCGTCGGTTTGTTAGCTTTATGCGCAGTTATCCGAATCATCTGCCATTGAATGCCAGTGCTGTTCGAAATATCGTTGTTTCTGTTGCACCTTTTCAATTCGACCGGATTTACGGAGCCTGGTATAATCATGTCGTACAGGAAAATGCGAAGAAAGTAGTTCGCAAATCAGCAGAACGGTATATTCATGCCATCAATGGTTAATATATTTTATAAATATGGATGAACTGGCACGATTTATAGCTCTTTATGGTAATTATGTTATCATCGCATTTGTACTGCTTTGTTTTGGAATTTTTCTCTTCATTGGCCGGAAGAATACCTACTTTTTGCCTAAGGGATTCCTGGCATGGACTGCCGATATCATCCTGATTATTGTGGTATCACTGGCCATATCGACAGGCATTCTTGTACAGACTCAAATCTCGCCTCTTAAATCGGTTTTTCAACAAACGGATAAACCGGCTCAAAATCTGAAATTTCAACTCGTCAGTAACGACAGTACGTTGAGCTTGAATAATTATAAAGGGAAAGTCGTTTTATTGAATTTCTGGGCTACCTGGTGCGGTCCCTGCATGGAAGAAATCCCCGAATTGAATCGTCTGCAGGAAGTGTACGGAGACAAAGGCCTGGTCGTCATTACAATATCGGATGAAAAGCGCTCTCACCTTCAAAAATATTTCGATGAGAATCCATGGAACTTCATAAAGGGATATTTAAATCCGCAGATTTGGGCAAATGGGCCGTATCGCAAATTCCAGGGAATTCGTCCGGTCAGTTTCATTATTGACCGGAATGGCATTATCAAAGAGAGTCTTGTTGGTGCGCATACCTATGTTCAGCTGCAGAATATGGTTCAGAAATACTTGTAAAGACAAAGAAAGCTATGCTTTGTTATTAAGGAATTAAGTGTATTAAGGAGAAAAATTTTAAATCCTGTTTATTTACTTCTGCTTTGGAGTTTGGGATTGATGGGTTACTCAGGCACAAAAAAAGCCATCCGGACCACACTCCGGACAGCTTTCTTATATATCCTGATAAAGGTCAGAAATCAAGCTTTAAAAAGTGTAACTCAACGACAAATGGAACAGAGTTGTTGATAGCTGGCTTACACTATTATTGTATTCACTGGCTACTTTACTGGAACTGCTTGCCGTTTCCTTTTGATTGAAAGCATGTTCCACAGCAAAATTTAAACGCAAAGGTGCTATTACCTGATAGCCTAAGCCCAGCATAACATGGTTTTCAACAATGGCCGGGAATACCGGGAATACCGTTGATTTCGGGACTGGGTTACTTCCATAGACATAACCGGCCCGAACTGTGAAGCTGGAGTTCACATCATATTCACCACCGACTTTCACGATTACAGAATTATTCCAATCCAACGGAAAATTAACCGTAAAATCCCCCTGGTTACCAAGCATTCTGTTAATATTGGCATTGTTACCGTTCTTCAGGCTTAACTCCATTTTATCAAAAGCGTTTTTCCAGTTCAGCCACATGGCATCCAATGAAATACGGAAATTTTCTGTCGCCTTTGCCGACATACCGAATCCAATTGTTTGGGGCAAGCTGAAACGTGCTTCCAAATTATATTCTGCTTTTACTCCGGCTGACATATCAATACCCATTTGTGAAAATTGCTGCATAACAGCAGTCTGGGCGTCCTGTTGTGTACTTCCCGGATTTTGCATCATATATCCCATGACAGCTTTACCGAATGCATCATTGAGCTGAGCTGTCATATCCATCGTTGCTTTTCCGTTTTTATAAACGAGAGGCGTTGGCATCGAATAGCTTAACCCGAATGAAAGTCTGTCATTGGGTTTAAACGCAATACCGATTTTACCTGTGAAAGTAGTTGAAGTCAGGTTTTTCATGTTAGCAGCAGCAGTCACTTCGCTATATCCAAAACCACCCTGCGTCGGTGGAGCAGCGAACATATCTCCAAATGTCATACCCGTAGTTGGATTGACAACACCCTTCATAACAGATGGGCTCAAACTATATGGAGTTTCGAATTCCATCATGCTGTAAACCAAATGAGCTGATGCCCCAATCGACAATTGGGGTGTCAGTTTGTAGGAAACCGATGGCCCGCCCTGCATCACAGCTAACATGGAGTGATATTTCATGGGGGTATAATTTCCGGATTGATCTACAAAAAGGGCGTGATCCATTGTAAAATCCGCACCCATACCGCCAGATGTAAAAAAGCCAAATCCCCATGCCAGCTTGCTGTCTGGATTACTATTTACATACGACAAACTCGGCAAAGGAAAATAATTTTTCTTACCGGCAACATCATTAATGGTATTTTGAAAATGAAGTGTCGGCGCCATTAAAGAAAAATTAAAATCCAGCATATTTTTATTGATAAATGAAATACCTGCAGGATTCGACATCATTAAAACCGGACTATCAAATGTTCCGATACTTGTTCCGCCCCGCCCCAACGTTCGGGCATTAAAATCAATCAGTTGTGTCCCGTTTTGCGCTCTTAATAACGAAAACGGAACCAAAAGAAGAAATGTGATTAATATCAATTTTGTTCTCATGGTTCAGATATCCTCTCTTTTAAAATGATTTGTGTGATATTAGAAGATCCCCGCTCCCCTTTTCAAATCCTCCACGAATGCAACAGAAAGGAACGGGCGATCTTGAAATAAAAAAAGAATTGAAATTTGAGTATATGACAAACGACTTCTCTTTTAAAAGCCAGATATTAAACCATCACACTGAGTTTTATTATGCCTTTCTTCAAGATGAATATGACGGAAATTCCGGCTTATTTAATGATTTTTTTAAATAGCTCTCTCTCTTTTGATTTTCAAAACATAATTCCCAGCCTCGTCAAAATAAACGGCCAGGAAATCTCTAGTTTATCAACCATCAGCATACCAATTTTTCGTCAAATTAATATTACTTTATGGTTATATAAATGTTTCACTTTTTTTAATTTAAGATATGAGATTCTTTTGTCCTAATATATTATTGCATTTTTTTAAACTTTTATAAATCCAATTTTAAAGCAGTTCATTCACATTTTCCGGCGGCCGTCCAAGAATAGCCTTCTCCCCTTTAATGACAATGGGCCGTTCAATGAGTATAGGATTAGCAACCATCGCTTTAATCCATTCGTCTTCAGTCAGCTCCCGCCCCTTAAACTGTTCTTTAAAAATTTTCTCATTTTTACGAACTAACGCTTCTGCTTTTATGCCCAACATGGCAATGATATTCTTCAATTCCTGTTCTGAAGGAGGGTTCTCAAGATACTTGATAATCTCGGGATGAATATGATGCTCTTCAATGATTTTCAAAGTCTGCCTGCTTTTTCCACAGCGCGGGTTATGATAAATTTTCATGATACTCTTTTAATAAAATTTTCTATTTGGACTCAGCTATAAGATAAATGTTCATCAAATAAATCACAGAACAGCAGTAGAATAGAAACATATAATTTGAATACAACCAAAAAGAGTCGAAAATTACAGGCATAAAATACATTCAATATTCATCAGAGAACCATTCTTATAACAACCGAATAAATTGCAATGAACTCATTGAAAATCCCAAAGAGTGAACCTCTCTTTTATGTTTCAGCCGTAACAGCAATTCTTGCCGTCATATTATTTATTGAAGTTGTCGATAAAAAGGGAGAAGCACCGAAATACGGAACCTTTTCTTTTTCCAAAGAATTGAAATTGCCAGGTCATCCGACTGAAATCTACGACGCCATTACCGGGGACCTCAGTGCCTGGTGGGATCATACTTTTTCAAAGAAACCAGCAAAATTTTACCTCGATCCCAAACCCGGAGGCGGATTTTATGAAATCTTTGATCAGGAGGGCAATGGTGTTTTACATGCTACCGTGATTTATGCCGACCGTGGAAAAATGCTTCGATTTGACGGTCCGCTGGGCTTATCCGGCCGGGCTATCCATATGGTTTTTACTTATACGTTTAAATCGATTCAGCCAGACTCAACCCTCCTGACGTTATCCGTTCATGCCGCAGGAGAAACCGGAGATTTTCAATCAGTTGTAGAAAAAGTTTGGGATCATTTCCTTTTCGAACGTTTCAAACCATATGTTGAATCCGGCGCCTACAAAAAGGAATGACTGGTTAACAGGCTTCGACAAATTTTAGAAAAATTCGGGTATGATAAAGAAAATAAAAGGGCCGCAATATTCTTCGTTATTAAAACCATTTCAGGATTTTTTTTCCAGGGAAGCTTCAGGGGGAATCGTACTCATCATTTTTACAATTATTGCCTTAATATGGGCGAATTCTTCATTTAGCCAGGTTTATCATTCCTTCTGGAATACCACTTTCACAATCGGAACCGGAACATACCATTTGTCCAAACCACTTCTTCTTTGGATTAATGACGGCCTGATGGCTTTGTTCTTCTTCCTTGTCGGGCTCGAAATAAAAAGAGAAATATCGACCGGGGAACTTTCTCAACCCGGTAAGATAGTATTGCCGGTTTCTGCAGCTATTGGAGGAATGATTTTCCCGGCATTGATTTATTATTTTTTCAATTCCGGGAAAACCGGGCTCGACGGCTGGGCCATTCCGATAGCAACGGATATTGCATTTTCTCTTGGCATCCTCTCCCTGCTCGGCAACCGGATTCCAACAAATCTAAAGATATTTGTTACTGCCTTTGCCATCGTAGACGACATCGGTGCCGTTTTAATCATTGCCTTATTTTACACAACTGATTTATCCACCGTTTTTTTACTGGTATCCGGTATCATTTTTTTATTCATGATTTTTTTGAATAAAAAGAATGTTCAGAAGTCCATATTCTATATCATACCCGGACTTTTATTATGGTTTATGTTATTGAAATCGGGTATTCATGCGACGATTGCCGGAATATTATGTGCGGTAACCATCCCTGCAATTAACCGAACGAACAGAAAGGAATTTACAGGCGGGATATTAAAATTAACCAAACGTTTCGATGTAATATCACTTACCTCAAAAGAAATCACCGATGAACAACGCAGTATTTTAACTCAAATACGAGAATCGACGCGCTCTGCCGAATCGATGCTTCAGCGTATGGAGCATGCTCTTTTACCCTGGGTGACTTTTTTTATAATTCCATTATTTGCACTCGCCAATGCAGGTGTTACTATAAATCTCGGCCTGTTAAACAATTTCTTTAATCCGGTAACTATGGGAATTATTCTTGGATTATTTATAGGAAATCAGCTTGGGATTACCACTTTCACCTGGCTTGCTGTTAAAACAGGGATGGCAACCTTACCAACCGATATGCGATTTTATCACGTATACGGGGCCAGTTGTCTGGCAGGAATTGGATTTACCATGTCTTTGTTTGTAACCGGCTTGTCTTTTACAGATACGTTGTTGATTGATCAGGCAAAAATGGGAATCATCGTTGGTTCCATGTTGTCCGGCCTATCAGGATGGGTTCTTCTCCGGTTTCAAAATTCAAAATAATGGTAAAAAACAATCCGGCTGTTGCGAAAAATCAATTTAAAAAGTAACGTTAGGACATGAGGTTCCGTTATCATTATTCATTCTTGAAAGAGGATCATTATTATGAAGAGGAATTATTATCATTTTGCCTTTTTTGCCATACTTATATTCCTTGTTTCCTGTTCCGGATCGAAAGAAACATCTAAAACGTCTTCCGGCTTCACTTTAAAACCGGATAGTAAAGTCAATACCTTTTTTTATAAAGATCCTTTTCTTAAAGTTCGGAAATCGGTCATCAACTCTTTACAGGATGCCGACATGTTTATTAAAGATGCCCGGGATTATAACCCGAATACATTGCTTTTGGTGGCCAGGTACGATAATATTCACACCTTGTTTATGCCGCAGGTCCTCGAGCTCAATGTCTATATTTCACAAATGAAAACAGGTCAAATCAGGGTTTATACGCCAAAACCTGATCCCAAACAGTTCACGGCACGCGCATCTATCGAGCGTTATGAAACATATATCCATTCTCTGTTAAAAAAGAAACTGAATTTGGTCAAGACCTCCTTCACAGATGACGATGGAATCTAAATAATACCTGAGTCTGTCCTGCCCGATTCTTTTCATTGGTGTCATTAATACGAATATTGCATTTTCTAGTCATCTTAGTTTGAAAGACCGCTGTTAAATTATTAACCTGTTATTCGTGTAATTGTGGTTAAATACAAGTGTAGTAATAAGTTATATAGTAATAATGGACCAGGTAGAAGGTGCCGTAACATATCATCCGGAGAATTACGACGAATTTCAGTTGGTTGTCAAATGGATACTTATCCTGGCAGGAACGGTATACATTCTGTTGTTCCTGGAAAAATGGATCACCAACGAATATAATTTCAATATTTTCTTTTACCTCCTTTTCGGTTTAACGATGCTATCCTATCCCATCATTTATCCCAAGCATGTCATATATAAAGAAAATTTTATCATCCTGAATACTATCGGATTGGAAGCAAAAAGCCAGTGGACAATAGCTAAACACTGGAAATGGGAACGAATCATGGAAATTTCTATGAACAGAAAAATCATCAAGATTACTTTTACGAGTGGTTTGGTCGATGAAATAAAACTATCGTTATACTCAAAAAATCAGGTTGACTGTATTAAAAACCAAATCAGAGACATCATATATGATAGAAATATTAAAATGTGCGAAGAAGGCCATGTTTAAGAGTTTAATAAAACAGGGACTCGCTCTTTCTTATGAACTCTAATCTCAGCTATCAGCAAATTCAGGAAATAAAAAACAATTATCATATCGACTGGAGTTTATCCGAGTCATAACAAAGCAATCTAATTATAAGAATTTATAACACGCCAACCGCTCTCCGTCAACTTTTTTCGATTATTCTCAGTTACAACATAAAGAAGTCAATTTTTTATCTTGAAACACAGGGGATATATCATGAATATTGGAATTCTTGGTTCCGGTGATGTCGGACAGTCTTTAGGAACAGGATTTACAGCGCTGGGACATGATGTTATGATGGGTTCTCGCACCCCGGAAAGTGAGAAAATCAGGGATTGGAAAAAACGAGCCGGAAGTCGTGCTTTATCTGGCACATTTGAAGAGACGGCTGCTTTTGCCCATGTTGCCGTACTCGCTTCGCTTTGGTCAGGAACTAAAAATCTTCTTAAACTGGCCGGGCCTCAAAATCTTGAGGATAAAGTGGTCATTGATGTGACTAATCCTCTTCTTTTTGATGAAAACAAACCACCCAGATTAGCTCTTGGACATACCGATTCCGGCGGGGAACAAATACAGCGATGGCTGCCAAAATCACATGTAGTCAAAGCATTTAATATTGTCGGCCATAGCCATATGATCAATCCGGATTTTCCCGATGGCCCGCCGGATATGTTCATATGCGGGAATGACCCGGTTGCCAAGGAAACGGTGGACGAAATTTGCAGGGAATTTGGATGGTCGGTTATCGATATTGGAGGAATTGAAGGCTCCCGTTTGCTGGAACCAATGTGCATTTTGTGGGTTCAGTATGGCATCAATTCCGGGACATGGAACCACGCTTTCAAGCTGTTGCGAAAATAACTTCACCACGGAAACATAGTTTTTAGCTGATACTGCCATAATTCATTGCTTTTCAAAGCGTATTCAAAATTCTCCCAAAACAATTTATTTTACTTCCATTTTATTAAATAGCACTTCAATACTCTGCTAATTATATTCGACGAAAAGAATACGAGAGAATTTAGCCCGGATACGCTGAATTTATGATTTACCTGAGAAGCATATTTGCTGTTATCTTCGCATTATTTCTGTTTGCCATCGCTGTACCACTAGCTCTGATCCTAATCCTTTTTTCTTTCGGTGCCCTTCAAAGCTACGTTATTGAGCATTTTGGAAGAATCATTGGCCGAAGTGTTTTGGCTGCGGCAGGAATAAAAATGAATATTCAACAGATTGGAGAACCAGTCGAACATTCGGTTATATATACGATTAATCACAGTTCGACCCTGGATTTGCTGGTTATCATCGGACTCGGACTCCCGTGTGTTCGTTTCATTGCTAAGCACGAATTACAGTACAATCCCCTTTTCTTCATGCTTGGCAATCTTACGGGTCAGGTTTTTATCAATCGGAAGAAATCGGAAAAAGCTGTAGCCAATATTCAAAAGGCTTATAACAAAATAATAAAGAATCAGCTCTCTGTACTGGTAGCGCCGGAAGGCTCCCGCAAACATCTGGGTATCATCGGACCTTTTAAAAAAGGTGCTTTCCGCATGGCAATTGATTTAAACTATCCCATTGTTCCCATCTATGTCCACCGGGCTTCAGAACTGAGTGCCGGAGGTTCACTTCTTACAAAACCCGGCACGTTGGATGTTTATATTCACCCACCCATCGATACAACAGGCTGGTCATTAGATACCCTTGATGAACATATCGAATTTGTACGGAATAAATACCTCGAATGGGCCAAAACAGAATGATATTCAGAATTTTCAAAATATAATACATGGAACATACGCTCATCGAAATCAAGGCAAAATGCCATTACCCGGATAAAATCAGAGAAATTCTCAAGGAGTCGGATGCCGATTTTAAAGGAACAGATCAACAAACAGATACCTATTTTAACTGTCCGAACGGAAGGTTAAAGTTGCGACAGGGCTTGATCGAAAATAACCTGATTTTCTATAAACGGGCCAATCTATCGGGGCCCAAACAATCGGATGTTCAGCTTTTCCCGGTCAAAGAACAGTCTGATTCTCTGAAAAGTATACTTGTTGAAACGATGGGAATCTACAAAACGGTTTCCAAGAAAAGAGAGATCTATTTTATTGATAACGTGAAATTTCATATCGATACCGTCGAAAACCTAGGCTATTTCATGGAAATAGAGGCTATCGGAACGGCCGGGGAAACTTCAGTCGAAGAATTACGCACTCAGTGCCAGTATTATCTCGATCTTTTCGGCATCCGTGAAGAGGATCTGATGACTCATTCTTATAGTGATATGCTTTCCTGACTGGTAACAGTTTCTTAAAAAAGAAATTAATGAGTTTTTGATATATTAAATTCCGATCTTTATTACGTGTTTTCTGCCAATATCTTAGTTAAGATTATTCATCAGAAAAATTATTTGTTCAACATAAATACAAATCATCATGATTAGATCCGGGCTTACCGATGATAAAAACTACATCATTGCAGGAATAGGCGAATTACTTTGGGATATTTATCCGGATTTCAAACGGGCCGGAGGTGCACCTTCTAATGTTGCCTATCATACTTCCGCACTGGGCAATCAGGGCATCATCCTGAGCAAAATCGGAATGGATGATTTGGGTATGGAGATAGAGCAATTTCTGTGGAATCGCAAGGTTGATACAAGTTATCTGCAAAAAGATATCCAACATCCTACCGGAACCGTTATTGTTGAAATAAAGGATAACGAACCAAACTATAGCATCACTGGGAATGTAGCATGGGATTACCTGGAGCTGACACCAGAATGGACGGAATTGACCAGGAATCTGGATGCTGTTAGCTTTGGAATATTGGCACAACGCAGCCCGGTCAGCAAAGCAACGATTCAAAAATTTCTAACAAAGATACCCTCCTCTACACTTAAGGTATTAGATGTAAATCTTCGCAAACCCTTTTATACAAAGGAGATACTTTTAAATTCGATACAACATGCCAATGTTATAAAGATGAATGAGGATGAATATCACACCCTCAGCGAAATTTTTGATGTTGGCAAACTCGAAAACTGGCTGTTTTATGATCAGGATATTGCAATCATTTGCCTTACCAAAGGTAAAAATGGCAGCGAATTAATTCTAAAAGAACGTCATATTAAATGTGGCACAGAATTGCTCGATACTTCGAATGGCGACAACGTAGGTGCCGGTGATGCCTTTACCGCTGCTTTGATTCACAACCTTTTGCATAAAGCTCAATTGGAAACGGCACTCCGATCAGCAAGTGTTTATGCTGCAAAAGTAGCAGCACGAAAAGGAGCGATGCCGGATATGAGTGATTTAAAACGCCCTTAATGGCTTATGATAGGATCTTTGTATTTCAGCCTGACACTGAACGAAACATCCCGATCATCGTTCAGTGCAATTTCATTTTCATCGTTAAAACTCTCATAACTCATATCCGTAACTTTGCAGGTGCACTCTTCTTCAAGGTATTCCCCAACAGCTTTAGAAATGAGTTCTTCAAGTTGAATTCGAGATAATGTCTTCAGTTTATTGCTCATAGAATTCTTTTATTTCCATTCCGGTTTATAAAGAATAACAGGAATCGAAATTCATTCATTTCATTCAGCCTAAAAAAAATATAGAAATCGGGATGAAATATTCAGGATCGCTGTATCCCGCGAATCGTTCTTTTTAAACGAAACAGTAATGGAATACTCAGCAAAACGATGGGAATGAAGATGACGGACACCAATAAAAAATATCCCCATTCAAGCTGTCCGACTGTGAAAACATCATACAAGTACGAAATGCTTAGTGGCCAGACAAAAAGCAGTCCGGTCAGCAAACCGGGAGCATATTTCCTGGTCACGATGGTAGTAATGAGATGCGGCATCAAAATATTCAGACTTTGTCCAAGAGCATAGGCCGCAAAGAGATAATTCCAAATCGATGTGGTTCCGAAAATGGTCGCTAATAACGCAATGACAAACAATAATACCGTAAGTACAGTGACCGCAAAGCGGAATTCGGATGCATCAACCGGCCGGCGCCACTTGTCCGTTTTCTTTTGCGACCAAGCTGGCAACCAAATCACTTCCTCGATATTATGAAACGTTATTGCAGCCGTAACAATCCAAATGAAAAAGGAATTATCCAAAACGAATCCTGCATTCAAAAAATGATCTGAATATTTTTCTTTAATGTATGGAACAGACGACAGGATATAAAGGTCTGAATTTAAAAATTAGATGATCATTTTATTTCGACTGAACTTATATGTCCTGTTCATTCGGCGGTTCACCACACAAACTATTTCGAGGCCTGTCCAAAAAGGCCGCAACATATTTATCGGTTAAGGAAATCGTCCGGCGTGCAAATCACAAACCGGCAAAATTCAGATGTGTGGCACCCGGAATGATATTTTTTGCCCGTCCTTTCTGTGTACCGTTTTCATTTCCTATGCATTAGCAGCTTCGAAAAATAATGTAATGATGAAAATAAGAAGTAAAAAAGCAGTGTTAAGTATTTTTTCCATTTCCATAAAACGGAATTTCAATCAGGGAATTTCATCGGGTAATGGGTATGAATCCGTCCTTCCTTTATAGCTATTAACTTATCCATCAGCATAGTTTTACGATAAGAGCTCTGATATTTTAAAAACAATACTCCACGGGTATGATCATATTCATGCTGAATCATACGGGCAGTCAAACCATCAAACGGCTGTTTATGTTCAACAAATTGATCATCCAGGTAACGAATTACGATAGACCAGGGGCGCTCAACAT
The DNA here is from genome assembly GCA_963783355.1 of uncultured bacterium. GTDB lineage: Bacteria > Bacteroidota > Rhodothermia > Balneolales > DATFMH01 > CAWANF01. The sequence goes on from CAWANF010000009.1 coordinate 39,116, forward strand.
CGACTGCAAATCCCGGCATACTCAGACAACCTTCGCGATCAACCCACTTTTCTTCGGAATATTCTTCTATTACCGCATTAATAAAGGTCTTTTTGATACCGGTATCTCCCGTGAAATAACGTTCCCTGTTATGTTTACTCATGCTCTGGTAGGACTGAATACTATCCACAATAAATAATTGCAGACTTTGATCGACCTGTGGTGCCGCTAAACCCACGCCATTAGCGGTATATAATGTCAACCACATATCATCGATTAATTTCTGAATTTCTTCGGAATTTTCATCAATCTTCCGGCATTCAGAAATCAGGATATTATTGCCATATGATACAATAGGTAATATCAAATGCACACCTTTTGAGGAATTCCAGGTATGTTTATTAAAATATGGAAGTTTTACAATTTTAAAACTTCTTTTATGATTTGCGGCCAATTAACCATTTTTTTTTCATTAAAGTCACCTTTGGAGTACTAAATTTACTAACGAGTACTTAATTAGTCTTTATGTTTTTCAATAATGGAATAGGAAAGCAATGACATACATAAATAGTAACCCGAAAAGAAACAGACTAAAATGAAGAATGGAGCTTTTAAAATTTTCTTCCTTTTTAATCTCGGGAATGAGATCGGAAGCGGCGATGTAAATAAAATTACCGGCACCAAATAGGACCAGGCCGGAAACTTCAAAATGTTGTGCTGCAATATAGGCGATGATCGCACCGATCGGAAAGGTCAGCGCGGATATAAAATTCCAAAGCAGAGCCCTCCATCGCGGCCAGCCTCCATATACCAAAATCCCAAAGTCTCCCAATTCCTGTGGTATTTCATGAGAAGCGGCGGCAATCCAGGCAATGATGCCGGCCTTTTGATCTATGATGAATGTACTGGCAATTCCCAGGCCGCCCAGAAAATTATGAATAGCGTCACCAATTAAAATCAGATAAGTCATGGAACTCTTTTTATCGTACCCAACCTCATGGCTGTGATGCCAGTGCAGAAACTGTTCCAGCCCAAGAAAAACAGTAAATCCACCAAGCAACCAGACTCCTGACATCAACAAATCCATTGACAGAATAGCTTCCGGAATCATATGAAAAAATGCTCCACCCAGCAAAGTTCCGGCTCCTAATGACAATAACGGGAGTAACCCTCTCTCCAATACTGAAACCGGCAAAACGGTAGTTATTCCTCCTACCATAGCAATAACGCTCATTAATAATCCGCCAACAATTATCCAGAACAGTATATTCATTTATTTGATAAGCTGAACTCTCTCTTAATGACTTCTTTGAGTATTACCTCCACAAATTACGATAAATTCCTGAACATTAGGCGTAACCTTCTCTAATTTGAAAATCATGCAAAGTTCGCCAGTTGGACGATTATTCAATCAATTTAAGATGCAGATTTCGATTAATGTAAATCTGCTGATTCTTGATTTTCTTCCATTGAAATCCAGTAAGGGATTAAAAATTGAATAACATTGTATGAAATACAGTGGAAAAAACGACACCACAATCAACCCGTAATAACGGGTTTAAACAGCTCATCAAAATCTCTGAAAGTTGTGGGAACATCTCGTACCTGCTTTACGTTTTCTATACATCATTACTAAAAATATTTAAATCTGATACTTCAGATTTTGGATAAATCAATTTCACTTATAAAACCATTAATAAAAATTTTCTCATGAGTAATACCATAAATGACCTGTCACTCACCTATAAAATTGGAAATGATTTTGAAGTAAACCGCATGGGATATGGCGGCATGCAGCTAACCGGATCCGGTGTTTGGGGAGACGCCCCCGATCGTGAAACAGCAATAAAAGTCCTGAAAAAGGCCGTCGAATCAGGCGTGAATTTTATTGACACTGCTGATGCCTATGGCCCATTCACGAATGAAACATTAATCGCCGATGCACTGCATCCTTATCCCGGCAACTTAAAGATTGCGACGAAAGGTGGTTTTACCCGTCCGGGACCAGGTAAATGGGTTGAAAATGGCCGTCCTGAACATATACGGGAAGCCATTGAAGGAAGTCTGAAACGCCTGAAAACCGATACCATCGACTTATGGCAATTACACCGTTTCGACCCGGCTGTTCCGATTGAAGAAACACTTGGGCCCGTTGTCGATGCCGTCAATGCAGGAAAAATTAAACACGTCGGTTTGTCCGAGGTGGGAATAGAACAAATCCAGCACGCTGAAAAAGTAATCCCGATTGTTTCCGTACAAAACCGATACAACCTGGGCGACCGGGAATGGGAAGATGTTGTCGATTACACGGCAGAACACGACATGGCCTTCATTCCATGGTTTCCGTTAGCATCCGGACCAGAAAAACTGGCGAAAAAAGTCGAACAAATAGCTCAAAAATATAACGCGACAACTTCACAGATCGCCCTCGCGTGGCTGCTCAAACGCTCCCCCAATATTTTATTAATTCCGGGAACAAAATCACTGCAACATTTAGAAGAAAATTTAAAAGCAGCAAAGATTGAATTATCGGATGAGGATTTCCAGGTTATTAATGGGTAATTAACTCTTTCAGACAAAATAAAGAATATTAAAGCCGGGACTAAGATGTTCCGGCTTTTTTTTCAAATAGCAGCGATAAAAGCCTTGGTATATGTTCATCTTCTTTCTGCCATTCCTGCATTTGAACCAATGAAAATCCTGAGGATAATCCTTCATTCACATATTCGGAGGTGGAATGAATAAATGCATCCACCCGTATTTCTTCTCCTGTCTTTCGACTGATATATTTGGCCTGTGAACGTTGAATTTGTTTGTAGGGATGCAATTCCGCTAAATATATTTTCCCATTTCTCCGTAGCACGCGATAAGCTTCATTAAATATGTACGACAAAACTTTCACATGTTCTAACACAAGATTAGCCACGATAAAATCGACTGATCCGGTTTCAAAATCCCAGGCCTTCGTTATATCTGCCCTGACAAACCGAATGTTCTCCCCGACATTTCTTTTTTTTGCTTTCGAAAGCATCTGTTCGGAGAAATCGACACCAATTACTTTTTTTGCTTTCCGGGCAATATGTTGCGTATTCAAGCCGGTTCCACAACCGATTTCCAAAACCGTTTTGCCAGCGAACGAGAATGATTCCCTGCGAATCGCCTGGTAATTGAGATCGCGGGTCGCATTTTCATTTGTATCATATATTTCAGCCCATTCGTCATAGGCTTTTTGAACACGGGAAGAGGTATCAGACATAACTATTATTAAACTATTATTAATTCATCGTCTTAAGATATAAGAGAATGTAAAATATAAATAAGACCACACATTTCAGTATACTCCGCGAAAATCCATGCGATCCGTTCCATCCGCGTTCCATACCACAAAAAAAGCCCGATCTCCATATTGGAAACCGGGCCTGGAATTGTTTAAAAAGTCGGTTTATCCGTTGTTCACAAAGTTTCTCAAAACCGTGTGAAGAATTCCGCCATTTCTGTAATAGTCAATCTCAACCGGCGTGTCGATGCGGCAAACAGCATCAAAAGCAACGGTGCTGCCATCTTCACGCTTGGCTGTAACTTTAACTTTCTGTTTTGGTTTCAGCGAATCATCCACTTCAATGGTGAAATGCTCGTCTCCCTGCAGTCCCAAAGACTTAATGCTTTGTCCGTCTTCAAACTGCAATGGAAGAACACCCATTCCAACCAGGTTGGAGCGGTGAATACGCTCGAAAGATTCAGCAATTACAGCTGATACACCTAAAAGCAAGGTACCTTTGGCAGCCCAGTCACGAGATGAACCCGTTCCGTATTCTTTGCCGGCCAGGACAATAAGCGGTGTGTTGGAAGCTTTGTATTTTTCCGAAGCTTCAAAAATCGACATCACTTGATTGTCGGGCAGATAGGTCGTAAAACCACCTTCGGTTCCCGGCGCCATTTGATTTTTCAAACGGATATTAGCAAATGTTCCGCGCGTCATAACACGGTCGTTACCACGACGAGAGCCATAGGAATTGAAATCTTCTTTTTGCACGCCGTTTTCAACAAGATATTTCCCTGCCGGGGCATCCGGTTTGATGGCGCCAGCCGGAGAAATATGGTCTGTTGTGATAGAATCACCAACCTTGACCAATACACGAGCATCGTTTATCGCTTTGATAGGCTCGGTATCCTTCGACATGCCGATAAAGAACGGGGGTTCCTGGATATAGGTCGATTTATCATTCCATTCGAAGAGCTCTCCGCCGGTAACGGGAATCTTATTCCATTCCGGATTCGAATCGGCGATGCCGTCGTACATCTTCTTGAAAATATCAGGACGAACAGCGTCGTTCAAATGCTGCAGGATTTCTTCGGATGTCGGCCAGATATCTTTCAGGTAAACGTCATTACCCTCTTTATCTTTACCAATTGGCTCATTAACCAGGTCGATATCAACGGTTCCGGCCAAGGCGTAAGCCACCACTAACGGAGGTGACGCCAGGTAATTGGCTTTGACGCTCTGATGAATTCGTCCTTCAAAATTACGGTTTCCGGAAAGCACACCTGCTACAACCAAATCTCCTTCTTTAATGGCCGCTTCCACCGCTTCCGGTAATGGTCCGGAGTTACCAATACAGGTTGTACATCCATATCCGACCAAATTAAATCCAAGTTGGTCAAGGTATGGAGTCAATCCGGCTTCTTTAAGGTATTCGGTTACCACGCGGGAACCCGGTGCAAGAGACGTCTTCACATAAGGAGCTACTTTCAGTCCTTTTTCAATGGCTTTCTTAGCCACAATTCCGGCACCTAACATGACCGATGGATTGGAAGTATTCGTACAGCTTGTGATAGCCGCGATAACCACATCACCATGTTTCATCTCAACGGTTTGCCCATTCTTGAATGTGCCGTGATGATTGAGTGCTTCCTGTGAAAGAGCAAAACCTTTCGTCGGTTCCTCACTGACTAAAGAATTTTCAAAATCATTCTTCAGTGTTTTAAGCGTGATGCGATCCTGCGGACGTTTTGGCCCGGCAAGCGAAGGTTCAACATCGCCCAAATCGAGATGCAGCGTAGTCGTAAACATCGGGTCTTCGGTATCATCCGTACGGAAAAGTCCCTGGGCTTTGGTATAACGGCGAACGAGTTCAACCTGCTCGTCGGAACGTCCTGTGCGTGACATGTAGCGCAACGATTCTTCATCTGTTGGGAAGAATCCCATCGTAGCGCCATATTCCGGAGACATGTTGGCAAGAGTAGCCCGATCAGGCAGGCTCATGCTGCTGAGACCGTGACCGTAATATTCTACAAACTTACCAACCACACCTTTTTTACGAAGCATCTGGGTCGCGGTCAGCGTCAGGTCTGTTGCTGTGACACCTTCATTCAGTTTGCCGGTAAGTTTAAAACCAACCACTTCGGGAATCAGCATGTAGATAGGCTGTCCAAGAACTACCGCTTCTGCTTCGATACCGCCGACGCCCCAACCTACTACACCAAGGCCATTGATCATAGTGGTGTGGGAGTCGGTACCGACCAGGGAATCGGGATAACACACTTCCGCGTCTCCTTCCTTGCGGCGAAATACGCCTTTTGCCAAATATTCAAGATTTACCTGGTGAACAATACCACGCGATGGAGGAACCACGCTGAAATTATCAAACGCTTTTTGTCCCCAGCGCAGGAATTCATACCGTTCCCTGTTACGTTGAAATTCTTTTTCGGCATTGAACATGAATGCGTAATCCTGCCCGAACATATCTACCTGAACCGAGTGGTCGATAACTAAATCGACAGGTACGACCGGATTAATCTTTTTAGGATCACCGCCCATACGAGCCATCGCAGAACGAAGCGCTGCCAAATCAACAACAGCGGGAACACCGGTAAAATCCTGCAGAACGACCCGTGATGGTTTAAACGGGATTTCGGTATCCTTTACATTATACGGATCGTAATTAGCAATCTTTTTTACATCTTCTTCGGTAATAATATACCCGTCACATTCACGTAAAACGGATTCCAATAACACTTTAATCGAAAATGGGAGCCGATGAATATTCGGATAGCCTTTTTCCGCCAGTTTTTTCAGGCTATACATGTATGCTTTTCCTGACCCGGTATCAAATTCGGTACGGACACCCATCAGGTCTTTTTTTTCACTCATATTTCATTCCTTACTGTCGTTATTATCAATAATAATTTTGCTCTCTGTGTTTTAGCAGAAATTTGAAGCGAATTCATCTTTCTGCCAAATTAACGAAAGGATCAACTATGCAGTTAGTTGAATTAAATTCTTAGACCTTAAAAGTACGATAAAGAAATGAGAATTTCCGTTGCTGACCATGATTTTTAACGATTAACCAGATTATCATGATTATTATTTTCTTAGCTGTTCCTTAAACAGTCTTTGCATCGGAATAGGAGCCGTTCCCATAGTCTCATTCGTTCAAATGAGAAATGATTAAAAATAGCTTAATTTCATGTTCCTGCTCTAATATTCATCCCGATCACCTCTAAATATCCCTCAAACCGGTTAAATTTAATATTGCGAATAATTCATATCTGCGGTATCTTACCGAACTTTACGATAATGCTAAAAAATACAGCGACCGTGGATACATTAAGCTTTAAAACGTTTTCACCAAAACCTGAAGACATCAACAAGAAGTGGGTATTAATTGATGCCGAAGGACAGCCTCTTGGCCGTCTCTCCAGCACCATAGCCAGCATCTTGCGTGGAAAAAACAAACCGGAATTTGCCCCTCATATGGACACCGGCGATAACGTTGTTGTTATCAACGCCGAAAAAGTGGCCCTGAGCGGTTCTAAAATGGAAAACAAAGAATATTTCCGTTACAGTGGTTATCCGGGTGGAGGCAAGTTCGAAACTGCTGCCGAAAAACTGGAAAAAGACCCTACCTTTTTGGTAATGAATGCTGTAAAAGGCATGCTTCCAAAAAACAAGTTAGGACGTCAGTTATTAACCAATCTCCGCGTCTATGCAGGTCCTGTGCACCCACACACAGCTCAAAAACCGGAAAAAATAAATTTATAGACAAATACTGATACATGGCACAGCAGGAACATTTCATTGGACGTAGAAAAACCGCAACGGCCCGTGTTTACATCAAGCAGGGAAGTGGTTTGTTTCTCGTTAACAAGAAAAAGCTGGAAGACTACTTTTCGCTGGCTAACCATCAAAGATCTGCACAATTGCCACTGCAACTCACTGAAATGACCGGGAAATACGACATTAAAGTGACTGTTTCGGGCGGTGGTAATACCGGCCAGGCCGAAGCCATTCAATTGGCTGTTGCACGTGCAGTGGATAACCTGAATGAAAATGTCCATTCAACCCTGAAAAGTAACGGGCTCTTGACTCGTGATGACCGTATGGTTGAACGTAAAAAATACGGACAACCCAAGGCACGTAAGAGATTCCAATTCTCCAAACGTTAATACCGGCTTTACCTTTTTTTTATTATTTAAAATCACACATATACAGTGACCGTTGAACCGAGTGTTTCGAATATTCGGAATGGGTTTAACGGGTGGACCTGTATAGAGGATTAACTCAAAACATATAAAATATCATGCCTCAAGCAGCATCAATTGAAGAATTATTGAAGGCTGGTGCCCATTTTGGACACCTTACCCGCCGCTGGAACCCCAAAATGCGTGAATTTATCTTCATGCAACGCAACGGGATCCATGTTATCGACCTCAACAAGTCACAAAAATATCTTCAGGAATCACTCGACGCGGTCGCTCGTGTTGCCCGTTCCGGTAAGAAAATTTTGTTCGTCGGTACCAAAAAGCAAGCACAGGAAATTATTAAAACAGAAGCTCTGCGTTGTGGAATGCCTTACGTCACCCACCGCTGGCTGGGTGGAATGCTTACCAATTTCTCCACCGTACGTAAAAGTATTGCACGTATGGAAGAAATTGCCAATATGCAGAACGACGGAACCTACAATAATATCACGAAGAAAGAGCGTTTGATGCTCGATCGCGAGAAAGGAAAACTTGAAAAAGTTCTCGCTGGTATTTCGAACATGGCTCGCATCCCAGGTGCTATATTTGTTGTTGATACCGTAAAAGAAAGTATCGCCATGAATGAAGCTATCAAGCTGAATATCCCGATTTTTGCGATGGTTGATACTAACTGTGATCCCGATATTCCGGATTATATTATTCCCTGCAACGATGATGCTTCCCGGACCATTCAATTGATTGCATCGAATTTTGCCGATGCCGTTATCGAAGGAGCCGCTGAACGCGAAGCATTTGAAGAAGAGAAATTAGCACAGGAAGTTTCAAACAATGAATCAAAATCCAGTGCAAGTTCTGATCTCGATGATGACAAGGACCTTTCTGATGATGAAGAAGTGAGCAAACCAACTCGCAGAAGACACAGAAAAACCGGTACTAAAAAGAAAGGTTCTGATTCGGACGATTGATTGATTCTTCCTCTATTCAGACCTTAACAACAATTTTTAAGTTTAAAGTATAAATCAAGAATGAGTATTTCTGCAGCAGACGTCAAAGCACTACGCGACAGAACCGGTGCCGGAATGATGGATTGTAAAAAAGCCCTCGCCGAAGCGAATGGCGACATGGATGCCGCCATTGAGTTCCTTCGTAAGAAAGGCCAAAAGGTATCCGAAAAAAGAGCTGATCGCGAAGCTAACCAAGGTATTATCGTTACAAAAATCGGTGACTCTAAAGCGGTCGCCCTTGCCTTAAACTGTGAAACGGACTTTGTAGCCCGTAATGAAGAATTCATACAGGCTGCCAACGATTTTGCTGATATAGCATATAACAAAGAGACAACAGACCTCGCTGTTATTGGCAAAGAATCGGTAAACGGTAAAACGGTCGAACAATACCTGGAAGAACTGGTAGGGAAAATTGGCGAAAAAATCGAGATCAGCCGCGTTGAGCTCATAAAAAACAGCGGCTCAATCGTCGAATACATTCACCCCGGCAACCAGTTAGCTGTATTGTTGGCATTGGATGGCAGTTTGGATAACGAAGAAGTCGGTAAGGATGTAGCTATGCAAATAGCTGCTATGAATCCGATTGCCGTATCGAAAGAAGAAGTTCCGACCGATGTTCTCGATAAAGAACTTGAAATCGCTAAAGAACAGCTTATCAATGAAGGTAAACCGGTAGAAATCGCAGAAAAAGCGGCTCAGGGTAAAATTCGCCGTTTTTATGAAGAACGCGTTTTATTGGAACAAAAATTTGTTAAAGACAGCAGCCTTACTGTAAAACAGTATCTGCAACAAAACGGGGCACCCAATGTTGTCTCGTTCAAAAGATTGCAATTAGGCGAAACAGCTTAATTCCCCATTTCAAAAAAAAAGGCTACCTTTCGGGTGGCCTTTTTTTTATCCATTAACTTTTTAATTGAAGATAAACAGGTGGGAGCATATAAACGAATTCTACTCAAACTCAGTGGTGAAGCCCTTTTAGGCGAACAGGGGCACGGAATTGACGGCAAGGTTTTAACCCAATATGCCAATGAAATAAAAGCAGTTCATGAATTCGGGACGGAGATAGCTATCGTAATGGGTGGTGGTAATATCTTCAGAGGTGTCAAAGGAGCAACCGCCGGAATGGATCGGGTTCAGGGTGATTATATGGGAATGCTGGCTACGATGATCAACAGCATGGCACTCCAGGATGCTCTCGAACGAAAAGGGGTTCAAACCCGGTTGATGTCAGCTATCAGAATGGAACAAATCGCCGAACCATATATCCGAAGAAGAGCGGTTCGCCACCTCGAAAAAGGAAGAGTCGTCATTTTTGGAGCCGGAACCGGTAATCCCTATTTCACAACCGACACCGCAGCTTCGCTAAGGGCCATCGAAGTGGAAGCCGATGTCATTATGAAAGGAACACGCGTTGACGGAGTCTTTGATTCTGATCCCGAGAAAAATCCGGATGCCGAAAAATTTGATATCATTACCGGTGATGAAATTTTAAGCCGCCGATTAAATGTCATGGATCTGACCGCTTTTACCTTATGCCGGGATAATAAAACGCCTATTATCGTATTCAATATGAACATCAACGGTAATTTGCTGAAAGTCGTTCAAAAAAATCCGGTTGGTTCTACCGTTGTTTGGGATTAAAGTATTTTTTTCATTATCTATTTCTTCTATCTTTTTTACTTGAGAATAGATAGAATGTTAATAGTTTAAATTTAATACTTTGAAATTCATCATAAGCCTATGATACCTGAGCTAAAAATTTTTTTTGAAGAAGCCGAATTAGAGATGCAGGATGCATTCGAATTTCTGAAACGGGAATTGTCGCATATCCGTGCTGGAAAAGCTACTCCTCAATTACTGGATGGCGTAAAAGTAGATTATTACGGAACTCAAACACCATTAAACCAATTAGCCAGTGTTTCAGCTCCCGAAGCCCGCCTGCTTGTTGTACAACCGTGGGACAAATCATCTATCCAATCGATTGAGAAAGCTATCATGTCTTCCGGACTCGGACTTAATCCGAACAACGATGGTACGTTAATCCGTATTCCATTGCCGGTTCTTTCTGAAGAACGACGCCAGGAACTGGTAAAACTGGCTCACGAAATAGCCGAAGGTGCTCGTGTAAGTATTCGCAATGCGCGTCGGGATGCTAATGATCATATAAAAAAAGCGGTGAAAGATGATTCGCTTCCTGAAGATTCAAAATTTGAGACCGAAGAGGAAGTCCAGAAACTAACCGACAAGCACATCGAATTGGTTGAAGAATATCTCAAAAAGAAAGAAAGCGAAATACTTACAGTATAATTCGTAAGCTAACAAAGCAGATTTCACTTTAACAGGGACCCGCACCTTCCATGTATCTTGCTGAATTAGAATTGCATGGCTTCAAAAGTTTTGCCAACCGGACTCGCATTAAGTTCGATAGTGGTATTACGGCTATTGTGGGACCGAATGGCTGCGGCAAATCCAATATTGTCGATTCTATTCGCTGGGTGCTGGGTGAACAACGTCCGTCCCTGCTTCGTTCTTCGGCAATGTCGAATGTCATTTTTAACGGGACAGCCCAGAAAAAAGCCCTCGGCCTGGCGGAAGTTTCCGTTACTATCGAAAATAATAAGGGCATCCTTCCCACCGAATACAAAGATGTCACGATTACCCGCCGCCTTTATCGCTCCGGCGACAGCGAATACCTGCTCAACAATACGCCTTGCCGTCTGAAGGATATCATAGAATTATTCATGGATACCGGCATGGGCTCAAATGCTTATTCTGTTATTGAGCTCAAAATGGTAGAGGAAATTCTCAATGATAAGAATAATGACCGCAGAAAACTGTTTGAAGAAGCCGCAGGAGTAACCAAGTATAAGGAAAAACGACGGCTCACATTCAAAAGACTGGAAGAAACACGTGGCGATTTACAACGCGTGGAAGATATTCTGGTTGAGATTCGAAAAAACACCCGTTCTCTTCAGTTGCAGGCCTCACGGGCGAAACGAGCTAAAGAATATGGGGAACAACTTTGGCAATTAGATCAATCCGTTGCACTCTATGAGTTTGAGAATATTCAGAAAGAACTGAAACCGCTTATGGAGCGAATCGTCAATGCAGAGACGGAAAAAGAAGAATTTATCCGGACCATCGAACGGCTCGAGCAGCAGGAACAGGCGGCCCGGGAAGCTTTGCGACGTAAAGAAATGAATTTGGGCGAAGCGCAGAAAAATGCCCATATTGTTCAGAATACGATTCGTGAGATGGAAACGACGCTTAAAATTACCCGGGAAAAGATTGTCAACGAAGAAAACACGATTAAGCAGTATGAACTGGATATTTATCAGTCGGAAGAGGAAATCAAAAATCTTCGCAAGGATATTCAGATTGGGGAAAAGGAACTCACTTTAGTTGAAGAGCGAAAAACATCCGTTGCCGCTGAACTGGAAGAAGCTAAAACAAATTTTGAATCATTTGAGCAGCGTCTGAGCGAAGCGCGGACGAGCCTGGAATCAACGACAAAGTCATATAATCAGGCTAATTCCGAGTTAAACAACCTGCAAAACAGTAAAATCAGGATTGAATCGAGGCTGGAAAACAGCAATGAAGATCTGGAACGCATCAATAAGCAGATTGAAAATACAATCAAAGATATTGATGCGCTGAATACGGAAGAAACCGGCCTGAAAAAGAAAATGGACGCGTTTCAATACGAATTGGAACAAGCCGAAGATCGTCTGGATCAAGCACGCAAAGATCGCGAACGCCTTGCACTTCAACAAAATGAACTAAAGGATAAAATACGCGCCGGACAAAGCCGACTCGATGCCATCGAATCGGAAATCGTGCTGATGCAGAATATTGCCAATTCTCATGAGGCTTTCCCTTCAAGCGTTCAGTTTCTGCTGGAAAACAAGAAAGATTTTGGAAAAATAGAAGTCGTTTCAGACGTCTTATCCACGAATGAAAAATATGCTATCGCCCTGGAGTCGGTTTTAGGCGAAGCCTGCAATTACCTTGTCGTGGATTCCCTGAATGATGCCCATCGGGGAATTGAACTGCTCAAACAGAATAAAAAAGGGAAATCTACTTTCATCCCGTTAGACGCCCTGCATAACGATTACGAAACAGCAGATGGGTCACTTTACGATTATGTACAAAGCAATTCTCAGTATGATAAATTAAAAAAATTACTGCTTGGACATGTTTTTGTTTTTCAATCGGTTGACGAAGGCATGGCTCATTGCCGTCAAAACAGGAATCATACCGGGATTACCTTCGAAGGCGATTTAATCACCGCGGATGGATTTATTCGCAGTGGCAGTGCCAATAAAAACGTGGGTATCCGGGTTGGTTTGAAAGATAAAATTGAACAGCTCGAACGAAAAGCTTTATCTGCTGAAGATGAAATTGATCAACTGAAGATTCAGTTGCAGCAAGCCGAGCAGCAATACCGGAATCTGTCTACGGAAACGCTGAATAACAAGGTAAAAGAACTCGGACAGGATGTACGTCGGGTAGAGTCACAATCGAGCTCTCTGCAAGCCCGCAAGGCCGTCTATGAGAAGAATGTGGCAGATTATCGCATCCGTCTCGAGAAGTTAAATGATGATCGCCAGCATTCCGGTGAAGAGATTAAAGAAATCCAGCCAAACATTGAAGTGCTAAATGGCAAACTGAAAGAATTACTCGGCAGCCAGTTCGATCAGAAAAATACACTGGAAAAAATTGAAGAAAGCCGCAATCGATCACAAAGCCGGTTCAATGAGATCAAACTCAAATTTCAGAATGTCGAAAATGAAGTCCTGAATTATAAAAAGGATATTGAACGGGCGAATCAGGGTATTGAGTCTATCAAAGAACGCCTGCAGCAACGTTCTGAAAATGCCCGTTTAAGTAAGGATCGGATTTTAAGCTATCGGAATGTCATTGAAGAATCGAATCAGGAACTGGAACATCTTCAGGAGAAGAAAAAACAGGCTGATGAGGCTCTTTCCGATGCCGACGAAGCCTGCGCTAAAGAACGAGGCCATATCAACCAGATTGAAGAGGATCTGCGTGATCGGAGACGCAAACGTGAAGTGAATATGGAACTGCTTCACCATCTCAATATGGCGAAATCCCAGTTCGATATGCAGTCCAAAAACATTGCTGATCACATCTGGGAAACCTACAATATCCTCATTGAAAATATCGAAGTGGTTCTCCCAGACGATCTGGATGTAAAGAAGGCCAAAGAAACAATATCGGAACTGCGGCAAAAGCTGAAAAATATCGGGGAAGTAAATCCGCTGGCCATCGAGGAATACAACAAGGAAAACGAGCGTCTCGAGTTCTACGAGCAGCAAATCAATGACCTTATCGAAGCAGAAGCTAAACTTAGGGACACCATTGCTGAAATCAACGAGACAGCCCAGGAACGATTCAGTTCTACATTCAATCAAATCAGGGAAAACTTCAAGACGGTTTTTAATACGCTCTTTGATGAAAACGATCATTGCGATTTGATCATCGAAGAAAATCCGGATGATCCCCTGGAATCCCGGGTGGAAATCATCGCTAATCCGCGCGGTAAACGCCCTAGCAGCATCAGCCAGTTATCCGGAGGTGAAAAAACGCTGACGGCCATTGCCCTGCTTTTCGCCATCTACCTGGTCAAGCCCTCTCCTTTCTGTATCCTTGACGAAGTCGATGCCCCGCTTGATGATGCCAATATCGAACGCTTCGCAAAGATCCTGCGCCGTTTCAGCAAAGACACTCAATTTATCGTCATTACCCACAATAAGCAGACGATGGAGAAGGCTGAAATGATGTACGGTGTTACCATGCCGCAAATCGGTGTGAGCCAGCTCGTGGGCGTACGTATGGACAATATTCCAGTCTAGTCAGTTAGCAGTTGTGCCTTTGTGCCTTTGTGCCTTTGTGCCTTTGTGCCTTTGTGCCTTTGTGCCTTTGTGCCTTTGTGCCTTTGTGCCTTTGTGCCTTTGTGCCTTTGTGCCTTTAAAAGATACCAAAAACCGCGTTTAGTCCGTATATTTACTTCAACAGGTTGAATAGATTGAACGTTTATCATACCATGGCCAAGAAATTTAATATCCCGGGACTTTTCCAGTCTCCGATCATAAAAACTATCAAAAACTCGCAGCAAATTCTGGATCCGCGAAAGAAAGATTTAGAACCGAGTGTTCTCGATTTCGGGACTGTTCGTTTTTTAATTCCAAGACATTTCGGTTTTTGTTATGGCGTACAGAATGCCATTGATATTGCCTATCGTACCGTAGAAGATCATCCGGATAAAAACATTTATCTGCTCAGCGAGATGATTCATAATCCGGCTGTAAATGAAGAATTGTCACGCAGAGGCGTTAAATTCCTGTTTGATACCGACGGCTCGGAACGCATTCCATTACATTCACTGTCACCTGAAGATATCGTCATTGTGCCGGCATTCGGAACGACCCTGGAATTGCAGGAGCAGCTCGAAGATTTGGGCATCGATCCCTACACCTACGACACAACCTGTCCCTTTGTCGAGAAAGTCTGGAAAAGAGGTTCTCAGTTGGGAAAAGAAGGTTATGCCATTGTTGTTCATGGAAAGCACCGGCATGAGGAAACCCGGGCCACCTTTTCTCATAGTGCCAAATTGGCTCCAACTGTTATCGTTTTAAACACAGAAGAAGCGCAAATTCTGGCAGAAATCTTGCTAAAAAAACGCCCTCCGGATGATTTTCAAACCTATTTCGGAATGAAATCAACCCCTGGATTCAATCCTTTGACGGATATGGACCGGTTCGGGGTCATCAATCAGACAACCATGCTGGCTACGGAAACGCAAGAAGTCATGGAAATACTGAAGGATGCCGTAAAACAACGTTTTGGTGATAAGAAAGTCAACGAACATTTTGCCGATACTTCAGACACCCTATGTTACGCTACCAATGAAAATCAATCGGCGACACGGGCGCTGATGAAACAAGCGGATGTTGATGTTGCTTTGGTTGTCGGGGGTTACAATTCATCAAATACTATGCACATCGTGGAATTACTCGAATCCACATTCCCGACTTATCATGTTAAAGATGCCGGCGAACTTATCTCAACCAAAGAAATACAGCATTTTGACCAGTGGGAAAAACTTGTCAAAACGTCTACTCTCTGGCTTCCCGAAAAACAGCCTCTGACTATTGCCGTTACTTCCGGCGCTTCGTGCCCTGATGCTCTGGTCGACGAGGTCATTCTCAAAATCATATCCTGGATTCCGGAGACCAAACCAATCGAAGACGTTTTGGTGCCATTTGAAAAGACGGAAAGTAATGAGTATTGAGATGATAGATGTAGGACGATAGATTCTAGAATACCTAATACTCTGGAGAAGCGAATGCCGTCAGGGTTTTTCGCTCGATAATACCGTATAATAGGCAACTTTTGTAGGTTGATAGGATCTAAGCTTCACATGCAAATTGTTCTCATTTTCCTGGATAACCGGCGATATAAAACCTGTAGAATCGCGTAATATATCCCGATAAGATACATAAGCATTAAACAGGGTTAAATTCTGTGCTTTTTCATATTCATTAATCGGGACATTGTATTTCACACTAATCATGGACGGACTGTAGGTCACATGACGCCCCTTTGGCAAATTTTTCGTCTGAATACTAATCTTTGCCACTCCCTCCGTAAATTCTTCAACTTTAGCCTGGTAGTGAACTTTGGAAACATTGATATGCAGAATATTAATCGGTTTTTCCAGCGGAACTTCGATATTAATATTATTCTTGATATCACCAAGCTGACGTTCTTCCGTTTTCCAGTTGTCAATATTGTCGACTATCGACTTCGCACCACTGATGACCACACTATCCGGCGTGATCGCAGGTTCACCGACAACATCATATTGTGTTTTCGTTTTTACTTCTACATTAGGGACAATCGGGACCTTCTTTGTAACCTGGTTTTCCAGGTGTATGGATATGACCGATGGCTGAACTTTTATGACATTCACCCCGGCAAAAGCATTCATCTGTTCCCTGACGATATCATAAAAATTCATCTCTCCTTCCACAGGATCAATCCGTACCGGCGGAGGATTATGATACAGATTTATCAATTTCCAACCTTCGCCGCTAAAATTCACGACGGCATCATTAGGCAGCGGGGCCGACAACGCCTTTTTGGGTGGAAGCTGCCCGAGTGCAATCGGTATTTTAACGGTCAGTGTGAAAGGCCTGCTCAGATTGACTAAAAACCACAAAACAAGGGCAATGATATAAGCAAAACCGAAGACTATGAGCTTCTCCCTGCGAGTCAGGCCAGGACCATCATCGTCCTGACTGCTGCTCAGGAAACCAATTCTGATCTTCTTTATTTTACCCAGTAAGCTATTCCAGATTTGTCCGGTTTCCAAATCAGTTCACTTTCGTTAAAATTAACTTAAACCATTGTCATTTAGTAATATAAGCCTATTTGAATATAGACCCAGTCTATCCGAATGTCAACCGAATGACCGATTATGAACGAACAATTATTTCTTTAATTATTTGTTCCTTAACCGAGTGATTCAATTTTTGGGTGATTGAATACCTTTGCATATGTAGCTCATGTCTCCAAATAGGATTTTTAACATGCACATACAGGCGATCACCTTCAAAATGCAGGTTCTCGCATTGATTTGCTATGGCACTTCCTACCGTTTCGGGCCAAAGTGAGAGAATCATGCCCTTTTTCAGTTTTTTCCGATGAGGAAAATCCCGGATATAATCCTTTAGTATTGAACTCAGCGCCTTGGGTTCTCTGTTATAATAGGCCATTTACAGCACTCCGATTGTAACACGTTAAACAGTAGGAATGATACTCAATTTTGATGGATAATTTCACCCTTTTCAAAACGAAATTTTCTATTCGCTATATCCGAAAAATTTATGTGGTTATCAAATGTTAATTCGTTGGCTGAAGTGATAAATGTTTGTCCTTCGTGTTCAGCCAGCATCATTAATAAAACTTCTATTTTGTGTGGATCCAAATCGCCAAAAACGTCATCCAGCAATAATATGGGTAAATCTTCCAATTCTTCAGAAAAGAAAAATAACTGGGCCAGCTTCAATGAAATGGCAAACAGCCGGTGCTGTCCCTGTGAACCATATTTTCGCAATTCAAAATCATCCAGGTAAAACGTGATATCGTCCCTGTGCGGGCCGATCGTGGTATATTGTACTTCTTTCTCACGCGGAGCTGCTTTGTCCAACTGTTCCCTGAATGCAGCAGCTATCACTTCCGCTTCGGTTGACGGTTCACAGAACGTCTTATATTCAAAACCGGGCACGTGATTAATACCCGACATGTGTTTGTAGGCTTCCTGCAAATAACCGGCATATCGATTCAATATTTCTGTTCGTTTAGCAACAATACGCGCACCAATATCCACAAGCTGGATATTCCACGGTTCAAGATATGTTTCCGGCAATTTATGATATGCCATATCGCTCAGCAGGCGATTACGTTGTTTCAGAACTCTCCGGTAATCTACCAAATCGGATAAATAAGAAGACGATAACTGGCTGATGAAAGAATCGAGATAAGAACGACGTTCTGAGGGGCCTTCGCTGGTCAGCTTCTTATCTTCGGGACTAAGCACCACTACCGGAACCATACCGATGAGATCAGAAAGCCGGTCCAGCGGACTATCATTTACATAAATTTTCTTGCCCTCGCCACGTGAATATGTGCAGGAAACATCGAATGATGCCCGGATTAAGCCTTCAAAACTGCCTTTTATCCGAAATGCAGACTCATCGTGATGAACAACATACATATCACTGCTGGTTACGAAACTCCGGCTCATACACAGGTAATGAATGGCGTCAATCAAATTGGTCTTCCCGGCACCATTCGGACCCGTAATCACATTAAGGTGGGAAGCCCAATCGATTTCCACTTGTTTATGATTTCGAAAATTCGTCAGTTCCAGCCGCGTTATGCGCATTCGCTTTTAGACTATTTTTTAATTAAAAGTATTACCAGGATAACCAAATTCATACCCATGCTTCGACTCCGCTCAGCATGACATTTTTTTCTCACTACTCAATACTCACTACTCAATACTCAATACAAAAAAGGCTCGATGCCGGAAAACACGAGCCCTGAATCAATAAACTTTGAATACAATCTCCCGGAATATTCAATCTTCCTCTGTTGAACGTGGTTTAGCTTCATTCACGACAAGTGTTCTCTCAAGAAAAACGGTATTATCAAGATTTTCAATAGCCGCTTTAGCGTCTTCTTCTTTGGCCATCTCCACAAATCCAAATCCCCTGGATCTTTTTGTCTTCTTATCCCGGACAATGAAAGCTCGTTCTACTGTTCCAAAATTTTCAAACAAGTCTTTCAGATCCTGATTACGCGTTTTCCATGCTAAATTTCCAACATATATATTCATAATCTAACAGACTTTATCAGCATTATTGTGAAAGTTCTTATCCCGTTTAATGCATGATTTTATTATTAAAACCGATACTGCAACGGGTTTGAGTTGAAATTAAAATACGATTTAATTGGAAAAAACAATATAAATCTGAAGGTTGCAATACAGATACAAAAAAAGCCGTCTCACAACAGAAACGGCCTTTTTTAAAAAGTAAATCCGGATTATAAACCGAATACATCACGACCGAGGAAGATGGCACTTTCGCCTAATTCTTCTTCGATACGAATCAATTGATTGTATTTGGCAATACGGTCGGTACGACTCATAGAACCGGTTTTTATTTGTCCGGCATTCGTAGCCACGGCCAAATCGGCAATCGTAGTATCTTCTGTTTCGCCGGAGCGGTGGGAAATCACAGAAGTGTATCCATTTTTATGAGCCATTTCGATAGCATCCAGTGTTTCGGTTAGCGTACCAATCTGGTTCACTTTAATCAGGATAGAATTGGCGATACCCCGTTCGATACCTTCGGCCAGACGATCGGTATTCGTAACAAAGAGGTCATCACCTACTAACTGAACTTTGGTACCGAGAGCATCGGTCATTTTCTTCCATCCGTCCCAGTCGTCTTCGGCCATACCGTCTTCCAGTGAAATGATAGGATATTTATCAATCCAACCACCCCAGTATTCAATCATGGCTTCTGCATCTAATTGTTCACCGGTGCTCCATTTTAATTCATAAAGTCCTTTTTCGGCATTATAAAACTCTGAGGTCGCAGGGTCTAATGCAATAAGAACATCTTCTCCGGGAACAAATCCGGCTTTTTCAATAGCTTCAAGAATAACTTCCAGGGCTTCTTCATTAGATTTCAGGTTCGGGGCGAATCCACCTTCGTCACCGACAGCCGTGTTATATCCTTTTCCTTTCAATACTTTTTTCAGGTTATGAAATACCTGTGAGCCTATACGAACAGCTTCTGAAAGGCTGTCAGCTCCGGCAGGGACAATCATGAATTCCTGAAAATCGACATTGTTATCGGCATGCGAACCGCCATTGATGATGTTCATCATCGGAACCGGCAATAATTTAGCATTGACGCCACCGACATAACGCCATAAGGGCAGGCGAAGGCTGTTGGAAGCAGCACGGGCAACGGCAAGCGATACTCCTAAAATAGCATTGGCACCGAGATTGCCTTTATTCGTAGTGCCGTCCAGTTCGATGAGATAATTATCAATTTCAACCTGGTTATAAACATCCATACCAACCAGTTGATCGGCAATAGTTTCATTTACGTTGCTGACGGCTTTCAGCACCCCTTTCCCGAGGTAATAATCTTTATCATCATCACGCAGTTCAACTGCTTCATGTTCTCCGGTTGACGCTCCCGATGGAACAGCGGCTCTGCCGACGGTTTCATCATCGAGAATCACATCAACCTCAACCGTGGGATTACCACGGGAATCTAAAATTTGTCTTCCGACAATATCTTCAATAATGGCCATTTTCTTAATCTAATTTGATGTTATATAATATTTTTTACATCCCTGATAAGGTACGTTTTATTTCTCTCTCTGAAAAGTAAAATGAATCATGTGAATTTAGAATTAAGTATAGAGTAGTGAGACCTAAGATTTTGAAAATTTTTCACTGTTTACTGTTCACTGTTTACTGTATCCTAAATTCTGTATTCTGTAATTAGTTATTTTACCAGCCCGAAATGAATCATCAACATAATGAGAAAGACGCTATAATTTTATGCCCCAAACCTCAAAAAAACTTTTTTTATTCGATATAGACGGCACTTTGATCAATATTCAAAATGGGTTTATGCACCGTCTTCTTGAGAAAATCCTCAAAGAGCAGACGCACCGCGACATCGATTTAAGTAAACATAAGTTTGCCGGACGCACCGACCGGGATATTTTCTATTCTATTCTCGATCAGGAATTACGGTATTCCGACGATGAGCTGTTCGAGACGGTCAAAGAAGCTTACATCAACCGGTTAGATGCCGAATTGACTCCAGGCCACGTCACCGTCATTGATCATGTTGAGAAAGCCATCAGCTATTTGCAGGAACACGAATTACCATTCGGTTTATTGACGGGCAATTTTAAGGAATCGGCATTTATAAAATTAAATCGTGGCCGTATCGATCATTATTTTTCGTTCGGTGCTTTTGGCACGCACCATACTGATCGAAATATGCTTCCGGAAATAGCACTTGAAGAAGCTAAAAGAATATATAATTCGGACTTCAGTCCTGAAGATATGATTATCATCGGGGACACCCCAAAAGACATCGCCTGTGCTCATCATTTTGGAGCGGTTTCACTTGCCGTAGCTACAGGATATTATACCACGGCAGAACTTGCTGAATACCGCCCTAAAATCCTGATGAAAAATCTGTCTGAATTTATACCCATGTTCGGCTGATTACCACATACCTCCAAAAACGAGGCTGATCATCGGGCTTCCGAAAAATTTCTGCCTCGGGGAACCGGGAAGTGTAATCGGGTTACCACTATTATCATATACCAGAGATCCATTATTGCCAAGTTCATATTTCCGGGGCTCAAGAATTTGTATACCCTGCTGGTAATATTGGAAATAATACCCGAATTCAACACTCGTGATATTCTTCATTTTGCTGCCGAAATCGATACCAATAGCTATTTTACCGCCGGCCCCCCATTTAAAATGTCCGTCTTTCCATCCACTGAAAATATCATTAATAGGTTCATATCTGGCATTGGGATTCAAACCGAAGGGATACCCTTCATCCCTGATTTTATTACCATTATAATCTTTAAAATATGGATAGATAAAGGCTAACGACGGTCCGCCGCCCCCGGTTAAATAGATGCGAAAATTATCCTGGATTTTATTTGCAAACAGGCGATGTTTAAAGCCAACCATTAGCGGGAAATCTAAAACCCTGTTAAATTTATTCGGAATAACCTGGCCAAAATACGATTGAAACGTTTGCTCAGCGACATTTCGTAATCCTGTAATCTGTAAATCTAGTGTCAACTCCGACATGGGAGACAGTACCCTGCGATATTGTCCGCCAAGGCCAAATCCAAAATTATTCAGAACAACATTAAAGCCAAGGCCGTTTTTATAGCCGTAACTCACAGGTGTTTTCGCTTTCGATACAGGAGCTACCGGAGGTTCCGCACCGACTTCCTGAGCATATGCACTTGCTGAAAATGATAAGCTGATTAGAAGTATGATTATTGGATAAATTGATTTACGCAACATAATGTTACAAACTTTAGTTAATTGGTCGGGCATGGATAGTCTTTATATAAGAAATATCAACATTTTCATGGTGTGATGAACAATAAACTTAGCCCATCTTATAATAAAATTTAAAATTTAAAAAATTTCCACTTGCCAAAATCGATTTTGACCTTATCTTCTACGTGTCATTCCTCAAACACGAAATGGCGAATACGGCCGATTTTCGGCATTATCGTTATAATAACGCTCAAAAACGTTCAAAAGGTATGAATTCAGAACAAAAATTCATTGTTTTTGGTCCGGTAGATACTCTCAAGCGGTTGGGACCTGCCTTGATTGATGATGAAAAACCAAAATATCAATATTCATATTCTTCAAAAGAATCGACCATAGAGATAAACGTCGCGGTTTTTGAAGAATACCAACGTCAATTAAATTCTAGTACAGCACTCACTGTTATCTTTGAATTGTCGGGTAAAAGCCTGAAAATTGAAATGCTGCCCACGGGGGGACGCATGGGATTTCGCGGAAGTGCCATCGACGACGAACGTCCGCTGAATGAAAAAGTAAGTGACTATATTTTTGATTTCGCAAAAAGATTCGGGCTGACCGTACAAGAGTTAAAAGTGGATACTTCACAGGAAAACGATTCGTAATTCATTTATGCCAGTAACTCCGGATGAATGGAATGTTTTGTCTATGATAAACTGGGGGACCGAATACTTTGAAGAAAAAGGAATTCCTTCCCCGCGTTTGAGCATCGAATGGATTCTGGCGGAAGTCCTGAGTCTTAAACGCCTTAATCTGTATATACAATTCGAAAGGCCTTTATCAAAAGACGAATTGAAACGGATCCGTGAATATGTGAAACGTCGTGCCCGGCATGAACCTCTGCAGTACATCATCGGCTACACTGAATTCATGAATGCGAAAATCAATGTTAATCCTGATGTACTGATTCCCCGTCCGGAAACGGAGCAACTGACAGAACTTATTCTGGAAGAAAATCCCGGAAATACCGGATTGAATGTGCTCGATATCGGTACAGGTTCCGGATGTATTGCTATTGCCCTGAAAATGGAACATCCCGACTGGAATATTTATGGAATTGATATCAGTGAAAAAGCTATTGCCGTGGCCCGGGAAAATGCCCGGCTAAATGAAGTTGACGTTATTTTTCAAACTGGCGACATTGCAGAACCCGAATTCATTTCTGTCAATAAATATGCTCCGTTCGATATCATCGTTTCGAACCCGCCATATATCTTTCCCTATGAAAAAAAGGATCTGGATAAAGAAGTAAAGGATTATGAACCGGAACAAGCCCTGTTTCATGCTGATCCAAAAGTGATTTACAATCATATCATTGTCTATTCAGAACAGTTTCTGAAGTCGGAAGGCCTGCTTTACCTGGAATTACATGAAGATTCGGGACAAGAGATCCTTAATCTTATAAAGCCAGACATTTGGGACGCTTCCTTTCGTTCCGACTACAGTCAAAAAAATCGCTTTCTAAGGGGGAAATTTTACTCAAAATAGGATAAACATTTGTAGGATAGAGAGTTAACCTTTACGAGCTAATATTGAGTCAAACTATATTCTCAACATGTGGATAACTTGTGCAAAACTTTTTTACCGGTACCCCTTAGTACTTTTTTTAGGCATAAATCGTATGTTAAGCCAATGTTATCAAAAAGCAATAGCTTGTAAAAATATCCACATAATTCGTTATATCTTATTGCTATTCAACAAAATGCGCTGTTTACAATAATGTGGATAACTTCAAAAGGCCTGTGAAAATTTATTTTGACATCTGCCAAATAAATTATCATTTTCACTCTTCCCGCCATGACTCAAAAGAACGAGAGATGTGGATAACTTGGGGGATCCATTTGGGGTTATGCAAAACTTGAATAACTATTTTTGAACTTTTTTATAAGATGATATTATAAAGATGGCAGGAGGTATTTAAATTGAGTATGGATAATGCTGAGATAATTTGGCAAAAATGTCTGGATATCATCAGAGACAACATAAATTATCAGAAGTTCAAATCCTGGTTTGAGCCAATCAAACCACTTAAGATTGAAAACAGTACGCTAACGATTCAGGTACCTTCACAATTTTGGTACGAATGGCTGGAAGAACATTATTATAATATGCTTCGATCCAGTATTTCAAAGGTTCTGGGTCCGGAAGGGAAGCTTGAATATTCTGTTGTTTTGGAAAAATCGACAACATCAACCGGCGATAACCGATCAGTGCGGCTGCCGCAGCAACCGGTACCACCTGTTTCCGAGCAGGAAATCCCGGCTTTTCCATCCTATCAGCCCGGACAAATTCAGAATCCGTTTATCATTCCGGGACTTAAGAAGACCAAGATCAATTCAAACCTGAATCAGAATTACGTATTTGAACGTTTTATTGAAGGGGATTGTAATAAGCTGGCCCGTAATGCATCGCTGGCTATTTCTGATAATCCCGGCAAAAATTCGTTCAATCCTTTTTTCGTTTATGGCGGTGTAGGTCTGGGAAAGACCCATTTAGCCCAAAGCATCGGAAATAAGATCAAACAGGATTTCGGGGACGAGAAATCGGTCCTGTATTTTTCTTCGGAAAGTTTTACCAACGAATTCGTTCATGCTATCCGGAATAACAGGGCCAGCGAATTCTCGATGTTTTATCGTAACATCGACGTATTAATAGTAGACGATATACAGTTCTTCAGCGGAAAGGAAAAAACTCAGGAGGAGTTTTTCCATATTTTCAACACGCTGCACCAGGAAGGAAAACAGATTATCCTGAGCAGCGACCGCGCACCCAAGGACATCCCCGATATCGAAGAGCGTTTGATTTCACGATTCAGCTGGGGATTGAGTGCCGATCTTCAGATGCCGGATTACGAAACACGCCACGCTATCCTGGAACGAAAAGCCGCCGATAACGGCGTGGAACTGGACCCTGAAATTTTTGAGTTTATCGCCCGCAATTTCAAATCCAGTATTCGGGACCTGGAAGGTGCCATTATTAAATTACTGGCCGCTTCTTCCCTGCAGGGCATCGACGAAATCGATCTGTTGATGGCGAAGCGTATCCTTAAGGACATGATCAACGAATCTAAGGCTCATATTTCCATTGAGAGCATCCAAAATTACGTGAGCGAATACTTTGGTCTGGATCCGAACAAACTGCGCGACAAGACGAGAAAACAAGAGATTGTGGAGGCCCGTCAAATCGCCATGTTCCTGGCAAAGAAGCTGACGAAATCAAGCCTGAAATCCATTGGTTTGCAATTCGGCGGACGCGACCATTCAACGGTCATCCATGCCATAACTTCGGTGGAAGACCGGCTTCGCAGCAGCTCCAAACATCAGCGTATCTTAAAGGATATTGAACACCAAATTGAGCTAACCAGTTTATAAACCCTCTCAGTGCCATGTCGGAGACCGTAATTGTTGCTTTGGGCACCAGCCTGGGCAACCGGCTTCAAAACTTAATTAATGCAAAGAAATTCCTCTCCAGCCTGGCACTGCCCCCCCTTTATAGCTCATCCATTTACGAGACGGAACCGGTAGGCCCGTCTGAAAACAATTATTACAATGCGGTAATTGCATTTGAAACGGACATCCCGCCGGAACGGTTAATTTCGCTGTTTAAAGACTTCGAAAAAAAAGAAGGGCGGGATATGCAGGCACCGCGCTGGACCGACCGGATTATTGATTTGGATATCATTGCTTACGGACAAAGAAATATTTCTTCAGGTTTATTGCAAATTCCTCATCCCGAATATCCCAAACGACCATTTGTTTTATTACCTTTGGAAGAAATAAATTCCAACTGGACGGATCCTGTGACGGGTTTAACGATAAAAAAAATGATATCATCAGCACCGGATATGTTCATTCGGAAAACGGATTTACATTGGTAGCCAATGGCATGAACTCATTTGATTACATAGCGATAGAGGGCGTCATCGGGGCTGGCAAAACCTCGCTTGCCCGGTTGCTGGCGGAACGCCATAACGCTAAACTTGCGCTCGAAGAATTCGATGAGAATCCGTTCCTGCCCCGTTTTTATAACGACCGCGAACGCTATGCATTCCAGACACAATTATCCTTTCTCGCCAGCCGTTTTCATCAGCAGCAGCAGATATTGAACAAGGATTTATTTCACGATTTCGTCATTTCCGATTATCTTTTTGATAAGGACCGGATTTTCGCAATGGTGAACCTGAGCGGTGATGAAATGGCTCTGTACGATCGTATCTTCAATATTATGAATCTGAAAACTCCGAAACCTGACCTGGTTGTTTTTATCCAGTGTACGGTTGATCGGTTGATGTATAATATTGACTTACGGGGCCGCGATTATGAACTAAATATCGACCCGGATTACCTGACCGATTTAAACGACGCTTATAATACGTACTTCTATCATTACGACCGGTCACCCATCATGGTTATAAACGCCAGCGAGATTGATTTTGTTAATAATGAGGAGCATCTGAAATACATTGAAGAACAAATATTTTTGCAGCCCATACGTAATACTCATACTCACATTACTCCAAGATAATATTACATGTTACGTCTGATAATCATATTCTTGATCATTTTCATTTTTATCAGGATTTATAAACATCTTTCCTTCACTATCACTACACCCGGCGGGACCGGCGGAAACCAATTCAACAATGCCGGACGAAATAATCAGAAACAACCGCCCTTCGAGGATGTTGAAGAAGCTGAATTTGTCGAGATAAAGGATAAAGAAGAAAAAAAGCAGGAATCGAAAGCTGAAACCAAATCCTGATTCCGTCATTTCCACTTAAACCCACACTTCTGTTACTATTTTATCGCAGCTGGAATTTTTAAAAACAAAAATGACACAGCCGTTGCAAAGTGATGGTGAAAAACCGTATATTTTAAGCTCTTTAAAAGCCCTGGTGGTGAAATTGGTAGACACGCTGTCTTGAGGGGGCAGTGCTGGAAACGGCGTGCTGGTTCGAATCCAGTCCAGGGCACACAACACCAAGCTAATGCATTGAATATTAATGCATTAGCTTTTTTTATTTATGCCAGGTAACGCTATAGGTAACGCATTTTAAATTAATAGAAAAAATATTTTATAGAATTAAGAGTCCATTCATACTCCATGCCCAGAGTGTGGTATGTCTTAAATGATAAAACTTCTGTTTATTCTGAAAAACCCCTTAAATAATATGGAAACAAAGATTTCTATAAAAACTAATACGAATATTGAACTTTTTTGATACTTTAATTTGCCCCTTATCTATGTTTTGACTAACCTCTTTAAAAGATAAATTTATCATAGTTTCTATCAGATATTCTGATGCGGACTATTCATCAAGGAGGATAAGATTTGTCAGGAGGACGCCAAAGAGGGGGCGCTCTCTTATCAATGTGTGTGCCATCAGGAAGGTATATCCTAAGTGTTATCCTGATCCAAGTGATTTCTATCAGCTGTATGAAGCATGTACAGCCCAAAAGGTTTTCTTTAATCATTACGGATCCTTCCCTGAAGTACACACCATCTGATAATGGAGCCAAATCAGATAAACTACTTAATGTCAGTAGCGATGAGAATTTTGATCCTCATCGCATAAAACCGTCTTCGTTTTCTCGGCAGGGACTGCTTCAACTTAAACAATCCACCGGTTTTACCTGGAAATCCTTGCAAAATCCTGATTCCGTCCTTTTATTGGACCGAATTTTAGGTCCCGGAAACAACAGGATGGCCTACCTTGCCGAAACGGTACGTGTTTCCCGCGATACCAGCCTGTACCTGTCTTTAGGAAGTGACGATGGTTTCACGCTATGGGTTAATGGAGATTCAATCAGCAGCCATGACATTGGCCGATCGGTACATCCTGACGATGAGTTAATTCCAATTACTTTGCGTAAAGGTACGAATGTCTTACTGTATAAAGTTACGCAGCGGGACGGCTCCTGGGCCTTGTTCCGGGCCTTCCGTACAAAGAAGCAAATCAGTGCGATTCTTGAAAAAAAGCTGCCTTTTATGTTTGGGGACCTGCCCGAGTCATGCCTTCTTTCTGGTAACCGTTCCTGGCTAAGATTAAATCCAGACCGGCGCCGACAGATTGATTCCCTTCATTTTATTTCCTGGAAGTGGAAGGGCTGGAATGGAACCGTGTTAGATTCTACAAGCGACATCCCGGCGTATGCCCTGCCCGACTCGATTTATATTCCATCATCAAAAACAACATTTCTTCTTTGGGATGTTTCCGTAGCGAATTCCCATCACACTGTTTTGTTCCGGGAGCAAATCCCCGTGGCTTACAGAAAAGAAACTCTACAACGAGCCCGGGAAATTATACGGGACAGCCTTTTGCTTCATAACAAAAATGTGGATCTCCAGGCCAGCTACCAGGCAGTACGGACTGTCTTCAAGCCCGCTCTGGCTCACGACACCACATCTGCCACGTTTGCCACACGGGATCAGCTGTATGTTTTGTATCGTGCCTGGCAAACTTTAGAAGAGAAAATCAAAACACCCTACGATACGGAGAATCATTTACATGGAATATATGAGCAGGAAAAGCAAGCTGTTTCAACGTACAGGGTATTCTCACCACTCTCTGGCAGTAAAACAAGCAGCAATCCCGCAACACCAACCGTACTGGCCCTGCAGGTAGATTTTGAGGGAACCAACGATTATTGGAAAACCTACCAGGCACAAAGTCATGCTACGTTCTGGCATTGGGCCGCTTTTAGCAGTTCTTACCGGATAAACATTGTCTCACCCTATTTCTCCGGGACGGGTTCCGGTTTTGGGCAAAGTGCTAAAGATGTGCATCATATCCTGAATACGCTTGATAAACCAGCCGCTCCGCTGACCACTCTTGCCTGGAGCAAGGGGGCACTCACTCTGCTGGAACTCCTCAAGAAACCCTGGCTCAAGGTAGAAAACGTTGCGCTCATCAGTCCGTATCTTCCTGATAATACCAATGATATGTTGCATGAAATCATGGCCATCAAAGCCGTACATCCGGAAATACAGTGGTTCATCTGGCACGGACTTGATGATACGGATGTGCCGGTTCATCTTAACCGCCTGTTTGTCCGGCTCCTTCGCAAGCAGGGCTTCCGGGTAACCTATACCGAAGTTCCCTACTCCACTCATTGGAATTATTTCACGGATCCCGAGCAGGAATTATATCAAAGAATCAGCATGCGGAATTACCCGATGGTTTCCAATAATCAGGCAAGAAAGAATACAAATCTAAACTCCAAATTGTAATAATGAAAAGTACAAACATATTACCGTTGTTGGCTCTGTTACTGGCCATTTCCTGCACCCGTAATAAACCTGTGATAATCCGGGTGGATATGAGCCGGGAACATGATGCGGGCCGGTTTCAGCCGGAAAAGGGAGACCGCCTGGGTATTGCCGGTAATTTTAACGATTGGAATGTTCGATCGGATGACTACGATTTACAGGATCCCGAAGGCGATTGGATCTATACCATCCCAATACAAAAACTCACAGCGAATGCCTCCGAGGGTACCCAACCGGATACGCTTGAGTTTAAATTTGTAATCCACGCGGCCGGCGGACGCTATATTCCGAATAACGGGTGGGAAACCCTGCCTAACCGCAGGTTTACTATAGCAGACCTCGGGACAAATTCACCCGAATTCATATATAACCGGCCCTGGCAACGCTGGCCGGAACGACAGGTAACCTTTACCGTAGATATGAAAAACCAGGAGGTATTGGGTTTCTTTGATCCTAAAAAGGGAGATCAGGTAGTGGTAAGCGGCTCGTTTTCTGACTGGTCCGAAACTGGAATACCCCTGATAGATAAAAATGGAGAGGGTATTTACCAGGCCACTTTGCCAATTGCTGCGAATCCCGGACAACCGGTAAGCTATAAATTCCGGATGATTTCAGCGCAAAAAAAAATAATGCCTAATCATGGCTGGGAAACAAAAGATAACCGGCAAATCAGGCAACTGAATCGGGACACCGTATTATCTTATGCTGCGTTTAATAACCTGCGGCGG
The DNA here is from genome assembly GCA_963783355.1 of uncultured bacterium. GTDB lineage: Bacteria > Bacteroidota > Rhodothermia > Balneolales > DATFMH01 > CAWANF01. Next base: position 69,295 of record CAWANF010000009.1, read on the forward strand.
GTAGCCCGTTTTATCATCCGTCCTGACCGGTGGATACAGAAGGGACTGTTTAAACCTTTGAAAGGGGACATCCTGCAAATAAGGGTACGGCTTGACGGGCAAACACATCTTTCCGATCCCCTCATAAAAGTATCTTCAGGGAATTGGGAGACGGCCATGGCCATTCCGTTACGATCTGAACAAACAGAATGGCAACTGGTTAGAAACGTACATAAACCGTTGATCAATTGGCGGTTCTTTTCTGTAGGACTTAATGGAGCTATTATTCGCTTTCCAGAAAGCTTAATAACAGTAACTGCAAAATTAATAAGTGACAAATAATATTCAATTTTTAGGTTAAAATATAAACGAAACCATTTAATGAGAGATTTATTATGGAAAGAGAAAATAAAACCCTGCTATATTTTCTGTCTGCAATTTTGATGGCAATAACGCTCTACTCTTGTGGCTTTCCGACTGATACTGGGGGGGATCAATCTCGACCACCACAGACTAAGATTTTAAAAGTGTTGGTTCAACCGGATACCGTGGCACCAAGTGATACGGCAGCTTTTACTTGTGTTATTACTGATAGTATGGACAGCAGATTTACGTTTTATTGGTTCATCGGATTCGGAAAAGTGGAAGGAGCAAAATTGATTGGCATTGGTAATGTAGAATATACGAGTGAGAGTTCTTGGAGCATTAAATGGATAGCTCCAGACAAAAGCGATACCTATTACTTTTTAGTTTCGGTAGATAATGGTAGTTCGGATTCAGTTTCAGTTGATAAGAATTTTTCGATTACAGTAAAATAATGATAATTACGATTCATTATGGGGGAAAACATGAATTACAAAATCAGTTCAGCAATTATTGTAGGTATATTTTTATTTATAAATCCGATTAAAGTATTAAGTCAGAATATTATTTCAGTACCTACTAATACAAGCAATAATCGGTATTATTCTGATATATATAATATCAAAAGACCTGGACTTTCTTTAAACGGTTTTGATAATGATGGAGATAACAGTCATGGTTATGGATTAAAACAAATACTTGAAAAGTTTTTAAATAATGAAGATCAATCAGTTAGTGACAAATATTATGCTATTTTAGGTATAGCAAATAAGACAATTAAAGATCCATATTCAGCAAGTGACAAGCTAATTCAAGTAAATGAAAACAGCAATATCCTTCAATGCCGTGCTTTTGCGGCTTTAGCTGAGTATATACTATATAAAAATGGGCAAACTACTGCCGCAGACTATGGCACCGCAATCGATAGCCTTAGAAGCGCTTTTTTTGAACCTGTTTATTATTTGTTGGCAGACGGCAGAATAACAAGTGATGCCGTAAAAACGACCCGGTCTATCGGAGATTATGCGCGAGCCGTGGATTTGTATTTGGCCCTGGAAAACGCATACAAATATTATGGGTTTGTTCAACATGACCGGGCCGATAGCCTGGAATATATCAATAGTAATTCGAGTAGGTTGCTGACAAAAACGGAGAAGGATACGGTTTTGTCTGATCTTTTTGGCATGATGGTGAATGTTAACTATAATTTGTTATTTCATGATTCAATTTCTGGTTACTTTTTTGAACCTGGAAACCGGCCATTAAAACAATTCGTGTCCATCGGTTATGCAGCATTAGGAATGCAGAATTTTCTCTATATTCCGAACGACACTACCGCTTTGTATACTTCTGATCCATGTCATACATTGTTACAGAATGCTTTTCGCAGTGCGGGTTTGCAAAGTGCAAACGACCGAAATAAACAGTGGAGTTATCAAACTCATAATGGTGACAGGTTCTGGGCAGAAGGCCCTTACTACTTCGAGTTTACTCTGAATGATATCATTCCATTCTGGAATGCTATCCGGTTAAACGGCATGCTTAATTGGAATGGGAATAACATATCTGATCCCTTTAAAAGCGGTTGGTTTTTGCGTTCGCTAGATTGGCTTGCTGATATTGCTACGCAGTCAGGACAACTGCCACCCTTGGATGACGGCAATAAACGTTCTATCCGATATGCCAATTTAATGAGTTGGGATGCATCGTATAGCAGTAGTACTGATCCGGAATATATCGGTGGAACAACAGCACTTAATAATAAAGTTGGAACTAAATTTGCTTGGATATATAAACGTATAAAGGATTATGGTGGAGGTGTTGATGAAAGCTCATTTCTTACTGAAATTGCCATACCCAAAGTAAATACACCGAGCAGTTCACCATTACCGGCAGTAATCGGTAACACAAATAGTAGTCAAACAGGTGATGATGCGGAACAGCAAGCCATTATACGCCATACCGATAGTAATGGTAATAATTATTATCTCTTAGTTAATGGCGAGAGTGGGGATGCCATTTCAAGGGGAGAGGGCCATGAACAGGCTGACCAGCTTCAATTGTTATTTTATGTAAATGGCATCTCGTATATAATGGATACTGGTTATGATAAAGGTGATGTAAGCACAAACAGTACCTGGAATAAATATGATAATCATAATGTTTTGAATGACGAGGATTATCAACATAGTCATTATAACGGTTTACCGTCTCCTTATGTTGACCCTACTAAATTGAGGAAAGTTTCAAGCAATATTAATTATGTTAACTATTTGTATACAGAGCAAAAAAATAATATTACAGTGATCAATGGTGAAGTTTCGCTTGATCACTTAACTGTGAATGCCGAACCCTTTAATAGTGGATATACCCGCCAGGTATTATTTATAAATAATGATCATATGGGATTGCCACCTTATGTAGTGGACTTGAATACAGATGTCCATACTTACTTAGGTTATGTAGGAGACAGAATAGCTTATACCCCCATTATGCAATATTATAGCGATACTCGAAACATTGATTATTCTGATTACAATAGCTGGATAAAATTAACCGGGTATCAAGGTACTTCGGCTAACATGTATGTGTTTTTGAACCCGGTAGAATGGAAGGTGTATGATAGTGGATTCACTTTCTCTAAGAAGGACATAATGGTAAGAGAGGTGCAAGAAAGAGATGTTGATCCCAGTAGCCAGTCTGGCTATTCAGCTACAGTTTTTGGTTTGGATGCACCAAATGCTGAACTTAGCTACTCAGCGAGTTTTGTTTCTATTATACAATTATCAAATAATGTTCCAAATTATACACTTACTCCATTAATAAGTTACGCAGATAATGATTACCAAAGAGAAGTTCAGGCCTGGAGTTATCAAATATCAGATAATGTAATTGATGTCGTAGTTAAAAGAGCTAAAGTTGATGGATCAAATGATAGCAATTTTAATAACGATATTACTTTTATAGTACCTCAAGCTTCCAATACAACTTTGAAATTACCAGGCGGTATTGATTATGGCTTTGTCCGGCTTATAAAAGATGGAGTTGTTTGGAAAGTAGATCCCAATTACCAAATAAATCTTCAACAACTCGGTACGTTCTATGCTTCTACTACATCAATAGGAGACCATTCCTTTACCGACGGGAATCCCATCTATATAGAGGATAATGTCGCTTTAGGGATAAGCGGAAACGTTTCCATGTCGAACAATAAAGTATATTTAGGCAAAAATGCTGCTCTTGTCATTTTACCGGGTGGCAAGTTAACCGCTAATAGAGTCACATTTACCAGCTTTGATCCGAATGACGACTCGAGGCAATTTTATGGCATCGATTCTCAAAGTAGTGGGAATTCCTTCACTTCCTGTACATTTATAGGTGGTAGTACCGGTTTTGTAAAAAGTTCTGGTGGAAGTGATACTACTAAGCATTGTGCCTTCAGACAAAATGGTTATGGAATCCGGGTAAATGGAGGGAGTGTCTACGTTTACGCTTCTGATATAGGTTATAATATTAGAAGTGGAGTCATGGTTAATGCCGGCACACTATATTCAGATGAGTTACATACAATGTTAGGAAATTATGGGCATATTTGGAGCAGAACACATATCACAAATAATGGTGAGCATGGGGTATATGTGGGTCCATCAGGAACGGCATGGTTACGACATACCCGGGTTTCCGAAAATGGAAGTGATGAAATAAAAGTTAATGGAGGTTATTTGTATGCCGGCCAAATAACCAATTCCTGGGATAATAACCGATTTACAGACGATACAAATACAGGATATTACCTTAATAATATAGCTTATTCCAGTGATGGGGAAACGTATATTAGTCGTACCGCCTGGGCTCAACAAGACTACTGGGGCGGGGGCGCACCACCAGACAGCAAGATTTGGGGAGACGTACGACGGGATTACTATACCACAAGTGATCAAACAATATATGTTGATTCTCTTGGGACTCCGCCTTTACCTGGCCAGGCCAAAATTACCCCGAAAGCCCTATTAACAGTTTCAACTGCAGCACAAGTGGTAAGCAACACAATAAATAATTTTGATTCTGAGGAATTGTTACAGGCTAAACAACGAATGAATGCCCTGCAGGAAGCCATAGCCGCCAATCCCGAAGATCGCTGGAATATTCGCAGGGTTCAGGAATGGTATCATCTGGCTCGTCGCTATGATATTAATAATCAGTGGGGAGAACGATCTGCCGTAACACTCCAAATAAATAGCTGGAAGGATAAGATGGGAACCTTACTCTCCGATATGCCTTCGGACCCAGGCACGGGAGACGCCACATTGAATAACGAAATTGCAACGCCCGATATGCAAAGACCCAGCCTCACCCAAATCAAGACCAATCGGTTAATGGGAGAGACGGCTCTGCTCTTAGATATAGAACAATCAATCGATGATGGGAACGTTACGCAGGCCATCAGCCAAAGTCATCAGGCTCTTCCCCGATTGCAGAATACCGACAGTAAGGCTATCCTGTATGGTTACCAGCTCAAAGCCTGGCAAAATATGGGGCGTTACGACAGCGCCTATGTAGCCCTGGAACGAATTAAAGCCCTTAAACCGGACCCGGGTATGACCAGTGAGGTATCCGATGAGGAATTCGCACCTCATGAAGACTGGTTGCTGCGCCAGATGAAAGCCAACAATCAGAGCGTTCCTGTTCTCATGGAATCTTCCGGCACAGAACAAGTGGCTCAGGTTCAGGGTACCCTGCCTGAGAAATTTGAACTGGATTCCAATTATCCCAATCCGTTCAATCCCACCACTACGATCCCTTTCAGCCTGCCTCAGGCGGCCCATGTGAGTGTGGAAGTCTATAATGTCGCCGGACAACGCGTGGCTACCCTGACGAACAAAGATTATCAGGCCGGACGTTATAACGTACCGTTTGATGCCCATGGCTTAGCCAGTGGATTGTATCTGATTCGCGCCTATTTGGGCGAAAAAATATTCACCCGCAAGATGATGCTGATTAAATAAGCCGGTATTGGCATCATATTCAGGAAGGTCTATCAGATAAAGGTACGGCTTGACGGGCGAACGCATCTTTCCGATCCCCTTATAAAAGTATCTTCAGGGAATTGGGAGACGGCCATGGCCATTCCGTTACGATCTGAACAAACAGAATGGCAACTGGTTGAAAATATGCAAAGGTTTTTAACTAATTGGAAAACATTATCAGTAGAACTAAAGGGAGCTGTCATTCAATTCACAGGCACCAAACCAATAATGGCTCATTCTAAAAATAAGACGAATGGTGTTGTACAATAAAATTGGCTGCAAAAAATATTATAAATAAAGAACTTAATAAAATGAACTTTATATCATAAAAAAAGAGGTTGAATTATGAAACAGCTAATTAGGCTTATCATCACATTATTAGTCGTTGTCTCGTGTATAAAACTCGAGGGTTACAGTGACGGCGGTGGCGATACCGGTATCGGAGGTATAAACCAGACTCAAATATTAAAAGTATATGCAAATCCCTTTAATATAAAACGTGGTGATACGACACGCATTACCTGTGTTATAAAAGATAGCCTTGATAAACGGTTTATCTTTGTTTGGCAGTTTAGTTATGGAAAGGCTCTTGATGTTAGAGACACTGTCTGGACAACACAAGGTATTATTAAAGCCTATTCCAGTGGACATCGGAATTTTATAAACTGGGTGGCTCCAACTGATACGTCTGGCTTTTTTGGGATTACTATGCGTGCGGATAATCATACACCTGATTCAGTAGCCGTTGAAAGGGCAGCTGGCGTTAATGTCTATTAATCAAACATTATTAATAAATCAAGAGAGAATCATGAAAATCAATAAAAAGGGCTTAAGTATATTTATTGGAATACTATGTTTATTTCAGGCAGTTGCATGGGGACAAACAATCAGTATTGTACCAAACAGTGTGCAGAATACCCGATTTTTTATCGACCATTTCCAAGTGAAGAGGCCTGGCTTGTCAATAAATGGATTTGATAATGGTGGAAATAATAGTTATGGATATGGACTGAAACAGGTGCTAAATCGATTATATGCCGGAGGAGATTCTCTGGAACTTGCAACATATAATGAGATTGTTAGTTTTTCAGCTACTGATATTATAAATCCGAGCGGAAATGTAGATAAAATAAACAACAATAGTCAATATCTACAATCACGAGCTTTCATAGCTTTATCTCAGTATATCATTCATAAAAACGGGGTAATACAATCCATTCCTGGTGCAGATTCAACAACTAATTATTCCAATGCAATAATCCGTTTGCGAGATGCACTTATCGAACCCGCAAGTTGGTACTTAGCTACAACAACAGGTGAAGATGAAGTAAAAACGACACGCTCAGTAGAAAATTATGCCCGTGCCGTAGATTTATACCTGGCTCTGGAAAATGCCTATGGTCTTTGGGATGTGCCTGATTATGATGATCCCAACTCAGATACCTTATTGACATCATCACAAAAAGAAACAGTATTATGGGCAAACGCATCTTTCTGATCCCCTCATAAAAGTATCTTCAGGGAATTGGGAGACGGCCATGGCCATTCCGTTTCGATCTGAACAAACAGAATGGCAACTGGTTGATAATATGTACAAATCACTAACTAAATGGCAACCTATATCGGTAGGTCTAAATGGTAAAATAATTCAAAGTGCAAGCAATAAAGCAAACATTAACAATACTCAATCCGATATAGTGACAACCAAAAAATAAAAATATGATAAAGTTACTCTTTATGTTTAACAAGCAAAGAGGCCGTATGTTATTATTCTTTTTACTGTTTTCCTTTATGTATAGCTGTAACGGCCCTACTGATTTTAATAAATTGAAAGTGGATCTGAACATCCCTCTTTCAGAAGATTTTGATGCTTATTACGGATTTTGGAGTCCAGATGGTTCTAAAATCTATTTTCAGCATAACGAGCCATTGGGAACCAATCCTGGTCCGGGCTTCTTTGATGAGTTGTGGGAATTAGATCTGAAAACTGGTCAGCGACACATGATCCATTCGGGGCGGATTTTGAATGCAGATATTAGTCCCGACGGGAAGTGGTTTGTTTTTCACAGTTTTTCCCTTCCGGAATATTTATATAAGGTCAAAAGTGACGGAACCGGACTTCAAAAACTTATGGGGCCGGATTCCCCAAATCCTGATTGGAAATATACTAATGTTGGAAGGTGGTCCCCCGATGGAAAGCTAATTCTATTTACCGTCGATGCCGGAGTTCCCCGAGGAATATCGTTAATGGATAGTAGTGGCTCAAATGCACACATTATGATTAATTACGGTGTTGGTGCACGTTGGTTTCCAGATGGAAAGCGAATCGTCTATGTAAATTGGGATACAACACAAGTTACGGGGCGGAGGCGCCAGATTTACGTGGCCAATTCTGATGGTAATCACATTCGAAAAATCACGAATTTGCCTCACTCTGATTATGTTGGTGAACCCGTGCCTTCACCCGATGGAACCAAAATAGTGTTCGATAATATCGGTATTAATAATAATTATGAACTTTTTATAATGAATTCTGATGGATCCAATATTGAACAAATAACAGAAAGTAATGGAATAGCTGGTCGCCCTCAATGGAGTCCGGATGGGAAGACCATTTTATTTAGCCGATTCATTCCAAACGTATCAAGACATCTATATTTGTTAAATATACAAGATAGAAAAGTAACCCCCGTTTTTCCTGCTAAATAGCACAAGAGAGGTATATTATGAATCAAAAGAAACATATGATGAAAAAAGTAGTCATGGCATTATTTGTGAATTCTTTTTACACCTTGGTGAATGTAAATTTGGGTTATACTCAAACGCCAAATGATCCCCTACTCCCCCAGCAGATATATCTTAATACAGTCAATGTCCCTTATGCGTGGCAAAATACCCAAGGAAATGCTACCCAAAAAATTGCCATTATTTCAGTAGGTGGAATAAATAGCAATCATGAAGATTTAAATTCAAGAGTAACCATTAAAACGACTGGTTCCCCCACAAATTATGTTGGAGCAGCTAATCCTATAGCTGGTATTATAGGCGCTACGACTAATAATAGTATAGGTATAGCCGGAATCAATTGGTATGCACCACTACTTTCTTATGATGTCGGGAAATTAGAGAATAAAGTAGTAAAGAAATTATCAGATGGGACCCAAATAAATGTGAATGTAATGGTTCTGAATGCAAGTGCAGTCTCTACAGATATTAACGATGCGGTTAATTCGGGTGCAAAGACCATAATCATTCCAATAAATTGGATGGAGGAAAGTAATATCAATGGCTTGACAATTCCGAGCTTCCAAATTTACCCCGATTTCTTAATATTAAATCCGTTAGCATATGTATTTAAAAATATTCTTAATGTCGGCAAAGCAGTAGAATCTCAAAACAAGTTTTTAAATGATTATTATGCCGCAGTGAATGCAGTAAAAAATGCTTATATGAATGAAGCAGTTGTGGTGGGAAAAGCAGTTGAATATAATGGACCAGCTATCGGTTTTCCCGGTGAATTGTCTAGTGATCAAATGGCTTTAGCCATTGGTGCTTCAGATTTAACTGGAAACAATCCTTTCCAATATTCCAGTACTCCCAATAGTGATGGGATTTCTTATAGTAATAAAGATATTGATGTTATAGCTCCTGGAATTAATGTTTTAACGACCTTAACTGATGCCAATCAGTATGGTGGTTTTACTGGTACTGATGCTAGTGCTGCCATTGCTACTGGAATTATAAGTTTATTACAATCAAAGAATCCTAATCTTAATCCAGACGATATCCGACATATTCTTCATAAAACGGCAGCTGACAGGGGAGAACCAGGTTATGATAACCAGACAGGATATGGATTAATAGATGCCGGTGCTGCCATGGACTATGTAAATTCCCACACCTTTACTCATGGTGTTTTGACCAACGGGCAGATTGAAAAAATCTTTTCTCATAAGTCAACAGATCTCTTTCCAAGTGCTTGGCGTACTTTATCTACCGCGCGTTATTATGCAGATATATATAAAATTACATTTCAAGTCCCTATATCAAGGGACTCATTGATGTCACATGATATATGGTATAACGCAAAAGATACATATGGATGGAGCATAGCTAATCCTAACGATCAAAGTAGACATGCTGAAATTCAGTATCAGTTAAATGACTCATTAGCAATATTTTCAACATATATATATAAAATCACTAATCTCAACGGCCAAGATGTTGGTTGGTATCCAACGGATCTCAATAATATTCGTCTTGGCTATACTATTGCCAGTAAAGAAATTACTGAGAACACTAACAATATTTTTGTAAATAATGCTACAATAACAAATAACAGAACCTACTCTAACGAAGATATCTTTATAAAAGATGGAGTCACTTTAGAAATTAACTCTCAAGTCACAATTGAAAACGGATCGATTTATTTAGGTAAAGACGCCTCCCTTGTCATTTTATCAAATGGCAGATTGACCGCTGATGGAGTCACATTTACCAGTTTCGATCCTAATGATATTTCAAAGAGATATTATGCTGTTGAGTCTCACAGTAGCGATAATGTATTCACCAACTGCACTTTTACCGGGGGAAATTATGGATTTCTAAAAAGTGAAGGATGGAGTGATTCAACAAAATTTTGCACATTCACTCAAAATAATAATGGGATAGGTAATTACGGAGGAAGCTTATATATCCTTGCATCAAATATTGAAAAAAACAGTTTTGCTGGAATTTGGGCTCAAGGAGGAGTAACCTTATCAGACGAAGTACATCAAACAGACGGGATTGCACACCATTCTTGGTATAGAACAAAAATAACTGAAAATGGTGTTAATGGTATATTTGTAGGTCATGCTGGAACAGCCTATTTTAGACATACTCGTGTTTCAGAAAATGGAAGTGATGAAATAAAAGTTAATGGAGGTTATTTATATGCCGGCCAAACAACTAATTCCTGGGATAATAACCGATTTACAGACGATACAAATACAGGATATTACCTTAATAACATAGCTTATTCCAGTGATGGGGAAACGTATATTAGTCATACAGCCTGGGCACAACAAGACTACTGGGGCGGGGGCTCACCACCAGACAGCAAGATTTGGGGAGACGTACGACGGGATTACTATACCACAAGTGATCAAACAATATATGTTGATTCTCTTGGGACTCCGCCTTTACCTGGTCAGGCCAAAATTACCCCGAAATCCCTATTAACGGTTTCTACTGCAGCACAAGTGGTAAGCAACACTACCAATAGTTTTGATTCTGAGGAATTATTAGAGGCTAAACAACGAATGAATGCCCTGCAGGAAGCCATTGCAGGCAATCCCGAAGATCGCTGGAATATTCGCAGAGTTCAGGAATGGTATCACCTGGCCCGGCGTTATGATATTAATAATCAGTGGGGAGAACGCTCTGCCGTAACACTTCAAATAGAAAACTGGAAGGATAAGATGGGAACCTTACTCTCAGATATACCTTCGGCCCCAGGTACGGGAGGCTCCACATTGAATAACGATATCAGAACGGTTGATATGGTACGGCCCAACCTTACCCAAATCAAGACGCATCGGCTTATGGGAGAGACGGCTCTGCTCTTGGATATAGAACAATCAATCGATGATGGGAACGTTACGCAGGCCATCAGCCAAAGTCATCAGGCTCTTCCCCGACTGCAGAATACCGACAGTAAGGCTATCCTATATGGTTACCAACTCAAGGCCTGGCAAAATATGGGGCGTTACGACAGCGCCTATGTAGCCCTGGAACGAATTAAAGCACTTAAACCGGACCCGGGTATGACCAGTGAGGTATCCGATGACGAATTCGCACCTCATTAAGACTGGTTGCTGCGCCAGATGAAAGCCAACAATCAGAGCGTTCCTGTTCTTATGGAATCTTCCGGTACAGAACAAGTGGCCCAGGTTCAGGGTACCCTGCCTGAGAAATTTGAACTGGATTCCAATTATCCCAATCCGTTCAATCCCACCACTACGATCCCCTTCAGCCTGCCCCAGGCGGCTCATGTGAGCGTGGAAGTCTATAATGTCGCCGGACAACGCGTGGCTACCCTGACGAATAAAGATTATCAGGCCGGACGTTATAACGTACCGTTTGATGCCCATGGTTTAGCCAGTGGATTGTATCTGATTCGCGCCTATTTGGGAGAAAAAGTATTCACCCGCAAGATGATGCTGATTAAATAAGCTGGTATTGGCATCACATTCAGGAAGGTCTATCAGGAGTATCCGGAAAGAAACTTGTTCCGGGTACTCTTTTCCTTACCTCATTTTAATAAGCAAGTACTTTTTGGAAACAAAAGAGAGAGATAACACTATAAAAAGAGAACAGCCGGGCAGGTTCTCCCCTACATTTTCTATATGGTGGAAAAGTCTGTCATACTATCCGGCTTTGATAATAATCATCATTGTTTTTCTGGTTGATTCGGAGGCTTACCGAGGCTGGCATATCCCGAAAGAATATGGGATTATATGGCTCGTAAGTCTGGGCTGGCTGTTATGGTGGTTCCGTAATCAGCTAAAGGAACGCCCCGTTTCCAAACCATTAGTGCATTTTTCTATCATTGAGATCCTGTTACTGGTCCGGCTTGCCTGGTTGGTGCTAAGCCATCCCGAACTACTTTCGAATTCTACCGGATTGGCTCTCCCCATCGTATCGGCTCTTACCGGCTGGGTTCTTTTGATACGACAGGAAAATGCTAAAAAGAAACACGTTTGGAGGATATTGCGGGTTCTTTGGCTGGCTGGAATAGTGGAGAGCCTTATCGCTTTGTGGCAATATTTCACGACCAATACCGAACATGTTCAATCGGTTAAAACATTTATGATTGGTAGTATTGGTTCCGCTAATGGATTTGGAATATTTATAGCCCTTGCCATCATGGCAGCACTGGCAGACGGATGGCTTCACAAGGCTAATAAACGTTTTATGTTAGTAACGGTGAGCGCCACACTGCTTATGTTCATCACAATAATCACGAACGGCAGTCGTGGTGCTTTTATATCCTTATTAGTGGGCGTTTCCCTAATCTGGATAATGATAAACCATAAACAAGCTTTCACAATCTGGAAATCCTTCAGACTTAAACGATTTATGGTTTACGGTTCACTGGGGTTGATGGTCTTCACAGCGATTGTTTACAGCCTTTATCGGCATAACCCGGCGTCGGTTAAAGGCCGGTTTATGATTTGGTCTGTATCAATGCCTATGCTTACGCAGCATTCCTTAACCGGAATAGGATTTGGCCGTTATTCCGTGGACTACCTGACCTACCAGGCTCGTTATTTCTCGAATAACAGCCACAAGCAGGATGCCTGGAGGGCTGCTAATATTAAACAGGCACACAATGAATATCTGCAGGCTTTTTATGAGAGTGGCATTCCAGGTGGAATCCTGTTTTTGATTATTTGGCTGGTTGCTATTGGATTCTTATGGAGAAAAATCAAGTCGAAACTGGAGTCTTGGTTTGAAATAATGATACTGGGATTACTTTGCGTCGTTATGGTGCACTCATTAGTGGATGCGCCCCTGCATGTACTACCGGTTTCTCTTATTGTCTATGGTTTACTGGGATTCGTACCGGTGCCTTCAAAATGGCGATGGTCGGTAAAGCTCCCTAAGTGGTCTGCTTTTTTCTCGATCACCGGAGTTTTTCTTACCGTCACAGCGTGGATATTCATTCAATATCCTGGTTACCGATCATGGCAACAGGGGGTCCGGGCGGCTCATCAAACGAACTGGTCCCAGGCCATCTCGTATTATCGGGAAGCCCTGGAAATTCTGCCCGATCAAGGGGAGTTGCAATTTCATCTCGGGGCTGCTTTTATACAAGATGGTATGTACTCTGCAGGCCTTTATCATCTGAATCAGGCACGGGAGACGTTCAACGACAGAAATATCTATTTGTCTATGAGTTTGGGTTATTTAAAGCTTGGGCAATATAAACAGGCAAGCCAATACGCCCGAACAGCACAAAGAATGTTCCCGGATCAGCTGGCTCCGGTACTCTTGCTGGCAGAGATATATCATCGGCAGGGAGAAGAAACCAGGGCAAAAAAGGAATTACAACGTTGCATTTATCAAAAAACACACATCAAATCGGATAAAACAAAGCTAATTGCCAACGATGCCCGCCGTTTATGGTATCTTTGGTACGGTGAGAAATGATTGGAAGTAGTATAATTCTCCTTTTTTTAAGTGACTAACTTTCAGGTAAACATACAATGCGTTTATATTAAATCTTCAATATCCTCACATCACGTACAGAATGACTGTGGTACATTAAAAGAATTTAATCTGGAGGAAAAATTTATTTTAAATAGCTAAACATTAATAAGCCATATTCTCACATTTACGCTTTATTTAGGATAAATTCTATTTTTTTGCAGTTAATTGTGATTTTTTCGCATTTTTTGTTGTTTCTTGAAGTTTTTTAAAAGGCTTTAACAGGTAATAACACGCATTACCTGTCAATACGAGTAAATGCTAAGATTCGTCAGACTTGAAGGATGGGTTCTCTTCTATCCATTATCGTCTATTTATTCGTTGTTTAACTCTTCGCACGTAAGCCTCCAGATCGGATTTGCGAATACGCATGAGCGTTCGTTTCCCTTTCCGGTAATTTACCATCAGGGGGAAAAATCGATGACGTATCTCAGGGAGTACACACTGATAGTAATACGTGTCCCCCAGTTTCAGATGCTCCTTTATAAATTCACGGGCCTCACGTTGGGTGCATATTTCCTCGTTTAGGGGATCCACTTCCCCGCTTTTCCCGTCTTTACTGTAATCAGACATAGGTACCTCTTTTTGTTTTGTTCCTTATTTCGTTAAAAAAATGATATATCAAAATTGGTGCTACAACTGCTAAGCCTGCTAAAAGGCTCTTTAAGAACTCATAATGCTTTTTTTTGTGTCTTTGTAGTGCTACGATATTGCTGACTACTGCTAAACTTTTCCCCCAATCAGCTGATTTCGTAGCAGTATATAGCAGTCAGATAGCAATTCTTTTTACACAAAAACGTTTAATTTTAACCCAAAAGGCCGATATTAGGTATCCATAGCAGTAGCAGCAAAAAAAAAATACCTATAAATTCAGAGTCCTTTTCCGGGGTACTATTTCGTTTCGTTATTATGCCCTTCCTCGATCAGGTTTTCCAGGACTCTTCGTTTTTGCAACTCTCCCAAATTCAGATAGTAACAGCGTAAATTCGTCTTTTCCTTTCCTTTGGAATCCCGGGTCAAGCTGACCTGTTGGCTCTTGGCCATAAAAAAGGGGCTCTGCTCCAACAAAACCTGGATATATTTCTCTGTATAGTTCTGGGTTACCACGGAATGGTGGGCATGAAGGGTCTGCCATATCCGCCCGAGGTGGATGGCCACGACGTCGGTACACGCCCTCGGATTCCCACTATCATCTTTAATCTGGACCTGTTCAATGATCCGGAAATGCCTTTGATCGAGCATCTGGCGGTCCCCCGTTCCCCGGTATCCCCTGTCGGTTTCCAGGGCATACAGATTCATTTCCTCAAAGAATTGCAGCAAGGGTTCATTTTCTTCCTGTGCTTGTTTCTCTTTGAGTATCGAATCCACCAATGTTTCAAAAAACTCCTCCCCTGTTTGCTTCCAGTGGCGAAGTGAGGGCATAAATGCTGTAATGGCATCCAGGGCGGCCAGGACATAGGCATATTTCAGGCTGGTCCGTCCGTCCAGGCCCCGGGCATGGAACTTTTCGTTATAATAGGGTATACGCTCGAATAAAACGGCCTTGATGGACTGGAACTGTTCCAATACCAATGCCACAAATTCGCCCCAACGCCCGCTGTTTTGGAAAAGGTACCTGAGCTGCCTGAGTTCCTCGCCCCTCAGCCTTTTTATATAAGGTAATATAATCAGTCGGTCCACGACGGCATCATCGGTAGGCTTATCATTCCCGGTCATCAGCACCGTAGCTTTCATAGGAAAATCTCTGGTCCTGGTATCCTGCGTTTTCCGGGCAATGCCCGAACCGGTATGATGAGCCCAGTTCAGGATAGCAGAGTCCATATTAGGAACATTGCTGTTGGTCTGGTGATTACGATAATCATCTAAGGCAAAAGGATAATACCGGGGAAGTGTCATCCTTCGGGTTACCGCTCTGGAAGTATTCAATTTTGAGACGGATTGCCGGTTTCCACTCGGGTATCCCATCATCGCCATAAGCCAGTCCATACTCGTACTCTTTCCGGTTCCCCGTGGGCCGTAATAAAACAGAATTGGGAAAAAATTATAAGTATTCATAATCAGACGGCTGAACAGGCCAGCGATGACAAAACCGATGCTCAGCCGGACATTCAGGGAGCCATCGAGCCGCTCCCATTGACACATCATCTCGGACAGGACGGGCTCGGAGTCCGGACGGGCCGGGAAAAACAGGGGTGGTTTCACCTGCTCGGTCCCTTCCGGACAGATCAGGTATTTATCCTTATAGGGAATACGATAGTGAGAATCACCGGCATGGAACCTGGATTCTCTGGTATCATAAACCCCATTGCGGAAAAGAAAGAGTCCCGGTTCAATTTCTCCCCAATTGGCCCGGGAATAGACCACCGGATAGGATTGTTTCTTAATCAGAAAATATAGGAATCGAAGAAAGTCTCTGTCATCGCCGGTAAAGGGAGTAAAACCTTTGGACAATAAGAGGCGGGAAAAATTTCGGCGATTCGCAAGATCATCGGCAACCAGTTCGGCTTTTGTTGACTTATCAGCATTTCGTAATTGAACAATATACGAAAAATAGATATCCGTCTCATTACGAGTGTCCTCATTCGGATGATAGGCCTGAGACTGTAGGACATGTACTTCACAGTCGGCTATTTTCTTAATTACTTTGTTAAAGTGCTCTCCCTTTTCCTCGAAGTCTTTTCGGGGCATGGCCGGATGAGTATATAACCCACCATGCCAGTTTATCACCGAAGCCGGGATCGTCGTTCGCTCTTCTTCAGGCCAGTCCCTTTGACAATTTTCCAATAACTCCAGGTTCAGGTGTTCGGCAGAATCTTTTTCCGCCTGAATCTCTTTCATGACCCGTTTGGAGGGCGGCTTCTTACGGTTTTTCCCCTTCCTTCCGTCTTTTGAGGTCCACCCGGCCTTACTGGCTTCCCAGTAAAGTTCCCTAAGATAATGTCTGACCAGGCTTGTATCTGGATTCGCCCAGGGGCCAGCTTGGGCGAATATTTCATCAAAGTTCCCGATAACGTGGACATCATTCCGATTAAACCACTTCAGGGCCAATTCCCGGGCTTCCTCTTCTTTATAAATGGATCTAATCAGGGAGAACAGGGTGTCTATGGGATAATTTGGGCGTAGAAAAAAAATGGCCTTTTTTAGATCGCGCTGGTGATCAACTAAAATCCATGTACGGGTTTCTGTTGTCTCGCTCATGGCCTCTCCTTCGACTCCCTTTTTGTAGCTTCCACCCGGTGCCGGATCAGAAAGGCCTCAATATCATCGGCTTTATAGATTATCTTGCGTCCGAACTGACTAAACGGGATTTGCCGGGAATCCCGAAGATATTGCAACTGGGCATCCGAAACTCCCAGGATTTCTTTGACGTCCCTGCGATTAAGCCATTGCTTGGCCGGTGGTATAGGACCGCGATTCGACTTGGACAGGACCTCGGCTACCACTTCCTTAAGGGTCTGTTTGAGGTCTTCGGTTTCTATTAGATGTATTTGACTCATATCCGTTTCTGTTTTGTGGGTGTTCGTTTTAAATGATTCATCTAAAACTTATCCCCCTCTGAAGCGGATATCATCCCTTTTTCATCACTATTATTAGTGAAACAAACGTGATGAAAACGTTATACAAATTCTCAATTAGTATCACTTATTTTTTTGAAAGGTGACTTGCTGTTCAATCCATTCCCAGTCCAAATCGGGGAAAATAGTATTTTTCAAATGATTAACAGAATAGATTACCGTAATTGCTTTATCCTGGTACATCCCCTGCTCAGCAGTTCCATTTTTATGAGAAATAAATTCGGCCAGACGGCTTTTATTGGGCTCTCCATTGGCCTTTCGGAATGAAATCAAATCGTTGGTGACCGTATCTTTGGTTACTCCTAAAGCCAAGGCATGTATTAACGCCATATACACATCATTGAGGGCTTTTTTATCTTTAATAAAAGCTGGAATTGGTACCGGGCTTGTATCATATTCCTTGATATACCGAATCATTTTGCCTTCGAATAAGAAATGTTCCATTTCCTGAATGCAAACATATTCCAGATACAGGTTCTGATAGGTATCCAGTATCCGGTCTCTCATTGCCTCATGCATCTCCCAGACATGCACCTCATAGGAATGAGGGCGATCTCCACAATTTTTCTCAATCCAGGCTTTGGCTTCGCTTTGCAAAGAGTATCCTTCCATAAACCTCTGCGCCAGAGAAATAAACTCATTGAACTTATTTAGAATGTTTTTATTATGTTTATATTTCAGCCAAATCGATTCAAGACAGGTATCAAGTTTACTACAGAATAGCGGGATGAAACATTCCTTGCTCAAAAAATCGGCAACACATCCTAGCTGGTCTTTTGAATTCAGAAAGACCATACTTAATCGCTCCTGAACGGCAAACGAGCTGAAAAGTTTTTCGTCTCGAATCCCATCCACTATCCGGTTCCAAACTTTATTAAAATCCTCTTCCAATCCCGGTTGATCTTCAGTATTGGAGTCGGACGCGGCTTGATCTTCAAGTGTCTTCTGTCGACCTTTCCAAATGGGCATTTCCTGAAGTATTTTTCCTCCCATTACCATTTGATAAGGCTCAAAAGCGGTAGGCAAAATAGTATATATGGCTGAATGACAGCTTTTAATAAAATGTTCAAGGCTGTCCGTTTCTACGGTAAATTGTATCATAAATTATCAAACAGGTTTTCGTGTTGTTTGTCTACGTAGTTCTGATCGAGTTGATTTAAATATACCTCGGTCGTGGCTAACTTGGAATGACCCAAAGCCTTGGAGATACTGTATAAGTCCACCCCCTCCCGCCGGGCAAAATCGGCATAAGAATGTCGTGATACATGAAAGGATATTTTTTGCTTTATTTGGGCCATATCGGCTATTTTTTTCAAATCCCGATTCACTAGGGCATTCTTACTGCTAATATGGGCTTTCTCGGCTTTATCGCTTTCGTAGTTTGACCACAGTAAGGGAAAAATGCGGGCCTCAGGATCCGGAGTACCTTCATTATAGGATTGCAAAATAGCTCTTGCCGAAGCTACCAGTTTAATGTTTCGTTGAATATCCCGCTTATGCTGTGTCTTACTCATGACATAACTTAAATATTCTCCCTGAATATTGGACCAGCGAAGCCGGGCCAAGTCACTAAACCGGATTCCCGCACAATAGAATGAAAACAGAAAGTAATTGCGTACATGCCAAAGTGGGTCAGGGGCCTCCAGTTGCAGAATAATTATCGACCGGATTTGTTCCACAGAAAGTTTAACTTTGTGACTGGACTGGCCAGGACTATAATGAAATTGTAAAAAGGGATTTAGTTCAGGCCGAAGGAGTTCATGATCCACAGCAGAGATCATAACCATTTTAAAAGCCGACAGGATTCGGGCAACCGTAGTCCTTTTAGTCCCCTTCGTTTTCTCAAGCCATTGGGAGAAATCGTTTAAAAAACCGGGAGTTATATCTGAAAATGTTAGTCTACGTTTACTAAATCCCTCCAGCTTGATCTTCAGATTCTTTATTCTTTTGGTACGCCAATAGTAATCATCCCCTAAATTTTTAATATAGGTATCTATCCAGTCCATCAGGGCTCCCGCTTCATTCTGTTGCATTTGTGCTTTCACGCGATCCGCACTGGCATGGCCATTTTCTAAAACTTTATTCAGTGCTTCTTCGGCTTCCTTCTTTAACCTAACCAATCTCTGGTTGAGGGCCGTACTCATAGGATCCCCTTTGCGTACATGTTGTCCTTTCTGGTTCCAGTTTTTTTCCAGTACCCATATCCCGGTTGTTTTTAGGGTGGATCTTCTTCCCTGATAGATACGAATAAATATCGGCACCATTCCATCTTCTCTTTTCTTGTCGCGGCGCAGACTAAACCGTACTTTGATCATATTAAAAAGGCTCTTTTCAGATACTCATAACAAAATAAAGGTAACGCTATAGGTAACGCATTTTTGTCATTTTCTCTGGTTTATAATAAAGTTTAATAAATATAGAATAGTGTAAATTACTACTATTCAATGAATTATCAAGCTATTTGTTTTTTAATGAAATTATATTATAAGTCCAGTCCAGGGCACAACATTTTTTCAGGCTCTGATCGTTGACGCGGTCAGGGCTTTTTTTGTAAAATGACTGCTATATTCAATGTTTTACCCAACCATATACGGTATATCCGAACCATGGGTAGGATAGGCATAAATCATCTCATTTAGGTCTGTTACAGTTGTACCCTGGTTAATGGCCAGGGTAAATATATTGATTAATTCTTCTGCTTTGGTTCCTAACAGGTGGGCCCCAAGAATCTTCCCGGTTTCTTTTTCAACGATGGTCTTGAACGCGGTATGTGATTCATTAATTCTTTTATATGAATACCAATTTTCCATCCTGTTTGTGATAATTTCGAATTCATATCCTTCGTCCCGGGCTTCTTCTTCGTTCAGTCCAACCGAAGCTAAGGGCGGAACCGTAAACACGACGGTTGGCTGTGCCGGATAATCGGCAATTCTTCGATTTCCATTCAATAAATTCTCTGCTACAATGCGTGATTCAAATCCTGCCACCGGGGTTAAGGGTTTTCCATCCGTTGCCGCAACATCCCCCGCGGCATAGACCCGGAGATTGCTGATACTTTGCAGATATTGATTCACGATAATGCCTTTTTTCCCGAATTCTACGTTCCCGTTTTCCAGGAATAACTGGTCAATATTGGGTACCCTTCCGGCTCCATGAACAACAAGATTGCCTTTTATTTGTATCATCGAGTCGTTTTGTGAAGCGGTTATTAAGAATTCTTCACCATTTTTCTCAATCGACTTTACTTCTGAATTCAAATATAGTTCAATGCCCAATTCTTTTGCTTTTCCCAATAAGATAGCAACCAAATCATGGTCAAAACCCTCCAAAGGCCGGCTTCCCCTGTGCACGATATGTACTTCCGCACCTGCCAGCGCCGCAATAAAAGCAAACTCAAACGATATATATCCTCCGCCTACAAATACTATTTTGCCGGGTAATTCCTCCAGTTCCAGAAAGTCCGTGCTGGTTACGAGATGTTCAAAACCCTGAATCGGCAATGGAGCCGGTCTTGCACCGGTGGCAATCAGAATGTATTCCCCTGTCAGTATATAATTTCCAACTTTAACCGTATTTTCATCCTCGAAATGGGCATGACCGTGAAAGGGCATAATTCCGGCTTTTTTCATTCCATTTTCTTTGTTAGCGGGAACGGGATCCGTAAAACCTCTTTTGAATTTCATCAGCTGTTTCCAGTCGACCACGGCATTCGAAGAAATACCATGGATTCCCATTCTCCGGTTCCAATCTGCCAGGTCGGCCGCTCCAACCAATATTTTCTTGGGATCACAACCCCGCTGGGCACAAGTCCCGCCAAAAGGCAATTCGTCTATTTGGGCTACTTTCCATCCCGCTTCGGCACATCGTCCTGCTGCTGATGCCGCCGTGCCTGTGCCAATTACGATGAGATCAAAATTTAAATGTTCCATAATTTTAAAGACCTGGAATTACGTTTGTTTGAACCTGATTAATCCCCGGAGTTTCATTTTAAACTTCACAGGATCCGGATTCCTCAGTAATAGAATCCATTTTTCTCCCTGATGATTGCTGGCCGGGTAATGCCAATAACCATTCCCCGTTCTGAAGCCACCGATGTGCCAAAAATCCTAATAAGATCCCAAATATGATATGGGCTCCATAAACGATTTCGGTCATTCCGGGAAGTCCTGTCGCCATAAATCCGACTCCCATAGCTTTTACGGCCGGACTCAGCAGGAAGCCGGTACCGATCAACAAAGCATAAACGAGTCCCCACCAAACCGGTTTTCGGCCAAGCAGAACGGCAAAAATGATCCCAAAAGATGCCCCATTCCAGTAGTGATAGGTGTAACCAAGAATATTTGACCATGTTGAAGGTCCTTCCATAAAGCGGTTTGTAAGTAGAACACCCAAGAGCTTCGGCATATCACCGGGCATCCAGCCCATCTTGAAACCAAATATTCGAACGACTTCGAGTCCGGCGGTAGCAATAAGCCCGGAAACGGCACCGATTAGTATTCGATGTGATAAAACTGTCCGATTTTGGACCCTGGATATTGCATAAATGAGTACGATGATGATGATACCCGGCAAGAGCAGCCATGTTCCGAGGGACGGCATACTCGCCCATCCGGCCATAGCAGCCGGATAAATATTGGGTGAGATGCCAGCCATGGCCAGCACTACAAGTCCGAGTATCACATTTGAATTAATTTTCATTGACATAGCTGCTCCTGTATTAACATTACGGATTTAGTTTCCGATCATACTGGTCATTTTATGCAGCTTTTGATCCAGCATTTTGGTAATCATATCAACCTTTTTGTTGTTCAGGCTGGCTACTTCTTCCGATGGTGGGATATAAACGACATACGTGTGACCGTTTGTGTCTTCGTAAATATTAATTCGAACAGGTACGACGGCACCGGCAGCCCGGTCCGCTGAGAACAATTTTTTCCCTACATTCGGATTACCCACAAAAAAAGTTTTGGACTTAACGGAAATGCCGGTCATGGATAATACATGTCCCTGGTTCAACTGGCCCATGATCATCATTCCATTTCCCGAGACCATTTTTTTAAAAGCGGAAACGGTTTGATCAAAATTTTTAGTTGATTCCACTTTAATGATTCCTGACCCAGACTGAGAATAGGCCGGGTGAAAACTTACAAGTGTAAAAACAGTCAGGAGTGTAATCGTTGCTAAAAGAGAACGCTTTTTTTTGTTATTCATATTGTACCTCGTTTGTTGTTGATTTTCATAATTGACAAGTGATTTTTTCGTCTTGCATCACTTTAGTCGTAGCCTTTTTGAAAACCTTACAAACTTTTTCCAGGTACTCTGCAAATAATCAAAAAAAGGGTGATTACCGTTTATTCAGGCTTGTTTTTATCCATTTCGGTTTTGATTCTTTGATAGGCTTCCTCACTTAAACCTTCACCGGCATTCTCATGATCTGTTTTAAATATAGCAGCTGACTTTTTAAACATCCGGTCCATAGCCGCCAGCTGTTTCTGGTATCGATGACACAACTTACAACCAATAATATGAATACGAACCTGCCATTTTTCCCGAATGGATAATCGAGTATCCAGACTTTTACTGATAAGTCGAGTGATATCCTCACAAGGCGGAGTCAACAAATCGGTAACAGGTTTTATGATTTTCATTTTAATCTGCATAACTCATTTTACTTTTCGAACCAGTTTTTTTCAAGACAGCGCCTCAAACCGGTCCTGGCCCGGTGCATAATAACCCAATAATTAGTCGAACTTATCTTCATTTCCTTACATATGGCTTCCGTTTCCATTTCATCCAGCTGGTTCATTTTAAATATAGCAGCAATTCGTTCCGGCAGGCGTTTAAGACATTCCTGGAGGATAAACATGAATTCCCTGTCATGTAATGGTTTATCAGGTAATTCCGACCAGTTTTTAGGTGCCGATTCGGGCTTCCACCGTCCTTTTTCACTTCCTTTTTCGATAAAATCTTCAATATTCCCCGCTTCAAGATCGACTTTATTCTTCTCTGAAGCGTACATATGCCGGTAGTGATCTAAGATTTTATGTCGTAAAATACCGGTAAGCCAGGTCCTTATACTGCTTTTTCCATCAAATTTTGAGAAGCTTTTTAAAGCCGCTAATAAAGTCTCCTGAACCAAATCCTCTGCAATAACACTTTCCGAAACCCGAACAATAGCAAACCGATAAAGGTAATTACCATGTTCTTCCAGCCAGCTTTCAGGATTTGTATTATTAGATTTTTTTGTTTGCGACATTATCCTAAAATATTGGCAGTCATCATTTGCTCAAACTTAAATTCGTTTTTTAAAATAAGGAAATGAAAAAAATCAATGCAATCAGGCTGATACAAAATGAATGGAAATTACCATCATTAATGCGAAGATTGTATGGAGAAATTTTCTTTTCTTGAAGATTTAGTCAAACGATGAAGACTTATTCCTTTAATTTTTAAAAATAATTCCAACACACATATAGGTAATAATGGTATTGTTGCTACGACTAAGACTTAATGAGATTGCAGAGCTGACCTTTGCCATGATACAACATTTTTTCAGGCTCTGATCGTTGACGCGGTCAGGGTTTTTTTTTGTATGGTTGAAAGGTTCGGAGTAGCGTTGAGATATTTTTATCCCTAATTATTAATGTCCCGTTGCATATCTTCAATAATTATATATGAATATCAAACTTTCACAGCCCAAACAATTGCCCCTTATCTTTGTTTTAGGTAAACTGTTCTAGAGAGATTTTCATCATCGTTTTAATTAGAATTACAGATACAGATTATTCATCAGGGAAGCCCTTGCCATTCAGAGACCATGTGAGAGAGCACTCCTTTTAAAAATCATTCCATGAAACATTTTTTCGGGCTTATCATCGGAATATTAATCGTTGTCTCTTGCATAAAATTCGAGGGCTACAGTGACGGCGGTGGCGATACCGGTATTGGTGGCATCAACCAGACTCAGATATTAAAAGTATATGCAAATCATTTTAATATAAAACGTGGTGATACGACACGCATTACCTGTGTTATAAAAGATAGCCTTGATAAACGGTTTATCTTTGTTTGGCAGTTTAGTTACGGAAAGGCTCTTGATGTTAGAGACACCACCTGGACAACACAAGGTATTATTAAAGCCTATTCCAGTGGACATCGCAATTATATCGACTGGGTGGCTCCAACTGATACCGCAGGCTTTTTTGGTATAACTGTTCGAGCCAATAATCATGCAATTGATTCAGTAGCAGTTGAAAGCGCAACTGGCGTTAACGTCCTTTAATCAAAAATCGTAAAAATAAATAGAGAAAAACACTAACTGTATAAAGGTTTATTCCAGGAGGAGTTTGGGCACAAACAATTATCAAATACCGAACTTTCAAAGACCGAACAATTGCCCCTTATCTTTGTTTTAATTAAACTTCATTCAGAAAAATTCATCATAGTTTATATCAGTAATTCTGATACAGGCTATTCATCAGAGAGGATAAAAATTTTTATGAGAACATCAACAAGGGAGCACTCTCATTTCTGAGTATATGCTTTCAGGAACTCATAAAATCATTCCAAATCATGGCTGGGAAACAACAGATAACCGGCAAATCAGGCAATTGAGCCGGGACACCATGCTATCTTATGCCGCGTTTAATAACCTGCGGCGGGTAGCCCGTTTTATCATCCGTCCCGATCAATGGATTCAGAAGGGACTGTTTAAACCTTTGAAAGGAGACATCCTGCAAATAAAAGTACGGCTTGACGGGCAAACACATCTTTCCGATCCCCTTATAAAGGTATCTTCATGGAATTGGGAGACGGCCATGGCGATTCTGTTACGATCTGAACAAACAGAATGGCCGTTGATTAAAAATATGCATATAGCATTAAGCAAATGGCAGTCCATTCCTGTTGATCTTAACGGAACTATTATTCGCTTTCCAGAAAGCTTAATGACAGTAACTGCAAAATTAATAAGTGACAAATAATATTCAATTTTTAGGTTAAAATATAAACGAAACCATTTAATGAGAGATTTATTATGAAAAGAAAAAATAAAATCCTGCTATATTTTCTATAGACGATTTTGATTGCATTACTACTTTACTCTTGTGGATTCCCAACTGATACTGGGGAGGAAAAGATTAGTACCCTCCTCAGACTAGGATTTTAGAATTATTGGTACAACCGGATACTGTTGCCACCTAGGATACAGTTCATCATTCATCTGCATGATAAAAGATAGTTTGGATAAACGATTTAAATTTTATTGGCAATCAAATATGGGACAATTTATCAATGAGGATGAATATCACAAACCAGATAATTCATATATAACATTAAATAATTCTATTGAATGGATTGCCCCTGCATATGAAGGTAACATAGTTGTACAAGTGACAATTGATAACGGAACGGATTCATTGTATGTAAGATCACTTGCATATATATATGTAAATGGTAATTAATAAATATATATACACTTAATACAAAGGTATAAACTATTCATTTTTAATAAATTTCAATATTTAATATGTATAAAACTATGGGAGGACTAACATGAGAAAACAATATTTAATAGTGTTTTTCTTACTATCTATTTTTCCTAATTTTTTAAAAGGACAAGCTGTAGTTGACATACTACCACCGAATAATATAAATGATCGATTTTATTCCGATATTGCGAATTTTAATATTCAAAGACCAGGATTAAATTTAAATGGATTCGATAATGGTAAAGATAATATTGGATAAGGGAATGGTTTAAAACGGATATTAAACAATTTATACAGTTCGAATCCGGATATATCTATATAAAGATACTTATAAAAAGATATTGAAGAAATCGAGTGAGTAGATAATGGATCCATTTTTGATAAGTGATTCATTTGGGCCAGGTAAACAATAATAGTAATATCTTGCAAAGCAAAGCATTTGTAGCTTTAGCTCGTTATGTATTACATAAAAATAGGATAGATGGTCAGATTACTGGTGCAAGTACGGATGCTCCAGATTATAGGGCTGCTTTAATTGATCTCAGAAATGCTTTCTTAAGTCCAATGAATTATCTTTTGGCAGATGGGACACATAGTTCAGATGAAGTCAAATGGACTGGAACTATCGAGAATTATGCAAGAGCGCTGGATTTGTATCTTGCACTGGAAAATGCCTATAAATTTTGGGATGAGCCCGATTATGATGATACCAATTCTGATACTTTATTGACTTCATCACAAAAAGAAACAGTATTACGGGCAAACACATCTTTCCGATCCCCTCATAAAAGTATCTTCAGGGAATTGGGAGACGGCCATGGCCATTCCGTTACGATCTGAACAAACAGAATGGCAACTGGTTGAGAATATGCATAGGGCCTTAACTAATTGGGAAATTTTATCGGCAGGACTCAATGGAAATATCATCCGGTTTCCGAGGCAGTCTTGGTCTCAAGCCTTTACTAAAAAATAAATGGAATAAGTATAATGGGAATAAAGGAATGGGGTTATGAGTATAGAAATTTAATGCAGCAAGAGATTAATAGTTATATACATCCTTTTAAAAAGAGAGGTTTTATGAATCATTTATTATGGTTAGGTATTATAATTGTGCCATTGCTTAACCGATTCCTGTCAAATCAATCTTGGAGATTCCGGAGGTGATCCGGGCATAGGAGGACCATATCAGACCCAAATTTTAAAGGTATTAGTACAACCGGATACCATAGCACGTGGCGATACCACACGTATTACCTGTGTCATAAAAGATAGTCTGGATAAGCGGTTCATCTTTGTTTGGCAGTTGCAATATGGAAGACCAATTAATGCAAAAGATACTATTTGGGCTCCAAAAGTAGATTTAAAAGCTTATACCACGGGACACCAGAATTATATTGATTGGGTGGCACCGACTGATACCGCAGGCTTTTTTGGATTTGGTGTTCGCGCTGATAATAAAGAAAAATATTCATTACCCGCAGAAAGCGGTAGCGCGATTATAGTTAAGTGAGGTTATAAAATTAATAAAACTTGAATTCAGATGCTCCTAAGGGTACCCAACCAGATACGCTTGAGTTTAAGTTTGTGATCCAAACGAACGGAGGACGCTATATCCCGAATAACGGATGGGAAACGCTGCCTAACCGCAGGTTTACTATAGCAGACCTCGAGACAAATTTACCCGAATTTATATATAACCGGCCCTGGCAACGCTGGCCGGAACGACAGGTAACCTTTACCGTAGATATGAGAAACCAAAAAGTATTAGGGTTCTTTGATCCTAAAAAGGGAGATCAGGTAGTGGTAAGCGGCTCGTTTTCGGACTGGTCCGAAACGGGAATACCCATGATAGATAAAAGTGGAGAGGGTATTTACCAGGCCACTTTGCCAATTGCAGCGAATCCCGGACAACCGGTAAACTATAAATTCCGGATGATTTCAGGAACTCATAAGATCATTCCAAATCATGGCTGGGAAACAACAGATAACCGGCAAATCAGGCAACTGAGCCGGGACACCGTACTATCTTATACCGCGTTTAATAACCTGCGGCGGGCAGCCCGTTTTATCATCCGTCCCAACCAATGGATTCAGAAGGGACTGTTTAAACCTTTGAAAGGAGACATCCTGCAAATAAGGGTACGGTTTGGCGGGCAAACGCATCTTTCCGATCCCCTCATAAAAGTATCTTCAGGAAATTGGGAGACAGCCATGACCATTCCGTTAAATGCAAAACACATCGAATGGCAATTAGTCGAGAATATGCATAGGGCCTTAACTAAATGGGAAACTTTATCGGCAGGAATCAATGGAATTATCATCTGGTTTCCAATTAAGCATCAGCCCTTGTCATTACTAATAAATAAAAAAAGTGATAAATAATAGATGAATTAAGTTATTAATGTAATGAGAGGTTTAATTTTATTTAAAGGGAGTCTTATGAAACGATTAATATGGCCATATGTGGGACTATTGGCATTTCTGATCAGTTGCAGTTTAAAAGGTTTTAATGATTCCGGTCCGATTGCTTATCAAACCGAAATTTTAGCCGCTTATGCCATACCAAAGACTGTGGCACCAGGTGATACAACCCAATTTGTGTGCATTATTGCTGATAGTACCAACAACAAGTATAAATTTTACTGGTTCATACCTGATGGGACTCCTATTGGGGGGGAAAAACTACATTTAGTGGTATAGAAACGTATGTTACTTCGAGCAATCAAATTAAATGGAAGGCCCCCAATAAAACAGGTGCGTATGATTTTACAGTATTCGTTGACGACAGTTCATCAAGCTTTGCTATGCCAGTGGGAGGTTTCGAGGTTAATGTAAAACAGTAATGAAATATCACGGGATGAACCAGTTCACTTTGTAAGGTTCCGGGTATCAAAGTATCGGTTATTTAACGGTTTTATAAATAATAAGGATAATCAAAATCCGAATATTTACTTCTCGAACATCAACCTTTAAATAACTTTTCATACTATAATGGACTACGATCCTCAAAAAGGAAGCCGCCGTTCACTCCGGCATCCCGGACATAACTACTCATCAGCAGGATATTATTTCATCACCATTAGTACGCATCAAAAGGAACATCTTTTCGGCGAAATTCACCATCCTGTCATGAAATTAAACGACTTCGGCCTTATAGCAGCCCGTTATTGGAAAAATATCCCGGAACGATACGAAGGAACACACTTGGACGAATGGATCATCATGCCCAACCATATCCATGGGATTGTCGTTATTGAGCGTGATAATACAGCCAAAGGAGAAACGGCCGGTAGGGAAAACACAATTCAGGATAAGCACGAAAGGGCAATTCATGAATTGCCCTTTACTTCATTCCACTCTCCAAACTCACGCAACAGGTCGCCGTTCCCCTCATCCGACCACTCGGATTCATCCTATCCTAAACCTCAAACCAGCCAAGAACAGCGGCGAAAAAGCAGGCGTATCATGTTGTTGCCTAAGATCATTGGCTGGTACAAAATGAACGTATCGAAAGAAATCAACAGGATGCGAGGAACCCCGGGAGAAGATGTCTGGCTGAGAAACTATTATGATCATATTATACGGAATCAAAAAGCACTGAAAAATGTCCGGAACTATATAGTCAAAAACCCTATAAAATGGAATGCCGGGAATCACTAAATGGAACGAAAATAAATGGGTAAATGCTTTATCAAAGCAGGGTTAAAAACGTAACAATCATTAAACGGAGAAACTATGAAACGATATGCTTCAGCTGTTTGGAAAGGTGGACTGAAAGACGGTAACGGGACGATGTCGACTAAAAGCGGGGTCCTGGACAATACGCAATATTCCTTCAGCACACGTTTTGAGAATGGCATTGGAACAAATCCCGAAGAATTAATTGGGGCCGCTCATGCCGGCTGCTTTTCCATGGCCTTTTCAGCTGAACTGGGAAAACTGGATATCACTCCGGAAAGTATTTCAACATCCGCTACCGTCACTTTCGACAAAACCGATGCCGGGTTTACGGTTACGGCCATTCATCTGGACATGAAAGCTAAAATACCTCAGATAGACAAGAAGACGTTCGAAGCGGCCGCCAATAACGCCAAAAAGAACTGCCCCATCTCGAGATTATTAAAAGCGGAAATTACGATGGACGCCCAACTGGAAAAGTAGATGATGAGACCCGGAAACGTAGTATTCAGGTAAGTTAAGTTCATAATTGCCTTATTTTTAATATAAAATCCGATTGCGTACATTTCGTATAATCTCATGGAGGATGTGCGTTTGCTATGCTACAGGTTTAGCAAATTTTCCATTCACTTTTGCCTGAACGATCATGGATTTATACGGACAAAAAAGTGCAAGCCTGCCCCAAAAAACAGTCATCGTCCTGTTGGAAATGCTGTTTCTCTGGCTCTCTTATTGGATACTTTTCCAGGATGGCGGCGCCTTAATTTTACATTGGCTGGGCATCAAAGAAACAGGTGGCTCTGAAATAAGACGAATCATCATCTTCACCTTTTCTCTGATCGTTTTTCTGCGATTATCGGTCACGTTATTCTACCTGCTGAAGCGGTACATTCCCTGGGAAGAAAGTTTCAGCATTCCCATCGCTTTTGCCCTCTATTATGTCGGTTATTCGCTGTTTGTCTTCCATTCCAGCTATACCCTGGGATTGGTGGATTATTTTGCCATACTGCTGTTTCTTTTCGGTTCCTTCCTGAATACATTTTCCGAATTACAACGGCATTTCTGGAAACAAAAACCGGAACACAAGGGAAAAATTTATACCCGGGGACTTTTTTCTTGGTCCATGCACATCAATTACTTCGGGGATCTGTGTTGGGTCACGGCCTACGCCCTGATAACCCGGAATATCTATGCCATCGTAATCCCCGTTTTTCTATTCTGTTTCTTCGTCTTCTATAACATTCCGAAACTGGACCATTACCTGGCTTCGAAGTATGGGACTGAATTTGAAGCATACCGGCAAAAGACCAAAAAATTCATTCCTTTCGTCTATTAATATCGACCGGGATTGAACCGCCGTCCCGAAAGCCTTCGGGATAGGAATCCGACGCTCTTTTTCGATTCACGGATTCATAACGCCTTCCCTTAAACAGTAAAGGCCCACCGTTGGGTGAGCCTTCTGTAGCGTGGGGCGGGATTGAACCGCCGTCCCGAAAGCGTTCGGGATAGGAATCCGACGCTCTTTTTGATTCACGGATTCATAACGCCTTCCCTTAAACAGTAAAGGCCCACCGTTGGGTGAGCCTTCTGTAGCGTGGGGCGGGATTGAACCGCCGACCTCCGGGTTATGAATCCGACGCTCTAACCACCTGAGCTACCACGCCGTCATTTGCTGAATTCCTGATTTTTCCTCAAAAATTCAGAGCACTAAATATAAACAGCACAAAAGAAAGAAAACAGTCTCTTTTTCATAAAAAACCATCGCACCTCAAATTAAGCGAAACGAAAAACTGTATTATGAAACTTATACAATTTTAATCGTTTGATAGATGCGCCATTCTCCATATTTTTAGAGTCTGTTAAATGATGCGTTTCCATCAAATTACTTATTTTACTATCCGTTGATACGATCAGCGAATAGGTTCGGTTTATGAACGGAAACCTTAAACATTACTTTTTGAACTTTATTTAATCGCGCATTTTGTCATGGCAAAGAAAATAACAAACAGGGAAACAGACTACTCACAATGGTATCTTGATGTCGTAAAAGAATCCAATCTCGCGGAACATTCTCCGGTGCGTGGATGCATGATCATCAAACCGAACGGATATGCCTTGTGGGAAAACATGCAACGGGCTTTAGACGATATGTTTAAAGAAACCGGACATCGAAACGCTTATTTTCCACTGTTTATACCGAAATCTTTTCTTTCCAAAGAAGCTAAACACGTCGAAGGCTTCGCCAAGGAATGCGCCGTTGTCACACACAGCCGGTTGATGGCCACAGAAAACGGGGTGGAAGTTGATCCCGATTCAAAACTGGAAGAAGAATTGATAGTTCGTCCGACTTCCGAAACCATCATCTGGGACACATACCGGAACTGGATTCAGTCTTACCGTGATTTGCCCATCCTGGTCAATCAATGGGCCAACGTTGTTCGCTGGGAGATGAGAACGCGCCTCTTCCTGCGTACTATGGAATTCCTTTGGCAGGAAGGCCATACCGCTCACGCAACCAAAGAAGAAGCCCTTGAAGAGACCCTTCAAATGCTCGAGGTTTACCGCACTTTTGCCGAGGATTACATGGCCATGCCGGTTATTACGGGTACCAAAACCGAGTCGGAACGCTTTGCCGGTGCCGACGATACCTATAGCATCGAGGCGTTAATGCAAGATGGGAAAGCCTTACAAGCCGGGACATCACACTTCCTCGGACAAAATTTCGCCAAAGCTTTTGATGTGACTTTCCAGGATAAAGATGGCGAGTTAAAACATGTCTGGGCTACAAGCTGGGGAGCTTCCACCCGTCTCATTGGCGGACTCATCATGACTCATTCCGATGACAATGGCTTGGTCTTGCCCCCGAAACTGGCTCCAATACAGGTCGTTATCGTTCCGATCTTTAAAACGGATGAAGAACAAAGCCTCGTCATGGAATACAGCGAATTGATAAAAAAAGAATTAAAAGACCGCAACATCCGCACCAAACTTGATGATCGCGATCAATACAAACCGGGCTGGAAATTCGCACAGAATGAAGTAGAAGGAACACCAATCCGGATTGCTGTCGGCCCCCGCGACGTCGCCAACAATAAGGTTGAAATTGCACGTCGTGATCTGTTATCCAAAGAATTGATATCACGTGAATCTTTGGGCGATGTTGTTTCAGACCTTTTAATTGAAATTCAGTCGAATCTTTTTGAAAGAGCAAAAAAATTCAGAGACGAAAATACTCATTATGTCGATACCTACGATGATTTTAAAAAGGTATTGAACGAAAAAGGCGGATTTATTTACGCTCATTGGGATGGAACGGCTGAAACCGAAGCAAAAATCCAGGAAGAGACCAAAGCGACTATTCGTTGTATTCCTCTTAAAGAAGATCATGAGCAGGGTAAATGTATCATATCAGGAAAACCTTCGAAAAGACGTGTTCTTTTTGCCCGTGCCTACTAAATTATTTTAGAATACAGGCAATTTTTCAACTCCATATCCGTAATTAAGGATTCCAGGAAGTTCTGTATTAATAAGTTTTAAGATCATGTCTTCCTTCCCGAAAGATGGGTAGTCTTTTCGCATTAAAGATGTAGATTTGAAATAAAAGGATATAATGCCAGATAATCATTTAAAGAGCTCTGAATCTTATCTTTCTAAAAGGCACGAATCCTTTACTTCGCTGGCAGCCAGATACATTTCTGATGCCTTTAACCCCCTGATTTTGCCACCTGTTCTTTTTGCAATCAGTTTATATTTAACGGGTTATGAGCATCGTCAGATACTGAGTATTTTTTTAATAGCTCTCCTGTTTTTTACAATCATCCCGATACTGATTATCTATTTTTTTAAAAGCAGAAATTATATTCGGAATTTTGATATCTCGGATCTGCAAGAACGGAAAAGGCCCTTCATCGTTATCATTTTTTCCTATGTCCTGGGTTTCCTGTTTTTTTTAAAATGGTTTGACACTGGTCACCTTTTACCCGTTTATCTTACGATCTGTTATATCGTCAACGCCCTGATTGGGTTTCTGATTACAACAAAGTGGAAGATCAGTATCCATTCGGCGGGCATCGCCTCGTTCAGTTCGGCCCTTTTTTTCTTTCATAATTTTCAAATCATCCACAATGATTTTTTTCTGGGTCAAATAATCATTTGGTTATCATTCATCTTAATTCCTATTATTATGTGGGCAAGGATTCATCTTAAAGAACATACGTTTGCCCAAACGTTAGCAGGAGCGCTTATTGGATTCACGATAACATATCTTCAATTGAGTATCATGATGAGATAAACAATACACATGATGAAAATTCCCGCAGCTTATAAAATCTGTACGGCTCAAGAATGCCGCGACCTGGATGCAACCACCATCAATAATTTGGGCATTCCGGGATTTACTCTAATGGAAATTGCCGGAGCTAAAACGGCGGAATATTTATTACAAGAAATTGAACCCGGATCTCGCGGACTGTTTTTATGTGGAAAGGGAAATAATGCCGGTGACGCCCTCGTGGTCGCACGTCATTTATTCAGAAATGATATTTCTTCAACGATTGTATTTGTTGGAGGTACCGGATCCATGTCAGAGGATGCATCAAAAAATTTTACAATACTGAAAAAACTTCGGGACGAATTTCCTTCCGGGTCTGCCGAAATATCGTTTATCGAAAAATGGTCCGACGATATATCGTTGTTCGAATCCTGTGACTTTATAATCGACGGAATGCTGGGAACCGGCCTGAACAGCGAACTCAGAGGAGATTACATCCAGGCCGTCCATTTGACGAATAACAGTTCTGCTAAAGTTTATTCTATAGATATTCCAACAGGATTACAGGCCGATACCGGACTTAAGCTTGGAGACAGCATTGTCGCCGATAAGACTTTCACATACGGAGCTCTCAAAACCGGATTCTATTTCAATGACGGTCCTGATGTGACTGGTGATGTCATTTATTGCGATCTTGGATTTCCGCCTGTCAAATTTTCGGATAAACAACGATATCTCATTGATGAAAGCTGGGTTTCAAAACAAAGCGTGCCGCACCATTCTCCCCGCCATAAATATGAAGCGGGAGTCCTCTATGTAATTGCCGGCTCTCCCGGCCTGACCGGTGCCGCCATGCTGGCCGCTAAAAGTGCCTGGGCGGAAGGACTTGGAGCGGTCATAATGATTACTCCACAAGGACTTTCAACTATATTTGAGACGAACCTGATTCAACAAGTCAAACATCCGATTGGTGAATCAAATGATTTGTGGTTCAAACCGGAACATGTTGACGAAGTAATTGATATTATCAGTAACAGAAAAGGGACTGTTTTACTGGGACCCGGACTGGGGCGAAATGAAGAAACGGTTCGTTTTGTTCAGCAATTTTTATCTAAAAACAGTGAAAATGTTATTATTGATGCAGACGGTTTATGGTGCCTGTCACAATTATCGGAATGGCCCGTATCCGCTGATATTCCCTGCGTATTGACTCCACACCCCGGGGAACTTACACAATTGACAGACCAAAAAATAAACGACGATTATCATCGTCTTCAAATAGCTGAAGAATACAGTTCGAAACAAGGTTGCACAGTCATATCCAAAGGGATGCCTTCTGTTGTATGCCATCCGGATGGACAAAGTTTTATTACAAATTATGATACAACTGTTTTTGCACGTACAGGTTACGGAGACGTCCTCGCGGGTAAAGTCGCCGCTAAATGTGCGCTCGGGTATGAACAGCTATTAGGCTGTGTATCTTCATTAATCGACGGAAAACGCAAATATGAACAGGCACTCAGAAGTAATACAACCAGAGTTCCCGAACCCTTTGACCTTATATGAAAATAAATTCGGTAATTTCGATACTTGCCAATAAAAAAATATTAATTAGTCTGCTGATATTGTGGACTATCCTTACGCTGTATCTGACACTCCTGCCCACCAACTATATTGGCCATTTTAAAGTTTACCATTACGATAAAATAGGCCATGCCGGCATGTTTTTGGGCTGGACGTATTTACTTGGTTTATTCCTTCATTTCAAGAATAAACTCACTAACTCAGTGTTATTTTTAACCTGTGGGTCTGGAATTTTATTTGGTGGTTTGATAGAAATTTTGCAATATATACTTCCCTTTCACAGGGACGCTCAACTTGGAGACTTCGTGGCCGATTTCATTGGTTGTGCCATCGCTTTTTATCTGCTGATTTTAAGCCGGAGGAAATTTAATTTCAGCACTGACCCAATTGCTTAAATCTAAGCTTAACAAAAATATATAAATAAGTGCACCTTTTTACATCTATTAATATTAATTATAATAGACTTAATAATTAATAGGGTTTTAAGCTGATATATGTAAAAAAAGCCAAATTATTGGCAAGGCATTAATATTATTGTATATTTTGAATTAAATACTTAAATAACTACCTACTAACTCAGAAGACCAGATTATGTCCATATTAGAACGTAAAAAACCGGAAGTGGATCTCCGTAATTATTATAACCTGTATTTGCAGGCAGGTTTAATTGTTGCGTTGATAGTACTTTTGATCATATTCAAAATGCCGTACCACCCGAAGAACTCCCAGTCTTTTGCACCACCTCCACAAGAGACCATCAAGATGGACCAGATTGTGCAAACGAAACAAGATGTTAAACCACCGCCACCTCCCCGGCCACCTGTTCCTGTAGCAGTACCGAACGATCAGGTTATCAATGATGCCCCGATAGATTTGAATACCGAATTAAATCTGAATGCACCGCTTGACATGCCTCCTCCTCCGCCACCTGCAAAAAAGGAAGATAATAAAGAGGATCAGGTTTTTGTTGTAGTAGAACGAATGCCCAAGCTTATAGGCGGACTCGCTGCACTACAAAAGAATATTGTTTATCCTGAACTGGCCCGTAAAGCCGGCATTGAAGGACGGGTATATGTTGAGTTTGTCGTTGATGAACACGGACACGTAATGAATCCTAAGGTTGTACGCGGTATCGGCGGAGGTTGCGACGAAGAAGCTTTAAAAGCTGTTCGTAAAGCTCATTTCACTCCTGGAATGCAACGCGGACATCCGGTAAAAGTTCGTTATAGCTTACCAATTGTTTTCAAACTGCAAAACTAAAAGTTCGCGTTAAATATTTTTTACAAAGGCATGTCTGTTCCGCAGGCATGCCTTTTTGCGTTATGGGTAACTTGTTTTTTTTTAATTAGTTTCAAATATTTTGCCTCTCTTTCTTATTGTAAAAAAAATTATCAGAGCAATAAATCCATATTATATACGTGTTTATAATGTAGCTTGTTTGTATATAATACAGTTATATACAAGTTTTTGGCCAGGTAAAATTCAATATCCTGGTTTGTCTTTAGTTGAAACACTAATTCAGACTATCATACCTTATGAGTCAAAGTATTTTAAACAGAAAAAAACCAGCATCAGATCTTCGCAATTATTATAACCTCTATATCGAGGTTGGTATGGTTGTGGCTTTGGTAATTCTATTAGTCGTCTTTAAAGTTCCCTACAATCCAAAAAGTTCGGAAAATTTTACCACGCCCGAACAGGAAACAGTTAAAATGCAGAAAGTGGTTCAAACCAAACAGGAAACGAAACCACCACCACCACCTGTTCCCCAGGTTCCTGTTGCTGTACCAAATAGCCAGGTGATCAATGATGCTCCTATCGATTTAAATGCTGAATTAAATCTGAACGCACCATTAAATACACCTCCTCCCCCACCTCCCAGCAAGAAAAAACAAGATAACGACCAGCAGGTATTCGTCGTTGTCGAAAAAATGCCTAAACTCATTGGCGGGCTGGCAGGACTTCAGAAAAAAATCACATATCCGGAATTAGCACGTAAAGCCGGTATAGAAGGCCGCGTTTATATCGAATTTGTCGTCGATAAACACGGGAATGTAGTCAATCCTAAAGTAGTACGTGGTATCGGTGGCGGATGCGATGCTGAAGCTTTAAAAGTTGTTAAAAAAGCACATTTTGTTCCTGGAATGCAACGTGGACGTCCTGTAAATGTTCGATATAGTTTACCTATCGTTTTCAAATTGCAGGATTAACGACAAAAACATAGTTTAAACACAAAAAAAAGCACAATCGAAGATTACGGTTGTGCTTTTTTTTATTTCATTCAATTCTCAGGCTTTTTGAAGCCAATCATTTATTTCAAGAAGAAGGGGTTGTAACGTTTCATAACCGACAATACGGATGGCTTCAGTTATAGGTACCCAACGGGCTGATTCTATTTCTTCCTCTGTTTGCGGTTGGAATTTTTCAGCTTTTGAAGACATCACAAACCAATGAGTTGTCTTCCCCCAAAGTTTGTTATTTCGTTCATATTCATGATATGTACTGCTTAAATCAGCTTTAATTTCAGGTAAAGGAATACCTAATTCTTCACTAACCTCCCTTCGGGCACAATCCGTAATAGATTCGCCCTTTTCGCATTTTCCTTTCGGCAAATCCCATTTGCCCCACCGGTAAATCATTACAATCTCCGATTCAGCATGCCCTGTTGTTTTGCGAAATAGTATTCCTCCTGCAGCTGTTACCTCTTTTTTAATCATTGGCTTTGTCTTCATCAGCCGATTTGTCTGTTTCCAAACTCCCCGTTTTCTCCTTATCGCTGGCAGTACTGTCTTTTTTATCTTTCTCTATTTCATCAACATAATTTAATTGTAAAGTACTGATGGTTTGATTTAAATAGTCCTGCAACTCTTTAGATAAATTTGATTGAGTATAACTCTTCAGCATATTCAGGGTATCGATTGCATACTTAGCCGAGCTCATATCACGCTCAATTTTATCAGTCGCCGGATTTTTAATTTTTCCCATCCCCATCATCGCTATTTGCTGATGTTGTTGAACCAGCATCATAAACAACAACTGATTCTGTTGTTCTCCTGATAACCGGCTTGCGTCAAAATCCATTGTATTATTCTCACTCATAGCTAAAATATTTTTGTTAATCTTTGCTTTTATCCACTGAAAAATAAAAATCATTTAAGAAAGGTGGAAGACGATACTGATTTTAAGGTGAACGGGAAATTATCTGTTTGCCGACCAACAGTTTTTCGTATCTTGAGTACAATACTTATTATATTTAAACAAACAAAAACTTACTTAAATAGCTGCTTAAATAAATATTTTGACAAATGTCACAGATTCACCCTTTTAAAGCCTGGCGGCCCAAGCCTGGTTTACTTGAAGAAATAGCTTGTGTACCCTACGATGTTATTGACACAGATGAAGCACATGAATTAGCAAAAGGCAAACCGAATAGTTTCCTTCATGTAATACGTCCGGAAATTGACCTGCCGGAAGACACCGGAATTTATGATGACGCCGTTTATCAGAAAGGGGCTGAAAACCTGAAATCCATGATGGATAAAGGATTGCTAATGCAGGACGAGAAACCCTCTTTGTATATTTATAAACTGGTTATGGACGGACGTCCTCAAACCGGTTTGTTTTCCTGTGTTTCCGTTGAAGATTATGATAATGATGTTATTCTTAAACACGAACTCACACGTCCTGACAAAGAGGACGATCGCACACGCCACATCATCACGCAACAAGCCCACGCCGAACCGGTTATGCTGACCTACCGTGACGATTCCTCAGTTAATAAACTGACCAAAAATATCCTAGAGAATGAAACTCCTGTTTATGACTTTACTGCTGATGATGGAATCCAACACACCATTTGGAAAGTTGACAACACGGAAGTCTATGTTCAGGCTTTTAAAAATATAGAGCATTTGTACGTTGCGGACGGACATCATCGCTGTAAAAGCGCCTCTCGTACTGTAGAGCAAATGCGAAAAGAAAATGGAAATCATACGGGAAATGAAGAATATAATTTCTTTCCTGCCGTTCTTTTCCCTATGGGACAAATGGAAATCCTGGCATATAACCGAATTATATATAAACTCCCGGAATATTTTCTGGAAAACCTATCCGATGTCGTTGCTCTAAATAAAGGAGTGAACCCTGTTCCAGCTAAAAAAGGTGATATCTGTCTTTATCATGCCGGAACATGGTATGGAGCCAGTCTTCCGCAACCCGAAGCCGGTGCAAACAGTGCCGACCGACTGGACGTATCCAGATTACAAAAAAACATTCTGGAACCTTTGCTGAATATCACCGATCAGCGTCGTGATAAGAATATCTCTTTCGTTGGTGGCATTCGTGGTACCGGGGAGCTGGAAAAACTTGTCGATTCCGGTAAAGCAGAACTCGCAATCAGCATGTATCCGACAGATATCAGTGAATTGATTGCCGTATCGGATGAAGGATTACTGATGCCTCCTAAATCTACATGGTTTGAACCAAAACTCCGTTCAGGACTATTGGTTCACACATTTTGAAATCATCAATCTATTTTCAAATTAATCTATAAAATAAATTATTTATGAACCGTATACATAATTTCAGCGCAGGACCTGCTGCGTTACCTTTAGAAGTTTTGCAAAAAGCTCAGGAAGAATTATTGGATTATCATGGTAAAGGTGCTTCTATCATAGAAATGAGCCACAGAAGCCCGGAATACACCGAAATTAACGCTCAAGCTGAAGAACGAATGCTAAAACTGCTCGGTGCCAGTGATGATTATAAGGTCCTTTATCTGCAGGGAGGAGCCAGTACACAATTTATGATGGTTCCATTTAACTTTCTGCAAAGTGGTGAAACAGCCGATTATATTAACACCGGCGCATGGTCAAAAAAAGCTATCAAAGAAGCCAAATCTTTTGGTAATGTGAATGTGGCATTCAGCTCTGAAGAACAGAATTTTAACCGTGTCCCGAAACAATCGGAATTAAAACTTACAGATAATGCTAAATATCTGCACTTCACTTCGAATAACACTATTTTCGGCACTGAATTTTCGACGGAGCCTGTAGCAAATGTACCTTTGGTATGTGACGCTTCCTCAGATTTCCTGTCTCATCCGGTAGACATTAATAAATATGGTATCATCTATGCTGGTGCCCAAAAAAATCTGGGGCCAGCCGGTGTAACAGTGGTTGTAATCCGTAAAGATTTCCTGGAAAAAGCCCGCACCGAAGGTGTTCCAACCATGCTGAGCTACAAAACTCACGCCGAAAAGCTATTCAATACTCCTCCGGTATTTGCCGTTTATTTTGTAAACCTGGTTTTGGAATGGCTTGAAAGCAAAGGCGGTATAGCTGCTATGCAGAAAATTAATGCTGAAAAAGCTGAATTACTGTATGGAGAAATTGAAAAGGATGATTTTTACAAAGGTACTGCCGAGGTTGAATCACGTTCTAAAATGAATGTAACCTTCCGTCTTCAAAGCGAAGATCTTGAGAAAAAATTCCTTGCTGAAGCAGCTAAAAATAGTTTAAGCGGGTTGAAAGGACATCGTAGTGTCGGTGGTATACGTGCCAGTATCTACAATGCCTGTTCCCTCGATAGTGTCAAAACACTAGTCAGCTTTATGAGTGAATTCCGCAATTTGAACGGATAATACGACCAGTTTATCGAATTGAATTAAAGCCGTCATATTTTTATGGCGGCTTTTTTTATTACATCATACCTATCTTTTGCAGGAATATAGACAATGCCACGGGCTTAAATATGATGGTGAAAATAATGCCGGTAACAGCACCAGTGATGTGAGCTTCGTGATTTATAGTGCCCCTCTGTCTTCTGCTCTCGAAAATGCTATATGCTATGAAAAGGACTCCGAATATAATGGCCGGTATCCCGATAGGTATAAAGAATAAGTATAATTTCTGCCAGGGATAGAACAGGATAAATGAAAAAATAACTCCTTCAACCGCGCCCGAAGCTCCCAGGCTGGCATAAGACGGATCATTACGATGTCGTATAAGACTTGGAATATTAGCTACGATCAGTGATGTAAAATACAGGCCGATAAAAATGGGCGTCCCAAGGATTTGCTCCAGAAATGGGCCAAAAAAATAAAAAGTGAACATATTAAACAGCAAATGCATCCAGTCGGCATGTAAAAAACCCGCCGTGGCCAGTTGATAATACTTATGTTCACGAATGGTATAATATGGACGCAACATCCCGTCTTCTAAAAAATGAGGAGCGAAATACCAGGCCGTTATACTGGTAATAACCGTTGCTGCTAAAATTACATACGCCATCTAATGATAATTTAATTCTGAATATATGAACGAGGGTAAGGTACGTTAACGTGGGGAATAATGCTTTCTTGTTTCTTTTTTTATGTTTTTATGTTTGGAACGACATTAACTTTTGCGGAACAGGTGTCAGACTTCGTATATTTGAGGTCTGTAAACAAGCCGAAGTAGCTCAGTTGGTAGAGCGACGCTCTCGTAAAGCGTAGGTC
This sequence comes from uncultured bacterium, assembly GCA_963783355.1. Taxonomy (GTDB): domain Bacteria; phylum Bacteroidota; class Rhodothermia; order Balneolales; family DATFMH01; genus CAWANF01. The sequence goes on from CAWANF010000009.1 coordinate 111,009, forward strand.
GTCGGTTCAAGTCCGATCTTCGGCTCAAAAAGCCCCTTTTTTAGAGGGGCTTTTTTATTTCATATAATTAATTTTTCGCATTTCAGGGAATTGTAAATCCACCATCCACCGGCAAAACTACTCCTGTTATAAATGAAGCCTTTTGCGAACAGAGCCAGACTACTGCATTAGCTACATCTTCCGGCTTTCCAAACCGGCCAATGGGATGCTGTGCCAATAGTTGCTGATGACCTTCCGGGTTATCTTCAAAAAAACGCTCAATCATTGGGGTCTCAATAACACCGGGACAAATAGCATTCACCCTTATTCCATCTTTGGCATATTCTAAAGCTGCTGATTTCGTGAGTCCGACAACGCCATGTTTACTAGCTACGTATGCTGAAATTGCCTGAAAACCAACCATTCCTGCTACTGAAGATATATTTACAATAGCTCCGCCCTGTTTCCTGATATATGGAATTTCATTTTTCATGCAGCTCCAAACACCCTTCAGATTAACAGCCTGTACAAAATCCCAGTTCTTTTCTGTAGCAACATCTATCATTGCCTGATCCCCTTCCACACCTGCGTTGTTACAGGCAAAATCAAGCCCGCCATACTCTTTTATAGTGCGCTCTACCATTTCGGCTACCTGTTTCAGTGAAGAAACATCTGTTTCTAAAGGCAAAGCTTCACAATTTAAAGCTTCAATCATATCAGCCGTCTCTTTAGCACCAATAAAATTAATATCCGCTGCAACTACTTTGGCTCCCTCGTTTGCAAAGGCAAGAGCAACAGAACGTCCGATCCCCGCACCTGCTCCTGTAACTAATACCACCTTGTCTCTCATTGATTTTCCCCCTGATATTTAAATAATCGCATCTTAAGTCTTTGCTTTAATTATTTAAAAACTACTCTTAAAGTTTGGCTTTTAATGTCAGGAAACGGCTAAATACAGGGTAGTTCAAGGCCTTACATCCCAAACCTTTACTTTGAAAATATTGAGTAATAATTCAGAGCGTCAACTACACCGAGTATTGCCCCTTAAATGCTATACAATTATATTCGTATAGTTACTGTATTGTGTTGATGTGCATAAATTCATTTATATCTTATCTTTGAATTGCAATACATTTTGTCCCACATAATTCATAATGAGTCGTCCTATGAAAAAAAACTGTTCTAAAAATCATTTTCTTCATCATAAACCACGAATATTTAGAGATTTCAATCCTGTTCTTATCCTTTTGTCATTTTTTTTCTGCGCCGGTATGTTAACGTTAACTGCAGGATTTGTTCAAGCCCAGCAACAATCGAGAATATCCTATACGGTTGATAACAACTGGCAATTCTACAAAGGAGATACTCCGTTTTCTGCAATCTCAACTATTTCAAAGAGTGATTGGAAAGCGGTTTCAATACCACATACATGGAATACAAAAGATGCGTTTGATGATACTCCCGGTTATTATCGCGGTCCGGCCTGGTATCATAAAACCCTCAGTGTACCGGGAGACTGGAAAAACAAAGAAGTTTACCTCTATTTTGAGGGAGTAGATCAACAAACGGAAGTTTATGTAAATGGCAAAGATGTTGGATCTCATGTTGGCGGATATACCCGGTTTTGTTTTCCAATAAGCAGTTTCCTGAAGTTTAATGACGGCTCTTTAACACCCAATCAGATTTACGTTAAAGTCGATAACAGTTACAATAATGATATTCCGCCATTATCGGCTGATTTCACGTTTTATGGAGGCATTTATCGCGATGTTTATGTGAAAGCGGTGAATAAAGTTCATTTTTCTCTTTCAGATTTTGCTTCCAATGGTGTTTTTCTTACAACTCCGGAAGTAAGCGCAGAAAAAGCATCGGTGGCAGCAAAATCAGTCATTACGAATAGTATGAATGGCAGAGAACGCATCCGTTTAGTAACGACTATTTATGATGAACAAAATAATGTCGTTCAGAAAAAGGCAACCAATTTAAGGCTGAAAGAGGGTGATAATACTATTAATCAGGCATTTAAATCCATCTCAAACCCGCATCTCTGGTCACCTGGTGATCCCTATTTATATCGTGTTGTATCACAGATATTTGATCGTCGATCCGGCAAGGTTTTGGATGAAATATCTAATCCACTGGGTTTAAGATGGTTTAAATTTGATGCCGATAATGGTTTTTTCCTTAATGGAAAACATATGAAACTTATTGGTGCGAACCGCCACCAGGATTATCCCGGAATGGGTAATGCTGTTCCTGAACATCTTCAGATTAGAGATATTGAGTTATTAAAGAAAATGGGAGCTAATTTTATAAGAATCTCTCATTACCCACAGGACCCGGTTATTCTTCAGGAATGTGATAAACTTGGTATTCTGGCATCTGTTGAAATTCCTATTGTTAATACTATCACAGAGTCAGATGCCTTTACAAACAATTGTGAACATATGATGACGGAAATGATTCGCCAAAATTTTAATCATCCAAGCGTCATCATTTGGGCCTACATGAATGAAGTCCTGCTTGTCCCTCGCTTCCGGCACGATCCGGCCCGACAAAAAATCTATTTTAAACATGTTTACGATCTTGCTGAAAAACTTGAAACCCTGGCCAGGAAGGAAGATCCGTTTCGTTATACGATGATTCCTTTCCATGATTATTTTGATATTTATTACAAGACCGGGTTGACTTCTGTTCCGATGATTGACGGATGGAATCAATACGAGGGCTGGTATGGTCATGATATTACTGGTGTTCAGCGTTTTCTGGATCGCGCGCATAAACTCATTCCGGATAAACCAATATTCGTAACAGAATACGGTGCCGGCGCCGATCCCCGCTTGCATAGTTTTCACCCGGAGCGTTTTGATTTTACCGTAGAATATCAAACCTATTTCCATAAATACTTTCTAAATTCCATCATGAAGAGGCCATTTGTAGCCGGTTCTTCACTTTGGAATCTATCGGATTTTGGCTCTGAAGGGCGCGGGGATGCTGTTCCTCATATCAACAATAAGGGAATGCTTGGCTACAACCGCGTACCAAAAGCGACATATTATTTTTATCAGTCACGTTTACTGAAGAAACCTTTCGTCAAAATTGCTTCCCGTCAATGGACTTTAAGAGGAGGCATTGCGAAAAGTGATCAGGACCTTTTCTGCACTCAGCCTGTTCAGGTATTCACCAACGAGCAAAACGTTGATTTGACCATTAATGGCAAAAATTTAGGGAACCAATCGGCAGAAAATGGCATCGCAACATTTAACGTTCCGTTTTCAAATGGTGTGAATAAAATTGTAGCAACTTCAAAGGTAAACGGACTTACTTTTTCCGACAACGCTACTATTAAATTCCACCTGGAACCTGCAAATCTTGATAGTAAGGCCTTACCATTCCAAAATATTAATATTAGTCTCGGAACGTTAAGATACTTCTCCGATAAGCAGCAACATCAGATTTGGCTGCCGGATCAGGAGTATCAAAACAAAACATGGGGTTCTGAAGGTGGTGAAACTTATGTGATGCCGGGCCGCCATAATGAACCTTACGGAACTGATAAAAATATTTTAGGGACGGATGAAGATCCTATTTATCAGACTCAAAAAGTGGATATCAAAGACTACAAATTAGATGTTCCTGATGGATCATATACCGTTAAACTCTATTTTTCAGAAATAAATAACGATTCCACCAGAACATTCGATGTCGTTGTGAATGGCACTCCCGTAGTCCAAGATCTTAACCTTTATAAAGAATACGGTCCCTACCAGGCGGTATCATTCAAAACACATGTAATTACGCAAAACGGACAGGGAATCAGAATTGTATTCAAACCTGTGACCGGCGAGCCCGTTTTAAACGCTTTGAGTGTTAGAAAAATCAGATAATGGATATGATAAGTCATACAAAAAGAGCGTCAAACTTGTGATTTTACTATCCGTAATTGCTTTAACTCCTTGAAATACCACTGGCTATGTACTAAAAATTCATAGACTTATTAAAATTCTAACTTAGTAATTGTTAATTATTTTGTACAATTATTATTGACAAAAGAAAAACAGGTTTATCAATTAAGTACTTGACAGTTAACATATTACGTCAGTATTAAATTTACTGCTATGATGTAACTGGGGTGGTTAATCAAGGGAGGAATAAGAAAAGGTCTGATTGTTGTGGGGCAATGATCAGACTTTTCTTTTTTATTTCGCCGAATTTGATTCTCCATATCCTTAAAAATTCCTCACATCATCAGTTTGGAATGATTCATTGTTTTTAATAGATCCACATTCCTTCGTGATTTCATTGTATACTTATCGGATTTTCTTTTTAACAATCGACGAAGAGCCTCTCCATTATCTAAATGTGATCTGCACAATCTTATAACTTTTTCCGTTTCATGTTCCAAATTCAATGAATCAATTACAGGCACATCCAGCTCGATTTCATTCATCAAAGCCCTCATCTTAAATGTAAAAGCCGATAATGGAACAACAGGTGTACCACCGCTTAATGCAAAAATACTTGGATGCCAGCGTCCGCCAATATATACCCTGGAATTACCCAGGATATCAATAGCTTGCCTAATTGCAGTATTTAGTCCTATTAATGGAATTTTATATTTTTGAGAAATCGGGCCCAGAACTTCTTCATCGGTTGCAGCTGAAGCCGTTAAAACAATTTGACTGAACTCTTTTTTCAGCTCTTTAATTAATTTCAGATACCCTGGCACAGGATCATATCCAATGGTCTCAGGTCGCAAATATACGGAACTGCCACCAAGGCATATATACGGTTTTGATGGATCAAAATCATACGTTCTGTAAGGAAAAACATCGAAATAACCGGGCCGGGATGCCGTTTTAATCCATTCATCATATCTCATTGGCCGATATACAAATGCAGCATCAGCTGCTACCGAAAATCTTGTAAATTCTTTGCATTCCTGTGCAGAAACTGATTCACGGAACACAACATCATCCAATAACGGGTAAACATTCCGGGCCATTTCCATTAGTGCCGGATCACTTAATTCAGCAGTGTGATTTACTATTGCCGTTGGCTTTTTAAAATATTTTTTGGAAACATATGCCAGAAAATATATAAAACGGCTTTCTCTTTTTAATCCGTAAATACATCCTTCTCCATTTAGAATGACAAGGTCGTTCTGGTCAAAAGCTTCCTTAATCTCATGGAATATTTCCCCGGAAATGAGAAACTCGGCAAATTTATCAAAATCGCTCCATTTCAAAGGAACGGTGTCTGAAACAGGAGGCATTAACTTCTTCGATAATCTTCGTAAGGCCTTTGGAATGACAGGAGGCAACAATAAATCAATGGTTCTTTTAGTAAGATTGGGATTTTTTGCTTTTTTTAATTTTTGGGAATTGTAATCAAGGCTTTTGGAATACAAAGTGTCCCGAATGGTACCACCATTTTCTTCTATTAATAGCCTTAATGCATTAGATGTCGCTCTTGCACCCCAATTCGAATCGTCAGAAGTATCGTTGATTAAAAAAACATTCAATTGCAGTCCTCTCTCGTTATTCCTCTCTTTCTATAGTTTGAATAGACCCTTTACCCATTATTCAAAAATGATTTACAAGAAAAATAACGTCTAAGGCTACAATAGGTTAATTAAAATAAACTAATTGCGGACCGAATAAGGCTATTTTTTTATTTCACAACTGAAGAAGCCCGAAATAAGGGATCGGCAGCCTGCAATATTTTGTCTTTCAAAAAATGGGGATAATTCGGCCTGGCTTTCAGGAAATCACGAACGACATCCGCGGCAGCTTTGCTCCTATGTCCACTCAAAACGGCATTTATCCATCTGCCTGGGAAGAAAATATCACCCGTAGCCTGAATCTCTTTTAACAGTTTAAGCCCCGGAAGCAGGTAATCAATCGACTCTTTGGCTCTTGAAGGATAATTGAGATATTCCAGGCCTTGCACGACCCAGGGTTCATGATGCCTGTTTTTCACATTTTCCAGGCTGTTAAAGAACTGGTCACGAACGCTCTTATTATCCGATAAAGCAGGACGAACGAACTTAAATTCAGCGATCCGATCCGGGTCAGCTAATCGGCTTTGCTGTTCATCCAGAATTTTACTCCAGTCTTGGTATTCATTGAGTGCCAGGTGAGCGGCCATTGCCGTATAATCCCGCTGTGAAAACTTCAATCCTGTAATTTTCGTTTTCTTATCCCATACTTTGTATAATAAGTCCAATCCTTTCGATGTAGTTACAATCGATCGAAAACTACTAAAATAGGTCGATTTAACCGATGAAGAATGAACGTTCTGTAATTGGCTCCATAACAGATGTTCCAGTTCCGGTGATACTTTTTGCCTTTGAGATGGCCCCATATACTGCCAGAATGTTTGATCCAGATACCCAAGAATCAGCCGGATATTTAACTCATTCGTTTCATCCGGTAAAGCAGTCATTTCCAATTTCAGCAATTCAGAAGACGAAATCGAACCTGACAGGAAGTTATCCCATAATGTAACCCACGCTATAGACCGGGTCGTGGCGTCTTTGATTTCGGGGAGGTGTTTCAACAGATAATTACGGCTGTTTACATCCAGTTTGAAATACCCGTAAGCCATCCCTTTACCATTGGGTAAAATAAAATCCGGTTTCTGATGATTTTTAAAATCTCTAAGAGTCGTTCGCCCTTTATTCAAATAAACCGGAATGTATTCAGACTGATTGTTGTGATAAACCAGAACGTTCAACTCCTGTGGCCATATTTTATTTTGACCGGTTGGATCGGTCTGCTGCAATACAATGCTTTTAAGTGTCCCGTCAGCATTCATTTCTGGTTTTGCCTCAACCGTTGGACGCCCTGGCTCTTCGACCCATACTTTATTCCATTGCTGCAAATTCTTCCCGGTATATTTATTCAGCGTTGTGATTAAATCGCGCCATGTTGCATTACTAAACCGATAGGTATGCAGATATTCCTGCAATCCTTTCTGAAATTTCTTCTCACCAATAATCTGTTCCATTTGACGCATCACGATGGGTGCTTTATCATAAGCCATGATGTACATATTACTCGCATTCGACATATTATGAAGCGTTTGACGAATGGCTTCGGCACCTTCGGATCGATCTTTTGAATAAGCCGATGGATAATGCTTCAACAAAAATCGCTGGTTAAAATTTATCTTGGGATATAATTCCTGAACCATTTTATCTGCCATGAACTGGGCATAAACTTCTTTCGTCCACACGTCATTGAACCACTTCATTGTCACCATGTCTCCAAACCACATATGTGAAGTCTCGTGTGAAATCAGGCTGGCCCGTCCCAGTGAATCGTTCATTGTCGCGGACGATCTCAGGAATAAGCTGGAAGCTTTAAAATAAATAGCGCCTGGATGCTCCATACCTCCGAACTGAAAGGAAGGAACAGCAAAAAAATCATATTTGTCATATGGATACGGAATGCCGGTATAGTTTTGAAGCCAGTTCAACGCATTGGCAGCTAAATCAAAGACCTCTTTGCTGTTTCTCTTGACTATCTTTTCATCAGGTTCCCGGTAATACATGGTAAATTCCCGTCCGTTGCGAAAACCGGTCATAGTATGAAAAACACCCGCGGCAAAGGCAAACTGATAGGTTGAAAGAGGTGGTGTCTCCCCGTACAGTAGTTCCACATGATCTTTATCAATTACTTTTTGAAATAGTGGAGCATTGGTAACCGCCGACCATTTTCCAGGTAACGTCAATTTTAATTGGAAACCGGCTTTTAAGTCAGGCTGATCAAAACAGGGAAAAGCAGTATGAGCCAGTGCAGGTACAAACAGAGAATACATGAAAGAGGTATTTCGATTTAAAGCCTCATTCCCCGACTGAAAAGATAATTCAACATAATTATTTCCAACTTTCAGACGATCTACAGGTAAAATAATATGCCCGTTCGCTGTCTTATATTTTGCCGGGGAGCCATTTAGCGTCACTCCCTTAAGAAGTTTATCAGCATTCTTAAAATCTATTATTACAGGATGGGAATTATTGTTAAGATCGAAATGAATGAAAGCCGTCCCCGTTACAGGCTCTCCGGTCGAAGCCGGAATAATAAATGCTAATCGATATTGTACGTTGGATATCGTTTTTGAACGATAAGAGGCCAGTTCTTCACTTAATCCAGCCTTTGGTTTATTAAAATCCAGGTTCATTTTAGAGGACTGATTACATCCCAACAACAGGGCAACTGAAAATAAAATACCGGCTAACAGAACAACAGGGCTCTTCATAAAATAATCACTTAGTTTGTAGATTCGGATTGAACTAAAATGAGAAATTTAACTGTAAATAAATGAAATAAAATATTTAAGATTGATGTGGCTAATTCCCATATCCTTAATTCAGCTGATTATTATTATGAACGGTAGGCTGTTGACTGAAAGCTCATTATCTTACGAATATTTCAAACGTAAATTTAATTGTTTCATCCCAAACATCTTATCTCATCTCTGCACAAGCCATGAACGTAGTTACACTTAAAAAGAACCGACATAAACGCATTGAAAAAGGACATACCTGGATTTTCAGCAATGAAATTTTTCCACCGAAAGAACCTATTAATGCCGGAGATATTGTTGAAATACGAAAATCTGATAATACGTTCGCGGGAGTAGGATTTTATAATCCTCATTCACTTATTGCGGTCCGCATTTTAAGCCGTATCCATCAAACGGTTGATGAAACTTTCTTTCTGGAACGGATTAAAAAAGCAATTGCACTGCGTTCGTTAGTTTATCCCGATACCGATGCCATTCGGCTCATTCATTCGGAAAGTGATGACATACCAGGACTCATCGTGGATAAATTCAAAGATTCCTTAAGTATTCAGATTCATAGCGCCGGAACGGAACTTTTTTCAGAAACGATCATTAATATCCTGGATCAACTTCTGAATCCTTCTTATATCATCTTAAGGAATGAATCGAGATTACGTACACTTGAAGGATTACCGACTTTTAAATCAATAGCCAAAGGAACTGAACCGGTACCTTCATTTTTGATAAATGAACATGATATAAGCTATGAAATGAATCCATTTGAGGGTCAAAAAACGGGATTCTATATCGATCAGAGAGAAAACAGGCTTAATTTTAGAAAATTTATTAATAAAGGCGCTACCGTTTTTGATGCCTTTTGCAATGAAGGCGGGTTTGCACTTAATGCTGCAAAAGCCGGGGCTTCCCATGTGACAGCCATTGATGTATCGGATTCCGTTCTTGAGAAAGGAAAACAAAATGCCTTGAGAAATGGATTCCAAGATATCATTGAATTTCACCCGAAAGACATTATGAAAACCCTGGATACCGATGCTGTTAATGGCAAATTTGATGTTGTGAATCTGGATCCTCCAAACTTTGCAAAAAACAAGAAATCGGTTGGAGCAGCGAAGCGTGCCTATCGCAATCTTCATGAATATGGACTCAAATTATTAAATCCCGGCGGAATATTATGTACCTCCTGCTGTTCCCATCATATCTTTCCTGATACTTTCTATCAAACGGTTGAAGAGGCCGCATATCGGAACGGTTTCAGAATAAAATTGCTCCATAAGGGGAGTCATGCACCCGATCATCCCATTTTAGTAGGAATGCCCGAGACCGAATATCTGAAATTTCTCGTTTTTCAGCTAATCAACTAAAATCTCATTGCTTAAAATTTCGTTGGGATTTACACTTCGTTGGAAATATATTAGCAACATTAATATAATCTAATCACGACATTTTGATTTCGAGGGTAGTTAAGCGTTTTCGTTCCATATTTTTTTTACTAATTCCTTTACTACTATTTTTAGTGACAGGTTGTGCTACCGTACGTTATAACCGGGTCATTGAATATGGAGTTGCCAGCTGGTATGGTCCGGATTTTCATGGAAAGTTAACGGCCGATGGCGAAAGATATAATCAAAATGCCCTGACAGCCGCCCACCGAACGCTCCCATTCAATACGTACGTCAAAGTTATTAACCTGAATAATGGAAGAAATGTTGTCGTTCGTATCAATGATCGTGGACCGTATGCCAAAGGCAGAATCATCGACTTATCCAAAAGAGCTGCTACGATTTTACACATGATTGGGCCCGGAACAGCGCGTGTAAAGCTGGTACTGGTCAGGGGCAATGCTGCAAATGTTCATAAGAATCTAAGCTATAACAAGGGTGTTGGATTATTTGCCGTTCAAATTGGGGCCTATAGCGATCGTGTCGCCGCCGACCAAAAAACCCGGCAAGTACATGGTTCATGGATCCAGGATGTTAGGGTGAACGGTCAACGAATTTATCGGGTTTATTATGGGAAATTTGACAACGAAGATAAGGCCATCAGAGCAAAAAAAGAGTTGTCAAGAAAGGGTATTCGTGGTTTTGTAAAAGAGATACAGAATTACTAAATACCATTTGGGGTTAGGATCTTATTCAACTAAACGTCAATCATTCCGTTTGTTATACCAACGTTTATTAAGACTTTCATGTTGTTTCTAAAAACCTGGTAAAGAGACACCCTCTATTAAATATTTCATTAAGATTAATATCAAATGAAGAAGAAAATCATCGTTATTGGCAGTGGGTTTGGAGGACTCGGTGCGGCTAATCTATTAGCCTCACAAGGCCATGAAGTTCATGTTTTTGAAAAACTCGATAAGCCAGGCGGACGAGCATATGTATACGAGAAAGATGGCTTCACATTCGATGCGGGTCCAACCGTCATAACGGCACCCTTCTTATTTGATGAAATTTTCGAAGCGGCAGGCAAAAAAAGAGAAAATTATTTCGATCTGGTTCCCTGCGAGCCATTTTATCGCATCTTCAATCATGAAAACAGGTTTTTAGACTATAATTCGAATGAAGATTTTATTCTGAAAGAGATTGAAAAATGGAATCCTGATGATAAAGCCGGTTATCAAAAATTTATAAAAACGACTAAATCGATATTTCAAAAAGGTTTTGTGGAACTGGCCGACCAGCCATTTTTATCAATTAAAGAAATGCTGAAAGTGGCTCCGGATTTAATTAAGCTTCAATCATATAAATCGGTGTACAAGTATGTATCTCAATTTATAGAAAATGATTTTCTACGCAGATGTTTCTCTTTTCACCCATTATTAGTCGGTGGCAATCCATTTGATACTACCTCTATTTATTCCATGATTCATTACCTGGAACGGGAATGGGGAGTGCATTATGCCATGGGTGGAACAGGATCCATAGTTAAAGCTCTTTCCCGTTTACTGGAAGAACAAGGCGGATACATTCATTTAAATTCGGAAGTGGATGAAATTTTAATTGACGGAAGAAAAGTGCTTGGCGTTTTATTGAAAAATGGCTCCGTATATGAAGCCGATATCGTCATATCTAATGCAGACCTCGCTTTCACCTATTTAAATATGATTCCGGAATATCAACGACGGAAATATTCGAATAAAAAACTGGAAAATATGCGATACAGCATGTCTCTGTTCGTCATCTACTTTGGCACGAAAAAGCAGTATCGAAACCAAAACTTAAAGCATCACAACATTATTCTTGGAGAACGATATCGTGGCTTACTAGATGATATCTTTCACAAAAAGCATTTGCCTGACGATTTCTCTTTATACCTCCATATGCCCAGCCTGACTGATTCCTCCGTTGCCCCGGAAGGCTGTGAATCTTTCTATGTGCTCTCTCCGGTACCCAACCTTGAATCAGATGTCGACTGGAATGAAAAAGCCCGGCCGTATCGAAATGCCATTATGAATTTCCTTGAACAAAACTTCTTACCTGATTTACAGGAAAATATCGTGGCAGAACATTATATCGACCCGCTTCATTTTCAAAATACCTTAAACAGTTTCCGGGGATCGGCATTTTCACTGGAACCTGTTTTAACTCAATCGGCCTGGTTTCGTCCGCATAATCGTTCCGAAGATTTTGACAATCTGTATTTTGTCGGGGCCGGAACACATCCGGGAGCTGGATTGCCCGGTGTCTTGTCTTCCTCAAAAATCGCCCGGGATCTTATATCTGAAGTGACATAAAAAAGGCTCCTGATATACAGAAGCCTTTGATTTAGAAATTATTTCATATTCTTAATGGTTTCCTGAAGTTTTTCCCAGTCGCTTAGGAAACGCTTCAATCCATTATCTGTCAAAGGATGATTTAACAATGATAAGATAACTTTTAAAGGCATTGTCGCAACATCGGCACCAATTCTTGCAGCTTCTACAACATGCATCGGGTGGCGAATACTGGCTGCCAACACTTCGGTTTTGTAACCGTAATTTGAATAAATGGTTACAATATCCTCAATTAACTGCATACCATCGGTAGAAATGTCGTCCAGACGTCCGACAAACGGAGAAATATATGTTGCTCCGGCTTTTGCTGCTATTAATGCCTGTGTGGACGAAAAACAAAGGGTACAATTCGTTTTAATTCCTTCATCGGTAAGCGACTTTATCGCTTTAATACCGTCTTTAATGAGTGGTACTTTTACAACTACATTATCAGCTATTTTAGCCAATACGTGAGCTTCCGACATAATACCATCATACTCTGTGGAGACAACCTCTGCGGAGACATCACCTTTAACAATTTCACAGATCTTTGCAATATGCTCGTGAAAATTTACAACGCCAATTTTTGCGCAAAGAGATGGATTCGTTGTGACCCCATCAAGAATACCCAATTCATTGGCTTCCCTGATTTCATCTAAATCGGCTGTATCTATAAAAAATTTCATAGTTCAGAAAACTAATTTTATGATTTCTAATTAATATTAATTATCCCCACGTCAACGTGTCTTAAAATAAGTGTTTATAAGCTGTTTTTCTTATTTTATTTTCATTAAATATCATGATGTGAACTCCAGTAAATATTATAACGTTGACATATATACAGAGTTAAAAAAACACATCATTTATTTTTTCAATTGCAGATTATATTATTTCTCTCTTTTATATTAATAAGGAATAGTAATGTTCATCAAAACCTTCGGGTCGACACATGAGTAAAACAAGTAAAGGATTTACATTAGGCTTAATTTCAGGAGCTTTTATCGGTTCGGTAGTTGCGCTATTATATGCACCGGATAAAGGAAGTACAACCAGAGATCGACTATCGTATCGTCTTAACAGATATTTAGAAGACCTTACTGATTTGATAGAACAACTGCGTGATGAAAGAAACAACATTGTTTCCGATGCCAAAATAAAAGGCACACAGGTTGTTGAAGATGCTCAGCGAAAAGCTGAAGATTTAATAGGCGAAGCTGAGGCATTGTTACAAACTATCAAGGAAGCAAAAGAACGTTCGGAAACGGCTGAAGAACAGCCAACTGCCGAATAACCAAAAAAAACAAGAACTCTAACTTCTCTACTTGCATTGCTTATCGACATAAGCAAAAAGGCCTTCAAATGAAGGCCTTTTTTATATTACGTATATGTCTGCGATTTTTTATTCATCGGAAGAGTCATCAGCTCCCAATGCTTCAAATACCTTACTTGCCGGTTCGATATCTTCCATTTCAGATTTAGAACCTACAATCAAGTCTCTGTATTTACGCAATCCGGTACCAGCCGGTACTTTCTGACCTACGACAACATTTTCTTTCAGTCCAAGTAATCCATCTTCTTTGGCTTCGATAGACGCCTGGGAAAGAACCTTTGTTGTTTCCTGGAAGGAAGCAGCGGATAACCAACTGTCAGTTGACAATGCCGCCCTGGTAATACCAAGAAGAATTGGCCTTGATATTGCTGGTTTCGCTTCTCTGACCTGAATTTCCTGCTTGTTATCTTTAATGAGTTTAGCATTAACTTCACGAACTTCACGACGTTCCAGCATGGCTCCGTGTTTTTCTTCACTTTCGCCCGGATCGGTAACAACATATTTGCCGATAAGCTTATCATTCGTTCTGTTCACTTCAAAACGATCTACCTTGTCACCTTCGAGATACATCGTATCGCCAGAATCAGTGATCTCAACTTTCTGCATCATCGTACGAACGATAACTTCGATATGTTTATCGTTGATTTTTACACCTTGCAGACGATAGACTTCCTGAATCTCATTCACAAGATACGATTGAACGGCAAAAGGACCGAGAATACTTAAAATATCCTGTGGCATAATGGAACCATCGGACAATGGCTGACCAGCCTGTACAAAATCATTTTCCTGTACGAGAATATGTTTTGCCAAAGGTACCAGATAGGTTTTTGTTTCGGTACCGTCTTTGGTTGTCACGATAACTTCCTGAGAACCACGTTTACGGGATCCCATTTTTACGATACCGTCGATTTCTGATACAACGGCAGGATCACTTGGCGGACGTGCTTCAAACAATTCCGTTACACGCGGCAGACCAGCGGTAATATCTTTGGATTTACCGGCAGATCTCGGAATCTTAGCCAGTGTCTGTCCGGCAAAGACTGTATCCTTACTGTCAACGATCAGGTGAGCGCCTACAGGCAATGTCATTTCACGCATACGCTGATTCGTTCCCTCGCCTTTAACCATGATAGATGGAACAAGGGTCTTGTCCTTGGAATCAGTGATAACCTTTTCTTTGTGGCCTGTCTGCGAATCTGTCTCTTCGGTAAATGTGACATTTTCCATGATATCCTTATACTCAATATTACCGTTGATTTCCGATAAAATAAGAGCATTATATGGATCCCATTTACACAGCGGTACACCTTTAGGAATCACATCACCTTCTTCAACCAACAATTCGGAACCATACGGTACATTATATTGAGCAAGCACTTTATCAGTTTCATCAAGAATTTTTATTTCCCCAACACGGCTCAATACAACACGATGTTCCTCTTCTCCATCGTCGTAATTGACAACACGAATATTATCAAATACGATCTTACCACCAAATTTAGCTTTATGCTGAGATTCCTGTTCCAGACGGGAAGCAGTACCACCAACGTGGAATGTACGAAGAGTCAGCTGGGTACCCGGCTCACCAATCGATTGGGCAGCCACAACACCGACAGCTTCACCAACTTGTACGGTCTTGCCTCTTGCCAAATCACGACCATAACATTTAGCGCAAACACCACGGGTCGTTTCGCAAGTCAGTACGGAACGAATCTCTACTTCTTCAATAGATGTTTCTGCAATTTTTTTAGCAATCCGTTCATCAATAAGATCATTAGCAGGAACGATAAGTTCATCATTCAATGGATCATAAACATCGTGTAATGAGACCCTTCCAACGATACGTTCCTCGAGACTTTCGACGACATCTTCGTTGTCTTTAAGAGCCCGCATTTTGATACCACGCAAAGTTCCACAATCATTTTCGTTGATAATAAGATCCTGTGATACGTCAACGAGTCTACGTGTCAGGTAACCGGCATCAGCTGTTTTCAGGGCTGTATCGGCCAAACCTTTACGAGCACCGTGTGTTGAGATGAAGTATTCAAGTACCGTCAAACCTTCCTTAAAACTTGAAAGAATCGGGCTTTCAATTACTTCACTACCCGTATTGATTGAACTCTTTTGTGGCTTCGCCATCAAACCACGCATACCACCTAACTGACGAATTTGCTCTTTAGAACCACGAGCACCAGAATCTGCCATCATATAAACCGGGTTGAAACCACTCAAATCATCAGCTAATGCTTTGAACAGTGTTTCAGCAACACGGTTTGTGACGCTGGTCCATTTGTCAATTACCTGGTTGTAACGTTCATTATCGGTAATGAAACCATTCTCATAACGTTCCTGAATTTCAGCAACTTCTTCCTGAGCACTATCAATTAATTCGGCTTTTTCTTTTGGAATTACGATATCGTCGAGGTTGAACGACAAGCCACCGCGTGTAGCTGTTTCGAATCCCAGGCTCTTCATATTGTCAAGGAATTCGGCAGCTTTGTCTGTACCTGCCACATTAAACACTTCGGAAATCAATGAACGAAGTTCTTTCTTACCGAATGTCTGATTTTTATAAGGAATTTCTTGTGGTAATATCTGATTGAAAATTACACGTCCGGTCGTGGTTTTAATTACATTAATCGTTTTCTTTTCACCGATTCCACGTTCAATCCGGACATTAATCTTAGCATGTAAATCAATCTTGTCCTGATCATACGCAATGATCACTTCTTCCGGAGATGCAAAAGTCTTTCCTTCACCTCTTTGGTCATTTGCAATTTTAGTCAGATAATAAATACCCAGAACCATGTCCTGAGAAGGTACCGCAATCGGTCCGCCATTAGCCGGGCTCATAATGTTATGTGAACCGAGCATCAGGACGGATGCTTCCAATATAGCATCATGACTTAGAGGAAGGTGAACAGCCATTTGGTCACCGTCAAAATCAGCGTTAAAAGCTGTACAGGACAACGGATGCAAACGAATTGCTTTTTCTTCAATCAAAACCGGCTGATATGCCTGAATACCTAAACGGTGCAACGTAGGAGCACGGTTTAACATCACAGGGTGTCCGTCGATCACGTTTTCCAGTACATCCCAGACTACCTGATCACGACGATCAACTACTTTCTTGGCACTCTTTACTGTTTTCACATATCCACGCTCAATCAGGCGGCGGATAATAAACGGTTTGTACAACTCGACCGCCATTTCTTTTGGCAGGCCGCATTGATGCATTTTCAGTTCAGGTCCAACCACAATTACCGAACGGCCTGAATAATCAACACGTTTACCCAACAAGTTCTGACGGAAACGGCCCGTTTTACCTTTGAGCATATCACTCAGAGACTTCAAAGGACGATTATTGCTACGAACAGCGTTGGTTTTTCGTGAATTGTCGAATAAAGAATCAACAGCTTCCTGAAGCATGCGTTTTTCGTTACGCAAAATGACGTCAGGTGCTTTGATATCGATTAATCTCTTCAGACGATTATTGCGGATAATAACCCGGCGATATAAATCATTCAGGTCGGATGTAGCGAAACGGCCACCTTCCAGGGGAACGAGTGGACGCAATTCCGGTGGAATTACCGGGATAACACGCATTACCATCCATTCAGGACGATTCTCAGTGTTTTTCTGAGCGGCACGGAACGATTCAATAACCTGAAGGCGCTTAAGATATTTCTTTTTGCGCATCATTGAAGTTTCGTTCTTAACCAGCTCACGATATTTATAAGCATCCTTATCGAGATCGATACTGGCTAATAATGCCTCAACGGCTTCAGCGCCCATTTTGACAACGAATTTATCCGGATCTTCGTCATCAAGTTCAGAATGTTCTTCCGGTAACTGACTTAAAATGTCATGATATTCTTCCTCGGTGAGCATATCGCCCATCTTGTAACCTAAATCACGAGCCAGTCCTGGCTGAATGACCACAAAGCTCTCGTAATAAATGATCTTTTCGAGGCTTTTGGCCGACAAACCAAGCAGGTTAGCAATTTTACTTGGTAACGATTTGAAATACCAAATATGAACTACGGGAACGGACAAGGTAATGTGTCCCATGCGTTCACGGCGAACAGCCTTCCGGGTAACTTCGACACCGCATCGGTCGCAGATAATCCCTTTATAGCGTATTCTTTTATATTTACCGCAATGGCATTCCCAGTCTTTCACCGGTCCGAAGATTTTTTCACAGAACAAACCATCTTTTTCAGGTTTGAATGTCCTGTAATTAATAGTCTCAGGAGTTAAAACTTCTCCATGTGACCGTGAAAGAATTGCTTCCGGGGAAGCGAGTGAAATACGAATATGATTGAAATCTTTAGCCATAATTTATCTATGCTGCTAATTATTCGACAAGGATGTATGCAAAATCTGTTTAAACCGTTGAAGGGCTTTGCTCAAGCCCATTTCTCAACCGATATCAACTTCGAGTCCGAGACCCTGAAGTTCTCTAACCAGTACGTTGAACGATTCGGGCGTGCCACCTTCCGGCAAATTTTCACCTTTAACGATGGCTTCATAAACCTTCGAACGGCCCTTAACATCGTCACTTTTAACGGTTAACATTTCCTGAAGCACATTAGCTGCCCCATAAGCATACAGTGCCCAAACTTCCATTTCTCCAAGACGCTGTCCACCAAATTGTGCTTTACCACCCAGAGGTTGCTGAGTAATAAGCGAGTATGGACCAATGGAGCGAGAGTGCATCTTGTCTTCGACAAGGTGATTCAGTTTCAACATGTAGATGTAACCAACCGTTGTTTTTTGTGCAAAACGCACACCGGTACGTCCATCAAACAGGTAAACTCTGGCATCTTCAGGTAAATCAGCTTTTTTAAGCCAGCCTCTTACATCATCAGATGTAGCACCGTCAAAAATAGGTGTGGCAAATTTAACACCAAGCTTATGACCGGCCCAGCCGAGGATAGTTTCGTAAATCTGGCCAAGGTTCATCCGAGAAGGCACGCCTAATGGATTTAACACGATATCGATAGGAGTTCCATCTTCCATAAATGGCATATCTTCAACAGGTACCACTTTGGCAACAACACCTTTGTTACCGTGGCGGCCAGCCATTTTATCACCTACCTGAAGTTTACGTTTTTTAGCGATATAAACTTTCGCTTTTTGAATGATACCGGGTGGCAGTTCATCCCCAACCTGAATCTGGTATTTGTTTTTCTTCAGCTCTCTTTCATAAACACGCCTGCGTTCACGATAATTTAAGCAGAGTGTGCGTACCAGTTCATCTAATTCTTTATCACCCGTCCATTTCAGGCGCATGCTTAATTTATAGGGATCCAATTCTTCGAATACCTTTTTGGTGTATTTAACACCATCAGCAACGATTTCTTCCCCATATTTACTGATAACTCCTGGAGACGTATAATCTTTCAGGAGTCCGTACATGCGTTCAATCCATTCACTGTTTAATTTAGACAGGCGATTAGCATATTGCTCATTTTCTTTTTCAATGAGGTCTTTTTCTTCCTTACGGGAATAATTTTCTTCCCGTTTTCTGCTAAACAATTTCGTATTGATAACCGTACCTTTGACGCCCGGAGGTGTTTTCAGAGAAGCATCTTTTACATCACCGGCTTTATCACCAAAGATGGCACGAAGCAGTTTTTCTTCAGGAGTCGGGTCTGTTTCACCTTTTGGAGTAATTTTACCAATTAATATTTCTCCGGGTTCAATTTTTGCACCGGTCCTGATAATACCTCTTTCATTCAGGTTACGGGTAGCTTCTTCACTTACGTTCGGAATTTCACGGGTCAGTTCTTCTTCACCGCGTTTTGTATCACGAACCTGAAGTTCATATTCCTGAACGTGAATAGATGTATACATGTCATCACGAACCACACGTTCACTAATAACAATAGCATCCTCAAAATTGTAACCTCTCCAGGGCATGAATGCCACAAGAATATTTCTGCCAAGCGCCAGTTCGCCTCCTTGAGTGGCACAACCATCCGCAATAGGCATTCCATCGACGACTTTATCCCCCACCTTCACTAATGGGCGCTGATTTACCGTCGTGTCCTGATTGGTACGTTCATATTTTCTTAAGGTGTAGATAACAATACCGTCATCAAAATAAGCGAGTTCTTCACGTTCATCACGTTTGTACTTAATTTTGATTTCGTTACCACTTACATAAACAACTTCGCCATCACCCTCGGCAGCAATAATAGCTCTGGAATCTTTTGCTGCTCTGAATTCCATACCCGTTCCAACGATTGGTGAATCGGGACGAACAAGCGGGACACCCTGACGTTGCATGTTTGAGCCCATCAAAGCACGGTTAGCGTCATCGTGTTCGATAAATGGAATCAAGGATGCCGCAACTGATGTAATCTGATTAGGAGCAACGTCCATATACTCAATGGATTCTGAACGTGTTAATGCCACGTTACCATCACGCATACGGGAGAAGACCAAATCATTTTTAAACTTAGATACATCATCTAAAGGTGCATTTGCCTGAGCGATGACTGTTTCGTCTTCCTGCTCAGCGGTCAGGTATTCAACCGATTCGGTAACTTTACCTTCAACAATCTTTCTGTAAGGCGTTTCGATAAAACCAAATTCATTGACTTTAGCATGAACGCACAAAGAAGAAATCAAACCGATATTCGGACCTTCAGGAGTCTCAATAGGACATAAACGTCCGTAGTGTGTATAGTGAACGTCACGAACCTCGAAACCGGCACGTTCTCTTGTCAAACCGCCCGGGCCTAAAGCAGACATCCGGCGTTTGTGAGTCAGCTCAGCCAACGGATTGGTTTGGTCCATGAACTGGGACAACTGATTCGTTCCGAAGAATGTATTTATAACACTGGAAATCGTGCGGGCGTTTACCAAATCCTGCGGCGTAAACTGTTCGGCATCACGGGAGTTCATACGTTCACGAATGGTTCGAGCCATACGAGCTAAACCAATAGCAAACTGTTGTCCCAATTGTTCACCGACGGTTCGTACACGACGGTTACTCAAGTGGTCAATATCATCAACCTGAGATTTTAAATTCTTGAGACGAATAACTTCTTTCGTAATGTTTACGACATCCTGAACAGTCAGAACCGTGATATCGTAATCAATATCCTGGCGGAGGCGTTTATTGAGACGATAACGGCCAACTTCACCCAGATCATATTTCTTATCACTGAAAAACAGGCGCTCCAGTACAGCACGTGCCGTATCAGGATCCGGCATTTCACCGGTTCTTATTTGACGATAAACCTCAGCCAATGCAGTAGTTTCATCATATGTACTGTCTTTTCGCAGAGTGTTTATGATAACTGAGCGATCAGCATCTTCAGCTGATATTTTAAGGACGAGGACAGACTTCAGACTCTGTTCTTTAAATACGCCATAGTCATCTTCCGTTATTTCATGATCACGGGGAAGAACGATATTACGCTTGGTTGCTTCGGTAACTTCACCAGTCTCTTCATCAACGACTTCTTCAGTTAACACCTCAACAATATCCGTCGCTGAGCGCTTACCAACAACCTTCTCATTAAAATCTTTTTTAGAACTAAATGAGACTTCTTCTGATAAATCGAACAAACGAAGAATATCAAAATCGGTTGGATAACCAAGAGCTCTTAGAAGCGTTGTTACCGGTAATTTTTTCTTACGGTCGATATAAGCCCACAGTACATCACGAATATCTGTAGTTAATTCAATCCATGAACCTTTAAAAGGAATTACACGGGCTGAATACAACTGTGTTCCATTTGGATGCACCGACTGTCCGAAGAATACACCAGGTGAACGGTGCAACTGGCTTACGATAACACGTTCAGCACCATTTATAATAAATGTGCCACGTCCAGTCATCCATGGCAAATCGCCAAGGAATACTTCCTGTTCGATGGTTTCTGAGGCTTCATCTGATTGATCTACAGAAGATAAGCGAAGCCTGGCTTTCAAAGGAACGGCAAAAGTTAAACCTCTCTCCTGGCATTCCGAGATAGAATACTTAGGAGTATCAATGTCGTAACTGATATATTCGAGAATATGCTGTTCCCTGGAATCCTGTATGGGAAAATTTTCTTGAAAAATTCGCTCTAAACCAACATCTTCGCGATCTTCAGGAGCTACATTCCATTGAGTGAAGATTCTGAAAGATTCAAGCTGTATATCCAGAAAATCCGGGTAGTCCAGAATAGTCTTAGTACGAGCGAATGTTATGCGATTAGTGAAGGGTAAAGTTGCAGCTTTAGTACTCAAGGATACCTCGCTATTTTTTAAAATTGTGGAAGTTCACATTCCCGCGATTACCAGGGAGTGTTCACCTTAAAGGAATCAGTACCTGATTGTTTAAAAAAGTAATGACCCTATACAGGGGTACAGACGGCGATAGCCAATACCGAATAACGGTATTGGCTTTCTAAATATTGTATTAACAAAACTTAAGATTATTTAAGTTCTACTTCCGCGCCTGCTTCTGTCAATTTACTTTTTACTGACTCGGCCTCATCTTTAGAGATTCCTTCTTTGATATTGCTAGGAGCATTATCAACGAGTTCTTTTGCCTCTTTGAGTCCAAGGCTTGTGATAGCACGTACTTCTTTGATAACAGCGATTTTATTACCACCGGCAGCTTTCAAAACTACAGTAAATTCTGTTTGTTCTTCTTCTGCCTGTCCGCCATCAGCAGCAGGACCAGCAACAGCTACAGCTGCAGCAGCCGGTTTGATACCGTATTCATCTTCCAGTACATGAGCTAACTCGTTAGCCTCTTTAATCGTCAGGTTGACTAATTGTTCTGCTAAATCTTTAACGTCAGCCATTTTTATATTACTCCGATTAGTAGATTTGTGATTTTAAAATTTCTGATTAATTGTCTTTATCAGCTATTTGTTTTACGGCACCTAAAATGTTGGATCCCTGTGATTGCAGTGCGCTTACAATATTAGAAACAGGAGATAGAAGCAGTCCAACGATGTCTCCAATGACTTCTTGTTTAGATTTCATTGAAGCCAATGCATCTAATTGGTTGCTATCAAAGACTTGACCTTCGATATAAGCCAATTTGAAACTAGGCTTTTTATTGCCTTCAATAAATTTCTTCAGGATTTTGGCCGGTTGTCCCAGATCTTCTTTGGTAAAAATAAAGGCATTCTGATTTTCCAGTTTATCAGAAAGATTATCATAACCGCCAACCTGGTCCATTGCACGTCTTACCAACGTGTTTTTGTATACCTTGTATTTAATACCCTGTTCGCGGAATTTACCTCTGAGTTCGTTGATATTAGCAACCGACATACCGGTATACTGAGCTATATAAAGTGCTTCGGAATTAGTAAGATCCTCAACTAATTCATCAACAACTGCTTGTTTGTCTGCTTTTGTTGCCATTTGTAATACCTGTTATAACCTTTAAATCTTTATCTGGATTGTGCGATGGAACGATTGATAGGAATACTTGGCCCCATCGTCGAACTCATATAAATACTCTTTACGTATGCCCCTTTTGCAGAAGCGGGACGAAGTCTTACGACTGTTTTGATAAATGCTTCGGCATTTTCTTTGATTTCCTGTGGGCCAAAGCTGGCTTTTCCAATTGCAGTGTGAAGGATACCGAATTTATCAACACGGAAATCGATTTTTCCAGCTTTCACTTCCTTAATAGCATTTCCAACTTCCATGGTAACCGTACCGCTCTTTGGATTTGGCATCAGACCACGGGGACCAAGAACACGTCCGAGTTTACCAAGTTTGCCCATTACATCGGGAGTAGCAATAATTACATCAATGTCAGTCCAGCCACCTTCGATTTTTTCCATATATTCATCTAACCCGACGAAATCAGCACCTGCTTCTTTAGCTTCTTCCTGTTTAGATGGGTTTACCAGAGCTAAAACTCGAACTGATTTACCAGTACCGTGTGGTAAAGATACCGTACCACGGACCATTTGGTCTGCATGACGGGGATCAACACCAAGTCGAATATCTAAATCAATTGAAGAATCAAATTTAGTCTTTGCGGTTTTTTTCACCAATTCAGCAGCCTCATCAAGATCGTATTCTTTTTTACGATCGACTAAGGTCACTGACTCTTTATAATTTTTACCTTGTTTTGCCATTTTTCTTTATACAATAAAATTCTTTACCTGAATTATTTATTTTTCTACCCGAAGCCCCATACTTCTTGCTGTTCCAGCAATCATACTGGCCCCTGCTTCGATATCAAAAGCATTCAAATCAGGCATCTTTTCTTTGGCGATTTCCTGGCATTGAGACCAGGACACTTTACCGACTTTCGTTCTGTTTGGTTCACCTGAACCAGATTTGATTTTGGCAGCCTTTTTCAAAAGAACAGCAGCAGGAGGAGTTTTTGTAACAAATGTGAACGATTTATCGACATAAACCGTAATCTCAACAGGTACAATAGTTCCAGCCTTATCCTGAGTTTTGGCATTAAAGGCTTTACAAAACTCCATTATGTTCACACCGGCCTGACCAAGTGCAGGTCCTACCGGAGGTGCCGGATTAGCCTGACCTCCAACAATCTGGAGTTTAACGATTTTTTCTACTTTCTTTGCCATATCTGGTTAGATAAATTATCTCTTATAATCTGTTTAAATTTCTTTTTCAGGTCCCTTGAACCAATCGTACTGATTGTATTAATCTTCCGGTTCAACCTGATTAATATCAACTTCAACCGGCGTTTTCCGTCCAAATATACTTACCAGGACACGTAATTTCAGTTTATCCGGGAATACTTCTTCAACGGTTCCATCGAAACCTTTAAACGGACCATCGACAACCTTGACCATATCCCCTTCACTAAAGGGAATTTCAACAAGTCCGCCACTGGCCAGCATTTCTTTATTTTCCGTCACCCGTCCGAGTATCCGGTCAACTTCCGGTTTCTTCAGTGGTGTCGGTTTCTTGCTGGATTTATCATTTTTCAGGAAACCGATTACCGACGGCGCGTTAGAAATCAGCTGATTAACGTTGTCGTCGTAAATGGTTTCAACCAGGATATACCCTGGGAAAAAATTCTTTTCTCGGGTCTTTTTCTTACCTGATCTAATTTCGATAACTGTTTCTGTCGGTATGAGTACCTCGGTAATCTTATCTTCGAGACCCAGCATCTCGATTTCCCGTTCAAGATATTCCTTTACCTTTTTCTCATGGCCAGAGAAACACCGAACGACATACCAGTTTTTTTGATGTTCGGTTGTCATTTAAATAAGACCTCTAAAATTGTACTGTATAATTGGTCTACACCAAATATAAAAATACCCAGTATGATTGAGAATATTACAACTACAATAGTATCGTCTAACAGTTGTTTCTGTGTCGGCCAGGTCACTTTATTCATTTCCTTCCGGACATCATCTAAAAAAACTTTGATTTTTCCCATTGTTTACTCTGACGATTCTAGGTTGCACGGGTGGAGGGACTCGAACCCCCAGCCAATGGTTTTGGAGACCACTACTCTACCAATTGAGCTACACCCGTACGCGTTAAGCGTAAATATTCTTTTTTA
>CAWANF010000010.1:0-10887 GCA_963783355.1 uncultured bacterium
GTTCTGCAACACGTTCCGTTACGTATTGCTCAACATGCTGAACCGCAAGAACACGGTGACGGGCAAACGCTACGCCGAAGACCCTTCGCTCGCCTACATCGAGCTGCAAAACGAGGACGACATTTTCTGGGGCCACACGCAGACCTATCTCGACATGTGCCCCACCTACAAGCGTCTGCTGTACCGCCAGTTCTCCGAGTGGTTGCAGGCGCGCTATGGGTCCGAGGAGAAGCTGGCGGCTGCCTGGGGCGCCGGAGCCTTGAAGCCGGAAGAGAGCCTTGCCGCTCTCAACATCGAGGCCCAGGCCACCACCGGAATCGCCGGCCAAATCCAGCAGGCGGTGCGCTCCGGCAATCCACCCCCGCGCCGGCTGCTGGACAACTGCCGCTTTCTCTATGAAACACAGAACGCCTTCTACAGCCGCTTCGTCAAGGCGATCCGCGATACCGGCTACCGCGGCGTGATTGTCGGCTCCTGCTGGCAGGCCGGTTCCGGTGTCAGCCACTACTACAATCTGCATTCCGACTTTCTGGCCGGCATGATCGATCGGCACAATTATGGCGGCGGAAGGCGCGCCATGATCGCCGGACCGGGATCTTCGGTGCGGGCATGCAGCAGGTCGCGGACCGGCCCTTCGGCCTTTCCGGTGGAAGAGCACCTGGGGCAGCCCGTGGCTGGCCGAAGTTCCGCCATCGTCGCCGTCTACGGATTGGGCTTGCAGGGGTGGGACCTCTCCTGCGAGTTCGCCAGTGACTCGGACACCATGTCGATGCCCATGACGGAGTTCGGCACCGATTCTCCGGCCGACATCGGGCAATATCCCGCGCTGGCGCGCATGGTCCACCGCGGAGACGTCCGGGAAGGCGACGTCGTCGCCACTCGCCGCGTCAGCCTCGCCGAGCTGGCCGAGGGACGCCTGGGTTTTGAGGAAAACATCCGGCAGCAAGGCGACGTCCGCGTACAGGCATAGATATCAAAAGGGATGAATGATGCCATCACTCGGAGTGATGGCATCATTATCATACACCTGCATTTACGCGCAATTTTATCGTTAACATAATACAGATTTTCGTGATTGGCTACTGTGTTTTTTGATGCCGCAGGTCCGGGAGCTTTAGGGAAGCTGCGTCTCCCTAAGACAATATTTCATTGCAGATTAGACCCAAAAGAGGTCACCAGGAGATGCTATTTGCTTCAGCAACAGTAACTTACTGGTAGCAAATTGATTACCAGCCTGTAAGCGATAAACATACACTCCAGAAGCCAGATGCAACCCGTTAAACTGAACGGTATGAATTCCGGCGCTCATGCGACGGTCTGCCAGAGTGGCTACTCTTTGTCCCAAAACACTGTAGACCATCAGTTTCACGTTCGTCGCCTTTGGGACGCTGAATTATATGTCCGTTGTCGGATTAAAGGGATTCGGATAATTCTGTCCAAGTCTGAATCCCTTGGGAATATCCAAATCTATTTCATTGGATATCTTGGTAGTAATTTCGGCACCTTTCATTATTGCATCAAGCATTCCGTGATCTAAAGTTTTTCCTGTGCTACGATCAAATATGCCCATATTGGTATCCCAAATGAAGGATACCATTCCATGATCAATTGCCGATTTTGTAACATAATAATCGTAATAATTCACGGATGCGTGGTTAAGCGCCTGGTCCGACGGAGGACTTAGATTTCGTTTAAAAGCACCAAACTCTCCAATTATTACCGGGATCCCTTTATCGACAAACTTCGTTTTCATCTTCTCAAATTCACTATCCATGTAACTTTCTTCACCCCAGGTTGCATTGCGGCTGGCGTCGGTTGTCGAGTGATAGCCGTTTCCCCAATAGTAAAACATCTTGCCCCAGCTTGCATTCTGACTCATTATGGTAAACTGTTACGGAGAATAGTAATGAACTTCTACTACCAAACGGTTTGCAATTTGGTCCCTGGGCATTGTGTTCATCAGATTATCTGTTTTATCGATGTCAGTAGATGGCCCCTGGATAATCAGGGTACGGAAACTGTTATTTCCACCCGTTGCGCGAACGGCACTTATAAAGGTTTGGTGGTACGATAACAAAATGGCCATTCCTGCGGCATCATTGACATTAGGTTCATTTGAACCGGCAAAAAGCAAATGCTCATCGTAATTTTTTGAATTCATTTGCTATTTGGGTCCAATAGGCATGCTGCCTTTTATTTACCTGAGCTGAATCCGCTTTGTCAACCCTGTTTTCCAGCCAACCGTCATCCCAATGGTCGTTGAGGATTACATATAAATTGTCATTCATGCAGTAGTCAACTACCTGCTTCACCCGGGCAAGCCATGCCGGATCAATTTGACTCGTAACCGTATCGGAATGGGCAAACCATGCTACTGGGATTCTGACCGAATTAAATCCCGCGGCTTTGACGGAATCAATTAATTTTTTGGTGGTATATGCACCTCCCCATGCCGTTTCCCCGCCGATGGCTTCTAGCGTGTTTCCCATATTCCAGCCGACTTTCATTTTGCTGATTACCTGTTGCGCCGGCGGTAATGGTGTTTGTGCAAATAACGGGGTATTAAGAACTAAACCCAAGAGAAATGCGGCTAAAATCCCTCTTTTAAGAAATAGTTTGATTGATTTTAGAAATATGTTTCTGTCATCACCCCGTATCTCTTTAAATATGGGGAATTATATACTTGTTTGACCCAAAAGTTTTTACTATATTGATCGCAGATTAAAGAATTTGGAGGTCAATCATGGACGTTAAAGATAAAAAATTCAACAACTTCGTTCAGTTTTCCTATCACTTCTCAGATAATGAAAAATGCCGTGAACACCTGGAGCAATTACGTTGGCATGGACAGCCTACATGTCCTCATTGTGGACATGAAAAGGCATATAAATTCAGCAACGGAAAAACATATAAATGTGCAAAGTGCCGGAAGAAATTTAACGCTTTAACAGGAACAATTTTCGTGAACACAAAGATTGATCTCAATAAATGGTTCTGGGGAATATACATTGCAACCAGTCACAAAAAGGGAATTTCCAGCGTTCAATTAAGTAAAGACATCGGAACAACACAAAAAACGGCGTGGTTCATGCTTCACCGTATTCGTGAAATGCTAAAGGAAAATGCACCTTCTCTTTTGTCTGGACAGGTTGAAGTTGATGAAACCTATATCGGAGGAAAAGAGAAGAACAAGCACCAATCTAAAAAGACAAAGGGAACACAAGGACGCAGCACCCTTACAAAACAGCCTGTTATTGGAATCATTCAACGGAGAGGCCACATTGTTGCACGTTCAATTAAGAATACACCAAGCGCAACACTTCAACCGATTATGAGAGAACATGTACAGATCGGAAGTTCTGTATTTACCGATGAATGGCCAGCATATCGTGGACTCAGTAAGTTCTATCTCCATGGAGTTGTAAATCACAAAGACAGAGAATACGTAAATGGAAATATTTCAACCAATACCGTCGAATCGTTTTGGGCACTTCTTAAACGTGGAATCATTGGGATTTATCACCACGTAATCCCAAAACATCTCGATCGATATTGTAATGCGTTTGCGTTTCGTTATAATTACCGGAATCTTGGAGAAACCGATCGGTTCAATTTAGCGGTCAGTAGAATCAGTGGAACACGCTTGCGTTACTCGGAATTAATCCGATAATTCACTAATTTATTGCTTTGAAATAATGAAAAGGCCACATTAGAGGGAAAAATGACTCCATAATGTGACCTTCCGGACGATAAGACAAGGTGCTAAAGACTTATGAGATCCGTCGCACTCGCCACTGTATATATTGGCAGGTTAATCGTCCTTTCGTTGCCCCCAGGCAAACGAATTTCTTTACTGGATAGTAGTTTGAGCGGATGACGGGATTCGAACCCGCAACTCGAGAATGGCAAGTCCACGCGTTTTACCGTTAGAACTACATCCGCAAAAGCCTAACAGCCCTTAACTGTTGGGCTTTTTTATTTCCTGATACTCTTAACTATCATTGAAAATATTTTTGAACACATTTTTTAAGATTTTTTTAAAAAAAACTTCAGATATATTTGTTTTTCAATTAATCTTCCACTATCATTTAGATACAATAAAGCCACGACCAAAAATCTTGGCCTTTTGACATTGCAAAACGATTTTTTTAAAGGGCGTTATTGGTAGTAACGCCCTTTTTCGTTTATGGAAGATAGTTTAACTAATTTTATAAGGCAAAACAAGTATTAAACTTAGAAAAATTAGGAATCATTGAGTTCGAATAGTTAAAATCCTACCTTATTAAGTATGAGTAAACCAAAAAAATCCCAAAAATATGAGCCACCTTTAAAGATTGAAGGGGATTTGAAGGACGTTTTAAACGCCTCATTTAAAGGCGTGCCGGATAAATTGAAGAAAGGGAAGAAGGACAAAAATAAGGATTGATACTTGAGTAATTCAGATCCAAAATTAAAGCAGAAACCAGAAAATTACAGTCTGGGGGATTTTCTACGGAACTTAGAGGTAGAGTCAAAGAAAGCTGGGCTATCTTCTCAAGTGAAGCTTATTCAAAAGAAACAAGCGAACGCCCATCCGAACGAATTCAACGTAATAATGAGGCCATTGGAGGGGATGGTCAAACAGATCAATCACACTGAATAAATAGAATAATCCTTCTAAATTATTCTATAGTAATTATCATGCGTGCCTATATGGGTCAAAGTAATATATAGTTCCCTAAATATGTTTAAGCTATGTTTGTTTCACGAGTTGTCATTTTCGTGGAAGCAGAGCTTCGTCACTGGGAGAGACCGAATTTGAATAGTTAGAAATAATGCACGTCTTATATCCCTATTTAATTAGCTCCATTTTTATGGTCTTTACATAACTCCCTGCAGTCAGTCTTACGATATACATTCCACTGGCATACATTGATCCGTTGAATTTTACACTATGAATTCCGGGGGATTCCTTTCTATTAACCAATGTCGACACTTCCCTTCCCATCACATCATACACTTTGAGCTTAACATAACTACTGGCAGGCAGTTCATATCTGATCGTGGTAGTCGGATTAAATGGATTCGGATAATTATCAAACAGTTTAAAGTGCATCGGTGTCCCCGTATTCGGCCGTTCGACTCCGGTCGCAGTCGGTTGTATCATGATAGGGTATGACTGAAGCTCGGTGGAATCTTTCTGTGTCACACTAAGCCGATAATAATAGGTCGAGCCGGATGGTGCCAGGCTATCAATGAAAACCGTTTGGGTTGGACCCACTTTCGCATAATCAGCAAAGCTCACCCCGCTCACTCCGTTGTGCGGCGCGTTGCCGGCACCTCGCTGTACCATGATGCTGTCACTCTCAGTATTCCTGTTCTGCCACTGCAGCCTTACCGAACCGTCGGAATTCTCACTGATGCTCAGGTTGGTCGGCGACTCCGGGTAAGTGTGAATTAGTATGTCTTTGATTTCGTTGAATGTGTCGGTTCGCCTGTTGAATATCCGGAATGACCCGCCGTCATCCCATACGAACGGCGCTACTCCGTGCTGCAGTGCCTGATCGACGACAGTGGCGTAAGCGTACATCCGGGGATTGTAGGCACAACTGTTTATAAAGCCGTATTCACCCATGACGACCGGGATGCCGGTCTTATGCGACCAGGTGGTAACCTGGTCCATCTCAGACTTTATTGTTGAAAGGATGTTTGCATTCGATGTAGACCCTCCGTTGAGGCCGAATGGCCATGGATCATAAGAATGATAATATCCTATCAGAAATTTATCTGATGAATCCGGAATCGCCGCGGTGACAAGCTGCGCCGAATTTGACCACTTATACCCCGAAAATGATACGATGCGTGTTGGGTTGGTTCGACGAATGATCTTAAGCACTTCTTTATTGATCTCATCCACATAATTCTGTGGTGCCGGATAAGGCTCGTTCAGAATTTCAAATATTAAACTGTCAGATTTGTTCTGGAAATGAGTAGCTATCTGGCTCCAGAGGCTGTCGAACCGGGCAATCGCTGCATTTACATTCGAGGTGTGGGTTGGAGTGTTCCATGTCACATTTCCGAGCGTATCTTTAAGCCAGAATTCATGGTGAGCATTGATAGTTACGAAAAGGTTATTCTCAAGCGCCCAGGTCACCACGGTATCGACTCGTGCCATAAACGTGCTGTCGATCGTATAAGGCGGCTTAGTTAACGATCTGCCGTCATATCCCCATGTAATCGGTATTCTCACAGCGTCGAAGCCCGCAGTCTTCAAGTCGGTGAAGAAACTCTTTTGTATAGGTGGATTCCCCCACGACGTCTCACCGCCGGGATAGGCATCCAATGAGTTCCCGATATTTATACCTCTTTGCATCCCTTTTACTGCCTCTTGAGGTGTTAGTTGAGCTTTTACACTTGTGGAAAAAAATAATATCAGTAAGGTAGCTGTAGTAACATATTTGTGCATCGTGTTGACTTCCCTCCTATTTATTTACCAAAAGTTGATCAATCCATAAATACCACAAATACAATTCGTTGCTTTCAGAAATTACTTTTGCATCTATATCAATATCCATGATATTTACAGGCCCCGTTTTATTATCGGAAAGCCATTCAGGAACGTTTAAACCGTCAGGATTGGCTGTCTTAATATGATAAACAAAAAATAAGTGAACTATTTTTCGTATGTATACTCGATTATTTCTAAAGTGATGTTATTAATTTTCAGGATAACTTCGTCCATGTTATCAGGAACACATCATTCCGGCGAATTCGCAGTTCTTTAAGAAATGGCTCGCCGGCTTTTACTTTTATCATGTCATTATAAATTGGAGAACCGTCATTTTTCTCCTTTATAAATTTAACTTGCTGCTTCGTTAGCTGATTCGGTTTGCCGAGTTCCAGATACGTATCGTAAGGATCGTTAACCTTGTAGCCGGTTTTATATACTTTCAAATCATAATTTCCTTCAGGCATTCCGGAGATCGACAGCTTTACTTTCCCTATTGTTTTGGCGGGTAAATCGCGACTATAGTATTGTTGATCATTTGTTGAATCAGGTAGAGTATCGGTAAAATTCCAGAACAAGACCTGTACATTACCACTGGAATCTTTACTGGCCCAGGACGAGCTATCCGAGTCGGCCAATTCGGTTTTACCCATTTTGTTCAAATAATCATAGGTATAAAACGCCGGTTTTTTAATGCTTTGATAATTTAATAATCCAAAACCGCCGTGAAAAGGCCTGAATCTGGGTCCGGCTTCTTCGAAAATATCCGTAAAGGTCCAGTACGACATCGAATTTGCCGCATCTCCAACTTGCTTTATCTTTTCAAGGATATAAGGTGCTTCGACATAGCTGTCGTGAATAGGATCCGAGGGCGTATAGGAAGAACTCCATTCCGTATAGTGAAGCTCTAAATTCGGCATTGAAGAGTTCTTTATCTGTTTGCGTGAACGTAAAATATCGCCGCTTACACTCCACTTGTCTTTTGCCAGCACCGTGCCTGTATTTCCGTACTCGTCTAAATATCCCTGCCTAACGCCGTAAGAATGAGTGCTGATAAAATCGAGCGGAAGATGATTCTTGCTGCAGAAATGAATCATTTCCGGGACCCATGCTGCACCTGCGGTGGCTGGTCCTCCGACCCGATATGCTTTATTTACACTTTTAATAGCATTTACGGTATAACGGTACAATTTGAAATACTGCTGTTGCGTCCCCGCCCAAAAACCGCTCAAGTTAGGCTCGTTCCATACTTCAAAGTACCATGTCTTAACTTCATCCGCACCATAACGTTCCGTAAAATGAAGTACCAGGTGGTGTATTAAGTCTTGCCCATTTATTATAATCTTTGGGAGGAGTAACATTCCCTCTCCACCAAAAAATAGTTTTTTTGCCGCTGGCAAGAGCCGAAGGCATAAATCCCAATTCAACAAACGGCTTCATCCCGATACTCAGCAGATAATCATATAAGTGATCAATATACTGATAGTTATATTCAGGATTGCCATTTCGGTCTTCCTTATAAACGCCCATATCATCGGTTAACAATCCGTGCATCCGGATATATTTAAACCCGATTTCTTTTCTGGCAAGGGCTAATTGCTTCTGCCAGTCGGCACGCAACCCTTCATTCGCTCTCCCGGCGCCGACACATTCATTAAACATTGTGTTAAAAGGACCTTCAACGTGACTGTAATCAATACTGATTATCCGTTCGGGCGGTACGGATTGGGCAAATGTGTCGGTAAAACACAAGCTGAGGAGAATGATTAAAATTGTCATCTTTGTTTTAAAAAGTTTCTCCATCATTACATTTATTCTCCTTGTTTTTAAAAAATATCTTAATCTTTCTTGTCTATCAGGAGGCTTTGGGAAACCCACCTCTACCATAGGGATCCCTTTGGGAATAAACCTCTCCTGTAAATCAGGAGAGGTTTGGAGAGGTAAAAATAAAGGTTTTGCAAAGCCTCCTATCATTTCGTGATTATATCCACTTCGGCATACCCTGCATTATTGTTGCCAACCGTATTTTTCAAAGCCGTAAACTTAAAATAACGGGCTTTTACCGGTGTAAAATCCCTGGTTTGCCACGATGGGTTGTTTTTGATATTTGAAAACTCACCCTGAATTTCCTGCCAACGCCGTTGGTTTTCCGTCGGAACAGGACCATAAGGAGCCGGTGGTTTGGTCTGAGCATAGCTAAAACCGGCTGAACACAAACAAAGTATAATCCCAAATAATATTTTCTTGAACATATTATGACTTAATCTATTCCGTTTCGATGAACTCCGGTTCATATGGGGCGACCGTAAAGTTGCCGGTATAATTTCTATCGTAAAGGATACTACGTGATTTCCCTTGCATGGGAATCTCTTTGGGGTCGCCACTTATATTTATATATAAAATATGATTGTTATCGATCTGTCTTGCCATTACGCTGTCGGGTACGTCCGGTCCTTTTTTAATGGAAAGCTCGTTGATCAGGTCATCCAACAACGGGCTTAATACTGCACCCCGCGCCGGCAGGCCGATATAAATCGCCCTTCCCTTGCCGTATTTGTTAGAGGTGATAACCGGGTAATCTTTATCCAGGCTGGTGATATTTCCTAAAACTTCAGCACCTTTGGGTTGAATGACATCATAACTTTGTGATCGGGTTTCAATATTTTTCCCCTTATAACTCACACGTAAATGCTCCCCTTTATATGAAATACGGGATAATTCATTCATATTTTTAACTTCCTCGTAGCTTCCCACCCGAATTCCAAAAACATCGCTCAACAACCCGGGATGAGTACTTGCAAATACCTGGTTCGTAGTATCTACCATTGCGGAATAACTTGTCATCACCACAGTTCCGCCCTTAGCCACATAATCCCGAATCTTGCCGGCCGTTGCCGGATCCATGAGCGCAAGACCCGGGATAATGAGCAGCTTATATTTTAAGTCACTGCGACTGATATCAACCATCCTTACATCCATATTTCGTTTGAAAAACTGGTTGAAACAGGTTTGCACCTGGCTGTCATGTTGTTTCTGAAAGGAATAGCTGACCATCTGACTCGGGAATGAAAAAGCCAATGCTGCCTGGGCGTTCTCTTTATAAGGGAAATATTTCTCGATCTTTTTAAATTCTGCGGCAATCTTCTTGTATTCATAATATTTCCTGTTCGGAATACCGTCCCAGTCGACCATCCCTTCCAGATACTGCTCTTCTCCCCCGTGCATGGACTGCCAGGTCCATCCGCAAATCATTTGATTCCCATACATCAGCGATACATAGGCCGATTTACGGATAGAATTTGGCACGGCGTTGTGTGTAATAAACTCCGTATTCCAGAAAGGATTTTTGCTTTCATATTGAATACGCACAATACCAAAGGACGCACCCACTAATCCCGCATTGTTAGTTAAGGAATTACCCGGATAAAATCCGTCGCCTTCACGCGTCATTTTACCGGAATATGCAATAGGTGCATAGTCAAAATATCTCAACGGGCTGAAATACCACGCATTCGTAGTCAGTAAAATGTTCGGGGCGTTGGCATGGACCCGGTTTATAATTTTGAAGAGATACTGATTGATCTCGTCCGAAATAAACCGTCTGAAGTCCAGCATCCTCTCAGGCGGACCCTCTACCTGGCCTGAAACGGGAAGTCCAACTTCTTCAAAAGTATCAATCCTCCGCGACCAATGCTCGCTTGCCCAGGCTTTATTCAAATGAGCAATGTTTTTGTATCTTTTCTTCAGCCAGGTTATAAACCGTTGTCTTGTTGTCTCCGAATAAGATATGGGGCCATCGCCGGATTCGTTATCTATGCCGAAGGCCAGCAAAGCAGGATCCTTCCCATACCGTTTTGAAAGCGTATCCGCAAACTCCAGGGCATACTTCTGAAACATCGGGTCCCCGATATCGTCCATATAACGATGGTTCGGGTACAAGACTTTGCCTTCCCGATCAGTAATATTAATGGAAGGATATTTATGATGTAACCAGATGGGGGCGGGCCGTACAGCGATATCCAAAATAACTTTGATGCCTGCCTTATGCATCATATCCATAACCGTGTCACACCAGCCAAAATCATACTTGCCTTCTGCCGGTTCAAAGCTGTCCCATGCCAAATGGCCGATGCGAACAACGTTAAACCCGGCGTCTTTCATCAACCGGATATCCTTTGCTATTTTCTCGGGGTTTTTATCATCATGGGGATTGTAATTGACACCTACATATAGCGACTGGGAGTTTGCCCTTACATTACAGAGGAAAAGAATTCCAATCGTGATTAATAAATATTTGAAAATCTGCTTCACTGGTTTTGTCGTTTATTTTCAGGGACCTGAGACTCTGTTTCTTGAGTTATTATTTTGGGAAGCAGAGCTTTACCACGGGGGCGTTCCCA
>CAWANF010000011.1:0-135983 GCA_963783355.1 uncultured bacterium
ACTGAATTAAGTATATATAAATAATTGACCAGATAATTAGAATTTGATAACATAATTTTGGGATGTAAATTATTTCTTAATTAAAATTAGTATTACAATGAAATAAAATATAACGGTAGTGCCTCAATTTAAATTCTACCTTTTACTTTGCATTTTGATTTTACCAATCAAATCTGTAAGTAAGGGAACATCTCATAATAATGAATTATATTCTGAGTCAAAGAATCAGGTTCAAACATATATCAAGTATATATCTAATAATCAGTCTCCTGCTGAATATTTTTGGGCACTTAATGAGTTATATAGCTCCAACCAAGAGATTCATCAATTTATAAAAAGAGAATGTACAGGCCTTAGTAACAATAAATAATTCAACATT
Source organism: uncultured bacterium (assembly GCA_963783355.1). Classification (GTDB taxonomy): domain Bacteria; phylum Bacteroidota; class Rhodothermia; order Balneolales; family DATFMH01; genus CAWANF01. Next base: position 380 of record CAWANF010000011.1, read on the forward strand.
ATTAAAATTATTCAAACTATTACGGAACCAGTATCTAATAATAATGAACAGACTATTTAAAGCTTATCAAATAACCAAAGACCCAAATCTATTAATCATTTATCTTCAAGATTTAAACCCAAAAAAGAGAGAATATTTTTATTATAAAATAATGATAGTTTAATTACAAAATTACAATTAAACAATATTCATTATATTATTTATAACAATACTAATAGTAATAGAATATTAGATATTAAGATCATTCACACTTATCAGACATCAATATATTTAATTATATAAATATAAATACCTACAAATTCAAAAAAAATATTAGCATTAATAAACTATTGGAATTCTATTAAATATAATGACAATTTACTTAAATACTTTGAAAAAAATTACCGTTATTTATGGATATCATTTATTAGATAAATATGACTAAAGTCAGGGATATTTCACAGAAAATTAATATAAATATTATTCCTAATACTCAAGTAAAACTAGATTATTTTAAAAGAGTTGCTTTTGCAAACTTTGTTAAGGCTATTATTATGATAATTTATCTATTTATAGGAAATATATTATTCCGTTATCACAATGGTTAAATAATAAAAAAAGATATACTATATGCTCATTTAAGTTATGGCAATACCTTAGTAAGGTTGGGAAAATAGATTTAGCACAAAAAGAATATGAATTTGTTTATAATTATCCAGATGCAAATAAGATTTATAAAAACTTTACCTCTGTAATTAATAATCTTGCGATAACCTATCTTAAGACTGGTAATTTTAACAAATACATTCAATTACAATTAAATTCATTAAGATTGGCAAATGAGGATAATGATTTTCGACGCCAATTAATAATATTACACAATCTTTCCATCTATTATAAGGAAATAAGTGATTATAATCTTGCAATTCTTTATGCAAATAAAGCTAAAAAAATAGCCAAGATTAATAACTTAAGAAATCAACTGGCTTTTGTTGATATTGCCCTAGCTAATATTTATAGAGATAAAGAAAAACAATTTTCAACAGCTCTAAAATTATATAAATCTGCGGATCAACTTATATCTGTTTCATCAGATTATAACCAATGGACTATATTACAGTCTGAAAAAGCTCGTCTGTTTGAAGTTCAACATAATTTTTTAAAAGCAATTAATATTAGAAATATCATATTACTAACTGCACAAAATAAAGGAGATGATAAAACACATTTAGCAACTATTATCGATTTAGCCAATGATTATATCAAAATAAACAATTATAAAAAGGCTAATGAATTATTGAACTCAGTAAAAGATTTTAATAAAAGTATTATAGAGTTCGATACTTCTGTAAAAGAAGCCAATGCTTTTGCAAAGATTATGATTCATAAAGGGTAAGAATGATATTGCCAAGCGGGAACTTATCTTCCATAACCAGGCAAATCATTCAGCGAGCTAAAAACAGTGCAGAAATTCAGAGTGGGCATCTTTCTTTACAGGGATGGGATATTGAGTCATTTAAGTTACTGACAAATTTGTATATCAAATCAGATCATTACAATAGGGCATTAAGTTTTATAGATAGTATTAAAACAATAAACCGGGCTGCATTTTCAAACAACACCTTGTTGAAGTCTAATGCGCTCAATGAAAAACAGCTAATTTTAGATCAACAACTAGGTAATTATATTGCTTCATTACAATCACAGCTTTTAACGGCTAATGCTAATCAAAAAATTTCTATTCAGAATAAGCTTTCACAAGCTATTGCACAAAAGAAGCAATTAGAAAGTATTGTAATCAGGAACTTCGATGACAAACCCATCGATTTAAGAAAAATAAAACGCTATCTAGGTTACAATAATGCAATTATCTATACTACACAGTTCAAAAATCAATATTATATAGCGCTTATCACTGCTAAAAAAACGACTTTTAAAATAATTAATTTCAAGGATGGCCAACTCGATTCTATAAGAAATACTATAAAAAATTTAAACAGAGGCAATGTCAACCTGGATAGGTTACATCAACTTTATCAAAAACTTTTTGCTGGACTACATATTCAGGATTACCACAATTTATATGTTATACCCGACGGTTTTCTTTTTCAACTTCCATTAGGCGTTCTGCCGGATAATCATGTCGAGTCGGCTTATAGTTATGGGTCGGCCCATTACATGATTGATTCTCATTCGATCAGTTATTATACCAGTCTAAAGGATTTAGAACGAACCTATTTTGAACCCAAGTCAAAATATAAAATTGATTATGCTGGTTTTGGAATAAAAAATTTCGGTTATACTTCAAGTTCTTTATCCGGCGATAAAATACTGGCCCCTTTGCCTTACACCGAATCAGAAGTCAGCAAAATTGACTCACTACTTCCCTATCCCACTTCAAAGAAAAAACTTTTTCTTGGTACTACTGCAACAGAAAAATCATTTCGTAAATGGGTTCCGAATGCCAAAATCGTTCACCTGGCTACTCATAGTGAAGTTTATTATGAAAACCCGCTATTTTCTGTAATCTATCTCAATGGAGATCAAAATAAGAAAACGCAAAATATCGACAATGACGGGAAGATTCATGCTTATGAATTATTTGAAATGAACCTGAACAATCAGCTGGTTGTTTTAAGCTCATGTGAATCAGGTGCCGGTGACTATATAACCGGCAGCGGTATTATTGGTCTGAGCCGTGCTTTTACTTATGCAGGAGCTAAAAGCTTAATCCTGAATCTTTGGCCCGTTAACGATCAGGCTGCTGAAAAGATCTCTGTTAAATTTTACGAGTACCTTAAAAAAGGCTATACAAAGGCAGAAGCACTACGCAAAGCCAAACTCTATTTCATCGACAACGGAAATGCAAATCCATACATCTGGGGCTCATATATTGAAACCGGTGACAACAGTCCCCTTTATTCTTCTTATCCAACCAAACTGATAGAATTTGTAGTAAGCTTAGCTATCTTATGCGTTACATTAAGCTTCATATACTTTTTCAACGATAAGCAGAAATCCAAATACTCTAAATACGAGGAACTTTAAACTTAACCCTCAAGAAACGGGCATAGAGTGTCTTAGGTAACCTTTTTAAGATATGTTGCGACCGGGCCTAGTCTTGATATTAGCTTATTTATCTGCTGATAAAGAGCATCATGATGAAACAAAAAAGCCCCTGAACAATTCAGAGGCCTTTGAGCTTAAATAAAATTTAAAAAAACTTCTATTTTATTTTTTTATTAATCTCATTTAAATATTTACCGGCAATTCTACGATAAGCGCCATTTAAATCATAAGCTTTTTGAATGCTCACTTTAGCTGATTTCAAATCATTCATTTTCAGATAAGCATTCCCTTCAAACCAGTAAGCTTTTTCTTTCATTAAAAGATCGCTCTTTTCTGTTGAGAGAACGTTTTTAAATGATTGAATTGCTTTGGAATATTCATGTTGATTATAATAAACGATACCAAGATTTAAATCAGCCATCGATTTAACTTTGGTACTTTCATTCTCTTCTTTGATCTTGGTAAACAAAGTTATTGCCTCAGCAACTTTTCCACTATTGGCAAAATTTATACCTCTTTGTAACTGGGACTGAGGAGTATTATTGATTATCTCAGCAGACCTCATGTTGGTGAATGCAAGATCATCCAAAGGCTTAATACTATTATTTCCGGAATGATTAAATTGAAAAACGAGGCTTAAAATACCAATAGTGATAGCAATGGATGCGGCGATTGCCATCCAATATGTTCTTTTCTGAATAGAAACACGTTTATCTTTCTCTTGATTCAGCAGGTATTTGACATTTGCAGCGGTCTTCAAATAATCATAATAATACGGGCTGGCAATTAAATCCGCCCAAAGTTGCTCTACTTCGTTTTCATTCAAACGAGTATTAACGTATCTGTTGATTCTTTCTTCGATCGATTGATTGTTATTTATATTTTTCATCCCTTATTCGTCCACACAAATAATTTATACTTTCGTTGGTACTATAATCCAAAACATATCTTAAAAAAACAATTATATGCTATACGAATATTGAATTATGGGCGATTTTACTGCAAATAACTTACTTCTTACCTTAATATTAAACTTTTTAAAAATGTTTTTGTAACAAATAAAACTGAAGGGTCTCTTACCGTTATCGAGTTATCTTAAATAATAGATAAATTCTTTATCCTCTGTAAAATTGGAGAATTTATTCAATTGTTTGGTAATCTAAATATAAACTGTATATAAAAAAATCAATTCAAATTTATATTTAGAAAAACACTGACTATCAGAAATAAGCCAAACAGGCCAATAATAACTCCAGAAAACCTGCTTATCCTCGTGAGTGTTTCATCAGTAAATTTTTCCCTGAAAAAATTAACTCCACCACTAAGCAGTCCCCACCATAAAGACGATCCTAAAAAAACTCCCGAAACCAATATAGTCGCACCTAAATAATTCAAATTGTTTGTGGTCAATCCCAGCCCCGCAAAAATTCCAAGAAATGCCAGAATAGTCAATGGATTAGTAAGTGTCAGAAAAAAAGTTGATGTAAATGCCCGGAACAGCCCCTTGTTGTCGTTTCCGTTTTCTTCATCGTGTGGCTTGTTCATGAGAACCCTGATTCCAAGAAAAAGAATAAACAATCCACCGAATATTCGTAATGATATTTGATGGTTTATCAGAAAACTGGAAACCAGTGTCAAACCAAAACCGGCAATTGAACCATAGATAGTGTCCGCGGTAGCTGCCCCAAGTCCGGATATTAATCCGTTTTTACTCCCTCTTGATAATGTACGGTGTATGCAAATGAGATTTACAGGCCCTAAAGGCATCGCAATTGTTATGCCGGCGAGCAATCCCTTAAATAAAACACTTAAATTCATTTGTAAAAATTCGATTTTGAATTTACAATCAGGCGCTCAACAAATATAAAGGATTAAATAGTTTAATGGTTATAAATAATACGAATGCAGAATAATAGGCCAATATAAAACCATTTTATCAAATGGACTATTTTTTAAAATTTCTATTTAAAAAAATTACTCCTGTTACTTTGAAGGAGTAATTTTGCCAAAACCGGAAATCAGTATGGGATGCTTACCAATCTCTTCATGAAACAGATATGGAAATATGGATAAACAGAGGTTCCCGGGATATTGCATTAAATCAGCAATGGACTTTATGATTCATTTTTTAAAAAATGATTACCCGGCCTGTCGATGCTCATTAACGATAATTTCTTTGGTTGTCTGGTATCCATATCCTACAGGAATTATTTCTTTTGAACGTAGCCAGGCTAACACACTAAACCAATATTTTTTGGGGATTTTTCTCTTACCTGAAGGCCAGTTATTTATTGCATTATTAATGATATTTTTATCGGTAAATGATATTCCCGACAGAATTAAATCATTCCAGGCAGCAAAAAGAGTGGTAATTAATTTTGTTTGCTCCCAGTCCATTGGTTTCATTATGATGCCGATTTTTTTTATCTCCCTGGCATTTTCACCCCATATTTTTCCGAATAGCCGACTCTGATTATATGAATTATCCAGCTTTTTAAACCTGATATCAGGATGTTCATCATTTCGGCTAATATCCATCACCCATCCCAAAGACTTAAGAGCCGATTCGATCTTTTCCTGTAAATGAACATCTACCGGACCGCAATTCATCCTCTGATACACTCCATTTATTTGTTCTAAATGCAGGTAATACTCACACAGATAAATGACTCCCATTAATTTTGAACGATATAGGTATCGACTGCCACTCATTGTGGCTAATAGTTCAGATGCAAGTGAAGTAATTTCTGTAGTAATAATAGTTTTATCTCTTTCTTGTAGTTTTAATGTCTCACTCATTCATAACTTAGAATGTGATACACACGGCAGTATTCAAATAAGTAGAGATTGGCTTCCTGATGCAATAAACAAGCTTTTTACACACAAAATCAACCCATTCACAACATTGTTTACCACATTATTATTGAGCTGATTTCTAATCTCATGATTTGTAACCGCATAACATCAGATACCGTTAAACATTTATTGACACTGAATAGTTATTTTTTGTAATCATATATGCTAACTTTAAGGCAGAATAGGACTGTAATCTTTGAATTCATAGACTGATTTATAGAATTAATAAAACGGAGTAGTATGACGATTGTGGCAGGTGTCGATGGTGGAGCCACGCATACGCGTTTAATTCTGTTGGACGAAGCAGGAAACGTACTCGGTATGGGGCAATCCGGACCATCAAACCTGGATAATATTTCGAATTCGTTTTTAGTTAAAAATTTGTCTGATGCTTTGGAAAAAGCATGCTCACAGAATCATATCGATTTTTCCCAAATTGATGCTTTGTTCCTGGGCATGGCAGGTGTTGTGTGCGAAACCGATAAAAAAGTTATTCGCCACGCTGTTGATCAACTTCCCTTAAAAAAGAAGATATCCGTAGATATAGATCATGACATCCGAATTGCCCTCGCAGGTGGCCTGGCAGGTAAAGCGGAGGGAATCGCTGTCATTGCAGGAACGGGTTCATCGTGCTATGGAAGAAATAAACAGGGACAATCGTGGATGTCGGGTGGATGGGGTCATTTGCTCGATGATTACGGAAGCGGGTATGACATTGGTTTGAATGCCATAAAGTCTGTTCTTCGTTCCTATGACGGACGAAGCACGAAAACATCCATGACAAAACCATTATTGGATAAACTAAAAATCAATTCCATTCCCGATATCATGAACACCGTTTATTACGGCGGAGTAAATCAATCCGGTCATCCAATGACCAAAGAAGAAATTGCAGCTTTGGCTCCTATCGTATTCGAAGAGGCAAACCATAATGATGATGCCGCCCTTTCTATTTTGAATTCAGGAACAACTGCATTAGCTCAAATGATAAAAGCCGTAATGAAATCCCTTGATTTGAAACCGAAAAGTACTTCAATTACCTATACTGGTGGAATTTTATTGAACTATTTACGGTATCGGGATTTGCTTTCCGAAAAATTAGATATGCTCATCCCGGGCTCATCTCTCACTCAGCCACAGTTTGAACCTGTAATTGGAGCCGGTTTGCTCGGTTTGCTATTATTGGACATCCCCATGAATCAACAAATCATAGATTCCCTTAAGTCATTCCTTGTCAATACGTAATTTAATTTTATGCACAATGATTTTATAAATTTTAAAAAGTTTTTATGAAAATAAATCTTGCTCAATTCAATACCTTCGATCTTCATACGGCATCATTTGATTCAGCAAAGACTGTTGTACGGAAACTAAGCGATCTGGATCATTGTTTTGCCGATCATTATGCCTTTGAACGTGAACTTAAAATACATGATCCGGTCGTTTATAAGGTCTCAAGTGTAGAACCTGCCAACGGAGATGGTGATTTGCATTATGGCCTGGGAACCATCATGCCCGGACGGATTGGGTCGGAGTTTTACCTGACCAAAGGACACTACCATTCGTGGCGGGAAGCAGCGGAAGTATATATCGGCCTTTCCGGACAGGGAATGATGCTTCTTCAGGATGAAGAAACCGGTGAAAGTAAGATGTTGCCCCTTCAAGCCAACAGCGTGGTTTATGTACCCGGAAATACGGCTCACAGAACCGTTAATTGCGGTCAGGCACCGTTAGTCTACATTGGTGTATATCCGGCCCATGCAGGGCACGATTACGCTTCTCTTACCGAGCAAAATTTTAAACAGGTCATCGCTCTTATCGATGACAAGCCTCAAATGGTTTTGCGCTCAACCTATTTAAATCAGTATCTCTCAAAAAACGGACTGTAAATCAAAATGAGTAAATACGTAACGAAACCTATTCCTTCGGAAAAACCACCTGTGAAAAGTGTCGAAAGGCCCTGGGGAAACTTTAATCAGTATGCATTTAATGAGGACACGACCGTCAGCCTGATGAAAGTGAAGCCGAATCAACGATTAAGCCTGCAATCACATACGGGTCGTGCCGAATTATGGATCATTCTGGACCAAGGTTGTATTGTTCAGCTTGATGACGAAATCCTACATCCCGAAAAAGGAGATGAAATATGGATACCTGCCGGAACCCGGCATCGCCTGAGCAGTTCAGGTCCTGAAGTGCGGGTTCTTGAAGTGGCCTTCGGAAACTGGCAGCAGGAAGACATCACAAGGTATGAAGATGATTATGCTCGTCCGGAGGATGGTGAATGACGGATATTAAAACCGGGGAATGGAGAAAAACGACCCAGGACTTAATCCCGAAAACCTATAAACCGAGTCCCGCAGGACAATATGATTTATATCCCGGATTTCCGGTTGGCAAACATAAGATTGATGCTGGTTTTAAGGCTTTATCTGAAAAAATTTGTACTTATAAAACCATCATTATTGATGGATATGTCGGAATATTTTGGGAACAATTCAGAGAACAACTTGGATCTGAACTTTCCAGGCGCGGGCTGAATGTACAGTGGATTTCCACGAGTGATTTTATGCTGCCAGAACATGAAATCGATGAAATGTTAATTCCCTTTTTGGGTGGAGCTGATCCCATTTTTGGTACACGATACAAAGGCTCTCTTTCCGACTTTTTTGATTTGGATTCATTTTCCAAAATCCGTATACAAAATGAGGATTTAACGATTATTTATGGTCCCGGTGCCAACCTGATCCATTCCAATCCCGACGCGCTTATTATTTATCTGGATCTGCCCAAAAATGAAATACAATTTCGCAGTCGTGCCGGCACAATTTGCAATTTGGGAAAAACTGAAGCCGAGAATCCAAAACGAATGTATAAGCGTTTTTACTTTGTTGATTGGATTGTCCTGAATCAACACAAGAAAAAACTGCTCAATAAAATTGATATCCTTGTTGATGTCCAACGTCCGGAGGTACCGGTTTTAATTTCAGGGAATGATTTTCGGAATGTACTCGGTGGAATGTCAGAAAATTACTTTCGCGTCCGTCCCTGGTTTGAACCGGGAGTTTGGGGCGGTCAGTGGTGCCTCAATAAGATACCTCAACTACCTGAAAATGTACCGAATTATGCTTGGTCGTTTGAATTGATTGTCCCGGAAAACGGACTCCTTCTCGAAAGCCAGGGACTTTTGCTGGAAGCTTCCTTCGATTGGCTGATGTATCATAATAATAAAGCTATCATCGGCAATTCAGTTGATTCATTTGGCGATGAATTTCCTATACGATTTGATTTTCTTGACACCTTTGACGGGGGCAATTTATCAGTACAATGTCATCCGGGGCTGAATTATATACGGAAAAACTTTGGAGAAAAATTCACACAGGATGAAACATATTATATCCTGGATTGTGAACCCGGCGCTAAAGTTTATCTGGGATTTAAGAATGATATCAAACCGGAACTTTTCAGAAAAGATCTTGAAGAAAGTTTTGAAAAAGCAACTACAGTAAATATTGACCAGTACGTTCAATCTCATCCGGCTCATAAACACGATTTATTTTTGATTCCGAATGGGACTATTCACTGTTCCGGGATCAATAATTTGGTGCTTGAAATCAGTGCTACTCCATATATATTCACTTTTAAAATGTACGACTGGATGCGGCTTGATTTAGATGGAAAGCCACGTCCCATTAATATAGAGCGGGCATTTGACAACCTGCATTTTGAACGTAAAGGCGAATATGTACAACAAAACCTGATAAGCAAACCTTATATTTTGGAAGAAGGTGAGAACTGGCGATTAATCCATTTGCCCACCCATGCCGATCACTTTTATGACGTACATCGCTTTGAATTCACGGGAAGCGTTACTGCAGAGACCAGTGGTTCATGCCACGTTTTGAGCCTTGTGGAAGGGTCTACTGTTCTTTTACGAACCAAACATGGCAGGGAACATCGATTCAATTATGCCGAGACTTTTGTCATACCTGCCGCTGCCGAAGAATATGAGCTTGTCAATGAAGGCCAGAACGAAATAAAAGTCATAAAAGCATTTATAAAAGACGGGTATCAACTTCCTGACTAAACCTAATAAAAAGGCCAAAGAGCCGGATAAAACCTATGATTAAAAACGGCTCTTCGGCCTTACCAGGAAATGACTGCTAATTAATTGCAACCGGTTTTAATCCGAGAGCTTTGATATACCCCGGATTTGGTTCGCAGTTTTTCAATTTCATATTGTTTAAAAAATCCTTCAGGGCTATCCTGCTGTGCTCAAATGGGGGCCTCGCCTGTTCCATCTCTTTATATCCCAGTCCCCATTGTTTGGCAAAAGCGGTGATCTCATCCCAGTATTTTGGCTTTTTAATGGTAACAATACAACTGGCTGCATCCATTTTTTTGTATGGCCAAAATGACCAGCCAATATCATTTTTATCCAACAATTCACGGAATGACTGTACCCATCCGTCTTTATTTTCTCCCGACTCACCCAGCCAGATTGGGACATGATATTTATCTCTGAAATCAACATATTCCTGAATCTGATCCTGTGTTGGAGGCATCCAGTATTTATGAAACTCATAAATCATTTTCGAGTCAAAAGGTTTTCCAAATGCTTTAAAATTCGTATCCCATTGCGGTCCTTCCACAATGATAATATGCTGTTTATCGATCTTTCTGATTGATTTGGTTATGCGTTTGTATAGCGGCTCCAAACGGGTATTCAACGTATCGTATCCCTCAAAAGTCGGGATAGGTTCATTTAATAAATCATAACCCAATACAGCCGGGTTATTCTTATACCGTTCCGCAAGTTTTTTCCAGATTTCAATCAGGCGTTCCTGGCTGACTTTGCTTGTAAATAAGAATGGATATCCCCATCCGTCATCAATATTTTCCCCGGTTTGTCCACCCGGAGCAGCATGCATATCAAGAATGGCATAGATTCCTTCTTCCCGGCACCATTTTACGACATTATCAAGGATTTTAAATCCTTCCGGCAACCAAATCCCAGGGTGATCCTCAGGTGTCAAAATCCGGTAGTTTATTGGGATACGAACTGAATTCATCCCAATTTTTTTCAGGTATGCGATATCCGATTTTGTCACATATGTGTTTAAGTATTCTTTCCAAAATGCACGCGCCTCTGCCGGTCCGACTAATTCAGAAACAACCTCATGTATCTGTCTCGGCGCCACTGCTTTGTTGAACTTCCACATATATCCCTCCTGAAGCAGCCAGTTACCCAGGCCGATACCCTTTAAATGTAATTCTTTCCCATTAGGTGCTATTATTTTATCACCCTGAACGGTAACGAATTTGGCTTTGGAAGTCTGTGCCCAAACATTGTTATTCAGGCTTAATCCCGTAACCAAAATCAAACCTAATAATGACAAAAACATGAATCGTATTGCTTCGGAGATTTTCATAATTGCAAGTTTTAAAGTCTCTTATGGATTTTAAAAAATGACAGGGCCATGCCCGACCCTGCCATTTTTAGGGGATCTGAAAATTATATTCCGGGTAAATCAGATTTTGTTAAAAAACTAATACGACAATCCAAAGCCGTAGGGAAATAACGGATGTATTTTTGGATCATTAACTTTTACAGGAACTTGTGACATATCTTTAGGCCAGGCTTGTGATAATTTACCTGTCGGTGCATAATCACCAAATAAAACATCAGCTACACCTTCCCCCTCGGATCCCGGCAACCAGGCCATCATTACGGCCGGAGCCTGCTCAATGACTTTGGTCATGACCAAAGGACGTCCTGCTACAACGACCACGACATATGGAACTCCTGATTTTCGAACATTGGCAATTGTGGTCAGGTCTTCTTCAGATAAATTCAAATTTTTCCTGTCGCCCGCGGTTTCAGCATACGGTTTTTCACCAATAACGATAACGGCCAAATCAGAACCTTTTGCTCCTAAACCGTCTTTTGAATACGTTACTTTCGTTGAAGGTGAAACGGCTTTCTTAATTCCATCAAGAATGGTTGTACCTACAGTAGTATTTCCCGAACCTCCCTGCCATGTTATAGTCCAGCCACCGCATTGATATCCCAGGTTATCCGCATTTTTGCCTGCCACAAAAAGATGTTTGATATTTTTTGAGATAGGAAGCGTATGATTATCATTTTTCAACAACACCATTGATTCCCTGACAGCTTGCCGGGCTATTTTCCTGTGTGCTTCAGAGCCGACCTGTGCCGTCAAAGAGCGATCGGCATAGGGATGATCAAACAATCCGATTTGATATTTAACTTTCAGGATTCGGCGAACGGCATCATTTATACGTGACATCGGCACCTGATTCGATTTGACCAGTTCCGTTAAGTCCGTAATAAATTCTTCGTATTTATCCGGTACCATAATCATATCGAGACCGGCATTAATGGATTTTTTAATGTCTTCTTTATAATCGGGGCCTAACTGATTGATGGCTGCCCAATCCGAAACTAAAAATCCTTTGAATCCCATTTCTCCTTTCAGCACATCTGTCAGCAGGTATTTGTTTTCATGCATCTTTACGCCGTTCCAGCTGCTGTAAGATACCATAATTGATCCCACACCTGCCTTTATTGCGTCATAGTATGGTTTCAGGTGAATTTCACGAAGTACCTTTTCAGAAACCTGTGTATTCCCTTCATTAATTCCGTCAGTCGTTCCCCCGTCACCGACAAAATGTTTAGCACAAGCCAGGATCGAAGTTCTGTTCCCTCCTAATACTTTTCCCTGTAAACCTTCGACTGCTGCATAAGCCATTTCTGAAACCAGGTCCGGCATTTCTCCAAATCCTTCGTAAGTGCGTCCCCACCGAATATTTTGTGGTACGGCAAGACAAGGAGCAAACGCCCAGTTAATGCCCGTTCCGGCAACTTCAACGGCTGTAGCATGTTCTACTTTTCTGACAAGAGCCGTATCCCGTGTTGCCCCCAGGGCGATATTATGCGGGAAGATGGTAGCTCCATAGATATTGTTGTTTCCATGAACAGCGTCAATCCCATAAATCAATGGAATTTTAAGTGGGGTCTGCATGGCGTAGTGCTGTAAGCTGTCGTACATGTCCGCCCATTGTAGCCGCCTTAACAGGATCTTTGGGCGAATCTCCTCCACTGAGCAAAGAACCAATATAATATTTCTCTATATCCTTCGGATCTTTAAGAAACGAGTGATCGACCTGGGTCATCTGGCCAATTTTTTCAGCCAGACTCATTTTCGATAACAGAGTATCGACTTTTTGATCGATTGTAGGCCCTTTCATTGCAGCCGGTTTTTGTTTCATATTATTACAGCTGACAGCAATAATAAATAATAATACAGTATATGCTGCGATTCGAGTTTTTAAATGTTTAATTGTCATATTCATAATTTTCCTGGATGGTTACTCTTATTTAAGTACAACAACCTGTTTTAAAGGAATATCCCTTGAAGAACGCCCTATCATGATCTCATATTTACCGGGATCAACAGTCCATTGATTTTTCATTGGATTATAATAGTGGAATGCGTCTCTGTTCAGAGTGAAATGAACCGTTTTAGATTCACCTGGTTTCAACTCTACCCGGGCAAAGTTTTTCAATTCTTTAACCGGTCGTGCAATCTCCGGATTCTGTTCTCCCACATATATTTCAGCCACTTCCGCGCCTGTTCTTTTCCCCGTATTTGTTATCTGAAATGAACCTTTTATTTCGGGATTTAGAGAGCTGGACTCTGAATTAATTTTCAAATCATCAAATGAAAACGAAGTGTAGGATAAGCCATATCCAAATGGAAAAAGCGGGGTAATATCATTCTTATCGAAATACCGGTATCCAACGAAAATACCTTCGCTATAATGAGCCACGCTGTCCTTAGGCATGTAGGTTTTATATGCCGGTTCGTCGGACCATTTCTGCGGAAATGTGATACATAATTTCCCTGATGGATTATAATTCCCAAGTAAAACATCGGTAATAGCATTGCCAACTTCTTCACCGCCAAACCAGGCATCAATAACTCCGTCTACATGATCCAGCCATGGCATTGTCACCGGAGCTCCAGCATTGAGAACAACAACAGTATGCTTATTTTTACCGGCGATGGTACTAATCAATTCATCCTGTTTACCTGCCAGGCTTAAACTGCTGCGATCATGACCCTCAGATTCCACTTCTTTACTGTCTCCGGCAAAAACAAGCACCATGTCAGAATTGGCTGCTAATTTTTCAGCCTCACTTATCAATTCTTCATTCGTTGGGCGAAGGCCAAATTTAATAAAATGCACCGGCATTCCCGGCGTTTCCCGATATTTTAACTGAACATGATATTTCCTGTTTGCATCCAGATGAGCTCTGTAGGTCGTAACCCCCGTTCCAAAACCACGTTTCGCCTGTGCTACTGATTTGCCGTCTATTAATAATTCGAAAATATTATTATTAACAATATCAAAAACATAATCTTCTGATTTCGGAACGGTTAAATTACCTGTCCAGATTACTGAAAAACCTTTTTTGAAATTTTTCTTATCCAGTTTCAAATTATTATCAAAACCGAAATCCCTGAAATCAATCATTTTATCAATTCTTTGAACCTGAACTTTGCCGGAAAAATCATCACTATTAAAATAAGTTCCTGTCCAGCCATGATTATGCATACCTGAGGTCACAAACTGGGGATTTACAGGCTGAACATCACTATCGAGCATAACTCCCGGAGCGTATTTTATCTTTACCTTCCCCCCAAGCTTTTTCCGTAATGCCTGCAATGGGGAAACCGAAAAGTAGGGTGTCACCATAGCACTGCCGCCACCTGTTACTCTTGCAATACCGGCACTTGTCCCGATGACCGCAATGGTCTTTACCTTTTTGGTGTTCAAAGGTAAAATGTTATTCTGATTTTTTAGAAGTACGATACCCTCTTTTTCGGTCTTAAGAGCAATTTGACGATTCTCACGGCTGTTTACCAAGCTTGAATCGGCCTTATTCTGATGATCAAACATTCCCAGTTTAAACATCACTCGTAAAATTCTGCGGACTTTGTCATTTATGGTTGATACTTTAATCGTACCCTCTTTAATGGCATTATCCAGTGTCTTGTTATTCAGATACTTACCCGTTGGCATTTCCAGATCTAAACCATTGTTCACTGTCTGAATTGAACTGTGAACAGCGCCCCAGTCGGACATAATCAGGCCTTTGAAACCCCATTCATTTTTTAATACCTCGTTTAATAAATAATTATTTTCGCTGCAATAATATCCGTTCACTTTATTATATGCCGCCATCACAGCCAGAACGTCCGCATCCTTTACCGCCGCTTTAAACGCCGGAAAATAAATCTCTTCCAATGCCCGCTTGCTTACTTTAACATCAACATACATGCGGTTGTCTTCTTCGTTATTTGCAACGAAATGCTTTATTGTGGCTGCCACATGTTCTTGTTGAACCCCCTTTATATAACTAACGGCTATTTTTGAAGTCAGATAGGGATCTTCTCCATAAGCTTCAAATGTACGACCGTTCAATGGCATTCTGGCAATGTTTACATTTGGTCCAAGTATTACATTTCGTCCTTTTCCCCTGACTTCACGTCCTATTGCTTCCCCGACTTTTCTTACAAGTGCAGTATCCCACGTTGAGGCGATGGATGGCCCTGACGGAAATGCAGTAGCTTTTCCCCAGCGCACACCAAGCGGCCCGTCATCCATTTTCAAAGAAGGGATTCCAAGTTTTTTAAATTCTTTGGTTCCAAATCCGGTACCTCCCAACAAATCGATCTTCTCTTTCAGTGTCATTCGACTCATTAAGTCTTTAACCCTGTTCTCGATGGTTTGAGATGCATCTTTATAAACAGGCTTTACAGGCCTTAAACCCAAACTAAAAAAAACGGTAACTAAAGCTATACTAAGATATTTTACGATTTTTAATCGCATCTGTACCTCCTGTAAATGATTTATAAAAAAGCCAATTTTTTAAAAATTACTTCCACACATAAGTACCGACTGCTCCGCTATTTAGTGTTGTCGATACCGTCTTGCCTGCAAACGTGATGTCAAAACCCTGTTCACTGCTGCTATCATTTAATACTATCAAAACTTTACTTCCGTCCGGTGTTTTAAAAGCAACATTTGGAAGATTGCCTAATACATTACTTCCAATGCGAACCGATCCCGGCCGTACAAATTTTGCCGCTGATGCAATAATATAATAAGATTCATTTCGGGTAATAGTTGATCCAATGGTCAGAGCTCCCATACAGGTACTGCACCCACCGGGAGTATGAGGCTGATAATTGGGATCGGAGGCCAGGTTCCATTCCAATACATTTTTACTCCAATTTCTTGTTGCCCCAATAATTAAGTTTTTCACGGCCCAATCTAAATCCGGTCCGAAATTGCCAGGCCCGCTGGTCCATTGCTCCGTGAAATATACATTTTTATCCGGATAGGCATTGTGAACCTTTGACAATGCAGATATACTGCCGCCATACAAATGAAAAGCCGATCCATCCACATATTTATATGCTGCGGTATCAGCAAGAATAGACATCGGATATCCGGGCTGGTCACAGTTATGATCGTAAATCACAATTTTTGTATCTAACCCTGCCGCTTTGAAAGCGGGCCCCAGATAATTTTTAACGAAATCTCCTTCCTCTTGGGCGGACATCACCATACTTGGATTATTTCCCCCATAAAGGGGTTCATTTTGAGGTGTAATGGCATTGATATGAATGCCAAGTGACTTCATTGTCTTAATATATTTCACAAAATACTGCGCGTATACTCCATAATATTTTGGATTCAGACTGCCTCCAACCGTACTTCCATTTGTTTTCATCCAAACCGGCGCCGACCACGGCGTTGCAATAAGTTGAATATTTGGATCGATGGCAACAATCTCTTGTAAAACGGGAATAACATTATATTTATCCGGGCCCAAATCAAAGTTTGCCAACGTCGTATCGGTTTGACCGGACGGAATGTCATCGTAAGAAAAAGTATTCTGATTTAAATCTGATGAACCTATGCTAAGCCGCAAATAACTGACCCCGATGGAAGTACTATCCGTTGTAAAAAGTTCATGAAGAAGCGCGTCTCTTGTATTAGTCGGTAATTTATATAAGACATAGGCACTCCCACCTGTTAAAGCGTAGCCAAAGCCATCAACAGACTGGTAAGTTTGGGTTGTATCCACTGATATTACCTGGTTATTCAGAGAAGACCCGGACCACATCAAACTGATGTTTTGTTTTTGAAACAGGGCGCTTTTATCTGCATTCGTCAACCACAAAGCAACATCGGTATTTACCGGTTTTGTTGTTGTGGTATCTCCAGATGGTGGTTGTGGTTTACTTCCTACCGCCGTAGGTGCATTGTTGCATCCAATATTCAAAACGCTAAACAGAATAATGACATATAAAAGAGGTACATTTATGGTGGACTTCATAATTACAGGAATTAGTTTAAAACAGTTCAGTCTGATATTTTTGGGATCAATTTAATTTTTCTGAAATACCCGTACATAGTCAACAAACATATGTTCAGGAAACTGCGTCGTATCGTCGGGTGGACCCGGCCAGTTTCCGCCGACTGCCACATTAAATATTAAAAAGAAAGGCTGATCAAATGGATAAGTCCCATTACTGAGATCCTGTTTTGATGCCTTCTCATATGGAATATCATCAACAAGTATCTTAAGGGAATCCTGGGTCCAGACCAGGCTGAATACATGAAATTTTTGTGAAAAATTCCCGGATGCCAGTTTATAAGCATTATTATGTGTACCCTCGGAACCATCCGCTTTTTTCCAGTGCAGGGAACCCACAACCTGGTCGGGATTCTGGCCAATTAATTCCATGATATCAATCTCACCGCAGGTTGGCCAGTTGACTGTAGATATATTTTTACCCAGCATCCATAATGCCGGCCACATACCATGATCTACAGGTAATTTCGCACGAATATCGATTCTTCCATATTGAAACTCCTGTTTCCCCTGTGTTGTTATTCTTGCAGATGTATATTGATTATTTCCATAATTTTCTTTCCTGGCTTCAATAACCAGGTTTCCACTGGAAAGAAAAATATTTTCTGGCCTGGATGTATAATTTTCCAATTCATTGTTTCCCCATCCGCCTCCACCTGTTTCATAATTCCAGTCATTCTCATTCAATTTTTTTTCATTGAATTCATCACTCCAGACGAGTTTATATCCGGTATAACTTTTTGGAGAATCATACCCGGAGGTATCGGTCGGCAAATAAGTCCCGTCATTCACTATAGTACCAACTGCATTGGCATTGTTGATGGTACAGTTTGATGGATTAGAAAGTTTTACATAAAAATTTTGATCCGGCTGGCGCAGGCTATCCCCGATAATTGGAACATCTATTGTCTGCTCCTTGATTCCTGAATCAAAGGTCAATGTTCCCGATTTAGAGGTAAAATCCTTTCCGGAAACAGCTGAACCATCGGAAGTAGCGTACTGAACAGTTACTTTTTGAGTTGATGCGACACTCAGATCTACATAAAAACGGCAGGTACCTGTTGAATTGGCTCTCTTTACAGTGGCATCACCAATTTTTACTGATGGAATATCAGGAGGAGTACTATTGACATTATTGTTTTTTTTAGAACAGGATATTAATAGTAAACTGCCTAACAAGAATAGTTATTTGAAATATTTTCATAGTACGAATTTGCGAAATATTACTTTGGCTATCAGTTTATAAAAATATATAGCCGGACCTGAAAAGCCCGGCTATATATAAAATTAATTGACTTGTAATTAAGGCTTAGGCACTAACGTAAACTGCCATGCACCCCAACTATAAATTTTGGCAATAACCAACTTATCATTAGTCATTGAAATTATTTTATAGGTAATTTGAGGTTCGGGTGTCGGTGTAGTATCAGATTGACCCGCTTTATAAAGCCCTAAGTGAGCCCCATCTCCAATAACAGTGACTGAAGCACTATTAATCGTGAAGTTAAATGTACCGGAACCCCAGGCAGCATACTTCGTATTAATATCACTCCAGGCATAGCAACCCGTTTTTTTGGTGTCATTTGCATTATTTGCAATGATATCTATGGGATAGGGATCGGTACCACTATCTGCATCTACCCAAATATCATTGTTATTATTGAAAGTAAAACTTCCATCCTTATTGAAAGTGTACTCATTATCAAATTGACAACTCCGTGTTGTAACATCCGCCTGGTTATTGGCCCACCACGTTGCACTAAAATCAGCGGGACCAATCCATAAAGCACCGGGATTAGGATCTAAAATCCAGGTCTTACTGGAACAACCGGTCAGATATTTTTTATTACCAAAACATCCGTTTGGATCGTCCTGGGCCACATTTATACTTTGTGCTGTGGTATCATATCCACCGTGAGCGAGTACCATTAAACTTACTGAATAATCGCCTTTCTGCGGATAGTAAGCGGTATCGGTTGCACTCCCATCCGTCCAGCCGGAACCGTCACCAATATTCCACCTCCAGGAAAAAGCACCCTTTGTAGTGCTTTTCAACAGATACATATTAGTTTTACCTGTAATGGGTGTCACTGTAAATGATGCCTTTGGCAACGGACCTAATGTGAGGCTGCTGTTACCATTCTTGCAAGCAAAAAACAAAGATGAAGATACGACACCGATTATCAAAGCGGTATAAATACCTGATTTTAAAGATAATTTTTTCATGATATCATCCATTTAAAAAGTTGATCAATTATAACCGGGGTTTTGTTTCAGCTTGGTATTATTCAATTCTACCAAAGGAATCGGCAAGACCTCATTGACCCCTGCTTTAAAACCATAAGGTGCTAATACTTGCGTAGCGCGACCTGTTCTTACAAGGTTAAACCAACGATGGCCTTCCGTTGCTAACTCCATAAATTCTTCATGATAGATATTTTGCAGAGTTGCAGTTTCAGGAGCCAATCCAACCCGTGCCCTTACTGCATTCAGGTAAGAGGCCGCTTTTGTCAGATCACCACCGGCATGTACCAGGGCTTCTGCTTCCATCAGGTAGGTTCCGGCCAAACGAATTTCAATATAATCGTTCGGGAAATTGAGCTCTTGCTGTCCCGTAGTGGTAACATATTTAGCAAGCGGAGCAAATTTCTGGATGAAATAACCGGTATTATCATATCCCTTTGTGTAGCTTCTGCTGGGATCCGCACTAACGATACTATCAATATTTGCAACAGTATATTTATACCGGGGATCATTTTTCATGGAATCAACCAATACCGGTGTGATAGGATTGAAACTCCATCCACCAGACCAATAGATAGGACCGCTGTAACTTCTTGGCCCAACCATTTGAGTGTAAATGTTACCCAGGAAACTAGGCCAGTTACCCCATCCGGCGTTTTGAGCCTGTGTATGAGTGATTTCAAAAACTGATTCCGCATTGAATTTATTATCCGGGCTGAAGATATCCGAAAAGTTATTCAACAAATGATAAGCAGGATCCGTATTAACTTTTTCCAGCCAATCGGCAGCCTGTTGATACATCGCTTTATCATTATTGTGTGCACTGGCCTGCCACATCAGCGTTTCACCCAAGAAAGCTTCAGCTGCTCCCTTAGTAGCACGGCCTTCTTCTGTGGATGGCAATGGAGCTGAAGGCAAATCAGGAATTGCTGCCTCAAAATCACTTTCGATTTGAGCATAAATAGAATCCGGAGAAGCCTGAACCTGGGTATAGATTTGGTCGGTCGTCAGTGGTTGTCTGATAAGAGGTACGTTTTTAAACAAACGAATCAACCAGAAATAATAATAACCTCTTAGAAATTTTGCTTCAGCTATATATCTGCTTTTCGTTGCGGCGTCCAATCCTTTAACATCACCGATTTTCTGAAGTAACAGATTGGCACGATAGATACCGGTATAACTGCGATCCCAAAAACCGGCCTGAGGTCCAACTGCACCACTAAGTGTGTAGCTATTCCATGCCTGCCAGGTAGACATATCGGTTGGGCCACCGCCGCCGGCGTAACATTCGTCCGTGGCACTATTTAAAGCACCAAGCAAAGGAATATACGTATTATCGCTTCCTCCTGCCTCCCAGCTAATAGGATTATAAGCAGCCGTTAAAGCAGCAAATGCCTGATCCGGGGTTTGATAATAGTTGGATTCAAGTTGCTGACCTTTAGGCTTAACATTCAATATGCTATTGCAGGAACTTAAAAGGCCCATCCCCGCAAAGCACAAAACATAAAAAAATATCTTTTTCATCATTTTCTCCTAACTAAATCATTAAAATGAAATGTCCCATCCGAACATATAGGAACGTGCTTGTGGGTAAATACCACGGTCGATGCCGTAGCTGCTTCCGCCAATTTCAGGATCATATCCGGTATACTTGGTAAATGTTACCAGGTTATTTCCGCTTATATAGAATCGGGTACTTTGTAATCCAATTATGTTGGCTATTCTGGAAGGCAATGTATAGCCGATTTGAATGGTTTTGATTCTAAAATAGGATCCACTTGAAAGGTAGAATGAAGACGGATAGGTGAAATTGTGATTCGGATCCGCATCATCCAGTCTTGGAAATGTGTTCGAGGTACCCGGGCCGGTCCATCTGCCTAAAGCAGCGGTCGTGTAGTTGGCTGTCAGAATATCAAGTCGGCGCAATCCCTGGAAAATCATATTTCCTGCAACACCTTGTCCGAAGGCGCGGATATCAAAATTCTTCCAGGAAGCTGAGGCTGTGATACCGAAAGTCCATGGAGGAGTTGGATTTCCGAGATAAGTTCTATCGGCAGCTGTTATCTGTCCATCTCCATCCAAATCGGCCCATTTAAAATCGCCCGGTTTTGCATTAGGCTGTATTAACTGTCCCGATTTTCCTTTATATGCATCAATTTGTGCCTGATCCTGGAAAATACCAAGATTTTTGAAACCGTAAAACTCGCCAATAGGTTCACCGACTGCTGTGCGGCTTATTTCATAGGCACTGGCCTGGAAAGTTGCACCAGTGATATATTTCTGCTCGCCAATATTAGTAACTGTATTTTGAACATACGATACATTACCATTTACATTGACATTAACCGTACCGATTTGTTTCTGGTATCCTAAATCAACTTCAATACCTTTATCAGTCAAACTGGCAACGTTACCATAAGGCTGACCAGTTGCCCCAACATAACCCGGAATCTGAACTTGTCTGAGCATACCACTGGTCTTTTTATTATAGACGTCGAGGGTAAGCGTAAAGTCATGAAACAGGTTGGCATCGATACCGATATCCAGCTGGCTTGTTTGTTCCCATTTCAAATCGGGATTCGAGGGAGCATTCGGACTATAACCCGTATAAATAGTACCGGGACCAAATACATAGTCGCGGCCTCCGCCAACCGTTGATTCAAATTGAAAATCGCCCAGTGACTGATCATTACCATTGATACCATATGATGCCCTGACTTTCAGATAATTGACGATATCATTTTGCGGCCAGAATTTTTCAAGCGTCGGTACCCATCCAACAGAAACAGAAGGGAAACGGCCATATCGATTGGCGCTACCGAATCGGGAAGAACCATCAATACGCAAAACACCTGTCAAAAGATATTTTCCTTCGTAGTTGTAATTGATACGTCCGAAATAGGAATTAATAGCATAAGGTTGATTTTCATAACCACCTGCAATACGATTAACTGCCGGAACAGAAAAGTTCATGGATGCCGAATTATAGTTATTAACCGGGATTCCCTGAAACGTACTATTGATTCCATTGGCACTGTTTGCCTGAGCACTGGTACCTAACAGAAATGTCATATGATGTTCGCCAAAATTCCGTCTATAAGTAATCGTATTATCCCAGTTCCATATCAGTCCCTGGTTCATTTGACGGAAATAATTCGTATTACCAATATTCTTTTGGGTATCACTCAGAAAGAAGATAGGGGTGAAACTGTTATTTCCATAAAATGCCAGTTTAGCTCCAATATTGGTACGAATTTGTAATCCCGGAATTGGATCAATATCGGCATACACGTTACCTACCATATTATCGGACCAGTAATCATTACCAAGCTGTGTTTGTATATAAGCCAACGGATTGGTCATTTCCTGTCCGACATATTTCGAGATGCCGTATGGCTGTCCTTTCGAGTTTCTTAAAACAGGATTCGTCGTGTATGGACTACTATTGGCAACATTCGGATTTGTAATAACCGCAGGCGTAATCGGGTCCAGATTTATTGCTGAACTCAGTGGTCCGCCAAATTCACTATTCGTATTGAGAGCTCCGCGGCTTTTATCATAGGTATATCCAAAATTCTCCCCGACTTTCAACCACTTCTTCATTTTCAGTGTAGTATTCAGGCGTATAGTTAGTTTTTTATCATGAGATATCGGGCTGGCAACAATACCTTGTTGGTCAAAATAACCGAATGAAGCGAAATAGGTAGCTTTATTATTACCTCCGCTAAAACTCAGATCCTGATTTACAATCGCTGCATTATTATTAAATATAGTGCTTTGCCAATCTGTTCCTTTACCTAAGGATTGGGGATTTGGAAAAATAATTCCATTTCCGGCAGCAATAGAAGACTCATTTCTTAATGTCGCATACTGTGTTGCGTTCAGCAAGTCGAGTTTCTTTGCTGGTTGCTGAAGTCCCATATAACTGCTGTAACTAACCTGCATCTTACCAGCTGAACCTTTTTTGGTAGTGATTAACACGACCCCGCTGGCAGCACGAGTCCCATAGATAGCAGCAGATGCAGCATCTTTCAATACCTGAATAGATTGAATATCACTTGGATTCAAGTAATACATCCCCCCTTGATCAACCGGTACACCATCAACAATGTATAATGGGGTACTGTTGTTTATCGAAGTGGTCCCCCGAATTCTTACTGTGGGTTCAGCACCAGGTGCACCCGAACTTGCAGCTACAGTAACCCCTGATGTACGTCCTTGTAATGCTTCATCAGCCCGTGTCACGGGCATCGTTTTCAAATCACTAGATTGAACTGAAGAAATAGCGCCGGTTACATTAGCTTTCTTTTCGGTACCATAACCAATTACCACCAACTGCTGGCCCGAAACCGCTTCCCCGGCCAGTTTTATATTAATTACAGTACGCCCGTTTATCGGAACGATTTGAGATTGGTATCCGATATATGAAACGATTAACGTATCCTGCAAAGAGGGTACGGTTAATTTATAATCGCCTTTAATATCGGTTGAAGTTCCATTTGTAGTACCTTTCAAGACAATATTAGCCCCAGGTAATGGCTCACCCGTATCAGCCGTTGTAATCTTTCCTTTTATTTGCTGATTACTCTGACTGTAGGCAAGGCCGGTTGTAATACAGAAAAAACCTATAAAAAGTATAAGCTTTTTGAATGTAGCATAGTTTTTCATGTTTCCCCACATCCTTGTTTTTATCGATGTTTTTTTGATTATCCAGTAGATAGCCGTTCAATTGCTTCAAGTTATTACTTCCTTAGAAGCGCTTTCCAAGTGCTATGATAATTTTTTGCATGATTTAAATCAACTATTAATTGCAACAAATATATTTTTTTGCATAACCATTAAACGTCATACAAATACTATATATATATGTTTTTATTAAAATTATATCGATTTTTACTTAAAATTAACAAATGCAAAATTTCTATTATTACACTTATTTTTACTGAATAAAATGCAAATATCAAATATTAATCTTCACTTTGTTGTTAATATTCATTCAATATTTGCAATACTTCACTTCATTTATAGAGTCAAATCGACATCGAATAATTTTGATTTCATTATAAACTTAATATTATCATTAATTTAAACGTATTATTGAAATGAAAATATTTCACATATTTATAATTGATACAGATTACTTATTTGAAATTATTGATTATAAATACTTTGTAAATAATGATTTATACCCACTATAAAAGTCAGGATCGACCGGTTTACCTCATCGGGATAATAACTCAAATGCATATATCCACACATTTTATGACATGAAATTTTCATAAAATTTCTTTTATTTTTTTCGAAAAACGCAAATAAAAATTACCTATATATAATTAATAAATAACTACTTACATAAATACAAAAACATTTTAATACCGTAAATAAAATATTTATATGCAAAATTTGCATTTATTATGAGAAAATTATTTCATTATATTCTGGTAGCGATTCCAAGAAGTTCTATAAAAATTGAATTATAAGACTATATACATGTATAGGGTGATAAAAGCGTCTCTTTCATTAATTACAATATTTTGTATTGGTATCAGTGCATGTCAAATAGCATCTGCACAATCTGCAAAATTCAATAATTCAGCTCATATACCACTTTATAATCATCAGATGGTTCTAAAAGCTGATTCCGTTTTATCAAAAATGACTTTAGAGGAAAAAGTCGGTCAGCTGACACAATTTTCAAGTAATATGACCATCACAGGTCCTTATGTACCTAATAACTACATAAAACTTATTAAAGAGGGTAAGATTGGTTCAATCCTAAATGCCTATGGAGCAAAATACACCTATAACCTTCAAAAGATTGCCGTTAATGATACTCGCCTTCATATACCACTGCTTTTCGGGTATGATGTCATTCACGGATTCAAAACAGAAATGCCGGTTCCATTGGCAGAAGCATCGACCTGGAATCCCGCTCTAATCGAAAAAGGAACAAGAGTCGCTGCTACAGAGGCTTCTGCTGCCGGACTCCATTGGGCGTTTGCGCCAATGGTCGATATTGCAAGAGATCCCCGATGGGGACGAATTGTAGAAGGCGCCGGAGAAGATCCCTATTTAGGTTCCGCCATTGCTGTCGCCCGGGTAAAAGGATTTCAGGGCGATAATCTGGCAACAACCAATACTGTTCTGGCCAGCGTTAAACATTTTGCTGCTTATGGTGCCGCCGAAGCCGGGCGGGATTATAATACTGTGGATATGTCGATGAGGCGTCTGCGTTCTGTTTATTTACCACCGTATAAAGCTGCTGTTGATGCCGGAGTTGCCACCGTCATGGCTTCATTTAATACCCTGAATGGAATCCCCTCAACGGCTAATCATTTCCTTATTACCAAAATTTTACGAAATGAATGGGGATTTAAAGGTTTCGTGGTATCAGACTGGGGAGCCATCCAGGAACTTGAGAATCACCGAATTGCAAAAGATGATGCCCAGGCAGCTGAAGAAGCAATTAATGCGGGTATAGATATGGATATGCAAAGTGGTTTGTACCTGAAAGAATTACCCCGGCTAGTCAGGGAAGGCAAAGTTAAAATTCAAACAATCGATAATGCTGTACGTAAAATATTATTGATGAAATTTGCCCTCGGTTTATTCCAAAACCCTTATGCATATTGCGATACGGCCCGGGAAAGAAAAGAGACCATGACACAGCAGGATTTAGAGACAAGTCGTGAAATTGCCCGTAAATCTATCATTCTTCTGAATAACGATACGAATATCCTGCCCCTGAAGAATAATTTAAAGTCCATTGCCGTTCTAGGTCCGCTGGCAGATGATCAACCCGATTTACTGGGACCATGGCACGGTGCCGCTGAATCCAAAGATGTAACCACCGTTCTGAAGGGAATAAAAAACCACGTTTCACCCAACACCAGGATATTATATGACAAAGGAGTCGGTATTACCGATACATCCACATCCGGATTCCAAAATGCTGTAAACCTGGCAAAAAAAGCGGATGTAGCCATTGTTTGTGTTGGGGAAAATGCAAAAATGAGCGGAGAAGCAGCGAGCAGATCCAATATAGATATACCTGGAAAACAGGTGGATTTTATAAAAGCTATTTATAAAACCGGCACACCAGTCGTGGTGGTACTGATGAACGGAAGGCCCCTGACATTTCCATGGGTAAGTGACCATATTCACAGCGTTCTTGAGACATGGTTTTTGGGAACCGAAGCAGGTAATGCTATTGCCGATGTGATTTTCGGTGATTACAACCCATCCGGTAAATTGCCGGTTACATTTCCACGTTCCGTAGGCCAAATTCCAATTTATTATAATCATTTTTACACCGGCCGGCCGTATCAGGCCGACAATAAATATACTTCCAAATACCTGGATATACCTAACACACCAAGATATCCATTTGGTTTTGGGCTAAGTTATACAACGTTTAAATACAGTGATTTACATCTTGACAAATCAACTATTTCGACTACCGATTCCGTAAATGTATATGTAACGGTCACAAATACCGGCAAAGTAAAAGGGCAGGAAACAGCTCAACTATATATAAGCCAATTGTATGCCGACGTTGCACCTCGTGTTGAAAAACTTAAAGGGTTCCAACAGGTAGTGCTAAATCCCGGTCAGTCAAAACAAATAAGATTTCTATTGACACCTGATAAACTGAGCATATACAATTTACACATGAAGAAAGTTGTGGAACCAGGTGATTTCAAAGTGATGACAGGAACCAATTCAGCATCGCTGATAACAACAGATTTAAAAGTAATTCAAAACTAAAATGATAAAATTAAGATTTATCTAATCTGAAACAATAAGAACATGTATCTGGAATACCGTGGTCAAATTATACGAAAACAAAAAGCAAATTTTGGCTAAATCGAGGTTTCAAAACAATAACATACAGCTTCATACCAGGCTGTATGTTTGTGCAAATATTTTATTACTTTAATGCAAAATCAGACTTGTCGATTCAGTTCAGGTATGGGGTTTTTAAAGGGTATGCATTTTACAAGTTCAACAAATATGAAATTTTCAAAAAGGAATAATTTAGTTCACAGGTACATAAATTTGATTCAACAAATCAAGTATGCATAATGAAAACAACACTTAAAGATATCGCTGAAACAACCGGATATTCTATATCGACTGTATCAAGAGTATTAAACGGGTCCGGCAAAATCAGCACTCAGGTACAGAATGAAGTCTTACGTTGTGCAGAACGTTTAAAATATCCACTTTCAAAGATTAACAATTCTGTCAATGCAAATTCTCATAAACATATTGCTCTGCTCATAACCGGATATCATGTTGGGGAATTTTATGCTTCTTTTTTCCATGGCTTCAACAAAGCAGCCATTCATAACGATGTTCAGTTATACCTGATGAGTATTGAGAAACCTAAAAAAGAAACAAAAGACATTGTTAGAGAATTGAGCAAACAATATTATCATGGCGTTATTCTGTTTGCCCCGGAGTTCAACCGTGAAGATTATGAAGATCTCCAAAAAAAGCTACCGCCTCTTTTCCCCATTATATCGAACGGACTAATAGAAAATCCCGTTTTTTCTACCATAACTTTCGATCATTATAGTGGGGGGCACCTTGCGGCAGCTCATTTTAACCAACGAAATTATTCCAAAGTGGGTGTTATAAAGGGGCCATTATATAAAACAGAGTCTCGTTTTCGATATAATGGTTTCAGGGATTATGTTACCCAATCCAATGCGATGGAGTTAATTTGGGAATTTGACGGTGATTTCAATTACGAGAGCGGAATCAAAGCGTTTGAAGACTTCAAACGCCTGAAAGAAAAACCCCGGGCTATTTTCTCAAGTAATGATCATATGGGAAAAGCTTTTATGGATACCGCCAGATATGATGGCTATACATTCCCCGATGATATTGCATTGGTCGGATTCGACGATTTACCCATGTGTGGAGAAGGACATCCAACAATCTCATCTATAAAAACAGATTTTGAAAAATTAGGATCGGCTACTATCAGTGATTTAATAGACAAAATGTTGAACCCGGCTCCTCAAAAAGGAATTCTTAGTATGGTTCCGGTTACCCTGATACAACGGGAATCGTCCTGATACCCAGTCAACATATTTCATCGCTGTATTTTATAAAGACCTGCCACCAGACACGGCAGAATTGTATCATTTTGCACATTTAAATGTTCGTAACATACGATTAGATGGGGATAAACAACTATGAAACAAAACAATAATGTACAAAATACTATCGATACGGCAGGAAATTTCACGTATCTGTTAGTTATTGCACTCGTCGCCGCTATTGGCGGCCTACTCTTCGGATTTGACACAGCAGTAATATCCGGAGCAAATGAATACCTGATTAAACAATTTACGTTAACCCCTGCCCTGGAGGGATGGATTGTCAGTTCCGTACTGGTAGGTTGTGCTATTGGTGCAGCTATAGCCGGAGTTCTGAGTGATCGATTCGGCAGGAAAAAAATCATGCTTCTTACGGCTGTTTTATTTACGGCCGGCGGTTTAGGGCAAGCTCTCGCCCCAAACCTCGAATTAATGATTATATTCAGAATTCTTTGTGGTATTGGCATCGGTATGGCCTCAATGCTTGCACCTATGTATATAGCAGAAGTGGCTCCTCCGAATATCCGGGGCCGGCTCGTTTCTTTACAGCAACTAGCTATTGTAACCGGGATACTTATTGCCTATATGTCGAATTCACTGATTGCACACATTCCGAGTATCATCGAAACGTTAAAATGGCGTTGGATGCTGGGAGCGGAAGTTGTCCCGGCTGTAATTTATTTTGTCCTGCTTTTCTTTGTTCCTGAAAGCCCCAGATGGCTGACACAATTCGGTGATATTGAAAAAGCACGCTCTATCATTGCAAAAATAGCAGGCAGTAAAGTCGCGGATAGTGAAATTTCTGCCATTAAAGCAACACTTAATGTAGAAAAAGGCAAGCTCTCCGAATTGTTTCGTCCGGGAATACGGATGGCTTTGATTGTCGGTATATCGCTCGCTGTTTTACAACAATTCGTTGGAATCAATACGGTGATCTATTATGCTCCAAGAATCTTTGCTTCCACCGGGGTCGGTTCTGCATCAGCTTTAAATGCAACAATCTTAGTGGGTATTGTCAATTTCCTATTTACCCTTGTTGCAATCTGGCTGATTGATAAAATCGGCCGCAAAGCTTTATTGCAATACGGGGCCGTCGGGATGGGGTTGTCCCTTTTTATGATAGGCTTATTATTTCAGCTTAAAGCATTCAATGGCCCGTGGATATTAATTTTCATCCTTATATATATTGCCAGTTTTGCTGCGTCATTCGGACCTGTTGTATGGGTAATGATTTCCGAAATTTATCCAAACAAAGTACGAGGACGGGCCGCATCAATTGCTACCCTGTCTAACTGGGTTGCTAATTTCATCGTCACATTACTTTTCCCGATTTTAAAAGACGGTTTAGGTGAGCCTTTCACCTTCTGGATATTCTTTGCCTTCTGTATCGTTTCAATATTATTTGTATGGAAATTTGTCCCCGAGACCAAGGGGAAAACACTCGAGGAAATCGAACGTTCCTGGTTCGGTATCCAGGAATAAATGTAACTTTCCTGAATCTATTTAAGGCCGGTATAAATACTTATAGCGGCCTTTTTTTGATTTGAACTGAGCTTACCAACGCTTTTACCTCTGCCAGTTTCATATTATTCAGAATGGGGATCTTTCTAATAACCTGCCCTCCTGACAGGTTTCCTCTAACCCATAAAAGCACATTTTTTAGTCAAAACGCCAAGCATATTTTGTCCATATTAAAATAATATTTGCCTAATAATTAATATTTTTTGTATAATCATTTAAAAGCTGGTAACGCTTTCAAGAAAGTTTTACGACTGCTGTTGTGAGAAATATTTTAATTCCGGTTTGTTAAGTCTTACAATTCAGTAATTAGTTAAACTGATATAATTCTGGAATAATTGAAAAATTAATCTAATGGCTAATTTATTGATTACATTGTTATATAATGCTATCCCGATGATCTATCTGCATCTTCTCTTAATTGGTGTTGCGACCATATTTATCACACATTTCATATTATTTGATACCGGCTTTATTTCACCCTTAATGAATCCCGAATTTGTTAAACAAAATACAAATAAATTTTGCCTTTTTTTAAGCAATAAATTTATCAGCTAAACAAAATCGATTCATGTAAATGAGCTCATTATCACAAATATTGTTCTTAATAAACAAATCTATTTATCTATGACACAGATTGTTGCAATGATAATAACATTAATGGCGACTTTGCTTCCAATACAAAAGCCATTAAAATATCAACATAATAAAATTCCTGTTTATAAGGATTCCCATCAAACCATTTCAAACAGGGTTAAAGATTTGCTTGGACGTATGACTCTTGATGAGAAGTTAGCTCAGATTGAATGCATATGGATTGATAAAGCGAAAGTGGTAAACAAAGACGGAACCTTTAATCCGGATAAATTCAAGAAAAACTATCCTCACGGTATCGGAGAAATTGCACGTCCCAGTGAAAGTCCATTCGGACAAACTTTACCCGATCTCACTCCGGAACAAGATGTGCAGTTTATTAATGCCGTTCAGCGTTACCAAATCAATCATACGAGATTGGGAATTCCCGTTTTATTTCATGAAGAAAGTTTACATGGATATGTTGCGCCAAAAGCCACAAGTTTTCCAATCCCAATGGCATTAGGCAGTAGCTGGAATCCCTCTTTAGTGAAAAAGATATTCAACGTGGCTGCTTTAGAGGCCCGTTCGAGAGGAACCGGATTTGTTCTGGCACCGGTCGTCAATCTGGCCAGGGACCCACGTTGGGGACGTACCGGGGAAACATACGGCGAGGATCCCTATCTGGCAGGCCGGATGGGGTTGGCCGCTGTCGAAGGGTTTCAGGGACCAGGTCCAAAAATTGACAGTCATCACGTACTCGCGACATTGAAGCACTTCGCTGCTTACGGTGATCCTCTGGGTGGCCGGAATATGGCGCCTGTTAGTGTTGGTGAAAATACGCTGCGAAACACCTTTCTCTATCCTTTTAAAATGATTATTGATAAGACTCCTGTTTACAGTATAATGGCTTCCTATAACGAGATTGACGGAGTTCCATCCCATTCGAATGTCTGGCTGCTAAATGATGTGCTCAGAAAAGAATGGCATTATAAAGGAGCTATCATTTCCGATTACAACGGAATCAGTGATTTAATGACGGCCCACCATACAGCGGCGACATTGGAGGAAGCCGGCATCCAGGCTATCAAAGCCGGGGTCGATTCTGAACTTCCCGATCCACAAAGTTATCCTCTTTTAAAAGATGCCCTAAAAAAAGGTCTTATC
The DNA here is from genome assembly GCA_963783355.1 of uncultured bacterium. GTDB lineage: Bacteria > Bacteroidota > Rhodothermia > Balneolales > DATFMH01 > CAWANF01. The sequence goes on from CAWANF010000011.1 coordinate 32,372, forward strand.
ACAGAAGGAGTCATCGACAGTGCCGTCAGTCATATTCTGAAACTTAAGTTTGAACTTGGACTGTTCGATCATCCCTATGGCAATATTAAAGAAGCCATGAAGGAAACGAATGATCCTGAACATGCCAAACTGGCTGAAAAAATGGCAGAACAAAGCATCGTTCTGTTAAAAAACTCGACTAATCTGGCTCCTATTGATTTGAAGAAATACAAAAAAATCGCTGTAATCGGACCAAATGCCAATCGTGTTTTATTAGGTGGATATAGCAATAAACCCAAATATTTTGTAACTGTTTTGCAGGGTATTAAAGATTATGTGGGAAACAAAGCCGATGTCACCTATTCTATTGGTTGTAAAATAACGAAAACGGAAGGCTGGTCACGTGACAAAGTCGAGTTGAGTGATACCACAAAAGATTTACAGAGAATTGCACAAGCCGTAAAAGTTGCAAAAAATTCTGATATAATCATTTTAGCCATAGGGGGAAATGAAGAAACATCCCGGGAAGCCTGGGCTGATACGCATTTAGGTGACCGGGATAATCTTCAAATGGTCGGTTTGCAAAATAAGTTAATAGACGAACTTGCCAAAACCGGAAAGCCTATCGTAGCTCTCATGTTTAATGGACGCCCTCTGGCTGTTACGAACCTGGTTAAAAAGGTCCCGACGATATTCGAATGCTGGTATTTAGGACAAGAAACCGGGCATGCCGTTGCCAAAACATTGTTTGGGACCGTCAACCCGAGTGGCAAACTGACCATCACATTCCCCAGATCTGTTGGCCAAATACCTGATTACTATGATTACAAACCTTCAGCACGCCGAAAATATCTCTTCGCCAACAACAATCCATTATTCCATTTCGGTTATGGTTTGAGCTATACCAATTTCAAATTTGGGAAACCTTCCATATCACACCAGACGATGAGTAAAACCGATTCTGTGAGTGTCTCCATACCGGTCACCAATATCGGCCATCGTGAAGGAATGGAAGTCGTTCAATTATACATCCACGATTTGTATAGTTCCGCATCTCGTCCGGTTAAAGAACTTAGAGGATTCCAAAAAATAGATTTACAACCCGGACAGACCAGGACTGTTACATTCAAAATCACCCCCGAAACACTGGCCTATTATAATGTCAATATGCATTATGGCGTAGAACCCGGCGCGTTTGAAATCATGCTCGGATCATCTTCAAGAAATGCTGATTTACAACACATTCATTTAACTGTAACCGATTAATATTCAAATGTCTGATAATCTCAAAAATAATTCAGAACACAATATTCTTTATGTAACTGTACTTACCCTTGTCGCTACTTTGGGTGGATTATTATTCGGTTACGACACCGCTGTAATCTCAGGAACCACCAGCGCCCTGAAAACATTTTTCGTTCAACCTCTGATGAACAATGCCACCGTTGCAACGAACGTAATCTTTCAGTATAAAATTATTGTAACTCTTTGTCTTGCAATCATAGTATTACTAACCTCAAGCTTTCTCTTTAAACTTTTTGATCAGAAAAAAGGCGGTATATATTCCGTCATTCTGGTCATTCTGGCATGGTTTATCTGGTATTTCAGATTTTGGATGTTACCGGATGTCCTCACTGAAGGCATGGCGAATGCCATTACTGGTTTTACGATTTCAAGCGCCCTTGTTGGTTGTATCATTGGGGGTTCTGTGGCCGGCTATCTGAGCCAGGAAATGGGAAGAAAGAAAGCGATGTTGCTGGCCGCGGTACTGTTCACCATATCGGCCATCGGTTCGGGCATCCCCGATGTCATAAACTTTATGCACGTCGAAGTAATCAGTTCATTTATTTTTTACCGGGTTATTGGTGGTATTGGCGTCGGAATGGCATCGATGATCGTACCGATGTATATCGCCGAAATCGCTCCAACTGAAATCAGGGGAAAATTAGTCTCCTGGAATCAATTTGCCATTATTTTTGGTATGCTCATGGTCTATTTTGTTAACTACTTTATTGCCCGCCAGGGGAATAGTGAGTGGCTGAATACTATCGGTTGGCGCTGGATGTTTGCTTCGGAAACGATTCCGGCCTTTTTGTTTTTTGTCTCGCTGTTCTTTGTTCCTGAAACTCCGCGTTACCTGGTACTGGTTGACAAACCGGAAGCAGCTCAAAAAGTTTTGCATAAATTAGTTGGTGAACACCGAGCTGAAATCGTTCTATCAGAAATCAAAGCCAGTTTATACCAAAAATCGGCTCCATGGCTTTCATTTGGGGGAGTCCTGATAATTATTGGTATCCTTTTATCCGTTTTCCAACAATTCGTCGGAATCAATGTCGTGCTTTATTACGCACCTGAGATATTTCGCAACATGGGTTCGGGAATGGATACGTCCCTGATGCAAACGATCATCGTCGGATTGGTGAATTTAACTTTTACAGTTATCGCAATTTTCACGGTCGATGGATTTGGCCGTAAGCCACTGATGATCATAGGATCAATGGGTATGGCCTTCTCTATGATTTTTCTGGGCTTTTTATTCTATGCGCAAAATGTCGGGATGATGGCATTAATTCTTATGCTGGTCTATACCGCTTCCTTTGCCGTTTCATGGGGTCCGGTTACCTGGGTTATGCTGGCGGAAATCTTTCCAAACTCTATTCGTGGTGTAATGTCTATAGCTGTTGCCGCGCAGTGGGTAGCCAATCTCATTGTTTCCTGGACTTTTCCAATCATGAACAGTTCTACAAGCCTGAATAATCTGTTTCATCATGGATTTGCCTATTGGATTTACGGAATAATGGGACTTCTGTCAGCACTGTTTATGTGGAAAATGGTTCCCGAAACAAAAGGACGTTCTCTGGAAGAAATGGAACATCTTTGGAAAAAGAAGCCGGAAACCAAACCTGACATGGTCTCCTGATTTTTAAATTAACAGTAACAATAATTACTAACGGAACACTAAGAGTTTGATGAATTCAAGTTTTAACATAGCAGAGGTAAGGATATGATATTTTTGGGAATAGACTTGGGAAGTTCTTCCATAAAAGTATCTGTTTTCGATGCTGAAGCAGGAAAAGTTTTAGGTCAAAGCCATGCTCCCGATCAGGAGCAAATTATCGAAGCACCTCAGCCCGGATGGGCCGAACAAGACCCTGAGATGTGGTGGAAACATTTCGTCACGGCCTATAACAAAGCGTTAAAGAAAACCGATGTCAATCCCAAAGATATCAAAGCCATTGGTATTTCTTATCAAATGCATGGACTGGTAACCGTCAATGCCGCAGGACAATGTGTGCGCCCTGCAATTATCTGGTGCGACAGCCGGGCCGTACCCTATGGACAACAGGCATTTGAAAATTTGGGGCAGGAATATTCATTGCAGCATTTGCTGAATTCACCGGGTAATTTCACGGCAGCAAAGCTGGCCTGGGTTAAGGATCAGGAACCCGATTCTTATAAAAGCATTCAATACTGGATGCTGCCGGGCGATTACTTAGCTTATCGCTTATCGGGCACAGTGAATACAACTAACACCGGATTATCGGAAGGCATCTTTTGGGATTTTAAAGAACGTACGGTAAACAAATCTTTGCTCTCCTTCTTTGGATTTGAAAAAGATCAAATTCCGCCGGTTGTACCCGCTATAGGCCACCAAAGTCAAATATCTGCCAAAGTTGCCGACGAACTAGGTATGAGCAAAGATGTTCAAATCACCTACCGTGCCGGAGATCAGCCTAATAATGCTTTTTCCCTGCACGTTGTTCACCCCGGTGAAGTGGCCGCGACAGCAGGAACATCCGGCGTTATTTACGCCGTCACGGATGAAAATCTTTATGATCCCCAATCCAGGATTAACACGTTCCTTCATGTGAATGACGATGAGGATTCCCGCAGAAATGGCGTTTTGATTTGTATAAACGGAACAGGAGTACTTTACAGCTGGTTGAAAAGAATTCTGAATACCGGCGGATCCGTAATAACATACAATTCCATGAATGACATTTCGGCGAAAGCTCAACCCGGAGCTGATGGCCTTAGATTTTATCCATTCGGTAATGGCGCAGAACGAGTCTTGGGTAACCGGATGGTGAATGCACATTTAAACGGACTCGATTTCAACCGCCACAATGCCGAACATGTACTGAGAGCAGGTATGGAAGGAATTGTTTATGCTTTAATGATTGGATTTGACGTCTTAAAAGGATTGAATTATCAAAGCAAGACTATAAAAGCCGGTCATGCCAACCTGTTCTTAAGTAAAATTTTTAGAGAAATATTTGCGAATGTATCTCAAACTCCTATTGAATTATACGACACCGATGGATCTGCTGGTGCGGCTAGAGGAGCTGCTTTGGGATATGGATTTTATTCAACTATTGATGAACCGTTCGAATCGTTACAACAAATCGAATATATAGAACCTGAATCCGAAAAAATGAAAATTTACAGTGATTTATATGAAGACTGGAAACAAGCCCTACCCTTATGATTCAAATGGGAGCACAAACCAGCTCCATTTTGATAAATTCGGCACGTTCGATGTAATTACTCTGACAAACGAATCTGCGGGTCATGAAATCCAGATTATACCTGAATTAGGTGGTAAAATTAATAAATTATTGTTGAATGGCCATCAAATTATAGAAGGTTATCTCAACTATGATGACCTGCAAAATGATACTTATTATCACAATGTCTTTTTATTTCCTTTTGTAAATCGACTTGCCCAGGGACAGTATCGATTTAGCGGCACAGATTATCAGTTTCCAATCAATGAACCTCAAACCGGTAATGCATTGCATGGTTTTCTATACAATGAACCTGTTGAGTTAGTCGATTACAATATCCTTGATAATAGTAGTTGCATACACTTATTATATAAATACCGGAGTGAACACACTTTCTATCCTTTTGATTTTGACGTTCATATCTGGTATCGGCTTAATGGCACTGACAACTTAAATCTTGAATTTTCAATTTGTAATATCGGGAATGATGAAGCTCCACTGAGCTGGGGCTGGCATCCCTATTTTACATTCCATCGTTCTGTAAATGACATCGAATTACGCTTTCCTTCAGAAAAACGGATAATCGTCGATGATAAATTGCTTCCGACAGGTAACCTGAAAACGGATAAATATTTCACGGACGGTAAAATAATAAGCGATATTAAGTTAGATACGAGTTTTCAATTAGCAAATAACCGCGATCGGCACATATCTCTTTTCTCTCAGCTTGACCGATTTAGAATAGATGTAATACCGGACCATATGTTTCCTTACGTACACATTTTTATTCCACCGAATAGAGAGTCGATTGCGATTGAACCTATTACTTCCGGAATAAATGCTTTTAATACAGGCGACCGCTTACTACGCATCCAACCAGGAGCTTCTTATTCCGGAAATATCCAAGTAACAGTAACAAACACATAATAAAATCAGATATTTATATTATGAAACCACTCATTGGTGAAAAAGAATATTTCAAAGGGATTTCTTCAATTCCATTTGAAGGCCCGGACTCTTCAAATCCATTAGCATTCAAATACTATAATCCGGATACCATAGTAGCCGGGAAAAAAATGAAAGATCATTTCCGGTTCGCATGCGCATGGTGGCATTCTTTCGGAAATCTTGGAAACGATCCATTTGGCATTGGTACAAAAATATTTCCATGGCTGGAATCTTCAGATCCTGTTCAACGGGGAAAAGATAAGATGGATGCCGGTTTTGAGTTTATGACTAAATTGGGACTGGATTTCTTCTGTTTCCACGACTATGATTTGGTTGACGAAGCCGCCACCCTTGCTGAATCAGAAAAAAGACTTCAGTCTATAGTTGATTATGCCCGGGAAAAGAAGAAAGCTACCGGCATAAAAGTTCTTTGGGGAACCGCTAACCTGTTTACTAATCCGCGCTATATGAATGGTGCCGCAACAAATCCCGATTTTGCTGTAGTGGCACATGCCGGAGCACAGGTAAAACAAGCTTTAGATACAACGATTGCTCTGGATGGTGAAAATTATGTGTTTTGGGGCGGACGTGAAGGTTATATGTCTCTCCTGAATACCGATATGAAAAGAGAACAAGACCACATGGCCCAATTTTTGTCTAAAGCAAGGGATTATGCACGCAGCCAAGGGTTCAAAGGTACTTTCTTTATTGAACCCAAACCGTGTGAACCAACCAAACATCAATATGATTATGATGCTGCAACAGTCGTTGGATTCCTACGGCATTATGGTTTGGATAATGATTTTAAACTGAATATCGAAGTGAACCATGCCACTTTGGCCGGACACACTTTCCAGCATGAATTACAGGTTGCCGCTGCGGCCGGTATGCTGGGCAGTATCGATGCTAATCGTGGTGATTATCAAAACGGATGGGATACCGATCAATTCCCAACTAATGTTTACGAATTAACCGAAGCATTTCTGATCATTTTGCAAGCTGGCGGTTTCCAGGGTGGCGGCATAAATTTCGATGCAAAAACAAGAAGAAACTCCACCGACTTAGAGGATTTATTTTATGCCCATATTGGCGGAATGGATACCTTTGCCCGTGCGCTTATCGCTGCAGATAAAGTACTTAGTGATTCACCGTATAAAGATATGATTACCGAACGGTATTCGTCTTTTGATTCAGGTGATGGTAAAAAATTCGAGGAAGGCAAACTGGATCTGGGCTCCCTAAAAGATTACGCTGTCAAAACCGGAGAACCAAAACTCCGCAGTGGACAACAGGAATTATTCGAAAATATTATAAATAGATTTGCCTGAAATATACTCCCCCGGTGACATAGCAATATTTGCCGGGGGATTTCTTAAAAATCTGTTTTCATTCCGTTTTCTTTTTTGATTTAGGGTTCTTAGGAACTAACGATCCTGGCAGCAGGAATAAGTACAGAGGTGGTATTCGTATATTCTGACCTGGATAATAAAAGTTTATTTGACAAGTATGTGATCTCTGGTTAAAGAAATCAATCCATACGTATAACAATAATTTATGCCGGGAGTAACCCGAATTATTTTTAGTTAATAACGCTTACTCACCAGCAGCCAACGATCATTCCAAATAGAGATAATTACGGTTCGTTTCTGATGCGACTTGATGATGTATCGCTACGGTATGCAGAAGCTGCTAATAAGGTTAGCTATATTAGGCAAAGTGGGTATGGAGAAACATTGATTATTTTATCCCCACTTCTAATCATAATTTCCATACCCACTATCATATTCAATTCCAATTTCGATGGTATAATGGTATACTATTGATTATGATAAACCATTTCTAAAACTTTCTCAGCGTAACGCCTTCCAAATATAAGCTGACCAGATTCATTAAAATGGGGATTTGAAATACTTCCAATATGAGACAATCCTTTTGATGAAACGACCGCAGAATTACTGATATTCTGTGGTATCGTATCAATCACCTTATTTATTTTTTTATGAACAGGCTTCCATTGTCCGGTTTCCCCGGCAATAAAAGGTAAATTTGGCATTCCCAGATCTTTTCTAAAATCAGTGACCATTTTTTTAAGCTTATTCATATAAGTTGAAGCATTTTTAGAATCGGATTCACCCTGATGCCAGATTATCGCTTTTAATTGAGTGGTTTTCATTGCAATTCGAATCCGTTTTAGAGAACGGTTATAATAAGCCCCATCCTTTTGCCACTCAGCAATTGTGGAGCCTCCGTGGGCATTAACGACAAGATAAATAGTGTGCCCAGGTAAATGAGAACTCAAAGCCTTCGCAAAACTGTAACCAGGACCCAATTTTTGCATTGAAATTGATTTCCGAATATTTGAAAAACGATTCAAAGGATTTGAAGCCGGGACCCATTGCCCCTCATTATTTAATAAATAAACATGTTTTAAAGTCAACGTATCCCGCGACAATATAGGTGCGCGGCCAGACATATTAGATTGCCCGATCAAAAAGAAAAGATCTTTCTGTGCATAGCAAAAACTACTGTTTATGAGCTGAAGTGAGACAATGCCGATTAACAGGCTAATATATTTTATTCTATGGTAATCTTTTGTCATGATCTTTAAGTTAATTAAATGTATGCCTGACTTTATAGACAAGTTCTTTTCGCATAGTTCCGGAAAACTTAAAAAAAATATTCTAATTAAGAATACTATAACAGAAAGATCATGTATAAAATAGACAGGCAATGTAAATATTTATATCCATTCCTAATGTCACAAAAAAAAAGCCGGGAATTCAATATGATTGAAATTTCCCGGCAAAAAAACATTAATGATTAATAGTGTATAAATAGGAATAAACTACTTTATAATAAGAAGCCGTGTTATTTATTCCTTAATGGCATGCTTCATTCTCCGAATATCATACATGCCCCGTTAACATAAACTGCTCCGTTGTTGAAATTATGGATATCATCTTTGGTTAAGAAATATACGGAAAACTGTCCATAAACTGTTAGTTTGAACTATTAACGCTGTTTTTTCAGCCATTCAGTTCCCTTTTCCAATGAATTAACAGAATTCCCTTACATACATATAGAATACCCTTAGATTTCTAATTTATGTTTTTATTTCACGACGATAACGGTTGAACCGGAGACACCGTCTACGGTTGCGGTAATGGTGGCCACGCCCTGTCCCCGGGCTTTGACCATACCGGTATCACTTACCGTGGCTACCGAGCTGTTATCGCTGCTGTATTTTATTTCTTTTCCCTTCAGGTTCACAAACGAACCGTCATTATTGGCCGCCTCGATGATGTTGTCGGCCACCGCATGCACTTGTTCCCGGGCCGGATTCGTAACGTTTTTGATCCATTTGTTTTTACCATGCAGGTTTATGGTTTCCCCTACATGATAAATCATTTTGGGAGGCTGTACCGTCACATACCTGATCTTCGGGGTCAGCTGCCCTTGAATAGTCACCCGGGCCGAATCCGCTATGTCGCTGGAATTATAGCCTACCTTGAACTCATAGCTGCCGTTGTAGACCACATTTTTCATTTCCCCTTCATCCCAGAATTCCAGGTTCTCGGCCTTTACGTTCAGCACGATATGCTGGGTCTGTCCGGGCCGGAGGTCCTCGGTCTTCCGGAATCCTTCAAGGCGTATATTCGGGAGCTGTTTGCCCTTTACCTTCGGGGAGCTCACATACAGCTGGGCAACCGTGGCCCCGGTTTCATCCCCGGTATTCTTCACATCGAAGCTGACCTGAACATTGTCGTTGGGGGTGATTTCACCCGAGGATACCGAAACATTGGAAATCCTGAACCGACTGTAACTCAGGCCATAACCAAACGGATAGGTAGGGGGTACCAGGGTAAAATGACGGAAATTTCCGACCCGGTTACCCTTGAAATACATATACGTACGGCCCAGGCCATTGGTTTGACGCGGGGTCAGGTAATAGTCGGATTTACTGGGAAGCTGGGTATCGTTGCGGTACCAGGTGAAGTCGAGGTGTCCGCCCGGATTCTTCTTGCCCAGCAGCACCCGTGCCAGTGCCGTGCCCTGGCTCTCGCCATTATAACTGCTGAACACGATCGCCGGGAAGTAGTGCTTAATATAACTGATTTGAACCGGGCCGACCGCCTGGATCGCCAGGACCATATTCGGGTTGCCCAAGGCAGCCACCTGGTAGATCATCGAGTCGTAATTACCCGGCATAGCCAGGTTCGCCCGGTCATGGCCTTCCCGTGAGATAGTCTCATCGGTTCCGACAAAGACAACCACTAAATCCGCACTTTTTATATCGGACTTGGTTTTATCACTCAGCCAGGCCGGCTTGGTCGCCGTCGTTGAGGTCCCGGTACTGTCGAAGATGACCTCGGCATTAGGATTCATGGCTTTCACCTCGTTGGTGATGCCCTTTACCGCATCCACTTTTAGGGTAGGATTACCCGAATACCCGCCCAGGGTTACCCTATTGGCCAGGTTACCGACAATCACCACTTTATGCAGTTTGGAGCCATCCACCGGCAACAGGCGTTTATTCGTCCCTTTTATCGGGTCGTTTTTCAGCAGCACCAGGGTATTCTCGGCCACTTCTTCGGCCAGTTTCTGGTGGGCCGGGCTTTGAATAACCGCTTTGGTAATCTTATTGTAGGGAACCTTATTCGCCGGGTCGAACTCCCCGGTTCTCATCCGGATGGTGAAGACCTTGGTCAGGGCCCGGTCCAGCACATCTTTGCTCAGGATTCCCGCCCGGATGGCCGCCTCTATATTGGCCAGGGTGTAATCGGTTCCGGTACAATTCAGGTCGGTTCCGGCCCGGACCGCATACGCCTGGGCTCCGGCCGCGCTCGGGACGGTCTCCCCGGTCCGGTCGTTGACCCATACCGTATGGTCGCCCCGGTCTTTGACCGACCAGCCCGGAGGTGCCCAGTTATGCCCGTCCGGAAACTTCAGATAGATGGTCGCCACCGCCCCGCAATCCGAGGTAATATAGCCGTTGAACCCGAAGGTCCGCTGGGCCAGTTCGTTGATGGTGTAGGTATTGGCTACCGCCGGGGTTCCGTTAATCGCGTTGTACGAGGACATCAGCCCGGCTACATGGGCGTGCTCGATGAGGTAGCGGAACGGGGCGGTATAATAATCCCGGATAGCCTCATCCGGGGCGTCCGAGGAGATGCCCCGGCGGTTGTTCTCGATATCGTTCAGGGCAAAGTGCTTGGCCGTGGCCGCCGCTTTTAAATAGCCCGTCTGGGACTTCCCATCCATGGTCTGGCCCTGGAAACCGTCCACAAAAGCCGCTTCCATCCGGGAGGCCAGGAACGGATCCTCTCCAAAGGCTTCATCATTGCGGCCCCAGCGCGGATCCCGGTCCAGGTTCACCGTCGGTGCCCAGTAGACCAGGTTCCCGTAGTCCTCACGGGACTCTCCCAGGTTATTCTGGGCTTTCCCAAACAGCGATTTATCGGTGAACCCGCGGGCTTCATCGGATATCGCCTGGGTCTCCCGGTAGATTAATTGGGGATCCCAGCTCATCGCCGTGGCAAAGTTGACCGGGAAGCTCGTCGCCTTCGGGGCGCCGTAGGCAAACCGGTTCCGGCTTTTGGGCTCCCCGTTATGAAGGTTGCCGAACATCGCGTTGATCCCGTGCTGGCCCTCACTCCAGTAATAGTACTGGTGCACCCCCAGCCGCGGAATAGCCGGGGCAAAATTGGTCCGCAGCTGCTTGACCTCTTCGGCCAGGGTCATGCGCGAGACCAGGTCCGCGGCCCGTTCCCGAAAACTGTAATGCGTATCCAGGTAGATCGGTTTTTTCTTTCTCTTATGAACCGCAGTGATTGGTGAACCGGGTGACTCCGGCGCTTTCTGCGCGTAGCTGCTGGTTGCTAAACACCGCAACCAGCAGACACACAAACAGACATATAGGAGCCACTCTTGCGAAATTGTAATACTTTTTTATTTGGCTTTTTCATATAACTATGTTTAAAGATTTAGTAAACATGTACACATCTTGAAACAAAATGTATACCTCCTTTTGGTCGAGATTAAATGGTAATAGCGCAGTCTTCATGCATTTAATACATAAGGCTGCGCTATATCAAATATCATCCCATATTAAACGGAAATCTCGATTTTTTTAAAATCATAATCCGGACACATAATTATTTCTAAAAATAATTTGTGTCCGGATTTACGATTTGCTACTGCAACTTAAGCATTTATTGTTGCTATCAGTAACCAGGATTTTGTGTTATTTCAGGATTCTGATCTATTACCGTTCTGTGGAATTGGATCCAGGTACATGTATTGATGGAATGTATGAGGATGTCCCAGAAGCGTTGGGGTATAGGTCCACACCCCACTGTTATCCGAAGGATGCGTGTTTTGAATTACCATGGCATGATGATCCTGGTTCATCACACTATCGGCAATGCCCCATCGTATGATATCCCAGAACCTTTTATTTTCATATGATAACTCAACATCCCGTTCCTGATGGATTTCTCTTCTCATCTGATCCTGATTCATACCTGGCGCCAGGTCAGGTATACCGGCTCTTTCCCTGATTTTATTGACCGCATCATAAACCGATGCGTCCGGGCCAACGGCTTCATTCTGAGCTTCGGCATACCCGAGTAATACTTCAGCATAGCGAAAATAAATCCAGTTTGCACCGCTTTTGCTTCCACCCGGACGTACAAGCGGATTTAACTTCTTCTTGGAATAGTACCCGGTGTTACCGACATCACTGGAACCGAAATCTATTTGGTTAAGCGACGGTTTTACCTTATTGATCCAGGTATAGATCGTATCCGGTTTAGACATCCAGGCCATATCGTACGGTGCTCCATTATAAACGACCCAATCGTAGAAACGCGGATCACGATTTACATAGGGATTTTGTGGATCATACCCGGAAGTAGGATCGGTAATCGGCTTTCCATTGGCCATGTAATACTTGTCTACCAGCTCCTGTGTAGGATCGTAGTTACCCCAAGCTTACATAAACACCATTAACGAATACCGGCCCTCCGAACTGTTCATAATTGGAACCTGGGTTATCGGCAACGACCTGACGATCCCATATCACTGAAGAGTTATACTTATTACTTTCATACCAAAGGCTCTTCAGATCCGGAAACAGCGAATAAGGATTTCCGTTACCATAGTTATCAATAAACTGCTTAAAAGTTGCAGCGGCATCTGCCCACCGGCTTTTTTTATAATTTCCAAAACCGCAGCAATCGTTCGGGTTAGAACCCACAGCAGGAACAGGAGCATTATAAGCAGGACTGGCTGCCATTAACTGTACCCAGCCTTTGAGCATTAAAGCGGCTCCCAACGTAACACGACCAGCGTCTTTATCGCCCTGATTGTATTTGATGGGCAAATAACCGTCGTTTACGATGGAGTCCAGCTGGGTAACAATAAAGTTAAAGGTCTGCTCATACGTGGCTCTTTTTTGGTATATCTGCGTGCTGTCCATGGTATTTCTGTCCAAGGGTACGGTAATGATGGGTAACCCACCGGTATGAGCCCATAACCTGTAATAAAAGAAGGCTCTCAGAAATCTTGCTTCATCAATCCGCATGTGCATCCAATCTGCATTAAAGTTTTTGGCGTGGCTCCTTACCTCGCTTATAAACGTATTAGCCCTGCGGATTTTGGTATAAGAATCATCCCAGTTTACAAGGTCTCCAGGACCGGCCTGTCCGCCCCAAATTCCAAAATAACTTGAAGTGGTTACAATACCTTTTTTCCAGTTCCAGGAACCGTAATAGGTTCCGGCATCGTTGAAATCTGTAAAATTATCCAAACTTTCAGGCGAATTATACAGGATATTCATGCTACCATAAACATCATTAAGAAAGATGTCGGCGGTGTTCTCCGATTGCCACTGCGTTTGATCAGTCAGCTTGGCCTTGTTCTGGTTGTTAAGAAAATTATTAACACCATTACAGGCATACATACTGGCTAATATCACACCGGCAATCAAGAGGTTTACTATTTTACTTCTTACGTTAGTCATGTCTGGCCTCTGTTAATTTTTTCAATTAAAAATCTAGAAATTTATGTTTATCCCTAAGGTGTATATCGTCTGAAGGGGATACTGCGGAAAAGCAGAATTAACGGTGATTTGAGGATCCATAAAGTTAAGCTTGCTTACGGTGAACAAATTCTGTCCGGATAAATAGATCCTCAGCTTCCTGATACTCAGTTTATTGGTGATACTGCGTGGAAGCGTATAGCCAAGCACGGCTGTTTTCAGTCTTACGTAAGCATTGTTTACCATCCAGAAATCAGAAGTTTGATTATTATTGGCATCCGGAGATGGTGTAGCCCGCGGATACATAGCATTCTGATTTGTTGGTGTCCAGCGATTATTGTAGTACTGATATGCAGTATTGCTGTCGTTATTGTTGAAAGGAACCGTATAAAAACCGTTTACATTCACACTTGAGAGGGCGGATCCCTGAAATAACATGCTGAGATCGAATCCCTTCCATGAAAGCGTGGGCGTAAGACCAAACGTAATTTCCGGATCCGGAGGATTACCAATAGGTACATTATCTTTTGAATCAATTTTACCGTCATGATTGATATCGGCATATTTAATATCACCCGGATGTAATGTCCCGAATTGTGTAACATTATATCCATCTTTGGCATCGATTATCCCGTCTCCGTCTTTATCGTCAGCGGTAGTGAAAATACCGATTGCATGAAGTCCAAAAGGAGTTTGGTATGCTCTTCCGGTTCTGCTACGATTAGGATTGTTCAGCGTTGCACTTGTCTCAAATATCTGTAACATCTTGTTTTTGGCATAACTGAATGTACCGGATAAGCCAAAATAGACCCGTCACCTAATTGAACGTGAATTAAGATCAACGGTTGCTTCAAATCCGTGGTTCGACATAATACCCGCATTTTCCTGCGATAATTTTAAGCCATATTCTACAGGTACCGTAACGGCCGGTGGCAATAACATACCCGTTCTTTTTTCATGGAAATAGTCGAGATTAAGTGTCAATGCATCGTTCCAAAAATTAGCATCCAAACCGACATCGTACGATTTGGCTATCTCCCACGTAATATTGGGATTCGATTCGGTACTTATACGTGAGCCGGGCACCAGAACTCCACTTCCAAAAGCGTAATCATTTGCCTGTAGATCATATCCATTCAGGTATTGATAGGCAGCTCCAGCCAGGTTTCCGGACTTACCCCAGGATCCTCTTAACTTCAAAAAGCTGATTACTTTCGGCAGTTTTATGAATTTTTCCTGAGATATCACCCATCCAGCAGAAAAAGCCGGGAAAAAGCCCCAACGGTGTCCGGGAGCAAAGTAATAGCTTCCGTCATAACGGCCAGTAGCCTGTAACAGATATTTACCGTCGTAATTGTAATTTACAGAGTAAACAAGTCCGAACTGGCTGCTGGTTGAGTCGACTCCTGAATTATCAAAGTAATCCTTGTTCGATGGGCCTAAGTTCAACTCATCAATATTAAGTAGATAATGAGTACGAGTGGCCGAAAAATCAGTGTACTTGCTATTGCGGGCTTCTGCCACCACAAGTCCCGTAATATGATTTTTGCCGAAATCATTTTTATAATTCAGGTAAGCCTGATAAGTAAAATGCTGGGCTTTAAAAAATGCCTCAGTAAAGTACGTGTACGAAGGTGCACCATTATCCGAGGTAGCTTGTCCTTGCGTGTACGTGGGTGGATTTGTCGTAGAGGTCTTGTGCCCAGAAATAAAACGGTCTGTGATACTGCTTAAATAATATTTGATTTGGATCGTAACTAAAGCCAATTTGGCACTTAATCCCTGGAATAAAGGGTAGCTTCTGATCGATCATAATCTTGGTCAGCAGCGTGTTATTGTTATTATTATTATAACCTCCCGATTTAATCATACCTATAGGGGAGTTACCGGCATCCTGTCCCCAAAGGCCGTTGCTGTAATACATGTTTACAACAGGTCTGTACTTGAAACCGGCACGGAAAAGGTTAGAAGTTGAAGTGGCGGCATCAACACTACCTGTACTTTCTACAGCTCCGATAACGGAAAGATGAACTTTGGTTGTGGGAGTCGCATTGGCATCGACATTTACCGTATAGCTATATCTGCGATAGTTAACATTGTAGAACATCCCGTCCTGGTTATTGAACCCCAGGGCTGCATAATAGGTTATTGCTTTGTTCCCACCACTCATCTGCAAATCTGTCTTCATTTGTGGGGGATGTAAATTCTCATAAATTTTCCCCGCATTATTCGTTATGGGGTATTTATCAGGATTTTGGGCATTTAATTTTGCATAGTTGGCAATCAAATCTTTTGAATAAGGCAGAGTTGAGGCTGCTGCTCCCGGATTTTCATTTAAATAAGCCTCGTTGGTTAGTTTCATATAATCCTGGGCATTGAGCATCTTGGGATAATAGGTAGGAGTTGAATACCCATACTCGGTGTGTAATGAGAATTGCGGCTTGCCGATTTCCCCAGACTTGGTGGTTATAAGAATTACCCCATTGGCTCCACCCATACCGTACGGGGCCACTGCTGCGGCATCTTTCAGGACAGTAACCGATTTTATCGTATTGGGATCTATCTCATTAAGATTATCCCTTTTGATCCCGTCAACAACGATCAGAGGTTGGCCATTTCCTATGGTAGATATACCCCGAACACGAATTTTCGGATCATTCTGACCCGGTTGACCGGTTTGAGATGACATACTAACACCGGCTACATTACCGGCAATCGTAGTCGAAATATTGGTTACCGGGGCCTTGGCAAGAGAACTACCTTCAACCTGGCTCACTGAACCCGTCAGGGTTGTTTTTTCCTGTGTTCCGTAACCAACTACCACGAGTTGTCCACCTGAAACAGCCTGGTTTACTAAAGCAACATTAATTTTAGTTCTGCCATTTATAGGAATAGTCTGTGTTTTGTACCCTATATAGGATACTTCAAGTGTATCTTTCAGGTTAGGTACATTTAATGTATACTTACCGTTTTTATCCGTGGCAGTACCTAGACGTTGTGCCTCTTATAACAATATTCACGCCGGGAAGCGCTTCTTTAGTACTGGAATCAATAACTCTCCCAGAAATCGTTACTTGTTGTTTTATTTGATTAGAGGAATCTATAAGTTCGCTGTCCGATTTCCTCACCAATACAATTTGATTATTGGGAGAACCAAGCGCTTTTATATCTGTGCCGGATAATACCTTATTTACAGCCTCCATAACTGAAACATTTGTTAATTTGGCAGTCACAGTTCGGTTGGGCAATTTGCCCGCACGATATGATAAGTTTACCCCTCCTTTTTTGGCAATTTCTCTGATAGCGCTTTCCAAAGATACATGATCCAGGGAAACAGTTATCAATTTGTTATATACTGAATTGCTAGTCAATGCACTGGTATACCAGAATAATGGAACAAATTCTTTTTCATTTTTTCCAGTTTTCTGCATACTCCTGTTTTGCATACTTCGGGCTTGTGCTAATCCCATATCAAAAACTAAAAGCGTCATTAATATAAGAGGAACCACAATCCGTCCTATTACATAGTATCTGTTTTTATCCATATCTGTCATAGGTTTTATCCGTTATGATTAAGGATGGTTATTTGTTGCGATATAACACGACTGAGCGATTTTTTACAGTATATTTTAAGTCTAGTGACAATACGACTGCGTCAAGTACTTCATGCATTGGTTGACTTTCGAAAAATGTTGCCGTTAGCCGCCGATTTGTAATCGTCGAGTCTTTCAGCGTGATATTCAAATCATACCACCGATCAAGCTTTTTAATTACTTGATGAAGAGAGGTATTGTTGAACACCAGTTTGCCTTCCGTCCAACCCATCCAATACATTAAATTCCTGACACGCGTTACTTGTATACTGCCGTCTTTTTTCATAATCCCGATATGATCAGCTGATATGATCGCTGCGGGACGTTGGTTAACATGATCAACATTAGCGATACCTGCTTCATGCATCGCCACTTTACCCTCCGATACAATTACACGAGTACGACCTGATTCGGGATACGACCGGACAACGAACCGGGTGCTTAAATCCCGTGTAACAGTGTGGCCTGCATGAACAAGAAATGGTTTGCCCGGTTGATGAGCGACTTCGAAGTACGCCTCACCTTTAAGGTAAACCTCCCTGGTAGAATCAGAAAAATGTTGAGGTATCTTCAATTTACTGTCACCATTTAGCAGAATTTTTGTACCATCAGCCAACACAAGATGAACTCTTTCTCCTTTATGAGCTGTGACTACCTGCATTACAGGTTTAACCGGAACAGATGTATTCTGATTCGGTTTAAAAAAAGTAGCACTGATAAAAATACTTACTGTAATAATCGAAATTACCGTTGCCCATTTGTAGAAATTCACCATCCTGGGAGTGGACAATGAACGGCCAGCAGGTGCATTACGCAATCGTTTGTATTTTTTTTTAGTGTACTGATAATTCGTTAATCCGGAAAAACGGGCATCATATTTTTTGAATCGCTCCCACGCAGAATCGGTGTCCCATTCCTCTTTTTTTTCAAAAGAAGAATCCCAAATCTTTTTAAGATTGGTTAACTCTTTCTTTATCCTCGCATCAGATGCAATCCATTTTTCAATCGATCGTTTTTCCTGAGCATTACACTCATTTGCGAGATAACGAACCAGCCACCTCCAACTTCGATCATCCAGCATTTCGACACAGTTAAAATTACTACTACTTTTATATAAACACCGCTAAGTATGGGATTACCCCTACAGGTAATTCAATTTTTTTTTGAAATACAGCTATTTCAATGAAAATGAAGGATTATTAAAATTATTAATGGTAAAAAATCAGTTAACTGTGTTCTCAAAAATCTGAGAGCCCGGCTCATTTGAGTCTCCACTGTTTTAATAGATAATCCAAGAATTTTGGCAATTTCCTGATAGGTCAATTTATCTTCCCTGTGCATCAGCCATATAATCCGTCGTTTTTCCGGCATTTGTTCAATTGCTCTTCGAACGGCTTCCTCAAATTCATTGCCTAAACATCTTTCTTCTGGATTCATTCTGTTATAATCTGGAAGTTTGGATAAGTCATTTATTCCACTTCTGTTTTGTACTTTCTGATGGGCCAGGTACTTAAGAGACTGATTTTTTACCGCACGATACAAATAAGTGCAAAGAGTTCCCCTTGGTTTCCATTCACAACGATTCTTCCAGATATAAAAAAATACGTTGTGAACCAAGTCTTCAGCCACAGCATGATTTTTAACAATCCTGAAGGCAAACTGGCATAAATGTTCATAGTAACAGCGGTACATTGCCTCAAAATCGGATGTACTGTCATTGCATATTCCTTTCACCCACTTATGATCAAGAATATCCTGTTTCTCGGTAATTAGACTCACAACATTTTTTATGGAATATGATTATTTCCTCATACTGGTACGCAGCAGAACGTAGTAGAATACAACTCATTAGGATTTTAATGTCTTACCTTGACAAAATCAAAAATTATTTTTAATTAAATTTCTGAAAAAAAAGAATTTGCGTATTTTCGTTCAATGTTGAAAAGAATCAGGTCTCTAACAGGTTGTAAATATTTGTAATTGAAAATTTTACCATATTTACCCGCCCGTTTCTAATCAATACATTTTGTATCAAGCAATATTGGTCATACTGCCTGTTTATCGAAAGTGAACGCTATGTTTCTTGATATTTGTATGTTGATTTGAACACATCCTTTGCTTGTACATCGGAATTGTCGACTTGAAACGTTTGTCGTAGGTTTTGCTTTTCTCTCCGCAGTATTGATCTCATGGGTTTGGTTATTTTTTCCTAAAAAAAACAAATTGATTATTTAACAGTAACTTTTCTTTTTTCACAGAGCATATTGACTTTATTTTTATTTGTCGTAAGCTGACACACGAATATTATTTTTTAAAAAAAAATCGGCGATTGTATATCAATATCTTGTAACACAAATTTAAAAATTGATGCGAACAACCACCTTTTTATTGTCATTCTTAATAGCGGGAATATTGACCGGATGTTCATCAAATTCCCGCTTGCATTGGGTCCGGGAAAATGGCTACAGATGGGCCAGCGTAAATCCGGGATATTGGGGATCCACAGGTTTCAAAGAGCTGAGCGCGAAACAAACAGGTATCGATTTTGTTAATCATTTGCCAGATTCACTAATTAAAAAAAACCACCTGTTACTTAACGGATCGGGTGTTGCTGCAGGAGACGTCAACGGGGATGGACTGGTTGATTTGTATTTCACCCAACTGGATGGCCCGAATAAGTTATATGAAAATTTAGGCGGTATGCATTTTAAGGATATAACCGCATCTGCCGGTGTTGCCCTTCCCGACCAATATTCGACAGGAGCCGTTTTTGCTGATGTGGATGGAGACGGAGACCTGGATCTTTTAGTCACCTCACTAAATAAGGATAATGTGCTCTTCATTAATGACGGACACGGTCATTTCCACCGCTCAACGGATAGCGGACTGGGCCCCAGTCACGGAGCAACAACCCTTACCCTGGCTGACATTGATGGTGATGGGGATTTAGATCTTTACATTGCAAACTATCGCAAAAAATCGGTTACTGATACGTTTAATATGGATCAGCTTACATGGAAAGAAACTACCAGAAAAGTCGGCGATAAATATGAGCTGATTCCACCGTTTCAGAACTATTTTACTATAATCTACCGAAAAAACAGGCCCCCAATCCGGCAAGAAACCGGTGAACAGGATGAGCTTTATTTAAATAATGGTAAAGGGGTTTTTAAAAAGGTAACCGATTTGAAACACCACTTCCTGAACGCTGACGGAAAACCTGAAGGTTTAAAAAAATACTGGGGCCTGACAGCTAAATTTTTTGACCTCAACGGGGATGGGAAACCTGATTTATATGTATGCAATGATTTCTGGTCACCCGACCAAATATGGATAAATCAGGGAGGGGGCATTTTCAAAAAATTAAATCCAAAGAGCATCCGGAATATGAGCTTTTCTTCTATGTCGATGGCCGTTTCGGATATCAACAGGGATGGATACCCGGACATTTTTGTAACGGAAATGCTCAGCCCGAATCATCAGAATAGACTGCGTGAAGCGGTCCCTGAAGTGCCCTTTTCAATGGGGGCCGGAATTATTTTCAATCAGCCGCAATACAATCGCAATTCCCTCTATTTGAACCGGGAAGATACTACATTTGCTGAAATTTCAAATTACAGCGGTGTTGCCGCTACAGGGTGGTCCTGGGCTACTAAATTTTTGGATGTTGATTTAGACGGTTATGAAGACTTACTGGTTAATACCGGCAATCAATTCGATTTACAGGATTTGGATACCCAGGATAGTACCTACCAGAAAATGTTAATGGGAGCAAGCAGAGTTGGTAAATATCTGTCGGCATACCCACCTTTAAGACTTACTAATAAAGTTTACCACAATAATGGGGATCTGACCTTCACCGATAAGAGTAAAGATTGGGGTTTTCATGATGCGGATGTTTCCCAGGGTATGGCAACCGGTGACCTGGATAATGATGGCGATATCGATCTTGCAATCAATAGGTTAAATCAAAAAGCGGTCATTTATGAGAATACCACCAACGCCCCAAGAATAGAGGTTCGTCTGAAAGGACTCCCCCCCAACACACAGGCTATTGGAGCAAAAATTAAATTAACGGGGGCAAAGGTACCTCAACAGGAACAATTACTTTCCGGTGGTGATTATGAATCTGGATCCGATCCCGAAGTGACATTCGCGGCTAATGGAAAATCAAATAATTACACTCTGTTTATTACCTGGCCCGGTGGATCAAAAACTAAAATTGACAGCGTTAAAAAAAATAGAATTTATGAGGTCTATGAATCCAAAACGGATAATACTGATCAAGATAAACAGGTAAAAACACATCACGTAAGTGTACCTAAACCATGGTTTAAAGACGTGTCGAATCGAGTTGATTTCATACATCATGAAGATGTTTTCAAAGATTTCCAGGTTCAGCCGCTGTTACCGGAAAGATTAAGTCAGGAAGGCCCGGGACTTGCATGGATTGATTATAATGGAGACGGTTACGACGACTTATGGATCACATCGGGAAAAGGTGGCGAAACGGCCGTATTTAAAAATACCGGCGACGGACATTTTCACCAGGTAAAATTACCTCCTGTTAATCATAAGGCAAATGTAGATCAGACAGCAGTAATCGGTTGGAAGGATGGCCATTTTGAACAGATTGCAGTCGGAAATGCTAATTTTGAAAATGGTTCCCCCGATGTCCCTTCAGCCTATCTTTATAAGATTGCACAAGGTACCAATAAGGTTGAAGCGGACTCATTGAATAAATTCATATCAACAACCGGTCCTTTGGCCGCCGCCGACTACAATGGTGACGGGAAAATAGATTTATTTGTCGGAGGTCGTTTCATACCGGGTGGATATCCGTTAAATGCGACCTCAAGGTTATATAAAAATGTTGATGGAAAATTCGTTCTTGATACAGCCAATGAAGCAACTTTTCAAAAAATCGGTATGGTTACTTCGGCCGTTTTTTGTGATTATGACAATGATCATGATCCGGACCTGATTTGTACCACGGAGTGGGGCACTCTAAAGGTATTTCGAAATGATCATGGCATATTCCATGATGTAACGAAACAGCTGGGTTTAGACAAGTATTCCGGGTGGTGGCAAGGTGTAGCTACCGGAGATTTTAATAATGACGGGCGAATGGACATCGTTGCTACAAACATGGGATTAAACAGTGTCTATAAAACCAATTTTAAGCACCCAATACGGTTGTATTATGGTGATTATAATGGAGATCACCGCATAGATATCATTGATAGTTTTTATGATGAAAGCTTGAAAGGTTACGTCCCCCGTCTGAGAGTTAATGCATTTCAATCGGTACCGGTTATTACCCGTAATGCTCATTCCAATAACAGGTTATTCTCCCGTTCTACTATTAAGAATATCATGGGAAGTTATGCTGCCTATGCCCATTACAAAGAGATCAATACGTTACAGAATATGGTCTTTATTAATAATGGCAAAACGTTTACGGCGCACCCACTGCCCCGTTTAGCTCAACTAAGTTCAGCAAATTATGTTGGCGTGGCCGATGTAAATAATGATGGAAATGAAGACATATTCCTAAGTCAGAATTTCTTTGATTTACGTCCCAAAATTCCACGTATTGACAGTGGACGCGGATTATGGCTCGAAGGAGACGGTAAGGGCTATTTCAAGGTAATATCTGGTAATGTGTCCGGGATAAAAGTATATGGTGACCAACGCGGTGCCGCCCTGGGGGATTTTAATAATGACGGAAAAGTGGATCTTGCCATTTCTCAAAATGGAGGCCCTGTTAAATTATATCTGAACCAGATTAAAAAACGTGGCTACCGGATTCGCCTGGTCGGTCCGGAACACAATGAAGACGGTATCGGATCGAGCATTCGTCTTGTATATTCCGATGGAACCAAAGGGCCAAGAAGGGAAATTCAGTCTGGTTCCGGCTATTGGTCACAAAACAGTTATGTACAGGTTATGGGTGCCGCTAAAAAGGTTATCGCAATAGATGTGAACTGGTTCGACGGAACGAAACAACAAATCCAGATTAAACAATCAACAATGGATTACGTCGTTCATTACGCTTCAAAACAATAAGCTAAATCCATTTGCTTTATACCTGCATGTTTTAATCGTTTCTTCACATTTAATTAGAAAATTTTTTAAAGGATAATTAATTCTCCTTCACCTGCCGTTGTGATTTCAGAAGTTGCTAAGCTTTTGTAAACTGAATGATTTAAAATACGAAGTTTAACTAATTATCGGTATTGAATGGAGAAGCAGGTAATCCTTCTTTATTATAGAAATTCACGAAACCCGGATTATCGGCCCACGCATAACGGACGGAAACCGGATGTGCAATTTTGTCACTCCAAACTACAACTTTGTTATTTTTAATAACTGCATTTGCCCATATAAACTTATTATCATTGCCGGCAATAGCAAAATTTCTAAGTCTCTCATTTCCTTTAACAATAAGTCCACCACCAATATTCTTAAATGTTAATATTGCTTTATTACCTTCTATTTTCATGGATTTGTAAACAGGGCCGCTGGCAATAATATGTTTGTTGCCATAAGCAACTTTTTGAGCAACCAGCGAAAGTCTTTTCCCAACGTCATTTTTATCAGAAGGATGTACATCATTCCATTCACCAATATCGATTGTCACAGCCATACCTGTATTTGGCAAAGAAAGAGTCTTTAGCTGTGCATTCCTGACTTTCGCCCAATTACTCGGTGCATTTGGATCAGAGTCCTGTTTGAGATAATTAGGTAATTGAACAAATAAAAACGGGAAATTTCCTTCACCCCATTTATTTCTCCAATCTTTAATCATCGAGGTAAATTCATCAAAATAGTGATCAGGAAGTCCTGGATTTCCGGTATTGGATTCACCCTGATACCAAATCGCACCTTTGATAGTATAATTTAATAAGGGGTTAATCATACCGTTAAACAAACCACTGGGTTGATTTTGTACAGCGGGAAACTTTGCTAATGGCTTATCAGCCTCGACGCCGAATTTATATTTCCAAATCCCCTTTAAACTTATTGTTTGTCCACCAGCCACTATTTTATATGGTTTGTCTTTTACAAATCCACCTCTTCCCGAATAATTAATTACTCGTATTGTAACAACATTTTTCCCTGGTTTGAGCAACCCGGAAGCAATATTGTATATCCTTGGAGGATACTTATAGGACGTTGAACCCACAAAAACACCATTGATATATGTGTAATCTGCATCAACTATGGCACCGAGATAAAGCCTGGCCGGTATACCTGTCAGGTCAGTCGGAACATTAAACTCTTTGCGAAACCATACTACCCCATTTTTATTTTTTTGTCTGTCACCGGACCAAAAGCCGGGTAACTTTATATTTGACCAATCTGAGTCATTATAATTAGTTTGATACCAATTTATCTTTCCATGTAAACCTTTATCCCGGTTCCATACACTTTTTTCCCATACATTTCTTACCTGGGAATGTTCTTTTTGAATCTTGTTAATAAGCCTGTCATTTTTATATTCATCAGCTTTTTCTAATAGCTTTGGGAATTTTTTCAGAGCTTCTTCACTCATCCAGGCACAGATTGGTGTACCACCAACGCTGGCATTAATCAAACCAATCGGCACGTGATATTTTTTATACAGATTTCTGGCAAAAAAATAAGCGGTTGCAGAAAACTCAGGAATCGTCCATGGATTTACAGATACCCAACTCCCATCCGATAATTTTGTTTGAGGTTTTTTAAAATCATATCGATTCGGCACAAGAAACTGCCTTATATCATTATTCTCGGCATGTTCCATTTCTGATTCGTACCGTGTTTGTACACGATACATTGGTAATTCCATATTTGATTGTCCGGAACATAACCAAACATCTCCTATTAAAATATTTTTCAAAACAATATGGTTATTTCCATCTATTTCCATACTGTAAGGTCCGCCGGCTTTCATTGGTGAAAACATTACCGACCACTCACTGTCTGCCCTGGTAATAGTTGAATAAGTTTTTCCAGCAAACCGAATAGTAACTTTTTCTCCCGGTGATCCCCATCCCCATACCCTAACATGCTCGTTACGTTGCAAGACCATTCCGTTACTAACCAGTCGCGGTAATTTTATTTCACCATAAACCGATGTATAGAAAATGATTAATAAGCCTGTTAACAAATATATTTTATGAAATTGTGATTTTGATATCATTTTTAAAAGACCGGATATAAGAATTTTTGCGTACATAATTTTTTTTAAAAAAAAGAGAAGCCATCTATATCAAGATAACTTCTCTAACTTATTGCATTCTGTGTTAAGGGGAATCACACATTGCTACAATACTTGACTAATCATAAAAATAATTCGCAGAACCATTCTAATAAGCTCATATAAAGATTAATTCTGGAATAATCACTTTTTTTAATAGTCCATCACTCCGATTACGAAAAATAATCTCTGTTAATAAATTGAACTCAGTTGAGAAAAGGTTATTAAGTATAAATTAAAGGTACCATCGCAAAAAACGATGGTACCTTTTTAAATCAATTTTTCAAACGATATTAAACTGAATATGCCGACTCAAAGAAAGAAGTCTGAATTCAGTTAATATTTTATCATTAATTATATCCCGGATTTTGATACGCTGCTTTATCCGCATCACTCATTTGCAGAGCATCAAGCTGTCCCTGTGGAATAGGACGCAGATAGAGATATGGCTTGATGTCGCGCGTTACAGTTTCCGGAGTATGGTCTCCATAATTAGCTCCGGCAATTCTGTAAGTACCGGCAACATTTGCCCATTCCTGTGTCCGTACTAAATCGAGCCAGCGTCTGCCGTCACCATAGTATTCACGTGAACGTTCTGACAGAATATAAGGTATCGTAATTGTTGCAGGTGTAGCGGCAACCATCGCGGCACTGTTATCCGCCACCTTGGTGGAATCACCGTTGTTATCATAATCCCACTTACCGGCACGTGCACGAATTACATTGATTAAACTTCTGGCGGTACCATCTGTTGCATTGTACCCATCTCCTGCAGAAGTAGGACTTGGAGTTGCGCCCTTTACGTTTGCTTCAGCTGCAACAAAGAAAAACTGCGAAAAATAAGCAATAAAGTAAGGACGGGTACTACCGGCGTTCGGTTGTCCTAATCCGCCATTGTTGTCGGTACGGTATTCACCAAGCTTCCAAAGCCCTGGATATACGATTCTGCTAATACCTTCCGGACCGATCACGAAATCAGATCTTCCAGGCAAGGTACCTCCACCAACATTACCGGCACCCGGGCCACTTGGATAAGTGATAGGTGTTGCCGGAGTATTGTTTAGGAATGAAAGTATGGCATCACCCGGTTGGACCGGAAGATTGTTTGCATTGTATAATGTAGTTTGATCAATGCCTGTTCCGGTTAAATTCCAGTTCCCCCGGTACACAGTAGTAAAAGTTCCGTCGTAACGGGAATCATTGGTTTTGTCGGAAAAGGTGTTTTCAATCGCACCAATTGTTGGAGCCATACGAGTCCACGGACGTCCCAGCGGTTGTGTTGCAGCACGTTGAACCGAACCCACTTGTGATCCACCAGATGCAGCCGTATTACTTCTGATCACCGTGTAATTCCATTGCATCATCCAACCGGCAAAGTTATCTGGAGGGCTACCTCCGTATGTAAGACTACCACCATTGTAATAAGCGTCGGTCTGGGTATGGTCTGCATACAACATCTCCTCTTTGTTGCGGTCGTTTTTACCAACATGCAAGTCATAGAATGTAGGCATCAAACCGTATGGTCCGGGATTATTAATACCTGCAATTGACAAATTATATGCCTGTTGGAAATAATAGGCAGCATCGTGCCCGTCGGGATCGGTCCGGTTCGTCGCAGGATAGGTAGGTATATTATTTGGATTTTGCAGCCACCATGCATAAGTCAGGTATGCTTTTGCCAAATAAAGACGTGCCACATCTTTGGTTACAGCACCTGTTACACGGGGATTATCTGGCAAGTTATTAACCGCACTCATTAGATCCGGAAAGATTGCTTTCGTATATACCTCAGGCACAGTATTACGTTTGGAGACCCTCACCGGGTTCGTGTTGAACTTCAATTCCCCTGCACCTAAATCCAAAGGAACTCCTCCGAACGTTTGTACAAGCTGAAAGTAATAGAACGCACGGAAAAACCGGGCTTCGGCAACCAGTGACGAGTCAATACCGCTTACCTTGGAAGCATTTTCAATAATTCCACTGGCGGTGTTAATAGCAGGAAATGACGTATTCCACAACACATCGGAACGGCTGGTGGTGGAACTTATGTCACCCTGGCCGGATACGTCCATAACTTTAAAATTATCGTCAGCACTTTGGGCGTACGTTACTTCATCAGTACCGGTTTCACCGGTATTATAATAGTAAGCCTGCCCATAAATGTAACGCAGATTCGCGTATAGCGAAGTAATACCGCCAAGCACACCATTTTGTGTCTTAAAAAAATCAGGTGTGAAAATAGTTCGCGGTTTTTCCTTCAAAAGACCAGAACACGCCATCATGAGCAAAGCCATCATGACCGTCCCTAAAAGAATTTTTATGTTAAATCGTTTCATAATTTTCTTTTTTTAAAATGTCAAATTAATACCAAGCAGGAAGTTGCGTGTTTCAGGGGTATTTGCACCCACTGTTAAAATCCGGTGCGGGTACGCTGCTGTAGCCGAATTTTGATCACCATAAGAGTTGGATTGAGGATCCAATCCTGTTTCTCTGTAGAATGGCGAGAACATCACAAAAGGATTCTGCACGGTAACATAAAATCGCAGCTTACTAATACCTGAGTTCTTTAACACTCCAAGACTGGATAAATCGTAACCAAGTGTCATTGTGCTAATTTTCAGGTAAGATGCATCAAAGTAGCCAAGAGTACTTCCGTATTTTGGATTATCCCCACTGGTAAGTCCACCGGGTAGAGGAAATGTACCACTGGTGTTTGAAGGTGTCCAGTAGTTCACATTTACGTTATTCCGTCGTCCGCTTAACAAATCAAGATATCCTCCTGCGGCATATAATGTACTGACAAGCATTCCTCCATGTTGAAATGTACCGACCGCGGTAAAGTCAAATCCTTTGTATGTTACAGTGGTATTAAAACCGCCCTGGTACTTTGGATTGACGTTCATGATTTGCCGATCGTCAGGCCCGATGGCTCTCTTTGGTGTACCATCGGCATTATAACCGCCGGTATATTTTACCTTGATCATACCAACATTTCCACCTGGTTCAAGAGTTTGCAGATATTTATCACCCTTTTGCCAGATACCGACTTTCTGGTAATCGTAAATGACGTTAATAGGATGACCAACGAACCATGAGTTGCCAACGTCTTCAGTAGCTCCGGAAGCAAGCTGAACTAACTTGTTGCGGTTGCCGTAGATATTAACACCGGCTTGCCATGTCCAGCCATGATAATTTCTCAGGATAGTACCGTTAAGAGAAAGTTCCACCCCTTTGTTTTGAGTTTTACCAATATTTGCCGTGTAACTGTTTACACCCGAAGTGGCTGGTAAACTTACACCCAGTAATACATTATTGGTTTTAGTCACATAATATTCCAAAGTACCGGTCAGACGGTTGTTAAAGAGACCAAAGTCCAAACCATAATTCCAAGTTCTGGAGTACTCCCATCCTAAGTTGGCGTTTGGCAATTGAGACACATAGTAACCTACAGCGTAGTTGCTTTCACCAAAGTTGTAGGGATATGTGCTTAAAAGACCAAGTGTTTTATAAGGAGCGACTGACTGGTTAGAGGTCTCACCATAACCAACACGCAGCTTCAGTTGATTGATCTGTTTGACACCCTGCATAAACGGTTCATTCGCAATATTCCATCCAGCTGAAATAGCAGGATAGGTATGCCATTGATGACCTGGTGCCAGTCTTGATGAACCGTCGGAACGAATGTAGGCAGTTAACATGTATTTGTCAGAGTACTGATACATAATACGACCCATCCACGATTCCAAACCACTAACCTCATAACCCTGGTAAGCGGGGTTAATGGTAACCGTACCGTTGTTCTGACCAAGCTGATAGAATTGGAAGTCCGGGCTGGAAATACCTTCTGCCTGAACCCAGTTACTGTGGTAGTTGTCTTTTGTGGCTTCATATAACCCTGTCAGGTTTATATGATGCTTTCCTAAAAAGGTATGATCGTAAGACAAGATGTTCTGAACATTCCAGTTGAGCGTAACCGAATGACTGACAGTTGCAACGGAAGGAGTTGTTGCCGTACTGCTTCCTATCCCCTCTCCGGTGAAACTGTTATTATCCGTTGTGCTGTAGTTCAAACCAACGTTGATACGGTATTTTAAACCTTGCACACCCGGTATGTCCACAATTCCATATAAAGAATTGTAAGTCCCGAACGTTTTGATTGGATTGAGCCATTGATTTTTCAGGCTATCCACAACGGATCTCGTCTCGGTCCACTGATTATCCAACGGCATCTGTATCGTTCTTTTTATGGAACCATCAGCATTGTACGGACTTGCAATAGGAGACATACTTAAGACTCCATAAATGCCGACATTATTACCCTGGTTAACAGTATAGTCCGTGTTCGTATTCAAACCGAAATGAACATATTTTCCTACGGCCTGGTCTATAGAACCATTCATTGCATACCGGTTGAATTGCTGTGTAGGAATCAGGGACTGATCCGTATAATAGTTCAGGCCAAAGTTGTAGCTGCCTGTTGCAGTACCACCTGAAATATTGAAGTTTTGATTCATTACAGCCGCATTTGGTCTGTAAAACAACTTCTGCCAATTGGTATTGATACTGTTGTTTTCGTCAGGACCGTTTGTATACTGACCGGCAGTTTTGCGAAGGGCAATAAATTGCGGGCCGTTCATCATGGGGTAATATGAAAATATTTTCTTTACCCCATAGTAGCTATTGTAACTTATTTTCGCTTTTTGTCCTTGTTGACCTTTAAAGGTATCTATAAT
The DNA here is from genome assembly GCA_963783355.1 of uncultured bacterium. GTDB lineage: Bacteria > Bacteroidota > Rhodothermia > Balneolales > DATFMH01 > CAWANF01. Next base: position 62,419 of record CAWANF010000011.1, read on the forward strand.
TATAACACCATTTGCTCCGCGGGAACCGTAAATAGCGGTTGCGGAGGCATCTTTCAGGATATTTATACTTTTGATTTCGTCCGGGTTAATATCGCTGAGGGAACCACCAAAAGGAATACCATTAAGCACAATTAAAGGATCATTGCTGGCATTCAATGAACGGGTTCCGCGAATGCGGATTTGCATGGTTGCTCCCGGTTTAGAATCCGTTTGAGATATCTGCACCCCCGGCAAACGTCCCTGCAAGGCACTCGATATATTAGAAGCAGGCACCTGCCGGATCTTATCACTGCTTATTGAAACAACAGACCCTGTAACCGCTTCCTTGCGTTGGGTACCGTAACCGATAACGACCAATTGTTGTCCGCTAATAGCCTGTTCTTCCAATTTAACATTAATTACGGATCTGCCGTTGATAGGAACCAACTGTGTTGTGTAGCCTATATACGAAAACACCAGTGTATCATTAGCAGACGGAACAACCAACGAATAACTACCTTTCGTATCCGTAGCTGCTCCCGTAGTGGTACCTTTTAAAACAACGTTCACCCCCGGAAGAGGTTCTCCGGTAGTGGCATCCGTAACTTTTCCTGTTATCGATAGTTGAATTTGATTCAAAGCGCTTCCGGGATTGGGTCCCAAAAAATCAAGGATGATGCTCTTGCTCCGTAAACAGCAGATGTGCTACTTACCAGCACTCCCACCATTAACAGGAGCATCCCCCCCCATATATTTTGTTTCTTTTTTATCATATGCTTCATTTGCAGCCTCTAATTATTTGAGGATTTTGTAATCTTTGATTTGTAAAAAGCCTGAACTAAAAGCCCTTTCAGTGTATATCATTCACTTTTTGGATATACAACTATTAGACTTATCCGTACCTAACCTTACAGATTTCATTGAACAATTTTTTTTGTTTTTACTGAGATCTGTTTTGTGAAATTCGGGTACAAAAGTCAGGTTATTTTAGTCCAGATCCCGATATCCCTGAAAAAAGGAAAAATATCAGCATTACCATGCATTTGTTCGGTATCGTTAAATATACCATATGCGACCTTATTGTTTTTTTTAATCCTGGTTAATAAAACAACAAATATAAAGCCGATACTCGACTTTATATTATTTTTACACACATACCAATTTCTCAGGTATGTATATTGTTGAATGTCTTTTGGTCTTTAGCCTCACATAAAAGTCCTGCACCTAACGATAGTATAATGTTAAGTACAAGATGTACCTTTATCTTTTATTTATATAAATCACGAATAACATTTGCCTTACAATCAAAGCTATAAATATGTTTATCATGAATTTACGATTAAGCCAATTATTTAAACCTCAGACGAAACAATATAAAGCGTATAATATTTATGAAAGATAAACCATAAATGCAACCGATTGCAAAATTTATTTATATTTCTTTTATTAAGTGCATTATATACTAAACGAAACCGATTTCATGACAAAAGCGAAAGAAGTCACAATATACGACATAGCAGATAAGCTAAATTTATCCGCCGCAACAGTCAGCAGGGCACTAAATGATCATTCCAGTGTTAGTGATTCGACCAAAAACCGGGTATTTCAACTGGCTGAAGAAATGGGTTATCGTTCGAACAAATTTGCGAGCAACCTGCGTAGGCAAAGTTCACATACAATCGGTGTAATAGTACCCGGTCTTAATAGTTATTTCATGCCTATGGTCCTGTCGGGCATGGAAAAAGTGGCAAATGATGCAGGATATAACATGCTTATTAGCCAATCTGATGAATCTGCAAGCAAAGAGGCAGCTAATTCACGTGCCATGTTTGAAAGTCGTGTTGACGGCCTCATGGTTTCTCTAGCTTACGATACGGAGGATTTTTCCCATTTTGATGCTTTTATTAAGCGTAAAATACCGGTCATTTTCTTTGACCGCGTTCCTGAATATAAAAAAAGTATCTGTGTTGTAATCGATAACTATAAATCCGGGTATGAAGCTACTTCCCACTTGATACAACAAGGATGCAAAAACATTGTTCATCTCACGGGAAATCTGATTCGGAATGTATACGCAGATCGCCTGAGGGGCTTCAAACAAGCACTAACCGACAACAATATCCCTTTTAACAGCAATTCCATAATTATTTCGAATTTAACTGAGGAAGCGGGTATTGAATCGGCCCATAAAATACTAAAAATGAATCCGCGGCCTGATGGCATTTTTTCAGCTAATGATACCTGTGCGGCAAGTTGCATATTGACCTTAAAACAAAATAAGATACTTATTCCCAATGATATAGCTGTCGTTGGATTTAATAACGAGCCGGTTTCCAGGATGATTGAACCCAGCCTGACAACAATTGAATATCCGGCTCGTGAAATGGGTAGAATTGCAGCGACAAATCTAATCAATCACCTGGAAGGAGCTTCCGATATCCATTCAACAAATACCATCATCCTTCGATCCGAATTGATCATTCGTGCGTCATCCCAGAAAAGCGTTTCCAAAAGAAAAGAAACGATAATTCGTTAAGTCATTTTCAGGGCTTTTTGGATACTAACATTTAAATCAACCCACATCATCATGGAAACTGATCAACATGAACATTCCGGCAAAAATCAAAACCCGGAAAAGCATCAACTGACAAGAAAAGCGTTTCTTCAAAAAAGCCTCGCATCGGCAGGTCTCCTGGCTTTAGGTAATCGCAAATTCATGTTTTTTTCGGATAATTCGTTAAATAATAGCGACCTTTCTGACATAAAAAAAAGAGTCAAAAAGCTGATTAAAAAAATGACTCTGAAAGAAAAAGTTTCACAGTTGCAAACAAATGCCCCTGCTATACCTCGCCTGGGTATCCCTAAATATGACTGGTGGAGTGAGTGCCTGCATGGCGTTGCCCGGGCCGGATTAGCAACATCATTCCCGCAAGCTATAGGGATGTCCGCTTCATGGAATACCGAATTGATGCATCAGGTGGCAACAGCCATTTCCGATGAAGCAAGGGCTAAACATCATGCTTTTGCAAAATGGGGTCTTCGAGAACGGTATACCGGACTTACTTTTTTTGCCCCGAATATCAATCTTGTACGGGATCCACGCTGGGGACGTGGACAGGAAACCTATGGTGAAGATCCTTTTTTAACCGGTCATATGGCCAAATGGTATATTAAGGGTTTGCAAGGCGATGACCCGAAATACCTGAAACTCGCAGCAACGTCTAAACATTTTGCAGCTTACAACGGTCCGGAACCTCTTCGGCATAAAATCAATGAAAATATAAGCGATTTTGATCTTTATGACAGTTATTTGCCCGCTTTTGAGATAACCGTCAAAGATGCAAAAGTGGAATCCGTAATGTGTGCTTATAACAGCTTAAATGGATTACCCTGCTGTGGCAATAATAAAATACTGGAATCAATACTCCGGGATGACTGGAAATTTGACGGATACATAGTGTCTGATTGCGGTGCTATAAGTGACTTCTATCGCAAAGGAGCGCATGATGTTGTAAAAACGGCACCGAAAGCAGCCGCCCTGGGCCTTTCCAGCGGAACAGATCTAAATTGCGGAGATACCTACCAGCATCTTGAGGAATCGGAGTTAAAAAACCTGGTCAATGAACGAGAAATTAACAGGGCTCTGGAACGTTTATTCCTTACTCGATTCCGGCTTGGAATGTTCGATCCTTCGGAGAAAGTTCCCTATGCCCAAATCCCCTATTCCGTTGTTAACAGTGAAAAACACCAGGGATTAGCACTCAGAATGGCACGGGAATCCATCGTCTTGCTAAAAAATGAGCCGACTGGAAATGAAAACACGGAACCGGTTTTGCCACTTTCCAAAAAAATTAAATCGATTGCAGTCATTGGGCCTAATGCCAATGACGCTGAAACTCTTCTGGGGAATTATAATGGAACGCCACCGTCGATTATTACTCCTTTAGAAGGGATACGGCAAAAAGTTTCTTCAGATACCAGGGTTTATTATGCACAAGGCTCTGAAATGGCCGATGGTATAAACTACCTGACCCCTATTCCATCTGATGCATTAAAACCTTCAAAAGGAAATGGCAATGGTTTATATGCCGAATACTATGAAAATGATGAATTTAAAGGAAAGCCGGTAAAACAAAGAATTGACGAAACAGTTGACTTTAAGTGGCTCTATAAAATACCGGTAAATGATAAACCGGCCGGTTCTTTTTCGATTCGCTGGACAGGCATGCTAACAGCTCCAAAATCAGGGGAATACACTTTAGGGATCAACTGTCATGGCTTTACCAAGATGATTTTCGATAACGATGTTAAACTCGATGTCAAAAATCTTCGGCACAGAAGTTTTAAAGTTACGATGGAGGCAGGAAAAACCTATAACATCGAGCTGGATTATGCGAATTTTGGTCCTGCACCACAAGCACGTATTTTATGGAGTGTACCTGGTAAAAACCTTTTGGAAGAAGCGCGTGATGTTGCCAGGAAGGCCGATGCCGTTATCCTGTGCCTGGGTTTAAATTCCCATATGGAAGGTGAAGAGATGCCGGTCCATATTGATGGTTTTGAGGGCGGCGACCGGACAAAGCTTGATATCCCGGCTGCACAACAAACATTAATGCAGGAAATTGTCAAACTGGGTAAACCTACCGTTTTGGTCCTTTTAAGTGGTAGCGCATTATCTTTCCCCTGGGCTAAAAATCATATTCCGGCAATTATTCAGGCTTGGTATGGAGGCCAGGCAGGCGGTACTGCGTTAGCTGATGTTCTATTCGGCGATTATAATCCTGCCGGCAGGCTGCCCCTCACCTTCTACAAATCCGTTGATGATCTGCCTCCCTTCACTGACTACCGCATGAAAAACAGAACATATCGTTATTTTGAAGATATCCCTCAATATCCATTTGGTTATGGCCTCAGTTACACAAAATTCCAATATGATAACCTGGCGACACCATTAAAAATGGATGGAAACTCACCTGTGGAAATCAGCGTGGATGTCACAAATACAGGAAATCGTGCTGGTGATGAGGTAGTACAGCTTTACATTAGTCACCTGGATTACAAGGGCACAAAGCCAATCAGGGCACTCAAGGGATTTTCCCGAATAAGTCTCCGGCCGAGGGATAAAAGAACCGTAACTTTTCACTTGGATACTTCAGCTTTCTCACTGATCGATGATAAGGGGAAAGCAATCCGGCCTGCTGGTAGGACAGAAATAAGTGTAGGAGGAAAACAACCAGGTTTTTCTGGTGATCTTGATGCAAATACAACCGGAGTACTTACAAAAATACTAACTATCTAAAATGTAGTATCAAAAAAACTAATAATGAAAGCAGAAACTATTGCAAATAATTCAAGTGGTACATTAGCATCACCTAAAGGATATTTCAGATGGATCATTTGTGCTATCCTTTTCTTTGCCACAACTATAAATTATATAGATCGCCAGGTGATCGGAATTCTTGCTCCGGTTCTTCAAAAAGATATTGGCTGGAATGAAATAGAATATGGATATATTGTTACCGCTTTCCAGGGAGCATATGCCATTGGGCTCCTTCTAATTGGACGTTTTATAGACAAAATTGGAACAAAATCCGGTTACTCTATTTCAATGTTTGTCTGGAGCATCGCCGCAATGGGACATGCCCTTGTCCAAACGGTATTTGGTTTTGGGCTGGCTCGTTTCTTTCTTGGACTTGGAGAATCCGGCAACTTCCCTGCAGCTATAAAAGCTACAGCCGAATGGTTTCCCAAAAAAGAACGCGCATTTGCAACCGGTTTGTTTAATTCTGGTGCCAATGTTGGGGCTGTCATTGCCCCGCTTATTGTTCCATGGCTGACATTAACATGGGGGTGGCAGGAATGTTTCATATTTACCGGAGCACTGGGATTTATCGCATTGGCTCTCTGGCTTTGGATATACCAGGTTCCCGAAAAAAGCAAATGGGTTTCTAAAGAAGAATTACAATATATAAAAAGTGATCCTGTTGAAGATGAATCGGTAAAAATACCATGGCTGCGCCTGTTGAAACACCGTCAGACCTGGGCGTTTGTTGTCGGTAAATTTTTAACAGATCCTATCTGGTGGTTTTATCTTTTCTGGTTGCCTAAGTTCCTAAATGAACATTACAAATTGAACCTGGCACACCTGGGTCTGCCGTTGATAGTAATTTATACTATGACCAGTGTTGGAAGTATTGGCGGTGGATGGCTGTCATCAGTTTTTATAAGACACAACTGGAGTATTAATAAAGGTCGAAAAACCGCTATGCTTATTTGTGCAATTTGTGTGGTACCAATAATATTTGCATCTGTTGTTTCTGATCTTTGGCTGGCCGTTGGCCTAATTGGTCTGGCTGCTGCTGCTCATCAGGGCTGGTCGGCTAATTTGTTTACATTGGTATCTGATATGTTCCCAAACCGGGCCGTAGGTTCTGTTGTTGGGCTGGGGGGCATGGCCGGATCTATTGGAGGAATGCTCATAGCGACAGCAGCGGGTGTCATCCTGCAGGTAACCGGACATTACCTTTCATTATTTATCATTTCAGGTACTGTTTATTTAATTGCATTATTAATCATTCACTTTCTTGTACCTAACATGGAGCCTGCTCAGTTAGCCGAGGCAACAAAATAAATTAAAGTTTCAAAGTATATTCAGTGATATTAACTATATGTTCTGTTCCGGCATATAGTTAATTCAGAAATTTGTGAGTAATAAAAAGTAACCGACTCTTTTTATTACTCACAAATCTAATATCCGAACAACCGGTAGATATGACGGTTAGAAATTTGATTTCTATATGCACTTCTTCCAACCAAAATGTTGATGAATAGCGCTCCTGCATAAATCCACAATATGTATGTTGTTGCTTCTGAAGACGAACAATGGAAATTCAATAGATAGAGGTAGGATTGGCCAGAAACGCTGGCACAATACAAAACATTATTGAAGCTTAAAGACTAAAGAAGCAGACTTAAAATCGGCTTCTTTAGTCCCAGTCTTGTTTAATCGTAATCCGCGAGTTTATAATCTAATAATTTGAAATATCATCTCAGGCCCGTGTGAATAACAGAATAGAATGCCTTTTTAGGTTGATTATTTCTGTTGAATAATAAGGGATAATCAGTACGGCCGAAAATCGGGAAATTATTCTTCCACGATTGTTTATCATTCAAACCCCAAAATGTAATCCTGCTAATCTTATCTTTATTTTTCATAAACAGTTTAAAAAGGGAGGCATATCGATTCGCAAGCACTGTTTTAACCGAATCAGGCATTCCATTTTTATAGGGGTTCAAAGCGGCATTATGACTAAAACGAATGGTAGGTGATGGATTATCATGATGTTTAGGGCTTGGCAAAACGCTAATATCCAACTCAGATATCATTACTTTAACCCCCAGCTTAGAAAATGCATCAATACTGGCCTGAACCTGGTTAAGTGACGGAGTATGAAGTGTCCAATGCCCCTGCATACCTACACCATCTATTTTAATGCCTTTTTTTTGCAGGTCTTTAACCAATCGGACTACACCATCCCTCTTCTCAGGCTTATACAAGTTGTAATCATTATAATAAAGCTGCACATTGGGATCGGCTTCATGGGCATATTCAAATGCTTTTTCTATATAATCTGGCCCGATAATTTTCAACCAATTGGAATCCCGTAGTTTCCCGGTTTCGGTAAGTGCTTCATTCACAACATCCCAACCATTAATTCGTCCCTTATACCGGCCGACAACATGTTCAATATGGTATTTCATCCTCTTGAGTAATTCATCCCTTGTTACCGGTTTACCATCCTTATTTTTAAATACCCATTTAGGAACCTGGTTATGCCAAACCAGGTTATGTCCTAAAATGAACATATGATTTTTAACTCCGAAATCTACATATTTGTCGGCGGGGCCAAAGTTAAATTTTTCCGGACCAGGCTGTACATTGCTCCATTTTAAAACATTTTCCGGACTAATTTGATTAAACTGTTCCTGAATTAATTTTATATCTGATGGCCTGCGCCCTTCAATCTGTGCCCTGTCGATGGCAACTCCTACATAAAAATCTTTTTTAAATACATTTTTTAAAGATGGAACCGGCCGCACTGCCGTCAGGACTATAACCATTACAACTCCTGCAACCGAAGGTAATAACCACTTAATTCTTTTTTTGTTATATAGATTTCTTTTCATTTTTTTTCTCTTTAGGCTTACTAATGTTGTCTGCTCAAAGTACCATTCTCTGATTTTTGTGAAGATAGACTATAATTCTATTCTTTATGATAAATTTTTGCCCTCATATTTTCAAATAATAAAATGAAACATGAGATATTTTGTTTTTATATATGATAATTATTGCCCCATATGAAACAATTTCCTGGTGTAATACCTGCACTCAAAAAGGCCCGAATAAATCTTACCTATATTTAAATAACTGCAATATTGATACCATTACGTCAGGAACACACCAAACAAGAAGGCTCTTTGAAATTGAATATTTAGCAACGAGATTTAATTAATGAAATGTTATAAAAAACGTACTTTTCTTTCGATATTTTTTGCCTTTATAATATCATTATTATAAAATACCAGAGTCATAATTTGCTTATAGTTTGACAATATTTTTCTGTCGGTAAAACAATTAATCTCAGCCACCATTAGAATAGACTCAAGATGTACCCAAAGACCGATACTTTTCACAGTATATCTCAACAAATCGGACATAAAACCTTTGCCATGAATGTTATTCAGAATCATTTAGGATGGTTAAAAAAAGCTGTCACTTTTTTATTTTTGATATTTTTTAGTAATCCATTGGTATCGCTTGCCATTGGTGGAAATTCATATATAACCACACAAAACGGAAAAGGGCGTTTCCCTTTATCCGTTTCAGGACATTCTGCACCTTTATATATCAGCTCCAATGACTATTGGGGTGCTATCCGTGCTTTAAAAGATCTTCAAACAGATATTCAACGGGTAACAAATGCCAAACCTGAATTTTTTGAAAAAAATACTCCAAATACAGAATATGTTGTTTTAGTAGGAACAATCGGCAAAAGCCCATTAATAAATAAACTTATTAAGGAAAAGAAAATAAATGTTAACGGGATCGCCGGCAAATGGGAAGCCTTTTCAATTCAGGTTGTTCGAAAACCTCTTCCGGGTGTAAAGAGTGCTCTCGTAATTGCCGGAAGTGATATGCTTGGCACTATCTATGGAATTTATGACGTTTCCGGGAAAATTGGTGTTTCTCCATGGTACTGGTGGGATAATGTAACACCTGAACATCAAAATAGCTTATATGTAAAAGCCGGCACCTATAAAACGGGCCCTCCTTCCGTGAAATACCGTGGAATTTTCCTGAACGATGAAGCACCTGATCTCTCAAACTGGATTCACAACAAATACGGTAACGTAAAACCGAGTATTAATCCCCCGATTCCAAGCGGTGTTGCAAACTATGGACACAAGTTTTACGAGAGGGTTTTCGAATTGCTGCTTCGGCTGAAGGCGAATTACCTGTGGCCAGCAATGTGGAATAATGCATTCAACGAAGATGACCCGCTGAACCCGGTTTTGGCTAATAAATACGGAATTTACATGGGAACTTCTCACCAGGAACCGATGATGAGAGCTCAGAAAGAGTGGGACAGGCGTTATAGAAGAACCCTGGGATCGTGGAATTATGCAAAATTTCCCGATACTCTTAGCAGTTTCTGGAAAAAAGGCATAGAACGAAACAAAAATTACCGTGAGATTGTAACTATCGGCCTTCGGGGTGAAAACGATACGCCGATGATACCCGGTGGCACACTCACACAGGATACCACACTTCTGGGGAAAATTGTTATAGATCAGGAAAAAATCCTGGGGAATGTAATGAATCCTGATGTAGCAAAGATACCTCAGCTGTGGTGCCCTTATAAAGAAGTTCTGAACTATTACAATGCCGGGTTCCGCGTTCCGTCTTATGTTACAATTCTTTGGACCGACGACAACTGGGGCAACCTGAGACGCCTCCCTACCGCTTCTGAAAGAAAACGAAGCGGTGGAGCCGGTATCTATTACCACTTCGATTATCATGGTGGACCAAGAAGCTATCAATGGATTAACGCCAATCCCCTTCCCAAAATTTGGGATCAAATGTCACTTGCCGACAAGTATGGAGCGAACAAAATCTGGATTGTTAATGTAGGCCACTTAAAAGGATATGCATTCCCGATTTCCTATTTCATGGATCTTGCATGGAATACGAAAAAGTGGACCAATAGTAATATTGCAGAATATGCCCGTTTATGGGCACGCCAGCAGTTTGGTTCGAAATACGATAAGGAAATCGCTGATATAATGCTTAAATACAGCAAATATAACGGCCGGAGAAAGCCTGAACTCCTCAGTCCCCATACATACAGTGTCGTAAATTATAACGAAGCTGAAAATGTCGTTGCCGATTTCAGGGCGATTACGGAAAAAGCAGAGCATATATACAAGGAACTTCCGTCTGAAAAAAAAGCTGCCTTTTACCAACTCGTGTTATTCCCGACTAAGGCAAGCTACATATTAAATGATATGTACTACGCTGCAGCCCGCAATGCTCTTTATGCCAGTCAAAAACGTGCAATGACCAATGAAATGGCAGAAAAGACCCGATCATTATTCCGTGCAGATACCAGTTTGATGGGATATTTCAATCACACTTTCATGCATGGCGAATGGAATGGGTTTATGGATCAACCTTTCATAGGTTACCGCAGCTGGCATGAGCCAAGGCAAAATAACCTGAATGCTATCCACTTGGTCGATAACCTTGCTGTCCCTAACTCAGCCTTTATGGGTGTTTCAATCCAGGGTTCCGATAAAGCATGGACGTCATCTTCATCGGATGCCGTACTCCCACAGTTCGATTCCTTCAACCGTCAGACATTTCACATTGATATTTTCAATCGTGGGATACTTCCTTTTAAATTTACAATACATACGGGCAAACCCTATGTAAAAGTATCTTCTGAAAAAGGCGAAGTAAATGGACAAAAACGTATTTTCGTCAGTGTAGATTGGAACAAGGCTCCCGCAGGCACTCATAACGTGCCGATTGAAATTATGCAGAATGGAACACGAAATAAGGTAACGGTATATGCTCCAGTCAGTAATCCTTCCTATCCCAAACGAAACAACGTACAGGGTTTTGTAGAAGGTGAAGGTTTTGTTTCCATGGCCGCAGCCCATTATACGAGAAAGACCAGTGCAGGAAATTACAAATGGATTAGGATTCAGGATTACGGAAGAACACAGTCGGGCATGAGGAGTGTATCACCTTTGAATGCACCGAGTGCCGAACCCGGTAAGGATTCCCCATATCTCGAATACAAAATGTACCTTTTTCATTCCGGTAAAGTTAACGTAGACGGGATATTTGGTCCAACAATGAATTTTAATCCTGAACATGGCGTGCGCTATGCGATATCATTCGACAACCAGAAACCCCGGATAGTGACATTGGTTCCCCAAAAATACAACGCAGGAAACGGGAACTTTCAATGGGCACGATCGGTAACAGACAATGCCCATTACAGTAAGACGTCCTGGACATTAGATAAATCCGGTTACCATACACTTAAAATTTGGATGGTCGATCCGGACGTTGTGCTTGAAAAAATTGTAGTCGACTGTGGAGGTGTCAGAAAGAGCTATCTGGGACCGCCTGAGAGTTTTCACCTGAATACACATTAATACTGATTACCCGGCAAATTATGAAAAAACAAACGTTTTCATCCGTCTTTACGACGAGTTCAATATTGCTGACACCTTTATTTATTTTCTTATCAGTAAATGCTTTCGCTCAGCAGAAGACATCGAAGAAAATGACTCCACGCCAGCAAGCAATGGAAAAAATGAGGGAAATACAGTCCGAGACGCAAAAGGATTGGCATCATATGCTGGATATTCTAAATATCACACTTCCCAAACTCCCTCCGACAGACAAAGATCCTAATCGTCCGGCTGACACTTTTCAAAAAAAAGGCTCAAATAACTGGTATGATTCGCAGGGTCATGTGTATATACGTTCCGCCTGGGGAAAATGGGTAAATTATGACGAATCGAAGGCCAATCCCTATTCACATTTACCTAATCCACTTGAACTGGAAAATGGTCAGAAAATTACCAGCGTAAAAACATGGTGGAATAAGAAACGACCGGAAATTGAAAAGGATTTCAGTAAAGAGATCTACGGTGAAGTTCCAAAGGATGTACCCGGTGTCAAATGGCAGGTCGTAAGTACGAAAGACACAACGATTGATAAAATCCAGGCCGTTGTCAAACATGTTATTGGCCATGTCGACAATTCCTCCTATCCATCAATTTCTGTAAATATAAACGTAGATGTTATTACCCCGGCTGACGCAGATATGGGCGTCCCTGTGATTGTCCACCTGGGTTATGTTTTTCCGAAGGGTTTTAAGTTTCCACCTGCTTCCGGGAAGTTTCTAAATCCTAAACATCCCAATGCACCAAGCTGGAAAGTACAACTTTTAAGAAAAGGCTGGGGATTTGCCATCTATTATCCTCAAAGTGTACAAGCTGACAATGGTGCCGGACTGACCAGGGGCATCATAGGGTTAACAAATAAAGGCCAGTATCGCACCCCAAATCAATGGGGTGCCATAAGAGCATGGGCCTGGGGCGCCGACCGGGTCATGGATTACCTTCAGACAGATAAAAATGTAAATGCTAAGGAAGTCGGTATAGAAGGCTTATCCCGTTTTGGAAAAGCAGCTCTCGTTATTATGGCTTTTGATCAGCGATATGCAATAGGTCTCATAGGATCTTCCGGTAAAGGAGGAGCCGCTCTTTTCAGAAGAAACTATGGAGAATCATTGGGAGTATTGTGCTCATCCGGCGAATATCACTGGTTTGCCGGTAATTTTATAAAATATGCGAGTAAATTAAATGCCAATGACTTACGGGTTGATTCAAATGAATTGTTTGCAATGTGTGCACCCCGGCCTGTTTTTGTCAGTTGTGGGAATCCAAAAGTCGAGGGTCCATGGGTTGATGACAGGGGTCAGTTTATGGCTGAGGCGGCGGCAAGTCCGGTATATGAATTTCTCGGTAAAAAAGGATTGGGAACCAATAAAATGCCGCCTATGGGAACGGCATTACTAAGTGGCGACCTGGCATTTCGTCAACATTTCGGTCCACATACCGATGTTCCTAACTGGCCTTATTTTATAAAATTTGCAATGCGCTATTTCAAACCGGTTCCGCTTAATAAATAGTAGACCGGATTTTCAACCGATCATTTCATCTTTCCTGGGAAAAAAATCAGATGGAAATGCAAAAGTCGTCGGACACATTTAATAAGTCCGACGACTTTGATAAATGCTTACAGCTTCGTCATCGTTATCAGGAATACATCATTCTGGCACATTTTCAATTCTTTGAGAAAAGGCTTCCCGGATTTTACTTTTACCATTTCGTTATAAAACGGTAAACCGTCATTTTTCTCCTTTATAAATGTAACTTACTGCTTTGTAAGCTGATGCGGTTTGCCAATTGATTTTGTCGGTATATCACGACTGTAATATTACTGTTATGTGCCAGAACAAAAATAACTCAGGTTGGGCTCGTTCCATACTTCAAAATACCATGTCTTAACTTCATCGGCACCATAATGTTTCGTAAAATAAGACCCGAGTAGATTCCCCGGGAAGTATCCCTTCGGCTCCTTGGGAGAGGTGGGTTTTGTAAAGCCTACTATAATCCCATTCTTATGGTTGCACCACTGATAAAACCTTAAACCTTTATACTAACCTATTCTCAAAATCCAACATCCTACTTAATCAGCATCATCTTACGGGTTTTAACAAAGTCTCCCGCCTGCATTCTGTAAATGTAAATTCCACTGCTCACGCCGGCTCCCTGGCTATCGAGGCCATTCCACTGAATCACATGCACCCCGGTCGATTGTCTGGCGTTCACAAGGTTCACCACATGTTGTCCCAATATGTTGTAAACATCAATGCGGACATGACTTTGTGAGATAAGCCGATATCGTATCCAGGTTGTGGGGTTAAACGGGTTCGGGTAATTCTGTTCAAGCTGGATATTATTCGGAATATTCGGATTTCTTTCATCCGAAATGGAGGTTACTATACCGGCACCCTTCTTAATCGCATCAAGCTCCCCCTGATCCAGAGTTTCTCCTGTGGCGCGATTAAATATGCCCATATTGATATCCCAGACGAAAGGCACCATTCCATGATCAATGGCCGATTTTGTAACATAATAATCATAATAATTCACCGAGGCATGGTTCAGCACCTGGTCCGACGGTGGACTTAGATTTCGTTTAAAAGCACCAAACTCTCCAATTATTACCGGGATTCCTTTATCGACAAACTTAGTTTTCATCTTCTCAAATTCACTATCCATGTAGCTTTCTTCACCCCAGGTTGCATTGCGGCTGGCGTCGGTTGTCGAGTGATAGCCGTTTCCCCAATAATAAAACATGTTGCCCCAGCTTGCATCCTTATTCATGATGGTAAACTGATACGGAGAATAGTAATGAACTTCTACTACCAAACGGTTTGCAATTTGGTCCCTGGGCATAGTATTCATCAGTTTATTGGTTTTATCGATGTTTGTGGATGGCCCCTGGATAATAAGGGTACGGGAACTGTTATTTCCACTTGTTGCGCGAACGGCATTTATAAAGGTTTGGTGGTATGATAACAAAATGGCCATTCCTGCGGCATCATTGACATTAGGTTCATTTGAACCGGCAAAAAGCAAATGGTCATTATAATCTTTGAATTCATTTGCTATTTGGGTCCAGTAGGCATGCTGTCTTTTGTTAACCTGTGCCGAATCCGCTTTATCAACCCTGTTTTCCAGCCAACCTTCATCCCAATGGTCGTTAAGGATTACATATAAGCTGTCATTCATGCAGTAGTCCACTACCTGCTTCACACGGGAAAGCCATGCCGGATCAATTTGACTTGTAACCGTATCGGAATGGGCGAACCACGCGCATGGAAGTCTGACTGAATTGAACCCTGCCGCCTTTACGGAATCAATTAATTTTTGCGTGGTATATGCACCTCCCCATGAGGTTTCTCCACCGGGGGCTTCGAGTGTATTCCCCATATTCCAGCCGACTTTCATTTTGCTAATTACCTGTTGCGCCGGGGGTAATGGTGTTTGGGCTAATAACAATAACGGTGTGTTAAGAACTAATCCAACGAGAAATGCGAGTGAGATTCCACCGGTATGAAATAATTTAATTGATTTCAGGAAACATATTTTTGTCCTCATCTCAAAATCTCACTGAATACATTTTATTTCATGCTTGTTTCATGAGTTATCATATCTGTTGAAGTCAGAGACCGTTCCCAACGAGACGTTGGGAACGAGGAGTATAGGCTAAAGCTTCGTTATCGTTATCAGGAATACATCATTCTGGCGCATTTTCAATTCTTTTAGAAAAGGCTTTCCTGGTGTTACTTTTACCATTTCATTATAAACCGGTGAACCGTCATTTTTCTCCTTTATAAATGTAACTTGCTGCTTTGTAAGCTGATGCGGTTTGCCAAGTTCAAGATACGTATCGTAAGGATCGTTAATCTTGTAGCCGGTTTTATATATTTTCAAATCATAGTTCCCTTCAGGAATTCCTGAAATCGATAATCTTACTTTGCCAATTGATTTTGCCGGTATATCGCGACTGTAGTATTGCTGATCATTGACGGAATCGGGTAGTGTGTTGGTAAAATTCCAAAACAAGACCTGTACATTACCACTGGAATCTTTACATGCCCAAGACGAGCTGTCGGCATCGGCTAATTCAGTCTTTCCCATTTTGTTCAAAAAGTAATAGGCATAAAATGCCGGCTTTTTTATGCTTTGATAATTCAACAATCCAAAACCGCCGTGAAAAGGCCTGAATCTGGGACCCGCTTCTTCGAAAATATCTGTAAATGTCCAATAAGACATTGAATTTGCAGCATCCCCGACTTGCTTAATCTTTTCAAGAATATAAGGCGACTCTACATAGCTATCGTGTATGGGATCAGATGGCGTATATGAAGAGCTCCATTCGGTATAGTGAAGTTCTAAACCAGGCATTGATGAGTTTTTAATTTGCTTGCGTGAATTTAAAATATCTCCGCTTACACTCCATTTGTTTTTGTCCAGCACGGTACCTCTTTTTCCGTACTCGTCTAAAAATCCCTGCTTAACGCCGTAAGAGTGTGTACTGATAAAATCGAGCGGAAGATTATTCGTACTGCAGAAATTAATCATTTCCGGAACCCATGCTGCCCCTGCCGTGGCGGGTCCGCCGACCCGATATTCTTTATTTACACTTTTAATGGCCTTTACGGTATAACGGTACAATTTAAAATATTGCTGTTGTGTGCCAGACCAAAAATAACTCAGGTTAGGCTCGTTCCATACTTCAAAATACCATGTCTTAACTTCAGCGGCACCATAACGTTTCGTAAAATGCAGCACCAGGTGATGTATTAAGTCTGCCCACTTATTATAATCTTTGGGAGGAGTAACATTTCCTTTCCACCAAAAAATAGTTTTTTTGCCGCTGGCAAGAGCCGAAGGCATAAATCCCAATTCAACAAACGGTTTCATCCCGATACTCAGCAGATAATCATATAATACATCTATATACTGGTAATTATATTCAGGATTACCTTTGCTGTCTTCTTTATAAACGCCCATATCATCACTTAACAATCCGTGCATTCGGATATATCTAAAACCACATTCTTTTCTGACAAGCGCTAATTGTTTTTCCCAGTCAGCACGCAACCCTTCATTCGCTCTACCTGCGCCGACTGTTTCATTAAACATCGTGTTAAATGGACCTTTAACCCGATTGTAATTAACACGGATTACCCGTTCAGATGTTACAGACTGTGCAAATGTGTTGGAATAACACAAACTGACGAGAATAATTAAAATTGTCACATTTGTTTTAAAAAGTTTTCTCAGCATTAGACTTATCCTCCTTGTTTTATACAAAAATCTCTTAAACTAATTTTCAATGCGTTGTTTCAAATTCTATGTACTCCGGTTGAGAAGATGCCTTCGTGAAGTTATCGATATAATTTATATGGTAAAAGATACTCTTTGTTTTTCCTTGTATCTGAATACCTTAGGGTTCATCACCTTTTTTCGAATATAAAATGAAGACAAAATCGCCCCGGGGAAAGAGACTCCCCTTTAGCAGCTGTAATTTTTCAGATCACTTTATTTTTATTACTTTTTTTTGCCCGTTGTATTGTATAATCTCGTCGGGTTTTTCATTCAGGTCCAAAGATCTGGGACTGTTTATACTTACACGAATAATCCTGAAAGTCCGCTCTTCAGGCATGCCGGGATAAGAACCTTTTCGATTATCAATGGTCAATAACCCGGATTGAGTATCGTAAGACAAGGAAATTTCAGAATATTTTCCTTCCTGATAATCATAATTATTTCCTTCATCTTCATAAAGCGTGAAGTGGGCATTATTTCCTTCGTAAACAAATAAAGTAATAGGATTAGCAGGTTTTTGTTCTGCATATTGAAGCTCAGGCCCAAACGGTATAATGCTTCCGGCTTTTACGAAAACGGGAATTCTGCTATAAGGGGCATTTGCCGTGATGGTCTGTCCGCCTCGATAATATTCACCCGTATACATATTGTACCATCCCTGATTTTTGGGGAGATAAACTTTCCGGGTTCTCTCCTTATACCTGGAAACCGGATTTATCAATAAATCAGGACCGAACATAAACTCGTCATTAATACTATAAACCGATCTATCTTCGGGAAAATCCATGATTAACGCACGCATCGGTGTATAATCGTCAAAGTACGTCATAGCGTCAAGTGAATATATATACGGCATCAATCTATAACGCATTTTATCATAATAGACGATACTGTTATATGTCGGACTCCCCTTTTCAGCTATATTGTATACTTCCCGATCCGGATATTGTCCATGAGCCCTGAATATGGGACAAAATGCACCAAACTGATACCAACGGGTCATCAACTCCCGCCATTCCTTCAGATTCTTCTGATCAGGATGAATATAACGCTGTTCCGAGGCAAAACCACCGATATCCATTGTCCAGAAAGGAATGCCGGACATGGAAAAATTAAGTCCGGCGGCTATCTGACGTTTCATGTCCTTCCACGTCGTCCCGGTATCCCCGCTCCAAACGGCTGCTGAATACCGCTGCAATCCGGCATAGGCTGAACGGGTTAAAATAAAGACCCTCTGATTAGGTTTTGTCCGACGCTGCCCATTGTAAAATGCTTCGGCATTAACTAAAGGATAAGCATTAAAGTATTCAGACGAAGGCCCAAGATAAGTGGGATTCATTAATTCTTTTCTCATCTTAATGGTAGTATTCGAGTAAATATCCGGCTCTGAAGCATCCAGCCACCAGGCATCAACACCCAAATGGAATAACCGATTATTCACCAGGTTCCAAAAAGCTTTACGGGCATGTGGATTAAAAGCGTCATAAAAAGTAGAAACATAACCAACCCAGTCTTTCTGCTTATTCTCAACATTTTTTTTATATAACCATCCTTTATTCCAGAAATAATTGAATTCTTTCGTATTTGTATAAAACTTGGGCCAAACGGAAATCATATAATGGGTGTGATATTTATCATGTAACTCTTCAATCATTTTTTGAGGATTCGGATATCGCTGTGAATCAAATCTCTGGCTCCCCCACTGATCTTTCTTCCAGTAAAACCAATCCTGTACAATGTTATCTAAAGGTATTTTCTGATCACGAAATTTTTTAACGACCGATAAAATTTGTTTTTGAGAAGCATAATGTTCCCTGCTTTGCCAGAATCCCATAGCCCATTTCGGCATGATCGGCGCTTTTCCGGTCAGTTTCCGATAGCCATGAACAAGGTCATCCATCGACTTTCCATACACAAAAAAATAGTTAATCTCGTTGGCTGTCTGCGAATACAGGGAAAGTTCATGCTTATCCAGCTGAGAATTCGGTTTTCTCCATTTCAGAGCTATAAACGATTGGCCGCCATCGGGTATCCATTCTATCTTAACAGGGTATTTTTTCCCTTTTACAAGGTTAATTTCAACTTTTGAAGTAACGGGATTCCAGGCTTGCCTCCAGCGATCGACCAGGAGCTTACCGTTGATCCACAACTTTGCATATCCTGCTGAGGTGAAGTTGATATGATGTAGTCCTGAATAGCCGGATGCCATATAACCTTGCCAAATTACCTGGCTGTTAGCCATTTGATTGCCTTCAAATCCAACTGGAAGGTTGTTCAACTTACTCAAGTACTGATAGTCTATTGATTTCTCAATCCGGGTATGAAATATCTTGCTGGTATCCTTTTTAGAACGATATACTGCTGTTAATCCCCCGGGTCTGCCGTCACGGCCAAATAATTTCAATGAAGATATTTCCTGATAGGGACTATCATCTCCAAAACGGGTTATAGAATAATTATCCCATAATATTCCGTAATGACGGCTTGAAAGCAGGTATGGAACTGCAGCCTCCGTATTGTGTTGAGCCAAAACGAGATCATGTCTCTTTAAATTCAGGAGCCCGCTCTGATGTTCACCGAGGCCATAAAAAGCTTCATCAGTTGGAGAATTGAAAATTTGATGAATATGATAGTATAATTTCCCATCCAATAGAAACGACTTGAAGCTTTTGGATTTTCCCGCCGCCTCCTGCAAAATGATATTTCCTTTATTATTTCGAAAGGAAATATGACCGTTTGAACGATTTACCTTTACAATTAAATCCCGGGTGTGAATCGTGATAAATTTCTTATTATAAGTAAGATTCCATGGCGTGGAAGGAACTGGTTGATTTACAAGCATCAGATCTCTTGAATGATATATGGAATCGTTAGCCGTTACCTGCACATGAATTATATCTTTTGATACAATCTGAATCATCAACTTCTTCGCCCCATACTTATTGGTCGGTTTCAGGTTTATCAATGCCCCTTCCGGAACTTTTCTAAAGGACTGAGCAAAACATGAGACATAAGTTAGCGATAACGTAAAAAGAACTAATGCATACTTAGCTATTTCACTTACTCTTTTCATAATGATTCATATACTGACTGCCAAATATTTATATTTCCACTATAAGAATTTTTTAGCGTTCGAACGATTTTACAGTGGTTGTAATTTAGAAGATAAATGATCAGTGAAGTTTGAATTTGAATATAAAACGATTTTCATTTTTTTTATAATCGGGCAGGAATTTAAAACTATCTCTCAACCATGGAATCACTCTCAAGTCCACAAGCTATTGCAGTCGATACAGGTACTAAATTTGAGCATCTGAAAAAGCGCTACCGTTCTATTCGGCAACAAACGGAAAATTTGTGTATCCCTTTAGAACCGGAAGACTATGTTATCCAAACGATGGTCAATATCAGTCCGACGAAATGGCATCTTGCACATACCAGCTGGTTTTTTGAAACCTTCGTTCTCAAAGAATTTCAACCTGGATTCAAACCGTTAAATTCAAAATATGCATACTTATTTAACTCATATTATATCCAGGCCGGCTCCAGGCATTGCCGGCCTAAACGCGGACTTTTATCCCGTCCAACAGTAAAAGAAGTTTATGAATATCGCTCGTTTATAGATGAACATATGGTCCATTTGCTGGAAACTCCGGCTGGAAACCTGCCACGCTTAGCCGAAGTCATAGAAATAGGATTAAATCACGAACAGCAGCACCAGGAACTGATGGTGACCGATATTAAGCATGTTTTTTCGATGAACCCGTTATACCCTGCATACATTCCACGAAATGTCGAGTTGGAATTTGATGTTCCGAAACTTGATTGGATTGACTTCGAAGGCGGACTATTCGAGATTGGCCATTCAGGGAGTGAATTTTGTTACGATAATGAGACTCCAAGACATAAAGTCTATCTCGAACCCTATCGCCTCAGTAACCGCCTTATTACCAACGCGGAGTATCTCTCATTTATGGAAGACGGGGGTTATGAAAGACCAGAACTCTGGCTTTCCGATGGATGGGATATGGTTAAGAAGGAAGGTTGGAATGCTCCATATTATTGGGAAAAAAGAGACGACGGCTGGTGGATGATCACCTTACAGGGCCCTCGAAAAGTGAATCCGGGCGAACCGGTTTGTCATGTAAGTCATTATGAAGCTGATGCCTATGCACGATGGTCGGGACACGGATTCCTGCCGAAGCGGAATGGGAAATAGCTTCACTCAACGTTCCTTACGAAGGTAATTTTGTTGATAATGAGAAATTTCATCCGATTCCGATCGATGCCAAATTTCAAACCTGGATACTTTGAATCAGATGCACGGTGATGTATGGGAATGGACGCAAAGTGCTTATCTGCCTTATCCCGGTTATAAACCACTTCCCGGTGCTTTGGGAGAGTACAACGGTAAATTTATGGCAAATCAAATGGTATTGCGGGGCGGATCCTGTGCAACGCCACTGAGCCATATCCGGAAAACGTATCGCAATTTTTTCCATCCCGATTCGCGCTGGCAATTCACCGGAATTCGCCTCGCATCCGAAATCTAACTTCTACTTCTAATTATTTATATATGAAAACGGACAGAACTGAAGTCGTGTCGAATGATATTCTGGATGAGGTTCTTACAGGACTGAACAACCCTCAGAAATCGCTGCCTTCCAAACTTTTTTATGATGAACGGGGTTCAGAATTATTCGATCGAATTTGTGAGTTGAAAGAATATTACCCCACCCGAACTGAAATGGGAATATTAACCCGGTATATAGATGAAATCTCTGATTGTATCGGCAGAAATAACTTATTGATTGAATTGGGAAGTGGCAGCAGTACTAAAATCAGGCTGTTGCTCGATCATAATCCAAATCTGTCTGCCTATATTCCAATTGATATCTCGGAAGATTTTCTGTACAAATCCGCAGAAATGCTTCAGGAAGATTATCCAGAATTAATGATACTGCCTCACTGCGCAGATTATACTTTACCGGTCGAAATACCCGATCCGGGGGTAGATTTTCATAAAAATGTAGTCTTTTACCCTGGATCAACCATTGGGAATTTTACAAAAAATGAAGCAAAAAAATTCATAGAACGCATACATAACATTTGTGGTCCTGATGGAAATTTATTGATCGGTGTCGATTTAAAAAAGGATATGGAAGTACTTGAAGCCGCCTACAACGATAGTGAAGGCGTCACTGCTGCATTTAATTTGAATATTTTAGAACATATCAACAGGAAATTTGACGCTGATTTTTATACGGACAAATTTACACACAAGGCTTTCTTTGACAAAAATAGAGGCCGAATCGAAATGCATCTTGTCAGCCTGGAAAATCAAACCGTGACCATTCAGGGAGATTCATTTTATTTTAAAAAGGGGGAAACCATTCATACTGAAAATTCTTATAAATATACGCTTGACGAGTTTGAAACGCTGTCTTCTGAATTTTTCATTGTGGAAAAAGTATGGACGGATCCCGACAATTATTTTAGCGTACAGTTTTTGAAAGCCAGGTAGATATCCGTTTTTTATCATTCAACGTGTCATCAGAATTTTGAGGGGTTTCATTGATTGAATTAATTAACGTTACCAGGGAATTCGGCAATCATTTTAAAGCGGTGGATAATATTTCTTTTGCCGTTTCGGATGGGGAAGTACTTGGCCTTATCGGTGTGAGCGGGAGTGGAAAAACCACGACACTCAAAATGATTAACAGGCTAATCGAACCCGGATCCGGACATATATTTATCAATAATGAAGATATAACAAAAGAAAATCCCGAGATACTGCGGCGAAATATCGGCTATGTCATTCAGGAAACGGGCCTTTTTCCTCATTATACTGTAGTAGAAAATATTTCGATCGTTCCCAGATTGCTAAAATGGGAACAACAGAAAATTGATGAACGCATTCATCAACTGCTAAAGCTTATTGAAATGCCAGCCAGTGAATTCCAAAACCGATATCCGCATGAACTGAGCGGCGGACAACAACAAAGAGTCGGTTTAGCCCGTGCCCTGGCCGCTGATCCTCCTGTTGTTTTACTCGATGAACCGTTTGGCGCGCTGGATCCAATAACGAGAAAGCAAATGCAAACGGAATTCAAAAAAATAGAAGACCAACTGAACAAAACTATGGTATTAGTCACCCATGACGTTTTCGAAGCTTTTGATTTATGTGATCGAATCTTGTTGATGGATCAAGGAAAATTGCAGCAAATAGGCACGCCTTCTGAACTATTATTCCATCCTGTAAATGAAATTACCCGGCATTTTTTTGATACGAATCGTTTTCTTCTGGAATTAAAAGTCACAAAATTATCGGATATTATCCCGTATTTAAGCCTCAAATCACAGTCCCCGATACCTGATTCTGCTCTGACCATTACATCTGATTTATCATTACTGGACGTTATGGAATATGCCGGGCATAAGGAATCAAAACAAATACATTTGAAGTCGGAAGATATTTCAGGTAATAAATCTTTTTCACTTTCCAGAGACCATCTTTTTAAGGCTTTTTACTCTCTGAAATCGGATAAAACGAAATTGTGATGACGGACTTTTTCCATTTCATAGTAACCCATCAAGATGAACTGTATCGTCAAACATACCAGCACATCTGGCTTACGCTTGTTGCTCTGGCCATCGCTCTCTTTATCGGAATTCCGCTTAGGTATCTTTCTGACCCGTTATCAAAAAATTTCAGGGACCACACTCGGGGCTGTCGGTGTGATCCAAACCATTCCAAGCCTGGCGTTGCTTGGCTTTCTACTGCCCGTTTTTGGAATTGGCGCCGTTCCCGCAATCATTGCTCTTTTTCTTTATGCTCTGCTCCCGATTGTAAGAAACACGTATTCAGGAATAGAGGGCGTTGACCATTCTGTCATTGAAGCAGCCAAAGGCATGGGAATGTCAGATGTTCAAATTTTGCTTCACGTTGAACTTCCGCTTGCGGCTCCTGTTATATTTGCCGGAATCAGAACGGCAACGGTCATCAATGTGGGAATTGCAACGCTTTGTGCCTTAATCGGTTCCGGTGGACTTGGAGAATTCATATTCCGTGGCATAGCCCTGAATAACATGACCATGCTGCTTGCCGGTGCCGTTCCTGCTGCGCTTTTAGCATTAATGTTTGATTTTAGTCTCGGCCTCATCCAAAAACATATCCGGTCGATATTCAAACCCTTATTGGCAGTGGCTGCATTATTATTTTTAGTAATTTTACCGTTTTATTACCTCACTTCAGCACACAAATCATCATTCCTTTTTGGCCGGACCCCGGAATTCACCGAGCGTACTGATGGTTATAGTGGATTATTGAAAACATATCAATTAAATGTCCCATCCGTCGAAATGAATTCTGCCCTGCTTTACCAGGCGCTTAAAAATAAAAAGGTTGATGCTATTATAGGTTATTCAACCGACGGCAGAATCCAGGCATATCATTTAAGGATTTTGAAAGATGATAAACATTATTTTCCGCCTTACGATTGTGCCCCGTTAGTTAGAAACGCTACTCTGAAACGGTATCCTCAGCTCAAATCAATATTAAACAAGCTGCAGGACAGGATTGATAATAAAACCATGGCGAAATTAAATTTTCTTGTCGATCAAAAACATGAAAGACCTGAAAATGTCGCCCGGACTTTTCTAAAAAAATCAGGTTTTGATACCAATATTTCACGATTCGGGAATCCTGATATTATGATAGGCGGCAAGAACTTCACAGAACAGTTCATCCTTGCTTATATGTTTAAAATTTTAATTGAAAACTATAGCGGCCTTACCGTTGGAACCCATCTTGGCCTTGCGGGTACAAAAATATGTTTTGACGCACTGACGAGCGGAGAAATCGACCTGTATCCCGAATATACCGGCACCGGGCTTTATGTTCTGCTCAAGACCGACTCTGCAACAGTAAAACAACTGAATAATAACCCCGGTTCCATTTATACCTACGTAAAAAAAGCAACTAATGAACGGTTTGATCTGCGTTATCTGAAACCACTCGGTTTCAATAATACGTATGCGGTGATGATGAGGGACGACCAGGCTAAAAAGCTGCATATCTCTACTATTTCTGAATTATCCGAATATCTTTCCCGCTAATTAAATGCCTGTTAATTATTTTTTTGTCAATCAAAATTCACTTACTTTGATTTGCTGAAAAGTTCACCGTTAAAATCAGAAATGTTTGCATTGAATATGAACTTAAAGAAATTTTACCCGGTATTTTTTTGTGTATTGAGTTTAACTGTTCTCGTATCTGCCTGTCAGAAAACCAATCAGTCACCAGATAAAACCGAACCGGATCTATCAAATCAAACCAATCAAATCAGTTACAGTCTCGGGTATAAAATCGGGGAGAATTATAGAAAACATGATGCCAAAGTAAATCCCGAAGTTTTATACCAGGGATTAAAAGACGCGATGGATGGCAAGAAGTCTCCAATCTCCGATGATGATATGGATCGGTCTATTAATACTTTTAACTACGATTTAAGTGCCCAGAAACAGAAAAAGCAAGAGATCGAAAGCCAAAACAATTTATCGGAAGGGAAAAAGTTCCTGACTGAGAATAAAACAAAAAAAGGTGTCGTTACAACCAAATCAGGCCTTCAATATGAAATCCTGAAAAAAGGTACAGGGCCGAGGCCAAAGGCAAATAGTGAAGTATTTGTTAATTATATAGGCAAATTATTGAACGGACATGTTATTGCTGATTCTTATAAACTTGGGAATCTCAAAGTATTACATGTTAACCACGTTATTCCAGGATGGTCGGAAGCGCTCAAAAGGATGCATGTAGGTGGAAAATGGAGAATATTTGTGCCACCGAATCTCGCTTACGGGCCGGCAGGAGCGGGCCAGGTTATTCCTCCCAATGCAGTTATTATTTATGACATTGAATTAGACTCGATAGGAACCCACACTATACAGTAAATTCATTGACATGGGGTACATATAAGATGAAGGTGCCCTATTAATAATTACACTCTTGGTTTTATATTTAGGATCAAAAGAATATCATATCAGATTTTTTTGTGATAGGATTTTCCCTTACTTTGCACAGCATAATTAATTTAAAGCCGGCAAGTCATAATTTTTATTTAAATATCTTATTGCAGGCGTGGAAGTATAAAATCTATAATTATAAATCAGACCCGAAAGAAAGATCCATATGAAATTTCGTTCAGGAATAATACTCGCTTTTGGAATGTCATTAAGCCTTGCTGCTTGTCAAAAAGGTGGCGGCAGCATGACCAGTAACGGTGTAAAACCGGATACCACCAAAATGCGCGATAAAGTAAGCTACAGTATTGGCTATAGCATGGGCAAAAATTTTAAAAAAGACGAAGCTGATATCGATCCGGCTATTGTTGCTAAAGGAATGTCCGATGCTATGACCGGTGACGATTCATTAATGTCGGGACCACAGATGCATAAAGCCATCAGTGATTTTCAGACGGAAATGATGCAGAAGCAACAGAAAAAACAACAGGAATTAGCTCAAAAAGGTAATGAAGCGAGCAAAAAATTCCTGGCTGAAAATAAGGATAAAAAAGGTGTAATCACGACCAAATCAGGCCTTCAATATGAAATCCTGAAAAAAGGTACCGGACCATCACCTAAAGCAACCGATACGGTTGTTGTCGATTATTCCGGAAAACTTGTTGATGGCAAAGTATTTGACAGTTCTTACAAACGTGGCAAACCGGCTACATTCCCGGTAAATCATGTTATTCCCGGATGGACAGAAGCATTGCAAATGATGCATGTAGGTGGAAAATGGAGATTATTCATTCCCCCGGATCTCGCTTATGGTTCGAGAGGGGCAGGTAATGTCATCCCCCCCAATTCTGTTCTAATTTTTGATGTTGAATTACATTCTATCGAAAATGGAAAATGATCTTTAAAAAAGATGATCAAAAAAAGCCGATCATATAACTGACCGGCTTTTTTTATTTCTATTCCACGCTTATTGTACTTTTGACAATCTAAAACTAATTCAATGACGTAAAACGTAAATCGGTTTGTTTCGATTTTTGTATCGTTATTTGCATAGGGAAAAGTACTGTAAAAATGCTCCCGTCCCCTTCTCTACTTAGTACGGTTATCCGGCCATTCATCAAATTAACCATTCGCAATGTAATTGGAAGCCCCATACCGGAATTTCATCTGTTTTCTCCGGTACTTAATTCTTCCGGTTTTACAGCATTAAATATATAAGGCAATAACTCATGATTGATACCAATTCCAGTATCGATTATACGAAATCGAGCCATCATACCTGCCTTCGTTATAATTTTGTTTACTTCCAGGGTGATTTTTCCGCTGTTTGTGTATTTAATTGCATTACTAACTAAATTCTTTACGATATGTGAAAATAATTTTTTATCAATTCTGGCCTTTACGCCGTCATATTCTTTTTCAATAATTTCCAGTTCGATATCCTTGTTCCTCGTATCCAGATCCATTTTGTTGATATTGAGGCGAATCTCATCTGCAATATTACACTATTCCGGTTTATATTCAGCGCAATACGGCGAACACCCGGCTGGTCCATTTGGTTAACAAGCTTTGCTGCAGAATTTACAATTTCGTTGAGAGGTTTATGTATTTCATTACTGATATTAGCCAGAAGACTCGTTTTTAAATCGATCCATATCCTCAGCGTGTTCCTTCGCATGCATCAGTTCTTTTTCCGCTTTTTTCCGGTCTGAAATGTCCAAAAACATACCCAATATCGATGGTTTCCCGTTCAACTCAATTTTTTCTGCGGAGAATAAGACCTCTTTTTGTTCACCTAAATGTGAACGTATTCGTGATTCACAAACAATAGGCTTTTTCCCATTTTTCACCCATGATGACAATAATTCCAGAATTTCTTCTTCATCAATCCAGATATCCAGTTCATTAAAAGTCTTCCCATGAACCTGGTCTTTCTCATCGAATTCCATTAAATGCATGAACTGATCATTAACCATTAGAAAACGCAATTCATTAGCACTCAATATACCAATGGCAACCGGAGCATTGTGAAAAACCTTGGAAAATCGTTCTTCCGAACGTCTCAAATCCATCTCGACAATCTTCCTGTAAGAAATTTCTTCGGTCAGTTGTTGATTGGATTCAGACAATTCTTTTGTCCGCTTTTGGATTCGCAACTCCAAATCGTCGTAGGCATTAGAAAGTAATTCCTGCGCATGTTTCCGTTCTTTTATCTCGTGTAAGGCAATATTGTTTAGCTTCTCATATTTTCGAAAAATAAAATATGCGGCCAGGGTCGCAGCGATACTGCTCACCGTAATCGTCGTTATATGAGATTCCCAAATGGTAATACCGGGATTCACAAACTGTTTTAACATTTCGTAAAACGACATACTCATAACCATTACCAAAAAAGTAATGGATAACGGCTTAAACAGTTTAGGTTTTGGCTTTTCTTCCGGCATGAGATTCGTTCTGTATTTATAGGCGATTTGTTCCGTTTTTCATCTCATTCCATGCAGTCAAGCATTACATCTGAGATGTCCGGTAAATACTTTGACCGATACGCAGTTAACTTAAATATAGTAAATATTCTCCCCGCTAAAATTAACCAAATATTATGATATCTATTTAATTGTATTAAAATTACTACGATTTCTTTTGATACTTAATAATCCAATAATATAGGATTAAGATTGGCTTAATATGGGATGCTTATCATACAGATGTTTGATAGCAAAGTTTTTCAGTTTTAGAACCTTACATCAGCTCATCTGAGCCAACTTTCATTCGATTCAAGTGTAACAGCCTCACATGGCTTATGATTACATCTCAAAGTCCCGGCCGATTGGAATACATCCCGGGACTTTTTTTTAAAGTACTTCAAGTTTGGAGTAATTGGAGTACTTAAAGTTTATTTCTCATCTTTTTACCGACTGACGTAAATATTTTTAATAATTCTCTTGTTTCCTCTATTAGGGAAATTACCACTTCTTTGTCAGCCCAAGTCTCATTTTCTATTATTTTTAACCAAAAAAAGGTTTCACTTGCTTCAGATTCACAAATCTTAATTTTATGAATAAAACAGCTTTACTACGCGAACGATTGGCTTCTCTGTAATTAGCCCCGACACTGGTTCCTGATTTAGTGAATTGGTTTCTAATGATTCTGGCTTCAGGAGAATTAGGTAATATAGATGACAATCGAATAACACGAAGAGCAAAATTTAATGTTCTTTCCTCAAGTTGTTGACCAAATTTTTTATTATCCATTCAAGCAATAAAATTGATATGGATATAAAAATCCAACAAGTATTCAGAATATAGGCACTTAAAGTACTTCAAACTTAAGACACTATAATTACTTTACTACGAAACTTTCTCTTCTTCGCGTCCGGTTACCATATATTCTTCGATCGGCGGACAGGAACAAACGAGGTTTCGGTCGCCATAAGCATCATCAACCCTGCTGACAGCAGGCCAAAATTTATTCATTTTTACCCATTCCAATGGAAATACAGCTTTTTCCCTGCCATACGAATGTTTCCATGTATCAGACAGAGCTACAGCTGAAGTATGAGGTGCATTTTTCAATACATTATCCTGGCGATCGGCTATTCCATCTTCAATCTCCTGAATTTCTTTTCTGATGGATATCATCGCATCACAGAAACGATCAAGTTCATCTTTCGTCTCGCTTTCCGTGGGTTCTACCATCAGCGTACCGGGAACGGGAAATGAAACTGTCGGTGCGTGAAATCCATAGTCCATCAATCGTTTGGCAATATCAATAACCTCAATTCCTGCCGACTGTTTAAAAGGACGCGTATCAATAATCATTTCATGAGCTGAAAAACCATGAGCACCTGTATATAAAACCTGGTAATGCTCGTTCAACCTCGCACGAATGTAATTAGCATTCAGAATGGCATATTTCGTAGCTTCCGTCAGTCCTTCACCCCCCATCATGGCGATATAGGCATAGGATATCGTAAGGATACTGGCACTGCCCCACGGAGCAGAAGAGACAGAAGTAATGCCTTGTTTCCCACCGGTTTTTACAATGTTATGTCCGGGCAAAAATGGTGTTAAATGACTTGCTGCGGCAATGGGGCCCATGCCCGGTCCGCCGCCGCCATGAGGAATACAAAACGTTTTGTGTAAATTGAGATGGCAAACATCAGCACCAATGGCAGCCGGACTTGTCAGTCCAACCTGGGCATTCATATTCGCACCATCCATGTAAACTTGTCCGCCATTATCATGGACAATCTTACATATTTCACGAATTTCTTCCTCAAAAACACCATGCGTCGACGGGTATGTCACCATCAGAGCCGCCAGGTTACCGGCATGTTCCGAAGCTTTGGTTTTTAAATCATCCACATCGATATTGCCACGTTCATCACACTTCACTACCACGACATTGAGTCCGGCCATTACAGCACTTGCCGGATTTGTGCCATGGGCTGATGATGGAATCAGCGCAATATTACGATGGCCTTCGCCACGGTTTTTATGATAGGCACGAATGACCATCAAACCGCTATATTCCCCCTGGGCACCAGAATTTGGCTGCAAAGAGACGGCTGAAAAGCCTGTAATTTCAGAGAGCCAATGTTCAAGATTTGTAAACAATTCATTGTATCCCTTTGCCTGATCGATTGGTGCAAAAGGATGTAATCCTGCAAATTCAGGCCATGATAAAGCAACCATTTCAGTCGATGCATTTAACTTCATCGTACACGAGCCCAATGAAATCATAGAATGCACCAGTGACAAGTCTTTATTTTCCAGGCGCTTCAAATATCGCAACATTTCATGCTCGGAGTGGAACATGTTGAATACCTCATGTTGCATATATTTAGATGTACGCTGCAATGAAACGGGAAAGTCAATGTTTAATGTCTCTGCCAGTTCGTACAAATCAAAATCGACATTTTTGCCTTCTGCCCTGGCAAAAATGTCCAGGATGGATTTGACATCTTCTAAAGTTTTTGCCTCATCAAATGAAACTCCTACCCGATCATCTTCATAATAACGAAGATTAATTTCGTTTATCAGGGATTCTTCCCGGATTTTTTCTTTATTGGTGACCTGAATAGTGAACGTATCAAAATAAAGTCTCGTCGGAATATCGTATCCCAATTTTCCCAACCCCGCTACGGCCAGTTTAGTAAAACTGTGTACTCGTTCGGCAATTTTCCTAATTCCGTCCGGACCATGATAAACACCATAGGCACCAGCCATTACAGCCAATAAAACCTGTGCCGTACAAATATTTGATGTTGCTTTTTCACGACGAATATGTTGTTCACGGGTTTGCAGCGCCATACGAAATGCCGGATTACCCTGTGCATCAACCGTAACCCCGATGATTCTTCCAGGAATCTGGCGTTTATATTTTTCATTTGTCGCAAAATAAGCAGCATGGGGTCCGCCGTATCCCATCGGAACACCAAAACGCTGAGCCGAACCCACAACAATATCCGCTCCCATTTCACCAGGAGCTTTTAAGAGTGCCAGACTTAACAAATCGGCTGCAACGGTAACAAATACATTATTTTCATGGAGAATTTTTATCAGTTCAGTATAATCGTTTACGCTTCCGTCCGTTGCCGGATATTGAAGAAGAACACCGAACAAATTCTTTTCAGAGGCTTCCAGCGTTTCATGATTTCCTATGATTAACTCTATACCATGAGGCTCCGATCTGGTTTTCAGAACCTCTATGGTTTGTGGATGACACTTCTCAGAGACAAAAAAGGCAGGTGCTTTCTTTTTATCACCTTTTCTCATACTGTAAAGCATACTCATCGCTTCGGCGGCGGCTGTCCCTTCATCAAGCAGCGAAGCATTGGCCAGTTCCATCCCGGTAAGATCACAAACCATCGTTTGAAAATTTAAAAGCATTTCCAAACGTCCCTGGGCTATTTCTGCCTGGTATGGAGTATACGCGGTATACCATCCCGGATTTTCCAAAATATTTCTTTGAATAACTCCGGGAACAACGGTATCGTAATAACCCATCCCGATAAATGATGTATATACCTTATTCTTAAATGCTAATTTCCTGAATTCTTTTAGAAACTGGTATTCCGACTTAGGCTCAGGCAAATCAAGAGTTTTATGCAGGCGGATATCTTTCGGTATGGTTTTATCAATCATTTCCCTTAATGATTGAACACCAATCGTTTGCAACATTTGTGATAGCTGACTGTCATCCGGGCCAAGATGACGTTTAATAAATTTCTCTCTGGAATTAAGATCTAAACTCATTTAATAGCCTGAAATTTTTGAATTTGGGATTACGACTAACTTCAGCCCGTTAGTTACCCAAACGGACTAATTTGATCTCATTTAAATAATCTTTCAAAGATACGGATGAAGAAAGATAAAAACATAGAATGAGATGATAAAAACGATCATTAAATTGTACTATTCAGGTTATAAAAATCCTGTGCCTGAACTTAACCTATATGGTAACCTCCGGGCATTTCAGGTATCAATCAATAAATGATTATTCATAAAGTTTTGGCTGACATTCCGAACAAGGGCACATTTCACGCAGTGCTTCCCAACGATAGATTCCGGAATCATGTCCGTCACTCCATACAATCTGAATGGCATAATTACCGACAGGATTAATACTCTGTATCTCCCGATATTTTTCAGGTTCCTCCAGGAAAACGGCAGGATCAACCTTTTTTCCCATATTCTCATGGCCGCCCATGCAAGTTACACATGGACAAGATTTTCTAAGCGCGTCCAGGGGAAAATTACTATCATGTCCGTCTTCCCAGGAAATCGTTAAATTTTGATTGGAAATATCAACCGTTAACTTTTTAGCTACATATTTTTCATTCATTCGATATCCCCGATAAACTACTTATCAATTTCTGATTCTACCTTGAGAAATTACGAATAATATTTTGCCATTTTACAAAAAACCGGTATTTATAAGTTTAAATAATGACCATTATCTTTTACAAAACCTCTAAATCCCCAAATTCTTTAACCTTATTTGATTAAATGAACTAATTAATGTCAGAAATGATTCTTATTCATTAGAAAACTGCTTAATTTGAAAATTACTTTAGTTTACAAGAAGCTTCTTTAACTTTATTAAAATTTAGTTTTCACATAAAGATTGAGTAAAATTTTCATTACCCATTTTCTTGGTATTGCTTACGTGGGTAACGATATTGTGAATTATAATCCCAAATTTACCATTTACTTATGAAATCTGTTTTTAGCAAGATTGGTCCGTTACTGGGATTAATTTTATTTGGTATTGCTTTATGGTATCTGAATCATGAGTTACGTCATTATGATTTGCACGATGTTGCCAGGCATCTTGCGACGTTGCCAACTTATAAAATTATCCTGGCATTTATTTTCACGGGTTTCAGTTATACAGCATTAACGTTATACGACACACTGGGCTTTTATTACATTCAAAAACCGATGGCCTATCGTAAAATTGCCAAAGCGGGATTCATCGGATATGCATTCAGCAATAATATCGGCTTTTCTATCATTACAGGAGGATCCGTTCGCTATCGGTTATATTCCGCCTGGGGCCTGTCCGGCATTGAAATAACTGAAATTGTTGCCTTTTGCGGACTCACCTTATGGACCGGTTTCTTAATGATCGGCGGACTGGCATTTTCTCTCGTGCCGCCAATTTTACCGGATACGTTAAGCATTCCATTTGCTTCAGTCCAATTTATAGGGATTCTTTTCCTCATTGTCATTTTCGGGTACATCATTGCCAGCTTTCTTATTAAAAGATCATTAAAGATTCGTGAATGGGAGATCTCCTTCCCATCGCCCAAAATTACAATCAGCCAGGTTTTAATTTCGTCGTTCGACTGGCTGGTAGCCAGCTCGGTTCTTTATGTTCTTTTGCCCTCATCCAGTATTTCCTTTTTTGGATTTGTCGGTGTTTTTTTGCTGGCACAAATTTCCGGTGTCATCAGCCAGGTTCCCGGTGGCCTGGGGGTTTTCGAATCCGTTATGATCTTGTTTTTGTCCCCGCAGCTGAACGCTACATCGATATTAAGTGCTTTGATTGCTTTCCGGGGAATCTATTACATTGTTCCCCTGATTTTGGCCTCTGTCATCCTCGGTTATCAGGAAATTGTAACGGTTCAACCCAAAGTTGGAAAATTCACAAAAACACTGACCGGCTGGATACCCAGAATCGCCCCTCAAATCCTTTCTTTTACCATATTTATCGGTGGAGCAATCTTGTTATTTTCCGGTGCAACACCGGGCGAAATTCCCCGCTTACGATGGCTTCGGCACTTCATACCATTGCCAATTATCGAATTATCACATTTTCTGGGCAGTATGGTTGGTGCTGCCTTGCTTATACTGGCACGCGGACTCCAGCGGCGCCTTGATGCCGCCTATCATATGACCATAGGTTTATTATTTGCCGGTATTGTTTTCTCCCTGCTGAAAGGATTCGATTATGAAGAAGCCATCATTATGGCCATTATGCTGGCCGCACTGTTACCTTCCCGAAATGCCTTTTACCGAAAGGCATCGGTGTTCGGACAGAAATTCACTATTGGCTGGATTGCCGCAATCACATTGATTCTGATATCCTCCACCTGGCTGGGATTCTTTGCATATCGTCATGTTGAATACAGCGAAGATCTTTGGTGGAGATTCACACTTTTAGGCAATGCACCACGTTATCTGAGAGCGACGGTGGGAGCAATCGGATTGACTATTATATTTGGATTTCTAAAACTGATGCGCCCGTCCAAAATCAAACCGGTACCGCCCAACAATGATGAAATTGATTCTGCCAAACAAATCATTGAATTATCACATTACACCGAATCCAATCTGGCTTTAACCAGAGATAAAACCCTATTGTTTAATGAACAAAAAACTTCTTTCGTAATGTATTCTGTTGAAGGCAGAAGCTGGGTTGCATTAGGGGATCCAATCGGCAAAAGTACAGATATGCCAGAGCTGATTTGGCAGTATCGTGAACTATGTGATGAGCACGATGCATGGGCGGTTTTTTACCAGGTAAGAGAAGAATATCTGAGTCTTTACCTGGATCTTGGACTTACTTTATTAAAACTTGGTGAAGAAGCCAGGGTTCCGCTCAGCACATTTACTATGGAGGGTGGAAGCCGAAAAGCAATGCGATATCAACATAAAAAGCTGCAACGCGACGGCTATTCTTTTCATATTCTGAGTGAAGAAGAAGCATGGAATCATATAGATGAATTTAAAGCCATATCGGATTCATGGCTGAAAGAAAAAAGCACGAAGGAAAAAGGTTTCTCCCTCGGATTTTTTAACAAAGATTATCTGAAAAACTTCCCATTTGCCGTCATTCAGCAAAACGATCAGATTGTTGCTTTTGCCAATATCTGGACTAGTTATAATAAAAGTGAATTATCTTTAGATTTGATGCGTAAACTCCCGGATGTCCCGAACGGAATAATGGATTTTATATTTATCGAACTAATGCTTTGGGGGCAACAGGAAGGATACGAATGGTTTAATCTTGGAATGGCCCCGCTTTCCGGATTGGAAAATCATGAATTGGCTCCACTTTGGAACAAAATGGCATCTTTGATCTATACTCATGGTGAACATTTTTATAATTTTCAGGGATTACGGCAATACAAAAACAAATTTGATCCCGTTTGGAAACCAAAATATCTCGCTTGCCCGGGTGGATTGGCACTTCCACGGGTACTTACAAACGTTACGGCATTAATATCAGGTGGCTTAAAAGGAGTTATCACTAAATGATAAAAAAAGCTTTATTAACAGTATTTTTCTCACTTTTATTGACAAGTGTGTTATTTGCACACACCGAAAATGTAAAATTCGGAAGATTCGGAACTGTTACTTTATATCAAAAAACAGCCCAGCCAGGCAGGTTGGTTTTATTTATTTCCGGTGACGGAGGATGGAATGAAGGCGTCGTGGATATGGCCCAGGCCCTGTCGTCTTTGAATGCACTTGTAGTCGGGATCGATATCAACACCTATCTCAGACATCTGGAGTTATCGAAAACAAAATGTTTATATCCGGCGGCAGACTTTGAATCTTTAAGTCAGTATCTCCAAAAAAAATATCATTTTGACGATTACAAACCGCCCATTCTAGTTGGCTATTCATCAGGAGCATCCCTCGTTTATGCCCTGCTTGCCCAGGCTCCGGTTAATACGTTTGCCGGTGGAATCAGCCTGGGATTTTCGCCGAACTTAACGATTAACAAACCGCTTTGCCGTGGATCCGGCCTGAAAATCAAAAAAGATAAAGACAAAAAGAGCTATGATTTTCTCCCGATGGGCTTATCCAGGCCATGGACTGTTTTACAGGGAACAATTGATAAGGTATGTAGCCCCGAAATAACCGAACGATTTGTCAGAAAGGTTCAAACAGCTAATTTGGTCATCCTTCCTAAAGTTGGACATGGTTATTCTGTGCCAAAAAACTGGATGCCCCAGTTCAAAGAAGCATACCTGGAAATGGCCAGGGGAACAGATACCAGTCCCAGGCTTAAACCTACATCACTGAATGATCTTCCCATCGTTGAAGTCCCGTCTCCAGACTCTCATAAAGATATCCTTGGCGTAATGATGTCGGGTGATGGCGGATGGGCCAGTATTGATCAGGGATTATCCAAAACCTTAGCTCAAAATGGGATACCGGTTGCCGGCGTAAATTCATTAAAATACTTTTGGAAACGCAAAACACCCGAAAAAGCTGCTGTCGATTTGGAGAGAATTATCCGTTTTTACCTTTTAAAATGGAAAAAGGAGAAAGTATTGATCGTCGGTTATTCACTTGGGGCCGACGTTCTCCCCTTCATGGTCCACCGATTACCCCAGGATCTTAAGAATCGTATTGAACTGGTTACTTTTCTGTCCCCCAGCCACCTGGTGGATTTTCAATTTCATTTGTCCTACTGGCTTGGAGGGGGTGACAATAAAACAGATTTAAAAGTTCTGCCCGAAATTGAAAAATTACAGGGACTTCCCCTGCTTTGTTTTTATGGAAATGATGAAAACGACAGCATCTGTAAAAGTATGCCGTCTACCCTGGCAAAAGTCATCGCTGTCGATGGCGGACATCACTATGACGGGAATTACGAGCTAATTGCTAATGATGTCTTAAAAACACTCGAAGAAAAGAATTAATAAAAACAGAAGGCTCTCATCACCATTATATTCCAGATAAGAGCCTTTTATATTTACTTGGATTTATTTCTCCATCCCGACCAATATGGAAAGCCTTTTTCATCCCGAAGCTTAAGAACATTCGATTCCTTTTTAACTTCAGCGGCTACAATGGCAGGATTATTGTCATATGTTATCCTCGAACCAATAACTTCAATCTTATCGCCTTTTTGAACTTTCACATCCTGCTTATCCAAAAACCAGGAAGGCCCCAGATGAACGGGTATCGTTTCGGTTCCGGTATCCAGCATTACATGAACCCCGTATCCTCTTCTCATACCATTACGGGCTGTCATCTTTTCCACGGATGTTACTGTTCCTTTAAGCGTTTCTACCGTAGTGGTGTCGTACATTCGGTAATAAGCAGTCCCTTTTTTACTTTTATTTGTTTGTTGAGCCTGGGCAAAAGCGGGTCCGGCTGCAAGTAACAATGCCATTATAAATAAAAACGGCATAGACTTATATATATTCATACCTGCCTCCTTAATTAGGCGGATTTTTTTCTCTTGATGATGTTAATAACAAAAATAACTAAATCGTTATATAATAAATAATTAAAAGTCTGTATCATTGCTTTTTTTTTGTATAAGTCTGATACTTATTGCACTTTAAGAATCATTCATTCGGAAACAGAACTGTTATTGATGGCAAAGCGGATATTTACGAGAACCATAATAATCCTGTCTTTAGTTAGCCTGTTTACGGACATCAGCAGTGAGATGCTTTATCCGGTTTTGCCGCTTTTTTTGAAAGAAATAGGCTTCTCTGTTCTTGCTATAGGAATTCTTGAGGGACTGGCAGACGCTATCGCAGGTTTTGGAAAAGGATATTTTGGTAACCTGTCAGACAGTTTAAACCGGAGAAATTTATTTGTCAGAACCGGTTACTTATTATCATGTTTGGCCAAGCCATTAATGGGATTATTTCCGACGGCAACGGTTGTATTCCCGGCACGTACGCTCGACCGATTCGGCAAAGGGTTACGAACCTCTCCGCGTGATGCCTTGCTGATTGATGAATCGGAACCTCAAAACAGAGGTAAAGTTTTTGGTTTTCACAGGGCAATGGACACCTTGGGTGCTGTGTTTGGACCATTGCTTGCCATTTATTTATTAGAACAAATACCCGGTGATTATACACGGCTTTTCTTATTGGCTTTTATTCCAGGTATAATAGCCTTCTTTTTCACACTATATCTCCCGGCAGAGAAACCTGTTAAAAATAAGAACCGGGAATTCAGTCCTCTTCACATTTTTAAGTTTTTTTCTTTTTGGAAGGAGAGCAATGCCCATTATAAAAAACTGGTCATCGGGTTCATTTTCTTTGCTTTATTCAACAGTTCCGATTTATTCCTCTTGCTGCGTGCCAAAGACTTCGGCATGCCTGATTTAACAATCATTGGGGCATATGTTCTGTATAATATCGTTTATGCAATAATGTCGTATCCAATGGGTAATTTAGCAGACCGCATCGGACTCAAAACAATCTATATTTCCGGATTACTGCTTTTCTCTGTTATTTACATGATCTTCGGGCTTGGAATCCCCTCATACGGAGTATGGATCCTTTTAGGTTTTTATGGCTTGTTTTCCGCTACAAATGAAAGCATCACGAAGGCATGGATTTCCCTTTATCTGCCAACGGATAAAAAAGGTACGGGAATGGGCCTTTATCATACATTATCTACCCTGGCTTTCACGATAGCTTCACCATTGACGGGATTATTATGGGAATTTGCAGGAGCACAAACAGCATTTACCGTAATTGCCATTTCAGCACTTTTAACAGCTTTATATTTCTACTTTGTTAAAACAGAAAAAACGTACTCCAATTCTGCCAATTTCTCCTAAAGTTATTATTTTCTAATTACACACCAGGTGAAAATCGGGAAGGATTTAGGTTTTAATTTCCAGTACTTTATACTTTATAAATGATTCACTTTAATCTGGGGTGTTTCATATGAATTTCGTAACGGTCGCAACATTCAACCTCGCACATCAGGCTCATCTGGTTAAGGGAAAACTGGAATCGGAAGGTATTCCCTGCATTATTACTGATGAGCATACCATCACCATGAATTGGTTTTATTCCTATGCCTTGGGGGGAATAAAAGTTAAAGTTCTGGAAATAAACTACCAGAAAGCTCTTCGAATACTGAAAGATGACTTTTCTGAAGAATTGAAAGATGTAGATGTTAACGATGATTCCGAACCGGCATCAAACTATATTTGCGACATTAATGATTTACATGAATCCGAAGTCGCATGCCCTTATTGCCATTCATTGGATATCATTCTCACTTGTCAGGAATATCCAAAGACACTCTTGAATAAACTGACACTAGGAGTTATAAAACCCAAACCGATCAAACGCTATCATTGTATTATTTGCCTGAATAACTGGAGTATTTGATTCCTTTTAACTTTGTTGTTTCTTTTGCAGGTTACATTTCTCAGCCCTAACTTTTCATGGAATTATCAGTCGTTCTTTTTTATTACATTATTGCATGTTGAATGCAACATAATTGAAGGCTATTTAGTGAGATGCAAAACAATACTTTCAAGATGTGGCTCGTATTTAAAAGAGAAATAACATCGGTTTTTGAGTTGCATAATTACTATTAATAATTAGGGGACCTCTCAAGTGTTTTCGTTACAAATACTTGAAGTGATACTATTTTTCAAAGCCTGTTAATTAAATTGTATATAACTATATAATAATATACATTTAGGTGATCGGAACTCCCCTGTATGAGTTATTGTAAATGCCATAATTGTAGATGCCATTAAGATTTGCTGAAAAAGATCTTTGAAAATATTTGGAACAATGAATTCTTAACTATTAATGCTCAAGGAATAAAAATATGAAAACAGCCAAACTGAATTTAGGTGATAAGACTTATGAACTACCGGTTATTGAAGGTTCAGAAGGCGAAATTGGAATAGATATACGAAAATTAAGAGGTGATAGCAGTACGATTACTCTCGATTCAGGGTATGCAAATACAGGATCATGTGAAAGCGCTATTACATTTATAAATGGTGAAGAAGGAATTCTTCGTTATCGTGGTTATCCCATTGAACAACTCGCAGAAAATTCAAGTTTCGTCGAAGTTATTTACTTATTACTTAAAGGTGAATTACCCGGTAAAGAAGACCTTGAAGACTTTTCAAATCTTTTGACCTATCACAGTATGATCCATGAAGATCTGAAAAAGTTTTTTGAAGGATTTCCACCATCCTCACATCCAATGACTATTTTATCATCAATGGTAAGCGCTTTAAGCGGATACTATCATGATGACAACACATTGGAAAAAGAAATAATGATAAATGCTATACGGTTGTTAGCTAAACTGAAAACAATCGCCGCATTTTCATATAAAAAATCTATAGGCCAGCCTTTCGTTTATCCTCGCAACGACTTAAGCTACATTGGAAATTTCCTCTATACGATGTTTGCCACACCGATGGAAGAATATGTAGTACCCGATGTAATGGAACGTGCACTTGACCTGTTATTGATTCTTCATGCCGATCACGAGCAAAACTGCAGTGCTTCGACGGTTCGTATGGTTGGAAGCAGCCACGCTAATTTGTTTGCTTCAATTTCAGCTGGTATTTCAGCGCTTTCGGGCCCATTGCATGGTGGTGCCAATCAACGAGTGATTCAGATGCTCACAGGCATCCATGAGAGCAAGGGAGATCCTAAGAAATATATGGAAATGGCCAAAGATCCTAAAAGCGACTTCAAACTGATGGGATTTGGCCACCGCGTGTACAAGAATTTTGACCCGCGTGCCCGGATTCTGAAAAAATCAGCTGATGAAGTACTGGAAAACCTTGGAGTTCAAGATCCTCTGCTGGATATCGCTAAGCAACTAGAGGAGATCGCGTTAGCCGACGATTATTTTATCGAACGCAAATTGTATCCGAATGTTGATTTCTATAGCGGTATCATCTATCGTGCCATGGGAATTCCAACGAATATGTTTACCGTTATGTTTTCCCTCGGCCGACTTCCGGGATGGATTGCTCAATGGAAAGAAATGCGTGACGATCCAAAACAACGTATTTATCGTCCGCGCCAAATTTATGTTGGCGAGACAGAACGAAATTACGTTCCCGTTGAAAAACGATAAACAACCACCTTTTCCGGAAAGGGAGAACTTATTGTTTCTCCCTTTTTTGTTTGATAAATAAGCAATTTTCTTCCAATCCTTTCGTCGGTAATTTTTCTTTTCTATACCGCAACTAAAAATTTCCTTTATAGTTGAACAAAATTGTATATTGATTTCAATAATACTTTCAGATAAAGACCTCTTATAACTTTCCTTTGCCATTCTTATATAGCAGGTGAAGTGTTGTATATAAACTATTTTTCTATATCATAATTTGTTGCCATGAGCTATTATCTTTTACCTTTTCTTGGTTTTCTGATAGGCCTACTGGTAACATTAATCGGCGGCGGCGGCGGTATATTTTATGTCCTTATTTTAACCCTCGGATATAATATCAGCATGCCAATGGCGGTATCAACATCGCTTGCAACAATCATTCCTACAACATTTGTAGCATCGATAAGCCATTACCGTTCAGGTAATTTGCGATTGCGCAATGGCATTTATCCTTTAATCGGGGGAATAATCGGCGTAACCGGTGGTGCATTACTAACGACTCTTTTTGTCGACTCGATGTTAAAGAAGATATTCGGCCTGTTCATGCTGGTCATGGGATTTCTTGTCTACAAAGGTATCATTCACCAAACCGGTCACAATAAAGAACTTTATAATCAAAAAACCGTCAAAAAACCCAAAACACCTCAACAAATAAATAACAGAAAAATATTAGCCTCATCTGCCTATGGTGCGTTGGGTGGTATTATGGCCGGAATGCTTGGCCTGAGCGGAGCCCCGCCAGTGGTTGCCGGATTATATCTACTCGGAAACTCCGCAATAGAAGTCATTGGAACTTCCGTTTTTGTGGTGCTGGGTATTTCAACCGTCGGGCTCTTCACTCACCTGGCACTCGGGCAAGTCAATTGGACTTTAGTAGGATTCCTCGCGATAGGAACTACCGCCGGTGCATTTATCGGACCCAAATTTTTAAAATTTGTTGATACTGCAAAGCTGGAAAAATACTACAGTCCGGTATTTTTTATTATGGCTGTAGGCATTGGACTGCTCCTTCTCATTTGATTCGTTCATCTCGTTATTATTAAATTTTTTACCCCATTTCAATAACGTCTCCTGATATCATTTTCCCCGGTTCATCAGAGGCTCGTTAGCTACCGAATTTTCATTTTTTTGCAATTCCCATGAAACATTTTCCCTTTAAAACGTATTATTAACCAAATTCTCGACTGTTTTCATAAAAAAATTTAAGGGATAAATGCAGGTGTCAAAGAAATTATTACGACAATATTTCTACTTTTTGTTCACATTATTTTTTAACTGCTTGCCATTAAAGGTTCTGGCTCATTCTAAAGCAGACACAACTAAAGATCAGATATATCCCGAACGCATTCACCATAATATTAAAATAACCGGGAAATTAAGTGATCCAGCCTGGAAAAAAGCCAGATCTGTATTTTTGAAATATGAAATTCAGCCAAATGACAACGCTCCGGCACCGGTAAAAACGGAAGTTAAAGTATTGTATAACAATGATTATCTGTATGTCGGTTTTATTTGTTCGGATCCGAACCCTAAACAGATACGGGCTCACATAACAGACCGGGACAATAACTTTCATGACGATTTTGTCGGCCTATTCCTGGATCCGTTCAACAGTAATGAACATATGTATGAATTTTTTGTCAATCCCTATGGGGTTCAAAGCGACCTTATGCGTACCGGCAACAATGAAGATTCCAATTTTGATGCATTGTGGTATTCAAAAGGTGCAATCAATAAAAAAGGATATACAGTTGTCATTGCTCTCCCTTTCAAAAGCCTGCACTTCCCTAATAAAAAAATCCAGGACTGGTCCATTCAGTTTTTAAGAAGCTGGCCCCGTAACAACCGTTATCAAATAACCTGGACAAAATTAAATCTGAATAATCCGTGCCTAATTTGTCAGAGTGGTAAACTTGACGATATAAAGGGGGTTAAAAACTCCAATACTGTTGAGTTTCTGCCGTATGCAATGAGTTATCAAAACAGTTCTATCAATGATGGAAATAACCCTGAATCGGGATTGCATAATGATCCGGTGAAAGGCAGGATAGGTGGAAGTTTCAGTTATGCCCCGACCTCCACGACCACGCTCAATGCAGTTTTTAATCCTGATTTCAGTCAGGTTGAAACCGATGCAACGCAAATTAGTGCCAATCAGACTTTCGCACTCTATTACCCGGAAAAACGCCCATTTTTCATGAAAGGTGCCGATATGTTTAATACTCCGGATCAGCTTTTTTATTCCAGGATGATTAACCATCCATTGGCAGCAGGGAAATTCCGGGTAAATAATACCCATTTCAATATGGCTTTTCTGACTGCTTACGATCGTAACTCCCCGTTCATTATCCCCGGACTGGAAGGAAGCTCCCTTATTCAATCAAACTTAAAAGCTTATACGAACGTACTCCGCACTAAATATAGTTTTGGTTCTGAATCGTATGTCGGCGGTTTATTTACCACCAGAAATATTGACCAGGCGCATAATTATGTAGGAAGCGTGGATTGGCAGCTTCACTTCGCCGGTAATTATTATTTCAACGGACAGGCAGCCTTGTCAGGTACGAAAGAACTGAACGACACCACTCTTTTTAACGATTCGAGTAAATTTGGGCGAAGTTCTTACGATGCAGCATTTAATGGACAACAATACGGTGGAAGCGCTCTTTACGCGGAGTTTCAGCGACAAGCTAAGTACTATAGTTTTTCATTGAATTATAATTCATACGCCCCGACATTTCAGTCACAAGACGGGTTTATCAATCGCACTGATATGAGACAAATTGAAGGCAATCAAAACATCTCTTATTACCCAAATACCAGTCTGTTGGACCGGGGCAACCTGGATGTTCACGGAGCCTGGCGATATGATTATTCCGGCCGGTTTTATGAACGCTGGCTTAATATCAATTGGTGGAATCAATTCACTGATCAAACAGGGTTGAGCATAGGTTTCCTGCCGTTGAATGATGAATTATTCCATGGACACTTCTTCACGGGTGTTCAGCAAGCTAATTTCGAACTTGATTCCCACGCTTTGAACTTTTTTTCCTTCAATGTACAGTTCAAAACGGGGCGTTTTATCTATCGTACAGATACCCCTTCACTTGGGCATGGGCATAATATTTCTTTCTCCGGTACTTTCAAACCTACTCCCCGGTTACATGTGTCACTCGATTATAATTATTCAACTCTGAGTGCTCTAAATAATTCGGAAAAATATTTTAGCGGAGATATTATTCGCCTGACCGGACGCTACAATTTCTCAAGAAAACTTCTTGCAAGACTCATCACTCAGTATGACTCGTTTAACAAACAAATACAGATCTATCCTCTTGTTTACTACAAACTAAACCCATTCACAATTTTTTATATGGGCATGACCGATTATATGGATCATTTCGACCAGCCTAATGTGTATAAACAAACAAACCGGGAATTTTTCGTTAAATTCCAGTACCTGATTCGCAGTTGATCAGCCAAAATCCGATTCCCGATATGTGTCT
Source organism: uncultured bacterium (assembly GCA_963783355.1). Classification (GTDB taxonomy): domain Bacteria; phylum Bacteroidota; class Rhodothermia; order Balneolales; family DATFMH01; genus CAWANF01. The sequence continues at coordinate 107,354 of CAWANF010000011.1, forward strand.
GCGTTACTTAATTAAATTTTTAATTAATAATGTCCTCTGATTGACGATTTTATTTCCCGGTCATATAAATCACGGAGTTTCTTATGAACTTCACCATGTAAATGGGGTAATTCTGAAGCGCCGGTATTACTGATCACCTGAGCGGTTCTCGAAGCACCGGGGATCACTGTTGTCACTTCAGGGTGATCCAGAATCCAGCGAACAGCCCATTGAGCCATATTTCCTTCCGGCAATATCTTCTGAACTTTATCAGTCAGTTCCAGACCATGATTAAATTCAATTCCTGAAAACGTTTCACCGGCATTGAACGATTCTCCGTTGGCATTAAAGTTCCGATGATCACTCTTTGCAAAGGCCGTATTTTTATTAAATTTTCCGGATAGCATTCCACTTGCTAAAGGAACACGAATGATTAATGCAACATCTTTTTCCCTGGCCCTGGCAAATAATTCATCAGCAACATGTTGGCGAAATATATTAAATATGATTTGAAGTGATGCCAGTCCATCCTGCTCCAGGCAGATCAATGCTTCTTCCGTTGTTTCAACACTTGCACCCCAATAACGAATGAGCTTCTCTTGCTGCAACTTCCTGAAATGTTCAAAAACATTCCCTTTGATGAGTTCTTCTTTAGGTATGCAATGCAATTGTTCCAGGAATAGTTGGGATATTCCCAAATGTTCCAGGGAATCTTCGACGTGTTTCTTCATGAAATCGTAGGTGAAGTTTTGTGGCCAGCCATTATCCTGATCTTCTCTTCTTCCCAATTTAGTAGCTACAAGTAAATCCTCCGAACGATTTTTCAGAAATTCCCCGATAAATGTTTCACTGACCCCTGCTCCATAAATATCAGCCGTATCGATAAAAGTGCCACCATTTTCGACAAACGTTTCTAAAATATTATAAGCCTCTTCTTCATCGGCGTCTTTTCCCCATTCGGCATAACCTAATTGCCATGTTCCTAGTCCAACTTCTGAAACAACGTCATTTTTAAATTTTCTGTACTTCATAATAAACTGTTAAATATTGTTTTATCATTAATAAATATTATTCAAAACGGAATATCTTTCCCGCCGCTTTAAGAACAAAATGAACTATTTCGTGATTCCATCCGTGTTATTTATTCCTTTTGTTCTTTTCAATCTGATGTTTCTGAGGCCGTATGGTTAATTGTGTTATGACAACCCCTTCCTTTTGCTGAAGGATATTCAAAACTGCCTCAGCCACTGAATCAGGATTCAGATGAGTATCATCATCTGTACCTGGACTAAAATTTAAATGATCATAAAATGGAGTATCCGTTAAATCGGGCACAATCGTGACGACTTTAACCCCGCTTTTACGAACATCATTAAATAAATTTTTACTAAAATGTTGTAATGCGGCTTTTGTCGCAGCGTATGTCCCCCCCCATCGACTCTGAATTTCACCGGAAACTGATGACATATTGATAATAAACCCGTTTTTTTTCTTCAGGCTTCTTAAAAAAATATTACAAAGCAATAATGGAGCTTTCAGATTAGTATCAGTCATCTGCTCAATTTCCGGCCAGGAAAGCTCTTCATGCGGGGCAAAATAAGCGATTCCCGCATTATTTATCAACACGTCGATACCTTCCGGTTCTTCAAGTAAAATATCACGGGACGTACGTTTCAATCCACGCATATCAGTAATATCACATATCCATTTAATAAAATATTCATCAGTAATTGGTGCTTTTGAAAAATCCCGGCCAATTCCGTGAACTTTATAGCCTGATTCAATAAGTTTTCGCGTGATAGCCAGGCCAATTCCGGATGAAGCGCCTGTAACAACCGCTGTTTTCATATGATATCTATTCGTTTTTCAGAAATATACTTTGCCAGTTTCCCGGCAATTAACGTTTCCATCCTTCTTCGATCTACCGAATGATAGGTAGAAATCCCATTTTCAACTTCAAAATCCTGAAACAAAATATCTGTATCCGTTCGATGCCTGCGAATTCTTCTCAAATATTCTTTATTCATTCGAAAAACACCAATACTAAAATCTCTGACTTTTTCGTACGGAATCGTATTCATAACCTGTTCAACCATATTGCTATAATAATTTTCCCATCCCGGAATTTTCAGCATTGGATCGAAACAAATTCGGACCTGCCATCCGGCCTCTATGGCATCATTCAAAGCTCGCAGCCGGCTCCGTAAGGGAGGTGTCTTTTTCTCATATTTTTCAATAATCTCGTCAGGGGAAAGTGTCCAGGCCAAAATAACATTTTCGGCCGGTTCTAATTGTTTGATGGATCTGAAATTGGAACTTTTTGTTCGGATTTCAATGGTTAAATCGGGATGATTACGTGTAAAATCTATCCAGTTTTTTGAATAAGGAATGATATTTTCAAATGCAAGTAAATCCGTGTCGTACGATATGGCCAGGTACATCGGCCCCTTTTCAAGTTCCAGAGCTGTCTGAGCCAGATAATCTTCATGGTTCACAAACATTACCACATTCGCCGATGGAAACATACCCTGCAAATAACAATAATCGCAATCGTATATACAATTCAATACCAGCGCATTATAAAAAAAACGCTGATTTCCGAAATCAGGCGTTATTTCTTTCCCTTCATACAAAAAATGATCACGACGGACGGCTAAAATCAGATTATTACTTCTCTTTTGAAGGCGCCAGTCTTGATCATTTCTTGAAAACAAATCTTTATAATGGTCTATTTCAATAATTTTGGATCCCGAATACTTCTGCAAGACATTGTTCGCAGCATCATATGCAAAAGCCTCTTTTTCTACATAAATATGAAAAAAATCAGGATTGAATGAGTATGTTTTTGATGTCCGAGAAGATTCTGTTTCTTTGATATTTGTTGATTTTTTCTCCATCCAGATACGGTTTTAAGATATTCAAAGAGTTTTGCGTTCGGAGTTTGTAATAGATCCCCATTTTTTCCAGTTGCCGTTGTTGGGTGACTGTCAATTGCAATGTGTTGGAAAGAGTCGACAATAAAACTCTTTCAGAATTTGTAATCAGGTCTTGATGCATATCTTTGAGCATGGTGTTCCACGAACCTAACAGACCCGCAATTTTCATAACCTTTTTACTAATCAATTTTGATACCTCTCCCTTTGTAATGAATTCGCCATTCATATGATCCGATACGATCTTGAAAATGAGGATCTGGCTTGGTGATAAAAAAGCATTTGAAGCCTCCCAAAACCCGGCCGCTTCCATATCCACCAGACCTTCAATATTATCATTGCCATCCAATACAGGCTTATCAAATGTTGAAAGTTCCATTTCGGTAATATCATGTTTCAACACAATATCGGGATAGTATACTCTGCCCGTACCCGTATCGGTAATTTTATTGACAAGCAAGAGTTCCCCTTTCTGAATTTTTGCAGAAGCCCCACAAATTCCAATATTTACAGACAGTACATTAGAACGATCACCCATTCTTCCTAAAATAGCGGCTGTTGTGATAGCCGATTTCATTTTTCCGGTCCCACTTACAGCTAAAACTATATCGTTACCAGTGTAAACCCGCAATTTACCATATACGGGACCCAATTTTAGTCCATACAAATTTATGAATGGCCTGGCTTCGACATGAAGTGCTGTATTTATAAAAATCACATTTCCTTTATTATTTGAGATTATTAAGGCTTTAAAAAGATACAAAAATATTCAGGCAATACTTGAAGATCTATTTTAGGAAACAGCCTAAAGGTGTTGAAATAATTAAATACGAAACGATTTGTTTTACTTCTCACGTTAACAAACTAAGGCAATTACTCAACAAAAGAAGGAAGCCTCTCATGAAAAAATATAGCTGGATAATCGTAATAATAAGTCTGTGGGTTGTAATTAGCGGAATAATCGGATTGAGTAATCCATTTTATTTTTGGAACAATCTGTTAGCCGGTTTAATAATATTAACAACAGGATTTTATCGGGCTGAGGGAGATGCTATTTTCGGATTCATGATTTTACTGTTGGGCATGTGGATAGCATTGACTTCTTCCATTACGGTATTTGCGACCCCATCTCTTCAGTTTTGGAATGATCTCTTTGTCGGAGGAATGAGCGCTATTCTCGGCCTGATTTCTTTATCAGTAGAAACAGAACTTCCGGCCTATAAAATGCAGTAAAAAAGTACATCAAGGCAAATAATGAAAGTTATAACCTGCCTCTGATTATAAGAGATAAGAATATCCTGCACAAATTAAAATGTGTTTTAAAATTCGGCAGGTCAGTATGATATATTAAGCCTGAGCTTGCTGATATTGCGTTTCGAACGTCATCGAGTAGGAATTCAACTTCGAAACGAGTACTTCCAGCTTTGATTTCAAATACAACATCTTATTAATATCAATAAGATCGCGGGAATGTGCACGATTCAGCCAGTACATCGTTTCATTAAGATATCCGCGTGAGATTTTTATCAATTTACTATGATCATTGACATTTCCCCTGCCTAAACCGATGGCTATACTTGATCCAACTTTATCGGCAGCGCGAACAATTTCTTCCCCTATAGTTTGCTTTTCAAATGCATTCCACCCAGAAACGCATTCCCATAATTCATCAGATAACTCAGTTGCAAGGCGATATACCTTGACATTGTTGCTATTTACTTTACCCATATAAAAGCCCAATTGTAGCAATCTAACTTCTTGACCCATAATCTATATACCCTAAATTTAAAATCGAAAATAATATTAAAATTTCCTAATATTATTTTCAAAAATTCATCAAACAGTTAACTCAAAAACAACCTGCTTATAAAAAACGAATGAATAATTCTTTACCCATCTGAATATCTCAATAGCTTTGATATTCAGTTCAAATTATACATTTAATAAGCCAAAGAGTTTGATTACCCGAATTTTGATTACCTTTATATGTGTTATCGGATCACTTCTTAAGATTCTTAATTTTTTTTAATCTAAAATTTTATTTTTTTCTGACGTCGAAGTATTTGATTCCATGTTGAAATAGCCTTTTCAAATACAGTGTCTGTAAAAATGATTCATATCACTATTTTCACCTTACTTAGTTGTGTCTGTGGCTGGTAAATTTTGTATTATTTCCAATATTTAATCGTCTCGTGTTATTCACCAGCAGTTAGGAAAATGAAAAAAATCTACTATTGTCTTATTTGTATAAGTCTATTTGTTGGCTGTGCTTCATCAAAAAAGCTTTTGGAAAAGGGCGAATATGACAAAGCGATTGCGAAATCGGCCACTATTTTAAGAAAAAGTCCAAATGATACAAAAGAACTTCAGGTTCTGAAAGAGGCTTACAAGAAGGCGAATCGATTTAATAATGAACGGATACAATTTCTTCAAAAAGAGAACAGAAGTGAAAACTCGTACGAAATTTATCAACTCTACACCCTGTTAAACAGGCGCCAACAAGTCGTGGAATCGTTACCGGCCAAGCTTCAGAATCAATTTACCTATTTCAATTACGATGACGATATAATTCAGATGAAAAAAGCGGCCGCAGAAAACTTTTACAAGCAGGGATTGAAATATCTTAACGATGGTGGCAGGGAAAATGCCCGGTTGGCTTATTCACAATTTGTGCGTGTAAAAAACATCTATTCCGATTATCGAAATACGAACCAGCTGATGAATGAAGCTCATTTTGCAGGAACGACCAATATCCTTTTTCGAATCAATAACCAATCGAACATACAACTACCTATAAATATTGAGAACGATATTCGTAATATAAGCCTTAAAGATTTGAATTCTTTCTGGCTGAATTATGATACCTACCCGGACACGCTGGTCCGGTACCACTATTATGTTGAGCTGAACCTGAAGAGAATTCATATTTCTCCGGAAGTCATTGAAAAAAAATATTTTTCGGATATAAAAAAAGTCCGGGACGGAATGAAATATGTTTTAGATTCGAATGGCAATGTAAAAAAAGACTCATCCGGTAATGATATCAAAGTTCCCAGAATGATCAATGTTGTAGCAAACGTGAAAGAGACCATTCAGCATGAAGAGGCGTTTATAGGGGGTTCTTTAGATTATGTAAGCCTGCAGGACAATCAACTTATTAAATCAGAACCTTTATCTGCTTCTTCCGTTTTTGATCATCATTCGGCTAATATGAAAGGTGATAAACGTGCATTATCCGAAAAAGATCGAAAACTAATCAAGAATCATCCTCTTCCATTTCCTTCGAATGGAGCAATGTTGTTAGATGCTGCCCAACACTTAAAAAAGCAGGCTAAAGATATCATATTTAATAACAGAAATATGTTTAAAAACTAAACGGATAAAATAAAGGTTCTTCATATTTTTCAGGTATAAAGCTATAATGTTACCTGGAAATCATATCATGGTTTTTATCTAATTCCCGCAAGTAATAAATATAATTAGTGTCCGGAGGATTTTGGCCAAGTTCTTGTAAACGATATACTATTTGTGCCCTGTGATAGGTTGAGTGATTTAGCACATGAGTTAAAATATCTTTCAGGGTATTGATATAGGCAATTTCCTTCGAATTTATATAGTTTCGATGACGATCCAATTCAGCTTCATCAGTATCCCTGAGAAGCCCGCGATATTTTTCATTCATTTCTTTAAAGGCCGGCGTAAGATTTTCAATATTAAATATTCGATCTACCGGCACCGATGACTGGCCATAATGAATTCGATCGAACCAAATCTCTTCAATATTCAGTATATGATTCAACCAATACGTTACCTGATCATCGTGAAATTCAGTGGACAAAACATGATTCAAAATGGAATTATTAGACCAGAAATTGTATCTGAATAGTCGAAGAATATGTTGTTTCATTTCAATTTTACCAGATGTCAGAAATTTAATGGATATGTAATTAAAGATGCTGGTTTTATTGACTATCTGCCATTATTTTATCGTAATCTCGGGCAATGGGAAAAGCCTGGCACAGACCAAATAATAAAAGCCGAATGTCTGTGGTAACACCCGGCTTTTTCGAAAAATCTTTTGCAAGATTTCTCTATGGCTTTTAATCAATACGATTAATATTACTAAATGTTACATGCCATAAGACTATTTAGTGAAATAATAAAGTAATCGGAAAAGCCCTGAATAACGTTTCTTCTGACAGCCCGACGATAAAAGTACGAAATCCGAGTTCACCGAAGAAATTTCGCATGTTGGAAACATCGTAATACACCTTCGGAATGTTATTTTGAAGAAGAAACCCTACCGTTATTACCAGATAAATACCGAGCCATACGAGCGTAAATCCATAAATCCATTTTATGCCTTTTTTAGCATCCCCGATCCGAAATCCCCAGTCTTTCATTGAACGATTGGGCCAAAAAATCATAATGATCAGAGGAATCAGGAATTGAACTACATGATGGATGATTCCCCAGGAAAAAGCATGATTGGGATCGATAAAAGTGAATAGATTTGGATAGTGATCGGCCAGAATGGATCCGGCTCTGGGCGCGAATTCAATAACCAGGAATACAAATAATAAAAGCAGGTATTTTTCTAGTCTCGATGCTGAAGTTTTCATTCAGTTTTCAATATTAATAAGCTCTTGATGAATATGAGATTAAGACGTACAATACATTCAAATTGCAATGTCTTTTGGTACGTTGAAGTCGATTATTTTGTTGCAACGATTTTTGGGGACAACATATTCGTCCCACGAATATAAATTGCCGGACAAAAGATCCTTGCAAATAAAATTTTTGGTTTCTCTGCCGGAATGACAATAAATGATATTTGAGGCATCCCATCATTAAATAAAAAGCCCGCCGAACGGTGCCGGCAGGCTTTAAGAATTTCGATTCCTGGTTAAACACTTTATCTATTCTCCCTATGATTTCACAGGGAAGTAAAGTGAGAGTCGTAAACTTATTTTTCGGTCAGTGAGCTGATACCCGGCAATACTTTTCCTTCCAGGTATTCGAGGCTGGCACCGCCACCGGTGGATACGTGGGATACCTTGTCAGCCAGTCCGGCTTTACTGATAGCCGCTGCTGAATCACCACCGCCAATGACCGTCGTTGCTCCGTTGGCAGTCGCATCCGCCATCGCCTGCGCCACACCAAAAGTTCCTTTAGAGAAATTATCCATTTCAAAAACACCCATCGGACCGTTCCAGATAACGGTTTTGGCATTTTTGATGACATCGGAATAAGCTTTTTGTGTCTTGCTGCCGATATCAAGTGCCATCCAACCATCTTCGATGCCATCTTCACCGACTTCCTTGAATTCGGTATCGTTTTTAAATTCTTTAGCTACGATGGAATCGGAAGGCAACATCAAATCGATGCCTTTTTCTTTGGCTTTTTGAATAAGATCTCCGGCTAATTCCACTTTATCCTCTTCGAGCAGGGAATTACCGATCGGCAGTCCCTTGGCTTTATAAAACGTGTAAGTCATACCGCCACCGATGATGATCGTATCCACTTTACTCAGAAGATTTTCAATCACTCCAATTTTATCGGATACTTTAGCACCGCCCAAAACGGCTACAAACGGCCGCCGGGGATCGTTTACGGTATTCTCAAGATACTTAATTTCTTTTTCGAGCAGGTATCCGGCTGCTGCAGGCTGCAGGTATTCGGTAATGCCGGCAACAGAGCAATGGGCACGGTGACTGCTTCCGAACGCGTCATTAATAAATAAATCACCTAATGAAGCCAGCTGTTTTGAAAATTCAGGATCGTTTTTAGTCTCACCTTCATGAAAACGCACATTTTCAAGTAAAACAATTTCTCCAGGTTTTGCGGCATCAACCGCTTTCTGAGCTTCCGGTCCAACACAATCGGTTCCGAAATGAACTTTCGTTTTCACCTTTGTTTTCAAATATTCAGCGACCGGTTTCAACGAATATTGTGCATCCGGTTTTCCTTTCGGGCGGCCAAGGTGGCTCAATAATATTAATAATCCACCGTGTTCCGTTATATAATTAATACTTGGCAGAGCCTGAACGATACGGTTGTCGTTCGTAATCGTCCCGTTGTCAAGCGGAACGTTGAAATCAACTCTCATTACAACTTTTTTATCTTTTACATCAACATCTTCGATGGTTAGTTTTGCCATGGTAAATCCAATATTTTATTAGTTGTGCTGAAATTAGTTACAAAGAAATTCTTTAGCTGAAAAATACGTTAATACGAACACAATTTGAATCATTATATTGTTAACGCGTTATAACAAAAATTCAATGATTCTGTTTTTTCATATCATTACGATATAAAAAGCGGTTTTTTAGTATTTTGAAAAGTATTTTGATACACTGAGTGATTTTACCCTATGGCAAAAAAAACGATATACCTGGATCATTCCGCAACAACACCGGTCGATAAACGCGTTCTGGAGGCCATGCTGCCTTATTTACAGGACGATTTTGGCAATGCTTCTTCCATACATCACATTGGAAGAAAAGCCAGTGTGGCAGTTGAAGAAATGCGCGAAAAGATCGCCCATTATATCGGTTCGGAACCCAAAGAAATCGTATTTACAAGCGGGGGAACAGAAAGCGATAATGCCGCGATAAAAGGCACCCTCAAAGCTACCGGGAAACAGCATATCATCACCTCGAATATCGAGCATCATGCCATATTGCATACGATAGAAAATCTCAAAGAAGAAGGCATTGAAGTAACGCATTTGAAAGTCGATAATAAGGGTATTGTTCATGAAGATCAGCTGGAAGCGGCCATTCGTGAAGATACCGGCATTGTGAGCTCTGATGCATGTGAATAACGAGATCGGGGCCATCAACCCGATTAAAAAATTATCGGATGTCGCCCACAAGCATACTGTGGCTTTTCATTCCGATACGGTCCAAAGCATGGGTAAAATCCCGGTTAATGTCGATGATTTGGGTGTTGATTTCCTGAGCGTCAGTGCTCATAAAATATACGGACCCAAAGGGGTTGGATTTATGTATATCCGCAATGGCATGCCTTTTCATGCTTTCATGGAAGGCGGCTCACAAGAGCGACGGCGTCGCGGCGGGACCCTTAACGTTCCGGGCATTATCGGGTTGGGAAAGGCGGTGGAACTGGCCTGCGAGGAAATGGAAACCAATCAAAAAAAGATTTCTTCCCTGCAAAAAAGGCTCTACAATGGCTTAAATGAGCATTTTCCAGGGCTTATCTCATTCAACAGCGATCCGGAAAATGGATTATATAATATGGTGAACGTTTCGTTCCCGATGGAAAGCTCGAAAGTGCTGGACGGGGAAATGTTATTATTAAACCTTGATATCGAGGGAATATGCTGTTCCAACGGCTCGGCCTGTACCTCGGGAGCCATAGAACCGTCTCATGTGCTGATGGGAATCGGCAGAGACTTACAGACGGCAAAATCCAGCGTGCGCCTCAGCCTTGGAAAAGATAATACCGAAGAAGAAATCGACTATACCCTGGAAAAGCTTGAAGTCATCATCGATCGTATGATGAAAATTGTTTAAAATGGTTAACTGATAACAGTAACATTTGGAGAGAGAAAATGTCGAGAAAAATTAGGAGAGTATGCGTTTATTGCGGCTCGAGCAGCGGCAATAATGGTAATTTTATTGAAAAAGGCACCGAACTTGGCACCAAACTGGCCCTTGAAAATATTGGGATTGTGTACGGCGGAGCCAGTGTTGGCATTATGAATGCTGTGGCCAATGCCGCCCTGAGTAAAAAAGGCGAAGTGATCGGTGTTATCCCCAAGGTATTGATGCGGAAGGAACTGGCACATCCCAATTTAACGAAACAATACATTGTAGAAACCATGCACGAGCGGAAATCGCTGATGACAGAACTCAGCGACGCATTTTTGGTTCTTCCCGGAGGTTTTGGAACACTTGATGAACTTTTCGAAACCATTACATGGGCACAACTGGGCATCCATGACAAACCTATCGGCTTATTAAATATTAATGGCTACTTCGATCCACTTATCGATTTCATACGTCATGCGGCTGACAATGGCTTCATTCGTCCTTCCTACTTGAATTTATTTTATTCCGTTGATAACATTGATAGCGGTCTGCGCCTGATGCGTGATTTCAAAGGGGTTGAAACCGTTACACACCGCATAACCGAAGAAAACATTTAGGGATTAGTATTGAGTCGTGAGTATTAAGTATTGAGATATACTGTAAATCTGGTTTACTGTTTGTCCATCCCTGAATAAACTTGAGCGTTTTATATGATTGTTAGTCAACTCTAAAATCACAAATAGGTCTCCGTGCCAAAGATATACATTAATGGAGATTAACCTCCGTTAATTTTGTAGTTTCCAAAGAATGAATCACCTGAATCCGGCGCTGCTTGGGTTTTTGCTGCTTCCATCGGGCGAAATAGACCAGAGTCAAAAGCCGTTCCAAACTGGGGTCTGGCCGCTGCTGGTTATATTGTCTCACCACCCAACTCGTGTAGCTTTTGAGCTGAGCCAGGGTTTTGGGAACCCAGACGCTCGCAGATTCGACTTCGCCCGTAAATTCTGGATCGTAGTATACCAGAGAATCTCCCGGGTAAATACATATACATCTGGAATAAAGGTCAGATAATGCCAGCTTCCCCTTACTTTAAAGCAGGTTGCCAGACCTGATTGGGTCCGTTTACCAGTGGTGCTTCTATCAGGTTCCAGAAGAGGATTCATTCCGGGTAGGTTGTGTACTACCGTCGCGGGTCCCGGCGCTCCCCGTAGCCTAAGTCCATGAAAATACAGCAGAACTTATCCCGGCCTTTTCCTTCGGGCCGGAAGCTGGTTAATCCGCTCCCGCTACTAGCCGGTGCGCCAGTGATTTTCGAAAACGGCCTGCTTGCTAATCCCCTGGTGCGGTGCAGCGAAATCAGCGATTTGCCTCATCGTTTCACTGTTTTCCCGGAACCACTGGAACATTGCGCAGAATATTTTTTTATATCAATCTCATATTCCTCTTTAGCCAGCTCAATCATCTTCACGCAAAAGTCCACCTGAAATTGTTTTCTGCCCCAAGGCTTATTCGAGTTGGGCAATCTATTCCTGGAGCTCTTTGAGGGTTTGATCGATACTTTTGTTCATTTCCACGACCATTACGCTGTCGAATCCGCTGGTGAATATTTATAAATCCATTTATAGATATTCTGTTTGGAGCAGGAATACAAATCAACCAGTTCCCGGACCATATATCTGCCAGCCCGAAATTCACGAAATATCTTACGTCGGATTTCTACACTGAATTCTCTTCTTTGATATAATTTGCGTTTAATTCATTCTTTTTTTTGCCGTTAAGCTTACAATCATATTTATATATTTAATCGATTTTAACCTGAAAACGACTTCAATAGCGACCATCTTTAGTAATTCCTTTTTCTCCGGACTCAAAGTTTTCTCTTCCTGATCCATGACACACAGAGCTCCAATTTGATCTCCGTGATTAGACTTCAGGGGCACTCCCTAATAAGATTTCAGATTAGGAAAATCTGTAACATAATTTAGTCTATGAAAGCGCGCATCTTTCGACAAATCAATAATCTCAAACGCGTCTTCTTCCTGAATAGTATTCTGACAAACCTATTCATATCGGGGGGATTTATTGTATATCAAAAGCTAATTGATATACACTCCATTGAGTATGACTGTCTATCAGGTTAATCAGTGATATTTCGCTGTCAGCAATTTTCGCAGCGAGATTTATCAAGTCTCCTAAATGATTATGAAAATTATTATAATCAGGTTCCAGGTCTGATAAGGATAAAAGGCGTTCAAATTCATTATCAGGAATTGGTTCCGACATTATATTCTTCGAAGAGATATATTCAAATATTAATTATAATATTTTATTGCGCTAAGAATTAAATTCTGTAGTGCTGATAAATATCAAACTATTATAAGTATCCTAAAGTTACAAAATCAAAATACTATTTTAGACTGGATAGCGGGAATATGTGGGCCTGGAGGGACTTGAACCCCCGACCAATCGATTATGAGTCGTTTTATAATTGATTGATTATGCAATGTATTAGGCGATTTTATTGATTCGTGTACCCAATTTTGTACCTATTTTATGGGTGGACAGTGAAATGAATTCATTTATGCCAAACATTCTATAGTTCTTCAGCGATAGCTCTCGTCCAGCGTAATGCTCTTTCTTTGAACTCGGTCTTTGTATCAATTTCGTTAATTCTTTCAATTAATATGACGGGATCTATCATTTCTTCAATTAACAGTCGCCGTACAAATTCCGTATCCTTTTCCCGGAAGGCCATGAGTTTACTTGCCGCCAGATCATGAGCTTCAATACACCATCCGATATTATTGTTATCCATATATTCCCTTACCCCGTTCAAACGCTCTTCCCAACCTTTTGGAAGAACCGCTGTTTGCAGTGAAACTCCATGGACATAAAACCCATGTGTTTGATGAAATGGTGAATTTTCCCCTAAAGCCCCATCAATTCTGTCTACCTCTTGCGGTTTATTTTTAGGTATTAAATCAACTTCAATGGATCGCCGTAACTCATCATGTGCCTCCGGAAATTGTCCCAGTATGGCCTGGGATCCAAAAATGATCAATTCTTTATCACCGGAAACATCACAGGCTGCGCGAATGGCGTGTTCCAGTTGCTCTCTATTCATAATCGTTTTTCTCTTTTTTCATCTGAATAAATTCCTTTCGCTCGACATCATTTAAGACTTCCCAGAACGGCAATGACTGACGCAGGCGAACCGAGCGCTCGGAATCTGATTCCATAAATTTTTTCAATCGATAATAAGACATACTCTTTAAAATATGATTCCATTCCTGGAGTTCTTTTTTCTCACCACTGGTGGTCCTATTAATCAGCTTCTCAAGGTGATTTATCGTTCTGGATATAATTTCTGGATATTTTTTCAACAATTTTACCCATAAATTCGCATCAGCCAATGTGCGAGCATCTAAATCAGAGTGTTTTTCAAACGTTTGAGTTTTCTTACCTAAACCATTATTTAAATAAGTCCTCGGATCAACACCAAATAATAGGATGATATCCTTTGTAAATTCAGGCCTGGTTTCAAGATCTGCTTTGGTTATACCTCGGATCTCGATGGTTACATCAAATTTTTTCTCCGTTTCTAACTGATAAAGCCGATTTCTTAAATTCTCCGTTACTGAATCGATGGATTTCACTGTACCCAATGCTGCGATTTGTACAGGATTACCATAATCGTCCTCACCTTTTGCAACCTCACCAAAAATCCAAACAGACATAGCTCTTTGAACTATGCCCTCCAATGTTTTTGATTTTGATATCTTATTAACGAACTCCATTCCTTGAGCATACGAATCATCATTTTTAATTACTTCCTGAAGTTCATTAATCAAAGAATCATATCGTTCTTTCTCTGACTTAAATAATTGAACAATAGCATAGGTCAGAGGATGTTCTTTTCTTAATATGAGTTGTTGCTGACGTCCGCTTCCAACATAATCCAGAATGCCAGTCTCAACCAAACGGTTCACGACATCATAAACTCCCTGTCTGGACAAGTTGCTTCTCTTTATTAATTCCGAATGACTAGTTGGGCCATTTATCTCAATTAATTGACGAATAATTAATATATGTCCTCTTGAACTAAGGATATCATTCAGCGGTGTTCGTAATGCACTAGTTTTGTCTGTCTGTTTTTTCATGCCTTAATACAAGGTCAACTTAAATTGCTCATTGTCAAGTTTAATAGATAATTATCAAATAATATTGACAAATGTCAAATTTACTTGATAATTGTATCGTATTGGGAGCCTCGAATGGTATCAGAATGAAACACCTAAATCAAAAGAATTGGCCGAAAAAGTTCGTCAGACCTGCATTATCACAACCAGAACTGGCTTCAGAGTAAACTCTTTAAAGGCTGAACAATACAAATGCTCGATTTGAATAAAATATTGAGCGACTAGATCAAGCTGGCTGAAAAGTCTTCTTGGTTTAATAATCAGAAATAAATGCTATTTATTACCTCAATTCGATATCCCGTTTATTTTTACTTTGGCATTTCCATTCGGACCTTTTGATTCTATCGTAATAGTAACGGGTACAGATACAACCGAATCCGGCAGGGCATCACTGAGTGTAAATGAATGATTAATAAGATCGTTTGCATTACTAAAATCAGAATTTACATCTGATAATGAAACACTGAGATCACCTGAGCTCTTAACATTGTCTCCGTCAATTGTGACAGTAATACTAGTTCCTACTGCCATTGGATGGTCATTCTCATCCATAACTTTGTAATTAAATACCTGAGTTCCTTTATTCGGAATATTAAACGAGGTTGGGGTTATTGAGATAATAGGTCCTTTAGAGAATAAAACATTGATAGTAGAGGTTACCGGGTTAAAATCTTCATCTGCCGTCGTAGCCGTTATACTTGCTACCCCATTGGTTGGGAAAGGATTTCCATCAATCAAATTAACTGTAGCGGAACCATCGGCTCCCGTTGTTGAAGAACCTTCAATATAACCTCCATCGGTAGTATAATAGACAGAAACCCCATCGGTTACTACGTTTCCATATTTATCACCTGCATAAGTGGTGAAAGCATATTTGGCACCAGTGAGGGGAAATGGAATATTATATTGACTGGCCACAAGGGTGAAATGTGCCTGATCAGGTAAACCAGCGGTAATACTTATGGGAACGGGTTTTGAATATAATGTTTTACCATTGACAACAGCTTGTGCTACGATCTGAACAACGCCCGCTTTTGTTCCACTTGTAAGCGTTGTTGTAGCCTCGCCATTTTTATCTGTAGAAACTTGAGAATGATTCAGTGTTTCTCCTCCGTTTGGAGATACACCAAAATTGAATTTTATTTGAGCCGAATGGTTCAGGTCCACTGGAACACCGGAAGAATCCTGCACCTGAAATGTAAGTTTAGCACTCTCATCTCCACCCGATTCTTTAACAACAACGGATTTATTGCTTACCGACTTAAGCACAATAGCTGCTGCATATCCGGAAGGACTGTTTCCATTGGTATTAGGATTATTGATCGTCGAAGTATCTCTTGAGGCTAACTGAATGACTGGAAGATTTACATTACGATCCGGAATAGCCAGAATGGTGGTTGAAAACACATCATACCCTTCTTTCCAGGCTTCTATATTGTATGTTTCTGACGTATCAATCTTAAGTTCAAAAGTAAAAACCCCGGTACTATCTGTAATTTTATCAATTTCAGGTGATGGATTGATTATTCGTACTATGGCATTACCGATAGGTTGTTCACTTATTTTATCAACGACTTTACCTTTAATGGTTATTGTGTTACCCGATTGATTTGATGTCAGTTTTGTACAACCAAAAACTAACAATATCAACAGTATTATACAGTTCGCACCCTTCCTGAAAAAACGTATCACTATGTTGCCCCTCTTGATGTTATATAATTACCCCAAAAATATTTACTGATAATAAAAACGTTACAAACAAAATTCAACAGGCTGCTTAAAAATAGTGCTACATATATTATATGTTAATCAACATTCTTATATCGTCCCCTCCGGATATAAGCTCGGGAAATAATAACCCACAACCTTTGGGGGTATATTAAAACGAATTGGACTTCGATGACTTTCCGAGGTTATCAGCTCTTCTTTTTCTAACTGGCTTACTAGTGAACGGGCTGTTCGTTCATTCAAACCACTTATTCGTTTTGCCTCACCTCTTGGGACCTCTCCGCGAAGCATCACTTCCACCAGAATATATTTCGCCTCCGATCTAAGTTCCTTTTCACCAGAAATGATGCTATTCGATCGTAAATCCACATATCCTTTAATTCTATTTTGCAGGTTGTCTAAATCCAGTAATTCTCCCATAAATTCAATTTGATCCAGGCAAGTATTCAGGAAAAACGTACAAAAAAAACCTAAGTTCCGCTCTGATAGATTACCTCTCCCGTCATAATCACCTTGTCTGGTTGCATCGGCTAAGGCCAGATATTGCATATAATCTTCTTTTCTTCTGGATAAACCTCTCGATATCGTCCATAGCCCATGTGATTCTATTCCAGCTTTCATCATATACGCATGACTGAATAAGCGGCAAACCCTTCCGTTACCGTCCAGAAAGGGGTGTATCCACGCTAAACGATGATGACTGGCAGCAATGGCTATTAATTTAACAGCCCCATGCAATGTATTGGGATTATATACCTCGTTAAACCGTTTTAAAAAATCAGGTAAAACATCTGGAGATGCTGGTACATGGCGTCCAACTTCAACCAGTCGATGTCTTAACATCCCTGGCTCCATTAAGAAATACTTCCCTGTTTCCGGATCTTTTATTTTGCGAAAATCTTCCGGAACTAAATCATAAAAACTCTTATGTATCCATTTAATGAAATCAGAATTACATATTTGAATATCTGGTTGTCCGGCTATCAGACTTTCCATTTTTTGCTGCACTTCAATATGAGCCACACTCAATTCCTGGAGATGACGTTTAGTGGAATCGGTATCATACTCTTTTCGTACAGCCCGTTCTATATCAGACGGATATGTATGGTGCCCTTCAATAAGATTTGAATAATAACTATTTATATGCCGAAGTAATTGTGTTACACGACCCCGGGTTATTTTATGAAGTGATTTTCCTAAAGCCGCAGATTCCCGGTGAACTTCCATTGCCAGATCCACCAATTCGCTATTCTGTTTAGGAAACATCGGTTCCATTTCACTGATAGTTTTTATCATAATTTTGCCGGTTTATTTTCCGGTTATATTAAATATGCAATTTCAATCATAACAATATATTATACTGTTTATTTTAGGTAAAATAAACATATTTTTTGCCGGTTCATTTTCCGGTTTAGAAATGCTACTTATAATAACAATAAAACAGTATTAATCGATTTACAGGAAAAGCTTTCTTCCCGTTGCTATCAGACAAAGAGTTCCAACACATATTTTGAATGGATCTGGTGAAGCTAATTAGATAATACATTTAATCACCAGGTTAATATCATTTCTTACCTTTGATTTTACGCTTTGGGGCTCTTTTCTTGACCAACAAACCAGCATCCTGAATCTTTCTTCCCAATTCATCATCATGAGCAAGTGATAACAGATCCTTCTCCAATCCGAGAGCAATTAATACCTGGTAGTAATTACCCATGGCCACTCCGGGATCGCCTTTTTCAATATTCCAAAGAGTATAGCGACTGATATTGGCTCGTTCCGCGACCTGGTCCGCGCTCAGTTTGCGTCGCAAACGGGCTAATTTGAATTGTTCGCCAACCTGCTCCAGGGCGCGCTGATGTTTGGGTAATAGTATAGGACGTTTTCTTTTCATAACGTTTGATATTTTATACATAATATAACCTTATTGTTTGTAATATCATACATTATGTTTTGAGTAATATCTAAGTCAATGTAGTTAGCCCAGAAAAATCAATAACCAATTGATAGATTATTTTCAACCATCAATAAATCTGTATTTTCTATGGAATTTGAATTTTTTTGTAAAAACTCAACATAATTGATTATATATACATGGAACAGAATTAATTACCCTGTAAATTCACATTCCAAAATGAATAATGCACAAGGAATATATTTAATTGCTGCCGGCGCCTCCTCCAAAAACAGAAAAAAGACTCTGGATAAATCTTGGTCTATTAGCGAAATACAAAACTATGTGCCTGGTGAAATAATCGAAAAGCTGAATTATCATTTCCCAGAAGGAAATAATATATATGCGTGGGGGGCTAATCAACGATCATATAATGAATTAAGTCAGGTGAAACCCAACGAATTTGTTGTTGATGTAAAGAATAAAGATATCGTCCAGTTATTCAAATTTTGTTTCTGGTTTAAAACCCAGAATACTGATTTACAAGAGTTCTTTGGTTGGGACAATGAAAAGCCTGTTTCAAAAAGAAGACCATATAGGTATGTTTATTTCTTATCTAACCCAATAAATACATCAATAAAGAGAAAAGAATATTTTCAAAATGCTTTTGACCTTACAGATAATTCACAATGGTTGGTAGGCCAAAAATATTTCAGCGAGAACGAAGTATCAAAAGCACTTGAAAGAACCAAATCTTCTAGCATTAGTGAATTTCTAAAAATTAAAGGCAATGATATTATTCATGAATCACCTAGAATTTTTGAAAAAAACACACAAAAGAATGAAAAAGAACCCGTCTTACCTGAGTGGCTTAAGGCAATAATAATACAGATTAAAAAACTTCAAAGTGATTCAAATCATTTAGAGCGGGATCATGAAGATATCGTTGCCAATTTTTTTGAAAAATTAGGTTATAACAGAATTTCAGAAATAAAGTTTCAAAAGGGGGAAAATCGATATTAGAATAGACATAGGTACAGAGCCACTGTATACCATTGAAGTAAAAAGTTCCTGGGCTTTAAAATGCGAGAATATCAACTATCTCGACCAGGCTTTTTCTTACGCTAATAGAATTGGTTCTCCTTTTGTAATTCTGACCAATGGAGATCTATACTGTATTTATGATAGAACACGTGGTTTATCTTATCAAGACCAACGAATAGGTTCATTTAGTTTAACAAACTTAAATTCCAACGATTTGAATTTAATTCAGAGTTTAAAAAAACAAGCAATTACCACAAAAAGTACAGTAAGAAATCAAAATTCAAGATTCATAAACAGGTTTCATAATTGGTTTAAAGGGATATTCTCCTAAATAATAAAACCAAGAAAAGGATCTGCCTTTTTAAGATGTGCAATTATCAATTTATTTAATGTTTTAAAAAAAATGAATTAGTTTTTAACTCTAATACTCATAAGAGCTTTTTTGAAAAAATGGAAGTCGCTAAATCTTTATTATAATAAAATGGCGGATTTGGTGGGTACATAAATTCTTTTGATTTTGGATTATCCTCCATCTTTTTAAAACCCAAAGAATTCAATGCAAAATCGGCCTCAACTAGAGTACCCATTTCTATTTTATCAAAAATGTTTGAATTATCATCTATGAAATAGACAACGCATTTGCCTCTTATATCATCTTCAGCAAGAGCCCAAAATTGTTGAAGAAAATGCGGTAATCTTGTACCAAAAGTCACGTGTTCTAATTTTTGCTTCTTCCATGTTACAATATTACGATTTATTAAATATTAATTATTTATTTCTTATCCGATAATATACACAGAATTTCTGAGTAGTATGTATGACACTTATTTATAGCAATTATAATACCTTACATATTAATACCTGTAAAGGTAACATGCCCGCATTGTCACTTTAAATACCAGCTAATCCCGAGCTGAAGTTAAAATATTTAATCCTCTTCCGGATCTTCATCATGTAACAATGACTCATGCCATAAATCACTGGCCATGAGTATGGGGTCGTATTCAATTTTTGTTTTTCTGTCTGTCTTTTTATCCAGGCGTTCTTTGGCTTTTACAGCTCTTTTGTATGATTGATCCTGGAGCTTTTCCATTCGGTTTTGTTTGGAATTCTTTTTCTTATTCATATAAGCTTATTTTTGATCAAATATTAATACGTTGATATATAATAAGTTAGAAAATTCAATATCAAATGCACCAAATAATTCACTTTATTTTTATCGTTCACAAGTATTAGGTAAATGAATATCTTAAATTATTTGATATTAATAACGATTTATATTCATGAAGCATTATTATGAAGACCAATAATAAAGGTTGGGATATTATTGCTAATATTTCTTTTGAAAATATAATTGCAGAAAATAAGCTGGCCTATGCAAATTATGATGGTTTCCCCGTTACAGAAATGCATGCTCTCATAATACCTAAGCGTCACGTAAAGGATTATTTTGATATAACTAATAATGAATTAATAAGTTGTGATTCATTATTAAAAAAAAATAAAATTAATTCTAAAGAATGATAATTCGGTTCAAGGGTTTAATATTGGTATAAATTCAGGTGCAGTTGCCGGACAAACTATTTATCATTGTCATATTCACTTAATTCCCAGACGAAAAGGAGATGTCGAAAATCCAAGAGGAGGAATTCGACATTTAATCCCTGGTAAAGGTAATTATTAGCATTATGTCTGTTTCATTTGTTTCAAAAGAACCATTATTAGAAGATTATTGGAGAGGGATAATTCTATTGGGTCGAAATGTAGCCAGCTATAAATTTGCCTTGGCTAACAGCTTACTGGAACTTAAACCTAAATCCGGACAACTCATAAAACTTGGTATCTTGCCCCGTATTATACCAAGCATTTAATTGAACATTTGAAGAATGTTGATAAACAAGGCACATTTAAAAACAGCAAATTTCTTGATGCGTGTCGTAATTATAGCAATGGTTTAATAACCCAAAATGAACTTATTGATAAAACCATTCAGCTCGGATTCAATAATGTGATTGATGCATTTCATGTGGTTGGTATGGGAGAAATCTCCAAACGGTTTTATATTGACGAAAGAAAAGAAATAACGGAATTCGCATTACTGACGAATTCAGCAATTTACTCGAACGTAATCAGTCTGTGAATTTACCTCATGAAGTTGAAGCACGTTGGCGCCTGGTAGAAACAGCGTGGGAATTAGGGATTTCGAGAAATCTTATTTCCATAGATTATAATTCTGAATTAGAATCTCTCTTTGCAGTTGATGGGAAAAACCGAAGAAAATCGGTAACCAGCAGCCGTGATGCACTAAATGGATATCAAAAAGGTAAATGTTTTTATTGCTTCTCGGATATTCATATCCATCAGACAGGGGAATCTTTTCCGGATGTTGATCATTTTTTTCCCCATAGATTAAAACAATTCGAATTTGGGTCTGTTATTGACGGCGTTTGGAATCTGGTTCTGGCATGTCAGGATTGTAACAGAGGTCCTGGAGGAAAATTTGTAGAGTACCGTCTATTAAATTATTACAAAGATTGCACAGACGTAATGAATTTCTAATATCAAGTCATCATCCCTTACGGGAAACACTAATAAGACAAAGTGGATCCACGGAAAATCAACGAAAAACCTACTTAAATGACTTTTTCAATAAAGCCAGAGCTAAATTAATACACATTTGGGAACCACAGGAAAAAGATAACCCATATTTTTAATCAGTAATATAACTATAGATGATAGACGATAATTTAAATGCTGAGCTTATTAAACTGGCTGATAATCATTTAGATAAATAGTTAGACCGTGTTGACAAAGGTTTTGATCTTCTTTGGTCCGGACAAAATGAAATGATTAAAACTATAATCACATTATCCGCTGGTGCTTTAATTTTTAGCATCTCAGTAATCCAATTTTATAGCGAATAAGAGGCACGCGTCAAGTTTGTGGCTATTACCAACCAGTTGGATTTTATTTTGTTTATCCATTCTTGTTGGGATTTTCAGATTTAGTTGGTCCTCAATTGCTCAAAGTTCTGCGAATAGGATTTAGAAATTATGAGGGGTGATATAAGGTCACAAATTGGAAATATTAATAATGATGAAACTGTTATTAAAACTTTTGACGAAATTTTAGTAAAAGCTGTAACCGAAGCCTATAAACCTGCTCATAAAGCAATTAAAATTGTTGGTACTTTATCACAAGTTGTTTTTTGGTCATTTACTTTTGGAATGATATTCTTAGCTGCATTTGCAATTGTTAATCTACCTAAATAGATAGAGGATAATTAAAATACCTTTTATACAATTGAGTTTTCATACAAGAAATTAATGGGATTTTTATTGATCGGAAATGTATTACGGCAAACCTACTCTAAATTCTTTTAGTGATATAATCAATCAATATTCCGTTAAAGAGATCAATTCAGTCAAAACTTCCACAATACCGCTATTGAATTACTGGAAAGATGTCGATACTCAGGATAAGTCCCTGTATGGAAAAACTTGGAATCTCCGAAGTACCACAAAGATTAGCCTTTGAATATCCTACACGATCATATAAATCAAATAAGTCATCCATGACTGACTTGATGATGTTCACCGATAATTGCAGAATAGCACTGGAAGCTAAATTCACCGAGATCCTTCTATCAATACGAGATTGTCTCACATTGGAATCGGGGAAATACAGAAAATCGTCGTCAGGTTATAAGACATTGGCTTGATTTGATTAAGCCATATGTAAATTCTGATTTAAATGAAAAACAGGTTTCAAATGTACCATATCAATTCCTGCATAGAATAGCGTCATCATGCGCTGGTAATTCTGAAAAAGCAAGCACTATTTATCAGGTTTTCTATGATGAACAAACCAAGAAAGGACTCAATGATTTTAAAAACTATCACCGAATCCGTTAATAGTCTTAATCCAAGCAATAATCTTAAAATTTTTATGGTTACCATTCCAGTTAAACTGAAACATAATATAGAAAAATCGAAAGTCCTGGAATATCTGAAGAATAATGATATATATGAATTCGGTGAGGAAGATGTATTTCAATTATTACCATAACTTACTCTTTCTAATATCTGCTATAAAATTTAAATTTTACACAGACTTCCCCCATTTCCCCATTGAAACTCTTCCCAAAATACCTTAAATAGATTCGTTAGTTATTTTTATCTGCTTGCTATATGTGAGGGTATTAGTAATTTTAGGCTGAAAAATGAATCTATCACATAACTGATTTGAGCTAATGGCAAAGAAACGGGAACGGTTCGGAGGAACCCCTCGAAACACAACTTTGGAAAGCGGCGGATAAACTCCGGAAAAATATTGATGCCGCAGAATATAAACACATCGTGTTAGGTCTGATATTCCTGAAGTATATTTCCGATGCATTTGAAGAATTATATGCCCGCTTAAAAGCGGAAGGGGACCAGGGAGCAGATCCGGAAGATAAAGACGAATACAAGGCCGAAAATGTATTTTTTGTCCCCCATCGGCCCGCTGGACTTATTTGCAATCAAAGCAAAACAGCCCGACCATCGGCAAAGCGGTTGACGATGCCATGGATGCCATTGAAAAGGAAAATCCTTCCTTGAAAGGAGTCTTACCGAAAGTATATGCCCGGCAGAACCTGGACCCTACCAGTTTGGGTGGACTTGATTGACCTCGTGGGCAATATCGCCCTGGGTGATGCCAAAGCCCGAAGTGCCGATATCCTCGGACATGTTTTTGAGTATTTCCTGGGTGAATTTGCCCTGGCCGAGGGTAAGAAAGGGCGGACAATTTTATACCCCCGAAGTGTCGTTGAATTATTGGTGGAAATGCTGGAACCGTACAAAGGAAGGGTTTTTGATCCTTGCTGCGGTTCGGGTGGTATGTTCGTCCAATCGGAGAAGTTTGTTACCGAACACCAGGGCAAAGTGAATGATATTTCTATTTACGGACAGGAGAGCAACCAAACGACCTGGCGATTGTGTAAAATGAACCTGGCCATTCGGGGCATTGACAGCTCCCAGGTAAAATGGAATAACGAAGGCTCGTTTTTGAACGATGCCCACAAGGATTTAAAAGCCGATTTCATCATTGCCAATCCTCCGTTTAACGTAAGTGACTGGAGCGGCGATTTATTACGGAATGATGGCCGCTGGCAATTCGGAACGCCTCCAACGGGCAATGCCAATTATGCCTGGATACAACATTTCTTATATCACCTGGCACCCAGCGGACAAGCAGGATTTGTTTTGGCTAAAGGTGCTCTTACTTCCAAGACTTCCGGGGAAGGAGATATCCGAAAAGCATTGATTGAAGCAGATTTGATTGACTGTATTGTAAACCTGCCAGCTAAACTGTTTCTGAATACGCAGATCCCGGCTTCGCTTTGGTTTATGAGCCGGGACCGAACCAATGGGAAATTCCGTAACCGCAGTAAGGAAATTCTTTTTATTGATGCCCGAAACATGGGCCATCTGATTAACCGGCGTACCCGTGAATTATCTCATGAAGATATCCTGAAAATTGCCGGAACGTATCACAACTGGCGTGATTCGACAGGCTCGGCCCCGAATATGAAGATGTGGCTGGTTTTTGTGCTTCCGTTCCCGTTGATAAAGTAAAAGAACTGGATTTTGTCCTCACTCCGGGACGATATGTAGGATTGCCCGAAGAAGAGGATGATTTTGATTTTGAGGAACGGTTTACTCAGCTCAAAGCCGAATTTGAAGCTCAACTCAAAGAAGAAACAGCATTGAATGAAGCTATTATTGGCTAATCTTGAAAGGGTGAAGATTAATGAGTGAGTGGAAAGATACGTGAAAAATTCTACATTGATGAGTTCAAAATTGGACAATTTGGAAGTCAATTAAGAGAATACAACAATATATAACATATGAAACCGGTCATTATTGTTGAATACATTAGAATATTTTAGAATAATTTTATCATCTGAATAATTTAAGATGTAAGATAAAAGTACCAGATGGTCTAAAAACGCTCTAAGACATGGTGATATTATCTTTTTACTATGTTGGATCAGTTAATATAAAGATAGCCCGCGTTAAAGATCATCAGAAGATTGGTAATTTCATCAAGCTAATGTTGTAAGAAGTCAGAGTCGAAAAAATTCATCCGTGCTATTTTATAGCTATTTTCGGTCAAATGAGTATTTAGAAATAATTCGGAAGTATTTCACATGGGATTTCACAACCTACATTCCAATAGGTAGATACTTGAAATATCCCATTCCATCCTCCCCTCCCCGAACAACGCGCCATTGCCTCCGTCCTTAGCAGTTTGGATGATAAAATAGACCTGCTACACCGCCAAAACAAAACGCTGGAAGCCATGGCTGAAACACTTTTCAGACAATGGTTTGTGGAGGAAGCGGAGGATGATTGGGAAGAAGGAAGATTAAATAACATTTTAACTGTAAAAGGTGGTACAACTCCAAGTACAAAAGAACCAAAATACTTGGAATGGTAATATTCATTGGACTTCACCAAGAGATATTACAAATTTAGACGGTATTTACCTTTTTGATACAGATAGAAAAATAACTGAGAAAGGTTTAAATAAAATAAGTTCAGGTCTTTTGCCTGCAGGAACACTATTAATGTCTTCAAGGGCTCCTGTTACGGTGTTTTAGCATTCGCAGAAGTCCCATTAGCAATCAATCAGGATACATAGCTATCATTGACAATAAAGGTTATTCAAAAGAATTCATTTATCTTTGGCTAAAAACAAACATGGATTATGTCCGAAGTTTTGCAAATGGATCTACATTCATGGAGATAAGTAAATCCTCGTTTAAAACACTTCAATTAATTTTGCCTCCAGAAAAACTTAGAAATCAATTTCAAATTATTATTGATCCCTATTTCAATAAAATAAAAACAAACCATCTTCAAATTAGAATACTCACCTCTCTTCGAGATACCTTATTACCAAAACTCATGAGTGGTGATGTATATATAAAAATTTAAACATGGGGAAACTTTATCGATCAGGAAATTAAGCTAATAAAAATTGAAGATTTAGTTCTTTGGACAGAAAATCCTACAGATCCTATAAATAAAGAGGCAACAGACCAAGAGATTGTAGATAAAGCGATTCAGGATAAAAAGATCAAAATGGACTTTACCCAAATTAGCGAAGGAAATGGGTGATTATTATGATTTCAGTGAGATTCCTACCGTTGTCTATAAAGATGATATACCGATAGTTTATGATGGTAATAGAAGAATTATTTTAGGTAAGATTAAATTTGGATCGGTGGTTATAGATGGCAGTGAAGAAATTATAATTCCTGACTTTCCAGAGAAAATACCATGTAACGTTTGTGCTGAAGAGATTGCTTTACAAAATGTTTATCGAAAACATGCGGATAGCGGTTCCTGGGATCCTCTGGAAAGAGATATTTTTGTGGATAAATTTTTACACAAGGGTAAAAGCTTATATCTCGCATTCGATGAAGAAACGGGATTGATAAGTTCTAATCCCCATTTGAATGTCGGATTTGTTAGAAAGGAGATGTTTAACAAGGAAAATCTAAACCGTCTGGGTTTTCAGATCGATCATAGTAACAAATTACTAAGTATCCACAGTGACGATGAAGCGGAACAGATTCTTTCAGATATATAGATAAAGTAAAAAACAAAATCATAAGTACTAGAAATAATGCGAGGGAATGTATTTGGGGTTTCGGAACCCTCTTCTCGTCTCATTATACAATCAAAACAAAAACAAGAAGTTTAAAATATCCGATGTTAGGTTCCGGAGAAAGCTTAATCCCAAAAGCAAGAAACCGACAAAAAAACACTCCAGCGGGTAAAAACAAAAAACAACGAACTGTTTCGTGGAAAACTATATTTAAGAATAGGGGTCGTCAGCAATATATACAGAGATATTACCGATCTATATAATTTCTATATAAATAATAAAAAAGGTAAGTTGTCTGATCGGTTTCCAAGTCTTATTATTGAGGATGTCTTTGCGATTAATTTCTGAAACTGCGGCTGATGAGACAAATAAAAGTTTTGATGCGTATTTAAAAAATAATTTTGACGGTGCCAAAAAGAACTAGATAAAGAGATTAAAACTACACTTCATAGTCAAAATGTCACGAAAGAGAGTATAGTACCCCTGCTACATAATGGTGCTCATAATTATGATTTAGCCAGTAACCTTGAACAGACGATATCTATATCTATAATTTTAGGCAGAATTCTAACTAAAACTCACGGACAGGATAAATAAATGAGTCAGTTTTTTTCACCCCTGAGGTACCCTGGGGGAAAGAGCAGAATTTACAATTTTGTATCATGTTCTTATGGAGAACAAATTAATAGGGATAAGCTATGCCGAACCATATGTTGGTGGTGCAGGATTAGCTCTTAAATTATTATTTAACGAATATGTGAGGTGCATTTTATTAATGATCTTGACAAATCTATTTATTTTTTTTGGAAAATGATTTTAGAGAGACCTGAAGAGTTTTGTGATTGGATAGAAAGTGTGGAAGTGAATGTTGAAAATTGGCATCATTACAAAAGATATCAGAAAAATCCAGATTCTGATGAATTTGAGTTAGCGAAATCAACATTCTTTCTTAATAGAACAAATATTTCCGGTGTTTTAGAAGGTGGAATTATTGGTGGGGAAAATCAAACGGGAAAATACAAAATTGATGCCCGCTTTAACAAAACAAACCTTATTAAGAGGATTAAGAAAATTTATTTTTGAATTTAAAAATCGGATTGTTGTTTCAAATTCTGATGGTATACGCTTCATACAGAGAATAGATAGTATCCGGAAGAAGATGTATTTATCTATTTGGACCCTCCATATTATGAAAAAGGTGCAGATTTATACATGAATTATTATTCCAATAAGGA
Organism: uncultured bacterium; assembly: GCA_963783355.1. Classification (GTDB taxonomy): domain Bacteria; phylum Bacteroidota; class Rhodothermia; order Balneolales; family DATFMH01; genus CAWANF01. The sequence continues at coordinate 135,581 of CAWANF010000011.1, forward strand.
TCATAGAAAATTAGCAAAATATGTCCATCAATTAAGAAAAAGATGGTTGGTATAATTGATGATCAAGAATTTATTTGGAATCTCTATAGTGAAAAAAGAAAATTACGTTACAAGCTATTACCAGAGTACATCAAATAGAGTTGGTGATGAAATCTTAGTTTTTTCAAATCGTCTTGAATTTCAAGATTCACTGGAAGAATTAAATTCTCCTATGATGTTTTAATCATGTCTAATCTCACTGAAAATACCATTGAGGAATTTACTATTGAACTCTTGCAGGGGTTGGGTTACCAATATATCTATGCCCCAGATATTGCTCCCGATGGAGATAAGCCTGAGAGAGAATCCTACGAACAAGTTTTATTACTGAACCGGTTACAATCGGCTGTTAAAAGACTCAATC
>CAWANF010000012.1:0-257409 GCA_963783355.1 uncultured bacterium
TCCCGAGAATTTCAGACTCAGCTTTAATTCTTCTATGATGATGGGGATAGTGTCCTCTTCCTGCGTGACCAAACCCACGGTTTCCAGGCCTTGTTTCTCAATAATATTGATCAGAAACTCCGGGTCGAACGAATAAATGATCGGTATCATGACGATGTCTTCATTTATCTCATTGCGAAACCTTCGAAAATAGGAAACAGGCACAAAAAGAGCGTCATAATTCACCGTTTTATCGATTTCATCAATAGTTAACGTCGAGCTTTTGATGCCCACCTGTTTTTGAATGGACCGGGAAATCATCGCCGCATGCTCCGATGTAGCCCCGATGGTAGCACACGATTCCAGGCGATCCGGCCATTCCATATAACTAAGCTGCTCCTCGAACAGCGTTTCTATTTCGTCCTCATCCAAACCATAGCCTATCAATTCTTCCAGAAGCGTTCTGAAACGTTCCGCCCCAATCTCCAGCCGTTCCGACTTATCTAACGTAGTTGTTTGACGCGTAACTACAAATCCACGGCCTTTTTCGGCACGCAGGATCCCCTCGTCTTCCAGGATGTGATACGCTTTCCGCACTGTGTGAAAACTCACCTTCAGCTGTTGTCCCAAAACGCGGGTTGAAGGCAATACTTCCTCAACCTGGAATTGCTTGGTTGCAATCAGCAGGCGGATTCGGTCGGCAATATATTTAGCGGAATTCATGTCGGTAATATAGAAAAGTAACAACGACTTTCACTATCCGGATCAACACTTTAAGAAGGAATCGTCATGATTTTTGACTAGCAAATATTTTCATCGATTCTATATCATACTTTCGCCAAACCGAATCAATAATCGCATTTCCATAAAATTTCATCATGCCATAACCCTTTTTAAACCATTGATTTGGAAGAACCGGCCGCAAATGCACATTCGTTTTTTCTTTCTGCCAGTCTATCTTCCCGAGTATTTCATTCATCTTTGCCAGCGGCTGATAGCGATCCAGCACTAAATTGCGGGCTTTTTCCAGGTCCGGCAATCGTTTTTGATATTCCGTTTCATTCAGTCCCTCAATAATTTTGATAGCTTCTTCGGGTTTGTTGATATCCATTCGAATAAAGGATCCCGAGGGGAAATAGTCCTCTAAATTTGGGCATCCATAATAAACCGGGATCGTCCGGGCCAGGAAGCAATCGTTGAGTTTCTCCGTAAAATAGTGAGGCATTGATTTGTTTTCGATCGCCAGTGAAAATCGATACGGAGCCAATCCTTCCCATTTATCATTCACCGGACGAAATCCTTTTCCCATCAAATCGAAATCTAGTCCGTGATCCATGCATTTCTGAACGAACTCCAGGCGCTTTCGCTGTCCCTTCAGAATATGAAGATCACTTACAATGCAGGATAAATGCTTATTCTTCGTAATGGACGCCATTTTCTTTAATTCCTGATACGATTTTCCGACCGACCATCCCAGATACCCATGATTATGAGTTATTTTTTCATCTGATTTTACGGGAGAAAAAATCGTATTGTAATTCCGGAAACCCTTAAACATCCAGGGATGCAACCAATGCTCTCCGTTTTCCTGCATAAAGGCGACCACCGCATCTGGATTCGACCTCAATATTTCAGATTCCAGTGCCGGATGTATTAAAAACCATAACCGCATCGAGGTCGAGGGATGAATCCATTGTAAACCGGCTGTCTCCAAAATACGCCCAACCCTCCGCATAATCTTGCGCGTGCATGCGTAAAAACTCATCCGCATCGCTTAGCAGCGCGGCTGTCAGCAAAACGCTATAATGGTCAGGCTTCATCCTTTTTTAGTTTTAAAGAATAGAAATAATCACCTATCTGCGAATGCATAAATCTCCCATTATTTAAAAATACATTATTAATCATTACTGTTCGTATCTTTGTTTCTTCAAATTTTCAAAAATGTTATTTGTTTTATGCCCGAAAAATCGCTCAGGATTGGTATTCTGTATGATCGTCCCGATGATTACCCGCAAGTGATCGGGCCTGAGGATCGATTCGCCGAATTTGAACCGGAGTCGACCATCCTGGCAATGGAATCAGCCATAGAAACACTCGGTCATATACCGGTACGGGTAGGAGCTCCCCGTAAACTGCTCGATAAGACTCCGGACTGCGATATTATCTGGAACATTGCTGAAGGATACGGAACCCGCAATCGTGAAGCATGGGCACCGGTTTTATGCGAATTGCGACATATTCCAACCATCGGAAGCGACGCCTATACCCTATCGTTGTCATTGGATAAAACAGCTACCAAAGAGCTCGTGCGTGTACTTGATATTCCCACCCCCCAGTGGTCAGTTCATAAAAATGGACAATCATTTAAACCATGGGATGGACCGTTTCCTGTTTTCATCAAACCACGCTATGAAGGAACGGCGAAAGGAATCAATACAGACTCGGTGATTTTTGATAATGAAACACTTGAAAAACAGGCCATAAAACTCTCCGGTCGGTATCAGCAGGACATTTTAATTGAAGTTTTCCTTCCCGGCGATGAATATACCTGTGCGGCTGCCGGAACCCCGCTGAAAGCTTTGCCGGTTTTGCAGCGGGCTCTGCATTCCCATAGTGGAATCGGCATTCATGCGGTAAAGTCATTACCCGAAACAGATACCGACTATTCCATTTCACATCATTTGCCGGAAACGCTTGAAAACCAACTCCAGGAGTGGTCCTTAAAAATTTGTGAAGTGATGGAGGTACTCGATTTTGCACGTCTCGATTTTAAAATGGACGAAGCCGGAAATCCTTATTTCCTTGAAATTAATCCGTTGCCGACTTTTGCGACTGATAACACTTTTGCCATTTTAGCTGAATTGGATGGCCATTCTTACCCTGATTATTTAGCAGGTATATTGAGAGAAAGTATCGACAGGATTTCCCCGGATCTCGGTAAATAAACACTAAATTCGTATCTTCAATCAACAGATAATACAACCACAAAGGTTACAGAGTTTCTTCACAAAGGACAAAAAGTGATTATTCCTCAGTGCTCTTTGTGCCTTCTTCGTGCATTCTGTGGTAAACTCACTCTTGTATTTTTTTGATTATTGTATGCCTTTTAAAGGAACTTTAATAAACAGGGAAGAAATCAAGCTTCAGCCGGTATGGTCCGACTGGAAGTGGCAGCTGCGTCATCAAATCAAGTCGCTGGAAGAACTGGAACAGTGGATACAGGTTACCGATGATGAACGGCGCGCTATCGAAGCTACAAAAGGTTTCTTTCGCTGGAGAATTACCCCTTATTATGCCTCACTGATGGATCCGGATGATCCTGCTTGTCCTATCCGCCGGCAGGTGGTTCCTTCGATGCAGGAAATGGAAGATGACATCGATATTCTCGCGCTGGATCCATTGGAAGAACTGGCTCACAGCCCGGTTAAGAATGTAATACACAATTATAACGATCGCGTAGCCTTCTGCGTCTCATCTGTTTGTGCTGTTTACTGCCGTTATTGTCTGCGCAAACGCATGGTCGGCGATGGCGAGAATATGATGAATAAAGAGGAGCTTCAAACCGGTATCGATTATATAGCGGAACATGAAGAAATCCGGGACGTCCTGCTCACCGGAGGTGACCCTCTCACTCTCAGTGATGCGAACCTCGAATGGATCATCAGCCGGCTTCGGGCTATTCCTCATGTTGAGATCATCCGCCTTGGATCCCGATTCCCGGTACTGAATCCATTCCGCATCACGGACGAATTATGCCGTATCATTTCCGACTATCATCCCGTATGGTTCAATACGCACTTTAACCATGTCAAAGAATTGACCCAGGAAGCTGCCGAAGCAGCGGATAAACTATTGCGAGCAGGAGCCCCGGTCGGAAATCAAACCGTATTACTTAAAGGTATCAATGACGATGCAGAAACATTAAAAACGCTCTTTAACGGCCTCGTAAAAATGAGGATTCGTCCCTATTATTTGTACCAGGCACAGCTGCTTGGCGGAACCCGACATTTTCGTACGACCATTGAGAAAGGCATGGAAATTATGAACCAGTTACGCGGACGAACTTCCGGTTTTGCGATTCCATCCTACGTTTTGGACACACCTTATGGCAAAGTTCCGCTTACTCCGAACGGGTTTCTGAAGCGTGACGGTGATTTCGTTGAAGTTAAAGCTTATGGCGGACAGGTCTGGAGGGAATTTAATCCGGATAAGAAGAAGAATTATTAAAGGTTATTAGGTTATTAGGTAAAAAAGTTAATCAATTCATTCGTTATGGAAACTGTTTTAGTCACGGGAGCATCAGCTGGCATTGGGCTTGAGTTATCAAAAATATTCGCCCAACACCATTACAACCTGGTATTAGTGGCGCGAAGGCAAGAGCGTTTGCAAGATTTGAAAAAAGAACTGGAAGAATCCTACCAAATCAATGCACAGGTTATTTCCCTGAATTTGACGATGAGTGGTGCTCCTAAACAGCTGTATGATGAACTAAAAAAACAAAACATAACCATTGATATCCTTGTAAATAATGCCGGTTTTGGTTTACAGGGATCTTTCGTGAAGACAGATTCTCAAATCGAACGGAATATGATAGAGTTGAATATCCAAACATTGACCGAACTGACGAAACTTTTTCTGCGTGATATGGTTGCCAGGCATAAGGGAAAAATTTTAAACGTGGCATCTACCGCTTCATTTTTACCCGGACCATACATGTCGGTTTATTATGCCAGTAAAGCCTATGTTTTATCCTTTTCGAAAGCGCTGGCTTATGAAACCAGGAAAGACGGTGTAACCATTTCCGCTCTTTGTCCGGGCCCTACTAATACAGAATTTCAGGAACAAGCCGGCATCGCGCACAGTAATATCTTCAGCGGGAAGATGCTTCCGGTTACCACGGCGAAAAAGGTTGCAGAAGCGGGTTATCGGGGATTGATGAAAGGAAAGACGGTCATTATTCCGGGTATTATGAATAAAATCGGGACTTATTCAAGTAGTTTCACTCCATCTTTTATTAACAAATCGTGTGGTAGAAAAGCTTCATAAACCCGAATAAAAAAAGCCGGGCAATGATTGAAACCACCCGGCTCTTCCCATAATTTTCTATTTATAAATCAGGCGCTGACTTTCCGGTATCTCGAAACAGCCAGCGAGACAATAACTACCGCGAACGACGCTAAAGTAATAATCTGGTATTTGATGTCGCCAAAATTGGCACCTTTTACGAGCACCCTCCGCATCACTTCGATAAAGTGCGATACCGGATTGAAGAACGTGATTTGCTGCGCCCAGTGCGGCATACTCTCAATCGGTGTGAATAAACCGCCCATCAGTACAAACACGACCATCAGGAACCATGCGATGAACATGGCTTGTTGTTGCGTATCCGTTATGGTTGAAATAAACAGGCCGAGTCCAAGCACTACCAATAAGTATATGGCCGCGACGAAGAAAATCAGCCACAACGGACCAACTAATGGTATGTCAAACAATACCTTGGCTACAATAAGTCCGAATCCAAGCTCTCCCAATCCGATCAGCCAGAACGGCATCAATTTTCCGATGATAAACTGGTACCTCTTAATTGGGGTCACATTCAGCTGTTCTATCGTCCCGATTTCTTTCTCCCGTACGATATTCATACCTGATAAAAACATCCCGATCATCGTGATGAGAATAACCAGCAAACCGGGAACCATATATGAGGTATACTTAAGCTCAGGGTTATACCAGTTTACTGCATCCAGCTTGATTTGATTAACCGGTTTAAGAGGAATTATTCCCGGATGTTCCCGCTGCCAGGTCCTTGCGAATCGCAGCAGGATATTTTGGGCATAATTCTGTGAAACGCCTGCAATATTGCTGTTTTCTGCATTAAAAAGCAGCTGCAGCTGATCCATCTTCCGGTTTTGCAAATCCCGCTGAAAGTACTGCGGAATCACCAGGATCATATCGGTTTTACCGGCCTGCATGGTCTCTTTAGCAGATGACACACTCGGGGTATAATTGACCAGGGTGAAATATTTCGTCGAATTAAACTCATCGACCAGGCGCTGTGCCGCTGGCGTGCGGTCGTGATCAACCACGGTAAGATTGATATTTTTTATCTCGTATGTCGCTGCATTTCCAAGAATGATTAACTGAATAATCGGCATCATAAAGATGATGGGCAGCATGCCCTTATCCCTGAATATCTGCAGGAACTCTTTTTGAAGTAAAAATCGTATCGTTCGCATATCAACTTAATCTTGTTTTGAATTTTTTCAGGCTGATGACCAGAAACACGGTTGCCATTACGGCCAAAATCAGTGTTTCTTTCCACAGGTAAACGAATCCTACTCCCCTCAGCATGATTCCTTTGATGATAACCAGGAACCAGCGTGCCGGAATAATCATACTGATGTATTGCAGAATCTTTGGCATACTCGTGACCGGGAAGATGAATCCCGACAACATGATCGTCGGCAAAAGTAATCCTGCCAGCGCCTTCATCATGGCCGTCTGCTGCGTATTGCTTGTGGCCGATATCAAGAGGCCCAGTGAAAGTGCTGTAATCGTAAAGAGCGTCGATTCCGAAAGGAATAAGATAAAACTCCCCCGAAATGGCACATGGAAAATATATAGCGCCAGTCCGATGACGACCAGCACGTTAATAAAGGACAGCACGAGATATGGCAGTACTTTTCCAATGATGATCTGTATCGGTTTCAATGGTGATACCAGCAGGATTTCCATCGTGCCCATTTCTTTTTCCCTTGTAATTGTAATCGAGGTCATTAATGCCGAAACCAACATCAAAATCACGGCTATCAGCCCGGGGACAAACAGGTTCACACTTTTCAATTCCGGGTTATAAAACATTCGTATCTCCGGAATGATCTTTATCGAAGCCAGATGTCCGGGCTTCTGTATGGACTTCTGATAGCTGTTCAAAATCGCTGTAGTATACCCCAGCAGCATGCTGCTCATATTCGGATCGCTTGCATCTGAAATAACCTGTACATTAGCATTACCGTCATGTTCCAAATTATGGGCAAATTGGCGTCCGAACACGAGCACTTCCCTGACTTTACCCTGACGAAAAGCTTGATCGACGGCTTCCCTGGTCTGAAAAAATCCATTAAACCGAAAATAACCGGAAGACAGCATCTTATCCGTAATCTGCTGTGTGACATGATCATGAGACATATCCCAAAAGCCAATATTTGCTTCTTTCAATTCATTGCGAATGGCATATCCAAACAGGATGAGCTGAATAATCGGCATTCCGAACAGGATCATCAGGGAGCGGTAATCCCGGATAATGTGATAGAATTCTTTCTTAACGAAACCTTTGAAACTGTTCATTATGCCTCCTTCTGTTGCGGACGAACCAAACGAACAAAGACCTCGTCCATGGTCGTACTGTCGAACTGTTCTTTCAATTTTCCGGGAGTATCCATCGCTGCGATTTTTCCAGCCACCATGATAGAAATCCGGTCGCAATACTCCGCTTCATCCATATAGTGTGTCGTAACGAAAACCGTCACGCCTCTTGCCGATGCCTCATAAATCATGTCCCAGAATTGACGGCGCGTAATCGGGTCAACTCCTCCGGTTGGTTCATCCAGGAAAACAATTTTGGGATCATGAATCAGGGCTACCGAAAACGCCAGCTTCTGTTTCCATCCCAAAGGCAACCGGCCGATTTTTTCATTACGTACATGCTGCAGGTTTAATTTTTCCAGCAAAGAATCTGTTTTCGAAGCAATCTGAGCATTAGAAAGACCGTAAATCCCGGCATAAAAACGAATATTTTCACTCACTGATAAATCGTCGTACAGGGCAAACTTCTGGCTCATATAACCGATATTTCGTTTAATTTTTTCCGTTTCGGAATAAACATCAAAACCCGCGACATGAGCTTCACCGGAAGTGGGACTCAACAGGCCTGTCAGCATTTTCATGGCGGTCGTTTTCCCGGCGCCGTTGGCTCCGAGAAAACCGAATATCTCACCCGGGTTCTACTTCAAATGTGATATGATCCACCGCCGTAAAATCTCCAAACTTTCGCGTCAATTCTTTGACGTCCATAATATTCTCAGGCATCTTCTACCTCCATTAAATCCATAAAGGCATCTTCAATGGTTGGATCGATGGCTTTCACTTCCACTCCTGTATATCCTTTATCCAGAAGAGCCATTCGTATTTCATTGAGGTCAGGTTTTCCCTGTTTATCGGTATAATGCAGGTATTCGCCAAAAGCGTAAACCGACTCGGCATGTGGCAGGCTTCGCAGTGTCTGGATAACATCATACCGGGGCTCACCCCGAACGGCCAGCGTCGTTTTCTTTTTGAGCTTTGTCACATTATCCGGCGTATCAACCCCAAGTATTTTTCCATTCTGGATAAGTGCCACACGATCGCATCGATTAGCCTCATCCATATACGGAGTTGAAACGACAATCGTAAGGCCATTCGCTTTCAGGCGATCGAGCGTATCCCAAAACTCACGCCGGGATACCGCATCCACGCCTGTTGTCGGTTCATCGAGCAATAACACATCCGGACTGTGAATGAGCGCACAGGATAAAGCCAGCTTTTGCTTCATTCCACCCGATAATTGCCCGGCCCGGCGTTTTTTAAAAGGCTCAATGGCTTTATAGATGTCCTTAATGTTATCGTAGTTCTCTTCAATCGTCGAACCAAAGATGGAAGCAAAAAAGTTCAGGTTTTCTTCCACACTCAAATCGGTATACAGCGAAAAACGTCCGGGCATATACCCCAGGTGCTTTCGCAGCTCCTTATAGTCATCCACAACATCATATCCAAAAACGGTGGCTTTGCCCTCATCCGGAATGATGAGCGTGGCCAGCATACGGAATAATGTCGTTTTTCCTGCTCCGTCGGGACCAATGAATCCGAATAATTCCCCTTCGTTGATGGAGAGATCAACATGGTCGACAGCCGTCACATCTTTAAATTTCTTTGTAATATGTTCAACCGAAATAACCGGCATATTTTCCCCTTTTATTCAAATACGACTTCGCCGGGCATACCAATTTTCAACGTCCCGTCATTAGGGACCCGAACCTTTACAGCGTATACCTGAGCGACGCGTTCTTCTTTTGTCTGAATGTTTTTTGGAGTAAACTCGGCGTCGGATGACACCCAGATCACTTTGCCGGATAATGTTCGGTTCTCTGATGCATTCTTGTCCACAATCACTTTTACTTTCTCACCCAGTTTTACTTTCGGCAACTGAGCCCCACTAACATAGACCCTTAAATCGATATTTTTTAGATTAGCGATATCGTACAGAGGCTTGCCATAGGTTGCGACCTCACCGGGCTCGGCATACTTCACCAGTACCGTTCCATCAATCGGATTGACGATTTTACTTTGCTGAATTTTCTCGTTAACGCCTGCAATCTGAGAAGTCAGCGCCGCAATCTGGCTTTCAATAACCCCTTTCTGGGTATTGGTTGAGGCGATTTGCTTATGAAGAACACTGATTTTTCCACTGGCATCATCGAATTGTTTCTGTGTTGCCGCACTGTCTTTGATCATTCGCTGAATGCGATTCAAATCGGTTTGAGCAACGGCAATTTGTTCGCGAAATACCGCCGCTTGTGCGTCGGTTCCCTGAATCTGTGCCTTCAATGCTTTCCTGTTAGCAATTAACTGTTGTTTTTGCAAATGCAGGTTCACAGTGTCGACCACCCCGACCACTTTATTGGCGGGAAGTACATCTCCTTCTTCCAGGTTCAGGCTTAATATTTGTCCGTTTCCCTGCGATGCTACCGTCGTGGTTGTAGCCTCAAAGTTTCCATAAGCATCCGACTTATCATTGTTATTGGAACATCCCGTAAGCCAGAGTAATCCTAATACTGTTATAATTCCCAATTTCCTGTTCATAATGCACCCGTCTTTGTTAAATAATTAATTTTTGCCATCATCCACTGAATATCGTGTTGGTCCAGGGCCAGCCTTGCCTGGTAAACTCCGTATAAATCGGATATGTATACCGTTGGTGTTATCACCCCGTTGTGCAATTGACTGGCACTTTGTTGTTCCACCTTTTCACGGAGTTTTATGATTTGCTGATCTTTCTTCATCATCTCACGATATTTTGCGACGTCTCCCAATTCCTGATGTACCGCCACTTTTAAATTTTGTGTAAACGCCAACTGGTTGTATAAAACATTCATCTTCTGCAGTTTCAGAATTTCCCGGCTTGTCTTTGATTTGTTCCAGTCCCACAGTTTCCAGGTGGCTCTTAAACCGACCATATAATTAGCCTGGAATTGATCTTTAAAAATATTCAATCCCGGACGTCCGTACATTCCTTCGGCAAAAGCACTTACATGCGGGCGATAAGCAACTTTCGTCTGCTCCTCCATCTGTTCCAGCTTGTCTCTTTGCAAACGGAACAATTTGTATTCCGGGCGATCCCATTTGATCTGGGTATTTTCATCGATTAATTGTTTCGGCAATTTTAAATCCGGCTCACTACTTAAATCACGGCCTATCAATTCGCCTAATGATGCGTATGCCGCCTGTTTGTCTGATTCTATTCCGGATATAGATTGCTCGGTTTTTAACTTTTCCGCTTCCAAAGCATCCTGACTACCCGGCAGCAAAGCCCCGTTTTTAACCTGGGAACGGACCATATCGAGGCGTTTTTGCAACTGCTTTTTCATCAGGTTCAGGGAAGCCTCGTTTTTTTTCAGCAATAGAATTTTGAAATAGAAACCATTTACCTGGTTATGAAGCTGGTAAAGCGAAACTTCTACCGACTGATTATTAATTTTTCCTTCAATCCGGTCGAGTTTTAACTGCGATGCCACGTTTCCACCATCATAAATAGGCTGGCTAAGATTTAATGCGGCCTGGTATTGATCTTTACTTATGGTTACCGGTGTAACTCCCGGCACTTTAATCGGCACCGAAGTCACGTCGTTCTGATAGGTTGCCTTACCATTAAATGTAAGCTGGGGCAAATACCCTTTTTTTGTGTTTTCTGTTTTCAGATTGGTAATATGATCCTCCAGTGACAACTGGTGTGAAACAGGATTGTTTTCCCTTGCCAGACGGTAACAAGTCTGCAGGCTCAACGAATCCGGTCCCGGCTGCCACAGAAAAGAAATCATAATTATTGCGATGACTGTGTTCATTGTTTTTTTAGTCCATTTATAATAAATGTTGGAAGTTCTTTTTTCCTTGTATCCAGGTAATCCTGGTACTGTTTCTCATCCATTTTAAAGATGTTGGATACCATTGGTTTGGCGATGAAAGGGAACACGCATAATGATAAAATGTTTGAGACAAAATTTTCAGGACTGATAGGCCTGATCTCCCCTTTTTCGATGGCTTCTTTTATTTGTTCCCTCATTTTGTCCGGTAATGAAATATTGAGATCCCTGATGATACTCTGCAGGTGCTCTTTATTATTATTCATTTCATGAAACACAAAACCGGGCAAATAAGGATTTGCCCTCAAAATATCCATGTAACGATTTACGAACATCTCGATCTTTTCGAAGAGCGGAACGTCGCTGCCCATCATTTTCAGAATTTCAGGAAAAACCTTTTTGAACGAATCAAGAAAGACTTCTTTAAATAGATGGTCTTTGCTACGATAATAATAATGCAGCATCGACTTGTTAATTTTTGCCTCATCTGCTATTTCCTGCATACGTGCCCCAAAAAAGCCACGATGATGAAATATCTTGCGAGCCGCCTCAAAGATTTTCTCTTCCGTTTCTTGCTCTTTTGATTTACTCATTAGTACTGGATTTAAAAAAATTGACGATTCAAATATCGAATATCAACCATATTGTTCAACCATTTGGTTGATTTTATTTCAAAAAAAAGCTCCTGGCCTGTTAACATTGAAATCTTCTGAAATTTCCATTAAATGAATGGTACATTTCTTCCATGACCAGGTCAGCTTCCCGAACTTCAGCATCATCCCGGCATTCCGTGTATACCAGTATGGAAGCCATCATCAACAGGAATTCTTTAAAAAATCGACTTAGTATGATATTGTTCATATTCATTTCCAACTATTTGGTTCAACCATTTGGTTGACAATATACAGATTGCAACTATAAATGATCAAGTTTAATTGTATTATTTTAACATAAAAGACGATTCAGAATATCATAACACATTGATTTGCAATGGAATAAATAAATAATGCCATGTTTATTTCCTGCACATTTCATTGGTCAACTTTCAGGTAAACCTGCAACGTAACCAAATAAATTTTGGATACCCGATCTGGTCCGGCTGTGCTCCGACGTATTTTTCGGAGGTATGACACCTAAGCGGTATTATTATACAGATTCCTGATTATTGTTTAGGAACGGAACTTATACAACTAAACAATGTCATTCCCCGCTTGACGGGGAATCCAACAGGATGCTCTATCAGGTTACAAACTGTTGTTTGGGATTGTTTTTTTATCACTGGTACTGGTTACACCCCGGGTAACATATACTAACATAGTACTAATTCAGAAGCCTCTTCAACTCCGTAATGAGCAACAGCGATTCAATGGGCGTCAATCGATTGGGATCACAGGCTTCCAATTTATTCAAAACGGTCTCCACTCTTGGATCCAGCTGCGCCTGGAATAAAGACAATTGAGGCAGCTGTTCTTGTTTTTCCAGATTTTTAACTGCATTATTCAGGGCTTTTTTACTATCCGCGGCCCCGCCTTCCAGGGTTCCGTTTTTATTGGTGATATCCAGGCTGTGGCTCTCAAGATTATTCAGGATTTCCCGGGCCCGTTCAATGACAATCGATGGTAATCCTGCCATCCCGGCAACCTGGATTCCATAGCTGTGATCGGCACCTCCCTTAACGATTTTTCTGAGAAAAATCACTTTTCCGTTGTGCTCCCTGACCTGGACATTAAAATTCACGACTCTTTCGTACAGCGTTTCCAGTTCATTGAGCTCATGATAATGAGTAGCAAATAACGTTTTTGCGGCCACGGTCGGTTGATTGTGCAGGTATTCAGCCAACGACCAGGCAATACTCAATCCATCAAAAGTGCTGGTTCCCCGTCCAACTTCATCCAGCAATATCAATGATTTCGGAGTGGCGTTATTGAGGATGTTTGCCGCTTCATTCATTTCCACCAAAAAAGTACTTTCCCCGGCAGCCAGGTTATCCGAAGCACCGACTCTCGTAAATATTTTGTCTACCATACCGATAGTCGCTTTTTCAGCCGGGACAAAACTGCCGATTTGCGCCAGCATGACAATCAGGCCGGTCTGTCGTAAAATAACACTCTTCCCCGCCATATTCGGACCCGTAATAATGATAATTTGCTGCTGAGAATTATCAAGATGAATATCATTGGGGATAAACGGCTCTCCAATTGGTAATGTGCGTTCCACAACCGGGTGCCGGCTGTTCGTCAGTTCGATAACGTCATCATCATTGACATGCGGTTTGATATAATTAAATTTGTAGGCCACTTCCGCCAGCCCCTGGAGACAATCAAGTTCGGCAATAGCCTGTGCTATCCGCTGAATATCCTCGGCAAATTCAGCTACATAAATCTGCAGTTCCCGAAATAATTCATATTCCAATGTGCTGATGCGTTCTTCAGCCGACAAAATCTTTTCTTCAATTTCTTTTAGCTCAGGCGTGATATATCGTTCGGCATTCACAAGAGTCTGCTTGCGAATAAACGTTTCCGGTACTTTATCTTTATGAGCATTGGTTACTTCTATGTAATATCCGAATACTTTATTATAGCCCAGTTTCAGAGTTGGTATTCCCGTTTCCGCTGATAATTCCTTTTGAATTTTCGCGATGTATTTTTTCCCGTTCCTGGTAATATCACGAAGTTCATCCAGATCCGTTGAATATCCTTCACGAATAAATCCTCCCTCGCGAATGCCGGCTGGAGGATCATCGACAATAGCATTATGAATTCGTTCCTGAACCTCAATCAATGATTTCAAACCATCGCGAATACGGATCAGCATTGGCTCTTCAAGTTCATGAATCAGGATTTTGATACCCGGAATCTGAGCGAGTGAAAGCTGCAATTGCTGCATGTCGCGGGCATTCGTGCGTCCAACACAAATACGGGAAATCAGCCGTTCCAGATCCCCTACCTGTTCCAGTTCTTCCCGAACCGACATTCTCCGGTCGTTATTCAGATGCAGTACTTCAACAGCGTTCAGGCGCTCTTTTATTTGCTGAAGTTTCTTAAGCGGGCGCATCAGCCATCGGCGTAACAAACGGCCGCCCATAGCAGTACAGGTATCATCAAGAATTGAAATCAGTGTTCCGTCTGTTCGTCCATCCTGCATGCTCGATGTCAGTTCAAGGTTCCGTTTAGTTGCGGAATCCAGCATCATATAATCCGAATTTTCAAAAGCATAAAGACGGCGAATATGCCCGAGTGACGATTTTTGAGTTTCCTGGAAATAGTGCATCATAGCTCCGGCAGCCACCTGGGCTACTTTCAGCTCTTCCACACCAAAACCCTTCAATGAATGCGTTTTAAAATGATCAATCAGCAGCTGATAACCGTATTCCCCTTCATAAACCCAATCGTCAATTGTGGTGATCACATACGATTTCAATTCGTCGGGCAGATTATTCTTCATCTTTTTGGGCAGCAGAATTTCTGCAGGCTGTATACTTTGCAATAATCCATACAAATCCTTGTGATCGACCTGGCTAAGGGCGAATTCGCCAGTGGAAATATCCGAAAATGAAAGTCCGATTGTACTTCCGGCCCAATGCAAGGCACACAGGTAATTATTTCGTTTGTGATCCAGCAGCTTGTCGGACATCGTGACTCCCGGCGTCATAATTTCGGTCACATCGCGTTCCACAATCTTTTTCTGGGCTTTAGCTTCCGCGGGATCCTGCGTCTGTTCGCAAACAGCAACCCGGTGTCCTTTTCGAATAAGTTTGGGCAGATAAGTATCCAATGCATGATAGGGAAAGCCTGCCAGCGGGGTTTGATCGCCCCCGTTATTACGCTTTGTAAGTGTAATGCCAAGTTCTTTACTTACCAAAATCGCATCGTCCGAAAATGTCTCGTAAAAATCGCCCACCCGAAAAAGCAGAATGGTTCCGGGATATTTATTTTTCACATCGTGATACTGCCGCATCAACGGCGTTTGTTTGGCTTGTTTTTTGGACATTATCAGTTAACTATAATCCTTGAATTACGAAATTGGCTATGAAAGATACCCATCAAAATATAATTTATGTCTCGTAAATTAAAAGGGTTCGGGGATAATAAAATGACTGAACCCCTGAATATTGTCAGCTTGTTTTATACGTTTTCTATTTTACAGGAAACGAGTTTATTTCATTGTAAGAAATTTACGATATAAGAATACCAAAATTGCGTTTGAATATAGCTTGATTCATGAAACTTGATAAAGATTTTTATTTACGTGACGATGTTTTTGAAATAAGCCGGGAACTTCTGGGTAAACACCTGTTTACCAAAGTGGGTGATGATGAAATTACGGGTGGCATGATCGTAGAAACGGAGGCTTATGCCGGTGTCATCGACAAGGCTTCTCATGCTTATGGTGAACGCAGAACCGATCGAACAAAAATCATGTATCATCACGGGGGCGTTGCTTATGTTTATCTTTGCTATGGAATACACTCCATGTTTAATGTGATAACGAATAAAGAAGATGTCCCGCATGCCATTTTGGTTCGTGCGATTCAGCCAACTCATGGTATCGAGACTATTTTGAAACGCCGTAATTCGAATAAACTTAAGCGAAATACAGCCGGCGGACCGGGAATGTTAACCCGTGCTTTGGGTATCACCCTGAACCATGACGGCTTAAACCTGTCCGGTGATACGGTATGGATTGAAGATATGGGAGAGAAAATCAGCAAACAAAATATTATAGAAAGCCCTCGGGTGGGTGTTGATTACGCCGAAGAATTCGCTTCAAAACCCTGGCGATTCCGGGTTAAAGAAAGCCGTTGGACGAGTCCGGCTAAATAGTCTTTTTAACCAAATATCTCTTTGATAAAGCGCATATTTTTCATGGTATTGCGCAAGATAAGACTGGCTTTTTTACTAAACCTGTGCCATATTCGTATTCATATTCCATTCAATAGGAAATGGTATCAATAAATCAGTCGTAAATAACAGGGGAAACTGTAAAAATTCAAATATTATATCATAGCAATACAATACTTATACATTGTTATGAAAATCCCCTATATTTAATACAGAATTTTACAAAAAAAAGGTCAAGGAGAATTTCCAATGCGTAACCCACGGTTTCTTGTATTAACGGGACTCATCGTACTCGTTGCAGTAGCACGATTGCTGCCACATTTACCGAATTTCACACCTATCGTAGCAATAGCCCTATTCGGAGGTGCCTATTTCAGTGACAAACGTATGGCGTATGCCGTACCATTTCTGGCAATGCTTGCCAGTGATTATTTTCTCGGATTTCACAGTACCATTTTATTCGTTTATGCCGGATTTGCTATTGCCGTCGGAATAGGATTCTTTTTACGCAAAAAGTTTTCTGCCATACGGCTAACAGGCGCCATTCTGAGTGGTGCTGTTCTGTTCTATCTGATTACCAACTTTGGCGTATGGCTCATGACCGGGATGTACCCGATGACAATTTCAGGACTAGCAGATTCATACATAGCTGGTATTCCCTTTTTCCAATACAGTTTACTTGGTGATATCTTCTACAGTGCTGTGTTGTTTGGTGCTTTCGAAATGGCCAAAAACAAAATACCAGCTCTTCAGATGGTCCGTGCCTGATTATTATCAATACCTTTTCTGTGTTTAAGGGGACGAATATTCGTTCCCTTTTTTATTTTTCACGATGGTATTTCGTTTATGAAAAAAGCGATCATCATTGGAGCTACTTCAGGAATCGGTAAAGCCCTGGCATTTGAACTTTCCCATAACGGGTATAACCTGGGCATAACCGGACGAAGAACCGAATTGTTGAAACAGCTTGTTAATGATATTTCTACGGATGCCCATTACCGTACAATGGATGTCACAGAAGCTGAGGAAGCTATTCAACTATTCCAGGACCTCGTTGCAGAAATGGATGGCGTCGATTTAGTTATTATCAATGCCGGAATGGGAAATAATAACCGGGATTATAAATGGGAAATCGAACGGCAAACAATTGATGTGAATGTCAGGGGCTTTGTAGCTATCGCAAATGCAGCATTCAACTATTTTGATAAACAGGAACGCGGACATTTAGTCGGGATTTCATCGGTCGCTTCTCATTTCAGCTACGGAAAAGCTACAGCCTATAATGCTTCTAAAGCCTTCGTTTCAAATTACCTTAAAGGATTACGCTACAAAGCATTTCAGAAAAAGAACAAAATTATTATTACTGATATCAGGCCGGGTTTCATAGCTACCCCAATGACCGAACAAAATAAGGGAATGTTTTGGGTTATTAATGCAGATGAATCAGCCCGGCTTATTTTAAAAACAATTACAAGAAAAAAGAAAGTCGCTTATATACCATCTCGCTGGAGACTCATGGCCTGGATTTTAAGAATAGTACCTGAAAGTATATTCAAAAGGCTTTAATACCCGAATCTCATAATTAGATCAAAAAAACACTCTCAAATAACAATTTTCCCTTAACCAATTAGATCATTGTCGAAATATCCAATATTTTCAATTGTTAAACGTCATATATAATTAGGTTAAATTATATCATTTTTTGATTTCCCTTTTTAATGAATAAGGAAACATCCGGACAACATTTAAAGATCGGACTGGCACTGGGCAGCGGATCGGCCCGCGGGCTTGCCCATATTGGCGTCATTAAAGCGCTTGAAGAAGAACATATCAAAATAGATTACATTGCCGGAACCAGTATAGGCGCTTTAATCGGAGCTGCCTATGCCGGAGGTGAAATGGATCGTTTTGAAAAATTTTTATATACCGTAGACTGGAAGACGATTGCCTCTTATTGTGATTTCGTTTTCCCGAGAAAAGGACTTCTCCAGGGACAGAAAATCAATCAATTATTTGACAACTTTCTGACGCATAAAACATTTGAAGAAACAAAAATACCATTTGTTGCCGTAGCAACCGATTTGGTAACCGGAGAAGAAGTGATTTTAAAATCCGGTGATTTAATACAGGCGGTCAGGGCCAGCATTTCACTACCAGGTGTTTTTCAGCCTGTAAAATACAACGGAAGCTACCTGGTCGATGGCGGTTTAGTCAATCCTGTTCCTGCCAATATTGTCAAAGCTATGGGTGCCGATATTGTGATTGCCGTGGATTTATCAAGAACTCCCACAATCAAAAACACCGATAAAAAGCGTTTAAAAACAATTCGGAAAAAAAAATCCGACAAATCAACCAAAATCAAAAAAAAGAAACAAAACGATACGCATTCCCGATGGGTCTTCAAAAAGCTGGAGTCGAAATATAAGTCTGTGAAACAAAGTCTCAGTTCCTGGAAAGACGATTCACAATCAGACGAACTGGAAGAACCCAATATCTTTGATGTGATGGCAAACTCGCTGAACATAATGAGCTATCAGATCACTCAAAAAAACCTGGAATATTACCGGCCGGACATACTTCTTCAACCAGAAATCAGTGATATTGGCCTGTTTGATTATGATGAAGCTCATGCCATAATCGAAGAAGGATATAATCAAACAAAAGAAAACATCCATAAAATTATTGGTTTGCTGGAATCTATGACCAGCAATGAGTTAAGCCAGCAAACACAAACCCAGCCATCCTAAAAGAACTATTTTCAGTAACAAACACTGCCCCGTGAACTCCTGATCAGTAGAAATGGTTATCTTACAAGAGGTAAGAGAAGCATGTCCATATTTTCATCAGGAAGACTTTTTTTAAAAAAATAGTTTGTGGATTTGGATAACCGGTTTTTTTACTACTTCTTCGTTCTTCTGTCCTTTGATATATCAAAAATTATCAGACGTTAAATCGTAAAAAATAATTAACTCTTAGTTTAAACAGGTGAAAAGGAGGGTCCAAATGTCTCCGTCAGATGATTCGAAAACTAAAGATATCGGTTTGTTAATTCTTCGGCTCGGTATAGGCTTTATGTTCATTTTCTATCATGGATGGCCCAAATTAACGGGCGGACCAGCGATGTGGAAACAGTTAGGGCAAAGCATGGAATTATTCGGAGTCACATCACTGCCCGGAATGTGGGGATTAGCATCCGGGATAGTTGAATTCATAGGGGGAATTTTAATGGTATTCGGGTTATTCTTTCGTCCCGCTACATTCCTGTTAACCATTAACATGTTTGTAGCTTCCGTTACCATCATCAGTACCGGCAGAGGAATGTTTACCTATCCGGTGGAAGTTGGAATCCTGATGCTGAGCCTGATTTTTATCGGCCCGGGTGAATTCAGCATCGATCAATGGAGAGCTAACCGCAAATACTATAACTAAACGTTCCTATTTTTGATAAAAGGATGTCAAAACACGGCCGGTTGACGAATTGGGCTCACTTATTTTTAACAAGAAAGCCAGGGTTGTTGCAATGTCTGGAATGACGGATTCTTCATGACTTTCACCATGCCGGACATGCCAGCCCCAAAACAGTAACGGTACATGTGTGTCATATAAATATGGGGAACCATGTGTTGTACCCAAACGGCTTTTATTGATATATCCCGGTTCATAAACCAGCATAATATCCCCGCTTCTGGATGGTAAATACCCGTTTTGAACCTGCATACCCGGAAATTTCGTATAGTTTTGTGTTTGCAGTTGATTTGCGGAATACACAAAACGGATATGAGGATATTTATATAGCCATGTTACCAGATCATTTACCACCCCATTTTTGTCCAGTTTCAATTTAGAAATCAACGTATCATTGAGGTAGATTTGCTGATTCATAAACACCCTGATTAAGGAGTTATTCCCGTATTTATACTGGAATTGCTCTTTAATGGATTGAACTAATTTATGTTCATCGAAGCGTCCTGACGGGATATGATGTTCTTCCAGGTATTCGGGAATCGTTGCCCCTCCATGATCGGCAGTAAGAAACAATAAGATATCATCTTGTTTAAAATGCTTATCCAGAAAATCGAGGAAATCGGCAATCTGTCTATCAAGGCGCAGGTACGTATCTTCAGTTTCTATGGAATTCGGGCCGAAATTATGTCCGACATAATCGGTTGAAGAAAAACTCACGCACAGAAAATCAGTAACATCATCGTTGCCCAGGCCTTCATTCATAATAGCCTCTTTTGCAAATTCTTCAGTTAGTTTGTTTCCCCAGGGAGTAGCAGGAATTAATCCATAATTCGTCTTTTTTCTTTTTAAAACATGTGGAAATACCGGTTTCTTTTCTCCGGACAAAGGCTGTTCAAATCCTTCGTCATCCTTCGTTGATTCGGTATATTCCGAAATAGGCAAAAGGGGCTTCCATCCTGTTTCCAAATACTGATCAGGTAATTTTTGATCATTAAATCGCCTCACCCAAGCCGGTAAAGATGACATGTAATAGCTGCTGCTTATCCATTTCCCCGTTTTTGAATCATACCAAAATGCGGCATTGGCGCTATGTCCCGCAGGTAAGATAGCACTCCGATCCTTTATCGCAATTCCGACCACTTTACTTTCATAGTTGGTTGCATAACGTAATTCATCCGTTATGGTCGAAGATTTGAGATAATGGGGCGAAGCCTGTCCGTTTTTGGTTGCCGTTCCAATTCCGCGGACCAAAGTATCAGATACACAGTAAATTGATTCCCCGGTTTGCCGGTCAAACCAATTGTTAGCGGCAATACCATGATAAGCCGGCGTCGTTCCGGTATATATGGAAGCATGGCCCGGTCCCGTGTACGTCGGCACATAATTATAATGGGTATTTGAATAGAAAAAACCCTCACCGATCAGACGTTTAAATCCTTTTTGGGAATATTTATCCCAATAACGATAGATATAATCGTATCTCATCTGATCAACTACTATTCCAATTACCAATTTTGGCCGTTCTTGTGAATTCTGCGCAGTCGCCTTATATGATATAGATAAAAAAAGGAACAGCAGAATGGCTCTACCAATTCGTTTCATAAATAAATATAGTTACGTCTCTCAATAGTCTGTTATGATTTCAAATATAATGACTTGCAAGAAATAAAAGTACTGACTACTGACTACTGAGTTACTGAATGAAAAATGAAGTAAACAAACTATTTTATTTAATCTCTTAAATCAATTTCGTTAGCAGACTATTCCTGTTTGATTTAAATAAAAAATTAAACCATACTTAGGCAGAGATAACTGCCATCTGTGATTCCTAACCGGAATTGACCAGGTTTATGAGAGAAAGCGCAAAATATAACGACATCGGCATCCTGATAATCCGAATAGTATTGGGCTTATTCTTTGTTTTCCTTTACGGTGCACCGAGATTGTTAGACGGTCCGGAACGATGGCGGCTGGTAGGGCACGGAATGCATTACTTCGGCATCTATTTTTTGCCCGGAGTTTGGGGATTTATTGCCGTTTGTTCTGAATTTCTGGGCGGTATATTACTGATACTTGGACTTTATTTCAGGCAAGCATCCTTTTTCCTGTTCATGACCATGTTTGTCGCCTCGATCAGTGAACTGGCAAACGGTGGAATTGCCGGGGCTGCCCATCCCATCGAACTCGCTTTCATCATGCTCAGCTTTTTGTTTACCGGTCCCGGCAAGCACAGCCTGGAATACAAATTCCAAAGGAGAAGAAGGTAAGGAAATTGTACCTCTTAAAAAAAATGGTCACACCAATTCCTTTCCAAAAGGGGTCAGTGCCAGAGACGCGAATTTCAGATGTTGTTTAGCAAATGGAATCCCGATAATAGTAATCGCTAATACAAAAGCCAGTACGAGGTGGGTCAGTGCAATCCAAAATCCGGCAACGAAAATCCAAATGATATTCATGATAACACCGAGAACACCCGGCTCATTTCTCTTGTTTATCACTCTTACGCCAAAGGGAGCCAAACCCAAAATGGATAATTTTATGCATTGAATTCCAAATGGAATCCCAACAATGGTGAGACACAATACGATCCCTCCGAAAAAATATTCGATAAAGATTAACAAACCCCCACCAAAAATTATCCAGAGTACATTTCCAAGGAAACTCATACAGTAAGCCTTTTTTTTAAAAACATTTATTGAATTAAATTCCGTTTATTCTACGATTTGAAAGACCATCGGTTTCATTCAGCGATAATTATAAAAAATCAAACTTATTTTTATTTGATACGTACAGTTATTTTATGATGATTCGAATGTGTGGATAATTCATAATTTTTAAATGGTGAAATTCAAAAATTAGAGATATTCTACTTTATTACAACGAGATAGTGTATTATCTATATCCATATACTTTATAAGTACATTGCACTCTTGAACTAATGATTGGCGCAGCTTTGAAAAAGCTTTTAGGAAACGACATCTATATAATAATAGCAGGCCTCCTTGGCCTGGTTGTGTTTTTTGTCTTTTATCCGAGGCAAAATCCTGAAAGCGCCGTATCTCTGTCGATGTCTTCCGAACAGGCCATCAACCGTGCAAAAGACATCCTGGAAACCAACAAATACAATACGACCTCCTTACATGCTGTTGCCAAGCTTCGTCGTGAAAGCAGCCTGCTGGACACCCTGGATGATAAATTCGGACGCAAAAAAGTAACAGAACTTTTCAAACAAAACGGCCTTGAACAATTACCGGCATACTACTGGCGGATTCAGTGGTTTGAAAATGAAACGGATACCAAATCTTCCGAAGTTCAAATTGGATACAGCAGCGGTGAAAATGAGAATCCTCAAAATCCTGATGCTCCGCTTTATACACTTGGACTCACCCTGAACGGGCAATTATGGAAACTTACTAAATCACATAATAACCGCAGAAGATACGATCAGGTTAACAAAAAGGCTTTTACATTTGCTGTTAAAAACAGTATCAAACCCGATTCTCTGCAGTGGTTTTCTGAACAGGATTTTTTCAAAAATATTGATGACACCAGCCTCGCCGCGCATTTGTTATTCGCCTATAACCGGTTTACACAAAAAATAAGACGCCGGACTGTTTCAACAATCGATCCCAGGCAGCTTGAATGGGCTTTGCAAAACAACCATGATGTACTTATAAGCAGGGAGACGACCGCTCTGATGGCCCGTTATTATCTCCAGTTTACACCGTGGAAAGATCAAACATTCAAGGTAGATACGGTCATTACCGTCGCCGGAACCGACGGTTTAGTAGCCCGTGTTCGCTTTTCGCTTAATAAACCAATAAACGGGCAAAAAATAGAACCCTATGTTGATATTACTGCCGGAGGCGGACTAATTGAAATGGATGCCGCTTTTAATAATTCTCATAAGGCTGCATTCAATTGGAAACAAATTCTGCCGCTCATCATCAGCATCAGCACGTTCTTCCTGTTATTCCTGTTTATTGCGTTCGTTTTTATCCGGAAGATTGATGCAAAATTATTCGACTCGCGAACGGCCATTACCGTAGGCGTTATTGGCTGGTTTCTGGCCTCAGCGCAAATTTTAATGGGTGTTTTGTACCCGTTTCCAACACTGGATCAATTCACGTCATTCGTGTTTTACCTGAAAATAGTGGCTATTCCTTTATTTATCGGCCTGATGGGTGCCTTCGTGATGTTTTTCTCATTTGGTACTGGTGAATCGATAGTCCGTACGGTGCTGCCATCCAAAATCGAGACATTTTCGATGGCTATTCGCGGATATTTCCACAACAGGATCATGGGACATGTGATGATTCGTGCCGTGAGCCTGGCTATGATTCTAAGTGGCCTATTTACCATCATTCTCTACTATTTGCCACATATTCACTTGTATTCGGCTGACTCGGGAAGTGTGTTTTCCGCCGATAAAGTGTTGTTCCCATTTATCTCCATTTTAACCAGTTATTCGTATTTAGCATTACTCACAGGGTTCATCGTCATTTTGGGTATGACGTCTTATGCTTATCATTTTGTCCCCAAAGGCTGGTCTATATTATTAACCGGTACCATTTTCGGAGCCTTACTGTCTGTTGTTCCTATTTCAACGACTTTCTCGGTTTCCTGGATATTAGGCGGCTTAATTGGCTTTTTACTGACTTATATCTATTGGCGTTTTGATTTTCTGACCTCGGTCACCAGCGGAATGTTGTTTTTCCTGCTGTTTGAATCTTCTTCTGGGTGGCTGATAGACCGATCACCTGATCTTCTCAGCTCCATTCTTATTTTTATGTTTATCGCAGCCATATTAGTATTAGGATTCTGGGGAATCTCCAGTCAAAATACAGGTGAAGCAATCCCGAAATATGTTCCTCGTTATGTTGAAGAGTTAACCCAGCGGGAACGTATGGAACGGGAACTCGAAATCGCCCGATCCGTTCAAACGTCATTCCTGCCACGGAAAAATCCCGTACTCAAAGGATTTGAAATTTCGGCCATTTGCCATTCCGCCCTTGAAGTCGGTGGTGATTATTATGATTTCGTCGAATTAGGTGACGGAAGAATAGGAGTGGCAATAGCGGATGTCAGCGGCAAAGGAATACAGGCCGCTTTTTACATGACCTTATTAAAAGGATTTCTGCAAAGCCTGTGCCATCAAATCGAATCACCGGCCGAACTTTTATGCCACATCAATAAACTGTTCTATCAAAATTCGGAACGCGGGACATTCATATCTATGATTTACGGTATTCTGGATTCTAA
The DNA here is from genome assembly GCA_963783355.1 of uncultured bacterium. Classification (GTDB taxonomy): domain Bacteria; phylum Bacteroidota; class Rhodothermia; order Balneolales; family DATFMH01; genus CAWANF01. Next base: position 24,722 of record CAWANF010000012.1, read on the forward strand.
CGAGAACACATTCACATTTGCCCGGGCCGGACATAATCCACTGGTTTACAAATCTTCTTCTCAAAACAAGGCCAGGATTTATACTCCTTCTGGACTCGCATTAGGCATGATCGGTGACGGATTCTTTGGTGAACATATCACCGATGCAACGATTAATCTCATGGAAGGCGACGTTATTACATTGTACACCGACGGATATTCCGAAGCTATGAATAGCAGTAAGGAGCAATTTGGAGATGAAGAACTTGTGGAAGCCATCGAAAATTATGCTGAAGGCAGCCCGAAACAAATTATCAGCCAGATAACCAATACTGTAAACCAATTTGTAAACGGCGCCCATCAACATGACGACATGACCATCGTTGTTTTGAAATCCAATGAAAACGGTAGCTGATTTACATTAAACACCTTTTGCCTTATTCATCGTTTTTATTGCGATTTATGCCTTTTCAGGAAAACGATTTTGTATTTAAGAGTTTGCTATCTTATTATTCTTTATAGCAATTTCTAGTATGTATGAAACACCATTTAACGCGTTTCAATCGAGAGATTTTTATTATAATTATTTGTTGTTTAACTATTTAAAGAGAAGATATTATGAATGCGGAACAAGCAGTATCACTCATCAAATCTAACGATCGTGTATTTATTCACGGTGCCGCAGCCACGCCTCAACGACTCGTCAATGCCATGACCAAAAGAGCCAGTGAATTGAAATGTGTGGAAATCGTTTCCATCCACACCGAAGGCGACGCACCATATACTGCCCCTGAATACAGCGAAAGTTTTTGTACCAATTGTATGTTCATTGGGTCTAATGTCAGAAAAGCCATTGCAAATGGACGTGGAGATTATATTCCTGTTTTCTTAAGTGAAGTACCAGCCCTATTTCGCCGAAATATTTTACCGATCGATGTGGCACTCATTCAGGTTTCACCACCAGACCGGCATGGTTATTGTTCCCTGGGCGTTTCAGTTGATGTGGCGAGAGCCGCCGTACAGGTAGCCAAAATCGTCATTGCACAGATAAATCCTCAAATGCCCAGAACACACGGCGACGGGCTCATCCACGTCAGTAAAATCGATGCCATGATCGAAGTTGATGAACCCATTCATGAATCCCCGCAAGCAGTTCTGGGAGAGGTCGAAATAGCTATCGGGCAAAATGTAGCCGGACTCGTGGAAGACGGCGCGACCCTTCAAATGGGCATCGGGGCTATTCCTGATGCTGTACTGGCATCTTTAACCAATCATAAGGACCTTGGAGTGCATACCGAAATGTTTTCTGACGGCCTGATTGATTTGGTTGAAAAAGGAATTGTAAACGGTAAAAAGAAAAAAATTCACCCCGAAAAAATTGTCGCCAGTTTTGTAATGGGTACCCGCCGGGTATTCGATTTTATAGACGATAACCCCGTGGTCGCCATGCTTGACTCGGCTTATGTAAACGACACCGCCGTTATTCGGAGAAATCCAAAAGTTACGGCTGTAAACAGTGCCATCGAAATAGACCTCACCGGCCAAATTTGCGCCGATTCCATCGGTTCACGTTTGTATTCCGGTGTTGGCGGCCAGATGGACTTCATTCGCGGCGCTTCGTTATCGGAAGGTGGTAAACCAATCATTGCGTTACCTTCGGTTACCAGCCATGGAGAATCCAGGATTGTCCCGTTCCTTAAAGAAGGAGCCGGTGTCGTCACAACACGCGCACATGCCCATTACATAGTTACCGAATACGGAGTCGCTAATCTGTATGGTAAGAACCTGAGACAACGGGCTAAAGCCTTAATCGATATCTCTCACCCCAACCATCGGGAAGATCTCGAGCGTCAGGCCTTCGATCGATATAAAGTTTTAACCCAATTCTAAATTTTGAAAAGCTCCGGAATCCCACCGGGGCTTTTTTTATTCCTTCCTTTTTTACTGCCGATTTAAAACTTTTATTCCCGGCCCTTCGTCTTTAGATTAAATAAAGCAGCAATTAGCAAAACTCACGAACATCATGATTCACTACATTTCTTTCTGCTCATTGATCAACCTATGACTGACGAGGATCAGGTACAAAAATTTATCGAAGGCGATATTTCCGCGTATCACAGAATACTTTGTCTGATTATGATTTAAGAAAAATCAATATGAAACAGGCCACAAGTAGAATCGCCGAAACAAAGTATTAAAAGTACTATTTGATTATAGGGCGTCGGATAATCTCCATAATATTCGGCGCTTTTTTTTATTAAGAAATGACCTGGTTAGTGTTAAAAATGGGAGTTCATAAACCTGTTAAAAGATCAGAAATGTTTGAAATATATTTAACCTGTTGTTTGGACTCTGACTAAACATAAATACTTTTTTCAACCTGTTTAAATCCTAATCTTTTCGTATTTTTTGGGGCTTTTAGCGACCTCCGGAAAAAGAATATAATTTTGAACTGATTTAACAGTTATTCTTTAACGCTGACACCAAGGGTGTGTATGCCGCACAGAAAACACAGAAAAAATTGTTTACATATTAAAAATCATCATGAAAGACATTGTACTGATACCGGGTGATGGCATTGGCCCGGAAATAACCGAAGCCGTAAAAAAGATTTTAAACACTGCCGGTGCAGAGATCAACTGGATTGAAACCATGGCCGGCCTTGGCGCTTATGAACAGAAAGGGAATCCCCTGCCGGATGAAGTCATCGAGCTGATTCGCAAACACAAAATTGCGCTCAAAGGCCCGCTGACAACTCCCGTGGGAACCGGTTTTCGTTCGGTAAACGTAGCACTTCGGAAAGAGTTCAACTTATTTGCTAATATACGTCCGGCAAAAACGCTGCCTAATGTTCCAAGTCCTTGTGCAGGAGCGAATATCGACCTGGTACTATTTCGTGAAAATACCCAGGGATTATATATTGGCGAAGAACGATGGATTGGGGAAAATCAACAACATGCCGAAAGTATTGCGGTTGTGACAAAAAATGCCAGCCAAAAAATCATTACGGCGGCGTTTGAATACGCCCGTAAAAATGGCCGAAAAAAGGTATCCCTTGTTCACAAAGCCAATATTCTGAAATATACTTCCGGTTTATTCTTGCAAATCGGCCGGGAAATTGCCCCCCAATATCCTGATATCGAATTCGAGGATATCATCGTTGATAACATGGCTATGCAAATGGTTATGCGCCCAAGCAACTTCGACGTAATCGTAACGACGAATTTATTTGGTGATATTCTTTCGGATCTGGCTTCAGGACTTGTCGGCGGACTCGGCGTCACCGGTTCCGGAAATATTGGTGACGAATATGCCATGTTTGAAGCTGTTCACGGATCAGCCCCCGATATTGCCGGGCAAAATAAAGCAAATCCGGTTGCTTTCCTGTTTGCATCTATCATGATGCTAAAGCATATCGGCCAAAAAGAGGTAGCAAATAGAATTCAGCATGCCGTTTTGGAAGTCCTTGCCAATCATAAAGATGCCTGCACAAAAGATATTCATGGCAAAGGGACCACAACGACGTTCACTAATGCTATTTGCATGGTATTAGAAGATAAATTCTGATTTAGAGATTTAATTGTTATTTGATTTTTAGACAGAACGCGGAGGACACAGAATAAACGGGTCAACGCGGATGTTTTTTTAAGATAATCTGTTCCTCTGTTCCTCTGTTCCTCCGTTCCTCCGTTCCTCCGTTCCTCTAAAAAAAACGCTTTTATTATTTATAACGTGTGAAATTCGGCTGTTTTTGTGGATGTGTCATATACGGCAACGGTGGCTTCCCCGCCAAATCCATTAGCCGATCCGGGATTGACCGACAATGTTCCGTTTACCTGTTTGATTTCTTTATCGTGGGTATGACCTGAAACTACCAGATCATAATTTCCACTCTTTACCAGGGCATCTTTAATTGCCGGATGCGTTCCGTGGTAAACGGCTATAGAAATACCATCTTGCTCAAATTCACAAAACTCGGCTTCCATTTCAGCCCCAATTTTATTGAATGCTGAAATAATTCGAAAATGATCGCCATCATTGTTGCCAAAAACGCCTATCATTTTTAAACCTTCGAAGGGTAAAACAGCAAAGGGACTGCAATAATCTCCTGCATGAATAACTAATGAAATATTTTCTCTCTTGAAATAGGCAACAGCCTGTTTAATACGATCTACATGATCGTGGGTGTCTGAAATAATTCCGATTTTCATTACGTCTCCTGTTTATTATCCATTAATGATAACAACCCATACAATGCTTCATTATACGGCAATTGTACATCTTTTTCACGGCCCATTCGCAAAATAGCCCCGGTAAATGCTTCGTATTCAAGACGTTTACCATTCATACGATCCTGATAAGTAGATGTCTTAAAGGCGCCAAGTTTTCGAACATTTTCCAGGATTTGTTCATAATCTTTATCTGAGAAATATACATTGTATTTCGATGCCAGTAATGCTATTTCTATGAATATTTCATGGCTCAGTTTTTGGGAAGATTCCTGTTTAAATATCTTATCCAGCGTGACTCCAGCCGCCCCGGTAATCATATTGAATACACTGTTCCATATAAACTTAACCCAGGAATCTCTCTCAATATCTCCGGATATTTTGCAATTCACATCAACCCTGTCAAATAGATCTTTTATCAGTTTCACTCTTTCCGATTCACTTCCATCAGACTCTCCGACAATAACCGAGCCCATAGAAGTATGCCTGATGACACCGGGCTCTTCAATCATCGCACCTATCCGGCAGACGCCCCTGATTACTCTATGCTTTCCAAATGCCTTTTCAAGTTTATAATAATTCTCCAGTCCATTTTGAATGGTCAAAACTTGTGTGTGTTCTCCAATTTTAGGACGAATTAGCTCAATAGCGGTGTCGGTATCGTATGATTTCACCGTAAAAAGAATAATATCGGCAGTCTCTTGAAAATCGTTTAAAGTATCTGATGCATTAATCTTGATCTTAAAGTCACCAAATACGCTTTTTACTTGCAATCCCCGAGTCTGTATCGCCTTTAGATGCTCACCTCTTGCCACAAAAAAAACAGCCGTATTTTCAGACGAGGCCAATCGTCCTCCAAAATAACCACCTACGGCACCGGCCCCCATCACAATAATACGTTTTTCTTTTTTTCCATCAATCATATAGAATAATTTTTAATTGATTTAAATGGGTTCAGTCCAGGAGCATTTCAATAACTCACGTCATTTAATGATACCATATCTCATGACTTATCATTCCCCGGTTTTATCGATATTACAATATTATTTGATACATGAAAGTACGAAGCACAGTTACCCTAAATTAATTGACTATATTTTTTACTTGGTTAAATTAAAAGAATTCATCATATACCATATTAACATCACTATATAGCGCGATCTAACAGAGGATTTATAATGACAGATAACAGATTCTTAATCACTCATACAGGGAAACGCTTCCTTTTATTCTGCATTTCGTTAATCACATTGTATTTTGTTCCATTCACATATGCCCAATCCGGATTTGAAGGAACGCTGACTTACGTTATTCAAACGGAACAGGGACAAACTCAGACAATGGAGTATTCTGTAAAAGGCAAAAAAGTCCGGATGGATATGGATATCCCCGGAGTACCGGCCTCAATGAAACCTGCCATCATTTTCGACAATGAAACCAATACCATGTACACGGTTATCAGTCAATTGAAAAGTTATATGGCCATTCCCATGGACAGCCTTACCGACAAATCCAGTAAATACGATGATTCAGAAAAGCCTGTTAAAACGGGAAAAACAAAAATGATTGCCGGAGTAAAATGTGAAGAATGGAAAATTCAAAATGACAAAGAAGAGACTATTCTGTGGAATGCCCCGCATTTCGGTAATTTCATATTCGGAAAGGGCAGCGGGTTCTTTGGTGGAGACCGTCCTCCGGATTGGGCCAGCGAATTAATAAAAAATGGATTTTTCCCATTTCAAATAATCAGTAAAGACCCAGATGGCAGCGTGGTAATGACGATGGAAGTAACGCATGTCGACCGCAAGAAACTGGATGCATCTCTTTTTAAAGTCCCATCGGATTACAATAAGATGAATATGCCGTTAATGCAGCATTAATTATTACAAAAAAAGGCCATGAATTAAATCATGGCCTTTAACAACATTAAAGCTTTCTGATTTATCGAATCACCCAGGTTTCATCACCATGCAATAATTCATCCAAATCACCTTTACCCATCTTATCAACGGCAACCTGAACCTGCTCATTGACACCTTCTTCATAACGCGGACGATCCACATCATACAAGACTCCAAATGGTCTTGGGAAGTGCCCTGCTTTTGCAGGATCATCAAATAACCTGGTGAGTAAATAGGCTTTCGTATTATCTTTTTCGTCATGAATCCAGAGATCATCTTTCGAATATTTATCTCCAAGTGTAACCACTTCCGGTTTTAAACCGTCAAGCCGAATACCTTTGCCATTATTTTCACCGAATACCAATGGTTGTCCTTGCTCAAGATAAAGAGATTCTTCCGGACGGGATTTCTTGTCGGTGTAAACTCCAAATGCCCCATCGTTAAACACGATACAGTTCTGATAAATCTCAACCAGGGACGTTCCTTTATGCTCATTGGCTCTTTGCAGAATAGACTGCAGGAACTTCGGATCCCGGTCCATGGCACGGGCGATGAATGTTCCGTCAGCACCCATAGCAAGGGCCGATGGATTAAAAGGGTGATCAATCGAACCCATTGGAGTGGATTTGGTTATGGCACCTTCATGAGAAGTCGGGGAATATTGTCCTTTGGTTAACCCGTAAATCTCGTTATTGAACAACAATACGTTCACATCGAGGTTACGGCGAAGTAAATGGGCAAAGTGATTAGTACCGATGGATAATGAGTCACCATCACCGGTAATAATCCAAACACTCAATTCCGGACGGCTGATTTTCAGTCCACTGGCTATAGCCGGCGCGCGTCCGTGAATGGAATGCATTCCATAGGTATCCATGTAATAGGGAAATCTTGAGGAACATCCGATACCGGAAATGAATACGATATCCTCTTTCTTAACCCCGATATTCGGCATCAGATTTTGCACTTGTTTCAGGATGGTGTAATCACCACAACCCGGACACCAGCGTACATCCTGATCCGAAGAAAAATCTTTACTGCTGTATTCTGGAATATCGACAGTGTCCACCGTTACTATTTCGTCTATCCGGCTTTGTATCGTTCCGTTTTGACCGTTTTTTAAGTCCATATCTTTAGATTCTTAATAATGCTTATTTATAACTCATATTTGATTCAGGATTCTGAAAGAACATCCACAATTTTGCTTTTAACTTCACTCACCGTGAATGGAAGCCCTTTAATCTTATTGAATCCCTCGGCATCGATCAGGTACAGATCCCGGATAATTTTTACTAATTGTCCGTTGTTAATTTCAGGAATCAGCACTTTATCAAAACTGTTCAGAATTTCGCCCAGATTTTTTGGAAACGGGCTCAGATAACGAAGATGTGCGTGAGACACTTCATAACCTTCATTCTGAGCTTTGTGAACAGCTGTTTTAATCGTTCCGTAGGTGGAGCCCCAGCTGAGCAGCAACAGCTTACCGTGATCATTACCACTGTCAATCTTTTGCAGCGGGATATAATCAGCTATCCTGTCACGTTTTTCCTCACGGGTTTTCACCATAAATTGATGGTTTTCCGGATCATAAGATATGTTACCGGTTTCATGCTGTTTTTCCAGTCCGCCGACGCGGTGTTCCAGGCCTTTGCTGCCGGGAATAGCCCAGGGGCGTGCTAATTTCTCATCCCTGATGTAAGGCAGGAATTTCTCATCATTTTCGTTTTCACGAGGTTTTGCAAATTCTACTTTTATCTCGGCCAAATCAGCTGATTTCGGGAATTTCCAAGGTTCCGAACCATTTCCAAGATAACCGTCGGATAACATCATGACCGGAATCATATGCTCGATAGCAATCCGGCAGGCTTCAAAAGCAGTTTCGAAACAATCCGCAGGTGAACTTGCGGCAACAACGGCAATCGGACATTCGCCATTACGTCCATACATTGCCTGCATCAGATCGGCTTGTTCCGTTTTTGTCGGCAAACCGGTTGATGGACCGCCCCGTTGAACATTGACAATCACCAGCGGCAATTCGAGCATAGCTGCCAATCCAATAGCTTCGGTTTTCAGGGCAACACCCGGACCAGAACTACCGGTAATAGCCAGGCTTCCTCCAAAAGCAGCACCGATAGAAGAGCTTACGGCAGCAATTTCATCTTCTGCCTGAAAGGTTCGAACGTTGTAATTCTTCAACCGGGATAAACCGTGAAGGATATCAGATGCCGGGGTAATTGGGTAAGAACCGTAAAAAAGAGGCAATTTTGATTTTACCGATGCTGCCGTCAATCCATAAACGGTAGCCTGATTACCGGTAATATTCCTATAGGTACCCGGTTCGATATCAGCCTGCTTTACATTATAACGAGCTGTAAATATTTCGGTAGCCTCGCCGAAAGTATTTCCATCCTTTAAAACTTTGATATTGGCTTCGGCTATAGCCGGATCTTTTTTGCCAAATTTATTTCTTATGAAATTGATGGTCGAATCCAATGGCCGGTTGTACATCCAGTAAAGGATTCCCAGTACAAACATGTTTTTACTGCGCTCTATATCCTTGGTTGTAAGTCCGCTGTCTTTTAAACTCTCCTTAGTTAACAGGGAAATGTCGACATCGATGACCTCGTATCCGGCAAGTGAACCATCTTCAAGTGGATTTACTCCCTCATCATATTTAGCCAAAGACAGGTTTCTTTTATCGAAACCACCGGTATTGGCAATAATAATTCCACCATCCCGTAAATGCTTTAAGTTTGCTTTGAGGGCAGCGGCATTCATTACAACTAATACGTCACATTCGTCACCCGGGGTAAAAATTGGTTTACTCCCGAAGTGTATTTGAAAACCGGAAACACCCGGTACCGTTCCTGCAGGGGCACGAATTTCGGCCGGATAATCCGGGAATGTACTCAAGTCGTTTCCTACTAATGCAGTGGTATTGGTAAACTGAGATCCGGTTAATTGCATTCCATCACCGGAATCGCCGGCAAAACGGATCGTAACTTCTTCTCTGATTTCTTGTTTTGGTATCATTTTATTTTGAAATAGATATGTTTACTACAATCAAAAAGATAATTATAGAATATAAGAGGATTTTCAAGTGTAAAATATTCCGATTGTATTTGATATTGATCGGTATCAAAGATCCATTCCTAAATTCTTTACGCCGAAATTTAACAGTAAAATGTAAATTTTGATTATGAAGAATTAATGAATCTGACTAGTTTAAACTTACCGTCTAATTTTTGGAAAAACAAGCTATATATATAGCTATATAACTATATTTATTAGGATTTGTTTTTATTTGTTATTAGTAATATAGCTATAGTTATTATCGGTTATAAGAACGGTCTTTTTAAACTAAAAATAAACCAATTCATCCATGAAACGAGTCGCTATCTTAAGTCTTTTTTTGTTTGCTTGTTCATTTACTGTCTTTGCACAGAGCAACAATACAGATGAAACTCTTCAAAAAGCCAATCAACTTTTCTCTGAATATAAAGAGCCACAAGCTCTTGAAGCTTACCTTTCGGTGTTGAAATCAGAGCCCGATAACTACACCGCGTTGTGGAATGCCAGTTATCTTTACTCCCGCATCGGCAATCGCTTTGACGAAAAAAAGCAAAAGGTAGAATATTTCAAGAAGGCTAAAGAACTGGCGGAAAGAGCATTAAAAGTTGATTCCACTGATGCGAATTCTAATTTTGCCATGTCGGTTGCAATGGGACGAATAGCATTGATATCCGGTGCTAAAGCCCGTCTCGCTGCATCTTCCGATATTAAATACTATGCCGAACAAGCACTGAAATTCGATCCTCACCATGCTGGTGCATGGCATGTACTTGGTCGCTGGAATTATAAGGTCGCCAACCTGAATTTTGCTGAAAAATTTGCAGCAAAAGTATTGTTTGGCGGTCTGCCAAAAGGAGCCAGTGATCAAAACGCGATCTACGATTATAAAAAGGCGATTGATTACGATGGCAACACTTTGATGTACTACATTGATCTTGCTAAAGTTTACCAGACCGAAGATCAAGATCAGGAAGCAATCAAAACACTGCAAAAAATGCTTCAGCTTCAACCCAAAACCCCGGACGATCCGCGATTTGTGAAGGAAGCGAATCAGATGCTGAAGAAACTGAACTAAAGAAACAGAAGAATGGGAAAAGGGAGTTCGGAAGACGCCTTACCATTGTTCTGCACTCTATGAAATTCCTTTTGGGAATGATTCACCGGTTTCTTATTGTTATATAAGTGCATTATAATTATGTATTAAAATATAAAAACTTAATTATGAAAGACTTAATACTTAAAGGTAACTGGAAGGAAATCAAGGGGAAATTAAAACAACGTTTTTCTGATTTGAATGATGATGATTTGTATTTCATTGAGGGAAAAGAAGATGAGCTGATCGGACGTTTACAGAAAAAACTGGGCAAAACAAAAGAAGAGATTAAAGAAATAATCCGCAAATTGTAAGCACATAATTTTTAAAGAAAAAGCCGGCCTTTCCAGTTACCGGCTTTTTTATTTCCAGGAGTAGTCCTCAATGGGACTTCGGGGTTTTATTCTATATTCAAATCATTTGATTCGTTATCCGATACGTTCTCAAGCTTTCTTACTATCCGGCTTTTCCAGATATAATAAATAACAGGAATCACCAGTAAGCTTAAAATGGTGGATGAAATCATTCCGCCAATCATTGGAGCCGCAATTCGTTTCATGATTTGAGAACCGGTGCCATGACCCCACATAATGGGTAATAACCCGGCCACAATGGCTGTAACGGTCATGAATACCGGGCGAATTCTCAGTGCGGTGCCTTCAATGACCGCTTCTTTCAAATCCGATATGGAACGCAACCGGCCTTGTAATTGGCGGTGCTGATACGATTGGTCCAGGTAGACCAGCATAATCACTCCGATCTCGGCGGTGACTCCTGCCAAAGCAATAGCACCAACACCAACAGCTACGCTCAAATCGTATCCAAGAAAATACAGGAACCAGATAGAACCGACTAATGCAAACGGCAATGTCACAATCACCAGCATACTTTCCTGTATGTTTTTAAAATTAAAATACAGCAACAGGAAGATTATCAGCAGTGTAATGGGAATCACTATTTTCAGCCGCTGTTTAGCACGCTGCATGTATTCATACTGCCCGCTCCAGGCGATGCTGTATCCTTCCGGCAATTTTACAGATGCCTCAACAGCTTTTTGAGCTTTCCGGACATAAGATCCGATATCAATATTCCGGATATCCACATAAATCCAGCTGGTATATCGTGCATTTTCACTCTTGATAACCGGCGCGCCATTGGTAAACTTCAGGTCAGCCACATATTCAAGCGGAATCTGGGAACCGGTTGGTGTCGATACCAACACTCTCTTCAATGCCGTAAGATTGTCCCGTAGCTCTCTGTTGTAACGCAGATTCACGGAATAACGCTCACGCCCTTCCACAGTTTGAGATACCTGCATGCCGCCAATAGCCGATTGGATGACATCCTGAATATCACCTACCGTTAAACCATAGCGCGCCGCCTCGGCTCTTTTAATATGAAAGTCCAGATAATGCCCGCCAACCGTTTTATCAGCAAAGGCACTTTGTGTTCCGGGAATCTCCCTGACAACGGCCGCTATTTTTTGCCCTAACTCTGATAAGACTGACAAATCAGGGCCGGTTACTTTTATACCAACAGGTGTTTTAATTCCGGTGGATAACATATCAATTCGTGTTTTGATCGGCATCGTCCAAGCGTTGGTAAGGCCCGGAATCTGGATAGCTCTGTCCAAATCTTCTTTTAGTTTGCCAATTGTCATCCCTTTGGGCCATTCACTTTGAGGTTTAAGGGTAATTACCGTCTCAAACATCGAAAGCGGAGCCGGATCCGTCGCCGTTTCAGCCCTGCCGGCTTTACCAAACACCGTTTTTACTTCCGGAAATGACTTGATGATTTTATCGGTCTGCTGCAACAGCTCTTTGGCTTTGGTAATACTGATTCCCGGGTCAGTCGTAGGCATATACAGCAAATCACCTTCATTCAGTTCGGGCATAAACTCGGAACCCAGTTGTTTTAAAGGAATCCATGTTGCGAGAAGAATCAACAAAGCCGCAAACAATGTCGACCATTTGAAACGGAGCACAAAATGGATAACAGGCCGGTAGATATAAATCAGAAACCGGTTCACCGGATTTTTATGCTCGGGTAAAATCTTACCGCGAATGAAAAATCCCATCAAAACCGGTATTATCGTGACAGATAATAAAGCGGCCGCCGCCATGGAATACGTCTTTGTATACGCCAGCGGTTTGAATAAACGCCCTTCCTGTCCCTGCAGGGTAAAAATCGGCAGAAACGAAAAAGTGATGATTAACAACGAGAAGAATAACGCCGGACCCACTTCTTTTGCCGCATCAGTAATTATACTCCAATGATCCTTCTTCCCATTATCCCGTTCCAGGTGTTTATGAGCATTTTCAATCATTACAATAGCCCCGTCAACCATCGCCCCGATAGCAATCGCTATGCCACTCAGCGACATAATATTCGCGTTGATGCCCTGAAAATACATCACCAGGAAGGCGATTAATATGCCCATCGGAAGGGTGATGATCGCTACTAACGCGCTACGAAAATGAAGTAAAAACAGTATCGTTATCAACGCCACAATGATACTTTCTTCCACGATCTTGTCTTTCAGGAAATTAATCGCGCGTTCAATCAACCCGGAACGATCGTATGCGGTATGCATCGTCACGCCTGGAGGAAGTCCGGCTTTCAGGGTTTTTAGCTTTTCTTTAACGGCCTGTATGGTTTTCAGGGCATTGGCGCCGTTACGCATGATGACCACTCCGCCGACGGTCTCTCCTTCCCCATTCCACTCCGCCAGGCCACGGCGCAAATCCGGACCAACCGTGACATTCGCGATATTTCGAATCAAAATGGGCGTCCCGTTTTTATCGACTCCGACAGGAACATTTTCAATGTCTTTAACCGATTTGATATATCCGAGTCCCCTGACCATGAACTCAGTTTCCCCCATCTCGACAAGCCGTCCGCCGACATCGCTATTACTTCTTTTAATGGCCATTTTCACCTTTTCCAAAGGAATATGATAGGCCGCCAGTTTATCCGGATCGACATTCACCTGATACTGTTTGACATATCCGCCGATGCTCGCAACCTCCGCTACACCGGGAACACTCATCAATTCATATTTCAGATACCAGTCCTGAATGGACCGAAGCTGTTGCAAATCGTATTTGTTTCCGCCATCAAGCGTATATTCATAAACCCAGCCAACACCGGTGGCATCAGGGCCTAACGTCGGGATCACACCTTGCGGCAAGCTGGTTTGGGCTGAATTCAAATATTCCAAAACACGGCTTCTGGCCCAATAGGGATCCGTTCCATCCTTAAAAATGATATAGATGAACGAATAGCCAAAAAACGAATATCCCCTGACCACTTTAGCATTCGGAACAGATAACATGGCTGTCGTTAGCGGATACGTTACCTGGTCTTCCACGACCTGAGGGGCCTGACCCGGATATTTCGTATAAACGATAACTTGTACATCACTCAGATCGGGAATGGCATCTACCGGGGTCTGAAACATCGCGTACAAACCACCCAATACAATCAAAATCCCAAAAATGATGATGAGTAAACGGTTATTAACCGACCATTCAATGACTTTTTTTAACATGGATTCACCCTCTTAATGACTATTGCTGTGTTTGTGATCCATATCTGTAGAAGGTATGGTATTACTCGTATCGGTCGTTGCCGTTTTTCCATTTTTAGCCGGCATTTTCATATTCCCATCACCTTTCACACCCGACATATCCATCGGCTTGTTTTCCAGCATTTTTTGAATGGCTTCCTGCAGACGGCTTTCACTATCCAACAAAAACTGAGAGGAAGTCACAACATGCTCTCCGGCATGAAGTCCGGATAATATCTGAACCTGATCATTATTCTTTCCGCCTTCCGGTCCCAAAGTTACTTCACGTGGCATAAACCGCCCATTTCCCATGGCAATAAAAACTATATTGCGTTTTCCGGATCGAATGATGGCTTCATCGGGTATTGTCAATGCGTCAGGAATGGATTTTCCTTTTATATATACATTCGCGAACATTCCGGGCTTTAATTTGAAACCGGGATTCCGGAGTACAATTCGAATGGTCACCGTCCGGGATTTCTCATTGAGATCCGGGTAGATATAAGAAATGGTTCCGTTTATTTGTTCGCCGGGCAAATAGGAAAGCTCAATTTTCGCTTTTTGGCCTGTGTGAATCCATGGCAATTCATAATCATAAATGCTCGCCTCTATCCACACGGTAGATAGATCCGCGATCTTCATCAGGTTCATCCCCTCTTTGATATGCATCCCGGCGTCTACGTTGGTATGAACGATTACACCTGATGCCGGAGCCCTCATCATGATATTCTTTTGAATAGTGCCTGAATTTTCCAGGTCATGAATTTCATTTTGAGGAATGTCCCAGTATTCCAGTCTCATTTTAGCCGATTTCAATAATGATTCGCCGTTATTTCGAATCGCTTCAAACGAACTTTGATGAAGCTCATTCCGGGTCTTCAATGCCAGCAAATATTCCTGCTGAGTCGTCACCAGGTCGGGCGAATATATGGTCAGCAGCGGATCTCCTTTTTTGATGATTTGGCCGGTAAAGTTGGCATAGAGCTTGTCTATCCAACCCGAAAATTTGGTTGTGATGGTATACAGTTTTTCCTGGTTGTAGTCAATCTTCCCGACCGTGCGAATGGTACTGCTAAAATCAGATTTTTTTACCATCGCCATGCGCACTCCCATATTCTGGACGGTCACCGGATCGATTTTTACCGTTCCTTTCGCGTCGGCCGTTTCATCGCCGGCATAGACAGGAACTAAGTCCATTCCCATTTTCGATTTACCCGGATGATCATAAATCTCGGATGGATTCATCGGGGCTTTCCAATACAAAATCTTCCGTTGATTATTCTTAGCTTGTCCGGACTCTTTAGATGTGGTGCTACTGGTCATCTTCCTATCAGACGAAGACGAATGCTGTCCCGCCCAATAGGATACCAGGGCAACTACCGCTACGACAGCAACTAAAAGGATGGATGTAATAATAGTGTTACGTTTCATGAATTTAACCCGTTTAGGTTTCTTATTAAATTCTTGTGAAGTCTTATTGTTTGGTGGTCAAATTGAGAGGTTTTCCCTGCAAAGCATCGAGCTGAGCCAGATCCTTCCGGTAATCAGTCCGGGCGCGCAATTCATTGAGCTCGTAATCCAAAAGAGACATCTGGCTATTCAGGAGGGTCAGAAAATCTACTTTATTATTTTGATAAGCCGACATCGCCGATTCGAGTGATTGCTTTGCCTGCGGAATAATTCCGGATTCGTACAAATGGATGAGCTGCTCATTTTTATTCAGGGACGAAATCGTCTGTTCGATTGAAGACTTTATTCGATTCAGCACATCCTGGTATTGATCGCGAATAGACTGGCCTTCCAGCTGAACCTGTTGATATTTCTGCTCCTGTTTCCTGTGAAAAAACAGGGGAACGCTCACACTGACTAATCCGGAAAGGTAATCGACGCCCCCGTTCCCATTTGTTAAAACGTCTCTTTGTGTGTAAGCCAGGCCGACCTTGAAATCGGGATAGAAATTCCTTTTTGCAAGGCTTACTTTTTGATCATTTTGACCGATCATTGTCTTCCATGCTTTCACAAGAGGTCGACTCTGAACAGCATTTTGGAATAAAGCGACGGTATCGGTTTTTAAAAATGGAATATTCGTCAAAACCGGTATTCCGATTTCTGTATTTGGCGATCGCCCAATCATTTCGTTGATCTTTGCCCGGATCTTAGCCTGTTTATCTTTCAACACCAATTCCTTATCCATCAGTTTGGACAGGCTTACTTGTGCCTTTAAGACATCCTGCTGCAAGCCTTTTCCCACACTGTACCGCGTTTCGGCAATCGTAATGAACTGGCTCACTATTCCTTTATTTTCTTGGACCGTTTCAAGAGCCTGGTTCACATAATAATACTCGTAATAAGTTAGCCTGATGTTTTTTACGAGTTGTATTTTCATTTCATCCAGTTGCTCATTCGCTGACTGAACTCCGGAACGGGCTATATCTTTTTTCAAGGAAATTTTACCCGGAAAGGGAATGGCTTGCATAACGGAAATCTGCTTACCCGTCATGGGTTCCTGGTTCAAGCGAAACGAATTAATCGGCAGATTCATCAGATTCAGGCTTAAAACAGGATCTGGTAATGCCGACGATTGCCGAACCAGCGTCTGACGGGCATCTACCTGTTTTTTTGCGGCTTTCAAAGAAGGATTATTGATAAGTGCCGACTGAATAAGGTCCTGCAAAGTGGAGACGGGCTCAGTTAACTGGGCATAAAGGGGGCTATTGATTGAGACTATGGCCAGGATACACAGCCATTTGATATAAACTTTCATAAACGGTATTGTTATTCAGTTCGAATAGTTGTTGAACATGAGGCCAGAGGCTGCCCTTTTGAGAAGGCATAAGATGACCTCAAAAAAAAAGAAGTTCCATTTAGAAAAATGGGAACCCGGTTTAAAACCGTTTATCTCAATTCAGAAGGGATAAATTTCGGATAAAAAGAGGTACCTGATTATCCGGACGAAGCTGGAAATCACGAATGGTTTGTTCGTCCGTTTTTATCGGTGTTATATCAACAGCAGCCAAAACTACAGGATAATAATGCAGATCAACGGGAGTATTGATGATCGTTAAGCTGTTTATAGGGAGAGGCTGTGCTATCTGGCACTGACACCAATCAGTACCGGAGTTTAAAATATTTGAAGCAGTTTTATGTTCAGGCATGTTGATATTCATATTGCAACACGCATGATTGGCCATCATATGACCTGGCATAATACCGTTCGATGGCATATCCATTTTCATATTCATAGCCGCACACTGTCCTGTTGTCACAATAGTTAGCAAAAACATAACCATCGCGAGGAAGCCTGCTGTTATATGATATATCCGCATCATTTTCATCGAGCTAATATACAGAATTCTTAAATATGAACCTATAATCTCCGGCGCTATTTAATATACTATTTAGTTATTTAGTATATTATTATCCAAAACATTTAAATATTAAAATTCCATTAATACGAACGCATCTGCTATTTTTTGATTTATAGAATTAGAAGTGCATTGAATAACTCATTAAGGAGAAATGATGAAATATTATTTTAGCAAAAAGTTAAAATCTACATTTGATGAAGCTATCGATCACACTACCGAAGCTTTGAAAAAAGAAGGTTTCGGCGTATTGACAGATATTGATGTGAAAGCAACCCTGAAAAACAAACTGGACGTTGATTTCCGCAATTACCGGATTTTAGGAGCGTGCAACCCCCCATTTGCTCACCAGGCTTTACTTGCAGAGGACAAAATCGGTACCATGCTTCCTTGCAATGTTATTGTTCAGGAAATGGAAGATGGAACCATCGAAGTATCGGCCATAGATCCCGTGGCTTCCATGCAGGCAGTTGATAATCCAAAGTTGCCTGAAGTAGCGGCTGAAGTCCGAAACAGGCTGAAAAAAGTTATAGATACATTGTAATAAATAAGCGAGGTAAATGGTCTTTGCATAGATCATTTACCTCTTACATTCTGTTTCAGGCGCTGATTTACACTAATTTTATGTAAATACCAATTCGATTGTGGATAACTTCGGGCACATTCAGGGTCTTATCAGCATTTCTCTTAATACCAGGCTTGAAACTTACCGATGGGATACATCACTCTCTCAATAAAATGATTCTATTAATCAGAATGTTACTAACCGGAATCAATATGGCTTTAAGCTAACGCTTTTCTTATTACCGTTCACAAAACGACACTTATGCAGAAATTACCATATGATTAGACTTCAACATAAATATTTGATTTATGTACACAAGATTGAATACACCTATACTGCAAAAGTGAATCCATTATGATTCACTTATTTTATTCAAACATGACGACGATTAGCCGAATCAGTTTTTTTCAATACGTTATTTGTAAGGTTAAAGGCTTTTACCCTGTAAATATTACTATAGCCAGGACAACAACGATTGCAACTTTAAATGCTATATTTTTCCAATCAGACATTTGTTCACGAGAATTAAATAATGTGGATAACTTGTGAACAATTAATAAAAACGCTTCCAAAAAGCAAGCATAAAAAGGTGTTTTTATCAAAAAAATTTAAAAAAGTTTGGCGGCAACAGGTAAAATGACTTTTTACGAGCTAATAATATGAAGGACGGGTAACAGAAATCCTTCTTCTTCCGGTCTCCTTTATCCGTAGTTTTTTATTCAACGGTCACACTCTTTGCCAGGTTCCTCGGCTGATCCACATTACATCCACGATTCACTGCAATATAATAGGAAAGCAATTGTAATGGAATGACTGTAAGTAAAGGAGAAAGACAATCGGATGTCTCGGGAATATCAATCACAAAATCCGACAGATTCTTCACTTCAACATTATCGGGTGTAGTCACGGCTACAACCCGGCCTTTACGAGCTTTAACTTCCTGAATATTGCTAACCATTTTATCGTTGGTATATCCCTGCGTTGCAAGCACAACCACCGGCATCTGATCATCAATTAATGCAATGGGGCCATGTTTCATCTCCGCAGCCGGATATCCTTCGGCATGAATATAGGATATTTCTTTAAGCTTGAGTGCCCCTTCTAAAGCCACCGGAAAATTATAGCTTCTTCCCAAATAGAGGAAATTTGGTGCATATGTAAACAGTCTGGCAATATTTTTTACCGACTTATCTTGTTTCAATATCTTTTTTACTTTTTGCGGAATATTTGCCAAATCATTAAGAATTTGTTTGAAATAATCCTCTTCAATCGTTCCCCGTTCTTTAGCAAGCTTCAGGGCCATCATTGTAAGAACCGCAACCTGTGCGGTAAAAGCTTTGGTTGATGCCACCCCGATTTCTGGTCCGGCATGCGTATACACACCGGCATCCGTCTCCCTGGAAATGGAAGAACCAACCACATTACAGATGCCCAGGACCATAGCCCCGCGTTTTTTTGCTTCACGAAGTGCGGCCAGCGTATCCGCTGTTTCACCACTTTGCGAAATGACAATCATAATATCATCTTTCCTAATCAAAGGATCTTTATAGCGAAACTCCGATGCATACTCTACTTCTACCGGTATCTTTGCCATATGTTCGAACAGATACTCTCCAACCAATCCGGAATGCCAGCTGGTTCCGCAAGCAGCAATAACGATTCGCTGGGCATTAATCAATTTGTCTAAAACCGATTCAATCCCACCCAGATTAATATCATTCTGTTCCAGGTTCACCCGGCCACGCAAGCAATCGCCAATAGAATTGGGTTGCTCATAAATTTCTTTCAGCATGAAATGAGGATAACCGCCTTTCTCAATCTGTTCCATATTCATGGCTAACTCATGGACTTCTTTTGAAAGCGGGGCATTTCGAATCGTTTTTACCTCATATCCGTCACGTCTAATAACGGCCATCTCATCATCATCGAGGTAAACTACTTTATTGGTATATTCAACAACCGGTGAAGCATCTGATGCCACAAAATATTCATCATCCCCTATGGCTAGCAATAATGGGGAACCTTTTCTGGCTACAATTAACTGATCCGGTTCATCCATATTTACTATGGCCAGTCCGTATGTTCCCACAACCTGACGCAAAGCCTGTTGTACGGAAGTCTCAAAATCGGATTTCGTGACTTTCTGTATCTCTTCAATCAGATGAGCCAAAACTTCGGTATCGGTCTCGGTTTCAAAGGTATGACCTTTTTTCAGAAGTTCTTTTTTCAGGACATTGTAGTTTTCAATGATACCATTGTGCACCAATGCAAATCGATGATTATTGCTAACGTGTGGATGGGCATTTACATCATTGGGTTCACCGTGTGTCGCCCATCGCGTATGACCAATCCCGATGGTTCCGGTAACCGGTTTTTCTTTCAACAAACGATCCAGTTCATCAACTTT
The DNA here is from genome assembly GCA_963783355.1 of uncultured bacterium. Lineage (GTDB taxonomy): Bacteria > Bacteroidota > Rhodothermia > Balneolales > DATFMH01 > CAWANF01. The sequence goes on from CAWANF010000012.1 coordinate 44,901, forward strand.
ACCTTTTCCTTTTCGTATAGCCATCTGCCCGTTAACGACCGCTATACCCGCTGAGTCATATCCCCGGTATTCTAATCGATGTAATCCTTTGACAATGACGTCAGCAGCTTCTCTATTTCCAATGTATCCAACAATTCCGCACATATTCTTTTTTTTAAAGGTCAAACATTTTGTCCTGACGAACTTTTAAAATCTACCCAAAATAAAATTATCACGTAATAAAAAGAAGGGATAATAAGTATTTTATATAATGATACGATAAATAACTGTTAATAAATTAAATCATGGTTCCGGTTCTTTAAAAATAGTATTATTTAATAAATGATTGTCAATCAGGATCTTAAAACACAATAACGTTTATGAACCAGATTTGTTTCTTCGAGGATACTAATTACAAACACTTCTTCCCGCTCACATTAACGCGACCAACGGACTATCTTCGGGTCGGGTTTCTAAGAATTTTCGAAAAATGGACAACATCTTTAAGAACAGGTTCATATACCCGAATTTTGCGACCCGAATTACAAGGTGTTTATCCTGCCCCCGAAATAGATAATCAACCCTGTTTATGGATTAATTCTCGTTTCCTGCCCGATTCTGATGTTTTAAAGGAAATAAACTCTCTAAATCCCGGCGAAGGATTAACATTCCAAAAGGAACCGGTTGTTTTCCTTTTAGACGGGGAAAAATCGAACAGATTGTTCAAACATTTCGAAATAAATTTCCAGGAAGTTCATTTTCGTGAAATAACGAATGGAATACTCATCCAACATATCACCGACATCCTGCATCTTAATGGTGAACAAATAGATGAAGATATTCAACTGATTCAGCCTGAGGTCATTTTAGATCATCGTTCACCTATCACTATTGAAGGAAAATATCCTGTTTATACGGGCAATAATATTCATATCGAACCGGGCAGTATATTTATAACTAAGGACGGACCCATTTACCTGGCTGACGATTCCCATGTGATGGCCGGGGCCATTCTGCGCGGACCAATTGCTATATGCGAACATTCAACTATTAAAATGGGTGCGAAAATTTATCCGGGAACGACCATCGGGCCCCATTCTAAAGTTGGCGGCGAGCTAAACAACGTAATAATCCAGGGCTTCAGCAATAAAGCACACGATGGATTTTTAGGTAATTCCATTTTAGGCGAGTGGTGCAACCTGGGAGCCGACACGAATAATTCCAATTTGAAAAATAATTACAGCTCGGTCCGGCTGACGGATTTTGAATCGGGCGAATCCTATGATACCGGACTCCAGTTTTGTGGAATGCTCATGGGTGACCACTGCAAGACAGCTATTAATACCATGATTAACACCGGTAGTATTTTTGGTGTAAACTGTAATATCGTATCCGGTGATTTCCCGCCAAAATACCTGCCTTCATTCAGCTGGTACGCCCAGGGCAAGAATGAAGTTTATAATTTTGATAAAGCTATGCAGACCTCGGAAAAAATGATGGTCCGCAGGGGATTGGAATTGACTGATGATTATAAGTCAATGATGAAGCATCTTTACGATAATCGGTAAGGATTGATAAATTTTTAGGAAAGCTCATTGAATTTTGAGTAAAACTCCATATCTTTGAAATCCTGTTTCAGGAATGTTTTTTCACATACTGATTTAATATAAAAAGTTTTAAAAAACCGGAATTTTGTTCAGAGATCAAAACCTGAGCAAATTTAAAACCGGAGCATATTTATAATATGTGAGGATTTTAAATTTGTAATTATGCAAAGCTTGGACAAATGAGCTTTTTTGAAAGATTTTTAATGCCGAAGTGGTGGAATTGGTAGACGCGCACGTTTCAGGGGCGTGTGGGAGCAATCCCGTGGGGGTTCGAGTCCCCCCTTCGGCACAGAACATTGAGCCAATTTATTAAAATACAATAAGTTGGCTCTTTTTATTTTTAATAGGTAACGCAATTATTAATAATGCTGTGCCCCTCCTCCCGATTTATGTACCATTCAAAAGTAGAGAATTGAGGGTGTTGTTATACTGTTCAAGGAACATCTCAGGAGTCAGTCCCTGCAGGGACTGATGCGGACGGAAGCCGTTATATTCGCAACTATATGCCTAACCGCATTTATGGGCAACATATTAAATATATGTTTAAGGATCCTGCATATCCAGCCTGGAAGAACGCTTATGAAAGAGGGATACTAAATAAAACCCAGTCGAAGTTTTGGAATACCAAACCGCCCGAAAAGTTGTACGACTGCATAGAAGACCCGGATAACGTGCGGAACCCGGCCGAGAATCCGGATTATGCGGGCGTGCTTAGGCGTATGCGCAAGGCTAATAAAAGATGGATCTGCCAAATGCACGACGCCGGGTTTATGCCGGAAACCATGATGCTAATGCGAGTAAAAAAAGCCCTCTATAATAGTCATGCGAATGGTAAGGTACAGTTGCATGCATTAAACGTGTTGCGGACCTTTGGCACTGGAGCTATGCCTCTGCTACCGGAACTCGAAGCGCTGGAGCAAAAATCTCCACCGTCGAAGGCTGACTGCTATGGATTAGGAGTATTTATAATAAGATATATGATCAGACAGTTGCTGGAGGCTAAGAAGGGCTCTTGGTGATAAAAGCAGTTTGTTCCTCAATGCAAATATTTGGCACAACGGGGTATTGTTGCAATGGTTAAACTGATGGAAACAATGATCTTGATTCAGCATTGAGTTCTATATATGCACTATGAAATGGATAAATAAATATTAAAAGGATATACTACCTATCCCAAGGTGCCTCAATCGGCTATCCTTTTGAGAAAGGGAAGCATCCACATTGGAAGTTATATACCAGTCCCCTCAAAATGCCACCAGGGATCTGGACTCTGCGTACCAAAGCCATTCGCTATGGATATAAAGAAAGCCAGGTAACAACGGCTACATATCATGTCGTTAGCAAAACGAAGTTTGAAAATTTAATTGCCAAAAATTAATTGATTCTAAATAAAATGAGTGTACCCGCATTTCACATTTTAGCCAAACCGATAGGTCCAATATGTAACATGGACTGCGAATATTGTTTCTATCTGGAGAAAGAAAATCTCTACCCCGAAGACCAAAAACACAAAAGTTTCAGAATGTCACCGGAAATACTGGAACAGTATGTTAAACAATACATCCAAACTCAAAAGGCTTCTGAAATAAATTTTGCATGGCAGGGTGGAGAGCCAACGTTGATGGGGGTTGATTTCTTCAAAAGAGTGGTAGAACTACAGAAAAAATATTCGGATGGCAAGCGTATCAGAAATGCCTTCCAGACCAATGGGGTAAAACTCAATGACGAATGGTGCTCCTTTTTTGCTGAAAATAAATTTTTGATAGGTATTTCTATCGACGGTCCCCGTCAAATTCATAATTCCTACAGGATTTTTAAAAGTGGGGAGCCAACCTTCGACAATGTCATGCGAGGCATCGAATTCCTGAAAAAGCATAATGTAGAGTTCAATACCCTGACATGTGTACATCATAACAATGAGGATCAGGGCCGCATCATATATCGGTTTTTAAAGCGAATTGGAAGCCAATATATGCAATTCATTCCAATCGTTGAACGAAAAGCGGATGAAATGGAAGTGAATATCCTAAGCCTGATTGAACCTAATAGCGCTATCAAAGCTCCGATTACGGACTGGTCAGTCAACTCTGTAAACTATGGACAATTTCTGATAGATGTTTTTGACGAATGGTTAAAAAAAGATGTGGGCAACATATATGTCCAAATGTTTGACGTTGCTCTTGCGAATTGGTATGGAGCTCCCTCCGGACTATGCGTTTTTTCAGAGACCTGTGGAAAAGCTTTGGCGGTGGAGCATAACGGAGATCTTTATTCCTGCGATCATTTTGTATATCCCGAGTATAAATTGGGAAACATAATGAATACATCACTCGGAGATATGGTCAATTCTTCATTCCAACAAACCTTTGGGGAAGATAAGAAGTCAAAACTTCCCCGATACTGCCGGGAATGTGATTACCGTTTTGCTTGTCATGGTGGTTGTCCCAAGCAACGATTTATTCAGACACCGGATGGAGAAGATGGCTTGAATTATTTATGCCGGGGGTACAAAAAATTCTTTAGCCATATAGATCCGTATATGCGTTATATGGCCAATGAGTTGCAAAATCACAGGCCCCCTTCCAATGTTATGAAATGGAGGAGTTAAATATAAGTAGAAGAGAATTTGCCAAACGATTGGCAGCGGGTGTAGATGGAACTGTGTTATTAAACCAATGGCCATCATCATCATTCGCAAATGATTTGGGCAAAGACGGGAAACGTCCGAATATTCTTTTTATAAAGTCCGGCCAACATACCTTTAATTGTTCTGGTTATGCAGGCGTCCCATTTATAAAAGCCCAGGATTTAGATAGAATAGCAAAAGAAGGAGTTCAGGTGAACTAACTTTTTTAACTCCCTATATTCCTTATGTTAATGAACATGATGATGTTGGGCTATGTATCAATGGGACAATATATAAACACATGAAAAAAACGATACTTTTACTATTTATCAATCTTTTGTTCCCCCTGAGCCTCTTGGCTCAAACTCCGGATGCCCCTATTAGTCCTGCCGAGGCTGTTTCCATGCTGGGAAAGGGAATACTTTTGGAACCACAGGCCGGGAATGTAAATATTTCAGTTTCTACGGTATATAAACCAGAATATGGAGATTCCATCAAATCTGCCGGCTTCAAAAGCGTTAGGATAAGATACCAGGGCAAAAATAATCCCATGATGATAGCTATCAAAAAAGGTCCGCCGTATGGTGCACATGTGGATAGTTTGTTGGATGAAACTAATTTCATTATTAATGACTTGCTTAAAAAGAATTTGGCTGTAGTTCTGACTTTTTATGGCCTGACCGGCGATAATCCCGGTGATTTACAAAAAATGGCTGATTGGTGGAGCTTTGTTGCCAACCGGTTCAAAAACAAAAGTCATAAGTTGATTTTTAATTTGTTTGTGGAGCCGTGGGGACTGGTCAAACTCCCTGATCATCATAGGATTATGGATTATTACAATGCTATCACCAAAGATATCAGAAAAACCAATCCCGACAGGCTCCTTATTTATTTTAAAATTCCTCCTCCTGATGCCGGCATTGATCCTTATGGCCCGGGAACGAAATATTTTATGACCAGGGCGTATGATCCGGTACCTCAGGATGCCGGTATTTATTATATGTGGGATACCCATGTGCTGAAACCGGACACAAGGGACAATGTACGACTGGTACAACAGGCTTGGGAATATATGGATTCTACTAAACAGGTGGTGTGGATTGGCGCCTGGAATGCCAAAAATACCGATAACAAAATGTGGACTGCCAGACCCATGACTATTCTCACCACACGACGCTTGATCGACAGGGGTATCTCATCTGCCTATCTGATGATGTTTGACGGTTACAACAGCATTTATGATGCAGATATCGATAGAAACGGCAACGGCAAACTGAACGAATGGGCTTATCCCGAACTGGTGAATTTATTGACTTCCGGTCCGGACATCTGGTGGAATATGCTGACTAATCCCGGATTTGAAAACGGAATAAAGAATTGGAGAGTTTTGGTAAGCGGTTATTCTGTGAAAGAAAAAAATGGAAACCACTATTTGAGCCTGCCCGAAACCCAAAATAACACGGTAAAAATAACGCAGGATATTACACTGGCGTTGAAAAATAATGGCGCCGGGAAATATGATGTACTGGGTTATTTTACTTCATCGGGCAAGAGCACCGTGAAATTTGTGGTGAAAGGAAGAACAGCCGACGGCCGTGCTTTTCAATATGCAGGGATTCCTCATACTGTCTATGCCGGAATTCCAAAACTGATCCACGACAAGATTCGTGCAGGCTGGAGCGGGAAGATTGAAACCGCGAAACTCCTCGTTGAAATTAGCGGGGATTCGATAACCGTGGACAAACTGGGGCTGACACAGTTTTATTATCAACATCCCAGGTTAGACATTTCCCTCTGGCCGGGAGAAAGAATTCATCACGGCAATTATACTAAGAGAGGCAATTCAATTATGGAAATAAATCGAAAGATCAGGAGACTAATGGATAATAGTATTAGGAATAACAGTCACATAATTGTTTCTCTTGCAAAACAAATCAATGCCACAACCAAACAATTAGAGTCCAGATTGATACAACTGATTGGTTCGGATTATCAATACACTTCCGAAGGCATGCAATACCGGATTGACGGTTATTATCAGGGGTATGCCAACAACCAATTCAAAAATATGGTGAAAAGATATATCCGCGGGAAAGATCGAACTGCAGAGACGCTGGACAATAAGTTGATAAATCTGCAAAATCAGGTACGCGATTATTTTATTCTAAACAACAAGGGATTCAGAGAATTGTTTTACAATGTTTTCCGAGGATATCCACCAACGGCTGAAAGAAACATTGACATAGATACTACTGTTTCAATAAACGGGATGACCCTCAAAGCCAATGAGTCCGGAGCCACTTACCGCTGGTGCGACTGTAATAATCTTTATAATCCCATTGGTGGCGCTACCGGTAGGACTTTTACGCCCGACTCATCTGGAAACTATGCAGTACAAATCAGTAAAAACGGCTTTGTTATAACTTCCAGGTGCTTCCGGGTGCGTCATACAGAAAAAAAAGACAATCTTAAGCAGTAGCGGCATCAAAAATATTATTAATCAGCTAAATGGAAGGGAATTCCACGATGTCAAATACTTACTATAAAAAAGGGAGAAGCATCCATCAAAAATTCAAGACAATCGTGTGTAATGACATCGGTGGCATATCCACTTTAATAGTATCATTACCAGGCACAAAAGATATGTCACTCAGGGACTTTGCATTGTCTTCAGTCACGTCAGATGTTATGTAATGCGATACGGAAGTGACTCCATGCGGCAACGCTATAGGCTGAAGTATCCGACTCTGGCCTTCGAACCATAGTTCTATGACCACTTTTTTTCCTCCGGGAGAAACAAAAGCTGATCCCATCAGTCCCGGCCGGGATACACTCAGAGCAATTCGTTTAAATCCCGGATGGATATAATTAGCAAACTGCTTAAAAGCATAATACCTTTTAGGAACGATTACTTCATTATTGGTATACATCACAAGGGCAACGCCCGGTCCGCCATCCGATTTACCATAAAATACATGAACCATGTAGGCTGTCATGCCGCCTTTATTAAACCCATTGATCATCCATTTAATGTAGTGCTCTGCATTACTCATCCCCGAACTCCGGGGTTTTAAAACCGCCGATTCAGTAACCCAAACCGGCTTGTTATCACTTGCCATTTTCAGACCTTTCCAGTTTGCATTGTTATTCAGGTCGGCGTAGGTATGTGTAGCCACAACATCGACAGCCTCTCTAACGGAAGGATTGGCAAACATTTTTTTGATATAATATGTCGTCCCCACAGGTTTTCCATTCCCCGCATTTACCCGGAAGCATGCCGGGGATATGATTTTGGTATTCATGCCTTTAGCAATGAGCTGTCGATGCAGATTGGTAACCATCGAATCCATCTGTTCCGGCGTTAAGTCCATAGACGTGTATCTTACGTGATAATCAGGCTCATTGGCAGGAGAAATATCCGTAACATGAATACCATACCGATTTTTCATGCCCTGAAGAAAAGCTGTCAAAAACTTACTGTACTTTTCTTCCCCTCCCGGAATAAGATGTCCTCCGTTTTTACTGCTGTCATTACTTTTTAGCCAGGCAGGAGCGCTGTTGCAGTTGCCTATGATATAATCAAAGCCATCGGTATTTAATGCCATCGCGTCTTTAAGGGCTTCCGCAACATACCGCGATCGATAATCAGCCGGATCACTTTCATAATTTTTCCAGTCCAAAGTGCTGCTTTCGGAAGGCTGCAAACCGGAGTACACAAAAAACCGAATCATGTTAACATCTAAATCCTTAAAGCATAGTTTCTCAACCTTATCCCGAATAGCAGAATCCGTCGTGTACAGGTCCCGGGTTCCACGCTTTATACCACCTCCAAAACCATCAATCGTTTGAAAAGTCAATGACTTATCAAATGTTATTGTTTTTCCTTTTGCAATCAGTCCGGTTCCGTCACTTTTGGTGGTACTATGCCGAAAGCTTTTACATGAAATAGAAAAAACAATAATGTTAACAAACAATATAGCTTTTGAATATCCCTTATTCACAATAAACCTTTGCTGTTATTATTATCTCCATGTACGATTTGACCGTAAAATTAAAGCTTGAATTTAATTTACAGAGATAAAATAAGAGCTAGCTTCTTCATAATTAAGGCCATTATCGCTGAACTTAAAGTCCATCGTTCCTCTTTACTTTGGTATTATAGTCAAGAATACTCTTTCGTATCTTGTTAGTGAAGGTTTCCCGTGATCTGTCACTGCTAAAATAAATTGAGTGGTTACTGTCTTTTTAACCTCAGGGGCTTTCAGATATACTCCATATACTCCAGGTCCGTTTGCCGGAGCAATCTTAATCTGTTTTTTATATGTTCCTGCCTCCGGATAGTTAAACCAAAGGTAACTGAGATGATCACCATCAGGATCAGTTGCAGTGGCTTTCAAACCAAAGCCCTGTCCTGATTTTACAGTCATATGTTGGGGAACCAATAATTTTGGAACGGGTGGATGATTGGCCTGTTTAAATGATTCCGTGCACCATTCCATTCGTGCGGCAAAATCATTTTGGAAAGCAACACGCCAGCGAAACAATGTTGCTTTATTACTGGTAAATGTAACCGTATCCGGTCGAACTGCGCGTCCATATTTACTATGAGTGAATGGAGTATAGGAGTCAACCGCATTGGTCCAGATTGGGCGGGTCTCCGGTACTATCGGAACCCCTGAATTTCCCTTTTGTTTAGGATTGAATTTAGGCTTATACAATTCATAACGGCCGCCCCAGCCACCCCAGTTTGGATGTTCAGGGTAATTCAATCCATTCGGAATCAGCCCCAGGTAGGAAGGGGTATCTCCCTCCATTCCCCAGGATACATCAGGATATTCAGCACCCAGCGGGCCATGCCCTTGTTGAATATGTTTTTCCAGCCAGCTATTGCTTATTACGTTGTTATTTATTCCCGGAAAAACGCCATTAATGGCACTCCATGTCGCTCTGCCGTAATCATCACCCGGGCTTACGATATAGAACAGGTTCGGAAAGTTTTTTCTGATCCATACACCGCTGTTATCCTGGTCGGAGATGGTATGTACTCTGAGCCTTGAAATTAATTTTTGGGCCTCGGCTTTAGGCTCCGTTGTTCTAATCTCATATAACGCCTGTGCGAGTGTATTTACCCCTCCCCATGCACATATCCATAAGGGACGGCTATCTTTTTCTTTAAGTATCTTTATAATCAAATTTGAGCCTGGTGAATTTTTTCCCTTACCGACTCCTTTCATTCCATGTTCTGAAATACCATGCGATACTTTATTTAAAAGTGATTCCGCACTGGGAAAACCTGGTTCATTCTTATTAAGATTAGCTTGTACTTTGCCATAAGCCCGGATAATTTGTTTTATTAATTCAGGGTGCGGTGTCCCTTGCCAAACAGATGTAGTGGCAATTAATCCTTGAATATCAATTTCATTGGAGTACAAAAGTAAACGAACCATAGATTCCTGATCGTCCGGATCGGATCCAATATCCGTTAATATTATAACTCTGAGTTTTGGCTCTATCCTTGTGCTTTGCACACTATTTTTATGTATCTGTGCAAAAAGAGTGTAAATGGGAACTATCAAAGTAAAAACAATCAGGCAAATAAAGGTTTTCATATACTTTATTTTATGGTTAAAAATCAATTTTAAAAGAATAGGTATCATATGACTTATGGTTATTGTTTTTCGAAGTTTTTCGGTCTGTATCCTAAGCCATTATTGAAACTCAAAGTCAAGGTAACATCCAGTTTGCGCGAAGAGCGAAATCCGCCTGGACCTGGGGGCGCCACCGGTAAACGGTCTTGGGACCGGCGGGAGAGTCAAACCAATGATTCTTGGTAGTGTCTGGACATACGAATCGTCCACCCCAGCTCGGCTCATTGGGTTTTTCGGGATTATTCAGTCCGCGTACTGCACTGACCAGATAAAGAAAAGAAGGTGTATCTCCTTCCTGCTGCCCCGGATTTTTAGGATAGAATCCACTTCTCGGATATACAGCACCTAACGGTCCGTGTCCTTTGCGAATATGTGCGTTAATCCACGACAGGTTTGCAAGTGTTGTATCAGAACCAGCCATATTCCAGAACATACCCATGTAATTATGATCTGAGCAAATCACGAACATTTTCGGGAAATTATTGAGCAACCATTGCCCTGTCCCATCCTGTTTTTCGATCATGTATACCCGAATCTTACTAATAAATTTTTTCAAATCGGCAGCGCTGCGTGTTGCCCGCACTTTCCAGATAGCTTGCGCTAATTCACGTGAACCGCCCCAGAAACAAAACCATACCGGACGGGGATCGGGCTTTTCGACAATCTTGATGATCGCATTCGAAGCCTCGCTATCCATTCCTTTACCGATAATCTTACTGGCTGGCTTACCCCAAGTATTATCGCGGCCCTGGAATGTAACAGAACGCAAATAGGCAGCAGTAGGATACCCGGGAACATGTTTCTTAAGGTTCGGATATACCTTTTTGTATACTTTCAGTATGTCGAGGATGTTTTGCTTGTTCGCTACGTTGGCAAATGTGCCTGCCGAAGCTATCAGTCCCTGAACGTCGAAATCATCTGAGTACAACAGAAAGCGGACCATCGACTGTACATCATCCGGATCACTGCGTCTGTCGGCTGGGCCATAGCCCGCACCGCCTGGAATAACGTCCAACGGAGGGAAATCTGTCGAGATAACCACGCGTAATCTTGTAGAATCTGTTTTGGAATCCAGTCTTTTGCCGGAATTTTTGCACCAACCATTGTATGGCACCATTAAAACGACAATCGTTGCAACTAAAAAAAAGTGCTTCATTTGCTTATCTCTTCTATGTTACTGAAAGAAATATCTTTCTTTTATGTTTCTGATTCAAAATACATCCTCTACAGTCCCCCGTCATCCATGGAATGCCTATATTTCGTTTAGTTGTGAAATAATAAAATATGAACAATATTCAAAAATAAAAGAAAATAAATAACAAACTATACGAAAGAATATATCCATCAGACCTCGTATGACAGAGATTCCATCGAAAGCCACAGACAAAAATCCAGTATATTACCCATTTAGTTCTCTGTGGCCTCCAAATCTTCGGTCTTCTTTATACCGTCATACTTACATTTGATAACCCAAAAAGATTGGGACGAAAATCTAATGAACTATCAATAGGCACATCATCAAAAAAATTAATTAAATAGAAAAGTTATCTCCATAAAACACAGAACTATTCAACTTCGACGATTGCCCGTGCGTATCTTGTTAATTGCGGCGTGCCCGTATCCTTTACAGTGCAGATAATATGGATGGTTTCTCCTTTACTTGCATTGCCCGGGACAGTGAATGAGGCATCCCGTTTCCCGGCATTCCGAATTTTGATCAAATCTTTGCAGGTTCCTGCTTCCAGATATTGTCCCCAATGATAAATCAGGTTATTGTTATCCGGGTCATAAGAGCCTTTCGCACTCAAATGGACAATTTCACCGGGGCGGGCTTTTTGGTTTAGTGAATCTTTCATATCCAGCTTGACCACGGGTGGATGGTTGGCTTTTGCATAAGGTTCTATACACCAGCTGGCCCTTGCAGCAAAATCGTTTTGCAATGGTACCACCCAACGCCAAATAGGCTTAAAATACTCAATAATAAGTTTCTTATCCTTGGCATACGACCTCATATGTACACGCCCCCAGGCTGTATTTGTATACCATCTTCCTTCGGAATATTTATACCCTGGTTCAGGAACCGGATCAAGCCATGTATTCGCACGTACGCGGATATAACGGCCACCCCAGCTACCCCAATTGGGATGATTCAATTCTCCGTTTCTCAACCCATTTATAATGCAATAGATAAATGAGGGTGAATCGCCTTCGGATATGAAGTCGCCATTCTTATGAACTCTGTACAATGCCGTAAGAGGGCCGTGATTTTGTATGATATGTTGATTCATCCACGCCCCGGTAAAAACTTCCTGCTTTTCTTTGGGAATAATTTTTCCCCAATCATAAGCTATTGCCTGAAATTGGTCGGAGATAATAGTCAGTATGTTATACTTCCCCCAGTTAGGCTTTATATAGGACTGATAGGTATTATCCTGTTCCCAAATAAAAAAGAAGCGCATTTTTTTTGCCACATACGCCATTTTTGCGGGATATTTTTCCTGAATAGTTTTCAGTGCTCTGCCAAGGGTGTTAGTTCCGCCCCAGGCTAAAAACCATATCGGTTGGTTGTTCGATTCGTCCAGAAGAACTTTGACAATATGCCGTGAACCGGGGGTGCTCTCCGACATGTCCCCTTCACTTTTGACATTGCCGAGAAACGTGTGAGCCTTTATATATCCGGGTGTTGGGTAGGCGCTGTCATTTTTTTTCAGATTTGGATACACTTTTGAATAAGCATCCATATAGGGGTCGACCCAATGATCTCCGGCCCAATTGTGACCATATGAATGGTATTGTGAACTCGTTGTGATAATCCCATCGATATTGAAGTCATCGGCATAGAGCAGAAACCTGACCATGGAACATTGGTCATCTATCTCTGCATCGGTCAACACAATAATACGTGGTTTATTCAACGTCATGGAATGTTTGTTTTTTAATTCGCTATTCCGGGCAAGAGCAGGATTCACACTAAGGAGTGCATAGAACAAAATCATTATAATAAATAACACCTTATGCGATTCTTTCATGGAAACTTCCTTTTTCTGATTAAAGACAGTAAGTGTTCAAATTCCTGGCCTAATTTTCAAAACGATACCTACATCACTCTTCGCAATTAATTGTGACGGTTATATCATACAGCGTATTTCCCTTTTCCATTGTTCATAACTAGTATGTACAGCCACGGATTCGTCATTAGGGAAAAATTTCTTCTCTTTTAGAGACAGGGATTCAATATGTTTTAAATCTTGGAAGATTCCCTCATTTAGTCCGGCCAGTAAAGCAGCACCCAAGGCAGAGACCTCTTCAAGGCCGTTTTTTACCACTTTCACTTCCAGTAAATCGGACAAAAATTGCATCACAAAATTATTGGCAGTAAGTCCGCCGTCTGCTTTCAATTCGGATATCTCAATTCCACTATCGCTATTCATGGCAGTTAGGACATCTTTTATCTGGTATGGGATAGATTCGAGAGCAGCCCTTACAATATGGTTTTTATTACAATCGAAGGTAATTCCCGTAATCTTTGCACGCAGATCCATTTTCCAATGGGGAGCTCCCAATCCGCTGAATGCCGGGATGAAATATACACCATTATTATCCGGTACAGACAGAGCCATTTTTTCGGTTTCGCTGCTCGTTTTGAACAGGTTCAATTGGTTAATAAGCCATTTGATGGTGGCACCACAGGAGACAACAGCCCCTTCAAGTGCAAAATCAACGCGATCACCGGTACTCCAACAGATGGTTTCAAGCATACCCGTTCTGGATTCGGGTTTTGTGCTTCCCACATTCATCAATATGGATGAGCCCGTTCCCATCGTTACCTTGGCATTTCCGATACTGAAACAGCGCTCACCAAAAGCCGCGGCATGAGAATCACCTATTAGAGAACCGATATTCACCGGTTGTGACAAATTTCCATCAATGTCGGTCCGACCGAAACCAAAAGACGATGGTTTTACTTCCGGAAAATGTAGATTAGAGAGCCCAAACGCGTGTATGAGATCTTTGTCCCAGGATAGATCGTTAATATTAAAAAAAAGTGTTCTCGATGCATTTGTATAATCGGTCATGTAGCATTCCCCGCCTGTTAGTTTATAAAGCAGCCAAGTGTCTACTGTTCCGAAATACGCATTGCCTTCCTCTATAATTGACCTAACGCGCGGCTCATTCTCTATGAGCCACATTAGTTTGGTTCCCGAGAAATATGGATCAACAACAAGCCCCGTCTTTTCCCTGATTGTAGTTTCATACCCTTCCTCTTTCAGACGGTTACATATATCGACCGATCGTTTACACTGCCAGACTATCGCATTAGTAATAGGAATTCCATTATCCCCCCAAAGAAGAAACGTCTCGCGTTGATTAGAAATGCCACAACTGAGTATTTCAGAAGAATCGCCACTAAAAGAATTCAAACATGATTTTACAGCAAATAGAACGCTTTGATAAATTTCCTGCGGATCCTGCTCAACAAAAGTTGGTCTGGGATATAACGAATCCAGTTTTGCAAATGCTTTGGAATCGATATGGCCATTTTCGTCAAATATGATGGCTTTTGTCCCACTCGTTCCCTGGTCTATGGATAAGATATTTTTCATTTCATAAATCTTCTATTTTTAAAAAAAAATAAAACTTGAATACTGTATATAAAAAAGCAGGTAGAACATTGATTTAAAAGTCTCATGTATAACCGGGTATTAATTTATTCCGGACATCTGATTAATCCATAAAATCCGGGCTCAAGTTTTTTCCCTCATCATCTTTTTCGTCAGTTTTATCCACAACCAATACGTCGTGGCTGGTATGTAGTCTGCGTTCTTCTTTCTTTGTTTGAATCACTGATTAACTGGATTGCGCCGATAATACGAATTTGTTTTTTCAGGTTTGCAGTCCGGAACATTGCATTCTGCAGTTAATTATTTTTCTGTTATATGCCACGGAAAATTACAGGAAGTTCTCTTTTATTCTCCGTGTACTCCTTGAGTTCTTTGTGGTTCATCTTCATTTGTCCGCGAAAATCCGTGTATTCCGTGTTCTATTTACTAAGCGCTTTATTTAATAATTCCTGTGCGGTTCCGGCTAGCCCTTCCCCTGTAATCCCATAATGTCTGAATATATCCGACTGACTCCCTGTTACGGTATATTCATCGGGAATACCTACAATTTTGAAAGGTAACTGGATACCGTTTTGAATAAGGACACCCGCACATGCCTCGCCGAGGCCTCCATTAACGCTATGTTCCTCTACTGTGATGATAGCATCGTATTGTCTGGCAGCTGATAAGAGGGTCTCGGCGTCAAGCGGCTTAACGGTATGCATGCTGATTACACCACATTCCAAACCCTGCTGTTCCAGTTGTTGTGCCGCTGTGAGTGCCGGGTAGACGGTTTCTCCCGTTGCTAAAAAAACCAGATCTTTGCCCTCCCTGATAGTGATGGCCTTTCCGATTTCAAACGTTGCATCATGCTGATGAAGATTATACATTTTCTGTTTGCCGAAACGGACAAAAACCGGGTATTTACTTTGGTAAGCTGCTTTGATAGCCTCCCGTGTTTCAAAATTGTCCGCAGGTATCACAATACTGATGTTATTGATGGCACGCAACACCGCAATATCGTGGATGGAATGATGCGTAGAACCCAGTGCCCCGTAGCTTACTCCGGCACTGATGCCAATAATATTTACAGGGTTATCGGAATAACATACATCGTTTTTGATTTGCTCCAGTGATCGTGCCGTCAGGAAACAGGCCGGGGAAACTGCAAATACTTTTTTACCTGTCGAGGCCATTCCGGCGGACATTCCAACCAGATTTTGTTCAGCGATCCCAACTTCAATGATCTGTTCTGGGTATTTTTCAGCAAATGGGATCAGTTTTCCGGAACCCCTTGAGTCGCTTGTGACGACAATAAGGTCAGGATCATGCCCAGCCAGTTCCATTAGTGTTTCGCTGAAAACAACAAGATTCGGTTTTCCTAATTCTAAATTCATAAGAACTCTATTTCGTGTTTCCTCCATTACCTATTGTTTAATAAGATGTTCCAATTCCATTAAAGCTTCATTGAACTGTTCGTCATCAGGGACTTTGTGATGCCATTTATAATTATTTTCCATAAAACTGACACCTTTACCTTTAACCGTTTCAGCGATAATTATACTTGGCTTGTCTTCTTCAAATGGAGTATTCATTAACGCATTTCTTAAAACGTGGATATCATGTCCGTTAACTGTTTTTACACTCCATCCGAAAGCTGTGAATTTTTCTTCAAGCGGATCTGTCTTGCAGACCGATGCTGTTGTCCCGGTGATTTGCAAGCGGTTATGATCTATAATGGCGACTAAATTATCCAGTTTGTAGTGGGCAGCCACCAGCATAGCTTCCCAATTGGAACCTTCGGTAAGTTCACCGTCACCAAGGAGTGTAAAAACGCGATAGGATGCCTTATCTTTCTTCCCGGAAAGAGCAATACCCGCACTTATAGCCAATCCATGGCCAAGAGCGCCGGTATTTTGTTCGACACCCGGAACTTTCCGGGTCGGATGGCCTACAAAGTGAGATTGATACGTACTCATGGTTTCTAATTCGGATTCCGGGAAAAAGCCCTGATCGGCTAATACAACATACAAAGCTTCCACGGAATGTCCTTTGCTCTGAATGTAGCGATCCCGGTTAGGATCGAGCGGATTTTCCGGAGAAATATTCATAATGTCATTGTACAGGACGTTCAGAATATCCGTACATGATAAACTTCCCCCGGTATGGCCGCCATTCGCTTTTTTTATATAGGTCAATATCTTTTTACGATATTCCGCAGATTTTTGAGCGAGTTCTTCATCAGAATAGATCTTTTTCATAGTATCTCCTCCTTTTATGATTCTTCCATGTGATGATAAACCGACCATCCAAGGTAGTTTGAATAGGCTTCTTCAAGAATATCAGCGGTATTTGACTGATTCATGACCACATGATGCTCAAATCCATTGTTACAGATATAATGCATAAGGCGATTCAGATTCGGAATCCTGGCAACAGCACGTGTTCCGAAGGTATCGAGTGGGTCGTCGGTCAGTTCAGCCGAACCGACGTAGGTTTTTATCGTACCGGCCAAATCATCGGTAGAAATGCGGCCATATGTCAATACGCCGGCCGGTGTCCGGCCTTCCATGGCACCATACGTATTTTCTTCTCCAAGAGTCGTTCCGAGGATGGGCGCTGTGCTTATTTTCCCGTCGGGTATGAATGACTTAGCCCAGTTGCCACAGTGAAACATCACTACTTTATCTTCTTCTATACCATAGTTATTATTCCAGTCAGCCAGAGCGCTGGGTCTGCCTGAAGCCAGCTGCATGGCATACATTGTTAATGCCCCGGTTACATCCACTTCACAGGCGCTCGGAAGCAGGTTTTCACTCATCATACTCATGTTCGTACAGACATTCACACCATAATTTTCCTGGAGAGAACTCCAGCATTGGATAGCCGTGGCGTCCAGTTCATTTTCTTTGATAAATTCAGATAAAACAATACCCATTTTGGATATCAAAGCCATTTTGTCATCAGGGACAAGATTATAAGTGGCATATGATTTTATCTGATCTGTCTTTTGTGTTACAACCGGATCGGTGTCCTTTAAACGTTCGGCCTTTCCTAAAATATCGGAGAGATCTACGGTTGTAACACTTATTCCATTAGCTTCCAATAATTTCTCACTGTAACGGACTGTTTTAAATGCAGCCGGCCTTGCACCGATGGCCCCAAGGCGGGCCGATTTTAACCCTCTGACAACATTACAGACTGAGACAAATTTTGAAAGATCTTGTTGAAAGCTGGGATCATCCGGATGAACCGTATGTTTGGTTGTCAGAGTGAATTTAATCCGGCTCTGTTTCAGATTATTACAGACCGATATTTTACCGCAAAAAGCATCCCGTCGTCTGACAACATTCATGGCAGAAAGGTCATCGGGATATGCCTGAACCAGGACAGGAACATTCAGTTCGGCAAGCTTGAGGGTTTCTGCTATTCCTTTTTCGTCCCCAAAATTTGGCAGCACAACCAACACGCCAATAATCTTATCCCTGTTTTTCCTGAATAATTCAGCACATTTTTTGGATTCGGCATAAGTTTCCACCCCGCCTAGTTTGGTTTCATTTTCAGCTAGCTGTACAGCATTTATATCATATTTTTTAAATAGTTTTTGAATATCCGAACGGGCTTCTGTGACTAATTGATCCGGGAAAAAATCACGATTACCGTAAATAACTCCTAACGTAATTTCCGACATATTGTTCCTCATAATTTTAATCATTTTTTTCACTTCTGTCGATTATGACGGCAAGCAGAATGACTAATCCTTTGATTACCTGCTGCCAAAAGGGTGACACATCCAGTAGTACCAGGCCATTATTTAAGACTCCAATGATGAGTGCGCCTTGTACGGTTCCGATGATTGAACCTCTTCCACCAAATAACGAAGTACCACCTATTACAACGGCCGCGATGGAATCCAATTCAAAGCCCATACCGGCATTCGGCTGGGCAGAATTGAGCCGGGCTGTCAGGATTAATCCGCCGACAGCAGCTAAAACACCACCCAATACATAAACCAACAGTTTGATTTTATTAACATTGATACCGGAGAGACCGGCTGCCTTTTCGTTACCGCCAATCGCATAGATATATCGACCGAATCGCGTTTTACGTAAAACGAGCATGAACAATGCCACGATAACGATCGATATCCAGACCGGCATGGGGATGTCCAAAAACCAACCCGTTCCGATAAATGAAAAGTGGTCTCCAAGTCCGGTAATCGGAAATCCACCCGTCCATAGCATGGTCAAACCGCGAGCTATTGTAAGCATCGCAAGTGTGGCGACGAAAGGCTGAACATTGAATCGGGTGATCGCTATCCCGTTGACCAATCCAAGTAAACCACCGGCGACTAACGCAGATATAATGGCTCCAAGAACAGTAAAGCCAATAAAGAGACCTAACTGGGGTATGGCGATTCCGTTTTGCAAAAGCCCGGCCCCGACCGCTCCGCTGAATGCCAGAATTGATCCAACCGATAAGTCGATTCCGGCTGTCAAAATAACCAGCGTCATACCGACCGAAATACAGACATTGACAGATATCTGGCGCATGACATTCCATAAGTTTTCGACCGACATGAACTTATCTGACATGAAGCTCATTAACACAACCATTAACAGCAAGGCTATTAATGACTGGAACTTGATGAGCTGTTCCTTGATGTTCACCTTATTTTTTAAGCTAATCTCCATATTTCATGCTGTTTTACGTGGAATTACCGCATTGAGCAATTCTTCCTGGTTCGTTTTTGCGGGTAGAAATTCGCCAGTCAGTCGTCCTTCGGCCATCGTCAGTATTCGATCAGATATCGCCAGGATCTCTGGAAGTTCCGATGAAATGAAGACAATCCCCATCCCATCGGCTGTTAATTCGCTGATTAATTTGTAGATTTCATTTTTGGCATTTATGTCAATACCGCGGGTCGGTTCATCCAGCAATAAAATTTCAGGATGTGTGGACAGCCATTTGGCTATTACCACTTTCTGTTGATTGCCACCACTTAATTTTTGGGTCTGCTGATATTGATCAACAGCTTTAATCCTGAGTTTCTTGATATAGTCACGGCTTAGTTTGTTCTCTAAATTCTTTTGAAGCAGGCCAAATCTCTGGATCTTATCCAGACAGGATAAACTTATATTTTTTGCGATGTTCATCTGAAGAATCAATCCCTCGAGCTTCCGGTCTTCGGGAAGAAGTGCCAAACCGGCTTCTATAGCTTGAGCTGACGACTGGATTTCCTTTTTAACACCATCAATGTAAACCGAACCGGTAGTAAATTTGGCATGTAGGCCAAAAAGGGTTTCAAATGTTTCGGTTCTCCCGGCTCCCATTAATCCAAATATTCCGACAACTTCACCTTTTCTGACGCTAAAACTGATATCGCTGACAATTTTCCGCTGACGGTTTTTATTGAATAAACTTAATCCTTCGACCCTCAGAATCTCCTCATTCCTGATATGATTCGATTTGACAAAAAAGTCATCCATTTTTTTACCGACCATCATTCGGATCAGTTTGGGCTCATCAAGATTCGATATTAGATCGGATCCGATATATTTGCCATCTCTCAGGGCGGTGACCCGGTCGGCAATCCGGAATAATTCACTAAGTTTGTGTGAAATGTAAATGACCGCAACATTTTGTTCTTTCAAATCCCGAATGATCGAAAAAAGGATTTCAACTTCGTTTTCAGTCAGGGCTGAAGTCGGCTCATCCATAATGATTACCTTGGATTCGATCGACAACGCTTTGGCTATCTCAACAATTTGTTGCTGACCCACTTTCAAATCGCTCACTTTAGACTTGGGAGAAACCTTCAGCTTAAGCCGGCCTAAAATCGCTTTGGTGTCTTTGAATAATTTTTTATAATCGACAAATCTTGATTTAGTAAGTGGTTCTCGGCCGAGAAACACGTTTTCTGCGACATTCAAATGTGGAATCAGATTTAGTTCCTGATGTATAATAGCGATTCCATGCTCCTGAGCCTCTCCGGGATTTCTAAAGGAGATAGCTTTTTGATCAACATACAATTGTCCTTCATAATCAGGATAAACACCGGATAAAATCTTCATTAACGTGGATTTCCCAGCTCCGTTTTCTCCAATGATCGCATGTACCTCACCCGGATAAATATCCAGAAAGACATTATCCAAAGCCCTCACACCCGGAAACTTCTTCGTAATTCCGTCGGCTTTCAAAACGGGCGGGATTTTCGTTTCTTTAATCTTCATTGTAAGATTTTGACTTCAATGGGGGTGATTTCAGGCAGATCAGATAAATTTACATGTTCATTCTTTTCAAACTTCATCGCACCAACGAACGTGATTTTTTTTCCGATGTTCGATTTGGATGCCAAAACGGATTTGATATTCTTTACAATGAGTTTATTCAATGCATTTGAGATGTTGTCAAAATCCATCATACTTGAAAAATCATTTACATTTACCCAATCGGTGGCATTGATGATTGCATTTCCAAATATGACAGAATTTTTCAGATGAACCTGAGCATTTTTCATCCCCGAAAGATCAATAACGGCATATCCCAAATCCCCGGATGTAGAGTCGATCGTACCTCCCGCTTTTATCAGGAAGTAATATGAATTGGAAATCCCATTACTATGGCCATATTTTTTAAAAACCGCTTCCCTGTTTCCCTTTAATTGCCTCAACAAACCAGAGAAGTCAATAGCCTCATAAAATAATCTGCTTCTGTTTTTATTAAAGAGTTTTTGAGTATAGGTGGCAGGATTGAAATCTTTTCGCTCTTTTGTTGTTTGCTGTTTTTTCAGGTTTTCAATATAGATTGAGTTGTATAATAGAAAGCCGAAAAATCCAATAAGAAGAATATTCTTAGTTATCTTCATTCTGCTTTTTCCCAAATGGAATAAATTGGTCAACATTTTGCTTGGTAACCAAATCGACTGCTACAGGAACTTTTTGAGAGAAATTTCGTTCCCCTTTCAAATATTTCTCTGCCATCTCAGCAGCTCTGTCAGCCATTACACGTGGAAACTGCATCATAGTAGCTGTTATTTCTCCTTTTTTTATCGCATTAATGACATCTTTGGCTCCATCAAATCCAAACACTTTTATTTTTTTTTGTAATCCTGCAGAAACAATCGCCTGGAAGGCTCCCATGGCCATGGCATCATTACCACAAAAGACCGCCGTAATATCGGGATGGGCCTGCAGGATGGATTGCATTACATCCATTGCTTTATTTCTATCAAAATCCGCACTTTGTTGAGCCACCATTTTTAGGCCGGGATAGTTATCCACCACGCTGTGAAATCCTTTAGAACGACTCCATGTATTGTCATCACCCACAAGACCCAGCAATTCAGCGTATTTACCCTTGGCATGCATGTTTTTTACGAAGTATTCACCCATTTTCACAGCTCCAGAATAATTGTCCGAAAATATTTGAGAAACCGCAGCATTTTTCGAATCAATTTCACGGTCCATGCAAAAAGTGGGTATCCCTGCTTTTTTAGCTTTAAGGACATTGCTGACTGAACCCTTGGAATCAGTAGCATTAAATAGAATGGCGTTATAACCAGCCGCTATTACATTATCAAAATTGTCAGCTTCCGTTGAACTGTTATTCTGGGAGTTGAATAGCGTTGCTTTATAGCCAAATTCACGGGCTTTTTCAACGGCGGTATTTCCAAGAACCACAAAATATGGGTTGTTTAAAGTTGATATAATAACGGCTATTTTTTTCTGGCCATGCTTTAGTTTCGATTTCGACTTTTTTTTATTGCAGCCAAAAGTAGCTAAAGAGAATATCACTAAGGTTAAGATGAGTAAATATCGATGGGATCTCATAAGTTTATCGGGATTATAATCAAATAAATGCGATTCTTAGTTATTGTTTGATACCATTAATAAATTGAACATTTCATGTAATTGTTTAATAAAATTATATCGAAATTTCCGGAATCAGTTATTTAAAACGTAATGCGTGGATTCAGAAAGTTGATATTTCAGCTCTTTACTACTTAGCTTACCATCATGGGTTATAAGCTATAGAATATGTTTCTATTTTTCAAAAATAATATTTCTTTTATTTTCGTTATTATGTGAAAAACGAAAATAAAGACAAATTTTTGTTAAATATTTTAAAATGTAGATTATGGTAATAAACATTGTGCTGTGACTTATATAGTGGTTTAGTTTTTACTATGACAGAGACATAGGCACATAGCGTTTTTAAATACGTATCTAACTCTTTAGCCTTATACCAATTATATAATAAGGGGAGCGCGATGGTTTTTAATTGGTAAGCAGATCAGATAGGGTGAGACATAAGATTGGCAATATTTACCTTGTTAGTCACGTGATAATCATTTTAATATCGTTATTTTTGAGCATTTTACTGTCAGCTTCATTTATTTTCGAATCGGTAATTAAAAAGTCAATTAATGATAAGGCACCCAGACTGGCAAAGGAACTTTTCCCGATTTTACTGGAATCCGCTACAAGATATACAGTGTTGGCTGACTCGATCATAGCACGTTTTACAACGATGTCGCTTATACTGGGATAAGTAAGGCCCGCCTTCAGAGTAATACCCGCTGTAGCCAGAAATAGTTTGTCAACATGAAGTCCATCAAAGAAATCGGCAGCCTTTTGGCCGGTTAACGATAAAGTAGGGGCTTTGAATTCCCCACCCGTCACAACCAAATTGATTCCCGGATCAACCCCCAGAATCAAGGCAATGTTCAAAGAATTGGTAATAACCGTAAGATTCTTAAAACCATTGATAAGTTTGGCGATTTCAGTGGTGGTTGACCCAGAGTCCAAAATAATAGTATCACCATCGTTGATTAATTCCAGTGTCTTTTTAGCAATTGCTGCTTTTTCCGGCAAGTTTTCCTGGTTTTGTAAAACGATGTTTTTAACATTTAATCCAATGTTTTTCAGGTACGCCCCACCATGCTCTCGTTCGATAAAACCGTCATTTTCGAGTTTTTCCAGATCCTGACGTATGGTGACTTCGGTTACTTTAAAAATTTTACTCAATTGCTGGACTTTTGCGTGACCGTCTTCCCGAATCAGGTCCAGTATTTTTTCCCTTCGTTGCTGTGGTAACATTAATATTCAGAATTTATTTGTTTCATGCGATTTTCCTTCCAATTTATTTATGGAAGATTTCGCAAAGCCACCTCATACTCAAATGTATAATAATTAAAGTTAAGCAAAACAAAACAAAAAATATGGGTATCCGAAACGTATTGTTATTTTTTTTCCAGTATCGCACTTCTTCCAAATCACAAAAAAATCTTCCTGAAAATTGATTACTTTCTGTAGAGTGACAAATTACACCCTACACTCTGCTGGATGGGGTAATTTCATTCAGGTATGTAAATTTTTAAAGATATTTTTCGGTGTATTACATTATTGAATAAAAAGCATTAGCTCTTTTTGTTCATAGACAGGTATTACGTTTCTTCTTTTTTCGCTTCATATCAGGTATAACCAGTCACAGCGAATGAAAAGTTATTAGTTTGTACCGACCGCCAATATATCTAAATCCATATCTATTTACATATGTGCCATTGACCTTCTCGTTCTCTCCAGATAATTATGAAAAGCACTGTAGACTTTAGAGACCGCCGTATTTTTATCGTACTTCTCATACTTAATAAGGTTACCCAATATCCATTCCATAATAAAGTTGCCCGGTTGCTCATTACCGGTTGAAATATTTTTTTTTGAAATAGCTCCGCCCCCGTTTTCATCCGTTATTAAATGCATCTGATTAGCATACATAATGGTCTGGTCCAGGTTATTGAAGGCATTTTTAATATTGTGGGATTTCCAATCCAGGTAACCAAGCAGAAAATAAATTTCAGCATTTTTATGCTGTGTCATTAATAAATTATTAAATATCCCAAAAGCGTCGCCGGCCCTGTTTTGGTATAATGCGATTTCTCCTAATCTCATATTTGGATTAAGAGCTTCCTTATTCAGGTTATTCGCCCTCAAAAAATACCATTTCGACTTTTCCGGCCGGAAATATTTCCTGTTATGGACATTGAAGTAAAGATTCCCCAACTGGTTAAATGTCCGTTCACTTTGCGGACTTATTTGAATTAATTTATTCCACACTTTCAATGCATTATCATAATCCCCTACTTTCATATACATATTCCCTGTGTAATAGAGTGCATCTTTATGATCAGGATTTATGTGAAGTGCTTTATTATAGAAAATGATTGACGAATCAGCTTTACCTGATAAACGGTACTTAGTCGCCCTGTTATAATAAATCCAAAATTTTTGAGCAGTATCGTGCCGGGTAACAGCTTCCCCGGTTACGGTATCCGAATGCTCATTTTGTTGCTTCAATATTGTGATTCCAATAAAAGCTATCAGAAGCACGGTGGCAATGACGATAAATTCTTTTCGTACCATTCTTATTGAACAGGTTTCGGTTTCATAACATGAATACGGTTCGTTCCTTCGGTAATTTCTATCCGTTCATTAACGGGAATATTTAGAAATTGCTGGCGAATCCCACTCGGCCACCGGACCTCGAGGGTATCGACTTTATTGAACTGTTCCAGTCCGAAATGCTGAACAAGGCTGTTTTGTGACAAATAGGAACTCTGATCACCTACCTCCCTGATTTGTACGACTTTACCGCTCACGATACGAAGCTTTGCACCTATCGCGGAACGATTACTTTTGGTACCCGTCAGTTTTACTTCCAGCCAATTATTTTTATTTCCGCCATCATTCCTGAGTAATATTCCTTTGCCTCCATTATTAACGATAAAGACATCAACATCACCATCATTATCAAAATCTGCAAAAGCGGCTCCGCGACTTACATTTTTATAGGTAAGTGCTTCACCACTGACCGATGTCACATTCGCAAAGCCTTTTTTAGGGCCTTCATTCCAAAAGAGTGTATTTTCCATGGGGGTCAAATATTCCGGATGTCCTTTTTCCTGATTCGTACTCCCATTGACCACAAAAAGATCCTGCCGGGTGTCATTGTTATAATCGAAAAATGAGGTTCCCCAACCAACGTAATTCAATGAAATCTGGCCAAGGCCGTATTCTTCGGCTTGATCCTGAAATAAAAATGGTAACCAGGAATTGGGAACCTTGCCCATGGCATTCAGCTTGTTTATATAGAACCCGTTTTCCTGTGCCAGCCAGTGGGTAACAAACAAGTCCATATCCCCGTCGTTATCCCAGTCCCCGACAGCCAGTCCCATAGCACCACGATAATCCGATACATGGGCCGGATGGCTCACCTCTGTAAATGTCCCATTCTTATCATTCCTGTATAATGCATTATCGGATATATCATTCGCGACATAAAGATCGGGCCAGCCGTCATTGTTGAAATCACACCATGTGGCCGATAGGCTTTCACCCGTTGAGTCTACGACCCCGGCAGGAACAGCCAACTCCGTAAAGGTCCCGTTACCATTGTTATGATATAACAAATTCCTTTGCGGAGGATAATCTAAAGGATTAATTCCTGGCGGTTCCTCATCATTACCTCTACTCATAACCAAATGCTTATATGGCTGACTATATTTTACATAACCACATACATACAGATCCAAATAACCGTCACGATCATAATCACCCCAGCTGGCGCCGGCCCAGAATCCCTTCTTTCCACCTAAACCAGCCTTTTTAGTCTCATTTGTAAACGTCCCGTCCCCATTGTTATGATAAAATATATTCATCCCGTAAGCCGTGATAAAAATATCCGGGAAACCGTCGTTATCCATATCACCGCAGGCAACACCCATTCCCCAGCCATGAAAATCCAGCCCGGCCTGAGCGGTCACATCGGTGAAAGTACCATTACCATTATTTCGATAAAGAGTCACATCCGGGGTCCCACCGGAAACTTGTTTTTTTGTCAGGGTTAACGGACCAGGTTCATTTATAACTATCAAATCTTCATAACCGTCCTGATTATAGTCGAACCAGGCCGCTCCGGATCCCATATCTTCGGGCAGTTGCGTGGAGCGTTGTCCATATAAAAAATGTTTAAAATGTATTTTTGCATGTCTTGTTACATCACTGAACGTTACATCCGGATGATTTTTAGGCACTTGCTTTTTGAGTACACCCGTGACACCTTCAACAGATTCCCCGGGTATATAAGGTTTAACTTTTTTACCGCTGAAAAAGACGAAACCTAACACCAATGCACCGATCAAGGCTAAAAAACTTGTGATGTATTGTGATCTTTTTCTTCTTGAAATCGACTTAAAATTCATGGCTGAATGGGATGGGATTTATTAACAATTATCATTTTCTTATCACTTGATATAACTGTTACGGGAGCCGTTATATCCGTTTTGCCATGATTAAAAAACCGGTTTAACACAAATTGATTGAACTTGCGATAACAGAGTTTGGCAGAAACAAAAAGCGTATCATTTTTATTTACCGGACCTTCTGATTTGGGTTTGTAGGTAAAATGATAATTCACCTGGTCACTAAATCCCGGATAAAGCGCCCTGCTAAATTTCACCCCTATCAATTCCCATAAATTATGCCGGTCAATGATACTGCCATATTGGTCCACCGGTTCAGCACGGTAAATAAATGAGCCAGGTGGAATAAAATGGCGTTTGTTAAGTACCCCCGAGGAATAAACCATATTCCCCCGGCTATCTTTAACCGTTATGCGAACCCATGCCTGGATTAAATCCAGAGGGCCGGTTGGAAAATTATGTCCCGGTTTATTATTGGTAACATTAATGCTGATGGCTACATTCTGACCTGTTTTTATGGATCCGGGTACTTCCAGCTGAATAGGGACCGCCGGACCGTTGTGCCATTTATCTTTTATTTCAGGAATCTTTATCTTGCCCCGTAACCATTTTTCGACCAGCTTAGCCTGTGTTTTACCATCCGGAAGCTTCAATAAAGTCGGCATGAACTGATTCCCGCCTAAAAACCGATGGCTCCTGTGCTTATCCGGATCGGGTTTTTGATAATTATCCAGGGAATATTCACCATTGGCCGCATCAAATGTCTTCACCAGGGGCATATGACATTCACGACATACGATAGTCTTTAACGGCTCGCTGATATTATTCCAGTGACTTTTTCTCCAGTTATCATATTGATTCTGTAACTGAACCCAGCCGACATTGTTGACCTGCTTATTGATAAACTGCTTATGGCAGGAACCACAAAACTCGGGTGTCTTTAACAATGTTCTTTCAAAACTCGCGATATGCTGCTCCGGGTAAGCACGAATCAAAAAGTCACTCAGAAACTTTGACACTTTTCCCTTTTTCATTTCAAACATGTAAGTCACCGGTTTGGTAATCTGATATTCAGCATTACCTTTCACATCAACTTTGGTCATTGAATGACATGTAATACACGAGATTCCTTCATCCAGACCAATGGGATTTGTTAGTTTTTTGTCGTCCAGATTCTTTGAACCGGATAACAAAGAAATAGGATCATGACACCCGCCACAATAACGGGTTGAAGCAGGTCCTTTTTCCACAGCCATAGCATGTTGCACCACCCTGAAAGCCGGATCCATCGCCGAATAGCGATGCGCACTGGCTTCCCATTCTTTACCGATATTGGAATGGCACCCGCTGCTCATACAGGCTTTGGAATCGCCTAAGAGTCTCGCATCGATAGCCCCTCCGTCCCGGGAAGTTGCCAGGCTTGGCTGAAACGGATGAGCTTTTCCATAGGGGAATTGATAATCAGAGGGAAATTTATTGTTGAAATGGATGGGATTGTATGCGTAAACGAATAAGGAAAGAATGGCGATTTGAACACCAAATACCAGAATAATATTCAAACCGAAAGATTTCTCTGCTTTGACCAGAGGACTATTTCTTTTTTCCCCTGCTGCCCTAAAATCCCGGAGTATAATTAAACCAATATGAGGAACTACAGAGAGCAGGAAAAAGAATGTGGCAAAAAGATGTATGTTTTGCCAGGCATAATTAATACGGGACAGAAATAACGCTTCGTAACTCAATACCAGTCCGGAAACGACAGCCCCGATTGCACCGGCCATTGAAAAATAGCCCGTAAGCTTATAATGACTGGGCATCCGCTTTCGATAGGATAGCCAATGCCTTATCTGGTAAATAATGTAGGGAATTACGACAACCAGTCCTGCGGCAGTATGCAAAACGACGGTTGCCTGAGTCGTTAAGCTGAATGATGCTAAGTATATAGCCAATCCTGAGATTAACTCAAAAAGTAACAAGCCAACCACCCAACTGGTTAAGCGGCTGTGCCAATGGGTTTTATTCATTTCCATCTGAAGATACCATTTTATAAAAGACAAGAGAGTATTTTGTCTTAATTAAAGAAATAAAAAAATTCTTCCCAGTAAAAAAATGTAAAATACGGGCAGTTTTTTACTGCCCGATATCATACAATTTTATTTAATATCCCAGGTTGACCAGATGCTATCTCAAGCAATGATTTCCTTTTACGGCAATAATTTTGAATTTCCAAAGTGTCTGAAATCGTATAGAATACTAATATTCTCTGCGAAACGATCAGTTTATACTTCGAAAATCATCAGCATTCTACCTGCAGGTCTTTTATTTAGGAATTAGTTCTTTTCAAGTGTTTCATGTATCGCTGGCTACAACCAATTTATCCATAACCTGGTACCCGGCCAAGGTCGGATGCACGCCGTCTTTCGAATATTTTGTCTGCATCCCTCCGTCGTTGTTCACTAAATGAGGATAGTAGTTCAGATACGTATAACCATTGTCACGGGCATATTTTTCAATCCATTTATTTAACCTGACAATTTTTTTAGCGGGATGAACTTTTGGACTCCAGAAATAATGCGAAGCCGGCAATACAGAACAAAGCACGACTTTAATATGATTAAACTGGGCCAGTTGGCACATTGAGGTAAGATTATCTTCTATCATTTTGAGTGATGACGGGCCTGTATTTCCCGCAATGTCATTGGTTCCGGCCAGGATGACTACGACTTTCGGCTTTAAATCTATCACATCGGCTCGAAAACGGATCAGCATCTGCGGTGTTGTTTGTCCGGATATGCCGCGATCGAGATACGGATGTTCCTTAAAAAATTCCGGATCTTTCTTGATCCAAAAATCGGTGATGGAATCTCCCATAAATACCACCCTTTGCACGCCTGACGCCGGTGATTTCACTTTTTCATTTTGAGCCCGGTACCGCCCAAGATTTGGCCAATCCTGGGCGAACGAAACCTGTGAGATGCATAAGAACAAAAGTACCAATCCGGCAATAAATTTGATTTTTTTCATCATTCCACTCATTTATATCAATAAATTGAAAATTGCACTCAGTTTTTAGAAAAACAAAGTATACAATACTATAACCTTAAACACCATCATTACAATTCGTAAAACAGCGACACTATTACCTCACTTAATTAACCATAGTCATTGTCGAATTACAAATCTAAAAAGGTGTTTTTTTAAATTTTTTTTAACACTCTCGCTCCGGTTAAACTTTCATCCTGAATAGTAAACTCTCGCCGCCCGGCCTGTTGCCCCTTATGTAATAATTACTTATTCTGACAAAAACATGGTGCTTCAAACGCACGGAAAATCAAGAGAGAATATATATGTTTGGTAAAAACCCGATGTACATGTAGAGATTCCTACGCAATGGCCTGATCTTCGTTCCCGTTTTTGTTTTCATTGCCATTATTTTCACAAGCTGTTACGTTAGTTCACCGGGAGGTTGCGATGGATGTATGAAATTAGTAAATCCTATTCCTGATACCACCATGGTTGTGGGACAGACCATAAAAATTGATTTATCTTCAAATCCAGTTGTATTTCAACAATCAGTAGGGAATAATGAATTTAGCTATAATGTGCTAAATCAAGATTGGCTTATTGTCGATGTTGAAATAGGCGATTTTGAAAGTCTATTAACTCTTAGAGCAGAAAGTGCAGGAGTTGATACTATATCTATTCAAGCTCAAGATCATTGTGAAACGTTTGCCAAAACTACCTTTGTGGTAACAGTAGTAGAATCGTCAGCCCATTGATAGCTTTTTAATTAAACCGGTGGCCGGATGGTTCAAAACCATCAAACTGTAAAAGGAATTGCATATATTTGCACGGACACAGCATACTGCGTCCGTACCTGCAAAAATCAAAGCCCTCTAATAATCAGGATGTGCTATTTTTTTGGCGGGAGTTTCCTGCGGTTTCCTTTTTCCTGGCTTGGAATTATCTGTGTAGCACCGGGTATTTTCGGTTTGGGCAGATATTCCGCTTCGTATTTTGCACGAATGAGCGGACCGCTCGTATCCGGCAAAACCGGCCCTTTTGCCTCATGATCATCAAAGCGAAACGCCGATGTCAAATCTCCAAAGGTATCACGGCGCCACTGGCTGATATTCGTTTCTTTAACTCCCGTAAATTTCTCCAGGAACTGAAGAACAGAGGTATGATCAAAGGTCTCGCTGCAAACCCAGCCCCCTGCCGTCCATGGAGATACAATGATACTGGGAACCCGGTAACCGCCACCGATCGGTAATCCTTTTATAAATTCCTGAGGTGTTCCCGGTTTGGGCACCGGCGGAGCGACATGATCGAAGATTCCGTCATTTTCATCGTAATTCAGGATGAATACGGTTTTGGCCCATACTTCCGGGTTGGCAGCAATTGCATCGATCTTACTGGCCACAAAGGCGGCTCCGTCTGCAGGCATGAAATCAGGATGCTCCGATTGATAGCTGGTCGGGATAACCCAGGAAACCGCCGGGAGCTTATCATTTATAGCGTCGTATTCGAATTGCCCCACAGGCCCGCGGACCATCCCTTTTTGGTAAAGCGGTGAATTTTTATCCGCATCCCTGAAGATTTTGAAGTTCTCGAGCATGTTGCAGCCGTAATTATCCTTTTCCTGGTACACTTTCCAGCTGATCCCGGCTTCTTCCAGCCGTTCGGCATAGGTTTTCCAGCGATACCCTTCTTTCGGAACTTCGTTGTCTATAATCGGACCGCCGTGGGTTCCGTCCGGGTCTACCGTTCCGGTCATCCAATACATCCTGTTGGGCCAGGTCGGACCTAAAATGGAGCAATGATACTCATCGCAAATGGTGAATGCTTCCGCTAAAGCAAATTGAAAAGGAATATCTTCCCGGGTGTAATATCCCATGACGTACGGACCGTTTTTCCCGTCGGCTTTTCGGTGAGTGGGTACCCAGTTATCCATCTTGCCCTGGTTCCAGGCTGCATGCTGTACCGACCAGGCGTGACTTGTGGATGGAATTTTCTGCGCACTGGTTTTACGGGTATTGAGGTGAAACGGGAGCAAATATCCATCCGGGTTTTCCGGATCGAGCTGAAAGAACACAGACCGCCCATTACCGAGCTTCATAGCATTCGGATCATCAAAGCCCCGAACGCCGGACAGGGTCCCAAAATAGTGATCAAATGAACGATTCTCCTGCATGAGCAACACGACATGTTCGATATCCTTGAATGATCCCATTTTCTTAGGCGGATTCGCTAACACACGCCTCACGTTGGAAGGAATCAAGGTAGAAGCAAACGCGGCGGCGGTCAGTCCGCCCAAAGATTTCAACATGCTTCGCCGGCTCATACTGCGTCCCATGCCCGGATTAAATTCATCGTCATTTTGTTTCTTCATAATCTCTTTCTCCTGAAAATTCTCTATTACCATATACAACAGTCAACCCGGTACGGTAATTATCAGCATCGTTTTCCATTCACTAACCGGTCAATAATTGTAGCTGTTTCTCTCAAACACCGGGTATTTTGAATAAGAATATTTCCGATTGTTTCAACGTCCCGGTTTATGAAAAATTTAGAAAGCCAGGCAAAAACAAACAGGCCGTTCACGTTATCTTTTCATTACCATTCCGGGGAACTGCGATATAGTGTCCCGGCAGATAGCCGTCTCTACTGAAAAAAGTTCAGACTAAATATGAATGGACATCATTTTACATGCCCATTCACAAAAAAATTGTCTTTATGCTTTCGTGGCCTGCTTTACAGGAAGCTGATCGATGACTTCGATAACCGGTCCGGGATTGGCCATGATGTAGAAATGCAATCCGGGAACGCCGTAATCCAGCAGTTCCTGGCATTGTTTTGCAGCCCACTCTATACCGATTTGCTCAATTTTATCCGGGGCGGCATTCAGTTTATCCGTCAATTCGTTAGGCAGATTCACGAAAAATATCTTCGGAAGTGTATTGAGATGTGAAGGCCGTGTAATCACTTTGAGTCCTGGCACAATGGGAACGGTTATGCCGAAATCCCTGCATTTTTCCACAAAACGGAAGTAACGCCTGGTTATCAAAAAACATCTGGGTCACGATATAATCGGCGCCGGCATCGACTTTCTCTTTCAGCCGGTGAATGTCCCAGTCCAGATTAGGGGCTTCAATATGTTTTTCAGGATATCCACCCACACCGATACAAAAATCAGTTGGAGAAGCATCAATGAGATCTTCCAGATATTCGCCATGATTCATTCTCTTGATCTGGCTGACCAAATCGACGGCAAATTCGTTGAGTGATCGGTTGTTTTCCAGTTTCTTTGGACGATCACTGTCCCCGCGAATGGCCAAAACATTCTGAATTCCGAGGTAATTCAATTCAATCAGGGCATCTTCAGTTTCCTCTTTTGTGAAACCTTTACAAATCATGTGCGGAACCGGATCAACACCATAACGGTGTTTTATTGCAGCACATAAACCTATTGTTCCCGGACGCTTACGTTTAACATAGCGTTTTAATGTTCCATTCGTTTGCTCTTCAAAATAAGCTTCTGCCGCATGCGAAGTTACATCGATAAAAGGCGGCTTATATTTCATTACACGATCCAGGGAATCAAATACCTGCTTAATCGACCCTCCCCTTTTGGGCGGAATTATTTCAAACGATACCAGTGGTTCTTTTGCGGCCTCGTAATGCTCAATAACTTTCATTGACTACAAATTATTATATTAATAGCTGCGTTTAATATGTTTTTTGAATCGAATCATGTAACGACAAACACAACAAGTTTAAGAAATAATTCGCACTTTAGCTGTCTTGTAGTACGTATAGTTGTAAAAGGCACTGAAAGTTCGTACCAAAAAATTATTTAAGAATGAAATTGCTCGTAAATATTGACCACATTGCTACTTTACGAAATGCCCGGGGCGAGGGTTATCCCGATCCTGTAGAAGCGGCTCGTATTTGTGAAAACAATGGTGCTGAAGGAATCGTCTTTCATTTGAGAGAAGATCGTCGCCATATGAAAGATGGCGATGTTTATCGTCTCAGTAAATCCATTAAAGGAATTATTGATTTTGAAATGGCCGCGACCGATGAGATGCTGAAAATCTGCGCGGAAATCAAACCGCATCTAAGCACACTGGTTCCGGAAAAACGCCAGGAGCTCACAACTGAAGGCGGTCTCCATTTAAAAAATTTATTCGATGATTTTTCCAGCCGCGTCATGCCGAAACTGAATGAATATCATATTCATGCCAGCTTATTCATCGATCCCATTCCTGAAGATATTGAACTGGCGTCCAAACTGGGAACGTACGCTGTTGAATTGCACACCGGGACCTATGCCAATGCAACAACTCCTGAATTAGCCAAAAAAGAACTGGAAAGATTGAAAAAAGCGGCTGAACTGGCTCATGAAGCGGGTTTGAAAGTCAATGCCGGACACGGACTCGATTTCAAAAACATCGAAGCTTTCCTGCAACAGGTTCCGCATTTAAACGAAGTGAGTATCGGCCATGCGTTAATTTGTGATGCGTTATTTAACGGGCTGGCGAACTCGGTCCGGCACATGGCGGACATCGTAAAAAAATATTCCAATTAATATGAGCGACGACTTTTCCGATTCCGACTTACTGATTCATTCCTATCCAGAAGATCATAAATCCGGTTATGTGGCCATCGTTGGGAAACCGAATGCCGGTAAATCAACGCTTCTAAATGCGCTACTGGGCAGCAAGCTGTCGATTATCTCCAACAAGCCTCAAACAACACGTAACCGGGTGGTCGGTATTTTTTCGGAAGAAAAAGTTCAAATCATCTTTTTGGATACCCCGGGGCTCATTCATCCGAAATACAAGCTGCAGGAAGCCATGATGCAGCTGGCATCCGAAGCTCAGTATGATGCGGATATCATTCTTTACCTGATCGAAGCGACCGATAAAAATATTCCCGAATTTACGTTCGATCATTTAAAAGAATATGAAGAAACCGGTCATTCTCGCCGTCAACAAAATGGATCTGATACCGGGCAAAGAAGCACTCCCATTGGTAGAAAAACTGTCCGGGATGTATCCTTTTGATGTGATTCTGCCCATTTCAGCGCTGAAGAACAGGGGCCTGGACGAATTAAAAAAACAAATTATCGATCGTCTGCCCAAGGGGCCACCATTTTATCCGAAAGATCAAATCAGTGAACATCCCGAGCGATTCTTTGTCTCAGAACTGATCCGGGAACAGTTATTCCTCCAGTATCAGCAGGAAATACCCTATTCCTGTGCCATCTCCATTATTCAATATACTGAAGGGGCCGACCGGGACATCATCGATGCCGATATCGTAGTTAATCGTGATTCCCAAAAGGGCATCATCATTGGAAAAGGTGGAAAAGCGCTGAAAAAGCTCGGTATCGAAGCAAGGAAATCTATTGAAGGTTTTATGGGGAAGAAAATCAGGCTGAATTTATTTGTGAAGGTACGTCCCAAGTGGCGGGATAAAGATTCTTTTTTAAAAAATTTCGGCTATAAATCGTAGATGAAAACGATTTAATGTTTTTTTTACAATTTATTTTGCATTGATTTTAATTTTACTATAAATTTGGTCAATATAGTTTTGTGAGATTTGAAACAAGCGAATTTTATATGAAAAACATGTACCCGAATAATATTATGACAATCATGCAAGCGTGTTGCTGTTGTATGTGTATGCACATGCGTTGTCTCAAGGGTACGGTTTAAAAGATTTTTTTATTTTCGATTTTGACTAAGCCCTTCGAGATAACCTCGCAGGGCTTTTTTGTTCCTTGATTTAACTGTTAAGAGTACTCTTATCAAGAAAGGCAGAGGGAACAGGCCCTGTGAAGCCTTAGCAACCGCTCCGATATATTCGGGGGCCAGGTGCTAAATCCTGCTCGAACCGGTTTAATGGTATACGAGAAAGATGAGAGAAGATGGCCTTTATTTTTTATACAAAAGCCTCTTCCGATCATCTTTCGG
Organism: uncultured bacterium; assembly: GCA_963783355.1. Classification (GTDB taxonomy): domain Bacteria; phylum Bacteroidota; class Rhodothermia; order Balneolales; family DATFMH01; genus CAWANF01. The sequence continues at coordinate 80,605 of CAWANF010000012.1, forward strand.
AAGAGGCTTTTTTGTTATGTATCAATGGGTTCCAAACGGAACGATTTTTTTAATCAATAAACGGCAATGAACATCCAGGCACGGGAATGCCGGACGTTCGAATCAAAATAAGGAGAAAACGAACAATGAGTGAAGAAAATTCTCGAAATTACAGGTTTGAAACCCTGCAGTTGCATGCAGGTCAAAAGCCGGATTCGGAAACGAACTCACGCGCTGTACCTATTTACCAAACGACCTCATACGTATTTAATGATACTGATCATGCCGCTAATCTCTTTGGTTTAAAAGAGTTTGGCAACATCTATACACGGATTATGAATCCGACAGCCGCGGTATTTGAAGAACGTATTGCTGCTCTCGAAGGCGGTGTTGGCGCTTTAGCGACAGCTTCAGGAATGTCGGCAGAATTTCTTGCCCTGACCACTATTGTTGAAGCGGGACAAAACATTGTTTCCACCAGCCATCTTTATGGCGGAACATACAACCTGTTCAAAAATACATTCCCGAGATTGGGTATCACCACTAAATTTGTTGAAGGTGATGATGAGCCAGAAGCGTTTGAAGCATTAATAGATGATAATACAAGAGCAATATATGTTGAAACGATTGGTAATCCGAAACTCAACATTGTAGACTTTGATGCCATTTCCGAAGTCGCACATAAACATAACATTCCATTAGTAGTCGACAATACTTTTGGTGCCGGTGGTTATCTGGTTCAGCCCATCAAACACGGTGCCGATATCGTCGTTCACTCTGCTACAAAATGGATTGGCGGACACGGCACAAGCATCGGCGGTGTGATTGTCGATTCCGGCAAGTTCAACTGGGCCAACGGAAAATTCCCGGTTTTCACCGAACCAAGCCCTAGCTATCACGGCTTAAAATTCTGGGAAGTGTTTGGTGCTGACGGACCGTTCGGAAACATCGCCTTCATCATTCGCGCCCGTGTTGAACAATTGCGTGATATTGGTGCTGCTGCCAGCCCGTTCAATACGTTCCTGCTCCTGCAAGGACTCGAAACTCTTTCATTACGTGTGGATCGCCATAATGAAAATGCCGCTAAACTGGCTGAATGGCTCAGCAATCATGAGCAAGTCGAATGGGTTTGGTATCCCGGATTAAGCAGTCATCCGGATCATGAACGCGCCAAAAAATATCTCAGAAAAGATCATTTTGGTTCCATGTTAGCTTTTGGTATCAAAGGCGGACTCGAAGCTGGTAAAACGTTTATTAATAATACCGAACTTTCCAGCCACCTTGCCAATGTCGGTGATGCCAAAACCCTTATTATTCACCCTGCTTCTACTACTCACGAACAATTGAGTGATGAAGATCAAAAAAGTTCGGGTGTAACAAAAGATATGATTCGTGTTTCTGTTGGTATCGAGCATATCGACGATATCATCGAAGATTTTGAACATGCTTTTGAAAGCATCCCCGTTAATGCATAAACCATACAGGAGTGAATGGTGAGTATAGAATCGGCAAATACAGAAACTGAAAACGAGTTCATTATCAATGCTGTCGGTAAGCTGGCAACACAAATTCAAGCGAATCCAAAAGCTGCTATCATGGAGCCTTCTGTTCGTTCGGAACTAACAGAAGGACTCAAAGCAACCGTATCCATCCGCAATTTTGAATTAACGGTCGACGAACCGGATGTTTTGGGTGGAACGAATAAAGGCCCTAATCCGGTTGAATTGGTTCTCGGCGCCCTTGCAACCTGCAAGCAGATCGTTGTGAAAGCGTATGCCGTAAGCCTCGGAATACAGGTTAATTCCGTTAAGGTACATACAACCGGCAAACTGGATTTGAAAGGCTTCCTGAATCTGGATGAACAAACCAGAGCGGGGTTTAATGAAGTGAATTATCATATCGTAATCGAAACACCGGAAACCAACAGTGAAAAGCTCGAACAGCTTCGGGCTTTGACGGAATCTAAGTGCCCGGTTCACGATATCATTCAAAATCCCGTGGATCTTAACGGATCCATTCAATTCGCTAACCCGAATTGAAATATGTATCGGCAAAACGCGTTCAGATACGGCACTGAGTATTAACAGGTGTCGTATCTGATTTTGATTTAACAACAATATTTATTGATTAAAGCATGGATAACAATTCACTGATATTGAAATTCAATCGTCCATTTACCACGGAATCGGGCTTCACTTTTCCGGAATCTCAAATTGCGTATCGTTCCTGGGGAAAATTGAATAAAAATCGTGATAATGTTATTCTCATTTGCCATGCTTTAACCGGAAACCAACATGCCGACGAATGGTTTCACGGATTCTTCAAAGATCAGCAACTCTTTGATCTCTCACATCATTTTGTTATATGCGCCAATGTGTTAGGAAGCAGTTACGGTTCTACAGGGCCTCAATCTATAAATCCGGAAACAGGCAAACCTTACCAGGGTGATTTTCCTGTTGTTTCCATCCGCGACATGGTTCGCTTTCTTCAGCAATTGTTGGATCATCTCAAAATCAATAAAATCCAACTGGCGATTGGCGGATCTATGGGCGGCATGCAGGTTCTGGAATTATCGGTCATGGACAAGCGTCTGCAGTCGATGATTTTACTCGGCATGGATAAAGCTCATTCAGCCTGGGCTATCGGCTTAAGTGAAACACAACGGCAAGCTATTTATGCCGATCCCAACTGGAACAATGGATTTTATTCCGCTGATAATCCACCTCGCCAGGGACTGGCAACCGCACGCATGATTGCTATGCTCAGTTATCGAACTTCTCAATCTTTCGAGCAGCGATTTGGGCGTAAAGTTCAAGATGAATCGAACCTGTTTCAAATTGAATCGTACCTGAATTACCAGGGCCAGAAACTGGTTAATCGTTTTGACGCCGTCAGTTATATTCGTCTGACGCAGGCGATGGATACCCATGATGTCGCCCGCGGACGCGGAACTTATGAAGAAGTGCTGGGAAATGTTGCAGCACCAGCATTGATTATCGGAATTGATTCAGACATTCTTTACCCGACGAACGAACAACGGGAACTGGCATCACTGTTACCTAATGCCGATTACTCAGAACTGCAATCAACCCTGGGACACGATGCTTTTCTGCTGGAATTTAGCCAGATGCAACAAATTTTCGATCCATTTTTACAAAAAACAAATTTCAAAATTACTGTTAACAGTTAATTATCCGGAAATGATACAAGTACTTAAATTCGGCGGAAGTTCACTCGCAACTTCCGAAAGAATCAAAAATGCAGCTTCCATCGTTAAAAAGAAGCTGGATGAAACACACCTGGCTGTTGTCGTCTCGGCATTGGGGGGCGTCACGGATGAATTACTTGCCATTATGGAATTAGCCGGTTCCGGTAACCTCGATTGGGAAGCCAGGTTTTCGAACCTGGAAGAGCACCATATCAATACAGCCCTGGAAAGCGTCGGCACTGAAAAACTCAAAACACTGGTCGAGCAGTTCAATGATCTTTTTACTGAACTGAAACGAGACCTAAATGAAATTCACCAGGCAGGAACACTGAATCCGCAAAAAAAGGATCTGGTTCTGTCTTATGGTGAACGTTTATCGAGCCGTCTCTTTTCTTCTGTTTTAATTGATCACGGCATGAAATCTCATTCCTACGATTCATTTCATTTTATTAGAACGGACGATCATTTCGGCAATGCCAATGTCGATACTGAAGCTTCAACCAAATTAATTCGTGAATATTTGCATCCGGTCAATGGATCCATTCCAGTGATCACAGGCTTTATAGGATCGACTCCCGGCAATGAAATTACCACACTCGGACGTTCAGGATCCGATTATTCCGCCGGTATTATCGGAAAAGCCTTAGGTGCCAAAATTGTTGAGATTTGGACCGATGTCAGTGGTGTTTTCACCACCGATCCCAATATGGCGAACACAGCACTGCCTATTTCACGCTTATCCTATGCCGAAATGACGGAAATGGCTCATTTTGGAGCAAAAGTGTTGCATCCGCGTACGGTGTTGCCTCTTCAGAAACTGAATATTCCGATCAGCATAAAAAATACTTTTGAACCGGATGCCGAAGGAACACTCATCACCAACGACAGCGCTCCTTCGCTTGGCTCTATCCGCTCTGTTTCACTTAAGAGCAATTGCTCTTTAATCAATCTCAAAAGTCGTGGCCTATCTACGATTTTCGGATTGTTATCACGTGCCCTCACGGCGCTTGAGCAAGCAGGAATTGCCATCTTATTTAACGCCACGACTTCCAGCGAACTGGGAATCTCACTGGTTATTCCGGAAGGACAGGGGAAGCAGGGACAACGGATTTTAAAAGCTATTTTCCGTTCGGAAATTGAGGCTTTAGAACTGGAAGAACCGGAATTACAGGAAAACCTGAGTATGGTCACAGTTATTGGTGAAAAACTCCGGAACGACAGCTACCTGACCGGAACGATTATGTCGGTATTGGGTGAAAATAATATCGTTCCCCTGGCCCATGCTAAGGAGATTGAAAACCGTCATTTTTCATTCATTGTTCCAACTATCACTTCAATTAAAGCCATTCGTTTGATAAATGAACATTTTTGCGTGGCTACCGATCGGATTCGGCTCTTTGTCGCCGGACTTGGAACGATCGGCGGGGAACTGCTAAAACAACTGGCGGATTTGAAGGATACTAAAATTGATTACAGCATTATCGGTGCCTGCAACACGCAGAACATGATTTGGGATCCCAATGGCATTGATCCTCTTGAAGTTCCAAAACGCCTGGAAAACGGAGACATCACCGACTGGCAGCTGATCATCGATAAATTAATAAACGAATATTCTTATCGAACCATTTTTATCGATGCTACCGGACATCATTCCGTAGCGCGACAATACAAGAAATTACTGAGCAGTGGTGTGAATATCACGACTCCCAGTAAACTGGCCAACACCTTTGAACAGGATTATTTCGATGAGTTAATGCACCTGAGCAGAAATACAAACGCATTCTTTAAATACGAAACTACGGTTGGAGCAGGCTTACCCGTAATACAAACAATTGACGATTTGATTGCTTCGGGTGACAAGATTGAAATGATTACCGGCGCGGTTTCCGGAACAATGACCTATTTATTCAATGAACTGGAAAAGGGCGAATCGTTCAGTAAATGTATCCGGAAAGCGAAAGAACAAGGATATACGGAACCGGATCCACGTGATGACCTGTTTGGAGAAGATGTGGTTCGCAAGTTTCTGACCTTAGCCCGCACCTCCGGATATCGGCTGGAACGCGCCGATCTTGAAGTCGAATCATTGGTCCCTGATGATTTAAAAGATGTTTCTGTCGAAGAATTTCTGGAAGGGATCAAAGATTATGATGAATATTGGGACAAACGTGTACACGATGCGCTCAAAGAAGGCAAAGTACTTCGTTATATTGGTACGCTCAAAGAAGGGAAGATCAAAGTCGGCGTACAGCTGGTTCCGAAAAGTTCACCTTTAGGTTCATTAGCCGGAACGGATAATCAGTTTGCGTTTTATACTCGCCGCTACAACAAATACCCGCTTATTATCCAGGGGCCGGGAGCCGGACGTGAGGTCACAGCAGCCGGGTTACTTTCCGATATTCAGAAAATCGCCCAAAACGTAATTAAGCCATCTTATTAAAAAAACGTTTACTGGTATTTTCAACTCAACCTGTTGAAAATACCAGATACGGAGCACGAAAAACGGAGTACGCTTGTCTCACTTTTAAAATGGGCACGTAACCGGTATTATAATTACCAATGAATTCTGTGATTTTATTTTAACACTCAGCTCTCAACTCTTCTTGTGCCTCAAAGTAATTTAAACTACAAGCCGTTTTCTATACACGTTTTATTTTTTTAGTCTGATTCTTATCTCCCATTTTCAACCACACACATCAAAACTCTTAAATCCACCACTTTTCACCACGAGATTTGACCGCCCCCCGGCGATACACATATTTCGCATATATTCATAACTAAGTACTAAAATAACAAATACTTAAATATTGTACTTGTGCATTCTCCCATACACATGGCCTAAAGTATTGAAAAAAATCCACCTTATTTAAATTCTTTTCTTGACAAAATCCTTTACTTTCGGGTACTTTGTGGTATAAAGTGGGTAGTTGTGGGTGAAAATCCCATGACCTCCCTAATGTTCATCTAAAACCAAAATACCAACAGTTGTCAAGCTTCAAAGGCCAATATGAGCATTCGGTCGATAACAAAGGCCGGGTCAGTTTTCCTGCAAAGCTGCGGAAGAGTGTAAATCCGCAAGCCGAAGAGCGTTTTACGATTCTTCGGGGACAGGAGAACTGCCTGTATTTGTATCCGAATGACGAGTGGTCGGTTGTTGAAGATAATTTGTCGAAAATAAATTCTTTTACCAAAGAGGGGCGAACCGTCAAAAGAAATTTTCTTCGTTTTGCTGAAGACCTCGGACTCGACAACCAAAACAGGCTTGCTTTGCCTCCCGGATTGACGGAGTGGGCAAAGATAACAACAAAGGTAGTTTTTCTGGGAAGTGGTGAACGCATAGAACTCTGGGCACCTGAAGTTCTGGATGAGGAAGATCAAAATCTGAGTCCGGAAGTGTATCAGCAGTTATTTGAAAAAGTAATGGGTGATTCGGAAAAAGAATGACGAATATGTCCTTTCACGAGCCTGTTCTCCTGAAAGAAACCCTTGAATACCTGGTTTACGAGGCAGACGGGTTGTATTTGGACGGCACTTTAGGTGGCGGAGGGCATGCATCGGAAATTCTTAAAAAACTTGGTTCTACCGGCCGGCTCTTTGGCATAGATCAGGATGATGAGGCACTCAATGCCGCGAAAATGCGTATCGGCACTGACCCTCGTTTCACACCTGTAAAGGGTAATTTCGGTTATATGGATGTTTTGCTTCCCCCTGAATTCGTAAAAAGTGTTAGTGGAATACTTTTAGACCTTGGGGTTTCAAGCCATCAGATAGATACCGCTGAACGTGGATTTAGTTTTCAACAAGAGGGTCCGTTAGATATGCGTATGGGAAACATGACTGGATTGACTGCTTATCAGGTAATTAATGATTATGAGCCTGGTGAACTAAAAAAAATCCTTTTTAAATATGGTGAAGAACGGCACAGCAATCGGATCGTACGGGCAATACAGCAATCCCGTCCGATTGAGACAACCGGGCAGCTTCGCCGGGTCGTTGAATCCGTCGTAAAAGGACCCCATTCGACTAAGTCGGTTGCAAGAGTATTTCAGGCAGTACGTATTGAGGTTAATGGTGAACTTGACGTACTGGAAAAAGGATTGAATGCCGGACTCAGGTTATTAAAACCCGGGGGCCGGTTTGTAGTTATTTCGTATCACTCCCTGGAAGACAGGATAGTTAAAACATTTTTTAAAACAGGAAATACGGAAGGTGTAATTCATAAAGATTTTTATGGAAACGTCATTTCGGAGATTGAAATGTTGAGAAATAAGATAATTACTGCGTCAGGAGACGAAATTGCCCGAAATCCGAGGGCGAGAAGCGCAAAAATGCGGATTGGTATAAAAAAGGTACAGATATGATGTTTGTTCATTCACCACTGAGCAATAAAAAGACTTCACCGAATGTGCGAAAAAATCGTAGTATGAAAGCTACGCCCGCAAATCCGGATAATTTCAATCACGGACCCAATCAAATATTCAGCCCAAATAACGGTACTGCAAAAACTTACGCCGTTAAGAAAAAATCAGCTGATACGAGACCTAAATGGCCTAAAGTCAAACCGTGGAAAGTGATCGTTGGATCTCTCGTTATTGGCCTGGCGGGATTGCTCTACCTGAACCATGTTTTTCAAACCCAGAGGCTTTTGCAACAGGTAAACCAACTGGAGAACCAATACAATAAGACAAAACGAATATACACCGATACAAAATATACCTACGACCGGATGATAGGACCTGCCGAAGTGTATAATAAAGCATCAAAACTTGGCCTTGTCAGCGGGAATCCTGCTGATCAGGTAATAATTATTAAAAAGCATTGAGTAAAGAGCATTCTAACATATTAAACAGAATGTTTGTCATTTTTGGGCTGGTACTGATCCTGCCCTGTGCCATTTTATTCCAGATTGTTCGCATCGATATCTGGTATGGGAAAAATCTGCGCGATTTATGGAGCGCACAAGCCCTGGATTTCATCCCAATACCGGCTCAGCGTGGCGATATCGTGGATGATAATGGTCGGATACTGGTTACAAATTCCGTTGAGTATAATTTAGCGGTTGATCCTCTGGCACCCCATATGGATCATCCCAAAATTACTAAAATTTGCCAAACTCTTGCAAAATTCACCCCTCACACAGACGGCTATTACCTCTCTAAAATTAAGCAATCTCCAAGAGGCACCCGTTACGTTGTACTCGACAAAGGAATCAGCGCCAGTGCATACGAGGCCCTGCACGATTTAAATTACCGCGGGCTTATCCTCAATGAGAAATACAAACGCCGCTACAATTACGATTCCCTGGCAGCAGAAGTCCTGGGCTATGTCAATCATAATATGGATGGCATGACCGGGCTCGAGAAATATTATAACAGCCAACTGAAAGGGGAAGACGGTATTCAGCAGGTTCAGCGTGATAAAAACGGTCATATTATGGCCATTGTCGGTGCTCCGCGGAAAAAACCTATCAATGGTTATACGCTGCAAACAACCCTCGACCTCCATCTCCAGGCCATTGTTGAGGAAGAACTTAAGCGGGGTGTGGAACATACCCGTGCCGATCATGGTACCGCGATTGTTATGGATCCCCAAACCGGGGCCATCAAAGCGATGGCGAATTATCCGACGTATGATCCCAATCACCCGGGATTATCTGGCGATGAAAATCGAAGGAATTACGCTATTTCCGATATGATTGAACCGGGGTCTACCTTTAAGATTGTCATGGCGACAACAGCATTGGATCAGGGACTGGTTAATTTCAAAGAAAAATTTGTTACCCCAAAAGACGGAAAACAACTCATCCACGGACAGTGGATGCGCGACCATGAACCATTGGGCACCATGACGTTTCCGGAAGTCATTCAACGGTCTTCCAATATTGCAACTGCCGACATAGCTATGAAAATTCCACCTGATGTATTCTATCAGTATGCCCGGAATTATGGTTTTGGCTCTCCGACTAATATCGATTTACCTAACGAAGAACCCGGGTTATTACATAAGCCGTATGAATGGACCGAAGTTTCCGAGCCCTGGATGGCCGTCGGTTACGAAGTTCAGGTCACGCCTGTTCAATTGGCTGCCGCCTATTCGGCTCTTGCCAATGGCGGGGAACTGATGCGTCCTTTCGTTGTTAAAAGAATTCTTGATGATCAGGGCAATACCATAAAATTAGTAAAGCCGGTTGCTGTCAGACAGGTCGCAAAAAAAGAGACTTTTAAAAAATTGATACCCGTATTTGAAGGTGTCGTTTCTGATACAGGGACTGCTTACCTGGCACAAATTAAAGGCTTAAAAATTGCAGGGAAAACAGGGACAGCGCAAACATACATCAACGGAAGGTATCGCATGGAATACCGTGCCTCATTTGTAGGCTTCTTCCCTGCCGAACATCCGATGTACCTTTGCCTTGTGATTATGGACCATCCGCGTTCAAATATTTATGGTGGTCAAACTTCAGCACCCGTGTTTAAAGATATTGCCGAACGCATCATTGATATCGATGGAAACCTGCAAAATTATATTGACAAAGAGCAGAATTCACCTAATCTTGCGGTTATTCCAAATATAAACGGATTAACAAAAGATCAGGCAAAAACTCTTCTTGCCAAACAAGGCTTTGATTACCAGTTCGCCGGCGAAGGAAATCTTGTAACTACACAAACACCTGAAGCCGGTACCCAGGCCACTCCCGGAAAGACTGTTACCATGACACTGGGAATGGCAGAGAAACTCAGCAATATTAAGAAAGGTCAACTGCCCACCGTCCCGGATGTAAAAGGGATGAGCATGCGTCAGGCCGTACACACTTTAATGCTGGCCGGTTACAAAGTCGAAATGATAGGCTCGGGAACTGTATTTACCCAGTTTCCAAAAGCTAAAGCTTCTATGCAGCCAGGAAACAAGGTCATCATTCGCGGTAAATCAAAGACACTCGGAGAACTTGTAGCGAACAACACTAAATAAAGAATTTTTGACATTTAACGACATCATATTACTTTGCAATCCTCATTCGATATCGGGCCCCATTCCTGATACGATAGGACACATTGTACAGGATTCCCGGAAAGTGAATCCTGGAGATGTCTTTGTAGCTATCAGAGGAACTCAATCGGACGGACACGATTTCATTCCGAAAGCTGCCGAAGCGGGAGCATCTGTCATCATTGCCGAGACAAAAGTCATCGTACCCGGTTCCGTTACTTTGCTGGTTGTTCCGAACACGAGACAACTTTTAAATTCCCTGGCCCTTTTAGAATATGGAAACCCTCAAAATTCCCTGACATTTATCGGGGTCACCGGAACAAACGGAAAAACTACCGTTTCCACCCTGATTTACCAGGTATTAACCACACTGGGATATAAAACAGCCCTGTTGGGAACCGTATCCAAACATATCGGTGACCAAATTACGCCCAGCAAGCTGACAACAGCTGATGCGGTAGAATTAGCATCCGATTTGAACCAGGCTGTGGAAGCCGGTGCCGAATATCTGGTAATGGAAGTTTCCTCACACGCCCTGGATCAGGACCGCGTGGCTGGAATACCATTTAAAGTCGGCATTTTCACCAATCTTACACACGATCACCTGGATTATCATAAAACGTTTGAAGCGTACGCCAAGGCTAAGAAAAAACTTTTTGACGGATTGTCTTCCGATTCATCCGCCATCATCAATACCGATGACGAAAATGCAAAATATATGGTCAGGGATTGCAGGGCTGACGTCTGGGAATGCAATATTGATAATGAAGATGCTCTTACAAATATTATATCAAACACAACGGACGGGCTAGTCCTTGAAATCGATGAAACCATTGTTCAAAGCCCTTTAACAGGACATTTCAATGCTATAAATGTCACCGAAGCCTATTTAAGTTGCCTGGCATTAGGCTGTTCCCAAAGCAATGTGGCTTCAGCACTCGCTTCAGCAGCTGGTGCCCCCGGCAGGATGGAAAGAGTCTCTATAGATAATCAGCCCGGACTGCCACATGTTTTTGTCGATTATGCTCATACTCCGGATGCATTAAAAAATGTTTCCGAAACCCTGTTCCAGCTTAAAAGGGACCATCAAAAACTACACATTTTATTCGGATGCGGGGGAAACCGCGATCAGGCCAAGCGGCCCAAAATGGCTAAAATTGCTGAACATTTTGGAAATCTGATCATGGTTACATCCGATAATCCAAGGTTTGAAGATCCGGAGATGATCATCGACGATATCTTCACCGGTTTTAAAAACCCGCAGCAACACAAAAGAATCAGTAACAGGAAAGAAGCTATTAATAATATCATCCAAAATGCCGGTACTGATGACATTGTTTTGATTGCCGGCAAAGGCCATGAAAATTACCAGGAGATTAACGGCATCAGAATTCACCTGGATGATCGGGAACTTGCCAGAGATGCACTAACGAATCGCCTGAAACAATCTCAAACCAGGGAGGTCAATTAATGTTATACCTTCTTTTGCGTTGGTTTGAACAGAATTTCCATCCACCTGGATTTGGTGCTTTTGCCTTTATTTCGGTAAGAAGTGCATTTGCGGCAACTACGGCATTAATCATCAGCCTGATTCTTGGCAAACGAATTATCGAGTGGCTGCAGAAAATGCAATTGGGAGAAACCATTCGCACTGATATCGGGCTTGATCATCATCTTGCCAAAGCCGGCACACCGACTATGGGCGGTATCATCATCCTGATGGCTACCATTATCCCCACCCTGCTTTGGATTAAACCGGATAATATTTACGGATGGCTTATTATGTTCGTCATGCTTTTCCTGGGTGGCGTCGGATTTGTGGATGATTATATCAAAACGATAAAAAAGGATAAAAAGGGATTGTTAAGCTGGGTCAAAATAGCCGGACAGGTATTCGTGGGCCTCATTTTAGCTCTTGTACTCTACTTCTATCCTGAATTTCATTCGTACAACACGCTCAGTACGGTTCCATTCGTCAAGAATGTAAATATCGATTACGCCATCTTTGGCAAATCACTGGGATGGCTTACGTACATACCCGTCGTCATTTTTGTGATTACCGCTGTAAGTAATGCCGTAAACCTGACTGACGGACTGGACGGAATGGCAACCGGAATTTCTGCTATTGTAACTATTGCACTGGGCATCCTGAGCTATGTTTCTGGACGGACTGACTTTTCGAACTTCCTCAATATTCTCTATCTGCCCGGAACCGGTGAATTGACCGTTTTTGCAGCTTCGATGATCGGTGCCTGTTTCGGATTTCTATGGTACAACACCTATCCGGCACAGGTTTTCATGGGAGACACCGGCTCCCTGGCTCTTGGCGGAGCTATTGGCGCCCTTGCCCTTATGGTACGAAAAGAATTGTTATTGCCCGTTTTATGTGGTGTTTTCTTTATGGAAACAGTCTCTGTAATCATTCAAACAACGTACTTCAAATACACACGGAAGAAACAGGGTGAAGGTAAACGATTCTTCCTGATGGCCCCGATTCATCATCATTTTGAAAAGAAAGGCTGGGAAGAACCCAAAATCGTCGTTCGTTTTTGGATCATCTCTATCCTGCTGGCCATTCTGAGCATTATAACATTGAAACTTAGATGATCGAAGTTAAAGGTAAACATATCACTGTTGCTGGTGCTGCCCGAAGCGGGGCCGCGGTTGCTGTGTTATTGACTGGCAAAGGTGCCGATGTCTTTGTGACAGATAATGGTTCTATAAGCGATCCCATAAAAGCCCGCTTGCAGCAAAATCATGTTCCTTTTGAAGAAAATGGACACACTAAAGAAGCATTGCAAAGTGATTTTCTGGTTGTGAGCCCCGGTGTTCCGACGGAAGCGGATATTGTTCAGCATTATCTAAAAAAGAATAAACATATCTATTCTGAAATGGAGGTCGCCAGCTGGTTTTGCAAAAGTGAAATGGTTGCCATCACAGGAACGAATGGAAAAACAACGACAACAAGCTGGATTGATCATGTCTGGAAAACGGCCGGGAAAAAACATATCACGGCTGGAAATATCGGACTGGCTCTTTCCGATGTTGTTGATAAATCGGATGCAAATACCGATGTCATTCTCGAAGTCAGCAGTTTCCAGTTAGATCATGTCGATCAGTTTCGTCCAAAGGTCAGTATAATCTTAAATATCACCCCGGATCACCTGAATCGATACCAGTATAAGTTTGAAAATTATATACGCTCGAAGGCAAGAATTTTTGAAAACCAAAAGAACGAAGACGTATTGATTTATTCCGGGGACGACCCGGTCTTATGCAAAGCCATAGAAGATTACCGTGATAAAAAATACGGCCCAAAAACCTGGACATTTTCGATTGACAAGGAAGTCGAACAGGGAGCTTTTGTCAGAGACAACCAGATTATTTTAAAAACCAACAATCGTGAGGAAGTGTTGATGAATACTGAAGAAGTGGTTTTAAACGGACGTCACAATCTAAATAATGGCCTGGCAACTGCTTTGGCTGCAAGAGCTTTTGAGATTAAAAACGACATCATTCGCGATAGCCTGATGAAGTTTGAAGGCGTGGAACACCGGCTCGAGTTTGTTCGTGAACTGGATGGCGTACGTTATATCAACGATAGTAAAGCCACCAATGTTAATGCCGTCTGGTATGCTCTCGACAGCTTCAAGATGCCGATGGTTTTGATTATGGGCGGACGTGACAAAGGCAATGATTATTCGGAATTGTTTAATCAGATCCGGGAAAAAGTCCACACGATTATTGCAATTGGTGAAGGTACCGAACAGATAAAAAAACAACTGACGGATGTGGCTCCGAATCTTGTAACAGCCAACAGTATGGAAGAAGCGGTCAGGACAGCCAGAAAAATGTCTAAACGCGGTGAAGTGGTATTGCTGAGCCCGGCCTGCGCTTCATTCGACATGTTCCAGAATTATGAACACCGCGGCAAAGAGTTTAAAAAATTTGTGAATAATCTCTGATATGTATTATACCTCGGCACATAATAAAAATCCTTACATACTGGCTACCAATTCAGACGAAATTGATGCCGGTAAAAGAGGCAGCGATCGCATCCTGCTGGCAGTGGTCATCATGCTTATGATGGTCGGTTTGCTGGCTGTCTATTCTGCTATTGCTTATTTCGCCGAGACCCGTAATACAACCGCCGGACACCTTTTGGCCATTCATATGGTTAAAATGGGTATTGCTTTCTTCGCTCTGCTCATCTTTTCAAAAATAGATTACCGGCTGCTGGCGCGTTTCAGTAAAATCGCCTTACTGCTGAGCTGGCTGTTTCTGGGCATCGTTATCGTTTTCGGAGTTCAGAAATTCGGTGCAAAACGGGAATTGATACTGGGATCGTTTTCATTTCAGCCTACATCGTTCGCTTCATCGGCACTGATTATTTATGTAGCGAGTTTGTTGGATCAAAAACAAGAGTATATCAAAAGCTTTTCGCGTTCTTTTATGCCAGCTATGATTTGGATTATCGTTACCTGCGGTCTTATCGGGATTGAAGATTACAGCACGGCAGCCGTTCTTATGGGTATCTGCCTGATTATGTTGTTCGTCGGGCGCATGAATACACTTCACATAATCGGCTTAATTATCATTGGTGTTATGGGAAGTGTCATTTTAATTACCCACAACCCTGCCCGTATGCGCCGAATCACCAATTACGTGGATCAGGTCATTCACATTAAAAGCGATACTTTTGCGCGTCACGATGGTTACCAGGCTCAACAATCACAAATAGCTATTGCACGCGGCGAAGTTTTCGGCGTCGGCATGGGCAAGAGCTCGGAACGCTATTTTCTTCCGGCACCTTACAACGATTTTATTTTTTCCATTATCACCGAAGAATACGGACTGATTGGAGCCGGCTTCATCTTACTCCTGTATACCATCATCATGTTTCGTGGTTTTATACATATCGCCCGAAACGCGCGGGACAACCTTGGAACCCTGATTGCCGTCGGTTGTACGATCAGTATCAGTTTTTATGCTTTTGTAAATGCAGCGGTAGCCGTGGGATTGTTTCCCGTGACCGGTTTACCGATGCCCTTTGTCAGTTATGGCGGTACCAGTATGTTGTTTACGGGCTGCCTGGTTGGAATACTTTTAAATATTTCAAAAAAACGAAAAGTCACAGCTTGACAGATATTCACATCACATATAATCCATTTTTACCAGTCATTTGTAACTCATTGGAGGTGCAACATGGCTGATAAATATCGTGTGCTCGTTGCGGCAGGTGGTACCGGAGGACATATCTTCCCGGCTATCTCTATTGCTGATGCACTGCGTGAGCTAAACCCGGACAGCGAGATAGAATTCGTCGGCACGCGGGATCGCATGGAGTGGATTGTGGTACCTAATGCGGGATATAAAATCAACAATATCTGGATAAGCGGATTTCATCGTCGATTGACCATGAAGAATTTATTGTTCCCGGTAAAATTGACGGTCAGTTTACTGCAAAGCCGGAGTATTCTTCGTCGTTTTCGCCCTGATGTGGTTGTTGCCTGCGGTGGATTTGTCGCCGGACCGGCCGGATGGGTCGCTGGTAAAATGAAGATACCGGTAGTACTGCAGGAACAAAACAGCTTTCCCGGTGTAACGAATCGTTTACTGGCAAAAAATGCTCAAATCATTTTCACGGCGTTTCAACAGGCTGAAAATTATTTTCCAAAAAAGAAAATAAAGTTGATGGGAAATCCGACACGTAAGTCGTTATTGCGTGCAGATAAAAATAAGGGCTTTGAACGTTTTGGATTCAAGGAAGGCAAGCCCACACTGTTGGTCATGGGTGGAAGCGGCGGAGCGCGTGCACTTAATGATGCTATGTTAAAAAATCTGGATGCCCTGCACGATAAATTGGGCCTGCAGATTATATGGCAGTGCGGAACGCGCTATTATGATGATTTAAAAGTGCGCGTGAATTCAAACAGGTATGCTAATTTGAGGCTGCTTTCCTTTTTGGATCATATGGCTGAAGCCTATGTCGTCAGTGATTTGGTTATCAGCCGGGCCGGAGCCATCAGTTGTGCTGAGCTCACAATGATTGGCAAGCCCAGTATCCTGATTCCATCGCCCAATGTAGCCGGCGATCATCAAACTAAAAATGCTATGGCACTGGCCGATAACGGGGCTACCATTTTACTTAAAGACAAAGAACTGAATCAGCGGTTGTATAAAGAGATTGAAGATTTATACAAGAATCCTGAAAAATTAAAAAAGATTTCAACGGCGGCTAAAAATATGGCTATGCCCGATGCCGCCAAACATATTGCAAAGGAAATAATCACATTAATTGAAAAAAATTATAAGAAAACCGGTGTCGAATGAGTAAAAGTATTCAAACACAACCTGTATTCGGAAAAACTCACCATATCCATATGGTGGGCATTGGAGGGATTGGTATGAGCGGCATTGCCGAAATCCTGATCCGCAGAGGGTTTAAAGTGACCGGTTCTGACGGAAGTGCCAGCGAAAACACGGAACGTCTCAAAAAAATGGGGGCTAAAATCTTTTTAGGCCACTCTGCAGAAAATATTGAAGGCGCTGACGTCGTGGTATTTACAAGTGCCGTCAAAGCGGAAGATAACGTCGAGACCAGGGAAGCTTTAAACAAAGGAGTCCCGGTTATCAAACGTGCTGAAATGCTCGCTGAGCTCATGCGGATGAAGTTTGGAATCGGCATTGCCGGAACGCACGGTAAAACAACAACGACCACTATGACCGGCCTCGTGGTTCAATCCGGAGATTTTGATCCTACGATTATTGTCGGCGGACGTGTCCATAGTTTTGATAAAACGAATGCTGTGGTCGGCTCCGGAGATATCATCATCGTTGAAGCGGACGAATTTGACCGGACATTTCTGAAACTGAGTCCATCGCTCGCCGTGATCACCAACATAGATACTGATCATCTCGATATCTATACCGACATTGATGATATCAAATCTTCCTTCATTGAATTTGCCAATAAAGTGCCATTTTACGGTGCGGTGATTATTTGCCTGGATGACCCGGCCGTTCGAAGTATCGTTCCGAATATCAAACGACGCATCATTTCATACGGATTGACCCCGCAGGCTCAGTTACGTGCCGTGAATATTGAAACGAGTGAAATGCATAGCGAATTTACCGTTTTGTATAAAGGCAATAAGCTCGGTAAAGTAACCATCCATTCACCGGGCGAACACAATGTTCGAAATGCATTGGCAGCCATTGGAATCGGGCTTGAACTGGAAATGAAATTCGACAAAATTAAAGAAGGAATTGAAAAATACAGCGGCGTCTTCCGGCGGTTCCAGATTAAAGCAGACATCAACGATATACTGGTGGTTGACGATTATGCTCACCATCCGACGGAAATCCAGGCTACGTTAAAAGCTGCACGAATCGGCTGGCCTCATAAACGTTTAATTGCCGTTTTTCAGCCGCATCTTTATTCACGGACCCAGCAGCTTTACAAGGATTTCGGACTTTCATTTTTCGATGCTGAAGTCCTCGTTGTAACTGATATCTACCCTTCCCGGGAGCAACCAATTGAAGGTGTAACCGGGCAGATGATTTCTGATACCGCCCGAGATTTCGGACACAAAGGCGTCCATTATGTCGCAAATAAAAATGAGCTTCCTGCAAAATTAAAAGAAATTGTACTACCCGGCGATATCATCATCACGATGGGTGCCGGTGATATTTATAAATATGGAGATTTGTTTTTAGAAACGCTGGAAACAGTAAAACCGAAGAAAATAACCAAAAAAGGATCGAAGAAAAACTGACGAATGCAGCATCAGATCTTAACATATAAACCGGAATTAATAATACTTCATAGCCGAAGATAATGGATAATCAGCATAACCTGTTTGATGAAAATCCGGATGAAGAACTGAATCTTCATTCAGATCCGATTGTGCCTGATGAAAACCTGGATCAGGAATCATCTTCGAAAGAATCGAATGAAGAAGAAACGGCCGGTTCAGAAACTAAGAAACCGGATGTTAAAAAAGTCCGTTCGGCAAAGGGACGCTATGTCCTGCTGGCTGTATTATTGCTTATTGTGGCCGGAGTTGTCAGTTATTTTAACAGTAAAGCATTTGTTATTAAACAGGTAACCGTCGACGGAGAATATTACACTCCGGCAGAAAAGATTATCAAACAGGCGGGCATACCGGCGAATATAAACCCGGATTCACTGAACTTTCTGGCGGTGATTAACCGGGTTGAAAAACTTCCGTATGTCCGGCAGGCATTTGTAAGGGTGATTCCGCCAAACACCTTACATATTCAGGTCGAAGAACGGCAACCGGCCGCGATGCTCATACAGGGAGATAACCGGATGTATGTGGATACGAGTGGCGTTAGATTACCGGTCATGGAAGGGAAAGTGGTTAATGTTCCTTTAGTTTATGGTTTTAAAGCGACCGGAGCCGGTGATTCGGTGAGAGCAAAAACTTTTAAAACAATTAGTCATTTCCTCGAAAAACTTCAGGCCCATAAACTGGCTAATGTCACTTTAAGTGAGATTGTATATACACCGGACGATGGAGTTGTAGCATTAACACAAAATAACGGGGTTAAAGTCATTTTCGGGAAGAGTGATTTTAATGAAAGACTTGCTTATTGGGACGCTTTTTACGAACAGGTTGTTCCCAAAAAGGGCATCGACAAATTCTATTATGTCGACCTGCGATATCAGGGACAGGTAGTGACAAATAAACTTTAAATCAGCAATCAGAAAATTTTGAAACAGCAACACATAACAGGTAAATGAAATTATGGAAGAGCGCATAGTTGTAGGATTAGATATTGGCACCACGAAAGTTTGTGCTATTGTTGCGTCCATTAATGAATTACAGCAAATAAATATTTTGGGTGTCGGCCGCGCTCCCAGCGACGGTCTGAACCGGGGCGTTGTTGTGAACATAGACCGGACGGTAAATGCTATCCGTACGGCTATTGAACAGGCGCAATTGGCCTCGGGAATCGAAGTTCGTTCGGTGAATGTCGGCATTGCGGGCGATCATATCCGAAGCCTGCGCAGCAAAGGGGTCATCACAATCAACAATCGTGACAATGAAATTACAAGTAAAGATGTTGAACGGCTGCTGGAAGATTGTCAGCGTATCATGCTTCCCAACGACCAGCAGATTATTCATGTAATCCCTCAGGAGTTTATCGTAGACGGCCAGGATGGCATTAACGACCCGGTTGGAATGAGTGGCATGCGGATGGAAGCGGAAGTGCATATTATTACGGGCCTCGTTTCCGCGGCCAAGAATATATACCGTTGTGTCGAAAAAGCCGGATATGAAGTCGCTGATGTCATCCTGGAACCCCTCGCATCGTCCTATGCCGTATTGGATGATGAAGAGAAAGAAGCCGGTGTCGTATTAGTCGATATCGGTGGCGGAACCACGGATGTTGCCGTATTCCAGGACAACACCATACGGCACACGGCCGTCGTTGCTATTGCCGGGCAAAAAGTTACCGATGATATTCGTATCGGTCTCAGTGTTCTTGAAGATCAGGCTGTTAAGCTAAAACACGATCACGGCGTTGCTTTTGCCGACTTGATTGAAGAAGACGATGTCATCACGGTTCCAGGAATTGCCGGCCGGCCGCCCAAAGAAATTAAGAAAAGTATCCTCGCACAGATTATTCAGGCGAGGGTTGAAGAAATACTTGAAATCGTAGCTATAGAAATTAAACGAAGCGGATATTCCAGTTCATTGAGTGCCGGAGTTGTATTTACCGGCGGTGGTTCATTAATCAAAGGAATTTGTCCGCTTGCCAACGAAGTACTGGGTATGGATGCCAAAATCGGAGTACCCCGCGGTTTAAGCGGCGGTTTGGTGAACGAAGTGAATAATCCGATATATGCAACTGCCGTTGGGTTGGTACTTCATGCATTACGGATGAAAACAGGGACCAATAATAATGCTCTTGTACCATCATCCAGCCAGGGTTCCAGTGTTGAAAAAATCATGACACGCCTGGCAGACAGGATGAAAAGTTGGTTTGGAGAACTTTAAAACTGCTAAAAGCAATCTAAAACAGGAGTCAACAATGACTACATTAAACACTCGCTTCAGCTTTGATGAACAAAGCCAGGAAAATGCGAAAATAAAAGTAATAGGTGTAGGGGGGGGTGGCGGAAATGCCATCAACAATATGATAGCCAAAGGGCTCGATAACGTCGAGTACATTGCGCTTAATACCGATGCTCAGGCTCTCAAGCAAAACGGAGCAGATATTGCTATCCAGGTTGGTAAATCTCTTACCAGCGGACTTGGAGCCGGAGCCCGGCCTGAAATCGGACGGGAAGCCGTCGAAGAAAACCGCCACGAGATTGAAGAATCGATCGAAGGTGCCGATATGATTTTTGTGACTGCTGGTATGGGCGGCGGAACCGGGACCGGCGGTGCTCCCATTGTCGCCGGTATCGCTAAAAGAAAAGGAATTTTGACTGTCGGTATCATTACGACACCATTTCTCTGCGAGGGCCGAATTCGTTTAAAATATGCCATCGAAGGCATCGCAGAACTCAAGAAAAATTGTGACACCGTCATCGTCATTCCAAATGAGCGGCTGCTTGATATTTCAACGGAGGACACTACCCTTGTTGAAGCTTTTGAAATGGCTAATGAAGTTCTGCATAATGCCACACGCGGTATTTCAGATCTTATCCTGATGCCCGGCCTCATCAACCTCGACTTTGCCGATGTCCGTACAACCATGCTCGATGGTGGTGCCGCTATTATGGGTTCTGCTACCGCGTCCGGACCTGATCGTGCCGAAATTGCCGCACGTGAAGCCATTAATTCGCCATTACTGGATGGTGTGAGTATCCGTGGCGCCCGCAATGTATTAGTAAACATTTCAGCCGGAGCCAATCTCGGTATGCGTGAATCGACACTGGCAACGAGTATCATACAGCAGGAAGCCGGAGATAATGCCGAAATCATTATGGGTACGGTGCTTGATGAATCGTTTGGTGAAGAAATGAGAATCACTGTTATCGCAACCGGCTTTGAACTTTCCGATGATCAGAAAACGGCTAAAGTTGCTGCCCCTAAGACTATGGCATTCAGCCGTTCGAAACAACCGGAAATTGCCGGTTCGGAAAGTATTAAACCTCCTTCGGTAGATGATATTCCACGTCGTTTTGAACGTCATACGGGGGAATTTTACAAAGGAGAAAAGAATCTTAAAAATCTGGATTCACCCGCTATTCACCGCAGGGGAATTAACGTCCGCAGTATCCACGACAAGATCGATTCGGAAAAAACGAACCACGAAGAACAATCCGGAAACGTTCAGGAAGAAGAAACCCCAAAAATGAATAGCCGAAATGTTCTTTTGAATAACAGGGAAGAACGTATTGACAAGAACAATACGGAACAACCCGCATTTTTACGTAAGATAATGGACTAAGAGCTGCTCGCGCAGTTCCTAATCCATTTATTTTAGATTGCTGATAAGGGAAACCCTTTGACCGGGGTTTCCTTTGTTTATTTTAGGGTGTGGATCCTTAAATCTATAGTTAATTTTCTCTAATAATTTTATCTCGTTTATACGTATAAACCATTATATAAAAAGATAATAAAATAAGTTTTTATACCCTTAACAGCTTTATTCACTGGTCATGATAAATAATGGCTTCATAGTGAAACTCTTATAATGCGGACGTAAACGTTCGGTATTATAGAATTTATCTACAACGACTACTTTTTTCGAACTGGTAACTACGTCGACAGGAACATCATCGTAACGTCCATTTTTAAGGACAACCAAACGCCCGTGAATGCCGTTCAGGATTAAATCCAGTGCCAGATTTCCATAAGCCATCGGCACAATGGAATCGATAGCGTCCGGATCCCCGCCGCGAACTAAATACCCGAGCTTCTGATTAATAATATTGATTGATTTTCCGTTATTAAATTTTGCTGATATGTCTTTGATATTCGCGGAAACCAAATCGCCGATTCCCCCAAGTTTTGCATGGCCATAGGCGTCTTTCACATCATTTTGAAATACCATTTCACCACCCATGAACTTAGCTCCTTCGGAGACGAGCACCACGGAATACTTACTGGGATTGTTCTTCCGATCCATAACCAGAAGCTCCGTCAATTTCTCAATATTGAATTTATATTCAGGAATGACACAACGGTTGGCAGCCCCCGCCATCGTTGGCAACATGGCCGTAAAGCCAGCATAACGTCCAAATACTTCCAGTACGAGAATCCGTTCATGCGAACCGGCGGACGTTCTCAGATTATTTGTCATGTTGATGGTACGCGTTACACAAGTACTGAAACCAATGCAATAATCGGTACCAGGAACATCGTTATCCATTGTTTTAGGAATAGCAACAACTTTTACACCCTCCCGGTATAGTCGAACACCATAACTGAGAGTATCGTCCCCGCCTATCGGGATCATATAATCAACACCTAAAAAATCCAGGTTTTTAAGGACTTCTTCAGTGAGATCATTCACTTCGTCTTTATACTTATCACGCAAATGAGCGGGCAATGATTCCTTTTTTACAAAACCGGGATTCGTCCGGGAACTATGTAAGAATGTTCCGCCGGTACGACCGGCTTTATTCACAATTTCTTCTGTTAATAATTGATAAGAGCCACTGTTGTCGGCTTTTTTATCCCTGACAATTTCGATGGCCCCGGCCCAGCCTCTTCTGATGCCAATGACCTGATAACCTTCACGAATGGCCCGTATAGTGACGGCACGAATGGCGGGATTTAAGCCCGGGACATCACCTCCGCCTGTTAAAATGGCGATCACACCTTTTTTCTTTTTAATATTTGCCATAGTTCTCCCTCGATATCTTAAAAATTACATGAATGTGTCTCTAATTCTCATTATCTCTCTATGACTTTTTAAATTAGCAGTATCTTAGTCTAATGAAAATGTCTGAATATTCGGTTCAATTGATAACCAAATGGCTAAATTGTTCATACTTAAAAGAATAGAAGCGAATATTTACTTTAAACATTTTGCAAAAAGCGGGGCTCAAAAACAATAAAAATCTTTGTTTTAGGCTTTTCTCCCATTTGATTTCATTTATTTAACGGATATACCCCGTTGTTTCAATGTTCACATTTCATAATTCAGCTATAAACAATAATTTCGTAACGTATTTTATAACATTGTTTCATTGTTTCAATTAAATATTATTCCATGTTTTTACACCCAAAGACACTTTTATCAAAAATTGGTTTTGACGCTCTTATACATGCTACGCTGAATTTTGTTCAAACGTTTACGGGTGAAAAACGAATTGAATCGCTCGAACCGACCAGCGATCCGGATATCATTCAATTATCTCTTGAGCGGATGAAAGAAATGATGACGATTTTACAAGTAGATGACACTCTTCCATTTTCGGAATTACCGGATATCACATCCGATCTGCAAAGAGCAAAAGTAACAAACAGTATTCTAAATCCTGATTCTATTCTCTGGATAGGGAAATTGTGTTCAGTCAGTCGACTTTTATCCAGGTATTTTAAATACAGATCCGAACATTACCCCCTGCTCAACGACCTTGCCCGTAATATTGTTCCTATGAAAGAATTAGAGGAATCAATCTCCAGGACACTGACGGAACAAGGCAATGTAAAGGATTCTGCAAGCCGGGAATTGTCAACCACCAGAAGGCAGCTCATTCAAAAAAGAAATGAAGTACGCACCGTTCTTCAACGAATCATGAGACAGGCGGCCAAAGACAGCTACATGGCGGAAGAAAACATGACGCTTCGAAATGGTCGGATGGTTATTCCTGTCAAAGCTGAGCATAAAAGGAAAATATCGGGTTTTATACATGACGTATCTTCAACCGGCCAGACTGTTTACCTTGAACCTGCCGAAGCGCTTAACATTAATAATGACGTTCGCCAGCTTGAAAGCGAAGAACAGAGAGAGATTGAGCGTATTCTTCAGCAACTCACACGGCAAATAGGAAGCCGCAGCCAGGAATTATTTAATAATTTCGAATTAATTGGGGATCTTGATGCTATTCATGCAAAAGCACAGCTCGGAATGCGTTTCGATGCGAATATTCCACAAATATCTACCAATGAAGAACTAAAACTGGTTGATGCCTATAATCCGATTTTGTTATTAAAAACGCTGGGCTCTTCCGAACGAAAGAAATCAGATGTAATACCTCTGACTCTTGAACTTGAAAAAGAGGAACGATGTGTCATTATCACCGGTCCAAATGCCGGGGGTAAATCGGTAGCTATGAAGACACTCGGGCTTTGCAGCCTGATGCTTCAATGCGGCTACCCCATTCCCGTACAAGCCGACAGCAGAATTCCTGTTTTTGATGGTATTTTTGTTGATTTAGGTGACGATCAATCTATTGAAAATGATTTGAGTACGTTTTCTTCACATCTAGCCTGGATCCGGGATACCTTGAAAAATATTACCAGTCGGAGCCTGATATTAATTGACGAAGCAGGCAGCGGTACAGACCCGGAAGAAGGCTCTGCTTTATACCAGGCATTTATAGAGACTCTTCTGAACAAACATGCCCGTATCGTGGCAACCACTCATCATGGCAGCCTGAAGGTTTTCGCCCATAATGAACCGGGAGTAATCAATGGTTCAATGGAGTTTGATCAATCGACTTTGTCTCCTACATATCGCTTCCATAAAGGCCTGCCGGGAAGCAGTTATGCCTTCGAAATTGCAGTACGCCTGGGTATTCAAAAGCCATTGATCAGCCGGGCAAAAGGGCACCTGGGCTCATCCAAAAGTACCCTGGAATCGTTGATCATTGAGATGGAACATAAAATACAGGAAGCAGACACTTTGAAAAGGGAGTCCGAGATCCTGGCCAGGGAAGCGGATAGCCGGCGTAACGAATATGAGGATAAACGAAAATCCCTCATTAATCAGCAGGAACAAATACGTGAAAAAGCACTGATAGAAGCGCGAGATATCATCCTGAATGCAAATAAAAAGATAGAGGAAGCTGTTCAAAGGATAAAAGAAGAACAAGCAGATAGTCTGTCTATTAAAGATGCCCGGAAAACGGTACAACAACAACGGGAAACATTCGATAGTGAACTTGAAAAAATTACCGGTAAACGACGATTTAAGGATTCAAAAAATCCACCTGACGTCGGTGATATTATTCGGCTATCAGACGGAAAAAGTACCGGTGAACTTCTTGAAGTAAAAGGAAATAATGCCATTGTCCTTGTAAACGGGATGAAATTAAAAACCGATTACCGGAATCTTGTCAGAGTAATTCCTAAGGAGAAGAAAAAGAGTAAAAAAGAACCCGTTCGCATTGTAAATGTAGCCGATCAGGGACAATCGATACGTCCGACTTCCAACCGATTGGATATCAGGGGATTCCGGGGTGATGAAGCCATCAGTACGGTCACTCAGTTTATAGATCGTGCCGTCGCTTCAGGTTTAAATAATCTCGAAATTATCCATGGTAAAGGTTATGGGATCCTAAAACAGCTGGTTCACGATTATTTAAAAACTCGTCCTGAAGTGAAACATTTTGAATTGGCCCCATGGGATCAGGGCGGGCCTGGATGTACGTATGTGGAATTGAATTGAAATGATGAAAATTAAATTTTGGTTTTCGTTTGTATGGACATAACATGTTACGACCGTAAAATCTAAATTTAATCTTATATACAAATTCGAACTTATGCTTTAAGCAGTAATAAAGCATCCATATCTCCGGTATTCCATTCCAGCTCTACCGATATTCCGTTCTCCTGGAGCTTTCTTGTCACCGATTCATGCAACGAAATAGCGTTGATATCATTGAAATCAAGTTCCGGAAACGCAATTTTTATACGTCGCACTGAATCTATATTATGGAATATGATAAAATCCGGCGGTTTTGTTTTGATCAACTCCCGGTATCGTTTCAATTCTCCCTCATCAGGACCTCTCCGATCGTACACCGGTAATTCGTGGCACGGTATATCTAATTCAATAAATAATCCCGGAAGCTCTTCACTGAAATGTTTGCCACAGGGATATAAGCAACGTCCGAGTAAACCAAGACGCAGCATCAATTCCACCAAATCTATCGGTTTTGTTTTCGGATAGCTGAAATAGCTGGAATCCGAAAGGCTTCCAAGATAATCCGACGTAGCCTTGTCGATGGCCAGAGTTCACCTTTTTCCGCATTTCTTCAAGCGTCTCCTCCTGCCCATATTCTTCCATGAAATATCGTGCAGCTAGACACACTTCCGAATACGATATGGTCGGCATTATCGAGTTCTTCAGTCAATTGTTCAGGATCAAGCACTTCCCTGACCGGGAAATAGGTTTCCAATGGTGTGCACACTGCTTGCATACCTGACCCGTTAATTTTTTTTGCCAGGTATTTTGTTTCCGTTTTGTCCTGTGTTATTAGTATCCGTTTTTTCGAATTTGCGGACATTATGAATAGATAGTAATAGTTATTAAAATTTGTGTTTAAAAAACGTCCATCCGTTTTCAGCTATCGGAATTTTGCTATTCAATTCTCAACACTCAAATCTCAAAATGCATATCCGATACCGGCATATATACTGGCCATGTCGGAAGAAAATCCAAGATCGCCTCTCACAAAGAAATCTTTATTGAATAAGGATAACGCTCCGCCAAAACCAAATGTTTTCTTAAAGTGTCCAAAGAAATCAACGTAATTTTGCTTGTTATTATAAACCTTTCCGGCGTCCATGAATAGTTGTCCTCCAACTCTAATTTTCAGGCTCGGGATAGAAAACAGCCATGTTCTGAGTTCCAGGTTATAAATCATACTGGCTTTCCCGATGAAGCGGTACAAAGGATAACCTCTCATATTTTCCTCGTTTCCGAGGTGCGGCATTTTCCAGAATGGAGCATTTCCAAAACTTTCATTCCACTGCAAACGATTGGCAACAATCACGTCCCTGATTAGGTGAAATTTAAAATACTGGGTAACGGAAGCTTTTAATAAAGCAAAATTATAGTCACTCAAAAAGAATTTCGGAGAATATTCCAATCGTAGTAATGCTTTGTTGCCATGGGTCGGGATGAATTCATTATCCACATTTTCCCATTGAATGCCGGTTCCAATATAATTAACCCAGCCCCCTTTATATCCGAAAGGATGATCCATCGCAAATAACGAATAATTCTTAATCGTATAGGGCACTTCATATCCGGCCCCGGCCAACATCAGAAAATCTAACCGTTTGATAAAACCCGGTTTACGATATAACGGCTTCCGTCCGACATAATCAACGCCAAATGAAACCGTCTCAATCTGGTAATAATTATTGTTCCATTTTGTGGATGAAAACAAGGTGCTGTTGCCCAGGCCAAAATAATTATCATCGTAAATTTTATAGAAATACGGGTTGATCTGGCTGCGAATATTCGTACCAAATGTATGCGTATTGTCGTACTTCAACTGAATTTCGAAATGTCCTTTCGTAGAAGTGATAACCTGTGCGTTCATATAATTGCGAAACGGTTTCTCCCCACCCCGGTAATCCGTCCGGCTTATCATACCTCCGAAAATAAAACCGAAGTCCGTTGTATAAGCGAGTAACGGAACGAAACCGGCTTTTACCGAATCATTCCTGGACAAATTGAAAGGATTATCATGATCATCGTCCTGGGCATGAACCATACTTTGCTTTACCAGCAAGAGGATTAATATCACGAATAGGATACGGCCATAGAATTTTATATTTCTCATAAACGAAATAAGAGAATATGGAGATTCGAACATTTGATACTAATTAAATTATGATACCGGGTAATTTTAGATGAGCTTGCCTTCACTTTCAAGGATTTCAAGAGATTCGACGGCGTGCCTCAGATGAGGAATAACGATACTTCCGCCAACCACAAGCGATACATTTAAAGCATCGATAATTTCTTCCTTCTTCCATCCTGACACAGCACATTGTTCTAAATGATAATCGATACAATCGTTACAACGCAAAACGGCCGAGGCAACTAAACCAAGTAACTCTTTCGTTTTTCCTTCCAGTGCACCATCCCGATAGGTATTTGTATCCAGGTTAAAAAAACGTTTGATACCCAGATGATCCAAACCAAAAATCTTATCATTCATTAAGTTCCGATGATCCCGGAACTCTTCTAATCTGTTCTTCGCCATACACACAAAGATTATTTAATCAAATTAAGGAATACAATAGAGACGAATAGCTCAAAGTAACACAAAATTCCATTTATCGGTATCCAGACACCGGTTGATTCGTCTATTTGTGATTTTTTTACAATTAACTAATATTAACCTGCGATATTTTATATCAAGAAATCAGCAAACAGGTTTATTAATCAAATACACAGCCGGATGATACGAAGAAAACATAATTTCATAACACTTTTTATCGGGATTTTATTGATCCTTGGAGCTGTATCTACCTTTGGCATTTCTTATTATGTTGGTTCTCAACTCGTTCATCCTGTTCGAATTCCTGTTACCCAAACACCTGCAAAATATAGCCTTACCTATCATTCTATTATGTTTCCATCGAGAATTGACGATCTCATGATTCACGGATGGTTTATACCGGCTGATTCATCTAACGGACGCCTTGTTATTGAGTCCCACGGATACGGACGAAATCGATCAGATTTTGATGCTGCCCTGCCAACAGCCAAAGCTTTGCATAATGCTGGTTTCGCCGTAGTTATGTTCGATTATCGCGCTGAGGGAGATTCGCCCGGAAAAATCGTTTCTGTTGGCGAATATGAGACACGGGATCTTATCGGAGCCGTAGATTATGCTCAAAGTCGCGGCTTTAATAAAATTGGTGTGGTTGGATATTCTATGGGAGCGGCGACAGCCATTGAAGCGGCTGCTGAAGACACCAGCATTATGGCCGTTATTGCCGATAGTCCATTTGCAAATCTGAACACTTACCTGAAAAAAAATCTTTCAAAATGGTCTGGATTACCAAATTGGCCTTTTACTCCGCAAATCCTTTGGGAAATGAAATTATTTCATGGACTCGATGCCACTAAAGTAAATCCGGGCAAAGACCTCAAAACATGGAAACCCCGGCCTCTGCTGCTCATTGCCGGAACAGCTGATAAAGAAATCCCGATGTCGAATAGTCAACAATTATATAAAATTGTGAAATCGGATACGAATGACAGTATCTGGATTGTCAGGGGTGCACATCATGTAAAGGCCTGGGATATGAATCCCCAAAAATATGAAAAGAAAATAACCGGGTTTTTCAGTCAATACCTGAATTAATTTACCAACACTATTTTTTTCATATTATTTCTACATTAATATCGTTTATATAATGTTTTTATAAATAGTTATCATCAAATTATATAGCGTTATTTATTTTTGTAATAATGATTGAAATCGGTCATTTTTATTAACAGAATAACCTTCATCAAATCCAATTTAAAAACCTTTGTTTCGAAAAAAACCACGTCATCGATTAATTGCTATTGGCGACAGCCTGACACTTGGATTCAATAACGGTTGCATTTATAGAACCGACCTGAATTATCCGTCTATGCTGGCACGAAGCATGGCGAATGACGTCCGTTTGGAACAGCCGGTCTTTACTGCTCAGGGCGGACTTCCGCTCAACCTTGAAATTCTGATTCGCGGACTTTGTGATATTTATGGAAAAAATATTAATCCGTCGCAGTATATAACTGCATTACGATATATGTACACTACTTCCAGGCGCATAAAACGTTACTGGGATGGCGGCTATATCCCGTTAAACGAGGATCGCGAAATTCCCTATCATAATCAGTCAGTTTGGGGATATGCCATCAACGATGCCTGGCTGATGACCGAAAAAATCAGCCGTGAATATATTGAAGCGAATCCTGCTCCTTTTAATATGCTGGGTATTCTTCATGGAAATGCTATGTACACAACTTCCCGCTGTGTGCTGAATCCAAGCTTCGGTTCCGAATATGAAAATAATAACATGTTGCAAAATGCCCGTTATTTTGCAGAAAACGGTGGAATTGAAAATCTCATAGTCTTTTTAGGTGCCAATAATGTCACCGGTGCTGTTACTGATTTAAATATAAAATATTCGGAAAAAGATCAGCTGGAGCAGTTGCCTTTTAACCGTACTTACAGCGTGACACGCCCCGAACATTTTGAATTATTATATCGCAAACTGGCTGAGCAGGTCAGTACAATGAAAGCCGGACGAATAATCACGTCAACGATACCGCATATCACCATCCCTCCGGTTACCCGTGGCATCAACAGTGATTTAAGTACCAACCAGACCGGCTATTTTGACTACTATACCCGTTTCTGGATTTGGGATGATACTTTTGATCCCGAAATACATCCTTATCTTACCAAAGAGCAGGCTATTGAACTCGATCAACTGGTGGATTCATATAACGAAATTATCCGTAAAGTTGCAGCCGAATATGGCTGGATTGTCGTTCCGCTTTGTGATTATATCGACACAATGGCTAACCGGAGACTGCCTGCCAACATCCGTTATCATTGTTCAAAAAATTTCATCGGTGCGCTAAAACGAAATCCTCAAACTCAATATTTGGTAAAGGATAACAAATATTGCACTCTGACAGCCGAATATCTACGCCTGAATGACGAAAACGGGCAAATATATAAAGGAGGTATTTTCAGCCTCGACGGACTCCACCCAACAACCATCGGGTATGGCTTCATTGCTGAACAATTCTATGAAACGATGAAGAATGCCGGTGTACATTTTGAAAGGCCGCTTGATTGGGATTTCATCATTGCCAACGATTCCCTTGTTACCAATCCACCCTATCTGTTAATCGAACTACGACGATTGCTGCGTTTCCTTGCCCTCGGACCGAGAGAACAATGGGCAAAACTCAGTTCGAATTTATTTGCACAGGTAATGAGCTTGTTTAATCCTGCTTCTTCAGAAACTGAAGACAGACAAAACAATCAGGGGGATTCCGTATCTTCAGATCAGAAAATCGAATTGAATAAATAGATATGGAAAGCATTGGTATTGTCGGAGCCGGGATAACCGGGCTAACATCGGCTTATTTTCTTGATAAAGCTGGATTTGATGTAACCGTTTACGAAAAATCCTCGCGTGTGGGCGGGGTGATCAGAAGCTTCCGCGAGGGCCCGTGGCTCGCCGAAGAAGGTCCGCATACACTCTTAGAAACGTCCCCGGTCATAACCCGGTTAATTGACGAACTCGGCATTGAATCTTCACGATTTTACGCTAATGAGGCTTCAAAAAAACGTTTTATCGTTCGAAATAAACGGCCCCTGCCACTGCCGTCCTCTCCAGGTTCTTTTTTGAAAACAAACCTGTTTTCACTGCGTGCTAAATTGCGATTACTCAGGGAGCCATTTATTAAACCATGGAATAATCAATCGGAAGAGAGCCTGGCCCATTTTGTAGAACGACGATTGGGAAGAGAATTTCTCGATTATGCTATTAATCCCTTCGTTGCCGGAGTTTATGCCGGTGATCCGGAAAAACTTTCGGTGAAACAGGCTTTTTCAAAACTATACGAGCTCGAACAAAAATACGGTTCATTAATTAAAGGACAGATAAAAGGAGCGAAAGAAAGAAAACAAAGACAGGAGGTTTCCAAACAAAAAGCCCGTTTATTTTCATTTCGGGATGGCCTCGAAACTATTCCTAAAGCAATCCATCAACATCTATCGAATAAAATTGTATTGAATACTGAAGTCATTTCTATTCATTTCGGGAAAAGTGGATGGGAATTGACAATGAAAACTGAGGACCAATCCGGAACAAGGTATCACGATAAAATTCTATACTGCGGACCTGTTCACCAGCTGCCGAATCTGCATCTTGAAACAGAAGAAAATGACAAACTCACGGATTTTAAGAACGTTTACTATCCCCCGGTCAGTGTTTTGACTTTAGGTTTTAAAAAAGAACAAATACGTCATCCTTTAGACGGATTCGGAATGCTCATTCCTGAAAAAGAATCTTTTCATATTCTCGGTACCCTGTTTACTTCAACCCTGTTTCCCGGCCGCGCCCCTGATGGCTATGTCACTCTCGCTTCTTTTATTGGTGGAGCCCGAAATCCGGACCTGGCAAAATCCGAAACATCAGAACTTCTTGAAACGACTCTCAAAGACATCGATGTTATTTTAGGTTTAAAAGGTCAGCCTGCATTTTCCCACCATGTATTTTGGGAACATGCTATCCCCCAGTATGAATTAGGATATGGAGTTTTCAAGGAACGAATGGACCGACTGGAATCGCTGAACAAGGGATTTTACCTGGCTGGAAATTACCGAAATGGTATATCTGTGAGTGATTGTATCGTTTCCGGACACGATACGGCTGAACGGATCTCGGGAATTACGATTTAATCAGACCTGCCATTCCGCCTTTATATATTCTTCATGTAAATAAATAGGCCTGTCCTTAAGTGCAGGCCTATTTATTTACCACATTTTTTGATTTACCATATTTTTTTTAAAAATTCAATTCTAATAATGATATTTGAATTAGATTATATTATTTTATGCCATTCTCAAGAATCAGGCACTTAAAAATCTCTCAAATACATGCAATTTCTGTCTCAAGGTACTCAGTATGCTGTATCAGCTTTAATCGTACTGTCACGCGAACCAATGGGTAAAGCATTGTCTGCCGGTGACTTAGCGCGACCATTAAACTGTCCTGCTGCCTATCTTTCACAGACACTTGCAAAATTAATTCCAAATAATATATTGGATACAAAACGAGGACAGTACGGAGGGGTTTATTTATTGAGAGAACCCAAAGATATCACATTGTTTGAAGTGATAGAAGCGCTTGATGGTACCGATTTTTTTGATAAATGTTTTTTAGGTATTGCAGGATGTGGAGAGATTGAACCCTGCCCTTTTCATAATACCTGGAAAGGAGAAAGGGAGATGATAAAAAACTGGATGAAGAAGACGACTTTTGAGGATATAAAAAACTCAATGACGGATGCATGGTTTGACCTCCGTCTGAAATTCGGGAGAAGACACTAAGCTCACCAGCTTGTTGTAACACATTGGTATTTGTCTACCTATAATTCTAATACGAATATTAAAATTATAATACTGGATTAAGAGATTTAGCAAGCTATGGCGACTCTGACGGATCAAAAAGTATTGTGTGATCATTGCGGACTTGAATGCCGTGATACCGACATCCATGTAGATGGTAAACACTTTTGCTGCCAGGGCTGCAAGATGGTATTTGAGTTGCTGAATGAACATGATCTTTGCACGTATTATAATCTCGAATCTCATCCCGGGAACACTATTGAAGCCAATCCGGAACATGGACGTTTTGATTACCTGGATCACCCGGACATCATCAATAAACTTTTAGAGTTTGATGATGGAAAAATGAGCAAGGTCACTTTTTTTGTTCCACAGATTCATTGTAAATCGTGCATCTGGCTGCTTGAAAACATGCAACGCCTGGACGAAGCCATCATTGAATCACGTGTTGACTTTCTTCGCAGGGAAGTCTCTGTGACCTACCAGTCGAATGATTTTTCATTACGAAAATTGGTAGAACTGCTCGCTTCTATTGGCTACGATCCGCAGATTAACCTTGACCAGGTCGACAAAAAACAACGGGATCATTCAAACAGGAATTTATACCTCAAGCTCGGAGTTGCAGGCTTTGCATTTGGTAACATTATGTTATTTAGTCTGCCTGCTTATTTCACCGGTTTTAACCTGAATAAAAATTTTACCAATGTCTTCAATGCATTAAATGTTTTACTGGCATTACCGGTATTGTTTTACAGCAGTACAGAATACTTAAAATCGGCCGGGATCATTCTGAAACAGAAAAGAATTAACATGGATGTTCCGGTTTCAATTGGCATTATCGCATTATTTGCGAGAAGTCTTTACGAGATTTTAAGTGGAACCGGTCCCGGATATATGGATTCCTTCTCGGGACTTGTATTCTTTTTATTGATTGGAAAGGTTTTTCAGCGCAAAACCTACGATACCATTTCATTTGACAGGGATTATAAATCGTATTTTCCTGTATCTGTCCGATTAAAAGAAGAAAATACCTTCCGAAGCGTGCCTGTCAGTTCCCTAAACATTGGGGATGAGATCCAGGTACGCAATAAAGAACTGGTCCCATCCGATGCCGTACTCAATTCCGACTCCTGCCTGGTCGATTTCAGTTTTGTGACCGGGGAATCGACCCCCATTGAAAAAACAAAGGGTGAACTCATTTTTGCCGGTGGCAGAATTGTAGGTAAATCAGCGGAATTGTTTGTATCCAAAGAAGTATCCCAAAGTTATCTCACACGTCTATGGAATAACGACATTTTCCAAAAAGAATATGAATCGAAAAATATAATAAACATCACAGATCAGGCGAGTGTTTATTTTACCCTGGCCGTCATTATTACCGCTTCCCTGTCCGGTTTGTATTGGTGGCAGTATAGTCCGCATTTAGCGATAAATGCTTTTACCTCCGTTTTAATTATCGCCTGCCCCTGCGCTTTGGCACTCGCCGCTCCCTTCACGCTGGGTTCGGCTATGAACATTTTCGGACGAAGCGGATTGTTCCTGAAAAATACCACTGTGATTGAACGCCTGTCACGAATTAAATCAATCATATTTGATAAAACGGGCACACTTACCCGATCTGATAAGAAAAATATCGAATGGGCAGGACCTGAACTTATCCAGTCAGAAAAAGATCTTATTTATGCTTCCGTTGCCCACTCAACACATCCCCTGAGCAGACAAATCCACGATTTCATCCATCCGGAACAACAAATTACCCTCATTGATTTTGATGAAATCGAAGGTAACGGAATACGGGCATTATCGGAAGAAAATGTCATGTTGGTCGGCTCGTATCAATGGATGGAAGAGCATCATGTTTGCATGAATAATATACCCAAAACTCCTTTTGCTACAGCGGTTTACGTATCGATTAACGGATTATTAAAAGGTTATTTCAAATTGGAAAATGCCTACCGATCCGGGTTGGAAGAGCTGATGAACAAGTTAAGAAAGAAAATCAAAATGCGGTTGCTATCCGGTGACAATGATCATGAGAAAGAGCGTCTTCTTCCACTTTTCGGTCATTCCGATCAGCTAAAGTTCAAACAATCTCCGGAAGATAAATTGGCTTTTATTCGCAGCCAGCAGAAACTGGGAGAACCGGTAATGATGATTGGTGACGGTCTCAACGACGCGGGTGCCTTGCGTCAAAGTGATGTTGGAATCGCTATTACGGACAATATTGGCGCATTTTCACCGGCTTGCGATGCGGTTTTGGAAGGCTCTCAGCTCACCAAACTTGATACATTTTTGCGATTCTCCAAGGCCAGTATGGTCATTATTTTCATCAGCTATGGCATTTCCCTGGCATACAACCTGATTGGTTTGGGTTTTGCTGTCCAGGGGATTTTATCACCGCTGATCAGCGCCATATTGATGCCGATAAGTTCCATAACGATCATAATTTTCACCACAAGTTCCACCTACCTGGTGGCAAAAAAGATGGGGTTGTCCACATGGAAGTAATGTTTGTATTAATTGGATTCAGCCTGCTTATCGCTGTCAGCTTCCTTGGAGCATTCATCTGGGCAGTCAAATCGGGACAATTTGAGGATAAGTACACCCCTTCTGTACGAATATTATTAGACGATAATGAAAACGATTCATCTTCATCCCTTAATCAAGAAAAATCAATAGAGGAGTAATAACTGATGGCTCTGGAAACCTTTAAATACGATAATCGAATCGTACGAAAATTCGCTGTTGCCACCATGACATGGGGTATTATCGGGTTTACCGTTGGATTGCTTGTCGCTATTAAATTATTCGCCCCTAAATTTTTAGGATATATTCCTGAATTGACGTTCGGACGACTACGGCCATTACACACCAATGCGGTCATTTTCGCATTTGCGGGAAACGCTATTTTCCTGGGTGTGTACTATTCACTGCCCCGGTTGCTCAAAACGGAAATGTACAGTAAAGTACTCAGTAATATAAATTTCTGGGGCTGGCAACTCATCATCATAGCTGCGGTTATCACGCTGCCAATGGGCTTTAATACCAGTAAAGAATACGCCGAGCTGGAATGGCCGGTTGATATCATGATAGCCATAGTCTGGATCATCTTTGGCATCAACATGATAGCAACCATCTTGCGAAGGCGGGAGAAGCACTTGTACGTCGCGATATGGTTTTACCTGGCAACTTTCATCACGGTCGCGGTCTTACATGTTGTTAATTCCATGGAGATCCCGGTGACGCTTTTCAAAAGTTATTCATTATATGCCGGAGTTCAGGATGCGCTTGTACAGTGGTGGTATGGACATAACGCGGTAGCTTTCTTTCTGACAACGCCGTTCCTGGGAATAATGTATTATTTCATTCCAAAAGCATCGAACCGGCCAATATATTCGTACAGGTTGTCGATTGTCCACTTCTGGGCGTTAATTTTTATTTATATCTGGGCCGGTCCGCACCACCTGCTTTATACGGCTCTCCCGTGGTGGGCACAATCACTCGGAACCGTATTTTCCATCATGCTTATTGCTCCGTCCTGGGGGGGTATGTTAAACGGACTCCTGACACTCCGCGGCGCCTGGGATACCGTTCGAGAGAGTCCTGTTTTGAAATTCCTTGTTGTTGGAGTAACCGCGTACGGTATGGCCACATTCGAAGGACCAATGATGGCGCTGAAGAATGTGAATGCGTTAACGCATTACACAAATTATGTTATTGCCCATGTTCACACCGGTGCGTTATTATGGAATGGCGGACTCACTTTCGCAATGTTGTATTACATCATTCCGAAGATTTATAACACCCAGTTATACTCGAAGAAACTGGCGAACTACCATTTCTGGTTCGCCACACTGGGGGCCCTGTTTTATGTCATTTCGATGTACTTTGCCGGAATCACTCAATCTCTTATGTGGAAAGAGTTTACGCCACAAGGATTCTTACGTTATCCAAATTTCCTGGAAACGGTGCGCCAGATTATCCCGATGTATATGATCCGCGCTTTTGGCGGCGCGTTGTTTATCACAGGCGCTATACTTATGGTCATCAACCTGTATAAAACAATGAAACTGGGCTCTTTCGTACCTGAAGAAGAAGATGCGGCTGCTCCATTTATCAAGACCAGTGAAGCTCCGGGTAATAAGATGTTCCACCGCTGGCTGGAATCGAAACCGGTACTCTTTTCCACTCTGACATTTATTGCCATTTTGATTGGCGGTGTTGTTGAATATGTCCCGACTGCGTTAATCGACTCGAATATTCCAACTATCAGCAGTGTAAAACCCTATACTCCACTGGAATTGCAGGGCAGGGATATTTATATCAGGGAAGGTTGCAATAATTGTCACTCTCAGATGATCCGTCCGTTCCGTTCTGAAACGGAGCGCTATGGTGAATATTCCAAAGCCGGTGAATTTGTTTATGATCACCCGTTCCTCTGGGGTTCGGAAAGAACCGGTCCGGATTTGCAGCGCGAAGGAGGCAAATATCCCAATTCGTGGCATTTTCTGCATATGAAAGATCCGAGATCCACATCTCCGGGTTCCATAATGCCGGCTTTCACCTGGCTTTACACTCAAACTATTGATACGGTGACTACTTCCGAGAAAATTCATGTCATGCGTGAATTGGGTGTTCCATATCCAAAGGGATATGAAAATCAGGCCAATGCGGATCTGGCAAGACAGGCCAATACCATAACAGCTGATCTGCAAAAGAATGGCTTCCAGGTCAAATCGAATGAGGAAATCATCGCTCTGATAGCATATCTACAACGCCTGGGTACCGATATCAAAGCCAAACCCGGTACGGCATCAACCACTACTTCAGCAGTAAACTGACAGGAGAAACAGTATGTATAAATTCGTACTTCAATCGATTGAAGGGATAGAGATTTTTCCAATTATTTCGCTGACCATTTTCTTCGTGTTTTTTGTCTTGTTGATATATGTGGTCTATACCATGGATAAAAGCTGGCTGAATAATATGGCCAGCTTGCCACTCGATAAAAAGGACAATAACGATACAGCTACAAATAGTAACCCGGGGGAGGTATCCAATGGCTGAAGAAAATCAACACAAAGAAAACGAACCTAAAATATTTGAAGATGAGCGGGAAAAACTCCTCGATCATGAATACGACGGCATCAGGGAACTAAACAATCCAATGCCCAAATGGTGGCTCTATGGATTTTATTTCTGTATTGCTTTTGCCTTCGTATATTTAATGTATTATCACGTACTTGGCTGGGGCCCCAATGCCCAACAGGAATACCAGGCGGAGATGGCCTATGCCCAACAGCATTACAGCCAGGTAAAAACGGAAGAACAGGAGCACAAGGGAGAAACGGAACACGATTCCTTCGAAGACATGAAACCCCTGACCGATAAAGCAAGCCTTGCAGCCGGAAAAAAAATATTTGATTCCGTCTGCTTTGCCTGTCATGGACAGCAGGGACAAGGTATGGTTGGCCCGAACCTGACCGATGATTACTGGATTCACGGTTGTAAACTCGGAACGATTATGAAGAATATCACTACCGGCTTCCCTTCAAAAGGAATGCCTCCGTATGGCGGTGGAAAGACCCTGAACACCCAGGAACTTCATGATGTTGCCAGTTATATTCGATCTCTTCGGGGCACAAATCCTCCGAATCCCAAACCGGTTGATATGAGCCGGGCGAAAAAATGTGTCCCCGGTCATGACGATTAATTCATCTGTAAATAAAGAGGTTTAACTATGGCAGAGGGTGGATCTTACAGCGATTCATTCCGTGACAACATTGCCACTTACACAAAAGAAGGCAAACGAAACTGGGTATATCCCAAAAAACCTTCCGGGCGTTATTACAATGCCCGGAAGATCGTTGCCACTATTTTGCTGGCATTTCTTTTTGCGGGACCATTTATCACTATTCACGGACATCCGATTCTTCAGCTCAATATCCTGGAACGGAAATTCACTATCCTGGGAATGGTTTTCTGGCCATCGGATTTTTACCTGCTGGCATTGGCCGCTTTAACGACACTGCTCTTTGTAGTTGTTTTTACAGCCATTTTCGGGCGAATTTGGTGTGGATGGGCCTGTCCCCAGACCATCTTCATGGAAATGGTTTTTCGAAAAATAGAATACTGGATTGAAGGCGACTGGTCCGATCAAAAAAGATTGAACAAAGCTCCGT
Source organism: uncultured bacterium (assembly GCA_963783355.1). Classification (GTDB taxonomy): domain Bacteria; phylum Bacteroidota; class Rhodothermia; order Balneolales; family DATFMH01; genus CAWANF01. The sequence continues at coordinate 120,008 of CAWANF010000012.1, forward strand.
GGACTCCCAAAAAGATATTCAAGAAGGTATCGAAACACAGCATTTTTTATGCCATATCATTCATTATAGCGAATACATTTCTGGCTTATATCATCGGCAAAGATGCCTTATTCAAGATTATGACCGATCCCCCGGCTGAACATATCGTCGGATTGGCCATAATCAGCCTCTTTAGTTTGGTATTTTATGGCGTATTTGCCCGATTGCGGGAGCAGGCTTGTCAGTTCGTATGCCCCTATGGACGTTATCAGTCTGTTCTAATTGATGAAGATTCCATTGCGGTTTCCTATGATTTTGAACGGGGCGAACCCAGGGGAAATCCTAAAAAAGCCCGTTTCGATGCAAAGAAAAAATTCGCCGGGAACACATACCCAAAAAGCCTTGATGTTGTCAATATGGCTGCCGGAAATTCCGATAATGCGGTTATAGAATCCACTCAAACGCTCGGCGATTGTATCGACTGCGGCCAGTGTGTCCGTATTTGTCCGGCCGGTATTGATATTCGTAACGGCATTCAACTGGAATGCGTACAGTGTACCGCTTGTATCGACGCCTGCGACAATGTTATGGATAAAATTGACAAGCCGAGGGGACTGATTCGGTATTCTTCATTGAATGGAATTAAAAACCGGGAAAGTAAAGTCATATTCACTCCCAGGGTTATCGCTTACAGCATCATCATGGTGATTTTAGGTTCTCTGTTTATTGGTTTACTTTTGAGCCGCAGCGATACTCAATCCATCATATTACGAGCGCCGGGAACGCTATATCAGGAACTTCCAAACGGTGAGTACACCAACATTTATAATTTAAAAATCATCAATAAGACGTTTGACCCCAAAAAGATAGAAATACGATTACTGGAACCCAAAGAAGGAACCATAACAACGATAGGAAACATACCGCCTGTTGGTTCTCAAGACATCCGGGAAGGCAGATTTTTTCTGGCCTTACCAAAAAACATTCTCAAACCGGAATTAACAAAAATCGTATTCGGAGTCTACACCGATGGAAAACTGTCTGACCGGATAGAATCCTCATTCATTGGCCCGGATAAACTTAATTAGGAAGCTTCGATACTATGGAAGGAAAAAAGAAATTTAAATTTAACTGGGGCTGGGGTATTTTTGCCTTTTATAGCCTCTTTATTCTTGCTACCAGTGCCTTCGTTTATTTTACAACCCAGCAAGATGAAGATTTGGTAACTCCCAATTACTATAAAAAAACGCTCACTTATCAAAATCATATTGATAAAGCGCAACGTGCACTTGATCTTAAAAACCCGGTTCGCTGGAAATTGGATAGCCAAGGTCATTCAATTTTGTTTGAATATCCGTCGACCGATGTGACAGGAAGTATAAAATTTTTTCGTCCTTCTGATGCAAAGCAAGATCGGACCGTTGATATCGAACCCACTCCGGACGGTTACCAAACCATTTCCGTCAAAGGTCTGGGAGCAGGACTCTGGAAAGTTGAAGTCGACTGGTCGGAAAATGGTAAAGAATATTATCAGGAAAAAAGATTAATCTTAACTTCAAAGTCATAAATTATGATTTGGGCCGGATTTTTTATCGGATTAGTGGGAAGCCTGCATTGTGTTGGGATGTGCGGCCCCATTGCCATGTCTTTACCGGGATTTGGCCAGTCACGTACAAAAATAATCCTTACCCGGTTCATTTATAATCTGGGCAGAGTCGTCAGTTATGCCATGCTTGGTGCAATCATGGGCTTAATAGGCCGCCAAATATCCATGGCCGGGTACCAGCAAACCTTATCCATCGTTCTGGGTATCCTGATTTTGTTGACTACTTTCGCTCCCACTCGTCTCGGAAATCATTTTCTTGAAAAAACCCGTCTTATCGTCATCTTCCAGAAAATTCAATCCGGCATAAGTTCCTTATTTCGTTTCAGTTCAAACCGTTCTATGTTCCTGATAGGAATACTGAATGGCCTGCTTCCCTGCGGACTCGTTTATATCGGCCTGGCCGGGTCACTTGTAACAGGAACGATAGCCGGAGGAATCACATATATGATACTTTTCGGTCTTGGAACACTTCCCATGATGCTTACGGTCTCTGTTCTGCCACACATCGCCGGTATAAACATGCGAAGGAAATTGAATCGATTAATTCCCTATGCAGCGATTATTGTCGGAATCCTTTTTATATTACGGGGGTTGTCCCTGGGAATACCGTACGTCAGTCCTGATTTAAATCATCCCATGATGCACCAAACCCATATGAACGTACGTTCTGAACATTGATATATGAATTTTGAATCAATCTGACTCATGCCAAAAATTGAAGTAGACATCGACCTTGTAAAAAAATATGATGTGCCGGGACCACGATATACCTCATATCCTTCCGCCCTGCATTTCAGCGATCAAGTCCAGCAAGATACTATAACAGAACAAATCAGGAAGAATAACGAAACGGACAAACCTCTGTCTCTTTATTTTCATTTGCCGTTTTGCTATTCCCTGTGTTGGTTTTGCGGCTGTACCCAGGTTATCACTCACAACCAGGGAAAAAGCGGGCCCTACATTGAATACCTGGATAAAGAAATGTCGCTGATGCAGTCACTTATGAATCCGGATCGAAATACAGTACAGATGCACTGGGGTGGCGGAACACCGACTTTTTTGTTACCTAATGAAATACGGGATTTAGGACGAAGAATACATTCCTATTTCAATTTTACGGAAGATGCGGAAGTCAGTGTTGAATTAGATCCGAGACGCCTTACCCACGACCATGTTTTAGCCCTACGAGAAGCTGGTTTCAACCGTGCTTCATTAGGCGTTCAAGACATCAATCCAAAAGTTCAGGAAGCCGTTCATCGAATTCAAACCAAAGAACAGAATGAAAATACCTTAAAGTGGTTGCGTGAAGAACAATTCAAGTCGGTTAATATCGATTTGATTTATGGATTGCCACATCAAACAGCGGAATCATTTGACGCTACAATCGATGCCGTTTTAGCATTCGATCCCGATCGTCTGGCTGTCTTCAATTATGCACATGTCCCCTGGGTTAAGCCGGCCCAAAAATTGCTTGATGCCGACTTTCTCCCCGCTCCTGAAGAAAAACTGGCGATGTTGAAGCTCATCATTGAAAAACTGACGCATAACGGATACGTATATATCGGGATGGATCATTTTGCTAAATATGATGACGAACTTGCTGTTGCTCAGAGAAATAAAGAACTGCAGCGTAATTTTCAGGGTTACAGCACATATGCCGGGACAGATATTTATGCATTCGGTATGTCCTCAATATCTCAGGTGGAAGATGTTTACTATCAGAATATCAAAACTCTGCCTGAATATTATGAACATCTGGACCATGGTAAACCGGTGATGATGAAAGGTTACGTATTATCGGAAGATGATAAAATCCGGCGCCAGACGATCATGCAGCTAATGTGTGATATGGAATTGAATTTCGATAAGATGTCCGAAAAACTGGGCATAGATTTCAGAAATTACTTTTCAGACGTCCTGAATGGCTTCGATGATATGGTCGATGACAATTTATTGACTATCAACGATCAGGAAATACAAGTCACCGACAACGGCCGGTTATTTATACGTAATATCGCCATGAAGTTCGATGCCTATCTGAAGAAGGAGTCAACCAAGAATCAATATTCACGCACTGTTTAAAAACAGGTGGTAATTATTGGTGTTTTCCACTTCTTTTCGTAATGTAGAAATATGTTATATATGACATTACGAAAAGGAATCCGCCATGAAATCATCCCGTCTTTTAACATTTCTTTTTCTGATAATCACCACTTTGTGGGCCAGCCGGTCATTCGCACAAAGTGAGGTAGAAAGAGAACTTAGTTCCTTACATGGAATAGGCCATTTCTATTTTGTCCTGAACGTGGAAGGCAACAAAAACCTTACGGAAAAAGAACAGCTCAATGTTCCCAAATTGCAGAAACAATTACATGACCATCTGCAATCGAAGGGCATGGATGTTTTACCCAATACCGACCAACCGGCTGCAGCGGAAGTCCCCTATCTGCGATTACATATCAATGCGATGGATGCAGGACGGGGTTTGGTACCTTTTGCCATTTCGGTGAATTTCTATCAACCGGTTAAGCTGGTATTAAACCGTGATCGCCAGACACTTGCCAGTACCTGGAATACGGGTTACGTTGGAATTGTTTCCTACGACCGGATGGGAGTAATCGACACGGCGGCCGTGGACATGCTGAATGAATTTATACTGGATTATCGAAGAGTAAATAAAAAATAACTTTTAAGGAGACAAACAATATGGAGAATCATACTTATAAACTTATCGAACTCACCGGAACCTCAGAAAAAAGTATGGAAGATGCGGTTCAGAATGCCATCAGCAAAGCATCCAAAACTATACATGATTTGCGATGGTTTCGAATAACTGAATCGAGCGGACGCATCGAAAACGGCAAAGTAACCCAATGGCAGGTCTCGATGAAGGTGGGTTTTACGTTGACAGAATAACAATAATTATGGGCATGCCATGGCATGTCCATACCCACAATTCAAGTTATTTATCTTTCCCGGCTTTCATCGCTTTTATGATATAGTCCATTACTTCTCGATCGAAGGCACCTTGAGATGCTTCTTCCGTATCTTCATTCTTAAACATCGTATTGAGGGATTGTTGAATACCGGGATCTCCTCCAGTAAATTCCCTCAGCAGAGCCTGCCATCGTTGTGCAAGTGCCTGCACAGTATCATCAAAGGGATCAGTCCCTTTTTCGATTTCGGTACGCACTTCGCCAATCAATTTTGCCCATTCCTGTTCTACCGCATGAATACGGTCATCACCGATTTCTTCGCGACGCTTTTCAAGATAATCCATCTGTTCCGATGCATAATATTTCTCGTACGTTTTCATAATTTGAATGGTTTTTATGAGTTCGTCGATGGAGATTTTCTCCGATCTTTGAATGAAATCAGCTAATATTTCCAGTTGACGGTACAATTGTTTTTGTACGGCTATCTCTTCTTTCAACTGTTTTAACTGCCTTCGAATCATATCTTCAGGTGAAAATTCAGGATCGTTCAGACAGGTATGAATTTCATCGAGAGACAAGCCTAATTGTTTGAGTGACATTATGTGCTGTAACTGCTCAATTTCTTCCAGTCCGTATAAACGGTACCCGGAATCCATTCTTTCCGAAGGCTTCAACAATCCAATTTCTTCATAATAGCGAAGTGTCCGGATGGTTACTCCGGTCTGTCTGGACAGTTCCCCGATTTTAAATTTTCCAATAGCCATTTATGTGTCTCAGTTAGTTTGAAATATTAGCTTAAATCAAAGATAGTCCCTGACGTCGCGTGAGAGTCAAGCCTTAAATTGGAAATAATTTCGTAATTATAAAGATTGTTGTTCTGATACAATTTGGTAAATTATTTCAGCACCTGATAAATCGTGTCAAGCAGGTGAATCATACTTTAGGACGTAGATATAAAACTTATTCAATATGATATCCCGAAAAGATTTTCTAAAAAAAGCGGGTTTGGGCATTATTGGCGGATCCATTGGATTCAGAGGTTTAGAAACTCCCACCGCAATAAAACAGGTCAATTCAGCGATTGAACCTGGTATCCCATTATGGGATATTTTTAGCAACGATTTTCGAAAGAATTGTCTGACCTGGCATCACAACCCCCATAATCCGGTTATTCCCGCGACTGGAAACTCATGGAAAAAGTATTGGACAGCCAATCCATCTGCCCTTCAGTTTAAAGGTAAACACCTGCTCTATTATCGTGGCAACGGAATCACACCAAACTCTACTGATTTCCGCCATGACCGGATCGCTGTCGCAGAGATTCTGTCCATTTCTCCCGGTTCATTTAAATTCAAAGATCTAAATAATGGCGAATTTATTGTAAATGTCGGGAAAAAAGGCACCTTCGATGAACGATACGTACTGGATCCAGCACCTATTGTCTTCAATAATAAGGTTTATCTTTATTATTCGGGAAGAGGCAATGGGCCGAATTCTACCGGCCTTGCGATCAGCGACGACGGCGTTCATTTCAAAAAATACGGCAAAGTTATGGTCGGGCACGTTCCTTCTGTCATAAAAAAAGACAACCTGATATACCTGCTTAATCAAAAACAGAAACCGGGTGTTGGTTATGTAGGATTTTACATGGCAACGTCTCAGGATGGATTGCATTTTAAACGAGTTTCCGAAGAACCTGTCTTCACAACACAGGAAAAAGGCGGATGGGACAACCAGATTACCACCGGCCGGCTTTTCAGGCAAGGCGATTTCTATTATTTGATGTACGGCGGTAATTCGACATTAATTGATCAACCCGATTATTTTGGTCTTGCCCGTTCAAAAGATCTCATTCACTGGGAACGCCATCCGGGAAATCCAATTTTCGGTTGCGGTCCTAAGGGCTCTGAAGACGGGGGAGCTATGTGGTTTCCGGCTCTGTTTGATGATGGCAATTATTATCACATCCTTTATGAAGGCAGCCGCGGCCCTTATGCATGGCAGTTGTCTTCCCAAATTTGTATGGCTTCGATTCGAAAAGAAAAACTTTGAAAAAAACCGGGATTCCGTTATGAAACCCCGGTTTACAGAATATATATTAAGAGTGTAAAATCATTCCATTGGGTCTTTAATACCAAGATTGTGTGCGATGAATGTCCATACATCCGTTGTTTGTGCAATTCGTTTATCCGTCGGCATATAGCCATGGCTTGTTTCCGTCTCGACGCGTATCAATACCGGATTGGAACAACCCTGAGAGTACTGCATTTTAGCGGCAAACTTATACGAATGGCTGGGAACGACGCGATCATCATGATCCGCGGTTGTAATAATAGTTGGCGGATAACACGTTCCCTTTTTAATATTATGTAACGGGGAATAAGCGTATAACCACTTGAATGCCTCTGGATTATCTGAGCTACCATATTCCGAGGTCCAGTATTCGCCTCCGGAAAACTTCTGATAGCGAAGCATATCCATGACCCCGGCACCGGCATAAGCCGCACCAAAAAGATCCGGTCGTTGCGTTATCGTCGCGCCAACTAAAAGTCCGCCATTGGAATATCCCTGCACTGCCAGACGTGACGGCTTTGTGTATTTCTCATGAATTAGATATTCCGCGGCAGAAATAAAATCGTTAAAAACATTTTGTTTGTGGTTCAGCATTCCGGCCTGATGCCACTTTTGTCCATATACGCCACCTCCCCGAAGATTTGGAACGGCATACACTCCTCCCATTTCCAGCCAGACCGGAAACATCGGATTGTATGAAGGAGTTATGGTGATATCGAAACCTCCGTAACCATATAATACCGTCGGATTATTTCCATCCATTTTCAAGCCTTTACGGGCGGTAATAAACATCGGAACCATTGTCCCGTCCTTGGACTTGTAAAAAACCTGTTTCGTCACAAAATCGGCAGGATTAAAATCAACTTTGGGTTTAAAAAACACCGATTGCTTTTTGGTTGCTACGTTATAATGATATACCGTCGTGGGATATAAGAAGGAGGTGAAACTATAGTACAAATCCTGTGAATCGTTGCGAGCACTAATAGAACGCACCGTACCGATACCCGGAAGTGGAAGTGTGGCATCCAGTTCTCCATTTGTTGAATACATATGCACTTCATTTTTGGCTACGGACATTGTTCTTACAACAATTTTGCCATCAGCCATCGTCGCACTCTGGATGACTCCTTCTCCCTCGGGAACAATCGTTCTCCAGTGAGATGGATCCGGATCGGTAAACTTAGCCGCAACGATTTTACCTTTAGGGGCATCCAGTGTTGTCTGTAGAAAAACCGTGCTGCCTTCTGTTCCAATCGGAGTATAACTGGCGTCGTTTTTTGTAAACAACGGTTTAATTTTTGCTGTTAAATCCGGCCTCTCTGGCTGACCCAGATTAGCGTAGTATAACATGTTTTTAGAAGTAGCATGTACCATGTAAATGAGCAAATATCTTCCGCTTTCAGATACGTCTCCTTCAATGATCCATTTTGGCATGTCATTACGTTCGTAAATCAATTTATCGGCGGATTGTGACGTTCCGACGACATGATAAAATAACTTCTGATTCCTGACCCGGTCACTTATCATCTGCCCCCTGGGTGGTGCCGGGAAACGGGAATAAAAAAATCCTTTGCTGTCTTTAGTCCAGGAAATTCCGGAGAATTTCACCCATTTGATTTCGTCTTTCAAGACCTTGCCGGTTGAAAGATTCATCACGTGCAACTCTCGCCAGTCTGAACCACCCTGAGATAAAGCATAAGCCATATATTTACCATTTGGAGAAACCACATAGGATGCCAAATCAATGGATCCATCGGGTGATAATTTATTGGGATCCAATATCTCTTTTGGTTTTGCATCCTTGCCGGATTGCTCATAAATCACCGATTGATTCTGGAGACCACTGTTTTTACTGTAAAAAAGTTTACCGGCTTCCATGTCAGGAACACCGACTCGTTCGTAATTATATAAATCCTTGTATTTGCTGTGGATCCACTTTCTAAGCGATATCTTATCCAGGTATGAAAAGGTCAGATTATTTTCTTTCTGAACCCATTGTTTCACTGCGGGACTATTTAGTTTTTCCATCCATTGGTATGGAACAGGGACTTTCGTCCCGAAGTAATTATCAACTTTGTTGTCTCTCATCGCAGCCGGGTAGTTCAATGCTGCTTTTTCTGAATTTTTACTGTTTATTCCTGTTGTCACCGCATTCATTTGAGCAAACAAATAACCGGGACAGGCAACCAGGAATAGAAGAAATACACTCAGGGCTTTTTTCATACTGTTGTATTTTTAAATGAGTAACCAATTGAATGTAACAACCGCATTACAGGATATCGCATTCTGTTTTTAAAATTCTTTAAAGCAAAGGAGAGCCTACAATATTACTCTTCAAGACAATACGGTTACAGGAATAACATTTTCTCGCCTCGTCTTCTGAATAATGAATAACCTCACTTGATTTAAGTAAGTAAAAACCAAATTTACTTGCAAATGGATACCATACTATTATTGTACCTTTGAAATCAAATGCTATTTATCATGTTTCCCAAATGGTTTCAGTTGCTTTTTGTTTCCACAGTCACCAAATTTCAGCGAATCCTGAAGACTTAAAATGTCTGCAGAAAAAGTGTTCTGGATCCAAGCTTAAAAATTTAAGCGGGAGTAGCTCAGTTGGTAGAGCATCAGCTTCCCAAGCTGAGGGTCGCGGGTTCGAGTCCCGTTTCCCGCTCATAGGCCCCGGACTTTTAGTTCGGGGCTTTTTTATTCAACAATCGGTTCCATTTGAACTGTGAAATGACGTAAAACATTGGATTGTGAAACAATTCGGTAACCCGTTAGCTTTTCCCTTTGTTTATAAACTGAAATTATCACCTCAGAGAGATAATCCACCTGGCTTTGTGTATAAACACGTCTGGGAAAAGCCAGACGGACCAAATCCAAAGCTGCCGGTTTCTCTGTGCCATCAGGTTGTAAACCGAACATAACAGTCCCGATCTCAACCCCTCGAATCCCGCCCAAAAGGTATAATGCATTGTTAAAAGACCATGCTGGATAAGAAGTTGGCGGAATATGAGATAGTATTGATCCCGCATCAATATAAACGGCATGTCCACCGGTTGGTAAAACAATTGGAACCCCGGCATTCGTCAATTTGTCACCCAAATAAGAAATGGTTCGTATCCGGTATCTCAGGTATTTTTCATCGAGCGCTTCATAGAGTCCAAGTGCAATAGCCTCCATGTCATAACCTGCCATTCCTCCATACGTCGGGAATCCTTCCGTTAAGATTTCAAGACTTCGGCAATCCTCAGCCATCTTATCGTCATTCAAAGCTATAAAGCCGCCAATATTTGCCATACCATCCTTCTTTGCGCTCATCGTACAACCATCAGCATAATTGAATATTTCACGGGCAATTTCAATAGGAGATTTATCAGCATATTCTTCTTCGCGGGTCTTGATAAACCACGCATTTTCCGCAAAACGGCAGGCATCAATAAAAAAGGGAATCCCATTCGCGTGTGCTATTTCAGACGATTTTCGAATATTTTCCATACTCACTGGCTGTCCGCCGCCCGAATTATTAGTTATTGTCAGCATTATGACAGGGATCCTATCGGAACCGATGTCCCTTATGGTTTTCTCAAGAAGATTCAAATCCATGTTCCCTTTGAAAGGATGGATTGTTTTCGGTTGACGTCCCTCCGGAATAACAAGGTCTCTTGCTTCTGCCCCGGCGTGTTCAACGTGTGCCCTCGTTGTATCAAAATGGGTATTACTGGGAATAACATCCCCTTTCGAAGCTATCGTTGAAAATAAAATATTTTCCGCAGCCCTCCCCTGATGTGTGGGAATAACATGTTTAAATCCCATAATATCCCGAATCGCCGCCTCTAGTTTGTAGAAGGAATTCGATCCGGCATATGACTCGTCACTAGCCAACATCCCCGACCACTGATATTTTGACATGGCCCCGGTACCACTGTCGGTCAATAAATCAATCTGCACGTCTTCGGCTTTCAACAAAAACGGATTATAACCCGCTTTTTTCAACAACGCTTGGCGTTCTTTCATCGTTGTAAACCGGATAGGCTCAACCGAACGAATTTTAAATGGTTCAATAATGATATCGGAATGTAAAGGCGTCAAATTCATTTATCCTCCATTTGTTTAAACTGATGAAAGCTATTTTTTAGTGAAATATATTTAAGATAATTAAATCCGAATTATGAACAAGTTATTAAATCCGTTTCATTCCAAAATCATATTGTGTCTATTCTCGTACATAACCGGGATATATGAACCCATAACATATTCTTGACGCATTAATTGTTTAGGTCTTGATTATCTTAAATATTGCCTATATGTTTGTTCTGTTGTAATTCGGACGCATAACTATTTATGCATTAGTATTCAGTGATTTAATTCTTAATAACTAGTCTTTAAAAATCATTGAATGGTCCAAAATCTATTTGGTTGTATCGACTTGAAAGTGTCGTGGCAGGAATTGGAAACAAATCGAATTGGGCAACATATAATCTATTTTGAGGCGCGATATGAAAAACCCTGAAAAGAAACGATCCTGGGCCGAACCCTATAAAATTAAAATGGTGGAACCGGTCCGCATTATCTCTCGTGAAGAACGGCAAAATGCGATCGAGAATGCCGGCTTTAATACATTTTTGCTCCGTTCACGAGATGTATATATCGACTTACTAACCGACAGCGGTACTTCGGCCATGAGTGACCGGCAATGGGCTGGAATGATGCTGGGAGATGAAGCTTATGCCGGAAGTGAAAATTTTTACCACCTGGAAGATGCCGTTCGTAACTATTATGGCTACAAATATATTGTTCCTACGCACCAGGGACGAGGAGCGGAACATATCATCTCCAAAATCATGATTAAACCGGGTGATTTTATTCCCGGGAATATGTATTTCACAACCACAAAACTGCACCAGGAATTAGCTGGCGGTACTTTTGCAGATGTCATCATCGATGATGCTCATGATCCCGAAAATGAACATCCATTTAAGGCTAATATCGATCTGAACAAACTCGAGAGCCTTATCAAAGAAAAAGGTCCTGATAAAATACCATACGTTTCAATGGCAACTTCGGTGAATATGGCCGGTGGTCAGCCTATTTCGCTAAAAAATCTGCATGACGTTCGTGAATTAACACAAAAATATGGTATTCCAATTATTCACGATATGACGCGGGTTGCCGAAAACGCCTATTTCATAAAAAAGCGGGAACCCGGTTACCAAAACAAATCGATACGTGAAATTGTACTTGAAATTTGTTCATTGACCGACGGTGCCACGATGAGCGCCAAGAAAGATGCATTAGTTAATATTGGCGGTTTCCTGGCACTCAATAATCCCGATTTATTCGATAAAGCCCGAAATATGGTGGTTATCTATGAGGGCCTGCATACATATGGAGGCATGGCCGGACGTGATATGGAGGCATTATCTATCGGTATTTCTGAATCGGTGGACGAAGATCATATCAGGGCACGGGTCGGACAGGTTGAGTACCTAGGACAGAAACTAATTGATGCGGGCGTTCCTATCGTGCTTCCTATTGGTGGCCATGGAGTATTCCTGGATGCCAAACGTTTTTTGCCTCACCTTACACAAGATCAACTGCCGGCGCAAACACTTGCAGCCGAAATTTACCTGGATTCGGGCGTCCGGAGTATGGAACGCGGCGTAGTCTCCGCCGGACGAGACAAAGAAACCGGCAAACATCATTACCCCAAACTGGAATTAGTCCGCCTGACTATACCCCGCCGGGTTTATACCCAGGCCCATATGGATGTGGTCGCAGAATCCATTGAAGAAGTGTATAGTTACCGCGATAAAATAACCGGACTTAAATTCGAATATGAACCAGAATATTTGCGGTTCTTTCAATCACGGTTTTCAAAATTATAAATTTTATTGAGTAAGAATCACGGTTCATCATGTATGTACTATATTGTGGTTCTTACTCATCACCCTATTTTCAGAACACTTCTCCGGATATAAGGTGAAAATCCCGAGGTATGCGATACGATGCCAAAATCAAGCCGAAGATTATTGGTATCCCAAGGATTCAAATCCAACCTTAATCTAATCCCGGAAATCCATTTTCTCCAGACATTCCCGGCATCAAACTCGTTTCCGGACTCACTGATATGGCAGGCAATATCAGGTACTTGTTTTTATAAGTGCTGTCTTGATCGGCAAACTGCGATCTGGCTTCAACCGTAAAATTCAGGCTGTGAAATAATAAACAGAAAAGTATAAAACAGATGCTCCTCCTTAAGATTCGATTGGATGCCATTTAGGGAATAGTTTATAAAAGCTAATTTTAGTAACTAATTGCTTATTCTAAATTTATATACCCTTCGCACATCATACAAAACAATATTAATTTATAAATAACCATTTCTTATTGTCTCTTTTTAATTACTTGTAGTGCATCCCTTGATAATCCTAAAAGAAAATATCGACGTTTGTTATAAGGGTTTATCTGGCACTTCTATAAGGGTTATCAATGTAACTTAGTATTGTAATTCAATTAATCACCCGGACTTTTAAAAGCCGTGTCACCCGATCAGCGAGTCATGAAACAAGATAGCAAAAGCTTTCCTGATTCTGTATCATCAATCAATGAATCCAGGCAACAACATTCCTCAGAAACGGAAACAAACCTCACCGGGGATGACGATATCGAAAAAACACTTGGCTTGGATCAGACAGGAATTCGCAGGAAAAAATGGCAGTGGATATCAGGTATTATCATATTATTAATCGTTGCAACAGCACTGATTTATTGGTTCAATTTTCGACAAATAAATACTATTCAATATAAGACGGAGGTAGTCAAAAGGGGCAACCTGGTCATCAAAGTGACGGCCACCGGCAACCTGGAGCCTGTTAATACGGTAGAAATCGGAAGTGAATTATCCGGATTAATAAAAACTGTAAATGTGGACGTTAATGATCTGGTAAAAACAGGACAAGTATTAGCTGTGCTCGATACAAAACGCTTAGAAGCCGAGGTTTTACAATCGAGAGCAGCTCTGGCATCAGCACAAGCTTCACTCACACAAGCTTCAGCTACACTTAACGAACAGCGTCAGCTCATGGAACGGGCTGAAAAGCTTTACGCTCAAACTTATTTGTCGAAACAAGATTATGAAAATTACCAGGCTTCTTTAAAACGAGCCCAGGCAGCGGAAGGAAGTGCACTAGCCCAGATTCAGACGACTGAGGCTTCATTGAATGTAGCGGAAACAAACCTGAGCAAAGCTAAAATTATCTCACCGTTTGATGGTATCGTACTAACTAGAAATATAGAACCCGGACAAGCTGTTGCGGCATCGTTTCAAACTCCGGTTCTTTTTACCCTCGCCCAGGATTTAACCCACATGCAACTGAATGTTGATATCGACGAGGCAGATGTTGGGCAGGTCAGAAAAGGACAAAACGCAACATTTACAGTCGATGCTTATCCAAACCGAACATTTCCCGCACGTTTAACCAAGTTATATTTTGCCTCCCAGAAAGTTGAAGGTGTCGTTACTTACAAAGGAATATTGGATGTGGATAATAAAGATTTGGTTCTGCGCCCCGGTATGACTGCTACAGCCGAAATAACGACAAAATCCATTAATAATGCCTTGCTGATTCCTAATAGTGCTTTGAGATTTACACCTCCTGAAATATCAGAAAGCAGCATCCCTGCAGGTAAAGTCGTGTGGATAATACGCGATGAAAAACCAGTTCCTTTACCCCTAAAAACAGGGGTAACCGATGAAATTTATACTGAAGTCCTATCCGGAAATGTAAAAGAAGGCTCTTCCGTTATAATAGATATCATAAGTGGAAAAACTACTCAAACGAGTTCTGGTTCCGGAAGATCCATTCATCCATAAAAGACTCAATTCATCATGGAAGCACTCGATGATAAACGCATAATGGATCAACATACGGCCTGCGCCACTAAGGGCAGGAATCCACTCGTTATTTTTGAGAATGTTCATAAAATTTATGGTAATGGGCTAGCTGAAGTCAGAGCACTTGACGGCATTGACTTGTGCATTCCAAGTGGTGAATTTCTTGCCATCATGGGACCGAGCGGTTCCGGAAAGTCTACTTGTTTGAATATGATTGGTTGCCTGGATACGCCAACTTCTGGTTCCTATCGTTTTAAAGATGTTGAAGTAGGGAAATTAACCCATAATCAACGGGCTTTATTGCGCAGACATTACCTTGGTTTCGTATTTCAGGGTTACAACCTGTTGAAAAGAACAACGGCACTGGAAAATGTTGAACTTTCTCTTATTTACCGTCGTGTTAAGAAATCGGAACGCAGGAGAAAAGCACTTCAGGCTCTAAAAGCTGTTGACTTGATTGGCTGGGAACATCATACGCCCGGTGAACTTTCCGGTGGACAACAGCAACGAGTAGCTATTGCCAGAGCCATCGTCACGGATCCTTACTTACTGCTTGCTGATGAACCGACCGGTAACCTGGATTCCAACAGCAGCCACGAAATCATGAGGGTACTCACCGATTTGAATGAAAAAATGGGGATCACCATCGCTATGGTTACCCACGAACCAGATATGGCCGATTATGCACACCGTACCATACATTTTTTGGACGGGCATATCGTAAATCACGAATTTCAAGGAGAACCTGCAAAATGATCTGGAGTATTCTTGGTTTAGCATTGCGTGAAATTGGCCGAAATATTTTGCGCTCATCTCTCACCATTCTCGGTATCGTCATTGGTGTTGCCGCTGTTATAAGTATGGTGACATTAGGCGGAGGAGCGACAAAATATATTACGGATGAAATACAGAGTCTTGGAAGTAATCTGCTGATTGTGAGAACCGGAACCCGTCCTGGTCCGGGTGGTATACGGTCCAATGCCCCACCATTAAAAATAAACGATGCAGATGCCATTGAACGGGATATATCCGGCATTGCCGCTATTGCCCCATCGGCATCATCAACAGCTATAGCCGTTTATGGCAACGAAAACTGGTCGACAACGATCACTGGCACAACCAATGGTTTTCTGGACGTCAGGAATTGGCCAGTTAACATTGGCCGAAGATTTACAGAATCAGAAATAAAAGCAGGCAAACTCGTCTGTATATTAGGCGAAACCGTACGAAAAGAACTCTTCGGCCGGCAAAACCCCATAGGAGCCACTATTCGCCTGGGCACGGTTTCATGTCATATCATCGGTGTTTTAGCATCTAAAGGAGAATCAACTTTTGGAATGGACCAGGACAACACGGTTATTATACCTTTACATGCTTTACAGCGTAGATTCACCGGAGATGAAAATATTTCTCTTATTTATATATCAGCCCAAAATTCGGGTATTACAAGCCGGATTCAAAAAGACATAGAAAACTTAATGAGACAGAGAAGACGGATTAAAACCGGTGAAGAAAATAATTTTAATGTTCAGGATATGGCAGAAATTGCCAGCACTATGGCCACCACAACCGGAGTTCTGACTACATTTCTTGGAGCGGTAGCGGCTATCAGTTTACTTGTAGGGGGCATTGGAATTATGAATATTATGCTTGTTTCTGTAACTGAGCGAACACGTGAAATTGGCATTCGTCTCGCTATCGGGGCATTAGGGCGGGAAGTTTTGATGCAATTTCTTGTCGAAGCTATCATGCTTTCTCTGCTGGGTGGCTTTTTGGGCATTGCTATCGGATTAGTTGGTGCCAATATCGCCTGTTCAGCATTAAACATACCATTTGTATTTAACCCGACTATCATCATTATCGCATTTGTATTTTCAGGATTGGTTGGCGTTTTATTTGGATATTTCCCAGCGCGTCGTGCGGCTCATCTCGACCCGATTGATGCCCTGCGTTATGAGTGAATCCTCTCATTATTGCTCAAGATTCCGGATGAAGTGAAAATGAATAAGAAAAGAAATCTGCCGTTAATTGTACCCTCATCTTCTTTAATACAAGAGGTTCATTAATAAATATAGGAACGTTCAACGCTTTTTAGACACTTATTTACAAGACAAATTAAACATTTGACAAAACATATCTTAAACTGCTCTACTAGTAATACGGCAGTTTAATTGAAGTTCCAATTATCATAGCCTTATAATTATATAATTAAATTTTCCCCATTGATGTAAGCATCAGTCACTTCAGGTATCTTTTAAGCATTGATAGTATAAATCTATTAAAAGGGGAGAGAAATGACAGAAATAAAGTGTATTGAACAATCAGAAAAGCTTTTAAAAGGCCAGTTAAATAATGAAGAGTTTCTCATATTAGTTAAAGATTTCATGAGATATCCAAAACATTTCATGTTATATCAAACGATGCGAGACCTATATCTTTATTTTAAGATACATCAACAAGATTCTACCCGATTAGCCATTTAAAAACTTTTTAAAATACGGCATCAAAAGAGATCCATCCTGTTAATACTGCCTGGCTTTAGGGGTAAGGTATAACTTCATGTGTATTTATGAATGAAAGTAGATATAACATGTGTAACCATATTTTACTTTTAAATTTCAATATTCATTTATATGTTTAAGCCACTGTTGATTACTGCCAATCTACAAACGGTCGATTTTACTATTAACCCCAAAAAAATCGAGTTTCTATGAATACGCTCAAAAATACGTGTATTGCAGTAACAGCATTGCTAGTGATGAGCGCCTGTAACCAATTGTCGGGCAGTCGCTCCATGAAAACAGCCAATACTCAACTAAGCATACAGACATCTTCTACAAATCCGGGTTCAGGTAATCCTAACGTAGCATTTGGAAACAGTACTGCCGCAACCGACAGTACCAGTATTATTAAAATTGATACGGCTAAAATACTCATCGAAAGGATTGAATTTCACGGTGTGCAACAAGGAAGTGACAGCACCGGATATTACGAACGAAAAAGAGAATATGAAATGTGTCACGATTCTACCGGAGTCATAGATGCGGATTCAACAGAGTTTGAATCGGGACCTATGGTGCTGGATCTTAATCTGGATACAACCGTTACCAAAGTAGGCATTAACGATCTGCCTAAAGGAACATATGGCGACGTTTCATTCTTAATTCATCCTCCTCTTCCTAATGAAACCGTCATAGATTCAGATTTTGTTTCTGATTCTGCACGATATTCAATCATTATCAAAGGTTTCTATAAAGGAAAACATTTTACATTTAATTCTGGTATTCGCGGACATGTAAATGTCATACTTAATCCTCCACTCACCGTATCAGATTCCTTAAATAAATATAATGCAACTATTAAGGTTGATGTTACCAATTGGTTTACTGGAAGAAACGGACAAGTATTAGATCCAACGAACAAGTATGACGAATGGGCTATCAGATGGAACATATTGCGATCATTTCATGCTTTTGAAGATAACAACCGGGATGGCCACGAAGATCATGGTGGTATTTCGTGGTGGAATAACTTCTCATCAAATCATAGCGGATGGGGAGGAGATAATCACGGAAATCATCATGGCGGATGATGATATTATTTTGAAATGAAATCAGGGGTTGTTAATTGAATATTAGCAACCCTTTTTGATTTATATCACTGATACCAGCTAATTAAACCTTAATCGGATGTGCGAATGCTTTTTCCCTGGCCTCGGCAGTAGCTAATTGAAAATATAATTCGATAAGCCTGCGACGAATCATATTTCTGTCGAATTGTGTAATAAGTTTTTCAGAAATATTCTGCCCCTCTTTATAATACCCTTTATCAGACATAAGTCGGCGCGTAACTTCAATAAAATCATGTGTTTTCCGAGCTTTTAAATACGGATATTCATATAAAGTCTCGTATTCTTTTATATCCCGAAAAACCACAGGCATACCGCTGGCAGCTGCTTCTATGGGGGCCAATGGGCAATTTTCCTGGTATGAAGGAAACAAAAATACATCAGCAGCCGCATAGAGATGTGGCATATCCTTCAAATCGAGCATACCTGTAAACAAAATACGGTCCGAGGCTTCCGAAACACGGGCATTAATTCTTGAAACGGCTTCTGTTAAGGCCCCAAATGGCCGGCCTCCTGCCCAGACGAACTTTGCTTCCGGAATGGCATAAGCTATATCAATAAAATCCTCAATACCTTTGCGTGGTTGCAATTGTCCGACTCCAAGAACAACGAATTCATCGTCTTTAATACCCAGCTTATTGCGGCCCAGCCTACGCATTTCTTCATTCCGTTTCCACCGATCGATAAAAACAGGATTATTAATTTTTTCTATCCGTCGGTCAACACCGAGTTTCCGGATTTCCGATTCAACCGTTGGGGAAAGTGCAATAATGACATCCGCATAATTGAATACTTTTCGAAAATACCATTTCATAAATGGCATCCAGTATTTCCATTTGGGCAAAGAACCTTTGATTGAATCGGGTATAACATGCGCAGTATGAATACGCCGCCCCTTGTAGTTTCTTCCCTTCCAAAAATAATAAGGTCCGTATGTGTGGCTGTGAAAAACGTCTCCCGATCCTTCTTCATTAACAACAACTTCGATATCGTTTTTCTCTTTTAACAGCTCTACCGATTCCACAAAAGCAGTATGAACACCATTACCTTTTCTTACAAAAGGTGTTTCTGATACCAGATGGACCTTCATTAAATATTATATTTAAAATGTTGTTGTTTGTTCACACAAAATCGATAAAACACAATTATTCAAATATTAAACGGCATCTTCTGCTGTTTTATTAGAAGCTCGCTTCTGAAAATACCTGATAATTCCAATACTTATAAAAATAAGCAATATTGCGATAAGAGCGTATTTCAAATAACCGGAAACTTTTGCCCAATAGGGGCCTAACAATCTTCCAACAGACAGATAAAAACCAGCCCATGTTATAGAAGAGATTAAGGCTATTGGTAAAAATTTTTGCGGTTTAACGCGCAGCAAACCGGGAATAACCGAAGCATAACCTCTTAAAAATGGTGTCAGTCTTCCCATATAAATGGTTAAAACCCCTCCATTTTCAACTCGTTCAGACATCTTATTAATCATATCATGCGAAATAGGTATCCACCTCGGTTTATGTTTAATAAGAAATTTTCCGAAGAAATAAAACAATGTATACAATATACTGGTACCTGTGAAATCTGCCAGCAGTGCTATAATAATAATTTCCGGTAAATTGAGAATACCTTTAAAACTTAAGTAACCGGAAAACATCAAAACTAATTCATTGGGAACCGGATCCGGCACCCCAACTTCCTGTAAAAAAACAAGAGCAAATATAGCTGGATAACCGTACTTGATTATATAATGTATTATCTCAGGAGACATATAAAAATTTCAGATCCACAAGTACTCGGCACATCAAATTAAATATCATCAGAAATAAATAGTGCCCAAAAATAAGACTAAAGGATCACTAAGCCAATAATTATTGAACGGCTAATGTAAATTTACCATTACGAAATCGCTAACCGTATGCTAAACAACGATCGAAATTCCATTTTCGTCCATCTTTTTTTAAATATTTTCAATTCTTTTACGCTCTTCACACAACTCCAGGAAAACCGGACAAGTTCGCGAATTCGAATCAGGCATAAAAATCCCCTTACGTTGTCTCAAACTACTAAAATGGACTGATTTTTTTTTACGAAAAATGTCTTACGTTCTTTACTTCATCCCAATTTGTCCACGCAATTCACCTTCAGGATGGGCTTTGGTATGAACCTGAACATAGGCGCTGTCGTGTTCCATAGCATGAATCAAATCAAGTACAGATTTACCTTGCATAGGCCCGCTAAGTGTGCTATCGGTTATGACGCCGGATATCAGCTTGCCATTTATGGGTCCGGCCATTAAGGAAGGCCTTTGAGATTCCGGATAGAGCCATACAGCAATAGGTCCGTTATCGCTTGAAGTACCATAATGAATATGGGACATAATTACACTATCAGCTTTTGCTAAATCCACGGTGTAATAAATTTCGGTACTGTCGCTGTTAACTTTAAAATAGGCATTACCACTCGCATTAGACTGAACGACATCGGGAACTTCATTTCCACCGGAAAGGCTGGTGGAAAAGGTACTATTTGATGCTGAAGCTTCATTCGTTGCCGACATTGTTGTCGATTGCGCCATCGAGTTCTCATTATTCATCTTACTGTTTTTTTTACTGCAGCTCATCAGCATGAAAGAGAGAATTACTACAGATGACATCAATTTAAATAACTTCATTGCCTGATTACTCCTGTTTTATTAAATATATTTTGAGATATCACTACACGTCTTTAATTAAACAGGGGCCTGCAATTTATCGTTCAAAACCTGACTTATATATGTAAAACAACCTATTCTCAAACATAATATATCGGGTAACCTGTCATCCATACCTAAGCTTTAAAATCAGTATCCAGCTTCCCAATAAAAGAGTAATGGCATTGGCTAATATGACTGGAAAACTATGTATCATAAGACCATATATAAGCCATGTAAAAACACCGGTATTAAATAACAAGTACATCCAGAAAGAAATGCTTTGAGTATCTTTTGTTTTTAAGACTTTTAATGCCTGTGGCAGAAAGGCAACCGTTGTACAGGATGCCGCAAACAATCCAATTATAGTGTTCCAGCTCATTTTAATTTGTATGATTTAAAATCCCTCTCCAAATATCTTCCCTGATTATGAAACTTTAACAGAAATTCAGGAAGAAGCAATCTTACGACTTTTCCCATTCAAACACTACATAAATCACACACTTATTGTTGGTTTCGCTTTACATTCGTTATTCTAAGATCTAACCTATTTCAGAAAGGAAGGCCACTAGCACATCGGGTGGCTTTTTTTGTGAAGGATGACAGATCCTATTGTTTGCCAATAAATTAATAATGATGTACTATGATGACTATTAATGATAAAAGATGGCCATTTTAATGGATTTAATCAGTAAAACGGTAAGTATATTGGGTTGCGGCTGGCTTGGATTCCCCCTCGCCAAAGAATTAAAAAAAAATGGGTATCGTGTCAAGGGTTCTACGACATCCCAAAATAAATTTCCCGTTTTGAAAGATGCCAAAATTGAACCTTATGAAGTCTTTTTGAATCCTGAGGTCAATGGCGAATTTGTTGATGATTTTTTTGATGCCGACATCCTGATAGTTGCGATTCCGCCCGGTATTCGTGGTCATGGCGATGGCTCGTTTTATATACAACAGATGAAGTCACTAATCCATCATTTAAACCACAGCCTGATAACTTTTGTAGTATTCATCAGTTCAACATCCGTCTACCCTGAATTGAATCGTGACGTGCAGGAACGGGATACCAAAGGGCTTCCTCGAGATAACGATCATGCCTTACTGAAAGTCGAAGATATGTTTTTGGATTCACAAAACAACTTTGAGTCCACCATAATCCGTTTTGGCGGACTCTACGGATATGACCGCCATCCGGCACGTTTTTTGGCCGGGAAAACCAATCTTATGAATGGGAATGCTCCAGTAAATATGATTCACCTGGATGACAGCGTTCGTATTCTTTATGAAATTATTCACCAGGATATACATAAAGAAATCTTTAATGCCTGCACCGATGAGCATCCAACCCGAAAAGAATATTATACCGCTATGGCCAGACGGCTCAATTTGAAACCGCCAACATTCCAGGATGATTCTAATACCAGTTTTAAAATTGTAAGTAATGAAAAACTAAAACGGATCCTGAATTATTCTTTTTTGTATCCGTCACCTTTCGACGGCTCGTTGAATAATGGAGATGACGGATGACGGATGACGGATGACGGATGACGGATGACGGATGACGGATGACGGATGACGGATGACGGAAAATATTATTTGATTATATAATACAAAATCTGATTAACGCTATACCCAAAGCTCATTGCCCTCAATCAGGCAGGTACTTCGGACTCAGCGGCAGCTTTGGCTTTCATTTCATTCTTATCTTTCACCAGTTTAATACCGGCAATGATGATCACTGAAATGATTACCGCTGTACCGATAAACGGCAAATAGTGTGCAAAGACGAAAAGCAAACCGCCCCATGCAGGACCAATGACACGCCCCAGACCGGAAATGCTTTGAGAGGTTCCCATTACTTTACCAACCTGTTTCGGGTCGGCGCGCTGAGAAATCAAACTGTTCATTACGGGCACGTTTAAACTGACTCCGGCAGCCATCAAACCGAGAAATACCATCAATAACGGCTTTGTAACAGCGATACTTAGTAATCCAAGGCCAATCACCATCAGGACATTTCCTGTCAAAAAGATCTTTTCTTCATCATATTTTTTAGCTAAATGACGAATCAATCCTCCCTGAATGAATACGGCAATCAAACCGATATAAAAGAATTGAATTCCCACCTGCTCCGCACTCATGTGCAGCACTTTATTGGCGAAAAGCGGGAATGCACTGTATATACTCGATTGTCCAAAAGAAAGCATAAAAACAGAAATCAGGAGCCAGATAAAAATGCTCTTTTTCCCCATTTGACTTTCTTCCGTCAGAACCTTCCAGAATTTCCGGGAGAAAATGCTGTTCCGCTCTACCCGTTTGGCATCCTGAACGACTTTATGTTCTTTATCGACTGTTTCAGGCAGTTTAAAAATGACTAAAAGGAAACTACAGAACGACATCAGAGCAGCAAAAAATCCAGGTACTTCATACTTATGAGCGGCTACAATATGTGCCAGATGTGTAAATCCTGCCAATTCAATCAAATGCGAAAATTCAGGGTGAATTAAACCCGTTGCGATGGCCGGGCCAATTACAAATCCAATACCAAAAGCTGCGCCAATCATTCCCATGCCCTTTGAACGCTCTTCCGGAGTAGTTACATCGGCTACATAAGCTTGCGCGGTTGAAATATTTCCACCCATAATACCGGCAACCAGTCGGGATAAAAATAACACCGTTAATGAGCCCGCGAGGCCAAACATAATGTATGCAATAACATTCCCAAAAGTACTCAAAAGCATAATGGGGCGCCGGCCAATCTTGTCGGATAACCCTCCCCAAATCGGGGAAAATATCAGCTGGGCAAAGGAATAAATACTATACAAAAGTCCGATGGCGATAGCCCCGGCACTGAATGTTTTTGCATAAAAGGGCAGCAAAGGCAGAACTATGCCAAATCCTAGTAAATCTATAAGAACAACTAAAAAGACCGTGGTCAACGCCGATTTTTTCATGATACCTGATTCTAAACTTTATCTTAAATATTTGTTCGCAATTTTGTGTGCGGCCGCGATCGTGCGGTCGAGCATTTCAAAAGTATGAGCATCGGAAACAAACCATGCTTCATAATTGGACGGAGGCAAATATATGCCTTCTTTTAACATTTCGTGGAAAAACGTCTTAAACTTATCCGTATCGGTTGTTTGAGCCGAGTCAAAATCTATCACCGTTTCTTTTGTGAAAAATACCGTTATCATCGAGCCAACCCGGTTGATATGATTGGGAATGTCATAAGCATCGAATGCTTTCTTTATACCGCTTTCGAGGTGATACGCTTTCTGTTCTAATTGAAAATAATGTCCGGGATTATCTTTGAGTTCCTTCAATAAAGCATAACCGGCATTCATCGCCAATGGATTTCCGGATAATGTCCCGGCCTGGTAAACCGGTCCGACCGGGGAAACCATATTCATAATTTCATTTTTGCCACCATAAGCCCCGACGGGCAAGCCGGCACCGATGATTTTTCCATACGTGACCATATCGGCCTGAATTCCAAATAATTCCTGCGCCCCACCCGGAGCCAGACGAAAACCGGTCATAACCTCATCGAAAATCAAAACAACTTCATAATCATCACATAGCTGTCTCAATCCTTTAAGGAAGTTTTTCTCGGGCGGGATACAACCCATATTACCGGCTACCGGTTCAACAATGATGGCAGCCACTTCTCCTTTATTTTCTTCGAACAATTGCTGAACACTGCCCAAATCATTATAACGAGCCAGCAATGTATCTTTTGCTGTTCCTTCGGTTACTCCCGGACTGTTCGGAGTGCCCAATGTGAGAGCACCGCTTCCCGCCTTTATCAAAAAAGAGTCGGCATGCCCATGGTAACAACCTTCGAATTTGACAATCTTATCCCGGCCGGTAAACCCACGGGCCACACGAATAGCACTCATTGTCGCTTCCGTTCCGGAATTCACCATCCTGATTTTATCGACTCCGGGGACCATCGAAAGTATCAATTCGGCAAGTTCTACTTCTATGGCGGTTGGGGCACCGAATGAAGTGGAATGATTCTGCAGCAGCTTTCACAGCCTCGATGACCGGCTTATAAGCGTGGCCCAGGATCATCGGCCCCCATGATCCTACAAAATCGATATATTCATTACCATCTTCATCAAATAACAAGGCTCCTACAGCTTTTTTTATAAAAGGAGGCGTTCCGCCAACCGATTTGAAAGCCCGTGCCGGGGAATTCACTCCACCGGGAATGATTTTCTGTGCACGTTCGAATAGTTCCTGGCTTTTTTCCAGCATAAATAGTTACAGCAATTTTAATAATTGTTAAAAATTCATTTAACGGTTCAATTTCTTTGCCACATCCTTGGCAAAATAGGTAGCAATGAGGTCGGCACCGGCACGCCTGAACGAAGTCATGACTTCCATCACGGCTTTATCTTCATCCAGCCAGCCCTTCTGAGCAGCCGCTTTGATCATGGCATATTCGCCTGAGACATGATAAACCGAAACCGGAACATGGACATCTTCCTTCACGGCCCGAATAACATCCAGATAAGGCAATCCGGGCTTTACCATCACGATATCGGCTCCTTCGTTGACATCAAGTCTTGCTTCTTTGACCGCTTCACGGACGTTTGCAAAGTCCATCTGGTACGTTTTCTTGTCACCAAAACCCGGAGAAGAATCCAATGCATCCCGAAATGGCCCGTAAAAACAGGAAGCATATTTGGCGCTGTAAGCCATGATTCCCTTGTCGTGCAACCCGGCTTCTTCCAGCGTTGCCCTGATAGCCCCAATGCGGCCATCCATCATATCGGATGGAGCTACAAAATCGGCCCCTGCCTCCGCATGGCTCAGCGACATGCGAGACAAAATTTCAACGGTTTGATCATTCACGATTTTACCGTTTATGACTACGCCATCGTGTCCATAGCTGGAATAAGGGTCAAGTGCCACATCCGTCATCACGCACATTTCCGGAATGGCATTTTTAACCTCTTTGATGGCCCGCTGCATCAGGCCGTTTTTATTCAATGCCTCGGTTCCTTCATTATCCTTTAAATTGTCTGGCACTTTCACAAAAAGCAGTATACATTTGACGCCGAGGGTATACAACTCTTTGGCTTCCTCTACCAGCAAATCTAAGGTATATCGATAATAGCCAGGCATGGAAGAAATTTCTTCTTTCAAACTCTTCCCTTCCATCACAAACACGGGGGCCATCAGATCATCGGTATGAACCCGGTTCTCAGCTACCATTTCACGAATGGTGGCACTCGACCGCAATCTGCGGCCTCTTACATATGGGTAATTTCCATAATCTTTCATGATTCAATCCTTCTTAATGATTCAATGTAAATTCATTCCACATTTTCCAGCCAGTTTTGCGGCTTCTTCAACAAGGTTATCAAACGCTCTTCTGCTGATCCCGGATCAGGAGTAAAATCATAATCCCAGCGTACGCGTGGTGGCAGGCTCATCAATATGGATTCAATTCTTCCTTTTGTTTTCAGTCCGAATAAGGTACCACGATCGTGAATCAAATTAAATTCCACGTAACGTCCACGACGAATTTCCTGGAAATATCGCTGTATTTCGGTATAAGCCAGGTCTTTGCGACGCTCAACGATAGGAACATATGTTTCAATAAAAACAGACCCGACTCCGGTTACAAAACGAAACCAGTCGTTAATAGATTGATGTTCGTCTGCCCGAAGATAATCGAAGAAAAGTCCCCCGATGCCCCTTGCCTCGCCGCGATGTGAGTTAAAAAAATACTCATCACATTCTTTTTTGAACCGGGGATAAAAGGATTCATCCTGTTGATCACAGGCCTTTTTTAATACGCTGTGAAAATGAATGGCGTCTTCTTCCCATAAATAATAAGGCGTCAAATCAGCTCCCCCGCCAAACCACGCATCCTTAATGCTGCCATCGTCATTATATAATTCAAAATACCTGAAATTGGCATGTACGGTAGGAATTAATGGACTTTGGGGATGAATAACCAACGAAACCCCGGTGGCGAAAAAATCGCCCTTTTCTACACCAAAACGAACGCGGACAGGCTCGGGTAACTCACCGTGAACCGAAGAACAGTTCACTCCGCCTTTTTCAAACACATCTCCTTTTTCAATGACCCGGGTTCGTCCGCCACCACCGCCTTCACGTTCCCACAGATCTTCTTTGAAACGCTTTTCCGGTTCGAACTTTTCCAGGGCCTTACAGATTTGATCCTGCAGGTTGTAAACAAATAATTCAAATTTTTCTTTTATCGATGATTCAGACATCTATGTTATTGATTAATGATAATCTCTCACGGTATCAACAAAAGCTTTAGCATGATCGACCGGAACATTCGGCAAGATACCATGGCCCAGATTTACAATATAGCGTTGTTTTCCAAACCGGTTGATCATATTTATGACACTTTTTTTTATTTCATCTACCGGAGCCAAAAGATGGCTTGGATCAAAATTTCCCTGCAGAGTCACCCGATCGTCTACAATAAGCCGGGCATATTCCGGACTGATAGTCCAGTCGAGCCCCAGGCATTTGGCTTTCGTTTTACTTAAATGATCCAAAGCGTACCAGCTGCCTTTGGCAAACAGAATCACCGGAACACGATCAACGTTATCCGTTATTTTCTCCAAATAGGGGAAAGCCATTTCCATAAAATCATCCGGACCCAACATGCCTGCCCATGAATCAAAAACCTGCAACGCCTGTGCACCGGCGTCGATCTGCGCATTCAGGTACAGGATAGTAGCTTCTGTTATTTTTTCAAGTAACTGTTGAGCGGCTTTTCGTTCTTTGAAATAAAATTGTTTGGCCTTCGAAAAATCTTTCGATCCTTTTCCTTCAACGAGATAACAAAATATCGTCCATGGAGCACCGGCAAAACCAATCAGCGGAACACGGCCATTCAGTTCATTTCTTGTTAAGGTCACCGCCTCCATTACATAATGTAATCGATCGTGGATATCCGGAACTACGATTTTGTCGATATCTTCAGCACTGCCGACAGGATTATGAATAACCGGCCCTATCCCGGCATCAATAGTGACTTTAAAATCGAGAGCCTGGGCAATGACCAATATATCCGAAAACAAGATGGCGGCATCCGTTTGAAGGATATCTATGGGCATGATGGTAATCTGAGAAGCCAGTTCCGGGGTCTCACAGCGTTCGAAAAATGAATATTTTTCCTGAAGTTCCCGGTATTCCGGCAGAAAACGTCCAGCCTGGCGCATCATCCACACGGGAGGACGATTAACGATTTCGCCCTGAAGAGCTTTCAGCAATAAATCATTTTTAAGTTCCGGAAACGAGTTGCTCATAAATTCCCATTAAAAAAATCTTTCACTTTAACCAATAACGCTTCTGTGGACGTCTCATCAGCCACAAAAACCTGCTTAAACCCTGAATTTCGCGTAGCATATGCGGTCGTTGGCCCAACAGCAAAGGCCGGCAAATCAAGAACCTCTTCATTATGAATTTCCAGAAAAGCTTCGACACCACTCGGGCTGTAGAAAAGAACGGCTTCGGCATCCGTTTCTTGCCTTTTTTTTTGCTTAGCCAACGTTCTGTACACGATTAACTCGTTTACCCTGATACCTGCCCGGTTTAATATTTCAGAAAGTTCTTTTCTTCGTTTGTCACCGCAAAAATGAATAACAGATTGAGTATCGTGCGTATTTTTAATCAGTTTAGCCAGGCCAACCGCATTCGATTCATCAGGTATCGTTACATCAAATCCATTTTTTTTAAGCTCGGATGCCGTTTTATTACCGACAGCATAAATTTTTAATTCGCCTAAATGCACATTTGTGCCAGTAACCATTTTCAAAAATCCCAGAACGCCATTACTGCTTGTAAAAACCAGTGCATCAATGGATTCGGATATCCAGAAGTTCAAAAAACTGAGATTGAACATCCATAAATTCAAATTCTAGAACCGGCTCAATTTCGACATTCAGGCCCAATTTTTCCGCAATGTGAATGTCCTCATCACTCAATTTCTTCGTCACTAATATGTGATGTCGCTTTGGGTCCATGGTCTCTTTAACCGGACTTTTTCGTGCTCAGCAATTTGATAATTTTATCAGCTCCACGCGATATAATTTCTTTGGCGGCCAGAACGCCCATATCCGAACAATTCTCAATAGCCATGGCATCTTCAATATCGTAACGCTCCGAACCATCGGGCATCAATACCGTGGCTTTTAATTGCACCATCCCGTCAGTCACTTTTGCAAATGCACCGACCGGAGCGCTGCACCCGGCTTCCATCATATATAAAAAGTCGCGTTCTATTTTCGTACAAACGGCCGTCGTTTCGTGATGCAGCGGTTTCAATATTTCCTGCACTTTTTCATTATCGTTACGAACCATGACGGCCATAGCGCCTTGTGCTGGCGCGGATATCATCCAGTCGAGATATAAATCAACATTATCCGACAAATTGAGACGGCTGAGTCCGGCAGCGGCAAAGATAGCACCATCCCAGTCACTTTCCCTGAGTTTCCTGAGCCGGGTGTTCACATTACCGCGAATATCTGTAATCCTGTGATGCTTATACCTTGCCAGCCATTGCGATTGTCTGCGATTACTGCTGGTGGCAATCACTGCTTTATAATTCTCATCCTCTAAAAAATCCGTTCCTTGTCGTGTTACCAGGACATCACGCGGATCGTGGCGTTCCAGGACTGCCGCGATTTTCAAACCTTCCGGCAAAACGGTCGGGATATCCTTGAAAGAATGAACGGCAAGATCAATACGCCCATCGAGAAGTGCTTCATCTAAAGCTTTGGTAAATACACCTTTACCACCCATCAAAGGCAGTGGTGTATCCAATACCAGATCACCCTCGGTCTTTACAAATTCGAGCCTTGCCTCAATACCCTGTTCTTTTAATTTATCTGATACAAATTGAGCCTGCCAGGTAGCCAGTTTACTGTCGCGAGTACCAATTCGCAGCGGTTTTTTAGTGCTCAATCTTCGACTCCATCTCTAATTTGAACATCGTCTGAATCATCTTCGTTAGTTCATCCGATTTATCCTGGTTTTCTTTTAAGTGATCAATCGAGTGTGCTGCAATTTTATTGATAATGCGCCGGGTTACCAGTTCAAGTTTGTCCAGCGACTCATCCGGGAAATGGTTTTTGTAGCGATCCAGTTCTTCCTGGCGAATAGCATCCAGCTTCTGGGTCAGTGCCACTATTGTAGGTACTACTTTTTGCTCATTCAGCCATTGGATATAAGCGGAAAATTCCTCATTGATGATCTGCATAGCCTCCGGAATGCTATCTTCCCGTTGTTTATAAGTCTCGTCGGTAGCATCCGAAAGCTGATCCATATTAGCCAACCGGATTCCGGGAATCAGTTCGACTTCCGGAGCAATATTTCTTGGAACAGACAAATCGAGGAACACTTTTTCATTTTCCGAGTAATCCTTCATAGGAAAATGTTCCGGTTTGATAACCGGCTTGTTTGCTCCGGTCGCCACAACTATCAAATCAGCCTGTGCAATCTCATCTTTTAATTTTTCAAACGATGAAACATGCAAATCGTATTGGGCCGCCAGGTCATTGGCTCTTTCCTGATTCCGATTGATGAGCGTCAGACTCGATGCCCCAAGTCCAATCAGGTTTTTACAGGTAACTTTTCCAATTTTCCCGGTACCGATGAGCAGGATTTTCTTTTTATGAAAATCGCTGAGATATTGCTTAGCAAACTGAACGGCGGCGTATGATATGCTGGCGGCTCCACAACCCAAATCCGTTTCGTGACGAATACGCTTATGAGAACGAAATACCGATTGCATCAGACGGTGCATTTCCCCGTCCATCATATGAGATTCTACGGAATGCTCATACGCTTCTTTTACTTGTTTAACAATCTGTAAATCGCCGAGGATTTGTGCATCCAGACCAACAGTCACTTCATATAGATGCCTTACCGCTTTTTCGCCCCGCAAAGTGAATCCGAATTCCTCAAAATCTTCTTTTGAACCCTGAGAATGATTAATCAGCAAATCGATAAGGAAGCCAGGTTCTGAAACTATGCCTACAAGCTCAGTCCGGTTACAGGTGGAAAGAACCAGGATGTCAGCTATACCGGATTTCAAAGCATCTTTCAAAACCCCGTTTTTTGTCTCTGAGTCTAGGCTAAACTTCTCCCGAACAGGAACAGCAGCGTTCCAGTGATTAATTCCAATAACAGTAAAATCTTCCAGTTTGGAATGTGCTAATGACATACTTGTCAGGAGGATACGGGATTATTAGTTAACTCATTATTTACAGTAAGCGGTTGAGATTGCCGCAAAATTTTCAAAACTTCGCCAGCCAGGCCGTCAATAAACAACGGATGATCATTCAGCCCGGGCATTACAGAAATATGTTCGAAATCCAAATTCTCTTCTTCCAGTGTTTCTCTGAGTTCCACGCCCAACTCATGAAGCGTTTCAATATGATCGGTCACAAACGCTATCGGGACCATCAGCAAATTCTTGATGCCATACCTCAATAATTTTATCACGAGATCCTCGGTGTTCGGCTGCGTCCATTTAGAAGGCCCGACCCGTGATTGAAAACTCAACCAGTATTGTTCTTTTCGTCCGCGAAGATTCATCACTGCTTCAACGGTTTCAGCTATCTGCTTCGTATACGGGTCACCCGATTCTACTTCACTAATGGGAGTACCGTGAGCCGAAAAAACAAGATGGGTACGCTGGCGGGTTTCTTCATCGAAAACGGACAGAGCCTCGTCAATCCGATCATTGATAGCTTGAAGATACTGTTCGTTCAGATGATAACTCTTAATGTGATATTCTACCCAATCAACCAGTTTATTTTGGCTTATCTGACGATTTTCAACCTGCTCCCAGTCGTTATAACTGCTGCCGACCGTCGTCCATGAAAAATGAGGATACAAGGGAAGCAAAACCAGTTCATCGATCTTATCTTCACGAATTTCATTCATGGTGGTATCCGCGAAAGGAACCCAGTAACGCATAGCGGTATAAACACGGACAAAATGTTCCGGCAACAATTCTTTCAACCGGTCTTCCAGGGCTATGCGTTGATCTTCTGTGAGCCTGTTGATAGGTGAACAACAATCGGAAATGGTACCATTGATTTTATTCGGACAATGGGCGTTTCCTGAACATCCATTCGGACAACCATGCTCGTTAATCAGCCTGTATTTTTCGGCTACTTTCGGAGAACGGAATTTAGATATGGTCTTAGCCAGTACGTTTTGGGCTGTTCCGCCACCCAGCTTTATGATATCGGTGTCTCTAAACAGATTATACAAAAAGGTACGAACCGATTCTGCGGAAGTCGGTCCACCCAAATTCATAATCACTACACCAATACGTTTTTGATCGTTTGACATATACCGTTTTGACTATGCTAGCCAAAGGCTAAACTAAGAGCGAATTTAATAGTTATAAAAATCATTCATTACCATTAAGTCTACAGTGAATAAATAAAACCATCTTATGTGAAGAGTTCATGAAGAAGACAAATTTGTCTTTTATTTAGACAGTATCTAAGGGATACTAATAATTCATCATTTATATGATTTTTCTGTCCATGAATAAATATCATTTCCTAATTCTGCGATAAGAAATTTTGACACAGAAATTCGTCCGACGAATATTGTAAGGTGTGGCTTTTATTTAAGTCATTACAAAGAAAAGAAAAAATATAACAGTCATTCATCGGACGAATAATTTTTCTTTCCAGCTAAAAAGATTTTAAACCAGTGGTAATTCAAAAGTGAAACAAGTCCCTTTTCCCACTTCGCTTTCTACATGAATTTCCGACTCATGGGCGCTCAAAATACTCTTGACGACCGCCAAACCCAGGCCCGTTCCGCCTTTATCCCGGGAACGTGCTTTATCCGTACGATAGAAACGATCAAAAAGCCTGGAGAGATGTTCATTTGGAATACCGACCCCATCATCATGAACTTCAATGACGGCCTTCGGACCTTGGGCATAATAATGAACTTTAATCAATCGGGCCTGCGAATATTTAACCGCATTGGAAACCAGGTTATCTAAAACCTGTTCAATTTTAGATGGGTCACCTAAAACATGGAGGTGATCTTCACTGACTTCCAGAACGATACCTTTTTTACCCGCCTCTTCCCGGTACCAGTCTCCAATTCGTTTAGTAATGATAGAAAAATCGAAAGATTCTTTTTGAATGAATTGCTGATCGGAATCATAACGCTGCAGGGTCATTAGATCTTTGAATAAATGATTGATACGATCCACCTGGTTTTTAGCATTATTAATATATTTCTTTCGCTTATCTTCCTGCAGGTTATCGAGTTCCAGCATGTCCAGTGAACCCATTATAGTATGCAGCGGATTTCTTACTTCGTGGGTGATATCCGCATAAAACTGCCGCTGTTTTTCATAAATCAGTTTCAGATTCTCGTTATCCGATCGCAATTTCTGGGCCATCTGATTTAACGATTCAGCCAAGGTTCCAAACTCATCTTTACGTTTCAGATGTATTTCCTGGTTCACGTCGCCATCGGCAATTTTATGTGCCGCATCGGTAAGCTGCAGTATCGGCCTGGAAAAATATCTGGCCACCAGGGCGCTGACGATTATAATCAACCCCATACTGATGAATATCCCGGTATAAATAATCCATCGAATTGTTTTTATGGGCTCGAACAAGGTTGCTTTATACTGGCTCAGCTGAACAAAATGTGCCCGATTTTGACTTTTGTGTAAATGGACATATACATAAATCAAATCACTTTTTTTCTGATTAATGACATAGGTGGAATCCTTCATCGTTTTCAATCTGCTTGTCAGGCTGTCAGGTAATTGGGCAAATTCGAAAAAATGTTGATGCTCGGGATCCCTTTCAATCATGTTACCCGTGCTGTCGTAAAGCGCAATATTATAATGAGTGATATTCCTGAGACGGTTCAGATTTCCAACGATACTGTCTCTTTTATCAAGATTTTCTATGGTAAGAGCTACCCATTCGGCATCTCGTTCAATTTGTTTCACTCCTTGTTTAAGAAGATAATCGTGGATAAAGACAATAGAATAGCTGCTGATGCCATTGACTCCGAACATCAGTAATAATACAAATATCCAGGCCAGTTTCGTCCGGATTTTCATACGATATGTGCCATTTCTTTATTCAAGCCATACCCCATTCCACGATATGTTTTAATAATATCACCATCATCTTTCAGCTTTAACCGCAGATTTTTCACGTGAACATCAACTGTACGATCAAAGACATATTTATCTTCATCGGTGATGTGTTCCAGGATTTCCTGACGTGTATAAACACGCTTGGGATTTTCAAAAAAAAGTGCCAGTAAATGAAATTCCGTAGCCGTTAACTCCAGTTTCGTCTTGTTCAAATAAACTTCACGGGATTCCATGTCCATGAAGATATTTCCAAAAGTAATCCATTTAGACTGCTTGGAGACCTGCCGGCGCAACAGCGAATTGACATGAGCTAAAACAAGGTTCAGGCTCGCCGGCTTGGAAATGTAGTCGTCGGCACCCAACGCAAGCCCCTGAATTTCATCTTTTTCCCGGTCTTTTGCAGTCAGAAAAATAACTGGTATCTCTTTAGTAACCGGATGAGAACGAATGAATTTAAGCAATTCCTTGCCATCCATGTAAGGAACCATAATATCCAGGATAGCCAGGTTAATTTCGTTAGCTCTTTCTTTGATCAGCTTCAGCGCTTCCCGTCCATCTTTTGCCAAAATCACATTAAATTCATGGATTTCGAGATAATTGGAAAGCATTTCTGCCGGTTCTTCTTCATCTTCAACCAGTAAAATGACTTTACGAAATATCACTATGATAAAAACTTAAGTTCAGTAACGACTACCAGATAGCAGCTTTATATTCAACGTAATTTACAACTTATTGTATTGTAAATAAAAGATGCCCAATCTATAACCTGCGAACGGTGATTATTAGAAAATCATTCAATATTCAAACTTTGAGAATTTTCAACAATTCCTCGCTATATCACTAAATATTGTTAATTTTAGTGCGCTGTTTAAGAAACGCCGTTACTAACTTTTGATTATGTCTTTTAAAAATAAAATTGTCTGGATTACCGGTGCTTCTTCCGGTATTGGTGAAGCATTGACAGAATTACTGATTCGCGAAGGAGCCAAAGTCATCATTTCTTCGCGCCGATCTGAAGTTCTCGAAGAAATCCGGGATCGTTTTCCCGCCCGCCGCGACGATATTCACGTCTTGCCACTCGATTTATCTGATATTTCCAGTATTGAAGCGAAGGGACTTGAAGCTTTATCGATATACGGGCATATCGACTACCTGATTAACAACGGGGGCATTAGTCAGCGTGCGTTGGTTGCCGATATGAAAATGGATGTGCTGGAACAAATTATGAATGTCAATTTCATGGGAACGGCTGCGGTGACGAAGTCTATCCTGCCATCCATGATAGATCGCAAATCCGGACACATTGTCGTCATCAGCAGTGTGATGGGAAAATTCGGAACCCAACTTCGCTCGGGTTATTCAGCATCAAAACATGCCCTGCAGGGATTCTTCGACTCGCTTCGTAATGAAGTCTACAAAGACAATATCAAAGTGACGATTATCTGCCCGGGATACGTCCGTACCAATGTTTCTATTAATGCGGTAACAGCCGACGGAAGCAAACACGGTGTGATGGAACCGGGACAGGAACACGGAATTTCTCCGGAAGTTTGTGCGGAAAAAATACTTTCAGCCGTCAGCAAAGGAAAAAACGAAGTCCTGATTGGGGGCAAAGAAATCTTAGGAGTCTATCTAAAGCGATTCGTCCCCAATTTGTTTATGAGAATATTGCGGAACATGGAAGTTCATTAAGTCTGAATCACGGATTTCTGGGATTAGAGGATTTCACGGAAGATTATTAATCCCTGATACCGCATGCTACTTAATTTACAGGGAATAGTTGTTGTGTATGCCTTTCACCATAATTATAATTCATGGGCTGAAAAATCCGCGTAATCTTTAAATCCGCTTAATCAGTGATTCAGACAATGAACTGACTGGTATTCTAATCCATTTACTGTTCACTGTTAACTGATAATTGATAACTGTTTTGTCAGCTCAGTCTCTTTCGTTTATTAAGATAGGCCAGCAAGGCCAAATCGAATGACGATTCGGTGTCCACCTCTTCGAAATCTATTTTTGCCTCGCTGCAGGTAATTTTAAAATCCCGGATATATTGTTCCATCTTTTTCCGGTATTCATTACGAATCTGGATCGGAAGTACATCAATAGCCGAACCGGTTTCCAAATCCTGGAAGGTAAATTTTTTGTCCGGCAATTCGAGATCCCGCTCACTTCTTTTTTCCAGCATATTGAACAGGATCACTTCGTGTTTCCGGTGGCGCAAATGCTTTAGTGAAGATATCAGAGCGTCCTGCTCATTCACATTTTCAAACAGATCGCTGATGATGATAATCAGACTTTTGTGATTCAGACGTTCAGCCACTTCATGAAGTACTTTGGCCGAAGCCGTTTTCCGTTTCTCGACTTTCCGTTCATCCAGGTTTTGATACTTCTCCAGCTCTTTGAACAAAAGCTGAACATTGCTATAGGATGATTTGGCCGGTAAAATAGATTTGATTTCCTGGTCAAACGGGATGAGCCCGCAGGCGTCTCTCTGTTTGTACATCATATACGTCAGCGCCGCTGCAAAATGAACACCGTACTGCAGTTTATTCCAAATTCCATAGTATTTGAACAACATCGAAGGGCTGACATCGAGCAGGATGTAACTACGCAGGTTCGTCTCTTCTTCATACTGCTTCACATAATACCGTTCCGACTTCCCGAATGCTTTCCAGTCGATATGACGGATTTCGTCACCGGGATTGTATGGACGATGCTCGGCAAATTCCACACTGAACCCATAGTAAGGACTCTTATGCATCCCGATTATGAACCCTTCAACGATTTGCCGGGCACGTAATTCGAGCGAATCGAGTCTGGATATTAATTCCGGTGTTAGCAGCATGTTTTTGGTGTCTCCTGTATTTCGTTCTTCTTAAGAATACAGAATACAGGAGACAGGAACCAGCGCAATCACCAAATAGTAACGCCGAGAGCTTTTTCTAAATCGTATCTGCTCAGGGTCATCTGGTAGATATATTCCAGCCGTTGTAAACGGGCCTGTGCCAGCTTGGTTTCCGAATCCAGCAGATCCTGGCTGGTTATGACACCATCTTCGTAACGGATTCTGGCGAGTTTGATTTGCTCCTGAGCCTGCCTGATCTGCAATTGCGCAGTACTCAGTTTTTTCCTGGACGATTCATAGTCGGAACGGGCATTGGCAACCTGGGCATCGACTGTTCGTTGTAAATCCTCTTTTTCAGCATCTACCGAACGAATATTCGCCCTGGCTTCCTGTTGTTTATACCGTGATATGTAACCGGAAAAAATCGGTACACGAAGATTCAAACCCACATCCCAGTTTCCGTATAACTTGTTCAGGCTTTTAGGATAACCATCCTTAAAACCGGCTGAAGCCCCGGCGTCCAGCGAGGGCAATTCTATGGTGCGGGCTAAATCGTATTGTTTTTGGTAAATATTTAATTTGTCTTTAAGAATCTGGTAATCCGGCCGCTTGCTAATATTTACTGCACCATAATTCAAATCAGCCATCGTATCATCGGATGAGAAATTACCAGTTACGGTTAACGTACGTGACTGTTTCCATCCCATCAACTTCCGTAAGGCAATCAATTGCTTGTCCCGTTCATTTTGCAAATCCGTTTTACGATTAGTTTCGGCTGCTATCTGAACTTTTGTGGTCAGTAAATCATAATTAGTAGCCGTGCCACTCTCCTGGCGCTTCTTGACGAGTTCCAGATCATGTTCCAGTGTTTTTATCTGATCATTCTCGACTTTAATGCTATGCTCCAGGAACAACACACTGTAATAAACCTGAACCGTATAATAGCTTAGAGTCCATTTAACTACATTTGAACGATCTTGTGTGGTCAGCAGCTGTGATTGAGCCAGCGCGATATTAGCTTTGGTCCGGCCAAAATCATAAACCGTTTGTTCGATCCCTACATTAAAATTGTAATTATTGTACGGAGCAATATTAACTGAATTTCCGCCTGCAAAAACAAATGATGGAACGGGATTAATATGGCTGTAATCTGCATTGGCAGCTACTTTTGGCATATACCCGATATGTGCTTGCTGAATACGGGCCTGAGCAGCATCAACCTGATCTTTAATCTCCATCAATCCGGGCTGATTTTGCAGCACATTATGAATAGCCTGATTCAGTGTTAATGTATCTGATGAGGCCATCATCGATTGACCTTTAGCCTTCGTCAGTCCGGCAAAACCGACAGCTGCGATTAAAATTAATAAATACTTTCTCATACGTTTAAATACTTTGTTAACCAGTACGTTATTTTTAATAAAAATTCAAATTTGGTATTAACCGGCATCCAGAGCCAAATCTTTCTTTCCGGATGTCTTTTTCTCACGTTTTTCTTTCACTTCCTCCTCATGAGTGTCTTTATCCCTCCACAATGTTACCAGAAGCAGTGGGATGCAAATAAGTGCAAATACACCTATAGCCAAAAATGATTCATTATAGGTAATCAACATCGATTGTTGGGCCAGTCCATAAGCTATCAGCTTAAGTCCCTGCATTTTGGCGGTGACCAAAGATGAGCCCGATGCCATAAAATGGTGAGTAAACTGCTGAAGCCAATAACGCATCGTATAACTATAATGAGTCAGGTGTGAAACCAGCTGATTCCGGTGCCATGCTTCCCGCCATTCGACAAATGTTGCGACCAATGCCGTACCAAATGAACCGCCAAGCTGCCTGGACATACTGAGGAATCCGGAACCTTCCGATAAATTATGACCATAAATTCCAGTCAGGGCAATCGTATTAATCGGGACAGATAAAGATCCAAGGCCTATACCTCGCAGCACTATTGGCCAGAAAAAGTTATGCGGCCCGGAATTCAGGTCCTGGTTCGACAACATCCAGCAAAAAATGAAGAAGATGAAAAACCCGGCACCAGCCATTAACTGGGCAGGCACTTTCTTCTTTAAAAGTACTCCGGCAATCGGCATCATGATGGCGGCACACAAGGCCCCCGGCAATAAAATAATCCCGGTTTGAAGCGCCGAATATCCCAGCAATTGCTGAGCAAACACTGGAAACAAAAATACCGTCGTATAGATACTCAGCCCAATCACAAAACCAAGCATCACCCCAATTGCAAGATTTCTATGCTTCAAAACCCTGAGATCGACCACAGGTTTGTCGGTTGTGAATTCCTGGTATATGAACAATAAAACACCCAGGACAGCCACAATGGACAGAATGATAATAAACTGCGACTGAAACCAATTATCACGCTCACCGCGCTCCAATACAATCTGCAACGCACCAAAACCGACAATCAGCCACATCATGCCCCACCAGTCGACGCGTCCCGGTTTTTTTGCGTCCATCGGTTCACGAACATTCATGATGGCCAATAATAAGGCAACCATCCCAACCGGCAGATTCACATAAAATATCCATCTCCAGCTAAAGTGAGTGGTCAGCCATCCGCCTAATATCGGCCCTATTAAAGGTCCTGTAACTACGCCCATTCCAAATAATGCATTTGCCAATCCTAAATCTTCCGGTGGAAAACTTTCAACAATAATAACCCTGGAAGTAGGCAGAAGTCCGCCTCCGCCTATTCCCTGTATAAATCTGAAGAATACCAATTCCCAAATATTCGTCGCCTGACCGCACATCATCGATGCCAGGACAAACAGAACAATAGAAGCCAGATAATATCTTTTTCGTCCAAAAAACGCCGACAGCCAACCTGTCATTGGAACAACAATGACATTTGCAAATATATAGGCTGTCACAACCCAGCTGGCATCATCGAGATCGGCGCCAAGATTCCCCATGATATGTGGCAATGCTACATTGACTATCGAAGTATCTATTAACTGCATCACCGACGCCGTTATAACCGTAATGGTTATGATAGCCCGCGTCGACTTGCTCATCATGTAACTTTTCTTTCGTACCACTATCTATACTCTTTCTGGTTCCAACTCCATATCTAAGATTGCTAAATCAACTTCCTGTTTTTCAGCCACCGGGTCCCGTGCTTTATTTTTTTTCTTTCTCAGTGTGAATAACAACAATGGCAAACAGAACAAAAAGAACACCCCGACAATCAGGAATGTGTCGTTATAACTCATCAATGCCGATTGTTGCATCAATGTATAATCCAGAGCTTTATATGCTTGTGAATGCGCCGTCATCCATGCTGAACCCTTCGAATAAAAACCATGCGTATATGCGCTGATTCTCGATTGGGCGACCGGATTATACGGATTGATATTAGAATCGAGTATCGTCCGGTGAAAAGCTTCCCTCCGCTCTATGAACGTACCGATTAAAGCAACTCCGAAGGAACCTCCGAGCTGACGAAACATGTTCATAAGCCCAGAACCCAGTGATAATTCTTTTCCTTTGACCCCGGTAAATGCAATGGTTGTAATCGGAACAAAAAGGAA
This sequence comes from uncultured bacterium, assembly GCA_963783355.1. Taxonomy (GTDB): domain Bacteria; phylum Bacteroidota; class Rhodothermia; order Balneolales; family DATFMH01; genus CAWANF01. The sequence goes on from CAWANF010000012.1 coordinate 160,389, forward strand.
ACCTAATCCAAGGCCCCGGATAACCAAAGGCCAGAAAAAGTCCGGCGGGCCCGAAACCATGGTCAGATGAGAAAGCATCCAGCAAAAAATGAAGAAAACGGAAAATCCTATCGCCGCTAATATTTGCGGTTTTACTCCTTTTTTTAATAAAACACCCACTACGGGCATCATCATGGCTGTAGCAATTCCGCCAGGCAACAATATTAAGCCTGTCTGTAGTGCCGTGTATCCGAGCAGCCGCTGTGTGAAAACAGGAAATGCGAAAACGGAACCATATAGTCCGAAGCCTAAAATTGTAATAAATATGGAACCAAATGCGAGGGATGGATGCCTCAATACTTTTAGATCCACAACCGGCTTGTCCGCTGTCAGTTCCCGTACGATGAAAGCTATGATGCCAATAACCGCAACGATGGTAAGCATGACAATAAATCGGGACGAAAACCAGTCGTCATCCTGCCCTCGTTCAAGAACGGTTTGTAAACTCCCGACACCAACCACCAGAAAAAGGATACCCAGCCAGTCGATTTTTTTGGCTTTTTTCTCATATTCGACATCGCTGACAAACATAAGAGATAACAAAAATGCTATAATCCCTACGGGAAGATTCACATAAAATATCCACCTCCAACTGTAATGATCAGTAAGAAAACCTCCCAGTGTCGGACCGATTGTCGGGCCGACGACAGCACCCAAACCAAACAAAGCGTTGGCCAGGCCCAGTTCTTCCGGTGGATAGGCCTCAATAAGAATAACACGGGAGATGGTAATCAGTGCCGCGCCGCCAACACCCTGAAGAATCCGGAAAACAATCAATTCGGTGATACTCGTCGATTGTCCGGCTAACCCTGATGCCAACACAAAAAGCACAATGGAACCCAGAAAATACTTCTTGCGCCCGAATTCAGTCGAAAACCAGTCGGTTAACGGGATAATGATCACATTCGCAATTACGTAGCCGGTCACAACCCAGCTCACCTGTGTCAATGTGGCGCTCAAAGCCCCCATCATGTGAGGCAGAGCCACATTCACAATCGAGGTGTCTATAAGCTCGAGCATAGCTACGGACACACACGTAATCGTGATAATAAATTTTCTAAAGCCTTGTTCGGCCATAAATAAATAAGCCTTTTACTTAGTGAGACGAGTTCGTAGCAGTAGTTTCACTTGGTGTCACATGCTGTGTATAATCGATGGAAGCTGTGACATTCAATCCCAATTGAAGTGGTGCCTCAAATTTGTCGTCTTTCAGGAAGACAATTTTTATGGGAACACGTTGTACAACTTTCACAAAGTTACCTGTGGCGTTTTCAGGTGGTAATAAAGCGTATTTAGCGCCAGTCGCTCCGGCCAGAGACTGAACTCTTCCTTTAAATACATGATCGGGATAGGAATCGAGATACAGATTCACAATTTGTCCGGGTTTAATGTGATCCAACTCAGTCTCCTTAAAGTTAGCTGTCACCCATACGTTCTTCATATCCGTAACAGCCATAAGCGGCTGGCCTGACTGAATTAACTGGCCCACTTCAACATCCTTTTTTGAAACGACACCGTTTCCGGGAGCTGTTATATGCGTGTAACTTAACTGAAGTTTGGCATAATCCAGCTGATCCTGTTGCCTTTTGATATTCACATTGGCCTGGGCCACTTTTTGAATCACTTCGTTAAAAGTTGCCTGTGCCGCATTCAAAGCCGCTTTAACATCATCATAATGCTGGCGAGTCGTTGCTCCGCCTTTGTAAAGATCAGAGATGCGGTGGAAATCCAACTTAGCTTTATCAAGAGCTACCTTAGCCTGTTCCTGTGACGCTTTTGCCACTGCCAGGGCCGCTTTAGCACTACTCAATGCCGATTTTGCCATTTGAACTTTCAGGGCATAATCTGTTGTATCAATTTCAGCTAAAAGCTGGCCTTTTTTAACGTTTTCGTTGTCGTTGACATACACATCTGTGACATATCCGGATACACGAGCCAGAACCGGTGTGATATACCCGTTGGTCTGCGCATCTTCCGTTTCCACATGTGTCGAATAAAAATGGTATTCTTTGTAACCAAAGTAACCCGCAACCAAAACAATGATAAACAAAACAGAGTATAGAATAGGCTTTTTACCCGATTTACCTTTTACCTTATCAGAAGCCTTTCCCTGACCTTGAATCGTCGTACTCATTCATTCTCCTTATTTTTCAAACCGTTAAATAATAAATCGTAAATGTGTTTTTTTCTTATTTCTATTAATTCCTTCATATTATCATATAGCTCCGGCCTGGCACTGGAAATAATCGGAAACCCCACAAACAAATAAATACAGGCCCCCATCAGGGAAATGAAAGTCTGCATGGGATCAACATCCCGTATCTCTCCCCTGTCGATAGCTTCCTGCATTTTATCTGTGAAATATTTTGAAGGGGGTTTATCAAATTTTCGAACTATTTCTGTGTATTTCTTTCTCCAGGTACCCGCGCCAAATCCCAATTCCTGCTGAAGTAAAATGGGATACCCTTCATATTCCGTTAAAAAATCGATGTAATTGTTTATAAAAGACTGCAAGAGTTCCGAAAAGGTCTTTGTATCCTTCATTCCATTCTTCAGAGCTGTAATGAAATTATTAAACATAAAATCAAAAACGGATTCATAAAGATGCTCTTTACTGCGAAAGTAATAATGAACCAAAGCTTTATTGACCCCGGCCGCATCTGCGATAGCTTGTAACCGGGCCCCGTTTTTTCCATTCATTGCAAATTCATGAATTGCCGCTCTGAAGATATGCTCTTCTGTTTCACAAAATGGTTTACCTGTCAACATTTTAACTTTTAAGTTTAACCAAAAAGTTAAAATATAAAATTAATCCATTTTTTAATCAATGTTTTTTTAATGTATTCTTTTACTATAATGATAAATATCTGCTCAGGGCAAGAGAGGTCAACAAGTTATATCAAAAATTAATTCACACGATTTTACTAATTTTTTTCCACTGTTATTAAGAGCTGTTTCCAATTTTCTGTTAGCTTGATAACATCCACTTTCAGTAAAAAATTTCATCGTTATAAACAATTACCCAATGAAAAATATTATCACCCATTTAGAAGAAATTGATTTCCGGTTAGACGATCTTGCTGATATGCCGTTCCCCGAGGCGGTACTGATGGTTAATCCTGAATATTTCACTGTCGATTATGTCATTAATCCGCATATGGAAGGAAATATCGGAAATATTGACAAAAACAAAGCCATAGAACAATGGACTTCCATCAAAAATCTGTTTGGTGATACCGGTGTCAAAGTTTACGAAATCAGTGGAGAGCAGGGCTTGCCAGACATGGTCTTTTCGGCTAATCAAAGTTTGCCTTTCATCGATCCAAATGGGAAAAAGCATGTGGTAATGAGCATCATGCATGCCAGACAACGCAAAGACGAAGTCGCTTTTATCGAACAATGGTACCGCCGGAATGGATTTGAAATTCATCATCTGGATGCAAAAACAATTACCGATTTTGAAGGCATGGGCGATGCCATCTGGCACAGCCAAAAACGATTATTATGGGGCGGCTACGGATATCGTTCATCACTGAAAGCCTATGAAACCATTTCGGGCATTTTTGATGTCCCCATCATCGCTCTTGAGCTGACTCATCCAGAGTTTTATCATCTGGATACCTGTTTCTGTTCTTTAAATAAAGACAGCGCGCTCATTTATCCCGAAGCTTTTACCGAAGAAGGATTGCAATTAATCAGAAAAATGATCCCAAACGTTTACGAAGCAAATAGCTACGAAGCAGAAAAACTCTTTGCCTGCAACGCAACGTGCCCCGATGGAAAAAATGTAATCATCCAGCGCGGTTGCGATGAAACGAATAAAATGTTGTCCGATGCCGGTTTTATTATTCACGAAACAGACACATCGGAATACCTGAAAAGTGGCGGCAGCGTGTTTTGCATGAAAATGCTGGTTTGGTAAATCAGTTAACAGTTAAAAAGTATACGTTTTGCATGCTTATGTACAAAATGCATACTATTAGGAAAATAACTCCGTACATCATGGCATGATTTAGCAAATTATTTAATTTTAGAAATTGAATTATATACATAATGCATATTTAGAAAAATATTATGTAAAATGAGTTCAAATAAAATTGATACTCGAAACTACACTTCTTATATTAGCTGAAATTTGTGTACGAACTATTGACCGGTTTTGTATTATTTGTAAAAATTTGAATCGCAGAAAGTAAATCCAGAGAAAAAATCAAACAGCAATCGGTTTACTATAATAAATTTCACGACACGGGTAATGTCGATTTAACAGGCGAAGATCAAATTTCTGAAGCCGGGAAAAACCTTTTTTTATTTTTGAAAATCCGACAAACTTTTTTTAGTTGTCGGATTTTTTTTTGCCAAATTGAATTAAACTTAAATTAAGCTTTACGATGTCATTATATCCAAAGAAAAAAGCCATCCTGGCTTTGTCAGACGGGACTGTGGAGCATGGCTGGGCTATCGGTGCTGAGGGATTAACCGGTGGCGAGTTATGTTTTAACACCAGTATGACAGGGTACCAGGAAATTTTTACCGACCCCAGTTATTACGGCCAACTTATGATGATGACTTATCCTCATATTGGCAATTACGGAACAAGTGCCCGCGACGACGAGGCGCGTCACGTAATGATTGCAGGACTCATCACTCGTTCTTTTTCATGGGATTACAGCAATCCCATGGCCGACGGGACATTGAATGATTACCTGATTGAAAACAATATCACAGGAATCACCGGTGTAGACACCCGCAAACTGGTTCGCCATATACGAACCAAAGGGGTCATGAACGCTATCATTTCTTCTACCGAACTTGACGAAAAAGTATTAATTGAAAAGGCCCGCAGCTGGGTTTCTATGAGCGGCCTTGAACTGGCTTCTAAAGTTTCCAGAACCGAGGCCCAGACCGTGCGCAACGATGGAGAGTACAGAATCGCAGCCATGGATTATGGAATCAAACAAAACATTATTAACAATCTCAGCCGTCGCGGTTGTATCCTCAGGATATTCCCTGCCAAAGCTTCTTTCGACGATATTATGAAATGGGAACCGGACGGATTCTTTTTCTCGAATGGCCCCGGCGACCCAAATGCCACCGCAAGTTATGCCCTCGACACAGTAAACAAAGCCAAAGAAACAGGAAAGCCGATGTTCGGTATTTGCCTGGGACACCAGTTGATGGCTTTATCGGAAGGAATAAAGGTTGGTAAAATGTTTGTCGGACACCGCGGCGCCAACCACCCGGTACAACACCTGGCAACCAAACTGGTTGAAATCACTACTCAGAATCATGGTTTTTCAGTAGAGCCGGAATCGGTAAATAACGATGTTGCGGAAATCACCCATATTAATTTGAACGACAAGACGGTGGAAGGCCTGAAATTTAACAATTTCAATGGCTTTAGTGTCCAATATCACCCCGAGGCTTCTCCCGGACCGCATGATTCATCTTATTTGTTTGATGAATTCATAGACAGAATTAAACAATCCAGGGAAAATTCCTGAGTAAAAATAATAAACACCAATTTGCAGTATTAAGAAATTTATACAATGCCAAGACGTGACGATATACATAAAATTTTAATTATAGGATCAGGGCCTATCATTATCGGACAGGCTTGCGAGTTTGATTATTCCGGATCCCAGGCTTGTCGTTCCCTGAAAGAAGAGGGCTATGAAGTTGTTCTGATCAACTCCAATCCGGCTACCATCATGACCGACCCGATGATGGCCGACAAGATTTACCTGAAACCGCTGACGACTAAATCTATCAAAGAAATTGTCGAGATTGAAAAGCCGGATGCCGTCCTGCCTACCATGGGCGGACAAACCGGACTGAATCTCGCACGCGACCTGCAACACGAAGGTTTCTGGCAGGCCAACGATGTTCATATCATCGGAGTGGATATCGCCGCCATCGACATCACTGAGGACCGCCAGCAATTCCGCGACCTGATGGAAAAAATCGGAATTGATCAGTGCGAAAGTAAAGTGGCAAAATCCCTGCTTGATGCCAAAGAAATTGTTCTTCAACTTGGGGGCTTGCCGGTGGTCATCCGTCCTTCATTCACGATGGGCGGCATGGGCGGCGGTATCGTCTGGACCGAAGAACAACTGGAAAAGAAAGTATTGCGGGGACTGGAACTGAGCCCGATTCACGAAGTCCTGATCGAAGAATCTATTTACGGCTGGAAAGAATTTGAACTGGAATTGCTTCGTGATGACAATGATAATGTCGTCATCATCTGCGGTATCGAAAATCTCGATCCGATGGGCGTTCACACCGGTGATTCCGTTACGGTAGCACCAACACAGACTCTTCCCGACAAGCAGTATCAGATGCTGCGTGACGCCGCGATCAAAATGATGCGTTCTATCGGAACGTTTGCCGGTGGTTGTAACGTGCAATTCGCCTTCGAACCCGGTACCGATCGATTTGTAGCCATCGAAATTAATCCCCGGGTGAGCCGTTCATCGGCCCTGGCTTCCAAAGCGACCGGTTATCCGATTGCTAAAGTGGCCACAAAACTAGCTGTCGGTTACACACTCGACGAGCTGGAAAACCAAATTACAGGAAATACATCGGCTTGTTTCGAACCTTCCCTCGACTATGTAGTCGTTAAAGTACCCCGTTTCAATTTTGATAAATTCCCGGGTGTTGAAGAAGATTTGACGACCCAGATGAAAGCGGTAGGTGAAGTCATGTCCATCGGACGTAATTTCCCGGAAGCTCTGAATAAAGCGTGGCAGTCACTTGAAATCGGTCGGGCGGGGTTAGGCGCCGACGGATATGAAGAACTGGATCGAAAATATGTACGAGAACGTCTGTTAAAACCTTACTGGGACCGTACTTTGCAAATCCGGAATGCTTTTAAACTCGGGGCATCGGTCGAGGAGATCAACGACATCACAAAAGTAGATCCATGGTTTCTGCAGCAAATCAGGTTTATGGTTTCTCTCGAAAACCGTACCGAAGGCCAAAGCCTGGATACTATTACCCGCGATGATCTTTATGAATTGAAACAAGCAGGCTTTTCAGATTACCAAATTGCCTTCCTGTTAAGCCAAAGCGGGTCCCAAGTAAAAGAAGAACAAGTACGTGAGAGACGTAAGGAAATGGGTCTCCTGCCAGTTTTTAAACTGGTTGACACCTGTGCCGCTGAATTCCCGGCCGAAACCCCATACTATTATTCTTCTTACGAAGGCGAAAATGAAAGTGATGTTACAGACCGGAAAAAAGTCCTGATACTTGGCAGCGGGCCCAACCGCATCGGACAGGGTATCGAATTCGATTACTCCTGCGTTCATGCCGTAAAAGCTGCTCAGGATCTCGGTTATGAAGCCATCATGGTTAACTGCAACCCGGAAACGGTGTCCACAGACTTTGATATTGCCGATAAACTTTATTTCGAACCGGTTTATTGGGAACATGTTCTTGATATCTTTGAATATGAGAAACCGGAAGGTGTGATTTTGCAAGTGGGCGGACAAACAGCATTGAAACTTGCCAAACGCTTCTACGAATCGGGTATCAAAATCTTCGGAACGGATTTCCAGATGATGGACCTCGCTGAAGATAGAGGAAAATTTTCAACCCTTTTAATAAACGCGAATGTACCATTCCCCGAATACGGAACGGCGATGACGGTCGAGGATGCCATCGGAATTGCCCAACGCATTCACTACCCGGTGCTTATTCGTCCAAGTTACGTTTTGGGTGGACAGGGAATGAGGATCGCTGTGAAAGAAGACGAGCTTATACGGTATGTTCACAGTATCCTGAAGACACATCCTGAAAACGAATTCCTCATCGACCGTTTTCTTGAAAACGCCATTGAAGTGGATGTGGATGCGGTATTTGACGGTGATCAGATGCACATCGCCGGTATCATGCAGCATATTGAACCAGCCGGTGTGCACTCCGGCGACTCTACCGCGGTTATACCAACCTACAGCCTTTCCGATAAAGTGCTGGAAACGATTAAAGATTATCATCTGCGCATTGCCAAGGCTATGAATATTGTCGGTTTTATCAACGTTCAGTATGCCGTGCAGGGCGAAAAAGTATTCGTGCTTGAAGCCAATCCAAGAGCCACGCGTACGATCCCGTTCCTGGCCAAAGCAACAGGCAGGCCGGAATCGGCCATCGGCGTGAAAATCATGCTGGGGGAAAAGCTTAAGGATTTCGACCTCACTTCACACCTGAATGGATATGCCATCAAAGAGCCGGTATTCCCCTTCGATAAATTCCCTGAAGTGAAGAAAGAATTGGGTCCTGAAATGAAATCGACTGGAGAAACGATCTATTTCACGAAGGATTTCAATGATGAACACTTTAAGAAACCCTACGAATTCAAAAATCTGTATCTGAGTAAATGAAATAGTGCTAAAGTGTCAGGGTGCAATCGTGCTATAGCTCTATCGGGTTTCTGAGGATCAACCGTGTTCTGTTCGCAGCCGTTTATCCTTACCGGTACTCTCTTGTCCGGGATGTCCGCCGTTTTTATGAACTTATTTCTATCCCGACAATCGGGATAGAAATAAGTTTGCGCATTCCAACGGAAACAGCTAATGAAACGCAATAGTTTGGTGAAATAATCCGCGTCTGACTACGGATCTCTTTATGAAAAAGAGATTTTTTTAAAAAAATTTGTATGGTTTCATACATGACGTGGTCTATTTGAATAGAGACAATAGATATACCGAAAAAAACGACATTTCAGCATAAACTGATTATTAAAATTGGCAAATTCAGCGCAGGCACATACGGTTCTACAGGAGGTATTTGGCTATAACCGTTTCCGTCCTTTGCAGGAAGAGGTTATTCAGCGGATCCTGAGCAAAAAGGACACATTGGTGGTGATGCCCACAGGCGGAGGCAAATCCCTTTGCTACCAGATTCCCGCGTTGTTGTTTGATGGATTGACGATTGTTGTTTCACCACTTATTTCACTGATGAAAGATCAGGTGGAACAGCTCGATTCATACGGCGTCCGTGCTGTTTGTCTGAACAGTTCCATCCCCCTCCAGGAGTATCGGAAGAATACAGATATGATCAGGCGTGGCGAGGCGAAACTACTTTACCTGGCGCCTGAGACATTACTGAAACCTAGAACCCAAAAGTTGCTTTCTGAAATCCCGGTCGAGTGCCTAACCATTGATGAGGCACATTGTATCTCAGAATGGGGACACGACTTCCGGCCTGAATACCGGCAAATAGCCGGATTGCGAACTTCCAAAGCGATTGGAAAAGATGCCGTCTGCCTGGCATTGACCGCGACAGCCACACCAAGAGTTCAGCTGGATATCCGAAAAAACCTGGAGCTGGACGATTCCGAAGCATTCATTGCCAGTTTCGACCGGAAAAATCTGTTCCTCGAAATCACAGAAAAACAGGAGCCCTTCGAACAGACCCTGTCCTTTCTTGAGAAACACAAAAAACAATCGGGCATTATCTACTGCTTTTCCCGTAAACAGGTGGATGATCTATCTGCAGACCTTTCCGATATGGGGTATTCTGCCCGGCCTTATCATGCCGGGCTTAACGAAACAGAGCGAGCCAAAAACCAGGAATCATTTATCCATGATGATGTCGATATCATGGTCGCCACCATCGCTTTTGGGATGGGTATAAACAAGCCGGATGTGCGTTTTGTCGTCCATTATGATTTGCCGCAAAACATCGAATCCTACTATCAGCAAATTGGTCGTGCCGGTCGTGACGGACTGCGAGCCGATTGCCTGCTTCTGTTCAGCTTTTCGGATATCAACAAGATCAATTATTTTATAAACCAGAAGAGTCCGGAGGAAAAGAAAGTCGCTCAGGCACACCTCGATGCCCTCCTTCATTTTGTGGAATACAGCCAATGCCGCAGAATTCCGCTGATGAATTATTTTGGAGAAACCTACCCGCCTGTCCCTGCGGGAGAAGACGGCTGCAATATGTGCGATAACTGCGTGTACAACGATTCTGAAAAAAAGAACATCACTGTTCCGGCTCAGAAATTCATTTCTTGCATTGTTCGCACCGGCGAGTTATTCGGAACATCTCATATCGTCGACGTTTTACGCGGGTCAAAAAAACAAAAGGTTTTGAGTAAACACCATGATAACCTGTCCACCTATGGTATTGGCCGCGATTTTTCTCGGAAACAATGGAGCCGGCTGGCACGTCAGCTGATCAGGGAAGGGTATCTGAACCAGGACCCTGAATACGGTAGTCTTAAACTTGAAGCGACTGCAACAGATATTTTAAAGGGAAATAAAAAGATTTACGGATCAATGGGTGAAAAAAAAGTCAGAAAATCAGGCATTTCGTACTCCCGTTCCCCAATAAAAGAGGATCTTGATTATGATGAGACACTCTTCGAACTGCTCCGTAAGCAACGGAAAATTCTGGCTGATAAAGAACAGCTTCCACCATATACCATTTTCCCCGATGCCACCCTCATAGAGATGGCCTGTTACTTCCCCCAAAGTTCTGAGGGTTTACTTCGTATTTACGGTGTCGGTTCGGTAAAACGCGGAAAATATGGTCAACCTTTTTTGAATATTATCACCAAATATTGCCGGGAAAATAATATTAGCGAACGGTCCGGAACAGTACGTCGAAAGCAGCCACGTACAAAACGCCGGCGTCACCATGAAGTGGGGGAGGCTTTCAATGACGGAGAGTCGATAGAACAATTAACAAATCGGTTCAGTGTCAAACCCGGCACAATCATCAGTCACCTGGAAAAATATAGTCTTGAAGGCAACCCAATCAGGACAGATGGAATTCTTGAAGCATCGAAACTGACCCGTGAACAGCAGGAGCAGGTGTTCCAAACATTTGAAAAAGAGGGTGACGAAATGCTTCGCCCCGCTTATGATGCCTTAAACGAAACGGTCAGCTATGACGAATTACGGCTTATGAGGCTTTATCTTATGATACGGGATTATTAATCCGCATTTTCCACGACTTTTTGTGTATTCCAGCCGTCGACCACTATTTGGTGAATCTGATGCCATTTACTCTTTTCAGTTCTCACAGTTATAACCGTTTTTTCATGTGGTGCTAGATTTATATAATTATTGCTCCAATAAGAAGGCAATACTTCTTTTTTCCCATGATTTACCATCAGCTGAGCACGAACAAAAAAGGCAATTTTATCGGTAGGATTATTCAATATCACCTTCCAGGCAGGTTTCCCGGCCTCAGCTATTCTTTTAACGGATACTTCAACATCTGCCATTGGCATATCCTGCAAAGGCTTAAAATTATTGCCCGGAGCCAGCCAGTAAAAGTTATGTGACTCGGTCTTGCCATTGATATCTGTTACAGAAAGATCGACAAAAGTCAGCTGTTTGTGACTTTCCATCACTGATTTTAACGAAGCCACTTTTGTAACGCTGTGCTCTCCGGCATCAATAGAACTCGATTTGTTATACCATTCACGTGAGTTGATATCATATAACATCATACGAACCGTAAGATTTTTTCGAATATGATATTGACGGTTTACTACAACAACGGTAGAATCATTCAGATTAAATTGTACATGCAATGGCTCACTGGCTTTTTGCACATAATAATAACCGGCATTGGGTTCGAGATACCAATCGTATAACTGCCACATGACACTCGGCCAGGCTGAATTGATCTTCCAGAGCATCACGCCGCCAGTCTCATTCATTTTCGAATTTACCGATTCAAAAATAGCTCGATAGCCGTTAGCATTCACTAATTGTGCCTTTTTACTGTAATCACGAAAACTTCTGGCCTTCCCATAGCGATCCACAATGGCTTTGTAATATGTCTGATATTTACCATTACCAGCGCAGGCGTCATGATATCCCCACGTATTATTCAAGGGGAAAGGCAATGTTGTATCCGGCACCAAATCCGGAATGATTTTAGACAGAGAATTGAACGGTGGCTGCGATGGAATTCCGGTTTCATCCTTGAATATCCAATCATGATCCAAATGTACAAATTTATAGTATTGAACCGGATCCTGCCAGGAATAAGGTCCGCCGCTGTAAAATCCAGGCTCTTTATTATCCGGCCAGGACCCCTTCCATCCTTTTGGTAATTTATCCCAGCCCGAAGAACTCGAGATAAACGGACGTGTCCCATCCAATTCAGCAACATTTTTGCGCATGGCATCATATAAATCTTTACGTGGATGTCCTTCATTCCCTCCGGTCCATAATAACAGACTGGCATGATTCCGCAGTCGAATGATGGTGCTTTTCATATTCCGAACGAACACATCACCCTGTAAAGGCCATTTATCGGAACCTTTAAAACCACCTTGAGTATCTCCCGTAATCCAAAAATCCTGCCAGACCATTAATCCGTCTTCATCAGCTATACGAAAAAAATCATCGGGGGGAGCAATGCCACCACCCCAAATACGAACTAGATTCAGATTAGAATTTTTGATCAGTTCCAGTTCTTTCGAATAACGAGCCGCGCTGCGTTTAAGCATTAAATCCGGTACCCAGGCACCCCCAACCAGCGGTATTTTTCGACCATTTATATAAAAATCACGCCGGTCCCATCCGTTTACATTTGTTACTTTCGAGCTTACCGTCCGTATCCCGATTATCGTATTCGATACATCGGAAATTTCATTGTCTGTTTTGTAACGCAATTCAACCTGATACAAATTTGCTTTCCCATTACCATTGGGCCACCACAGATGAGGATTCCTGATTCGCAATTCCTTTATCTTTTCAGGAGATAATTCAATTAGCCGCGATTTTTCGGGTTTCAAATTTTCATTTTTTGAAATATGAATAGAAGAACCTTCAAAATTATAAGGTCGGATGGTAACAAAAAGCTTTCCTTTTTGAACTCGTTTACTGTGATTTTTAAGTTTGGCGGAAATGGTAATTGTTGCTTTACTCGTATCCGGAAGATTAGGCAAATTTGTTACGATATGAGGCTCATTAATCGTAACCGGACCACTGTCAGACAAATAGACGGGCTGCCAGATACCCATTTCGCGTCCGCGTGCAGCGGGAACCCAATCCCAGCCAACGGAGCAAAGCATCGTCACATTTTTCCCGATATCACCAGTCGTACCTCCGTTTTTAAAAAATGGCCCAAATGCTTTTAGCTGTGGCGGGGAAGGCTCTCCCGGATAATCCAATGGATAAATTTCAACGGCGAGAGCATTCACTCCCCGGAATTTTATTTTATCTGTGACATCAAAATGATATTGCGCGAACATTCCAACCATCCGGGAAGAATCAGACACTTGTTTGCCATTCAGCCAGACCGCCGCCCGGTAATTGATGCCTTTAAATGTCAGCCAAATATGCTTGCCTTCATAGCTTTTCGGCAGTTTAAACGTTGTCCGGTACCAATAAGGATCTTTCCACGGATTTTTATTATTTGGTAAAAAACTGTATTGAGACAAGTGGTATTTCGTGTTGAAAGAGTCGGATGCATCCGGAATGAACATGTTGTTCATTCCAAAATAGGGACTGGGATAAACTTTGTTCGCAACCAATCCGGCCAGCACGGTTGACGGTACTTTTACCGGGAACCAGTAATTCTTTGATTTATAAGAAGCTGATGATATTTCCGATCCGCCGGTTTTATTTATCGCCGAACTTTGCAGCCGAAAATTTGTTAATTCAATTTTTCTACCTATTTGTTGACCTCTGCTGATAGATGGATTAAACCATAAATTGAGGAGAATAAATATGAATTGTACGATGCTTAACGGCTTAATTCTCTTCATCTCATTCATAATATTTATGACGTTCCGGACCAAATGATTTCAGGAATATAATTTATTTGTCACGAAACCACAGATTTTGATAAAATGTAACACAAAGCAACTTCAACAAGGTAGATACTTTTTAAAGCTTGTTTAAAAACACAAGAAGACAGGGACCGCTTTTCTTGCTGACAACAAAATGCTTAGAGATAATCCTCTCTGAGATTAATACTTCATAAGACCTTTAAAAATATCCATAACAATTACAAATTGGGAATTTGTATCAATGCTTTTGGGTGTACATCTCACACGTTACGATTAAGAAACGAAAACGTTACTCAGAATAGCCTTATTTCATTATAAACCTTAGCTTTATGGATTATTTCGAACCACTATATCTTTGACGATTCCCGCACAGCCAGCTTAACCGGAACCAGGCTCACCATGCCCTGGTGTGGTGTAAAAGTATGAGAACGCTCCAGCAGGTTGTCGAGAGTCACTTCAGCCAGTTTTACAAAATTTGTATCAACAGAGGTAAGCTTGGGATAATGATATTCACAAATCGGCAGATTATCGTAGCCGGCAATAGCAATGTCTTCAGGGATACGATATCCTTTTGCACGGGCCGCTTCCATAAAACCCAGGGCGGTAGCATCATTGGCGGCAAAAACAGCCCGTGGTTTGTTTTTCAGAGTTTCAAATACTTCAAAAGCACGGTTACCCGATTCATATTTATAATTACCGGGATACGACCAGATAAATTCAATACCTTCGTGATGCGTGGCGTAATCAACAAATCCGTTTTTCCGAAAACGGGCTTCCGGTTGTTTATCTCCCGGGCCTTCAATGATTCCGACCGTCTTATAACCACTTGCCTGAAAATGCTCTGCCACCAATGAAGATCCCCGATAGGCATCGAAGGTAACAGTATCTATGACGGGATGAATATTATTGGAACATGAAATAACCGGAAAATCGACCGGAACACTTTCCAGAATTTTCTGATAATCCGGAGTTTGAAATCCGGGAACAAAAATGACAGCGGCCGAGTAGCCATTGTCCCGCAATTTGTTAATAAAAACATCAACCCGCCCGATAATATGAGATACACTAAACAGGCTAACATTTACATTTTTACTTTCAGCAGCCTGCACAAATCCATTAAAAAAGGATGAGTAAAATTCACCAATATGAAATTGCGTAATGATGGCGATAAAAATGTTTTCTGTCTTTTTCTGGATCTGGAAAAACTTATTAATGGGATAATTCAATCGCTGAGCAGTTTCCAGAATTACCCGTTCATTCTCTTTGCTTATTTTGCCTTCGCCGCGCAATGTACGCGACACTGTTGAAACGGAAAATCCCGTAGCTTTTGCAATATCACTTAACGTAACTTTCATCGTATTCCTAATATGGGTCTGTTATGCTATGTTATTATATACTAATGACTTGTACCGAATAATCACTTATAAATCAATTATTCGACTATAATAATTCAGTTCATCCTCGATAACAGCAGTATTCGTCTTTACTTTCGGCTTTATTCGAGTAGTATCCAGAATAAATTCTATTTTTGCCAAAATTTAGCAAAATTTGGCAAAAATGTTGTCTTTTTTAATAATATTTCCTGATAAATCCCAAAATGGCAGGTTACAAACATTATAAATATTTGAAAAACACTTATTTTCGATTTATGATAATCGGCTTTTAAGTGATTTTCTTTTTATTTATGAAATGCTCTTGCGACATTATTACGTTGTTATAACGTAAATCATAACAAACCAGGTTTTCTTATGTATCTACCTTCGCGTAATAAGCTAATTCTTTATGTCTTTATACTTGTTGTTGCTATTATTGCTATTTCATTTTTGTGGGAGCCGGTACTCTGGGCGTTCATTATCGTTGGCCCTGTTATTCTCATTTTCATCTACGACCTGATTCAGAAAAAGCATACCATACTTCGAAACTTTCCGCTTATCGGGCACTTCAGGTTCTGGCTTGAATCTCTCGGACCAGAATTGCATCAGTATTTTGTTGAATCGGATACCGACGGTACTCCTTTCACACGAACCCAGCGTGCCATCGTTTATAAGCGCGCAAAGAAAACGCTCGAAACGCATCCCTTTGGCACGGAACAAAATGTCTATATGGATGGTTACGAATGGGCCCCTCATTCCATTTATCCGAAAGATCACTTGACCGATCCACCCCGGGTTCGTTTTGGCGGACCGGAATGCAGGCAGCCATATGACGCCGCTATTTTTAATGTCTCCGCAATGAGTTATGGCGCTTTGAGTTCCAATGCCATCAGAGCCCTGAATAAAGGCGCCGCTATGGGTGGCTTTTTCCATGATACCGGAGAAGGTGGTATTTCTCCTTATCACCTGGAAAACGGCGGCGATTTGGTCTGGGAAATAGGTTCAGGTTACTTCGGATGCCGTACGAAAGACGGAAATTTTTCTGAAGAAAAATTCCAAAAGCAAGCCATCCTGCCGGCTGTAAAAATGATTGAAATTAAGCTTTCTCAGGGTGCTAAACCGGGGCACGGCGGAGTGCTTCCAGCGGTAAAAAACACTCCGGAAATTGCCAATATCCGGGGAGTAGAACCATATACAAAAGTAGTTTCTCCTGCCTATCATAAAGCGTTTTCCGATGCTCCCGGCTTACTCAAATTTGTCCAGAGACTACGAGAATTGTCCGATGGGAAACCGGTTGGATTTAAACTGTGCGTAGGAAGTAAAAAAGAGTTTATTGATATCTGTGAAAGCATGATAACCACCGGAATCAAACCTGATTTCATCACGGTCGATGGTGCGGAAGGAGGTACAGGTGCCGCTCCTATTGAATTTTCGGATTCCATGGGAATGCCGCTGGAAGAAGGATTAACGTTCGTCGTTGATACGCTTAAGGGATACGGACTGAAAAAAGATATCAGGGTCATCGCCGGAGGTAAAATTGTCTCCAGTTTTGATATCGTCAAAAACCTGTGTCTTGGTGCCGATATTTGTAACAGCGCCCGTGGAATGATGTTTGCACTTGGATGCATTCAGGCACTACGATGCGATTCCAACGAATGTCCGACCGGCGTTACGACACATAAAAAATCGTTAGTGAAAGGCCTCGTTGTTTCCGACAAGGCGGTACGTGTTAAAAATTTCCAGGAAGAAACGGTAAAAACGGCATTAGAGCTGATCGCCGCTATCGGATTGTCCGATCTCAGCAAACTGAACCGTTCAATGATTATGAAGCGAATTGATCAAAATAAGATGGTTTCATTTGAGGAAATGTATCCATCCTCAGCCGATGGTACTATCCTTGCAAACAGAACCCCTGCAAATTAAATTTTGTTCTGGTTAAGTAATGAGAATCAACTTGTAACACGTTATTTATCAAATGGGAACTATGAAAGCAATGGTTCTAAAAAAACAGGGAGAAAGGCTGGTTGAAGAAGATCTCCCGATACCGGTTCCAGGCCAGGATCAGGTGTTAATCAAAATTTTGGCTTGTGCTGTTTGCAGAACCGATTTACATGTCGTTGACGGAGATCTTAAGCATCCAAAATCACCTCTGATTCCGGGACATGAAATTATCGGCGAAATAGTTCAGACCGGAGCGCGTGTCCGGCAATTCAAAGCGGGGGAACGGGTTGGAGTTCCCTGGCTCGGACATACCTGCAACGAATGCCA
This sequence comes from uncultured bacterium, assembly GCA_963783355.1. GTDB lineage: Bacteria > Bacteroidota > Rhodothermia > Balneolales > DATFMH01 > CAWANF01. The sequence continues at coordinate 177,828 of CAWANF010000012.1, forward strand.
TTATTGTCGGTCCAATCATGAAAACTTATGCGATAATGCTCAATTTACAGGATATGATATTGATGGAGGCTACGCCGAATATACCGTCGCCGATGCCCGTTTTTGCTTCCATATCCCTTCCAATTATTCTGATGAACATGCTGCTCCATTAATGTGCGCCGGGCTTATCGGATACCGTTCCTTTGCTATGTGTGGTGATGCCCTTAATATTGGGTTTTATGGTTTCGGGGCGGCCGCCCATATCCTCATACAGGTAGCTAACCATCAGGGTAGAAAAATTTATGCTTTCACCCGTAAGGGGGATAAAAAAGGACAGGATTTTGCACGAAAAATGGGTGCCGTCTGGGCCGGGAATTCCGAAGAAATGCCACCCGATCCACTGGATGCTGCCATCATCTTTGCCCCGGCAGGCCCACTGGTACCGCTGGCATTGAAAGCTGTTCGCAAAGCAGGAGTTGTCGTTTGCGCAGGTATTCACATGAGCGATATCCCCTCCTTCCCATATGAGATACTCTGGGGAGAACGACAGCTGAAATCGGTTGCCAATCTAACCCGAAAAGACGGAGATGATTTTCTCAAAATCGCTTCGGAAATGCAGATAAATACGGAAATCCATACCTATCCTTTAACTGAAGCCAACAAGGCCCTGGATGATCTCAGAAACGGCACATTCAACGGAGCGGCTGTTTTAATCCCCTGACATTGCAGTTTTCTTTATATTCATCGGTGTGGATGTCCTTTACTTTTGGTAATTTCCGCATCATCTCATAACAGAAAATAACGACATGACGGAACAGAATATACTGGTCGCTTTTGGCGGCGTATCACCCGAACATGAAGTCTCGGTATTGACCGCTTTGCAAGCCGTTAGCGCATTGAAAGAAACGGGATATCATCCTATCCCCTTGTTTGTCACGAAATCCGGAAAATGGCTCACCGGCGCTCCTTTACTCGAACTGGAAAATTACCAGGGTATGGAAAAACTGGAATCCATGGGAATTCCCTGCACTTTTGCTCATGACCCAGACGGAAATCCGGTTTTCCTGGAAACAAAAAGCAAAGGGCTCTTCGGGAAACAGGAAAAACATCATATCCATTGTGTTCTGGTAGCATTTCATGGTTCTGAAGGAGAAAACGGATCTTTCCAGGGCCTTTGTGAGATGTTCAATATCCCTTTTACCGGAAGCGGGGTACTGGGTTCAAGTGTCGGTATGGATAAAAGCACCGCTAAAGATATCTGCCGATCGTATGAAATTCCGGTCGTTCCTTCGTTAACTTTTTATGAAACGGAATGGGCTCGAAACAATCAAACCATTCTTTCACAAATTAAAAATCTCGGGTATCCCGTTTTTGTTAAACCATCACACCTGGGAAGCAGCATCGGTGTGATTCGCGCTAATGATGAAGAAAAAGCTGTTGAAGCGATAGAAACGGCCTTTCGCTACGATCCAAAATTATTGATAGAAAAGGCGGTCGTACCACTTACGGAAATTAACTGTTCTGTGCTGGGAACCCCTGAAGATGCCCAACCCAGTGTATGTGAACAACCCAAAGGCAAGGAAGAACTATTGTCGTTTGAGGATAAATATCTAAGCGGAGGCGGCGGTAAGGGAATGGCTTCGGCAGATCGCATAATCCCTGCTCCAATTTCCGACGAATTGACGTTTAAAATCCAGACATTAGCTGTTAAAACATTTAAGGCTCTCGGAGCTGCCGGTGTAGCGCGTCTCGATTTTCTGGTTAACTCGGAGACACAAGTTGTGTATTTCAATGAGATAAATACTATTCCCGGTTCTTTTTCATTTTATTTATGGGATAAATCCGGTTATGAATTCCCGGAATTATTGAAAAAGCTTATCGATATTGCCGTACTCAGGCATAAACAAAAAAACGGGCGAATTCGAAGCTATGAAACGAACCTGTTAAGCAAAAAATCGGTTGAAGGTATCAAAGGGTTGAAATTCAGGAAATGAGTAATACAATCCGGTTACCAGACGTTAGAAACAACATATTTTGCCTGTTAAAGATCAACATTAGGTTAGATCTTTAATACTCAATACGTAATTTTGATTATGTTCGTTATTTTAAAATATTGATAAACAGTCGATTAAGAGAATTAGCCGACTAATTTCCAAATCAATCCCATAAATTTCAGCAAATGAAACGATCCTTCATCAATCTTTTGATTACAACCATTGTTATCATCATTGCTGTATCCTGTAAGCAGCCGGAAACAATAGTGGTTCAGGGCTCTCCTGAAGTCGTTGCAAAAAACACGAATTTCACTCCGAAAGACACGACCAATCAATCGGAAAATATTTTAAAGTATGGCGAATTGGATCCCATTGAAAGCCTGGATCCCCTTTATGCCCGTAATGCGGCATCGCAGCGACTTATTAAACTCATCTATGAAGGATTGGTGGATCTGAATAAAAATGGACAGGTTATTCCCGCTTTGGCCCGAAGCTGGGAAATCGGCCCCGATTCCCTGGATTACACGTTCCACTTGCGTTCAAACGATTTCTTCCAGGATAACGAATGCTTCACCAGCGGACTGGGAAGAAAAGTTACGGCCAATGACGTTAAAGAAGCATTCGACAGGATGTGCCTGAATACCGTTCCGCCGAATGCCGCCAAACTTTTTATGACCATCGATGGTTTCGACACGTATTTCAAAGAACAGCACGAAATATTTAATACAAAATTCAGGACACTGCACAGCATCCCCGGTATTGTTGCCCAAAACGACAGTACACTTCGTATTGAACTAGCTATAAAGGATCCTCATTTCCTGGAAAAGCTGGCTTCTCCTTATGCTGTTGTTTATCCGTACGAAGCATTGACCTACAAGAGCCAGGGCCTGGCGGAAAACCCTGTTGGAAGCGGCCCGTTTGAGTTTAATAATTCAGAATCAGATACATTATTCGTCCTGAAAAAAAATAAAAATTACTGGAAAAGAAACGCCCTTGGCCAAAAACTCCCAACTTTGGATGAAGTGGATGTCGTAAATATCAAGAATGAGGCAAAATTGTACCGTGCATTGGCCGGAAATGATATACAATATATCCCGGAACTGGGCCCTTACATGATACACATGCTTGTTGATCAGGATGGTAAACTTAAGAGCAGTTTTACCAGTTTGTTTCGGCTTCAGCAATCAGACGGGATGAATCAATACATATTGAAATTTAATCCCGACAACCGGTATAATATCAGCCGTGATGATGCCGTGTACCTGACCGGCCTTTTCGATTTTAAGCACTATGAACAATGGCTGGGTGACCAAACTATCAACCTGACTTACCAGGCTAAACCGGATAATCATATCGACGGTGATCTCCTGCTTGAACGTCTAGGTAAAAAAAATATTAATGATGATTATTTTACAGCAGCCTACACGAATGATAAACAAGCCTACAATTTTGTTTCCACGTTCATGGATACTCTCAATAAAAAGCTGAAAGTTCATATCGTGAAAAGTCCGGTTATAGGCAGAGACATGACCATTTATATATCACATAATCTGATGTATTACCCGGGGGAAGGCGCTATGAACGGAAATGATGAACTGTTACATTTTGATATTCACAGATATGCCATTGCCGGCAAAGACATAAAGAATATTCAATTGAATCAGTACGAATGGTGGCAAAATCTAAATGAAGTGGAGACTCCACCTGTAACCGAGTAACACCACAGTATCCAATATCAAATTTCATAATTAATGAGTGACCACCTGAATGAATCTTGCAATATTAGCCAGTCCTGAAAAATACGCTATTAAAGAACCTTTTAAAGCGGCTTTACGATGGTCTGAAGAGCATGATATAACAATTTATTTTAATAAGAGCCTGGAATTTCTTGTCAACGGATCAAAACAGGGACATTATAAAGTTTGTGAATCCGAAGCTGAAGCCATTGAAAATGGGGACATTATCATTGCCATGGGCGGCGACGGAACCATGCTTCACACGGCTCACCTGGTGAGAGAATCGGGCAAACCCATTCTTGGTGTTAACAGTGGCCGTTTGGGATTCATGGCTAACACTCAACCCGAGCAATTATTGACCGCTCTCGACCATATCCAGAATGGTCGATACAAGATTGATAAACGATTTTTGTTAAAAGCACAAAATCAACAAGGCAAAACTCATTATGCGCTGAATGAATTTTTGTTCACCAAGAAGGGAAGCGCTTCAATGATAACCGTTAACGCCCTTTATGATGATATGTTCATAAATAAATACTGGGCGGATGGTATCATAATCTCAACACCTACCGGCTCTACAGCATATAACCTCTCATCCGGAGGGCCTATCGTGATGCCCCAGACTAATGTGATGGTTCTCACACCTGTTAATCCTCATACACTGACAACACGTGCATTGGTTTTACCATCCGACAAGGTGCTCAAAATCAGGGTAGAACAACAGCAACATGAAGTTCTGTTTTCTTATGACGGAGAAATTTGTGAAATTACGAAGTATCCGTTCGAAGTAACAATTCAACGATCCGATTTTTCAATTAATATTCTGGAATTACCGGGGCAAAGTTATTTTGAGACCCTGCGTACAAAATTGATGTGGGGGATGGATTTTAGAGATCAAATGTAACTTGGTCGGCCCTAATGTTGAAGAATTAAAATTATAACCCAAAAATATTTATTTAATCATGAAAGTAACAGTAGTTGGTGCAGGCGGCAATGTCGGTTCTACCGTAGCTCTTGCCGTTGCACAAAGAGATTTCGCTAATGAAGTAATGTTAGTAGACCTTGAAATCAAGAAGGACGATAAAACATTTTACCCATCCGTTGGACGCGGACTTGATCAATGGGAATCATCTCCTATCCATGGATTTGATACCCGCCTTAAAGGCACTACCAATTATGCCGATACCAAAGGTTCCGATGTATGTGTCGTCACCGCCGGTGTCCCACGCCGTCCCGGCATGAGCCGTGATGATTTGTTGAGCACAAATGCGAACATCGTTAAATCGGTTACCGAGCAACTCGTCAAATATTCACCGAATACCATCATCATTATCGTTTCCAATCCTTTGGATGTGATGAGCTATGTCGCTTTGACAACCAGCAAATTACCTAATAACCAGGTAATGGGCATGGCCGGTATCCTCGACACGGCACGCTATCGTTCCTTCCTGGCAGAAGAGCTCAATGTGTCTCCCAAAGATATCCAGGCTTTAATTTTAGGCGGACACGGCGACACGATGGTTCCCCTGCCGCGTTACACAACAGTAACAGGTATTCCGGTAACCCAGCTCATCGACAAAGCCAAACTGGATGATATCATTCAACGCACCAAAATGGGCGGTGGCGAACTGGTTGGTTTGATGGGGACTTCCGCATGGTATGCTCCGGGTGCCGCTGCAGCACAAATGGTAGAAGCCATTGCACTCGATCAAAATCGTATTTTCCCATGTGCCGCATTTCTTAATGGCGAATATGGCGTCGATGGCCTCTACGTTGGCGTACCAGTAAAACTGGGCAAAGGCGGTATCAAGGAAATCATCGAAATAGAGTTGAATGACGATGAAAGAAAACTTTTCGATGCTTCCTGCGATCACGTACGCAAAACATACGCTGATTTAGATCGCATTCTGAAATAAGTATTTTCAGATATATTTGATATTTTTATAAGTACGGGTATGCCATGGCATATCCGTACTTATTTATTAAATCTTTTTCTAAGGCGCGGAAATAAGCGTGATATCCTGAGCGATCAATCCCTTTTCATTTTCTACCAGGTCAAATTCAAAAATCAATTCACGGCTGGGAAGAAAACTGGTATCAAAATTCGGCTCAAATTGAGAGACGTGAGCAAACACGGTTTTATAGGGTGAATCGGCAAACCGGGAGTCGGTAATCCATAATTTATCATCGATACGCGACAGATATCGCATAAATCCATATCCCTCGCTATGAGAATAGTCGTAGCAAACACCCCGAACCCGTGAGCCTACAGCTCCCCATTCATAGGGTGAGTTAATAGGCAATAATCCCGGAATTAAATATCCCGAAATATACATATCGACCTGTTTCTTCAGGGGATGAGACATATTATCAAAACCGATTAATTCGACACGGGCTCCCATGTCCTGAACTGTATTTATCAATTTTAAAAATCTAATATCACTGCTGACCAATAAAATGCGGTCCAGGTCTCTTACCTGTTTCATGATATCGACAGTCATATCAACATTCACCGATATCTTAGGCATCGACGTTCCGGTTTCGGGATCTTTATAATATTTCACGGGAATTTCAATGACTTTGTATTCAAAATCCCTTAAAACTTCACAAAATCTCTCTGTTTTTGTACGATAGCCTTCGTCGTCCTTGGAACGGTCCATATCATAAGCCAGGTAAACATTCATCCGGATGGGCGCTCCACCATCACGATTGGCGAATTTTCTTAAAATATCATATCGAAGCCCAAAGCCGCCATTGATGCTCACATCGAAGGCATCTACATAAATACCAATTCTCTGATAATTCATTGTTTAATAATATTTTAAAATTTGTATTAATCACGTTGTAATAATAATTCAATAACTTTATACGACATTGATAACGTACGTACGACTACAACTTTAGTTATTTAGCTTTCTTTAATATTATCGGGCTGTTTTTGCTATGTCCCTTCTATGTAATGAACTGTTTATTAGACCAATAATCAACAAAAGTATTATACCCACAAACCATAACACCACTTTTGCTGTTAATTGGTTAACAAAAAAATGCGACGATTCATTTCCCAGGATCACTAAAGATACGGCTACGAGAATCATCAAAATCGCCCTCCCCATTTGGTATGGCACATGATAAATCTTTTGACTGAAATAGTAAATCATAAATCCCATCACCATATAACTGGTCACCGTGGTAATGGCCGCACCCAGCATCCCATACCGGGGAACTAAAACCAGGTTAAAAATAACCGTAATTGTGGCTCCGGTAAGCGTAATAACAGGCAATCTTTTTGTTTGTTCACTTATGAAAATACCGGCCGTAAAATTTATATACCAACCCTGAAACCAGTAGGACAACATCAGCCACGGTACCACAAAGAGTCCCATCCAGAAACGGTGATTGATCAATGTGGCATTGAGTATCGGTATATGTAAGCTCACAATCTCTTTCGGGAACATGCATATGCTGATGTATATGATACCCGATATGAGATTAAAATATCGAAAAACATCCCGGAATATCACCGGGGCCTGCTTATCTTCGGCATGTCGCAGAAAAAACGGCTGCCAGGCCATCCGAAACATCTGCGTAAATAACAGCATGAAAACAGCCAGTTTGTAACAGGCACTATAGATACCAATGATGGCTTCGGAATTATACATCGATCCATAGAGAACGTTGATGGTATGCTGTGGCATCTGCTGGATAAAAAACCGGTCAAGCGCCTCATTAATCGCATAACCAATACCTGTTGGGACATAAGGCAAGCCAAATTTCAATGCTTTTTGAAGAATATCTTTTCGAAGATGCCCGCCCCATATATTGAACGTCAATAGTCCAACAGCCACGGTCGTAAAAGCCGATGCAATCAAGTTACTGACGAGAACGGCCTCAATACCCCAGTTTTTGACGATAACCAGGTACAGATTCAATCCAACATTGATCAGTACATTGACGAGACGCAAAATGGCAAAGGTCCACGACCGGCGAACTAACCGTAACTCCGCAAAAGGAACTGCAGCCAGCGCATCCAGCCAGAGTATCCCGATCATCATCCAGTATAAATGATGATTCAGGGAACTGAGTCCGAGCAAGGGCAAAAATACCGGCTTGACTATCCATAGAACCATAACCAATATCGTTCCAACGGCAAGCAAGCTTAGCTGCAAAGTTTTAAAAACGGATTTGGCCTTCTCTCGATCGGCGGCATAGCGCAGATAAGCCGATTCCATTCCAAAGGTAAAAACGACATTCAAAAATATCATGGCACCAAATATCAGGGAAATTATGCCGTATTCCCCGGGGGCAAAATATTTGGTATAGAACGGAACCAACAGGTAGTTGATGAAACGGGCTACCACACTGCTGATACCATACACGAGCGTATCTGAAAAGAGTTCTCCGAGCTTTTTCAAATTGTTATGATCTCAATCGCCGTTATTTAATCCGATCCCTGTGTAATGTTTCCAGCGCACGAATCCCGAGCACATAACTTTGGAAACCAAATCCCGCGATAACGCCGTTGCAGGCACCGGCTGTCAATGAATTATGGCGAAATGATTCCCGGGCATGAATGTTTGAGATATGTACTTCTACTTTTGGAATTTTCAACATGCTCAGTGCATCCCTGATCGCGACTGAGGTATGCGTAAATCCACCAAAATTCCCGATCAACCCCTCCTGTTCTGGCTGATGAACTAATTCGTGGATTTGCTCGATAATTTCCCCTTCGTGATTACTCTGAAAAAAAGAAAAGACATAGGAAGGAAATGTCGTTTGCAGCAGCTTATATAAATCATCCAGAGTCTCATGTCCGTATGTATCCGGTTCCCTTTTGCCCAGCATATTCAGATTAGGCCCGTTCAAAACAAATATCCTCATCTTAATCACCCAGTGTATTACGTATTTTTTCGGCAACTTTTTTTAAGTCATCCTGGTCAGCCGGTTTTCCTTCCTTCAGTGATACAATTTGATCGGTTTTATAGATGGGGATCAAATGAATATGAGCATGAGGTACTTCCAATCCTTCCACAATAATACCGGTCCTGATGCATCCTGTTGCCTTATCGATAGCATGAGCCAGCTTTTTAGAAAAAGCCATCATCGTTGCTAAACGCTCATCCGGTACATCAAACAGGTAGTCAATCTCTTCTTTCGGAACAACCAGAGTATGCCCGGAGCTTACCGGGTTAATATCCAGAAAAGCAAAATGATGCTCATCCTCCGCGATTTTATGACAGGGAATTTCACCGTTAATAATTTTTGTGAAAACAGAAGCCATAATTCAATCCTTCATTACTATAAATTGCATTTGCCGTTAAAATAAACAATCGATTGTTGAATCCAATTTAACGATTAATATATCATCTTTTCACACCGACACATAATATACTACGGCATCACGTAAGCTTTTCTGCAACATTCCGGTTCTGATTCCCCAATCAAGATATCCGACTACTTCCGATACAGCTAAAAACAGGATCTCCGGATCTTTCGCTTTGGGAAACATTTCAAGGCATAAGTCAAAAAGACTCCTGGACCGATGCAACTTACCTCTTATCTTTTCAAGACGCTTTTCCTGCATTTGAAGATGCTTGCTTGCAACCAACCCTGGATCCTGAATAATATTTCCGTGTCCGGGCATCACGAGCTGTGCTGATTCGCTCAATGCTTTCATGGAATTGCGCAGTTCACCTAAACTATCCCTTCTTTTACCGGTTTCTCTATCAAAAGCGATAACGGCATTGCTTGAAATATGTTCAATCAATACATCTCCGCCAAAAGCAAAACCTGATTTCTCAATGAAAGCAACATGTCCGGGAGAATGCCCCGGCACAGATAGAACATCAAACGAATATGTACCGGTTTCCAAACAATTGCCAGGCAAAGCAGATGCGGGAATATCTAAAATATCTGAAAAAGATTGATACCACATCAGCTGTTTAAAAGCATATTCCTGAAACGAATCCGGAATACCTGCCCCGCCATAAAAATCCTGATACCGGCTTATTACAGGATTATGCTCAAAATTCACTTCTTCACCCTGAGGTTTAAGAATCGTTGCTCCGGACAAATCCGCCAGCCAGACAGCCAGGCCAAAATGATCAGGATGCCCGTGTGTCAACCATATTTCATCAATATCCGAAATTTCGGTGCCACGTTTTTTCAAACCTTCTTTTAAGGATCGAACCGCTTCATCCGTTTTCGGACCGGTATCAACTAATACTACCTTTTCATCCTTAATCAGATAAACATTCACATCTCCTACCGGAAAGGGCGTAGGAATAGGGATAGAATAAACACCTTCCGGCATCTTGTCGCTATTTTCTAAATTTTCAGGCATTTAATGTTTTATTTCTTCATGAACAGTGATAAACAAATGCGATACCCTTTTTATTCAATCAGTTTAAATATTCATAATATTTATCAATGGTAACGGTTTTTCTTGTAATATGACTACAGGAAAAAAAACAGTTAACAAAGAAGAACAACATTCGTCCATTCAGAGCTTAATTCGAGTTTTGGGCCATACAAATATTGACCGATAAAAAAAATGGATATCTCATTTGCAATTAAGTAGCGACTCTCTTTATCTTTGTTGCCTGTCAACGAATCGGTAGCTCAGCTGGTAGAGCAACGGCCTTTTAAGCCGTGGGTCGAGGGTTCGAGCCCCTCCCGATTCACTTTAGTCTTGTTGAGCTCTTAATCTTCATCGGTTAAGAGCTTTTCTTTTTAAAATTCGATTTTGCGTTAATTGCATAACATTCAGCAACTTACAAATGCAAAGATAAGGCTGAACTTTAATTTTGGATTATGTAAATTAACGCCTACGGATCGGTAGCTCAGTTGGTAGAGCAGCGGTCTCTTAAACCGCGGGTCGTGAGTTCGAGCCTCACCCGATCCACAAAAGGTATAAGCCCATGAATGACATTATGTTAGTGTTGTTCGTGGGCTTTTTTTTATCAGCCACGAAAACACCGAATTTCACGGAGTTCTTCAATGTCTTTCCGTGCTTCGATGACAATTTCTTTTTCTGACTTTTCCTTTACATTTACAAATACCATCACGCAACCCTTCTTATGATCTTTCCAAAAAATGGGTTTTGCCTCCCACATCACACAGTTCAACGGCTTTGAATACAGTCTTTTTTCCATACAAGTTATTCACTTTATCTTCTGTCAGGTAAAGTTGCCGGCGGTTACTTTCTTCCTGGAAAAAAAGCTCCAGCTGATCAGATTGGTCCAAATCGAGCGTTCCGATTCCAATGCCCCGCAGCGCATCACCCTGTGCCAAAATTTTTTCGATTAACGGGCGGGCAACCTTCATACATTCGTACAATATGTAGTCATCCAGGTTTGTTTTCCCTTCTGTATTAAACATAAACGACATTCCTTTATGTCCGGCATCCTGAATACGAAGGTAGGCATAATATCGTTCGCTGCGCACATTATAGCCGCGCATCCTGTAACACAACTGGGCAATACCTTTCAGAATCTCCGATTCCACTTTATCAGCGTCTTTGGTCTTGTCACTGAACGTATGCATATAATTCAACTGCTCGGGAACAGTCACTCCAGGCACAAGAACCTTTGCCCGGTCTTTTCCGGCTATCATTTCGTAGACAAGCTTGCCAAAATAAGCGCCAAATTCCTTTTGAAAAATATGGTACCCGCGATCGATACCATCCCGGATGGTTTTCAGCCCCTGCTTCTGCAACCTGATAAAACGGCGCCGGCCGATTCCCCATACTTCGTTCAGCGACAACGGCCAGATGCGCTCCCGGGCATCATTCTCATCAAGGATGAGCGTGAGCCCGTTGGGTTTTTCCAGATCCGATGCCAGCTTGGAGTACGTCTTGGAGTAGCTGATGCCAATAGAGCATACCAGGTTCGTCTCTTTGAGAATATGCCGGGCAAGTGTATGCCCATAATCACGAATCACACTAACCGGCTTGTTCTTCAGAAAATTGATATCCAGGAAATACTCATCCATCGAATATTTTTCCACGTCACAGGCAAAATCACGCAGGACCGCTTCAATCTCATTGCTGATCCCTTTGTATTTTTCGTAATGAGCCTGCAGGCCGATGATATGCGGACACAACCGCTCCGCTTCAAAAGCGCTCATGCCCGTTTTTATCCCCAAGGCACGGGCTTCGTAGCTGCAGGTAGCCACAATACCACGGGGCGTTCCGTTTTCTTTATACCATCCGCCAATATAGACCGGCATGCCGTACAAGCCATAGCACATTTGTTCCACTTGCGCATAATAACAGTTCATATCCAGATGAAGGTAGAGCCTCGGTTTCAAAGATACATGTTGCATATCGCGGCTGACACAGCGATAATCTGTGATTTTGTGGACACCTTCTTCCAGATCGTATGTGCCGGGATGAATTGAAACAGACATATCAAAAATGCTTTTTTGTAGTGATGAAAGTTTGTATAATATATATGTGTAATATATGTACAAGAACTGACAGAATGTGTCACTATGCAACAATTAATTCAGGAAAAAGTAAACGTATTGGCCGTATTCCGAAGTTTCAGGGATAAAGGTGAACAAGGTCATGGTGGCAAAGTTCACAAACGTATTGAGCCTTATCGCATTAAAAGAAATAATGGAGACGTATACAAAGTTGCCGAAATCAGAAAATCGTATGCGGCACGGAAGGGCCCCAATCTGCACATCCATTATATAATAAAAACTACCGAGGGCAGGTATTTTGATTTGGTTTTTGATTCCGGAGAATTAAACTGGATTATTTTATACGAATTTGACGGATTTTACCTGAACCCAGGGTAATGGTTGCTCTTCAGGCTTTACCTTTTTAATCGTCATATTCATAATTCTCACTATGAAAAGCTTTCATCACCGGGGTAATAAGTGTAGTCGAAACCAGAACGGACAAAGGATTCCAATTACGTTTTTTTGGTCAATCAAATTTTCCGAACCGAAGAGCAAGTGTTGGTAACACCAGGATATTTAATATAGTTGAGGTGATCAGCCCGCCGAGTATCACAATCGCCATCGGACCTTCGATTTCACGGCCGGCAGCACCACTGCCAAGAGCCAGGGGAAGTAATCCCAGTGCCGTAACCAGGGCTGTCATCAAAATTGGAGATAATCGTTCAGAGGCGCCTTTTAAAGCGGTCTCAAAACCCCATTCATACCCTTCTTCTGTCACTAAATGCTGGAAATGAGAAATCATCATAATTCCATTACGAATAGTAATTCCGAACAGGGTCACAAATCCGACCATAGAACCGATAGATAATCCTCCGTTTGTAATGAAAACTGCAAATAGGCCTCCAACCAGAGCAAATGGAAGATTTAAGACAATAAGCAACAGGTTCCGGTAATGCCCCATAACGACAGATAACAAAATGAGGATACCAGCCAATGCAATTAGGGAATAGATTATCAAATCCCGTCTGGATTTTGCCTGTGCCTTAGCCGTACCGGTAAAGGCCACATAAGTTCCTTCTGGAAATGATATTTTCTTTTTGATTGCCGCTTTAGCTTCTTTTACGAAATTGCCGACATTCCCTCCCTTTACATTGCAAGTTATCACCTGTACACGACGTGCCCCTTCATGAAGTATTGAATACGGACCAGAGGTTTCATAAATATCCGCTAACTGCCCAAGACGTACATACACACCGGTCGGACTCTCAATAGGAATCTTAGCCACCTCACTTATGTCATTTCTCAATCCCGGTTTCAATATCACAGCAACATTTATTATACGAATACCCTGGTAAATCTGTCCAACCTCAAGGCCTTTATATAAACTGCTGATTTTGTCCATCACTTCAACAGGAGTAAATCCCCAGCGGGCTAAATCCTGTTTCCGTAAACGAATTCTCATTTGCGGGGCATTTGGCGGAGCCTGAAGCCGGACGCCCTGAGCATCGGGAATGGTTTTGAGTATGTTTTCAACCTGCCGGGCTTTATTTCCAATAACATTCAGATTATTACCGAATATATTCACCACCACCGCGGCAGTATAGCCCGAAAGTGTTTCTTCTATTCTCTCGGTCAGGAAACTATCCATCGAAAAATTAGCAGCCGGGAACTTCGCAAGAATCTGGCGAATGGCTTTTTGAGCTTTTGGATATTCCTTCCTCGTCAAAGGTTTTAAATCCAGCTCAATTTCACTTTGCTGCGGCCCCAGGATATCTTCCGCTTCCTGAGAACGCCCGATACGCTGTGCAAAAGCACGCACGTATGGTAGTTTCAATAAAGCCGCCCCCACTTTCTGTCCAAGCTGCTCGGACCGTTCGATCGAACTTCCGGGTGCCAACGCCATTTCCAGTACATAATGACCCTCTCTGAGTGCCGGCAAAAAACTCTCATTCAGATAAGGTACCGTTAATGCACCGAAAACTATCAGTGCTATCACGCCTCCAATAACTATTTTGGGAAATTTTTCTATGGAAGCCAATATTCTCATATATCCATTTTTAAGCCAGGACACCACGGGAGGATCGACTTGCGAAATTTCCCTGTTTCCCAACAAAATCAAACTTAATGCCGGAGTGATTGTTATGGCTACAAGCAAAGAAGCAAGTATAGCCAATATGTAAGCTATTCCTAAGGGAGCAAAAAGTTTGCCGGCCACACCAGACATGGAAAGTATGGGAAGAAATACCAAAATTACCGCAAAGGTAGCATACACAACCGCACTGCGGACTTCCAGGGATGCATCAAATACCACTTTTATTATCGATTTCGGCTGCTCTTTTTTTCGGTTTTCCTGCAGCCGCCGAAGAATATTTTCCACATCGATAACAGCATCATCAACGACCTCTCCAATGGCAATAGCCAGACCACCTAATGTCATGGTATTTAAAGTGATACCAAGTTTTTCAAGAATAATTACTGCCGTTAAAAGAGAAAGGGGGATAGCTATGCAGGAAATGGCTGCCGTTCGCAGGTTAAAAAGGAATAACGACAGTACGATGATGACCAAAATACCGCCAAGCAATAAATCCATCGATAAATTATGGATAGCAGTATGAATAAAATCAGCAGGACGAAACAGATGACTGTGAAGCTGAATATGCAATTTCTTCAAACCGGGTTTCAGACTTTGCAGCGCACGCTCGACGTTGGTCGTTACCGCTTCTGTATTGGCTCCATATTGTGATACAACATTTATAATGACCCCCGTTTTGCCATTGATAGTTGCAGATCCTGCCGGTGGTTCATAACCGATTTTTACTTTGGCTACATCTCCCAAAGTCACGTTTGTGCCATTTCGATACAGAATGACAGTCTGAGCCAGTTCTTTAGGAGTCGGTGATTGTCCTTTTATCTGCAACGTAACCTGTTGATTGCCGGTATCAATAAATCCGGCGCCCCTGATCCCGGTCGCTTTTCCGGCAGCCGCTACTATATCACTCAAATCCAAATGATAACGGTACATAGAATCGGGATTGACCTGGATTTGAAGCTCTTTGACTTCTTTTCCAAACACGGTCACATTTCCTACACCCGGAACTGCTAAGAGCCGGGGCTTCAGTGTCCAGTCGGCCACAGATCGTAATTTCATGACAGACTGTTTCTGTGACGTTAATCCAAGAACCAGAATACGTCCCATCGTAGACGTCAACGGCGTCATGGTCGGCGCTTTAACCCCCGACGGCAACAAACTCGCAACGGTTGTCAGCCGTTCAGCGATCATTTGTCGATCCCGGTAAATATCGCTCTTATCTTTAAAAGTGAGCGTAATGACCGATACTCCCTGAATTGATCCAGAACGCATGGATACCAAATCCCTGGCACCGTTTAAAATATTTTCGATGGGCTGAGTAACTAATTGCTCGACTTGCTCTGGAGACAGGCCGGGAGCTTCGGTCTGGATGACAACTTCCGGAGGAGCAAAATTTGGGAATATACTGTACCTGGCCCTGGTAATGATAAAAATTCCATAAAACACCAATATCGTTGCCAATGCTATTACGATCCCTTTAAATTTCAGGGAAAAGTGTACGATATGTGAAAGGATTCCACCTTGATTTTCAGCCATAATCAATCGTCGTCCCCGTCACCCTGTTGAACAGGCATCTTTGAGAGCATTTCCTGTGAAAGTAAATACTGAGCACCTGAAACCACCACATGATCATTTTTCGTAATATTTTTCTTTGCAACCCATCCGTTTCCGAATGAATAAGCAGTTGATATGCTTTTTCTCATGAATTTTTCGGGGCCTGTTTGCACATATATCCATGGCAATCCTTGTGCCCAAACTACAGATGAGTCAGGAATAAACACTCCGGAATAGGATTCCCTGGTCGGTATTCTGGCTATTACATTCATATCAGGGGCCAATTCGTTCGAATTGCCTTCTGTCAGATAAAAATATCCCCGCTTTTGTATTCTTTGATCTATTTTTGGGGACTTAGAAATGTATCGAGCCGCCGATTGTCTTAATTTGGAAACTTTAATAGTAATTTTTGCGGGAGGATTGAAATTAGCAGACACATTTTCCGAAGGCGTGATTAAAACGAGCCAGGAATCTTGATTAATAACCTTATCTAATTTAGGTGATCCGTTCGTTACCCATTTAGTAATAACCGCTCCCCATTCCTGGCGAATACTGTCCGTCATAGCTCTAAGAGATAAACGGGCCTCTTCATAGTCCGACTGATCGGCAATCCATTGAGCTCTTTCCGCTTCAAATATTTTCTGAGAAGTTTGCTGGTTTTTATACAATTTCGAAATTCGATCATATTCTTTCTGAGAGACAAACAATTGGGCTTTCTGCTTCTTCATCAGGGCGCTTTCCTGCTGATAGCGAATTCTCATCGTTGTCAAATCGTGTGGGGACAAAACAACACCTGGTTCTCTTAGCTGTCGATACACTTTCTCTTTTTTTAGTAAAGCTGCCTGAATGCCTTCTTCTTGTTGAACTCCTTTTGAAAGAGTCAAACCTGTATTGTCTGTATGAGGGTCGGAAGTGGCAACTGAAGGTGCATCATCCGTGTCATTTTTATCTGATTTTGAACATGAAACCAGTGTGGGTATAACAATTAAAAACGTAAGATAAAGAATCCCCTTACACCAGCCTGATATGATTTTTATAGCCATCTAAATAACATTTAACGATACTTTCGAGGTAAACAATTCTCTTTATGGTCTTCAGTTTAGAAAATATAGATGCTACCGGCAGATCACCATTACATTTCGATTACAAAAAAGGGATCGAAGAAGAATGGAATAAGGGGAATAGAGAAATGTTGATTTCTAAATTTTGAAAGAGAAAAACTTTTGTTAGAAAATCTATTATTTCAGCATTAATAATTTCTTCTCAGTTAGGAAAACGAAGAGTCACTTTCGTTCCATTGTCAGGTTCACTTGAAATGAAAACGTCCCCTTCATGTAATTCCATAATCGTCTTGACAATCGACAGTCCCAATCCGGAACCATCCCGGCCATCGGATCTGGCCTTATCTACCCGGTAAAAACGGTCAAAAACTTTGGCTATTTGTTCAGTCGGAATACCATTTCCAGTATCTGAAACGATAAGATCGGTGTAATCAGAATATGATTCTGCAATTAAAGTAATAGATCCGAATTCAGGTGTATACCGGACAGCGTTGCTCAGCAGATTATTAACGGCTCGCTGAAACAATACAGGATCGGCATTTAGCAGACCATCACCTGATAATCTGAGTCTTATATTTTTCTCTTCGTACAATGGCTCATAAATAGTAACTACCCTTTCCATTTCTTTCCGAACCTCAAACTTCTTTTTCATAATATGAAGCTCAGTCCGGTCAGCCCTTGCCAGAAAAAGCAATTGCTCAATCATGGTCATCAGTCGCCGGTATTCCTCCATATTTGATTCAAGTACCCCACGGTAATCATCAGCCGAACGAATCCTTGATAAGGCTACTTCGGTCTGCCCCATTACATTGTGTATAGGAGTTCTTAATTCATGGGCCAGATCAGCAGAAAATTGGCGAAGCCTGTTGAACGAATCCTCAAGCCGAAATAACATATTGTCAAAAGATTTCGACAGAACCACCAATTCATCCGGCCATTCATGCGTTCCGATACGCTCATGCAACCTGTTGGATGAAACTGTTTTAATAACTTTCGCGATATCGTGCAGCGGCTCCAATCCCTTACGGGTAATAACGGTTCCCAGAATAGTAGCAAAGAAAAAACCGCCTAATAAAACAAGAATCATTTCCTTTTTATATTCACCTATCACAACATGCTCATGAGAAACATCTAGTGCAATACGAATGACATACGTCCGGTTGTGTTGTTGATGATCTTCTGCCCACGCCGACATAAGCAAATACCATTTTCCATTAGGCGCATTCCAGCGGACTCCGGCTTTTGGCACCTGATCAATGTCAACAGGCGTGGGAAATGGTGCTGATTTAAAAATCTTAGCAAATTCTGAAGATTCAATAACAGTACTGAAATTTCTATGCTCAATCCTGGTATAATAACGGGCAAATTGCATAGCCCGGCTTTCCAGTACAACTTCCTCATCTAATTGTTCCCTTGGATCAGCGGCACTTTTAAGCTCAGAACGGGCGACTTCAATCTTGTTGATGAGAAAATGGTAATCCTGGGCTTCAAGATTCTGAGTTATATCATGAAAAAGTAAAAAAAGTGCAATCGCAAGAATCCCCGTAATTGAAACGACATAGAATGCAATCAATCGGCCTGTTATTGATTTTGAAGGAAAGAACCGGCTCCATTTCTTAACATTCGATTTTTCCTCAGACATTTTTGGCAACATAGCCGACTCCTCTTAGAGTATGGATAATCTTCGACGAAAAAGGGTCGTCAATTTTAGCTCTTAACCGGCGAATTGCCACATCAACGACATTTGTACCCGTATCAAAATCGATATCCCAAACTTCACGGGCAATAACCTGACGGGAAAGAACCTCGTCTTTATGCTCAACTAAAAGACTCAGTAATTCGAATTCTTTGGGAGTCAGATTAATAAATTGTCCATTTCTGGTAATTACACGACTTGTGTGATTAAGGCAGAGATCCCCCAGCCTGATTTCATCAGGCCGATATTCCAGCTTTCTGCGGGTCACCGCACGTATCCTGGCCAATAACTCTGAAAAAGCAAAAGGTTTTACCAGGTAATCATCTGCTCCAATTTCAAGGCCTTTAACTCGGTCTTCAATAGCATCCCTTGCCGTTAGAAATATGACCGGCGTTCGTTTCCCCGCTGCTCTGAGATTTTCCAGTATCGACCAGCCATCTCGTCCGGGTAACATGACATCCAAAATAATAATGTCGTAAACCTTCTTTTCAGCCATCGATAAACCAGTATGGCCATCATAAGCTATATCCGCAACTATATTATTTTCAGTGAGACCCTGACTCAGGAATGAGGCCGTTTTCTTTTCATCTTCTACTATTAATGCACGCATAATTTTACGTTTTTCCGATATACCGAAAGACAAAATACCTTATGAGCAATGAAGTTCACAATGAAATATATTTTTCCATACGAGCATTTTTGATTTTTTTTTTATAGCCTGTGCAATGGTTAAAATTTTATCTCGTCAAAACAGGCTGATACTCATGAAAAAAAAATCATTGCTCCTTTTGTTACTGCTCCTCCCGTTTCAACTTCTCCTCGCGCAGTCCAAAATCCCTAACGTTATACCCATTCCTCAAAAATGGACCTGGCTGAACGGCAGAACCAACTTGTCATCCATCCATCAAATCGTGCTGGCCAATGGAGCGGATTCAGCCGACCGTTTTACGGCTGAGCAGCTACAGGACACTTTTAAAAAGATTCTTAATCAGTCGGTAGAGATAAAAAACGGGACAGATCAGGAATTAACCGACGCCATTATCATTGGCAGCCCGAAAAATTCCGGCTTCTTCAGTAAATTTGTAAAACCGGATTCGTTCGATTCCGCCATGACTAAAGAAGGTTATGTTTTCAAAATGACCGGCGGGAATATCATTATCGCGGGATTATCCGATACCGGGCGTTTTTACGGAGCTATGACATTGAAGCAGCTGATTCAGTCAGCCGGATCCGATCACCAGATTGACAACATTTCCATTGAAGATTATCCCTCCATGAAATTCCGCGGAATTTCCGATGATATGAGCCGGGGACAGGTTTCCACGCAAAAAAACCTGGAAAAGATTATTCGTTTCCTCGCTGAATATAAGATGAACACGTATATGCCCTATATCGAGGATCTTTTTCATTTCAAACAATACCCTGATATTGGAAAAAACCGGGGCGCTTTTACACGTAAGGAACTGGAAGAGCTGCAAAATTATGCGGCTAAATTTCATGTTCAAATTATCCCGGCTTTTGAATCGCTGGGACACCAGGAAAACCTGTTATTGAATAATAAATATGTAAAATATGCCGAATATCCCGGTTCTGCATCCTTCAACACTCAGGATTCAGCCGCTTATCACTTCGTCGATTCGCTGATTAGAGAAATGATTCCGGTTTTTCATTCCAAATACTTTTCGATGGGTGGCGACGAATCGTTTGATGTAGGTTTGGGTGCCAGCAAACGAGCCGTTGAACGTTACGGATTAGCGACGGTGAACGCCCGGTATTACCAAAAAATTTATCAATACATTCGTAAACACCACAAAACGGTCATCATGTATGGCGACATGCTTCTGCGTGATCCTTTGGCACTCAGCCAGATACCGAAAGATTTAATAATCATGGACTGGCATTATGGATCGAGTGATAATTACTCGTCCACGGAAGTCTTTTCCAACGCTCACCAACCATTCATTGTTTCTCCCGGTGTTAATGACTGGTCGGCTATTTATCCGCGGCAAAGTGCGGCCTGGGTTAATATTCACAACCTGACATTGCAGGGTTTTAGAAATGGATCTATCGGTTCCATTAACAGCAGCTGGGGTGATTTTGGCGGACCAAATTTCAGGGAATTAAACTATAGAGGATATGCTTACGGAGCCGAATGCAGCTGGAATCCAACGATGGCGAACGGACAAACGATTGATGCCCGTTTTAACCAGATTTTTTTCCGTTCCGATGACGCCCGTTTGTTAGCGGTGCAGTCACAATTAAATGAATTAAGTGAGGATTTTTCATTCCGCGATTTATGGCGACAACCGTTTGATCGCCTGGATTTATTTGAAAAACATGGCCATCTCCCACTGTTAACGGAAGCAACCGACATATACAGAAACGGCAGTTATGCACTGGATCTGATTCATTCTCTCAAGAAAAATATCCATCAAAATTCCGATATCCTTGATTATTACGCTTACGATGCCAAACTGAGCCGCTGGTTTGGTAACAGCCTGCTATTTGCACGCTGGATGCATACTACCGTTGATCAAAACATTTCCCCGGGAAGCCGAAAACCCTACGTAGATAAAGCCATTGCATGGGGAGAAAAACTGGAGAATAACATTAGTCAGCTTCATGATGAATATGACCAGCTCTGGCTTCAAACCAATAAGAAGGCCAACCTGGATCGCATCGATACGTTGTTCATCTACCAGAAAACTTTTCTGAACAAAATTGTTGAAGGCTTGAAAAATAATTCATGGGATATATCCTACAATATTCCGAGTGATTTCATCGCTGTCAACGGAGCCTCAAAAGACAACCCCGTCTCAGCGGCCTACCTCAGGAAAAGTTTTCGAATTGATCCTCATAAAAAAATCAAACACGCATGGCTGCAGGTGATTGGAGACACCAACGTTAAAGTTTGGGTTGACGGACATGAAATTGAACATAACTACACCCGCCGGCAATTATCGCTGTTAGTCGATCTGAGAAGAAGTTCTTATCACGATATCGCACATATTCTGAATAAAAAAAGCCGAAACGCCATCGCTGTAGAAGTGCACAGTTATTATCCCCCGAAAGGCAGTCATTCGTTCATGCAAACACGCCCTGCGGCCGCCAATGTATATCTTGATATCGAATATACCGACGGAACATCACAGCGTATCCTGTCTGATCCATACTGGAAATCTCATACATTCGCCGAAAAAGGCTGGACCCAAACCAATTTTGATGATTCTTACTGGTTACCGGCAAGCGTAGTAAATGATTTTCCGTTTAATGTTTATCAGCCTATGTTTGATATAGGTTTACCGTCATTTATTGCTTTGTAAATTAGGTTTTCCAGACTGCATATTTTTTCATTTTTTCGTATTACTTATTCCGTCTTCCGGTTTCGTGATTTTATTCTAACCTGCCGGTTATTGCGTGAATTGGTGAAAGTTATATATTGAAGATAGATACTTAGGACACCATAAGAGAGGAGTATTTATGCCAGTCGCAAAGCTAAAAAATTTTCTCAAAGAGAATAATATTAAGTACGAATCAATTACGCATTTACCGGCCAGTACCGCACAGGAAACAGCAGCAAGAGCTCATATCAGTGGTAAAAATATGGCTAAGACGGTTATGGTTAAGGTGAAGGGCGAATTAGCTATGGCTATCTTACCGGCAAATAAGAAAGTTAACTTTATTTTGCTGAAAGATTCCATCGGAAACCACGATATCGAACTGGCTTCTGAAATTGAATTCAGGAATGCTTTTCCTGATTGTGAATTGGGAGCTATGCCGCCGTTTGGCAATCTTTACGGAATGAAAATTTTCGTTGACAAGTCTCTGACTAAAGACAAAGAAATTGCCTTCAACGCCGGGACTCACAACGAATTGATCAAAATGACCTATAAAGATTTTGAAAAAATCACAAAACCCAAAATTGTCACCTTCAGTTCCTGATTTGTACTTAAAATCTGGTTGAAAAACCAGATTGATTTTATTGGGATTCATGCATCATTTCTAAAATTTCCTGATTATCAAAATGAACCTTTTCATTATGCGTGAAGTTTTATGTAATTAGTTACTGCTCAATAAAATATTTTAGATAATCAGGATATGAATCCAACTCAAAATCATTTAGAAACGGCAACTTTTGGTGCAGGCTGTTTTTGGTGCACCGAGGCTGTTTTTCAACAAATAAACGGCATTGTTTCCGTGGAACCAGGGTACGCCGGCGGTGATGGGTTACAACCAAGTTATGAAGAAGTCTGTACCGGCAAAACCGGCCATGCCGAGGTCGCACAAATAGCGTTTGATCCTTCTGTTGTCTCTTACGAGGATTTATTGCAGGTTTTTTGGCATGTTCATAATCCGACCACTCTTAACCGGCAAGGCGCCGATATTGGGACACAATACCGTTCTGTCATTTTTTATCATAATGAAGATCAAAAGCTTATCGCGGAAAAATCAAAAGCAAATATTGATAATTCCGGTTTATGGAAAAAGCCTATTGTGACGCAAATAGAGCCAGTTCGCAACTATTCCATGGCTGAAAATTATCATCAAAATTATTATCAGCTCCATTCAAATGCCGGGTATTGCTCGTTTGTTATTGCTCCTAAACTTGCCAAATTTCGCAAGGAATTTTCTCATTTACTCAAGGAAACCGCCTGATATGAAAATTGACTGCCGTGAGAAATCAATATGAAAGCATCTGACATCCACGATTTGATGTACTCCATGAAAAACCCGGAACAAGAAACAAATCTGTTGAGATTCTTCAAAACAGGACCGGGAGAATATGGCGAAGGAGACCAATTTTTAGGATTAAAAGTCCCGCAAGTCAGGCAAATTGCCAAAAAGTGTTCCGACGTTACCATAAACGAAGTTATAAAACTGCTTCACTCCCCTTTTCATGAAGAGCGTCTTTTATCCCTGTTTTTGTTGACTAAAAAATTTGAGAAGGGCGATGATATTCAAAAATCGAACATATATAATCTTTACCTGCAGAATACTTCATTTATAAATAACTGGGACCTCGTAGATTTATCCGCTGACAAGATCATCGGTGCCTGGCTTTTTAATAAAGATAAAAGTATCCTAAATGAACTGGCAACATCTGATGACCTTTGGAAACGCAGAATTGCCATCATGACCACTTTTTATTTCATCAAAAATGGTGAATTTAATAAGACGCTGGAATTAGCGTTTCTTTTATTGAATGATAAGGAAGATTTGATCCATAAAGCGGTCGGCTGGATGCTCAGGGAAACCGGTAAACGGGATTTCGATACAGAATTTAAGTTTCTAAAAAAACATTATAACCGGATGCCACGGACAATGCTTCGATATGCTATCGAACGATTTCCGGAAGAAATGAGTCAACAATTTCTAAAAGGTAAAATATAGTTTTAGAAAAAGTATGTAGTTTAGTCTGTCTGTTATTTTCTAACATTTTTACAAAAAGTTCATGCTATCCATCATCCTGATTTTTTTCCTTCAGTCTGTACATTTTTCTCCGGCAAACCCCGGATTAAAAGCCAATGCTTTAGATTCACTAAAAATTCATGTAAAAGATATCCGCCATACGTTTAAGAGCCCGAAAGACAGCGCTATTCTGCTACGTTTTCAAATTCAATATCCGATCATTAGTTCAGGCCATAAAGCTTTAAGCGATTCCCTGAATAATGAAATACACAAATTTGTGAATGCATCCATCATAGAAAATTCCGAACCGGAACCGCCGGATACCCTTTTTCTGGATTTCGTAGAACAATATCAGTCACTACAAAAACGATTCCCGAAATATCACCTTGAATGGAATTTCAACAGGGAAGTAAATGTCATTTTTCAATCTAAATCCATCGTTAGCCTTCGCTTTAATGAACATTCGTTCACCGGCGGTGCTCATCCCATTTCTTACACCTATTACAAAACGTTCAGCAGAGACAGTGGCAAAAAGCTGTCGTTAAACGATCTCTTCAAACCTGATTTTCGTAACGCCTTAACAATGAAAGCTGAGCGTATTTTCCGGAAGGATAAAGCAATGAGCCCGGACAGTTCCTTTGCGGCCGCCGGATATTGGTTTAAAAATAATTTCTTTTCCCTGAATAATAATTATGCTTTGACAGGCAAGGGATTACAATTTTTTTATAATGATTATGAAATTGCTCCCTATTACATGGGTTCAACTAAAATGATTGTTCCATACGACGAATTAAAATCAGTGCTTAAACCGGAATATTTTCCAAAAGAAACGGCAAAAAAATGATAGAAATTACCATTCCCGGACAAGAAGTATTGAAAATCAAACAACTCGTTCTCGATTATAACGGAACATTAGCCTGCGACGGACATCTCTTAGACGGAGTGAAAGAACGGATTAAACAATTATCCTATCTCATCGATGTTTACGTACTCACGGCCGATACCTTCGGCAATGCCGAAACGGAATTGAAAGAAGTCGATTGTCACCTGATTGTCATTGGGAAAAATAACCAGGACCAGGAAAAACAACGTTTTTCAGAGAAACTGGGATTGGAGCATACCGCGGCCATCGGGAACGGACGAAATGACCGTTTGATGTTGCAACATTCCGCACTTGGTATTATAACCATCCAAACCGAAGGAGCCGCAACGGCTTCTTTATTGTCAGCGGATATCATTTGCACAAATATTAATGACGCACTCGACCTGTTGCTGCATCCCAAACGTATCACAGCTACACTAAGAAACTAATTGTTTGAGATTTCTGAATGATGATTGCTCAATTTTCACCCGGATATCATATATTCCGGCAATGAAACGTTGACCCTGATGTCATATCAAACAACAAATTCTAAAAGTGTGCAAATGGATAACGAGGAACACATAAAACAGATCTTGATTTCCGAACTGGGCAAGCCAACGAAATTAGAAAAAGAGCATATCATTTCTCATCCTGATTATACGTTTCTTAAAGAAGAGCTCCCGCAAATCATCAATCAGAAGAAGTCCAAGGCTTTTTTTGCTACAACCACGGCTATTTTGACCTTTGCTATCATTGGATTATTTGGATACAACTTTTATCTGGCCGGAGCCAGTTTAAACATGTTGTATGTGCTCATTGCATGTATCATCCTTTCCGGAACTGCAGGTTATGAATGGGCCGGCTTGAATAAAAAAGAGGTTATCTATAAATTACTGAAAGAACTGAGCGAACCTAAAGAATCTTCTTCATAATAATATTTCCGGAGATGTTTCATTGAACATTAAACGGATCATATTCAACTTTCTGATAATCTTCATCATCAGCCTGATTGTCGCTGCTTTCTCGACTTATTTCTATAATCTTTTTATTCATCACACAGGGCTGTTCGATTGGGGAACGGCTGTTCGGCTAGCCATCCTATTCGGCATCATTTACACCTGGCTGGAGTATAGGCGAAACCGCTTGAACCAAAAGGAACAAGAATAATATCCATCTGCGTTTTTTTATTAATTCCGGAATCAGGCCAGCTATATTATTTACAATAAATTGATTTTTCGATGCCGAATTTGTCCCGACTTATGATTATTTTTACTGCTGTTTCATTAACAGAACGAAACAGATACGCCTGCTGTTTAATGGACATTACATCACGGTGCTTAAAACAACTTAATGACTTTTGATCTATGACCCAATCCAATACCCGTCAACATTTTGCAGTTATATTCGACATGGACGGGGTAATTGTCGATAGTAATCCGGCACATAAAATCGCGTTAAAAGCTTTTTGTAAACAGCATGGATACGACTTATCCGACCAGGAAATGATCGCCAAAATTTACGGCAGAACCAATAAAGACTGGATTGCCAATCTGTTCCGGGATAATCTGACATGGGAAGAACAACGCAAATTTGCTGCAGAGAAAGAACAACTTTTCCGTGAAATTTACGAGAAAGACATCAAACCGGTTAACGGACTCATTCCTTTTTTGAATGATCTGAAAAACAATAGTGTCCCGCGCGCAATTGCAACTTCCGCTCCCCGTTCGAATGTCGATTTTACCATTGAGAAAACCGGCATTGAATCTTTTTTTGATATTATCCTGGATGAATCTCACGTCACCGTCGGAAAACCAGAACCGGAAGTATACCTGAAAACGGCAGAGGCACTCGACTTCGATCCTTCAAATTGTATCGTTATTGAAGATTCATTGTCGGGAGTTGAAGCTGCAAAAAGAGCCGGCTGCAAAGTCATAGCTATTACCACCACGCATACTGCGGATGAATTCGACGGTGTAGATTTGGTTATCGATGATTTTACAAATTTATCTGTCACTCAATTGAGTGATTTGGTCTTCACTTCCGTTCAAAACTAATCACTGATAATGGCCAGAAAATTCCTGTTTTTAGGCAGTTTAAACGCAATGCTCGCCGTCATCATAGGCGCATTCGGGGCTCATGTGCTTAGATTCAGGATTTCTCCGGAGATGATGCAGATTTACCATACCTCGTCTCAATACCATTTTTATCACGCCCTGGGTTTACTGGCCGTAGGTTTGATGGCATATCATAAACCCGCTTCCCGGATTATCCGCTGGTCTGGCTGGCTGATGTTTTGGGGCATTGTCATTTTCTCGGGAAGTCTTTATGTACTGAGCCTGACCGGAATTTTATGGCTCGGTGCCATCACCCCGATTGGTGGCACGGCTTTCATCATCGCGTGGGCGCTTCTCGCCTATGCCGCATGGGTTGAATTTAAGTAATGTCATCTCTTTAGATTCCTTCCTATGGATATAGCCCAAAGCATATCTAAAATCACCGATGAAATAGCGGATAAAGGCTGGTCGATCACCCCGGATTTTTTCCCGGAGGACTATACACGGGCATTGTTTCAGGAGTCAAAAGCATTATGGAATGAAGGAGAATTTCGCAAAGCCGGAGTTGGAGTAGGCAAAAACCTGCAGGTCCGGCCGGAAATCCGGAGTGATAATGTGCTTTGGCTCAATCCTGATGAACTCTCAGCGAATCAACAGGCTTATTGGGATACCATCGATATTTTAAGAAAATCGATAAATGAATCTTTTTATTTAAATCTGAGCAAATTTGAGGCACATTTTGCCGTTTATCAGCCCGGATCTTTTTATAAGAAACATCTGGATCAGTTTAAAGATGTGAAGTATAGGCTCATCTCGTGCATCCTTTATCTTAATTTCGACTGGAAGGCTCATTATGGTGGCCAACTTCGTATTTATCAAGATGATACCTTCACGGACTTCACCCCTTCCGCCGGAACGTTTGCCTGTTTTCGCAGTGATACCATATACCACGAAGTACTGTCCTGCTCCAAAACCCGGTATAGTCTGACCGGGTGGCTCAGGCGCAATTCATAAAAGGAAATGAACCGCTATTTCTTCTTTGTCGGGTGATAGTAAATCACATCCGCTTTTTCAACCGTAACCAATCCGCCGCAATTACTTTCTTCAAACAGTCGGTTTACGGTCTTCAGAAATTCATTGATTTTCTCCTCGACATCCACAATTTCGACTACAATTGGCATATCTTCGGAAATCTCTATCATCTTACTGCGATGAATCAGGCTGTTAGCCCCATACGACATAACGCCCCGGGTCACTGTAGCTCCGGCTAAATGTTGTTTCTTTGCTGCATAAACCAATTCTTCATATAGTGGTGAGTGACCAACTTTATCCAGTTCTCCAATGAAAATGCGTAAAAGTTTTGAATTCGGATCGTTTATCATAGCCTTATACCATTTTAATGAATAATGAACCTAAATAGACGGCAACCAGCCCGAGGAAAAAACTGAAACCGGCATAAAGGGATGCATATAAGAACTGGCCATCCTGCATTAAGGTCATGCTTTCGTAAGAAAATGAGGAAAAGGTAGTAAATCCACCACAAAAACCGGTTGCGAGAAGAACCCGGTATTCCGCCGGCATACTGCCCTTCATAGACAAGGCATAAATCATCCCGATGATGAAACAACCCAGGATATTAACGGTCATGGTTCCGAAAGGAAACGAGGTAAGTAAATTTCCCTGAACCAGCTGTGCGATGAGATACCGGCCTACACTACCGGCAAAACCTCCGATACCAACAAGAATGATATACTTCATGTTCAGTTACTGATTTAATTTTTAATTGCTTTTAAGATTCAGTAGGAGTCATCAGTCTTGTCGGACGGTTATGGTGAACTCCATCACCAAGTCGACAAATTTAAGGAAAATTGGTTAAGTATAAAATTACTAAACACTTTTTTACGATTTTAAACCAATTGTGGATTTCTGCTGTTCAGAATATGGTTTAAAAGGGTTATACCGCCATATAATACCATTCATTGGGAGACGCAAAGCGGCAACGTGGCACATCATTCGTGTCAAGACGGGGTAATTCCAGGGGATTGAAATCATCAAAATCGGCCACGTCAGCCGTTCCGGTAAATCCCAGGCGGCAATTAAAAGATTTCAAAATATCGATGGTGTCGTTATTATACGATCCAAATGGATATGACACACTCAGTTTATTCAAATCCATTCCAAGATCTTTTAACATCCCGACAGATGCTTTTATTTCTTCAGTTTGTTCTTTTTTTGAAAGCTTCCCCAGCCATTGATGACTGCCGCCTATGATTCCAAAAGCCATACCGTGATGAATCATTGAACGTATCTGATCACTGTTCATGTACAAATTCCTGCAAAATACTTCCTGATCAATACCAACAAAATGGTCAAAAAGACGATCAGCAATTTGCTCTCTTTGAATACGTGGTAAGCCAAACTGCAGTAACTGCTTGATCAATCGAATGTCTCCGGAATCATAATTATGGCCATCGTTTCCATTTACGGAGTATAATTTACTTCCCAGGGGAATGGCTGTGCCCGTCTTTTTCAATTCGCAAGACAAAGCATCCTTTACATCGGAAACGGAATCAGCTGTAGCAAGGATAAAATGTATTTTGTGTGGCTGCAAGTACTCTTTTCTGTTTTAGCGCCTCTGTTTCGCTGTAAAATACACCTTGTATTCCCCGATCCATAAGAATGGGAAACACGTTTTTATAATGATCCAGCAGATTGTCGTTGAACGTCAGCAAAACACTTCTTTTAGGCAAATGCGACTTTCCATCAATTGCATGGATAACCTGATCGATCGAAATAAATTCATAATGTTCCTGCAGGTAATCCAGTTGTTTTTCAAAGTTTTCTATATCCAGACCTTTAACAGCCGGGTAATAGGAGTATATTTAAATCCCTGATATAATGATAGACTATGGCGGTAAACTTACGATGTCTCATCTTATCCCCCTGAAAAACCGTTGTTGAATTGTTAAAACAACCTCTTAATAAAGGTTACAATAGTACAGGGACAAATTTTAATGAGATATTTTTAATAAAAGGAAGGTAAATACAACCTTAAATTTTCGTCATTTCAAAGATTCCGCAACCATAGTGACAGGAAAAATTCTGATTGATATTTTGTTCCGAAAGTGGTGCATCACGATGCAAATCTCCCCTGTCATCCACATAAGAAAACGTTTCGATTTTATATTTACCATCGAATAATTTCAACAAATAGGCGACAGAAAAAACTCTGTGTGCATTGAATTCTATCCTTTGAGGGCCAATGGGTGTAGAAAAATAAAATTTCCCACCTTTTTTTAAAGAACGGTAAATATTATTCAATCCTTTTATATGTCCATCGGCATCAATCGTATCACCATAACGCCCAAGTCCGAAATGTTCAATGGCATGCAAACAGGAAATGGAATCGCAATAATCGTCAAAACCTGGATTTTCGACGCTAAAATCGGCTTTTAAGAAGTTAATCTGCGGTATGGTATTTTTTAAATCACGAATATCAATCACATCAATCTCTCTGAAACTAGCCACATGAGCAACAAAACCATCCGTCCTTGAACCGATATCCAGATGTTTTTCAGGATTATTCTTAAATATTTTTTGAGCCACATATAAATCCTGATGAAAGTAATGCCCGGATAATACTCCACTCTCCTCAAAGCGGTCATCCAGGCACGGGTAAAGTCTCGTTATTTTGAAATCATCCCGACCTGCCAGCTGTTCCCTGATCAGTTTTAAATCTCGCTTAAAGTAAGGATAACCTTTCAGGTTTTTGCGAAATTTTGACGGATAAATCCCGGCTGTATGGATCCACAATGTCGCTTGCTTTACAAATTTTCCCATATCATCAAAAATAAAATAACTGAAGTTGCCAGAGACAAAATATTGTCCCGGAATTTAGTACAATGAAACTAATTTTTATTTCAGATAAAAAAATCAAGGTAGGTGATCAAGATATTTCCGGCAATAAAAAAATTAACTTAAACGTGCACCAAATACCGAAAACCAATTTGACTAACAATTTAAAATAAGTTCTTTTCAAATTTTTGAAATGGTCTCCTTTGGAAATACCGTATTGTCCTCAATTACAATAGATTAATCAGATATATCAAAATTCTTAAGAAACGTGAATTTTCAAACCATAACGAATACTAAAATTTTCACTATTAACTAAAAATGATTCCTGCTATATTTAAGACATAGGTGTATTAAATAGAACATCTAAACGTACAACATCAAGAGACCTGAAGATAAGTTGCATTATGGAACTCACTAAAATTCTAACTTCTGATGCCGAAGTTATCATCAAAGAAGCAACGGACAAATTGAATGATGCCCGCCTTAGAAATTATCAAAAAGTAGACCGGCCGGTTTTGCGGTCCTGTTTAACCAGGTTATTCGAATTGACCGTTGAAAGCATCAAAAATAGTAATCTTCTTGCATTGAACGAATATATAGACAAAATCTCAAGAGAACGTTATTTCTCGGGTTTTGAGCTGTACGAAGTTCAAACCGCATTTAACGCACTTGAAGAAGCCATCTGGAATGATATCGTTTCTAAAGTCAATCAAGATGAGTTGGTAGACTCTATCAGTGTTATCAGCCGGGTTATGGGTGCCGGAAAGGAATTCCTGGCCTGCAATTACGTTAGAATGGCTAAACTGAACAAAAAGTACACCCCTGACGTTACGGTTCTGAGAAAGGGAATTTAATCCTTTTCCAATATTTAATTTTATTTGTCAGGTTTTAGTTTCACAGATTATAGATATAAAAGACTATTTTATCCTTAAATTTTTTGACCATTTTTTATCCATGTTCATAATAATATTTTAATAAACCTTTCTCATTCTTTTATATATCATGGATACACATACAGGTAAAAATTATAACCTATAATTGATAGGATGGCATAGGTTTATAATAACTTTTTAAAAACGGTGTCAGATTTTATACTACAACAGTATACGCAATATACTCATAGTATACATCAATGAGATTTACGATACTGATTTTACGTTTGGGTAATTTTAATTTTTTAGAAATTTTTAAAACTATTTCATCATTCGAACTCTATAAGGATTATCATGAGCTACTTGAAATCTCTACTGACCATCGTATTCATGGAAACATATTATATCTCAGATAATAAAAATCCTACGAGCATCTTTTTAATTGGTTTTACACAGTCTCAATTAAACTCTATTGAACGGGAAACTACCGATTCCCTGAGTGAAATTAATCGTATTTACAGAGTCATAGATTGTGAAAACCTGGCTGAGAAAGAAATCATGGATGTGATTAATAAAAAATATTCGTATTCCATGGACGAGGCTCTGAATAATCTTCAAAAGACATTTAAGAATGAACAAATTGTTTATATCGTCAAGAATCTCTCAAAATCCCGTATTGCTGGCGACAAAGGTGTATATGCAAGAAATATGATGGATATTCTTCAAAAGTCTACCAAAAACAGCCTGTCCTCAAGGACCGACCTCATTTATATAGATTATGCAAGTTTCCTCGAAAAAAACTGGGATCTCCTTGGAAACCACATTATTTATAATTACCTGACCAAAAGTGATGAGCTTCAACAATTACTTACAAAAAGTATTCCGATTTGCGTTAACTAATCTTAACAGAAAAGACAACTATTACGATACACATTATAATAGTTATTGTCAGATACTTTTTTCGATAAAAAAACATAATTACAACATAATAATTACAGATATCTAATTGAAAATTTCCATTATTCGGGTTTAATATTCTAACAGGGTAATTAGAATGTATATTTTGGGAGGGAGTATGGACTTGGGTAAGTCAAATTCATTCTGGAACAGAAAAATAAAGGGTATTATTCGCAGATTTTTTAAAGGATTTCTGTTTGTCATAATAACTTCGAATCTTAGTTATGCCCAGGAAGGATTCAACAATTGGAGTTTGGGATTCAGAGGGGGTAGTTCCATTGCAAAAATGAATATCGGTTCAAAAATATTACCCGTTTACGGTTTCAATATACGATATGCTGCAAGTCCTTATGTTGCAATACAGGGCAACTTCGATACGGGTCAGTTTAAAAGTGTAAATCCAATTAATGATGTTTATGGAAGAACATTTAAAAACGACTACTTTCAATATTCTATAACCGGAAATATTAACCTGCTAAGGTTATTGAATGTCAACGGATTATCGAAACGGGTAAGTTTTTACGGATTATTGGGGGTAGGGCAAATTTTCAATAATGTTAAAACAACTATTAATACAAACGTGACTGATTACATTGCTTACGAGGGTCATAATAATAAAGAAACGTCCATTTTTGCAGTCAGCGGTGCCGGATTACGTTTTAACATCAATCCACGCTTCGATTTCTTTATGCAATACGAATACACCTACACCGGTAGTGCCTATATCGATGGTTATAATTATTCTTCACATCTGAATAAAGATCGATATACGTTTTTGAGCAGTGGAATTTCAATAAAACTGGGAAAGAAAAATAAACCCGATGCAGACTGGGAAACCAGTCATTCGGTTTGGCAGGGCCGGTTCAGCACTTATGAAAATCAGATAAGAGATATACGGAAGGATTTTATCAAACTTAATGATAGTTATCAGGCAAGATTAGCATCTTTAGAACTGGAACAAAATAACTTAAAGGCAACAAGCGAAAACTCAAAACAAACATTTTTGAACCTTAGCCAGGAAATAAAGGAAGCCTCTAAAATCAAAAAGATTATCAGCGATTCCGGTATTGAGAACCAGATGACGATACTTTTCGCATTTGATTCTGATAAAATCCTGCCACAAGCTGATATCATACTCAGTCATATGGTTAAAAATTTAATTAAGTATCCAGAGATTACTGTAAAGATTTTAGGTTATGCCGATTCTACCGGATCCGTCGAATACAATAACAAGTTGTCGAAGCGCCGTGCGTATGCCATTTATAACTATTTGAAAGACAATAAAATTGACAGTAAAAGGATTTCACTTGAAGGTTTGGGTGAGTATAATCCCCTGGCTACAAATAAATCGATTTTGGGAAGGGTATACAATCGTCGTGTAGAAATTATTTTAATGCGATAACACAGTACTAGATAAGGGTAGCCTGTCATCTACAATACGGTGAATACATGGATCAAGCGGATGCTGAAACATCCGCTTGAATTTTTCCCCTGATTAATTAACCGTAAAATGTTTTGGAAATATGGACAAACATGCAAGAAATTCACTGAGAAACATATTGCCGTTATGGTTAACTGAACCCCTTCGTTCAGCAAAATACCGGCTCCTGAACATACTGGAAATTTACCGTTATCAACTCAATACCATTGAGGAACCAGGCATCAACCAATCGATAAGCAATGCCGTGCTGACAACCAGCAAATTGTTCACCGCAAGAAAAACTATCTTTTTTTATCCTGATTTACCCAATCCGGCATCCACCTTGCATAAAATCTGTTTGAATCTCGGATACCAAATGACCCATAATCCAACGCATAAATTTGATCTCGCCATTAAATGGCGCGACGATACTTTTTATACTCCGGATGAAACTTTCGAAAAAATAAAAATTAAATATAAAATCATAAATGGAAACTGCCTGAATATCAGCAAATCTAATGTTTCTAAAACGTTTGAAAAGGTCTTTGGTTATCCTTTACATATCAATCCAGTAACCTATAACGGACTATGTTTGAAAAAATCGGAGATCAATGCCGTTCGGGATGAACAGATTGTACAATGTCCAATAAATCAGCCAGAGCAAGGTTTTGTTTACCAGAAATTAATAGACAATCAAACAGCTGATAAATCTTTTAAAGATATCCGGGTTCCGGTTATTCATGGCGAAATTCCATTCGTTTATTATGTTTACCGAAATGAAAATCAACGTTTCATCAGAGGCACCATTCATGTTGAGTTAAAATATGGTGATGATGAATTTTCCGGGGATGAGAAGATAAAAATCAGTCAGTTCTGTAAGGATTTTGCTTTGGATTTTGGAGAACTGGATATTCTCCGGGATAACCATGATCACAGGATTTACATTGTTGATGCCAACAACACTCCCTCAGGACCACCTAAAAAACTGAGCCATACATTAAAAATATCCGCGATTAATAAATTATCGGACGTTTTCAGAAAACACTTTATTGAGGCTGAGTGATAGGCTTGGTTGTCCATCATAATTATGCACGGCAAGACAAAGATTTATTGAAATTTTCCCTTCAAGCTTTCTTTTAATCCATTATCTTACGGGAACATAAGTGTCATTATTATTGATCTATCGATAGGACAGAAATACATCAATATTCAATTGAAATATTAAATTACTGGAGATTTTCTATGAAAGTGCTTATTGCAGATAAGCTCTCCGATAAAACAAGAGATGCTTTAAAACAATTAGGAGCAGAAGTTACTGTAAATCCG
This sequence comes from uncultured bacterium, assembly GCA_963783355.1. Classification (GTDB taxonomy): domain Bacteria; phylum Bacteroidota; class Rhodothermia; order Balneolales; family DATFMH01; genus CAWANF01. Next base: position 213,101 of record CAWANF010000012.1, read on the forward strand.
GATCTGACAGCCGATGATCTTCCGGAAGCTATCGGAAATAATGAAGTTTTAATCGTTCGGTCTACCAAAGTCAAAGCAGAAACAATAGAATCGGCACCTTCCCTTTCCATGATAATCAGAGCCGGTGCCGGCGTGAATACTATTGATCTCGAAAAAGCTTCGAGTCGTGGTATACATGTTGCCAATTGCCCGGGGAAAAATACCGATGCGGTAGCAGAATTGGCCATTGGTTTTCTTATAGCATGCGATCGCCGTATTGTCGATGCCACCGTCGATTTGAGAAACGGAAAGTGGAGAAAAAAAGAATATGGCAAAGCCCGCGGATTGAAAGGCCGTACATTGGGTATTATAGGTCTTGGATCGATTGGTAAAGCTGTTGCCAGCAGAGCGCAGGGACTGGAAATGAACGTCGTTGCCTGGTCGAGGAACCTGAATGAAGAAACAGCGGAAGTACTCGGGATTGGCTATTGCGAGACGCCAATGGAAGTCGCAGAACAGGCTGACGCCATTTCCGTACATCTTGCTGCAAATTCCGATACCAAATATTTCATTGGCAAAAATTTCTTCGATAAAATGAAGCCCGGTACCATTTTCCTCAATTCTTCCCGCGGAGAGGTCGTCGATACCAATGCATTAAAACAAGCTATCAAAGATAAAAATATCCGTGCCGGAATTGATGTGTATGAAAACGAACCCACTAGTGGTGATGCCGTATATGATGATACTGAATTAGCCGCTATGATTACGGGTTCTCCACACATCGGAGCCTCGACAGACCAATCGTCTGAAGCTATAGCTGAAGAAGTAGTACGCGTTTTTCAAAGTTATATCGAAACGGGAAAACCGGTAAACGCCGTAAATATCCGGGAAAAGAAATCAAAAATAAACCTTGTTGTCCGGCATTATAATAAAGTTGGCGTTTTGGCTTCAGTACTTGATATTCTCCGTAATGAAGGTGTCAATATTGAAGAAATGGAAAATACGATATTCCGTGGAGGTGATGCCGCTTCCTGCACACTGATGCTCGATCGGGCTCCGACTGAAGGGGTCATTAAATCTATTAAAGACGCCGATAACATAATTCAGGTGATGTTAAAAGAAACGATAGTTGAAAATTAAAAAGCTCCCCCGGTACATAAAGCCGGGGGTTTTTACCCCATTAACAATCCATTGAAATACAAGTCATTATCAAAATTACTGCAAAGGACCAGAACTCCGAGTTCAAGTGTCGTTGGAATCGCCGGATTTATCATCACGATCCTGGCCGCGTCAACAATGGTCCACCACATATCTTTCGTGCAGCGCCTGGTGGTCTTCAGGTACTGGAACCTAATTATCTCCGGCTTCATGGCGTTTATTCTGCCTCATGTCCTTTTCCCTGATAGTAATTTTGCGGCAATACAGCTTTTAAATTTTTCACCTGGCCAAATCATTAGTTATCAAATCAGGAACCAGCGTTTTTTACTCATAACCATTCTTATTTCCTATTTAATTATTGCTTTTTTTGATCCCGGAGGATGGGATCATGAAATTATTCAAAAAACCACCATTTTATTTGATGGTATCCTGTTTTTAGCAGGCATCTTTTCTTTGTCATATTATCTCTATGCACGGGTTGGTATAGAATCCCAGGCCTGGCAGGAAGGCTTAAAAGGCGCTAAAGTTCGTGATTTTCAAAAAGAAACCGGCAGTGTCCAGGTATCACCGGGTTCACTGCCGACATTTCAAACAACGATTATTATCACTTTAGCCGGTATGTTATCCGTTGTTTTTGGAGCTTATGTTTCCGAATTGATTCATTTTCGAATAGAATGGCTTCCCGGTATTTTTTTAATCATTATAGGATTCTCGTTAATCCGGAAAAACGCATCCGTCTTCGATCGTTTTTTTTATCAAACCCATGCTTTCTATTCGGATTTTCTCTCCGATTCCTCAGGTTCTGAAACGGCAAACCGAACTGCAACGTATCAAAGTATCTATTGGGTTCCTGAACGCTGGAAACCATCGGCATGGGCCGGAATTGTTCAAATAGATCGCTATTTTCCTATGGGCCGAATTGTATTTCTCGGGCATTTCATCCTGTGGCTTTTATTTTATTTCGGTTCTGCTCCATTTATCCGTAATTCGTATTTATTTCTTTTCGTATTACTCCAGAACACCAGTATCTATTTGCTGCTAAACAAGCGAATCGGCCCGGTATCCTGGAATTATCGAATACAGAAACCAACCGACTGGGTTTTAACACGATTTTTTATTCAGATACGATGGCTGCTGCCTTTTATCCTGAGTTTGACGTTACTCGTTACATTCACCGATTCATTTAATTTCATGGATCTCATGGCCTGGAGCATCGGTTTCATATTCACAGATCTATTTGGAAGTATCATTTTCACGTTTTCCCACGAACCTCAATTTTTATCGCAATATGCCTGAACATAATCATTTAAAACTGGATAATATCTTCAAACGATATAATGCCGGACCTTATATTATTTCAGATTTCAGTTATGTATTTGAGTCGGGTAGTGCTTCAGCATTTATTGGTCCCAATGGTTCAGGAAAAACGACATTAATGAGAATGCTTTCCGTTTCTGCTTATCCGACATCAGGCATCATTACCTATGGTAATATCGATATCTCACAACATCCGCATCAATATTTGTCAAATACTGGCATTGTATACGATCAGCCTGACTTACCGTATTACCTGACGACTGTCGAGCTTATGGAATGGGTCATGAGAAACAGAAAATTATGGAATGAAGAGACTCCCAAACACATCGACATGTTATTGAATCGACTGATGCTGGATGAACGGCGAAATAATTTAATCGGGACCTATTCCAGCGGCATGATGAAAAAAGCTCAAATTGCCGCTGCTTTAATATCCCGGCCTTCAATACTGTTGATGGACGAGCCCTTTAAAGGACTTGATGAAGAAAGTAAAGAGGCGACTATCGGAATTTTGAAAGAATTTGTATCCAATGGCCACATCCTCATTCTTTCAAGCCATATTAAAGCAACGCTGGAGCCTATTTGCAGCGATTACATCTCGTTTCCAATCCAAAAATAACAGATATTATCCCGGTTTTTTATAAGAATAGTTTTCGAAAAAATCAGGATAATTTTTGCCCTGATATTTATGGTAAAACTTATCCTGATTTGAGCATCGGAATGGTATCGTTAGCAACCATTTGCTACTTCCGGATATTAATTTTTAATGATTTACGCGTCATTTAAAAAATTAAATAGTATATTGTTTTACAAAGCAAATCTGTATTTGATATTTATTTCCATACAAACCGTTTTCTCGAACATCTATACAGATACTATTCATCCTGGTTTAAAAATTTAATTTGAATAAATATTACACATTATAGGTGATATAGAAAGGGATTTAGCAATGAACCATTTCGATTTTGAACTAAAAAAATTAAAAAATAATGTCGTTGAGATGATGGAGCTGGTGCATGAGCAGTTGGCCATGGGAAAAGACGCGGTCCTCCATTTTGATAAGGAACTGGCAACGCATATTCTCAAGAAAGAAAAGAAAGTGAATAAGTTTGAACTGAAAATAGACACTAATTGTGAAAATATTTTAGCTTTGTTCAACCCGGTTGCTGTAGATTTGCGGTTTGTCATGGCTGCATTTAAGATTAATTCCAACCTGGAAAGAATTGGAGACAATGCCGAAGCTATTGCCCGCCACGTCATTAATTTTGAAGAAGCTTTGCCTGATACTTACCTGAAACACATTCACTTCGATGAAATTTACAATAGTGCTTTACGAATGTTCGACGATGTGCAGGAAGCTTTTATCGATGAGGATACGCATATCGCCCGGGAGGTGTTTCCGATTGATAAAATATTGAACAGGATCAACCGGGAAGCGGCGGAAAAGACGATGCAATATATTCGCAACAAACCCGAAAGTTCCACATCACAGGTACTGGATCTGCTTTCTGTTGTACGCAAATTAGAACGAACGGGGGATCTTTCTAAAAACAATGCTGAAGAGATTATATTCTACATGGAGGCAAAAGTATTAAAACACCGCAAGAAAAAGTCACTAAAAACCTCTGATTTTCAATAAAATATTTCCTGCTTGCTCAGATTAAAATATCTGAACGATAGACATAATACTTGCGAAATTACCGTCGAAATTTGTATGCTTTGAAAAGCATTTATAAATAATGCTTTAAATAAAACTATTCACAGAGAGGATTTATGAAAAGGTATTACTTTATTATTTTGCTTCTGGCAGGGTTTGTTTCTTTTTATGGCTGTTCCACCACAGGAGCTTTCATTTCATCAAACCTTACAAATGTCGAGCTTTCTAAAGCAAATTACAGGATAGTAGCAACCAATGTTACCGGGGAATCGACCTCAGGATATGTATTAGGCTTCACCTATTCCTATGGAGTAGAAACCACGACTTTAGCTATTGCCAGGGTCAATGGAACCGGTAAACTTTATCAGGAAGCCATTGAAAATCTATGGAACAATTTCAAAAAAAATCATGGCGATGTTGAAGGAAAGAAACTGGCACTTGTTAATGTCCGGTACGATAGTGACAACAAAAATTTCTTAGTTTATACCGAAGCCATGATATCGGTCCGTGCCGATATAGTTGAATTCACTCAATAGTCAAACAACCGTATTCTTTCCTTCACAAACAAATCGAAATCAGTAAGTCAATCTGGGAACGCCAACATTCGGCGCCAAAGTACTGGCTCCAAACCAATGCGTATAGAGTAATACCATAACAAGGCCGAATATCATGTGCAGTGCAACAAATACAACCGTTGTGGGTAATCCCCATTGATTTACAAAGATGCCTGGTTTAGACATTGCTTTAGATTCACCCATTTGGGGATGTTCTTCTCCGACAGAACCAAGAATAACACCGGATAACAAGCCATGACCGAATCCAAATAATAAACCAATTTGCCATGTTGGATTCACATTTATACCCATATATAAAATTATGTAAGACAGTGCATAAATGGCTCCAAGGCCCAAATGAAGGATGGTTCCTATTGCATACGATTTACCATTTTCACCTGCTTTCGTAAAAAATGACCCAAGAATAAATGGAAAATCCAGTTTAATTCCGAATAATCTTACTACATAACCAAGCATTCCCATTACTATTGCAGCCGCAACACCAGCCATAGCAGCATATCCTAAATTAGCAACAAGTTGAGGTCCCATATCTAAGTTCTAATTATATGTTATTATTTAACTAACCTGTTCCCTCGCTATAAAATTCATATCCGTAATTTAACTATGATTTTTATAGGTCAACGAGAGTTTAAATTTTAAATTTCAGATTCCTAAAGCGTATTCCACTTTAATTCAGCAATCAAAAATAAGAAAACCTTACTTTATTCACAGATATTTAATAGTATAAAGTCAGATAAATTTCCCGAACATTTACCATTAATTACATTTTTACCCCGCCAAGTATCAACAAAAACAGACTAATTGCTTGTATAATTTTATTTAACTAAATTGACAACTGACAGTTGATTTAATATTGGAAGTATGTCTTCATATTGCCTGTATTACACGCTGTCGAAGTAAAAAGTTAATTAAAATTTCTGGAGTTGTTTAAAAATGGCAGATCGTGAAACTGGAACCGTCAAATGGTTTCATAATGATAAGGGATATGGTTTCATCTCCCGTGATCAAGGTGACGATATATTCGTTCACTACAGTGAAATCATAGCAGATGGTTTCAAAAATTTGGTTGAAGGACAGCGTGTAGAATTTACAGTAGCCCAAGGGCAAAAAGGATTACAGGCACAAGAAGTAACTCTAATTCAATAATTTTCAGCGTTGTTAGTACCGCACCTCAGGTTTCCTGAGGTGCTTTTTTTTTGCCTGATTTCAGGTTTTATAATAATTAATCCGGCATTTTCTTATTTCCGGTTACCAATTAGCATAAAAAAAGCCCCGCTCAAACGGGGCTTTTTTTATAATTTAAACTTGTTTCAAAAAGAACTTACCATACCTGAACCCGTTTATCAGCAGGAACATACATGCTGTCTCCGGTCTGTACATTAAATGCTTTATAGAATTGCGGCATATTGGTCACGACTCCGATAGTACGATACCTTCCCGGAGAATGTGGATCGAGACGCAGTCTGTTTTCCAAAGCTTCCGGACGTGTATTAGCGCGCCAGATTCGGGCCCATGCCAGAAAGAAACGTTGATCTGGAGTAAATCCCTGTATCTTTCCTGGTTTTCCGTGTTTTTGATAATATTTCTGCAATGCAGCATAGGCGAGTGACAAGCCACCGTTATCAGCAATATTTTCGCCGAGTGTCAGCTTTCCATTGATGTGCAGACTATCAAGTACCACGAATTGACTGTACTCATTTACCATTTCTTTAGCATGTTCTTCAAAGTTCTTTCGATCTTGCTTGGTCCACCAGTTATCCAGGTTCCCCTTACCGTCGTATTTACTTCCCTGATCATCAAATCCATGCGTCATTTCGTGGCCAATAACAGCACCCATACCACCAAAATTCAAAGCGGCGTCAGCATTTGGATTAAAGAATGGTGGCTGAAGAATTCCGGCAGGGAACACGATTTCATTCATATTCGGATTATAATAGGCATTGACTGTGGGAGGAGTCATATACCATTCGCTCCGATCAACCGGCTTGCCCAGTTTTGTAATCATGCGATGGTAATTGAATTTCCTGGATTGTTCAACATTGGCCAAATAGGAATTTTTCGTGATATTAACAGATGAATAATCAATCCATTTATCAGGATATCCAATCTTAGCTACGAAATCATTCAATTTCTGGAGAGCCTTTTTCTTCGTGGCTTCACTCATCCATGTTGTTGATTCAATGCGATCTTTGAAGGCATCCTTAATATCATTAATCATTTCCAGGGCTTTAGTCTTTGCTTCTGGCGGAAATGCCTTTTTAACATATAACTGGCCTAGTGCGAACCCAATATCACCATTTATAGTACCAAGCACTCTCTTCCATCTGGGCTCCATGGCTTTTCTTCCCTGCAGGGCCATCCCATAGAATTTAAAATCCTGTTCATCAAATGGTTTCGACAAATAGGGGGCATCAGCATTAATGGCATGCCACATCAGGTATGTTTTCCAATCGTCAATACTATATTTTTTTACCATTTTACCTAAATTTTCAACAAACTCAGGCTGTCTTACAATCACATCATTTATATCTGCTGCACCAAGATTTTCAAGCTGTGACTTCCAATTCAAGTCGGGAGCTAACTTTTCTAATTGTGCAACAGTCATTTTGTGATACACTTTATCCGGATCTCTGCGTTCCACACGAGTCATGGAATGTTCGGCCAAATCTTTCTCCATAGCCATCACAATTCCGGCTTTTTTTGCAGCTATTTTGGCATCATCACCCAACAATTCAAACATCTTCGTCAGGTGTTTTTCATATTCCTGCCGAATCTGAACCGAACGTTTGTCTTTTTTCAAATAATAATCCCGGTCAGGTAAGCCAAGTCCGCCCTGAGAAATGTAAGCAGCTTCCACTGTAGCGTTTTTGTCATCCTGGTTCACATAGAAACCATACATGGAACCAAGGCCCTGAGTGCGCAATTCCGCAACCGTTTTTAATAGAGACGCCCGATTATCGATTTTATTAATCAATTCTTTCACTGGCAGAAACGGCTTAATTCCTTCCTCATCGATACGATTTGTATCCATACCGCTGAGGTAAAAATCTCCAACTTTTTGCTCAATGCTTCCAGGTTGGGTTTCTTCAGATGACGCTTTAAGCAGAATATCTTTGAGTATATCGTTATTGTGATCCAGTAGTTCATTGAAACTGCTATACGAGCTTTTAGATGGAGGAACCGGATTATCTTTTAACCAGCCTCCATTCGCGTATACATAAAAATCCTGGCTTGGACTAACCGCAGTATCCATATTTGCGAGGTTAAAGCCTTGATTTTTCTCCGTTTTTCCTTCCATTTTCTTGTTGGACTGTGAACAGGCGGCAAGCAGACTCATCGATAGTAACAGCATACCTGCGCCCCTCAATAGATGTAAATTTTTCATTTCGATTCTAGGATTTATAGTGATTGCTAAACAACTCTTTATGATTAGAGATCATCCTGCCTGTGTGACCTCAGATTACCTTATACTTATCTCAAATAGAAAAGTTTAAAAAGTTACAATAGTAAAAAACCTGATAATCTACAATAAACTTGATTTCACTATCTCCACTCGCCCAAATTGATATTCCCATATTTTTCAATTTTTTATGTATCATAATCATTATCAATGTGATTATACTTTTTACAAATAACTTTATTCATAACGAATATTATATCATGCGGGCACAGTCAAATATTTTTTTCTCTGCGATGAAACGTTTTTTAATCTTGTGTTCCTTTTTTTTAGTATCCTTGACCATTGGGTGCAAAAATCAAAAAACGAAAACCGAACAGAAACAAAATTTGGAAATCATAAAAGCAGTGAAACATGCCTACGGGCTGGAGAAAGATTTACGGGATCATGCTTCCGAATTTCATACCCGTGAACAGGTTTTGGAACATTTCAAACAGGGATTTGGAATTGATTTGGCCAACAGCCTCACGGATTATTCGTGGACAGGACATGAAATAGAGATTTCCGACAAAACGATGTCTCCTCCCGATTCTATCACCGTATTATCTAAAACGGAAGATTCAGCTGTTGTCTATTACCCTGTTCCTTCCGATTTACGAGCCTTATGGGGACTGAAGAAATACGCGATTGATAATCTCCGCAAAATTGATGGAGTATGGAAAATCTTCGAATCCAAAAATGTGGCTGCGATCCCCGCTCAAACAAAGAAAGATGCTAACTCTTCAAACCCATAAAAATATATTTCCGGGATGTTAACGTTAAAAATGGTCAAATTCCTTATTTATTTGGCAGATTAAACGGACCTAAACTATAAATAAAATTCTTGGTATCGATTTAAATAATGGAAAAAGAGATCAATACGTTCAACTCCATAAAACGGAAAACATTACTATTTCCTCGATTGCAAAACCTGGCTCGCCTGAGTTTCATTTTAATTGTATTTTCACTTTTTTCTGTTTTCAATCCACTTCCAGGTTTTGCACAGAATACTCCGAAAGGGTTATTGACGGAACTTTTACGCAACCCTGCAAAAACTACATTTACGACTGAACATCCTCACTTTTCATGGATAGTTCCTACTACTCATCAGGGCGATTATCAAACAGCTTACCAAATTATCGTAACCAGCAGCCGTAAAAAACTGGCATTGGAAACCGAAGTCTTTTGGAATACGGGCAAAATTAAATCAAATCAATCCACGAATATTCGATATTCAGGAAAGGCTCTGAAACCGAACAGTACCTATTTCTGGCAAGTGAGAACCTGGAATTATCGCGAAGAGCCTTCGGGATTTTCAAAACCACAGGAATTTAAGACTGCCGGACTTCTAAACGAGTTTAAAATCAACGATGAGCCAGTTATTACCACCCCGGTGACGCCAATCAAAATCTTAAAAAAAACTTCTGGATATTACTTCATTGATTTTGGAAAAGATGCTTATTCATGGCTGCGACTGACATTAAATGCAAAATCAGCAGGCAAATTAATGGTTCGCTTTGGTGAAAAAGCCGAAGACAATGCTATTGATCGACATCCGGGAGGCACTATCCGCTATGCCGACACTACCGTCGTTTTAAAACCGGGCAGGCATACTTATAACATTCACACAAGTCCGAATTATAGAAATACGCATGGAAGCGCCGTCCCCGTTCCGGAACATTTAGGAGTTCTATTACCATTCAGATATGTTGAAATTGAAGGATCTCCTGCCGCTATAAAGAAATCCATGATCCGTCAAATAACCGTTCATGAACCCTTTGACGATAGTGCGTCCTATTTTAAATCGTCAAATGCCACACTCAATGAAGTCTGGAACCTGTGCAAATATTCGATCAAGGCCACATCGGCGTTCGGACTCTATATCGATGGTGACCGTGAACGAACACCTTACGAAGCGGACGCCTATATCAATCAGCTGGGACATTATTCGGTGGACAGAAGTTATGCCATGGCACGCCGCACAGAACAATATCTTCTGAAACATCCCACCTGGCCGACGGAATGGAAATTTCATTCCATTTTTACCGCCTATGCCGATTATATGTACACCGGTAACGAAGAGTTATTACGACACGACTATCCAATTCTGCAATCGAAGCTCCTGCAAAAATATGCCCGTCCCGATGGGCTGCTTGATACACATGAACTTCGCGATATCGTCGATTGGCCAGGCCATGAACGCGATGGCTATGTTATGAAACCGGTCAATACCGTTGTTAACGCTTTTTACTATCGATCTTTAATTGAAATGTCTGATATTGCGCAAGCTATTGGCAAACATAGTGACGCAATGCGCTACCTCGAACAGGCAAAACAATTAAAAAAAGTATTCAACGAAAAATTATTTGATTTAAAAACCGGTCTATATATTGATGGAATCGGAACAAATCACTCGGCCGATCATGCAAACTTCTTCCCGTTGGCCTTCGGACTTGTACCCGGTGCCCGTCAGGCTAACATCGTGAAATTTCTTGATTCCAAAGGCATGGCGCCATCCGTTTATGGAGCTCAATATTTATTGACCGCACTTTATGACGCAGGAGCATCGAATGAAGCTCTTCATTTAATGACATCCCATTCTATTCGCAGCTGGTACAACATGATTAAAGTCGGTTCAACAATTACGCTCGAAGCATGGGATATGAAATTCAAAAATAATCTGGACTGGAATCACGCCTGGGGAGCGGCCCCGGCAAATATCATTCCACGTTACCTCATGGGGGTTAGGCCATTAGAACCGGGTTTTGCCAAAGCATTAATTGCTCCACAGCCGGGTACTTTAAAGATGGCAAGCGGCAAGTTTCCAACAATACGCGGCCCCATTTACGTTAGCTTTGTTAACCAACCAGAACGTTCATTTAAAATGGATTTCACGACTCCGGCTAATATGAACACTCGTGTTGAGATTCCGGATTTAGGGAGCGAGTCTAACTATATAAGCATAAACGGAAAATCCATTAAAGGTAAGATTGAAAATCATAAAGTCATTGTCGATTTGCCTGCAGGTCATTATGTTATTCAACGTAAAGCCGGCCTGAAATAATATTTCGTTTGGTCTGGACAAATGAGCATTTATTTCTGTCACCATTCCCGGTTCTTTAAATAAAAGATGCAATAAATTCGTGAAATTTGGCGTTTATATACCGAGATTCATATATTTTTTCATAAGAATTAATGACCATTTATTCTTATGAAAATATGAAACGGAAAATTGTCGGATTTCATCAGGATGAATTGGATGACTGGGTTGCGGATTTGGAATGCGGACACACTCAACATGTTCGTCACAACCCTCCATGGATGAATCGCCCCTGGGTTATAACTAAAGAAGGAAGACAAAAATATCTCGGTTTTGAACTGGACTGTAAGGACTGTGATTACGAAAAAACTTCTATCCGGCAAGAAGAAATTTGAATATTTGTACATTAATGTATTTTTGAGCACATTTATTCTTCTTGTAATTAAAAAATTAGTAGAAATGATTAGCATTCCATATATTTCGGATTAAATGGTCCGAAATATATTTGACAATATCACACCAGGTTATATTTTAAGATCTTCAGGTTATTTTGACTGAAAAATAAATTTTGAACAGGATTTTTTTATCATGCAAAATTACGCTCACTTATTCCATATCCCCGTTATGGGAACCGGCCATTCGGTTGACACACCAATACGAGTTGCTCCATACGGTATTTCTTCGGTAATCTCCATTGTTGATGATTTACTATTGGAAAAGATCCGGAAATATTATTGTCGGACATTTAACCTGCCGTATACCAACATTCCACGAAAGGATCCCGATGGACGTGCAAAACGAATCACGGCATACCTGGAAACGGTCCAGGAAATTGTAAATCTCAAAATGGAAGCCATCAGAAATCAACCCTTTTTCGAAAAGAATGAAAAAGAGAAATATTTTGAGCTTCTGCCTGCCGAGAGCCCTCAGCGTAAATTGTATGATCAATTTTTGTCGATGAAAGACAGTGTAGAACGCAGTAATCTGGCGACGAAACTGAATGACATGATGCATCCCGGTTCCATTGATGTAAATATCATGGCAAAAGTCGACCGAATTACCTTCGATAATAATGATCAACCCCTGAGTTCTGAATATACCGATGCCAATGCTGCTCTTCGGGGATTTGCCAATAGCAGTCTTCATTCAGGCCTGGTGTTATCAGCCGGTTTCAATCCGAATTTATATGGATATCTGACACAGTTTCGTGATTTCTATCGTGATAAAACGGGTGATATAAGGAAAAAAATCATTCTTAAAGTCAGTGATTTTCGTTCTGCGCTGATCCAGGGAAAATATCTGGCTAAAAAAGGATTGGAAGTTTTTGAATTTAGAATTGAATCGGGTTTGAATTGCGGTGGACATGCATTTCCATCCGACGGACACTTACTGCCGGTACTCCTGCAGGAATTTAAGGAAAAAAGAGAACAGCTAGTCCAGCAATTTCAGCCTATGGTTGAAAAATTCTATGAGGAAATGGGCTGGGAATATCCTGAGAAAAAAGCTGATAATATACCGCTGATTACGGTTCAGGGGGGTATTGGTACCAATGGCGAACTTCGCCGGTTGATGGAAGATTTCGGGATGGATTCGACGGGCTGGGGAAGTCCTTTTTTACTGGTTCCCGAAGCTACCTGCGTTGATAATCCCACCCGGGAATTATTAAAAGATGCCGGAGAAGAAGATTTGTATCTGAGTAATGTCTCCCCCCTGGGCGTGCCTTTTAATAATGTTCGTAACTCTGGTTCTGAAAAATGGACCAAAGAACGTTCATTAGGCAAAAAACCCGGATCAGCATGTCCAAAAGGATATCTGCAATCGAATACAGAATTTACTGTTAACCCGATTTGTACAGCCTCAACTCAGTACCAATTATTAAAGATCGACCAAATCCTTCATATGGATATCGTTGATGAGGAAAAAGAAAAGATGAAAGAACGCGTAATGGATAAAACCTGTCTTTGTGATCACCTCGGCAATGGTGCTCTTATCTCATTGGGACTTATCCAGGAAGAACGCGCTCCACAAGCAATTTGCCCGGGACCGAACATCGCTTATTTCAAGGGTGTTTATTCCCTGATTGAAATGGTTAATCATATTTATGGAAGAGGAAAATCATTAGTCTCTTCGGAACGTCCACATATGTTTGCTAAAGAAATCAAACTATATGTCGATTATTTTAAAAGAATGATAGACGATTTTGATGGTTCCAAAAAGGCATACAAAACCATGGAACGATTTAAATCAAATCTGTTAAACGGAATGGAATTCTGTCTGAATATAGCGACTCGAAAACCCTATGAAGATGAAAACCTCGCTTCTATTTTAGAATATGTAGAAGAACAGAAAACGCGACTTTTGCATCTGTTTGAATTGCTTGAGATGAAGGAATTAGCATTATCCTGAATTTCCAAAGGCCGTTTAAAACGGCCTTTTTTATTTCCTGCCCGATATTTTTCTTCTCAATTAATATTTTAACTTGAATGAAACAGGTTTAGTGAATGTTTATTAACTAACAATCACAAAAGCATGATCTCAAATAGAATATTATACCTGCTTTGTTTGCCTTTGATTGTACTTTTAATTCCCGCAAACAAGGCTTCCGCGCAAGCCCAAAAAGGAGGGCTAATGTCGATAAAAATTACCAGTTCCGCTTTTACACAAAACGGGAATATTCCAAAAAAATATTCTTGCGATGGCGTGAATGTATCACTACCGTTATCGTGGACCGATGCCCCATCCGATACCAAAAGTTTTGCGATCATTGTTGAAGATCCTGACGCCCCTTCTAAAACGTGGATACATTGGGTCATTTTTAACATCCCTCCTGCTGATACTTCATTATCGGAGCATTTTCCGACACTGAAGGAAATGTCGAATGGCATAAGGCAGGGAACCAACGATTTCAGGAATATTGGGTATGGAGGCCCATGCCCGCCATCAGGAACACATCGGTACTTCATTAAAATTTATGCCCTGAATATGATGCTGAAAATTCCCGCAGGCAGCACTAAACAACAACTGGAACTGGCAATGAAAGGGCATATACTGGCGGAAGGTGAACTTTTAGGAAAATATTCCAGGCAATAATTATTCCCGGACCACGAATCTTCATTTTATTTTTGCTGCCACTTCTTTTTCCTTATTAATGGAATAATTACATTCTTCCAGTTGCATAGAACTTGCGTAGACAGGATTACAGAACAGCATCTCAGTCAATTAGCCTTGTTAAACGGTTTGTACACCAAACGATTAATTTATAGTATTTTAGTGGTTTTATGCCTTGTAATGGCTTCGGTGAAAAGCTATGCACAATCCCCGATTTATACCATCACTGCCGACAGCCTCAAACCGAATGGCAGTTACGATCTTTCCACTCTTTTATGGAAATATCAACCGGGTGATGTTCCCTCGTGGGCGAGTTCATCATACGACGATGCGAATTGGTCCCCAATATACACTTCGTTATCATCGAACAACGGCCCGAATGTTTACTGGACCGGTACAGGATGGTTTCGTATCAACCTGAAAATTGATACCAGCCTCGCAAGAACTCCCCTGAATCTCCGCATTCAACAATTTGGCGCTTCCGAAATCTTCCTAAATGGTATCCTCATTGAAAAACTGGGTAAAATTTCCAATGTGAAGTCGCTTCAACAAAACTATGTTACGTTTTCACCTTTACCCGAGAGTCCTCATGAAACGTTACCGCTAAAGCCAGATACGACCTATGTCCTTGCAATTCGGTATTCCATTCATTCGCTGGATTATTTGCATAAAATAGGCCTCAGCGGGGGATTCCATGTACATCTTATTAATATGAAATCGGCGGTATCCAGAACAATAAATACCTATCGTCATTTTTACTCTTATATGATGTTTCTGATCGGTATCGCTCTGGCTATTTTCCTGCTCCACCTGATGTTATATATCTTTTACCCGGATAAGAGATCCAATCTTTTCTATGCGATACTGATAGGATTGTATGCTTTAATGAACTTATTACAGGTGTACAGTAATTTCACACATAATTTGAGTGTGTTCATTTTCATAGTAAAGCTTCAGTTTATTTCAATGATAATAATGACTTTGATAATCATTCAATTCAGTAATAATCTCATAGAACAGGCAAAAAGGTTGTGGAATTTTTCTGCCATTATTATCGGCGTGATATTGGGGATAATTTCATGGATATACGTGCTCAATGCCCGGGTATTTGTTTATTTATTCCTCTTAACAGTAATTGTCTTAGTTTTTTGGAAGATCATCTATAAGTTTATCAGCCAACATAAAAAAGATTCTTATCTCATTGGTTTCGGCATGTTGGTTACACTGTTTCTTGTAGGAATTCAAATGCTGGTTAATATAGGCTGGATATCAAAAATGCCGGGTACAAGCAACGGTTTACTCGGTTCTTTCAGTGTATTGGGAATCATTATTTCCATGTCGGTTTATCTGGCCAAAGATGTTGCCGACACCAATAAGGACTTGAAGAAGAAACTTGGGGAAGTTCAGGAGCTTTCAAGGATAACTATTGCCCAAAAAGAAAAAGAAACGCAGCTTCTGTTATCTACCGAACGGGAAAAATCAAAAGCACAGGGAGCAATCTTGCGAGCCAAAACAGCGGAATTGCGGCTAAAAATCAGGCAATCGGAAAATGAGAGAAGAAAAAAAGAACTGGAAGATGCCCGCAAACTACAATTGTCCATGCTGCCGGAATCTCTGCCTCAATCTGAAAAATTCGATCTAGCATTTTATATGCAGACAGCTACTGAAGTTGGCGGAGATTACTATGATTATGCCCTGTCGGATGACGGAACGCTTACCGTGGCTATCGGAGACGCTACCGGACACGGTCTGAAAGCCGGAACTCTTGTTACAGCTATCAAAAGTTTATTTCAGCTATTAGCCGACCAAAACGATATCCGTTCTATCTTTCATTCTATGAATCAATCGGTTCGGCAAATGAATCTTGGTATCTTATACATGGGAATGACGATAGCTAAACTTCAAAACGTTGACTCCGGACAAGCTGTTTTAAAGATATCCGCAGCCGGAATGCCGCCCGCATTGATTTATCATGCTGAATCTATGAGTGTTGAACAACTTATTATGAAAGGTATGCCGCTCGGCACAAAGGTGGATTTCCCTTACGAAAAAAGAAAACTGAAATTGAACAGCGGTGATGTTTTATTACTGTTTTCAGACGGCATAACAGAACTTTTCAATATAGAAAAGGAAATGTTTGGAATTACCCGACTCATTTCTGTGTTCAAAGATTTGGCGTCGTTATCTTCACGAAATATTATTGAAGAATTACAGAAAACCATCTCCGATTGGCTGAATGGAAAACTTCCAGAAGATGATATTACTTTTATCGTAGCGAAAGTCCGTTAATATTTTACGATACTACCGGCCCGATTATGCTGATTGGCTGTCATATTGATGGGCATTACGAAGTACAGGTTGTTTTACTTTCTTTATTTCCAAAAGATTGAAAACTCTTCGTTATATTGATATGATAAAAATGACCAGAAACCTTTAAACAGACTTCAAATTATAAAATGATACGTTGGCAAGGACTCGATATTGAGGCAGAAGGAAGTGGTATATCAAAACCATTAAGTGAACAGGTTAATCTTTTAGGTACCCTCCTGGGCCATGCAATACGAAAGCAGTCCGGTGAAGAAACATTTCAGCAGGTAGAAGAATTACGCAGCCTTTGCAAGCTCGCAAGAGAAAAAGGCGAAATTGAATATCGCCAGAAAGTAGTCGATACCTTAAAAAAGATGGATTTGAATCAACTGGTTTGGTTGATTCGGGCATACACTGGTTTCTTTCATCTCGTCAACAAAGCCGAACAGCTGGAAATCACGCGCATTAATCGCGAACGGACAATCCATGCCAATCCCGATGAAAGCCGCTCAGAATCTATCCTGGAAGCCGTAAATCAGTTAAATAAAAAGGGCTATAGTTCTGAGCAGGTTATTGAATTATTTTCGCGGCTGGACGTTCAGCCGACCCTGACCGCACACCCGACAGAAGCCCGCAGGCGCAGTATACTTTACAAGCAACAATCCATTTCAAAATTACTTAAACAATTACGCTACAAAGATTTGGCAATTGACGAACGGGATGGTATTTATAATGAGTTATACCATATGATTCAATTGATGCTGGCCACTGATGAATTGCGTCCGCAGCGTTTAAGTGTCAAAGATGAAATCCAGCACGGGTTGTATTTCTGTAAAACGACATTGTGGGATGTCGTTCCGCAAATTTATGGCGATGTAAAAAATGCCATCGAGCATTTTTATAATGAATATCCGGATTTACCAACGATCCTGAGATATCGTTCATGGATTGGAGGCGACCGTGATGGGAATCCCTATGTCACTCCTGAAATCACCCAATACACATTGAACGAGCATCGCAGTGCCGTACTAAATTTATATCGGGATGAATTACGTCAGCTGCACAGAGACCTGAGTGTTTCCAGCCGGTATGTTCCCCTGCCGGATTGGTGGACTGAATCCGCCGGTGAAGAAATTGCGTTTACCGAGGAGCCATTCAGGGCTAAAATCGTCACTATGATTCAAAAGATGGACAAACTTATCAATCAAATTGATAATCCATCTATCTCGGTTGATTATACACTGGATGATTTCAAAAAGGATTTATCTGAGATAAAAGAGGCGCTTATCTTTGCCGGAATGAATGACATTGCCGAACGCGGACGACTGAGTGACCTGCTCATCCGGGTTAATACGTTTGGTTTTCATTTCGCTTCCATCGACATCCGCCAGCATAGCGGTGTTCACGAAGGTGCTGTATCCGAATTGCTTAAAAAAGCGGGCATTACTGAAAATTATGCTGATCTCGATGAAGAAGAACGCTTAAAAATCCTGACCAGTGAACTAAACAATCCACGTCCTCTTTTACACCGTGACGCCAAGGTCAGTGAAAGCACGCGAACCTTGCTGGACACCTTCGAGGTTATTCGTAAAGCAGTAGAACAGGATCCTAATAGTATCCAGTCGTACATCATCAGTATGACGCACGAAATCAGCGATATGCTGGAGGTGCTCTTACTCGCTAAAGAAGTGGGCATTTGGATTAACAGAAACGGTGATACTATCAGCCCGATTGACATTGTCCCCTTATTTGAAACTATAGACGACCTCGAACGTGGTGCTTCATTACTTGAAAAGCTTTTTGACAACCCGGTATATAAAATACAATTAAACGCACGCGATCATTTCCAGGAAATCATGCTGGGATATTCCGACAGCAACAAAGACGGCGGATACTGGATGGCGAACTGGGCACTGCACAAAGCTCAGCGAACTTTAAGCGAAACCTGCCGTAAATATGATATTTCTTTCCGTTTGTTTCACGGACGTGGCGGAACCGTTGGCCGTGGCGGCGGCCGAGCCAACCAGGCTATCTCGGCTATGCCGGCATCCTGCCACAATGGTAAAATCCGGTTTACGGAACAGGGCGAAGTCATCACATTTCGATATGCCCTGCCGGCTATTGCACACCGGCACCTGGAACAGATCATGAATGCCATGATCCTGTCCACAGCAAATGCTGATCAAAAACGAAAAGATACTGCCATCAGCCCCACTGTGGAATCGGCCGATTTGATGGAAGAAATTGCACAGGAATCGATGGACAAATATCGTTCTCTTATCGATCACCCCGATTTTTGGAAGTTTTACTCATCCGTCACGCCAATCAGGCATATCAGTAACTTACATATTGCCTCACGGCCGGTATCCCGGGCTAAGGGAAATGATCTCAATCTGGAATCTATGCGTGCTATTCCATGGAATTTTGCATGGACCCAAACTCGCTATAATGTCCCGGGCTGGTTTGGAATAGGACAGGCCATCGGTAAAAAAGCAGATAAACCAGAAGTGCTTGAAAAGTTGAGAGAATTGTACCGCGAATGGCCATTTTTCCAGGCTGTTTTAAACAATGCACAACGGGAAATGGCGCGAAGTGAACTTTCTATCGCTCAACAATATGTGAATGGCCTTGCACCCAAAGGAATTCATGATTTCGATCAGACCATACGAAGTGATTTTGAACAGGCCAAAAAGGCCATTCTGTCTATAACTGAGTTCAAGGACTTGCTCGATAACAGTCCGGTCATTCAAAAATCCATACGATTGAGAAATCCCTACACGGATGTGTTGAACCTGATCCAAACGGAGCTTTTATCGCGCTGGGGTAAAGAGCATCAGGAAATCAATAAGGAAATTGGACGTGGCATCCTGTTGAGCCTGAACGGCCTTGCCGCTGCCATGCAAAGCACAGGATAAACATCATCATCATTCAAACTTTGTGAGTTCCATTAAATTCAATATGGTTGCGAGGACGCTGTTCGGACTGGAACAGGTCCTTGCCGATGAGTTACGTACTTTAGGAGCCGAACAAATTCAGGTTTTAAATCGTGCCGTTCAATTCAGTGGTGACATGGCCCTGATGTACGAAGCGAATTTATGCCTGCGCTCGGCATTAAGTATTTTGTGTCCATTAGTCACTTTCAAGGCAACCAACGAGGATATTTTATATCTGAAAATCAGGGATATTAACTGGCGTCAATTCCTGAATGCCGACAGTACGTTCGCTATCGATACATCAGTTCATTCTGCTTACTTCACTCATTCCCACTATGTCGCATTACGGGCGAAAGATGCTATAGTGGATCAATTCCGGGAAGAAACGGGGATCCGTCCATCGGTAAATGTTGATGATCCTGATTTACAACTCAACCTACATATTTCCAACGATACCTGTACCCTTTCCCTCGACAGTTCCGGAGACTCTCTGCATCGCCGTGGTTACCGAAAAGGAACCAATATAGCTCCGTTAAATGAAGTTTTAGCGGCAGGAATGGTATTATTATCCGGCTGGGATGGGAAAAGTCATTTTATCGACCCGATGTGCGGTTCGGGGACTATTGTTATTGAAGCGGCCCTTTTTGCTTTGAATATTCCGCCGGGCACCTTAAGGGAAAAATTCGGTTTTATGAATTGGAAAACGTTTGATCCCGCATTATGGAAACAGATTGAAAATAAATGTATATCCAGGATCAGAACTTCCGGCTTCGAATTTATCGCTTCTGACATTTCAGGAAAATCACTCAATTTAGCCAAAGATAATATTGAGGCAGCGGGCCTGACCGGTAAAATCAAAATGATTAAAAAACCTTTTCAGGAATTGTTGCCTCCCCGCTCTGATAAAGGTGGTATTATTATTATGAATCCTCCTTATGGGGAACGAATGCAAAAACAAGCAATCGATGACTTTTACAAGAGTATCGGAGATCAACTAAAAAGCCATTACCAAGGCTATAAAGCATGGATAATCAGTTCAAATAACAATGCCCTCAAACGAATCGGACTTCATGCCTCAAAAAGAATCACTCTTTATAATGGCCCGCTGGAATGCAAATTCCAAAAATATGAATTGTACGAGGGAAGTAAAAAACGAAACCGGTATAAGCATTAAGTTACCGGCCGTATTCAATGGATTCTGAATCAATTTCAATCAGTCCTGTTTTTCCCGGCTTATAATATTCCTCTTGAAGCTTATTTGTAATTATGAGTAATAACAAAACTTTGTTTACACCTTATTCCGTACTCCGTTTTCCGCATTCCATTCTTCTTAAAATCACAATTTTTGGACAACTTTCATCAAAAAAAGGATAGCTATATCCGGTTTCATTTGATATGTTTCTATTGAGAGGTATAAAATACGTTCATTAAGCTGTCAGAAGGGAGAATGCCGCATGAGAAGCATTATCAAAAACAGTATACTGATTATTCTTGGACTTATAGTTCTTGGCTTGGTTATTATTGCACTGGAAAATTTACGGGAAGCTCACTCCCGAAATAGAAAATACGAGGCAAAAACCCTCAGCAAAACGGAAAAAGGCCTGATCGATGAAGCAATGTGGTTAAAGAGCGTCCGTGGCAACCAGGTCTGGCCAAAATTATCGGAAACGAATATTCCTGTCATACTATTTAACGACCGTTACGAATTCCTTGTTGGCATGGATAATCCACCTTCAGCATGGACCCAAGTAGAAAATAATACGATAAACGGAAGTATTTATTACAGAAAACCAGTAAGCAATCCACAGGCTTTTGCCGTTTTGGTCGGTGACAAATGGGCAGGCAGCCTTGGAACACCAAATCGGATGAACAGGGAATATTATTTGGGTATTCGAAGCAAGTTACCCCCCGTAATCGCCCAACTTTTCCCGTATCAGTATGCAACGGTAACACCGGATATGCATGTTGTGGGAATTCTTCACGAAGTTTTTCATGCCTTCCAGGCAACTGAATCACCGGATCACTTTTCAAATGCTAACGAAAGCTACGCTGCTGAAAAAGACTATCCATATTCCGACAACAACCTTAATACATTATGGAACATGGAGGGATATTATTTATGGAAAGCTTTAGAAGAAGAACAACCCGATTCGGTTCGCGCAAATGTTAAAAAATTCCTGGCAATCCGCCAGGATCGCCGAATTCAGGGAAAATTAAGTAATCCTCAAATTAATTTTGAACGGGAAACAGAATGGCTCGAGGGCCTCGCAAAATATAGTGAGTACCGATTCTACGAACTGGCGGCTGTCCGACGTAATAAACCGATACTGGTTCATTACCGAAAAACAATTCCACAACAAATCCACGATTTTAGCACGTTAAAATCAAAATTGGGTAACAAGCATTCTGATTACCGGTTTTATATCAGCGGGATGGCACAAGCCAAAATCCTGGACAAACTGATCCCAGATTGGAAAACCACTGCATTTGACGATACCACTTCCCTCGAAAACTTATTGCAGAAAGCGGTCTATCAATAAATTTCTATTCCTTTTGATCCCGGATATTATGAAAGTCAAAAAGCCAGCACTAAACTTTATTATCGATTCAATCGCATTCGGAATCTTTGTGTTCCTGGCAGCCAGTGGCATACTGATGCAATATATCCTGCCCCCCGGTACGGGACGTATTTATACCATCTGGAGTCTAAATCGGCACGATTGGGGAACCATTCATTTCTGGATTGCCATATTTTTTTTAGCAACCCTTTCATTACATATCATTTTTCACTGGGACTGGATTGTCTGTCGTTTAAAAGGGCGTAATTGTGATGATAAAACTACACGAATCAGGGTATTAATTGGAATTTTTGCCCTGATAGCATTAGTGGCACTGGCGCTTGCCCCCATTTTTAGTTCAGTTCAAAAAGCTTCACCCGGATTGCACCGGCGTACTTCAATGAATATGACCCTTCCTAAAAAAGTTACTCCTTCCATCTCGGTAAAATCCATCCTTATCATTCAGCTAACATAATATTATTCAATTCAGTCGGACTGTTATCCGGTTTCTCAAAAAACAATAAAGTTTTTTTCATAACTTCGTTACGTTATCCGACGTTTGATTCTATAAATCGTAGCTGAATTTTTATTTATGCATAAAAATCCACATAAAGAACATCATTTCATGGCCAGCGAAACGGTACGTGATATCGTTATCGGCATGTCCGATGGCCTCACTGTGCCTTTTGCCCTCGCCGCCGGTTTGTCCGGAGCTGTTGTATCTTCAGTCATTATCATCACAGCCGGCTTAGCTGAAATAGCTGCAGGTTCAATAGCAATGGGGCTGGGTGGTTATCTCGCTGCAAAAAGTGACTCGGAACATTATACCAGTGAAAAAGCCCGTGAAGAAAGAGAAGTGCTTGAAAAGCCAGACGATGAAAAAGAAGAGGTCGCAATGATCTTCCGTTCTTACGGACTTACCGAAGAGGAAGTGACTCCGGTCGTTGAAAAAATGAGTCAAAATCCTCCCATGTGGGTCGATTTTATGATGCGATACGAATTGGGCCTGGAAGAACCCAATCCCAAACGTGCTTTTCAGAGTGCCATCACCATTGCTTTTTCGTACATTGCCGGAGGTTTAATTCCATTGAGTCCGTACATGATAGTCGCACATGCCAGAATGGCTTTGGTGTTTTCTGTTATCGTTACCTTGTTCGCCTTATTGGTTTTTGGATATATCAAAGGACGTTTTACCGGAACCAAACAATGGCGTTCAGCTATAGAAACAATGTTTATCGGTGGAATCGCAGCAACTGCGGCATTTGCCATCGCTCACGCTATTTCCTAAATAAAATTTACAAACATTATTAGAGAATAAAGATGAACGTTTTAGTCACCGGAGGTGCCGGATATATTGGAAGCCACACTTGTGTGGAACTGCTGAATGCCGGCCATAATATTGTCGTTGTTGATAATCTGTTCAACAGCAAAGAAGAATCATTAAAGAGAGTGGAAGAATTGACCGGTAAGTCTTTGACATTTTATAAAGTGGATTTACTTGATCGGGAAGCCCTCGATGATGTGTTTGAAAATAATGATATCGATGCGGTCATCCATTTTGCAGGATTAAAAGCCGTTGGAGAATCGGTGTCTATCCCACTTCGTTATTATCATAATAATATCACCGGGACTCTGATCTTGTGTGAAGTCATGATTAAGCACAATGTAAAAAAAATTGTATTCAGTTCTTCTGCAACGGTTTACGGAGATCCTCATAAGGTCCCTATCACCGAAGATTTTCCTTTGTCAGCCACCAATCCCTACGGAAGTACCAAATTGATGATTGAAGATATTCTTCGCGATGTGTATGTCTCAGACAACGCATGGGACATCGCTATTCTGCGGTATTTCAATCCTGTTGGAGCTCATTCAAGTGGACGTATCGGTGAAGATCCCAATGGTATTCCAAATAATCTGTTGCCTTACATTTCACAGGTTGCCGTAGGAAAATTGAATCAATTATCTGTATTTGGAAATGATTATCCGACATCCGACGGAACCGGTGTTCGTGATTATATCCATGTTGTTGATTTAGCAATCGGCCATTTAAAAGCGCTTGAGGTATTGGATGGCAAACATGGCGTACAGTCCTATAATCTGGGAACCGGGAAAGGTTATTCCGTACTCGATATGGTCAAAGCCTTTGAGAAAGCATCCGGCAAGCCTGTCCCTTATAAAATTGTAGATCGCCGTCCGGGTGATATCGCTGCCTGCTATGCCGATCCGGCAAAAGCCAAGAAAGAGCTGGGCTGGTCAGCCGAAAAGAATATTGACGACATGTGCAAGGATGCCTGGAACTGGCAATCCAACAATCCGAATGGTTATGAATAAACTTTCCGCAGAGGATTACATCAGTAAATTAGTACTGACGGCTCATCCCGAAGGCGGTTACTTTAAAGAAGTATATCGCACGGACGAAGAAATCCCAAACGACTGTTTACCAAAGAGATATGACGGAAGCCGATCCCACATGACTTCCATTTATTTTTTATTAAAATCCGGACAAGTTTCCAGGTTTCATCGTTTAAAATCGGATGAGACCTGGTATTTTCATGCCGGATGTCCCATCACTATTCATATTATTCAACCGGATGCATCCTATAGACAATTGGTTTTAGGGAAGGATTTTTTATTCCAGGCAACCGTAATACGAAATTCGTGGTTTGGCGCAACCATCGAAGAACCGAATTCTTTTGCACTGGTCAGCTGTGCTGTTTCTCCCGGATTCGATTTTGCCGATTTTGAATTGGCCCAAAAAGAAGATCTTTGCTTGAAATTTCCCCTGCATACTGCAATTATCGAGCGATTGACATAATTCATAAATGATAGTTGCAAGTATGCCTTTCTCTGTATAATGTTTCCGAAGCTGACAACACATTTTAATGCAAATGGGAAAGTTATGGCAGAGCAATCAGATATTTATAATCGTCCGGAAGAACTCTTACAAAAACTCATACGTTTTGATACAACGAATCCACCGGGAAATGAAAAAGCCTGTATTCATTTCATCGATGAACTGCTGCAACAAGCCGGATTCCAAACGACCATTCTATCCCGTGATCCCAATCGCCCGAATATCATAGCCAAACTTAAAGGCCAGGGAAATGCACCCGGGGTCTTGCTTTATGGCCATGTCGATGTCGTTACAACAACCAATCAGAATTGGACGCACCCTCCTTTCGAGGCGAATATAATCGATGATTACGTTTGGGGGCGCGGCGCACTGGACATGAAAGGCGGTGTTGCGATGATGCTTGCCGCATTCCTGAAGGCAAAAGCAGAAGGTTTGAAACCAGCCGGTGATATTACGTTGGCGATTGTCAGTGATGAAGAAGCCGGCGGCGACTTCGGTGCCAAATTTCTGGTAGAAAATCATGCCGATTTATTAAACGGAATACGGTATGCCATCGGCGAGTTTGGAGGTTTTTCCATGTATATAGCCGGAAAGAAATTTTATCCAATCCAGGTGGCCGAAAAGAAAATAAGCTGGCTGAAAGCTACGGTATCCGGGCAAGGCGGACACGCTTCGTTTCCGGTCAGGAACGGGACAATGGCCCGTGCAGCACAAATGCTTTTGCATTTGAATGAAACCCGGCTGCCGGTTCATATCAGCCCTGTAGTAAAGGAAATGTTTATGACTATAGCCGATAATGTTCCGGAGCCTTTCAGCTCGCAATTACGCCAAATTACGAATCCGGAATTAAGCGATAGCATTGTCGATCATATGGGCCAACAGGGAATCATGTTTGAAGCCATGCTGAGAAATACGGCTAATCCGACAATTGTGCGTGGCGGAAATAAAATAAACGTGCTTCCCGGCAAAATAGAGTTCGAATTCGACGGGCGCCTGCTTCCGGAGTTTACCCCGGACGATCTCATTCGGGAATTGCATGCAATAACGGGCGATGATATTCAGTTCGAACTCGTTCGGCACGATGAAGGCTCAAGTATTCCCGATATGGGATGGTTCGACACATTATCTGAAATCCTGCATAATGCGGATCCAAATGGAATTCCCATCCCATTCCTGTTACCCGCAGTTACCGATGCCCGCTTCTTCGCCCGGATAGGTATTCAAACCTATGGGTTTTTACCAATGGATCTTCCACAGGATTTCAATTTTCTGGGTACCATTCACAATGCGGACGAACGCATTCCTGTTGGCTCGCTCAGTTTTGGCATGAATGCTATTTATTCTGCCCTGCAGAGCATTCATTAATCAATAAATCGAACCGATTCCAATATTACATATTACTATATCGTTATTTTATTATATTAATTCTGTCCAAACGATTTTGTCCACTGTTTAACGATCCATGAAGTCAAAAAAAAGTTTAAAAAGAAACCTTATCGAATGGGGCGTGATGATACTCATCCCATTGATATTGTATTTAACGGGAACATTGGGGGAAGTTGTCGGCCATGCCCAACAAGTCATACTGTGGACCGGATTAATGCAGGCAAATACGGAAATACCGGCCCGGCAAAAACAAGTCGAATACAATATACCTCTAGTGACTGTAGGGGGACAACCTGCCAACCTGGGTGATTTCCGTGGGAAAGTTATATTTATGAACTTTTGGGCAACCTGGTGTCCGCCATGTATTGCCGAAATGCCTTTCATAAACAAATTATATCAGCAAATAGATAATAAGGACATTGTATTTGTGATGATATCGACAGACGGAAACCTGGAGAAAGTCCGGAATTTTATAAAAAAGAAGGATTTTTCATTCCCGGTTTATCTGTTAGACGGTCCACTTCCAAAAGAATTCCACAGCAATGTCATCCCAACAACCTTTATCATATCCAAAGAGGGAACCATTGTCAGCCGTCATAATGGAATGGCAAATTACGACACCTCCCGTTTTAAGAAATTTTTACAAAAGCTTGCCGTTAAATAACATAAATATTACTGGATATATTCCTTTGAATTTTCTACTCTGAAATAGTATGAGATAAATGGTAGAAATATTTCCGATTGGGCTTAATAAAATCAGCAATCGCGAATGGAGGAGAAAAAAAGCCAAACCGAATCGGAAGCCGTCAGGCATTTTCTTATTTGAATGATATAATGACGAAGCCTTTGACCACAAATCCTAAGCGCATTCATGGGTGGGGTGTCTATCTGTCCTATTCCATTATTTTTATCATTTTCCTGGTATTCACAGGCTTTACAAGATCCAAACAATCCCCTAAAACGCCTGTTTATGTAGCTATTGTCTGGCAATTCCATCAACCCATTTACTGGCCTTACGAATCCTTAAGCACGACGATAGCGAATAATCGGTATAACTTTCCGCTCAGGGAAAATTTCGACCAAAATCACACCATCTACACGAACGGTGTCCCTTCACTGCTGCAAAAGAATTTGGCTGCCATCTGGCCTCATTACGGAATACAAATCAGTATGTCGGGTTCCCTGATTGAAAACCTGAATAACCTGGAAAGCAGCGGGGACAAGAATTTCACACGATGGAAATCAAAATGGCAGATGTTATTGTCTCAGAAAACCAGCAATGGAAACCCGAGATTCGATCTTTTGGGAACGGCCTATTTTCACCCTTTTCTATCTCAAATCAGTCCTTCAGATTTACTCCATCAGGTGGAAAAACAAAAAAAGATAGTAGCTGCAAACTTCACCAAAACAACTTCGCATGGATTTTCCCCGACGGAGAATATAATTTCTGAACAGATGATTCCTGTTTTATCTGACGAAAGCTATCAATGGGTACTTATAAACCAGCTCTCTTTAGAAAGAGCTACGCAGGGATATCATTATTATCCTGAATCGGGCCGGGTAAGGCCTAACGGTGCAGATATTCAAAATAAGGACCCGCTCGACTGGATATCGCTCGACAATCAACTGCCTGAAAAACGCATTTCAGCACTTTGGGCCCATCAGCCCCACTACCTTGAATATACCGATCCGGGTACGGGAATCAGCAGCAGAATCACGGCCATTCCAACGATTAACCTGTCACTGAATGTAACAGGAACCCAGCCGGTTGACACATTGAACCTGGACAAAATTTTCAATCAGATTCAGCCATATAATATCGATTCGAAACATCCTATGCTTTTCGTTCTCTCGATGAATGAAAAAACATTATCTGAAATTTCGGATGCGAACATTCAGATCATCTTAAATTGGCTAAAATCAAATACTCAAAGAGTTGCATTGACAACGATTCAGGATTACCTGGACCGTTTCCCACCGGATAAGAACGATGTCATTTACATGGAAGATCCGGCTGGCACCGAATTTACTCAGAACTCCATATCCGATTTAACATCGAAAACTTCTACACCTGATAGTTTAAATCAAATAAAAGAAGACATCGCAGTTCTGACAGCTGCACGAAATCTTGTTTCAACAGCCAATCAGGTTGACGCTGAAAACAAAAATACCATACAAGCCTGGAATTTATTGATGGCAGGGGAAACCAGTGATTATCAAACCCCAAATTCTATAAATACCGATATCTTGACCTCGAACCCGGTCCGTGCTGCTAACAAGGCTATTTCATTAGCCCAAAAGGTTATAACGCAAGGCAAAGACGAAACAGCTCCGTCCATTTTCACTCCTCAAAGATTTCCCTACAATCCCGGAATTGCCGAAACCGGTTCTTCGCAATCCAGCGATTTCAATATATGGACCTTCGCTTTTGATATAAATGGCCTCAAAAATGTAACCCTTTATTATCGAACCGAAACAGATACTTCCAATACTATCAATAAAACAGCAAATTTAACTTATAGTAGTTTTAGTGATTCCTGGAAAACGGCGGATATGTCTGCCCAAGCGCTAAAATATCATTCAAATCCCGTACCTGATTATCTGGCTCACCTTTTTTTAGCCAATGTAACGGGTATCAGGCATGCTTTTATAGATTATTATGTAGAAGCAACGGACAGCCTGGGAAATATCGGCCGGACGTCTGTTCAGCGAGTCTGGGTGGGTGGAGACATTCAGGAAAATAAGATTGCAACGATAAAACAAACTCCAATCGTTACGATACTTCCTAAAAATCCAACCCGGAATGATACCATAGAAATCAGGATTCAAAATGTCACCCGCCCGGTATCTTTACGCTGGGGAGTGAATGAACAAAAAGGAATCTGGCAGAAACCAAATAAAAGTTACATTTCTGAGGAATCAAAAGTTAACGATGGAAGCCAGCCATCAATAACAACTCCATTCTCCCAAATCAATTATAATAGCGAATCTTCAGTCAGAATCGGACCTTTTAACAAGTCCGGGCAACAGATCAACCAGATCGATTTTGGAATCCAATATCAAACGGGAACAACAGATTCATTAACTCAGAAAACATACCATTTGTATTTTATGGATAAATCCGGTTTACCCAATCCCTACATAATGGATGGAAAACCGGACAAATCAGCCCACACTGTGGCAAGCGACAATGGCACTCACCTTTACCTCGATTGTAATGGACGATATTTATATGTAGCGACGGAATCTGCGGAAAAAAGAAACGATGATATTATCATATTCATAAATGATTCGTTGAAAACAGCCGTAATGCTCCACTTTTCGAAAGACGGAAACGTGGCCGGATGGTCTGCTTTCCTGGCAAACAGGGAATCTGAAAACACCTGTAACTGGGTTGATAATCATGGATATGTATCCAGTATGGCCGGAAAAGACTTGTTGGAAGGTGCGATAGACCTGCAATCTCAATTTGGCACCATTCCTTCCCATATTTATGTAACGGTGGCAGCCTATCAGCCGCAAAATGGCGGGAAATTAATT
Source organism: uncultured bacterium (assembly GCA_963783355.1). Lineage (GTDB taxonomy): Bacteria > Bacteroidota > Rhodothermia > Balneolales > DATFMH01 > CAWANF01. The sequence goes on from CAWANF010000012.1 coordinate 242,949, forward strand.
TCGCAGATACCGGACGGTAATGGTGATCACGATATTCAAACTTCAGAATTATTTCGCTACGATTACATCAATGTGGTACCCGCAACGGAAGCAGGTATCAAAAAACCGGATAAATTTCTTCTTCAGCCAAATTATCCGAATCCCTTTAATCCGACCACACGGATAAGCTATACTATCCCGAAACAGGTTCGTGTAACACTGAGTGTATTTAATTTATTGGGACAAAAGGTGGCGACCATCATTGACAAATACCAATCTGCCGGTGAATATAATGTCATTTTTGATGCTTCTAACCTAACCAGCGGCGTGTATTTTTATCGTCTGAAAGCAGGTGATTATATTGAAACCCGATCGATGACAGTACTGAAATAATCGTTCATTATATAAACTCAGATTAACAATAAAAATGGAACGTACATTAATAAAAGATTTCATGTAATGCCCGTTTTTATGATCTTTGTTCAGTTTTGCTGACATCCATACTATCTTATTATATATGGCTGAATATTCATGGAACGACAAAAAATTTTAGATTATTCCGAACAAGAACGAACGGCAATATGGGCACATCTTGTCGAACGCATTGAAAGATATATTCAGGATGTCGAACAAAACCGGGTGACACCTGAATTAAACCCTGAAAAATTACGTTCCATTTTATCAGAATTTGATTTTTCCGGTTCCCGAGACCCTTTCGAAACCATCGATTTTATAACAAAGGGATTATCCGAATTTCAAACTCACACTCCCCATCCGAAATATTTTGGGTTATTTAATCCAGCCCCGACTTTCATGGGTATAGCCGCGGATACCATTGCTGCGGCATACAATCCTCAACTTGCGGCATGGAGTCATAGTCCGTTAGCTATAGAAATCGAACATCACCTTATCCGAAAAATCGGAGAACGGTTTGGCTACTACCCCGGACACATTGATGGAACTTTTACCAGCGGGGGTGCCGAAGCAAATCATACAGCAATACTAACGGCCCTGACAGCCCATTTCCCCGATTTCCAGAAAACAGGACTACGGGGATTGTCCAAACAGCCCGTCATATATGTATCCAGCGAAAGTCATCATTCATTCATAAAAGCAGCCCGGTTATGTGGCCTGGGTGAAAATGCCGTGCGGGCCATACCGGTAAATGAACATTTCCAAATGGACGTTCAAATTCTCAAAGAGAGAATTAAACAGGATATAAATGAAGGCCGGATGCCATTCCTGCTCGTAGCTAATGCAGGAACCACCAACGCAGGTGTCATCGATCCGATCCCCGATCTGGCCATTATTGCTAAAAAATATAATATTTGGTTTCATGTTGATGCCGCCTGGGGCGGAGCTGCTGCATTGGTTCCTGAGCTTCAATATTTGCTAAAAGGCACCGGCTTATCCGATTCTATAACCTTCGATGCGCATAAATTCATGTCGGTGCCAATGGGAGCAGGAATTTACTTCACTTCTCATACTGATATACTTGACGAAACTTTTGGTATGCCTAATAATTATATGCCTAAGGAAGCCAATGGTTTAGATGTCGTAAACCCGTACTCTCATTCAATTCAATGGTCACGGCGTTTTATCGGTTTAAAGGTGTTTATGTCTCTTGCCACTGCCGGATGGGATGGATACGCGGAGGTCATACGCCACCAAACAAAAATGGGCGACCTTCTCAGAAAAGAATTGGAAACAAATCATTGGGACATTGTTAATCGGACTGCATTACCGGTTGTTTGCTTCACGGATGAGAATTTCAAATCATCAGAATACCTGGAACGAATTTCAAGAGAGATTGTAACTTCGGGAGAAGCATGGATTTCCACCACTCTGCTAAATGGTAAAATCTCCGTACTGAGAGCCTGTATTACCAATTACATGACAGAACCTGAAGATGTCCGCTATCTTGTTCGTGAATTAGGTAAGGTCCGGCAACAAATTTTGTCTTCGGTTCAACCGGATTAATCACATCTTTTTCTTTTCAACCTGGGCTTTGAGATTTTTCAGTCCGGTGTCAAAGTCGGAACCGATCATATTGTTCATCATTAATTTAAAATATTTTGAAAGCGGACTCGGCCCCAAATCGCCATTATCTGTCCACGTAACGAGGGTGCCGTCAGATTCCGGTTCTAATTGTATCATACCCGAAGAGGTGCTGTTAAAGCCGTTTATTTTAAATACATAATGAATACTTCGATTCTCAACTACTTCATTTATTTTCAGTGATCCGGAACCCATCTTTTCGCTTTGCCAGCTCTGTGTGGCACCCACGCCCGATGGTGGGCCTTCATATATTATTTTCATCTGCGGGTCCTGTTCAATCCAGGGACTCCAGTAATTCCAGTTTTCTAAAATATTGATATAAGGAAAGATTTCTTCCGGTGCAGCGTTGATACGAATTTGCCTCTGGACATGATAGTCCGAGGTCATCAGCAAAGAAACTCCCCACAATATGAGTATCAATCCCGCTACCACTGAGATGCCAATTTTTAACGCTTTCATACCTGCTCCATCTTGCTGTTTTTCAATCCTTTATAATTCAAAATGTCCAGTTTGTAAATAACCTGCCTGTTACAATATTTAAATATTCATTGGTGGCACTCACACGAATTAATTATTCAAAAATAATATTTTGTGCTTTTCGATTATTCTTTGCAATCTGAACGACCAATAGTAGTTCCGGGTTAAGAATATTGACTGCAAGGAAATAAAAGGATAAGCCTATGTCTGATAGCGGTAAGAATAAAATCGGATTTTTAGAAACGGTATCGATTGGTGTTGGAGGAATGGTCGGCGGAGGGATTTTCGCCGTTTTAGGTTTGGCTGTAGAATTGGCTCATGGTGGTACACCGATCGCTTTTTTTATTGCTGGAATCGTCGCTTTTGTTACCTGTTATTCCTATTCGAAATTATCCGTGACCTATCCGAGTCAGGGTGGAACAGTTGTGTTCCTGGATAAAGCATTCGGTGTGGATTTATTCACGGGAAGCATCAATAACATGCTTTGGATCAGTTATGTGATTATGCTGGCTTTGTATTCCTACGCATTCGGAAGTTATGGAGCTACGTTTTTTCATACCGGTCATCAACTGTTGATTAAGCATCTCATCATTACGGCTGGTATATTAATTCCCACCTTTTTAAATATGTTGAGCGCCGGTATCATCGGAAAAGCTGAAATGTATATCGTAGCAATCAAAATCGCTCTTTTACTGTTCTTTATTGCTGTTGGCTTTCAGGGAGTTGATACCCATCGACTGGCTATGTCTAACTGGTCTCCTACCCTCAGCCTCATCTCCGGGGGGATGATTATTTTTGTGGCTTACGAAGGTTTTGAACTTATCGCCAATACGGCACAGGATGTCAAAAACATGAAGGTTACTTTACCCAGAGCATTTTTCGCATCCGTCGTATTTGTTATCATCCTCTATATTCTTGTGGCGATTGTCTCGGTGGGTAATTTACCGGTTGCTCAGATCGTCAAGGCGAAAGATTATGCACTCGCAGCGGCGGCCAAACCATTTTTAGGAAGCGCGGGATTCACACTCATCGCAATAGCTGCGCTTTTATCAACGTTCTCGGCCATTAACGCTACCCTCTATGGTTCGGCGAGGTTAAGTTATGTCATTGCCAAAGAAGGTGAATTGCCCGAGTTCCTGGAAGATAAAGTCTGGAATAAGCCTCTCGAAGGTCTAATAATAACAAGTATTTTAGCTCTTTTGTTAGCTAATTTAGGAGATTTATCCAGTATTTCTATGATGGGAAGTGCAGGATTCTTGATTATTTTTGCAACCGTCAATGCGGCGAATTATAAAAAATTCGATGAAACCAATAGTCATCGATGGATTCCGGCTCTTGGTTTCCTGTTGTGTAGTGTCGCTTTAATCGCGCTGATATGGCAAACAATCATGACAAATCCTTCCCATATTTGGGTTCTGATCGGTATGTTGTTATTATCTTTTGGAATTGAATTTATTTACCAGGAATATCGTAAACACGAATTTAAGTTAAACTAAAAATAGAACACGGATAACGCAGACATCACTGAGTTACACAGATGAACGATATATAAATTAGCATTTTTTATTTTTGTCCAAGAATATTCATGTCGTCTGTGTTCTATTTAATTTAATAGTAGATATATGAACGAACCTTTAGACCTTTTCGAAAAGAATAAACATTGGGCAAATAGTATTAATAAGACAGATCCTGAATTTTTCAATAGGCTCTCCAAACAACAAACACCGGAATATTTATGGATTGGGTGTGCCGACAGCCGTGTGCCGGCCAGCCAGATTGTAGACGTACCTCCCGGTGAAATATTCGTTCATCGAAATATTGCCAACCTTGTTATTCAAACCGATCTAAATCTATTATCCGTATTACAGTATGCCGTTGAGGTGCTTAAAGTTAAACATGTAATCGTATGTGGACATTATGGCTGCGGAGGCGTTAAAGCGGCAATGTCGCACGACGAATTTGGTCTCATTGATAACTGGCTTAGGAATATAAAGGATATTTATGTTCAGCACGAGACTGAATTAGACAATATTGGAAACGAGGATGCCAAAATTAATCGCTTGTGCGAACTCAATGTAATGCAACAGGTTCAACATGTTTCCAGAACTTCAATCCTTCAAAAAGCATGGAAAAACGGACAGAATGTAGCGGTTCATGGCTGGATTTATGGAATAGACAACGGCTTAATCAAAGATTTGAATGTAACGGAAACGAATCCGGACGAGACTCATTCCATATTTCATTTTAAATAGTCTGAAACAATTATTTTTATATATCTTACGGAGTGTACTTCATTTAATTTGAGAACAATGAGCACCACCGAAGATTTTTATAACGCTATTGCATCCGGCAATCAGGAACTTGTTGACCACCTGCTGAATCAGCATGTAGATTTACTCCAAACGGTTTCTCCAAACGGGATTTCTCCTATTCTATGGGCGTTGTATAACCAGCACGAGAAACTTGCTGTTAAGTTAGCTGAACGAAAACCGAATCTGGACCTTTTTGAAGCCGTTTGTACCGGTGATATTCAACGATTACAGACGCTAATTCTCGACGAGAAAACAGACATCAAAGCCTTGTCGGGCGATGGATTCAGTGCCGCCGGTTATGCAGCCTTTTTTGGGCAGCTGGCTGCATTGGAGTTTTTATTGAAGCATAACGCAGATATTCATCAACCGTCAAAAAATCAGATGAGTGTATATCCTATTCATAGCGCATCGGCTAATTCAGATCCGGATATTTCTCTGAAAATGGTTCAATTGCTGCTTGAACATGGCGCCAATCCCAATGTCAGACAAAAAGGCGGTTGGGCTCCCCTGCACCAGGCTGTTAACAGGAAACATATTTCCATGGTTAAAGTTTTGCTCGAACACGGAGCCGATCCCGATAGTGAAAGTGACGAGGGAGTGACTCCACGCAAAATCGCTTCTGATAAAAATCTGAATGAAATAATTATGTTATTTAAATAAATATTCGAATAAAAGTAAGGCCCACAAGGTGTTTGAGATTTTGTGGCCTGCTTTGATACTATTTCAACAACAGCATTTTCTTCACCAGCACTTTATTTCCCGCCTGCAGGCGATAAAAATAAAGCCCGCTGGACAGGTTCAGGGCATTAAAGATCGCCTGATGCCAGCCGGCCATTTGCCTGCTGTCTACCAGCATCGCCACCCGCTGTCCCAAAACATTGTAAATCGTCAAGCGTACATTTACGGGCCCGGCCAGTTCATACCGGATCGTTGTCGTGGGATTGAACGGATTGGGATAATTGGGCCTGAGTGTTGTGACGCTGGGTTTTGCGGAGGTCATAAGTGCATCAGCTCCGCTTTTTCCCGACATACCCGAAGACACCGCTATTTCCGGGTCGCCTGGTTTCATGGCCTGCTGCATTTCATAGCGGGCAATGGCATACCTCTCTGTTACCTGTTTTTGAGGCACTCCCATCGTTTCTTCCTCCTGTTCGACCTGATCCAACATCGCCAGAGCCTGTTGATAGGAACCCTGCTGTTCGAGCAGATTCATATCATCGGTCCTATTCATCAACTTTCCCTGCGGGGACGTGATGAAGGGGGCATATTGCGTCACTTTTTCCCGAGCCTCCGCGAAACGTCCGAAACGATAGGCCTCATGTTCATCCATGAGCATGAGAGGCTGGACCTGGGAAGCGGACAAATGAATTCCCCCGGATTCAGGCTCTGTTTACCCGCCAGATAATGCCCAATCATGCGGCCCCATAAAGCCCGGTCCTGAGCCATTTCATCACTTAAACTGGTATCCCCCGGGACATCAGATGCAGCTTATATAACTCCTGCATATCACTCATAAGGCTTTTGGAATCTGAGGCATTCGTAATGTCATTCCACAGGGTATGAATCCGGTCCCGGCGAAGATCCTTTCTCTTTTTGAGTTCCGGCCTACGCCGTCATCCTTTGTACAGAAGATTCATTTGCGCTGCTGCGTCGGGCAATGAGCTGCGGACCCTGAGCCGCCCGCGTGGGATAATTGCCGGAACTTACCCCGGCTCCGGTACTCGGATCATAACTTAAATACCCCGAATAGTCCACCGAACCGCTAAACAGAAAGGAACCCGGGCTGGCCGTGCCCCACCAGTTGCCATAGGCACCCACCGTGGCAGAATTTTGATTATAGATTCGGCAGCAGGCTCCGTTGTTTGCTATAATTCCGTTATCCCCTTCGGACTGCGTACTGGCATCTCCCAATAAAAAGGCAGAAGATCCATCCACAACCATCTGATTCTGAGGGAGATAATTGGCCACGCGGTTAAATCCGGGAATGTAGCCTACGCTCGCATTATAGACTAAAAAGTCCACATCACTGCCGCCGAGTACTTCCATGGCATTGGAATAGTTGAAATTGGTATCGTTTCCGGTTATGGCCGTGTTGTAAAAGTAGCGTGCCGGACTGTCGTAGAGCCATAATCCGTCCTGGGCATTATCCTGTATGGTGGTTTCATAGGTGCCAATATCGGCATGGTAGATGACCACGCCGACCGAAGTATTATCTTCCACCATACAGTTGTCCAGGTAACAATACGACTCCCCGCCGTCCCCTGCCTGGTCATTGTAGGAACTGATACCCCGCCAAGCGTTACGAAATGTACAGTTATAAAAATCATTGCCCGCACTTTCCACATCCACATCTTCATACCCTCCGTCAAACAGGGTCCAGGTAAACTGGTTCCAGTTGCCCTGCAGGTAAATAATATTCCAAGAACTGTTTGGATCCAAGCGTAAAAATTTATCCGGATTGCCAGAACTACCGTTAACAACTATTTTTGAACCTGGTTTAACAATAATCCCAATGTTTGGTTCAAGGTATATATTGACTCCCTGAGAAATGGTTAAAGTTGCTCCATTACTAACTGTAATAAACTGGCTTGCTTTATAATATTTACTTGATAAGGTAGTGTTGCTTGTAATGGAGGCAGGTACAGAGGGCATGTCACTTGCTACAAGATAATTAATCAAAGCCTGACCATGAGGAGTTCCCCAACCTGTACACAAATCGTAACCAGATACGGTAGAGAATTTATTTGAGCTGTTTGGCCATTCATTATTCCCGGTAGTGATATCATGGAAACAATCCGTGTAAACATTCCCTTCACCAATAGAATAAAGACTAGGATTGAGGAAACCAATCGGGCTGAAGCCATCATTTGCAGCTTGCTCATTGACCAGGGCCATAAAACCGGCCCAGAGTGGGGCCGCTGCACTTGTGCCCCCATTAGAATAATCAGCTCCGTCAACCCTTGTATCGATACTATCCGCTACCATTGCTACATCTGGAATGTTTCGCATCGTAGTAGATCCTTGGTTATTGGACATATCAACGTTTTGTTGCCAGGTCGGAATGGAATACTGTGTACTGATACCCCCTCCACTTCCAACATAACCACTAAGATAAACATATCCCTTATTCCAAACTCTCTCAGATTTATATGAACCACCAGGACCATTGGTTGTTAAAAAAGTGCCCCCTACTATTGTGATATTAGGTGAATCAACTGGAAAAGGGATCTGACCAGTCCAGGCATCAGAATCTCCAGATGCCTGAAAAAAGGATTGCCCCTGATCAGCCATCTCCATAAAAACCTGTTCCGCTTGTGAATCGGCGGGACCACCGCTCGTCCAGGAACTGCTAATTTGTTTTGCAATATCATCACTCGCTATCTTACTTAGCATATAGTCCCACGCCGCAGCATAGCCTACTGAATCCGGCGGTGATTCGTAAACCATCACTTTAGACAAACCCGGAGCCATTGAAATAGCCATTTCAATATCTAAACATACTTCACTTTCTTGTCCAGAAGGATTGCCAGTAAATCCACCCAATAATACATTTTGCAGAGGAACATTCGGTAACCCAGCCTCGCTTTCGTAATTGGTTATATCGGTTGATGAATATCCATCGAATTGCAATAGTGCTACAGTTTGCCCTGTTCCCGTGAGGGTAGCATTAGGGGCGTAAGCGTCCCTAAAATCGTAACCTATAAAATCTCCTCCCGGTCCCGAACCCGTCCCATTAAAAGAAGAAGTATTCGAAGCTTTAGGAATCCGGATGTTCTTCTTAGAAACAGGGCGTGTATGGTAGAAATTGCTTAAGCCTTCTATCCGTAATATAGGAACTTTTAAGTCAAGGGTTGGTTTCCGGTCAGGGGCAAAGAACATACGTGATTTATTCGGATGCATGTAGCGATTTAAGATTACATGAAACGCTCGTTCGATCTTACCCACTTCTCCTCTCACTTCGATGGTCATCCGGTTTTTGGTGGTATCAATTATTATCAGTCCGTTTGCCTTACAAAAAGAGATGACCTGGTGATAATCTGATTCAGTTGGCCCAAATTCTGCCGTGAATTGCTCAACAGTTTGATAGTGATGAAACATTGGACTGGCCGGATCATATATCTGGTGAAGACGTTTTTTGAGTGCTGCCTCATTGCGCAGGGGTAATCCAATGGTAAAGCTTAACTGATGGGTAGTATCCATTTGCCCGATCGGTTTGATTCCTAACCGAGCGATAGCCTTGGGAACATTCCCATGAATAATTTGCTGTCCATCGACAGAGATTGAAAAAACCGTCTCAAATAAGAGAACCAACACAACAGAAAACAAAAATGATATTTTTATGTTTTTCATATCCCCCCTTCAACCATTTTGAATTTTCATGTTTGATTATGTTATTAGGAATGGCAAATAAAAAAGCACTTTTCTCCTCATATGAGGGAAACGGTGATGGGTTCATATAATTTGCCTTTTTTGCCATGGACGACGCGGCAACGCCGTCCATAGTTTTAAGTGTCAAGACATTTCTTTTCCTTTTTCTTACTTGCGTAATTGCGATAACGGCAATTTGCTAATACTGTTATCGCCGATAAACAGCCACGAATCATTAGAGGCGAAAGAGATCGCTCCGGTACTATCAAACAGGGTCCAACTGGTTCCATTATTTCCGGAATAATAGATTCCATGGTTACTTCCCGCGAAAAGATCCGAACCGTTTGAGTAAAGTGCATTAATAGTATGATCTGTTAATCCGTTATTTGCTTCTTTCCAACTAGCTCCATTGTTCGTAGTAACGAATATTCCACCTGTCGTGTCTCCAGGGAATTGAAACGCTGCCGCAAAGATATCATCGCCAATGGTGGCCAACCCTTGAAAGTCGTAATTGGTTGAATTAACCTCTTTCCAACTTGCCCCATTGTCGGAGGAACGATAAATCCCCTCTCCGGAAGTAGCTGCGAAAAGATCTCCCGAGAGGTGAACCAATCCTATCACCGAATGAGATAAACCGACAGTATCCGCTGCTGACCAATTGTGACCATCGTTTGTAGTCATAAAAACCCCATGGTCCGTTCCGGCAAAGAGTGTTCCATTTATCATAGTAAAACAGTTAACATTCTCAATAAAACTGGAATTAGGCTCGGTCCAGGTCTTCCCGTTGTCTCTAGAAATTAGAACTTCACCGGTATATCCTCCACCGATACCTGCAAATATTGTATTACCGCTCCCAAAAAATGAAGTATGTGTATAGGTACCATGGAAATTATAAGGATAGGTATTATCCACATGGATACTATCTACCTGTTGCCAATTTGCTCCGCTATCTTCCGAACGGAAAATGTAACTTATCGTACCAACAGACGAGGTACCCACGATGATCTGATTTCCATCAACATAAATATCTGTAATACCGAATCCATTCAGACCTAAATTCTGCATTCCAGCAGGATTCCTAGAACTGCCAAATATATCACAACCTGCAACAAGAATGACTGTAATAATCAAAATGATATTAACCGGTACGCGTTTCATAAGAATCTTCCTATTGAAAATAGTAATCCTAAAACCGTTACTTAATAGTATTTTTTTCCTGTTGTTCATTTCAGGATCTCCGGTCTGATTTCCCAAAAAACTTGAATAGATTTTGGGTTAATCATCTATTTATCTAACAACTATTATTTAAGTCTAATTTCAGAAAATGACAATTCATTTTGCTGTGAATTTTGAACTATTTTGAATATTTATTTGACTTATTTCATTATTTTACAACAACGGAATATAGATAAGTAATTGGAGTACAAGTAAAAAATATTTATTCTTTTATTTTTTATAGCCAGTTGTAAAAAATTATTTACAGAAGAGATGATTTTATAGGTAAAATAGTTTGTATGAGTCTATTCATTAAAGGCCTTAAACTCGTGCATCGGGACATTAAACTCATCAAATAACAGGATATCACCTGCCCTGATATAAGGAGAGAGGGGAAAAAGTTAATTAGAACCAACCTATATCAGAAAACAAAGTCCATGACTAACTGCTCATACTTAAGTAATTATATTTTCAATAGCAAATCATTTTTTAAAAATTGGATAATTTTGGCATAGTTTTAAACTGTATGTATTTGTCTTGATCAGAAAGAAAATGGACTGATGTTAAAGCATATAGAATAAATAAAACTTTGAACGGAAGAAATTCAATAATAAATAAAAAAATAAAACCCACCAAAGTATTACATCTCTGGTGGGGTTTTCATTAGAAACATTATTTGAATCTTATTTCAGCAGTAACATTTTCTTTACTAATATTTTATTTCCCGCCTGCAGGCGATAAAAATAAAGCCCGCTGGACAGGTTCAGGGCATTAAAGATCGCCTGATGCCAGCCGGCCATTTGCCGGCTGTCTACCAGCATCGCCACCCGCTGTCCCAAAACATTGTAAATCGTCAAGCGAACATTTACGGGCCCGGCCAGTTCATACCGGATCGTTGTCGTGGGGTTGAACGGATTAGGATAGTTAGGCCTGAGCGTAGTGACGCTGGGTTTTGAAGAGGCCATAAGCGCATCAGCTCTGCTTTTTGCCCGACATACCCGATGAGACACCGCTATTTCCGGGTCGCCGGGTTTCATGGCCTGCTGCATCTCATAGCGGGCAATGGCATACCTCTCTGTCACCTGTTTTTGAGGTACCCCCATCGTTTCTTCCTCCTGTTCGACCTTATCCAACATCGCCAGGGCCTGTTGACAGGAACCCTGCTGTTCGAGCAGATTCATATCATCGGTCATATTAACCCGGATTATTCACCAAGAAATTTTGTTGTGATCAAGGCGAAGATTAAAATGCGCATGAATCGTACAATAGTACATTGAATAAGTATTTTGATCTTCAACGCAGAGCGCGACAAAATTTCGCAGCGTTATTTTTTATAAGTTCTATTATTTACACTGTGATATGTATTGTTTCTTATTATATATGCGAATAATTCGGGTTCATCAACTTTCCTTGTGGGGACGTAATGTAGGGGGCATATTGTGCCACTTTTTCCCGAGCCTCCGAGAAACGTCCGAAACGATAGGCCTCATGTTCATCCATGAGCATGAGAGGCTGGACCTGGGAAGCGGACAAATGAATTCCCCCCGGATTCAGGCTCTGTTTACCCGCCAGATAATGCCCAATCATGCTACCCCATAAAGCCCGGTCCCGGGCCATTTCATCACTAAAACTGGTATCTCCACGGGACATCAGGTGCAGCTTATACAACTCCCGCATATCACTCATAAGGCTTTTGGAATCGGAGGCCGTGGTAATGTCACTCCAAAGGGTATGAATCCGGTCCCGGCGTAAGATCCTTTTCTTTTTGAGTTCCAGCAGAGGAAGTCATCATTTGAGAAGAGGAGTTCTTCGATACTACCTTGCTTCACTAAAAGCTGCGGACTCTGAACAGCCCGCGTGGGATAGTTCCCCGAACTCACCCCGGCTCCGGTACTCGGATCATAACTTAAATACCCCGAATAGTCCACCGGACCGCTGAACAGAAAGGAACCCGGGCTGGCCGTGCCCCACCAGTTGCCATAGGCATTCACCGTGCCGGAACCCTGATTATAGATCCGGCAACAGGATCCACTGTCTGCTACGACTCCGTTATCCCCCTCAGACTGCGTACTGGCATCCCCCATTAAAAAAGAAGAGGAACCATCCACAATCATCTGATTCTGAGGGAGATAATTGGCCACGCGGTTAAATCCGGGAACGTAGCCTACGCTCGCATTATAGACTAAAAAGTCCACATCACTGCCTCCGAGCACTTCCATGGCATCCGAATAATTGATGTTGGTATCGTTTCCGGTTATGGCCGTGCTGTAAAAGTAGCGGGCCGGACTATCGTAGAGCCATAATCCATCCTGGGCGTTGTTCCGAATGGTGGTCTCATAAGTACCGATATCGGCATGATAGATAACTACACCGACCGAAGTGTTATCTTCCACCATACAGTTATCCAGGTAGCAATAAGACTCCCCGCCGTCCCCGGCCTGGTCATTGTAGGAACTGATGCCCCGCCAGGCGTTGCGGAACGTGCAGTTATAGAAATCATTACCCGCACTTTCCACATCCACATCTTCATACCCTCCGTCAAACAGGGTCCAGTTAAACTGGTTCCCGTTGCCCTGCAGGTAGATAATATTCCAGGTGCTATCTGGATAAAGACGCTGGAACCGGATCGGTTGGCTGGGGGTGCCGTTGGCTGTGATTTTGGAGCCCGGTTCGACTGTCATTCCTGTGCCTGGGGCGAAGCTCAACACCGAACCCGCATCAATGGTCAGGGTAGCATTCGAGGAGATGGTTACACCGCTGAGGATGGAATATAAACCATTAAGAGTACGATTACTGGCAATGGTTCCGCTTAATACGCCAAATGGAATTCTCGCAGCATACGCTTGCTGACGACTCGTCCTGTTATCATTCCAACATGGAATAATATAATTTCCTGTTGATGTTATTCCAAGATAGTCTCCAATATAACCAGGGCCTGTGTTAGGAACCTGGGATGGTGTGAAAGCCACATCGCTGACTTGATAATTCCGGAATGAACCTCCGCCATCCATTGAACGCCCTAAATACACCTGCGTCTGGACATTGTTGGTGGGGTCAATCCGGCTGTCATAAAACACGATATTTACTCCACCAAGTGAGTCTACATGTACCCAAGGCTCCCATTTATCGGTTTGCGAGTTGTCATCGTTTACCTGTACTTTACTGCTCCAGCTATACCCGCCATCCGATGAACTGATGCAATAGATGTAGGGAATCGTGTGATCGGTAGTATTGGTAGCATTATCCCAAACGATATAAATTTTACCACTGTTTGGTCCGGAGCTTCGGTCCACATCCATGGATGGAAAACTATTGGAACGAATATTAGTCCCTTTTGTATGTAGCGACCAATGTTGGGAGCTTGGCGTGTCCCATGACCGAATCCCGGAAAACCCCTGAATGGATAACCTCTTGGGCGTACCCCATGTTTTGCCGCCATCGGTGGACTTGTTGAATCCAATTCCCGCTTCATAATAGGATCCGGAATCATAATAAGCCCATGTGGCATATATGGTACCATCCGGACCAATGGCTAAGCAAACTCCCTGCGCCGCATCATATCCACTGGTACCACTTATTGTATGGGGAGTTGAAAAAGACGTTCCATCATCCGTGGACCGGGAAAATTTAATGGGATAAGGTCCCGAGCCACTGAAATCAGTCCAGGCAATATAAATATTATTGGTATCGGGACTTGAGGGATTATCATCCACTGTAATATATTCCTTGTCAAGATCGCTTGAGGTAGTTATTGTTTTATCAGATCCCCAAGAGCTTCCACCGTCTGTAGATTCTTTCACAATAACGCTACCTGATGTAACATTACCTGAACTATCATAAGTGATTTTTAAATAACTAAAAAAGGAAATTCCGTTAATTAAATCATGAGCAACTATTGGATCAGAAAGAATCTGATTATTTGTATTGATAGTATTATCAAGAACATCATTACCAGACCAATTTTCACCATTATTTGTCGAATAGTAGTAACCCTGATTTAAATCAACGGGATTTACATTTTGTATGACGGCATTGTCACCGGCAATTACGTG
>CAWANF010000013.1:0-17500 GCA_963783355.1 uncultured bacterium
AGGAATGACCAACATTTACGATAATGTTGGAAATAATGTGCCCGTTACGGCCATAGAGATAGAACCGAACGTTATAACACAGATTAAAACTGTGGAAAGCGACGGTTATGTTGCTGTGCAACTGGCAGCCTATGACAAAAAGGAAAAAAATACTACAAAGGCTCTTGTAGGTCACTTTAAGAGTGCCGGTACCACACCAAAACGAATCGTTTCCGAATTCAGAGATTATCTGCCGGAAGGTTTGGAACTTGGCGACAGTTTAAAAATTGATGATGTCTTTCAGGAAAATTCTTTAGTTGATGTTATCGGAATAACTAAAGGCAAGGGATTCCAGGGCGTTGTTAAAAGACATGGTTTTAGTGGCGTTGGAGGACAAACACACGGTCAGCATAACCGGCTTCGGGCTCCTGGTTCAATCGGCCAGGCATCGGATCCTTCAAGAGTATTTAAAGGTGTGAAAATGGCCGGACAGAAAGGTAATACACGGGTAAAAATAAAAGATCTGACCGTTGTAAAAATCATACCTGAATCGAATCTCTTATTGGTAAAAGGCTCTGTACCTGGACCCAAAGGACGATTCATTGAAATTCACAATAGCTGATTAAGTCTAAGAATATTATTGATAAATGGAACTGAATATTTATAAAACCGATGGTACTAAAAGCCGGAAAAAAGCGGCATTGAGTGACGATGTCTTTGCCATCGAGCCGAAAGATGCTTTGGTATATGAGGATGTACGGTCCTATCAAAGTAATCAGCGTCAAGGTACAGCAAAAACCAAAGGACGTACCGAAGTTCGAGGTGGCGGTAAGAAAGCATACAGACAAAAAGGTACCGGTAATGCCCGGAGAGGTTCCATGCGTTCACCCCTCTTGGTAGGTGGTGGTACGGTTTTTGGTCCGAAACCACGCGATTATGTAGTAAAAATTTCGAAAAAAATGAGTCAGATTGCTCGTAAATCGGCATTGACTTATAAGGCTAAAGACGAAGCTATCATCGTAATAGAAGATTTTTCATTCGATGAACCGAAAACAAAAAAATTGGTTTCTATACTTGAAGCTTTAAAAATAGATAATAAAAAAGTCTTGGTTTTAACTTCTCAAACGAGCCAGAATATCTACAAATCAAGTAAGAATCTTAAAAAGATTTCTGTTTTGGAAGCGAACAAGCCTTCAACTTATGAGATTATGAATGCGGATTTTGTTGTTATACAAGAAAATGCCATTCCTGTTCTTGAACAAACACTAGGTGTTAAAGCTGAAGAGGTAAGTGCATGACAATAATACTTCAAAGACCACTGGTTACTGAAAAATTAACGGAACTGCAGGAAAAGCTTAATCAGTATTCTTTCCGGGTAGACCGCAACGTGACCAAAAAAGAAATTAGAGAAGAAGTGGAAAGAATGTATCCGGATGTTAAGGTGGAAAGAGTAAATACAATTATAATGCCATCTAAACCCAAAGGCCGTTATACTAAAAGCGGATTTGTTCCCGGACGTTCAACAAAATGGAAAAAGGCCATCGTGACATTACGCGAGGGTGACAGTATTGATTTCTTTAGTGAAATATAATCAACGATTTTTATAAAAATGGCGACACGCAAATTAAAACCGAATACTCCTGGCACACGTCACAGAATTGCTCCTGTTTTTAAGGATGTAACGACGTCCGAACCAGAGAGAAAATTAGTTAAAAGCCTTAAGAAATCAGGTGGCCGTAATTCAAACGGTAGAATTACTTCACGTCACATGGGCGGCGGGCATAAAAGACGTTATCGTTTAATCGATTTCAAACGCAATAAATTTGATATCACCGCTATAGTAAAAACAATCGAATATGATCCGAACCGAACAGCACGTATAGCCCTGGTGGCATATGCTGATGGTGAAAAAAGATATATGATTGCTCCTGATGGCTTAAAAGTTGGAGATAAAATTGTAAATGGAAGCAATGCCGCACCAGAAATAGGTAACACATTGCCGATGATTAAGATGCCTTTAGGTACTATCATTCATAATATCGAATTGACTCCCGGTAAGGGAGGTCAGTTGGCTCGCAGTGCTGGTACAAATGCACAGTTAGTTGCAAAAACGGAACGGTATGTGACCGTAAAATTGCCTTCTGGCGAAGTTCGCATGATACTGGGTAATTGCTTAGCTACTGTCGGTACTACAAGCAATCCAGATCATATGAATATTACAATAGGTAAAGCCGGCCGGAGCCGTTGGCTTGGTATACGCCCGCAAACACGTGGTGTTGCCATGAACCCGATCGACCATCCAATGGGTGGTGGTGAAGGAAAAGCTTCAGGAGGCCATCCTCGTTCACCATGGGGACAGGCATCTAAAGGTAAGAAGACACGTAATCGCCGTAAATTGTCTTCAAAATATATAGTCAGAAGAAGAAACTCTAAATAAGCAGCTATGCCACGTTCGCTGAAGAAAGGTCCTTATATACATTTTAAACTCCAGAAGAAAGTAGACGAGGCTAACAAGTCTAATTCGAAAAAGGTTATTAAAACCTGGTCTCGTGGGTCTATGATTTCTCCGGATTTTGTTGGTTTGACATTTGCAGTGCATAATGGAAAACAATTCATTCCCGTATTTATAACAGAAAATATGGTAGGTCATAAACTTGGTGAATTTGCACCAACGAGAACATTCAGAGGCCATCCACAGAAAAAAGCTGAAAAAGGAGTGAAACGTTAATGGAAACCAAAGCCGTATTAGAAGCGAGGGCTGTTCAAAGATATTTACGTAAATCACCCAGGAAATTGAGAATTATTGCTAATTCTGTTCGTGGTGAGAATGTCGTATCAGCATTGAATAAGCTAAAATTTATGAATAAAGGCGCGGCATCTGATATCGCTAAAGTTATAGCTTCAGCTGCTGCCAATGTAAGAGATAAATTCCAGGATGAACGTCTGGAAAATGAAGAACTTTTTATCAAAAGAATCTTCATCGATGAAGCAGCTACGTTGAAACGTATTCAACCGGCTCCTCAGGGACGTGCTCATCAGATAAAAAAACGTAGCAGTCATATTACTGTTATTGTTGCGAAACAAGAAGAAACTCAAGATTAAAACCAAGGAAGAAATTGGGACAGAAGACTAATCCAATCGGCTTAAGACTCGGCGTTATTCGCGGCTGGGATTCCAACTGGTATTCCGAAGAGAATAGCGATGGTATTTTGTTAGAGGATACCAAGCTCAGAAATTACCTGGATACCAGGTTGCGTAATGGTGGTTTGTCTAAAGTAATTATTGAAAGAACACCAAAAAGAGTATTGTTAACATTGCTGACCAGTCGTCCGGGTGTGATCATCGGTAAAGGTGGTGAGCAGGTTGAAATGCTTCGTGAAGAGTTGAAGAAAATCACTAATAAAGAAGTCCAGATTAAGATCAGCGAAATTAAACGCCCTGAACTGGATGCCAGCCTTGTCGCTCAGAATATTGCTCAACAACTCGTTGGAAGAGTGTCATTCCGTAGAGCTATGAAAACGGCTATTGCTTCTTCTATCAGAATGGGCGCCAAAGGGATTAAAATTAAATGCTCGGGTAGACTTGGTGGTGCGGAAATGGCCCGGACAGAACATTATAAAGAAGGTCGTGTGCCATTGCATACATTGCGTGCTGATATTGATTATTCAAAAAGTACGGCACATACGATCTACGGTTCTATCGGAGTCTCTGTTTGGATCTTCAAAGGTGAAATTATTGGTGATGTGGATTTAACACCGAGTGGCTTCACAAACCGATTGGAAAAACCGGCACCACAGAAAAGAAGAAAACCCGCAAGATCCCGGGGTGGTCGTCGCAGAAGAAAACCCAATAAAAACGAAGAATAAGAATAGGTTTCAGCTATGTTAGAACCCAAACGCATTCACAGGCGTAGAGTACATAGAGGTAAAATCAAAGGTAATACCTCCCGTGGACATCAAATTGCATTCGGAGATTTCGCTATAAAAGCACTGGAAGGCAAGTTTATTACGGCCCGCCAGATTGAAGCTTGCCGTATTGCAATTACACGTAAACTTCAACGTGATGGTAATGTCTGGATTCGAATATTCCCGGATAAACCGATAACAGCAAAACCGGCTGAAACCCGTATGGGTAGTGGTAAAGGTACACTAGATCATTTTATTTCAGTGGTACATCCCGGCCGTATTTTATTTGAAGTCGGTGGCGTAAATAAGGAATTGGCAAAAGAAGCTTTACGCCTGGCACAATTCAAACTTCCTATTAAAACGAAAATAATTGTTCGTCGCGATTACGACGGCGAATAGCAGGAGGCTTCTGAATGAAAACACATGAACTAAGAGAATTATCGGTTACTGAGTTAATAGCTCGCATTGGTGATGCAAAAGAAGCTATACAGAAATTGAAGTTTAACAGAGCCGTTGCAGGCCAACTGGAAAATCCGAGTGAGATCAGACATCATAAGCGTGAAATCGCGCGTCTGAAAACATTAATAAATGAAAAAACCGGCGCTTAACTTTATAGATGAATTAAAAGCTTATGTCAGACATAACTGCGCGTAAACAAAGAAAACAAAGAATCGGACGAGTTGTCAGCGACAAAATGGATAAAAGCATCACTGTCGCGATTGATCGCCAGGTAAAACATCCGATCTATGGTAAGTTCATTACCAAAACTAAGAAATACATGGCCCATGACGAGAACAATGAAGCAAAACATGGCGACCGTGTACAGATTATGGAAACCAGGCCGTTGTCCAAACAAAAGAAATGGCGTTTGGTCAAGATTCTTGAAAAAGCGAAGTAACTAGCAATCATTTATTGAGTAAAAACAATGATACAGACACAGTCTATATTAAACGTTGCAGACAACAGCGGTGCTAAAAAGGTGATGTGTATAAAAGTACTCGGCGATTCTAAAAAAAGATATGCCCGGGTAGGTGACCTGATTGCTTGTTCCGTTAAAACAGCTATTCCCGGTGGTAACGTAAAAAAAGGGGATGTTGTTAAAGCTGTTATCGTAAGAACGAAAAAAGAATTTAGAAGAAAAGATGGTAGTTATATTCGTTTTGATGAAAATGCTGCTGTATTGATTAATAAGGAACAAGAACCTATCGGGACCAGAATTTTTGGACCTGTTGCGCGTGAACTCAGAGAACGGAATTTCATGAGGATAGTTTCTCTGGCACCTGAAGTACTCTAAAAGACTGAATTGAACGATATGCCACGTACGAAAAACAAACAAAAGAAATTCCATGTCAAGAAAGGTGATATAGTAGAAGTTATCACCGGTGTTGACAGCGGTAAACAAGGAAAAATACTCCAGGTTATTACCCGCAAAGAACGAGTTATTGTAGAAGGGGTTAATATGAAGACTAAACATCATAAACCCAGTCAGCAATATCCTCAGGGTGGGCGTATTCAACAGGAAATGCCTGTCCATATTTCAAATGTAATGCCAATAGATCCAGTATCGGGAAAACCTACACGTATCGGCCGCAAGAAACTTGAAGAAAGCGGTAAATCACGATGGGTTCGTTACTCTAAGGATAGTGGTGAAGTTCTAGACAAATAAGAATTGATTGACAGACATGGCAACTGAAGCAAGATTATATACGCAATACAAAGACGATGTCGTAAAGAAATTGGTTAAAGATTTCAGCTACGATAATCCTATGGCTGTTCCCAAGTTAAAGAAAATTACTATTAACGTGGGAGTTGGTGAAGCTGTTTCCGACCGGAAAAAACTGGACGATGTCGTTCAGAATGTAGCACGTATTACCGGACAGAAACCTGTGTTAACCGTGGCTAAAAAATCAATATCAAATTTTAAACTTCGTGAAGGCATGCCTATCGGTTGTAAGGTAACCCTCAGAAGTAAAATAATGTTTGAATTCCTCGACCGGTTCATCAACCTGGCATTGCCAAGAACACGGGATTTTCAGGGAATTCCAGATAAGAGTTTTGATGGACGGGGTAACTATACCGTTGGTATTAAAGAACATGCTATCTTCCCGGAAATTGATACCGATAAAATTGAATGGCTTCACGGAATGGACATTACTTTTGTAACCTCGGCCGAAACCGATGAAGAAGCTTATGCATTACTCAAATATATGGGTATGCCTTTCAGAAAAAGAAATAAACAATAAAGCATCTTATGGCTAAAAAATCTTGGATTGCTCGTAACGAGAAAAGGAAAAAAACAGTCGCAAAATTTGCGAAAAAGCGTAAAGAGCTTAAAGAAGCCGGTGATTATGAAGGTTTACAGAAATTGCCGCGGAATGCGAGTCCGACCAGAGTACGGAATCGTTGTTCAATGACCGGAAGATCAAGGGGATATATTTCTAAATATGGTGTGTCCCGTATCAAGTTTCGTGAATTGGCTCTAGATGGTAAGATCCCCGGAATTAGAAAAGCCAGTTGGTAAACAATATATAATTGAAATTAAACTATGACTGATCCAATAGCCGATTTCTTAACAAGAATCAGAAATGCCCAGCAAGCTGGTCACAGAAGTGTGGATATTCCGGCTTCCAAAATGAAGAGGGCTATGTCTAAGATTCTTTTGGATAAGGGATTTATTCAAAATTTCATCAACATCGAAGATTCTAAACAAGGACTTCTGAGACTGTTTTTGAAATACGACGGGTATGGTTATCCCGTGATCAAAACCCTGGAACGCGTTTCCAAACCGGGTTTAAGAAAATATGTTCAATCAAATGAAATCCCTCGTGTAAAAAACGGTTTAGGGATTGCCATACTGACCACTTCCAACGGGGTGATGACGGATAAGGAAGCCCGGAAATTGGGAGTCGGTGGCGAAATACTCTGTTACGTATATTAAATCAATAGGAAATTATGTCTCGTATAGGGAAATTACCGGTACCACTTAAAGATAAAGTTGAGTTCAGTATCAACGCTGAAAATGTCGTAACCATTAAAGGTGCCAAAGGCTCTCTTAATGTGAAGGTTCATCCTGACATTACGGTAGAAAAAAAGGATAACGAGATTGTTTTAACCCGTAAAACGGATCAGAAAAACCATCGTGCATTACATGGATTGTTTCGTTCTCTGATTAATAATGCCGTTATCGGTGTGAGTGAAGGGTATAAAAAAACTCTCGAAATCATTGGTGTTGGTTACCGAGCAAATATAAACGGAGATGTACTGGAATTAGGTTTAGGGTATTCTCACCCATTCTTTTTTGTTCCGCCTCCGGGAATCAATATTGAAGTTGATACAAAATCAGGTAAGAGTCCCCGGATTATTATCTCAGGTATCGATAAAGAATTAGTGGGGCAGGTTGCCGCAAAAATCCGTTCTTTACGTCCACCTGAACCATATAAGGGTAAAGGGGTTCGTTATCTGAATGAACAAGTAAGAAGAAAAGCTGGTAAGTCGGCAGGTAGATAAATTATATAGGTAGAAATGGCAAAAAATCAGAAAACATTACGCAGAAAAAGAATTCAAAAAAGAGTTCGTTCAAAAGTTGCCGGAACTGCTGAAAAGCCCCGGCTAAGCGTATTCAAAAGTTCAAAACATATTTATGCCCAGATTATTAGTGATGATGAAGGGCTAACGCTGGCATCTGCTTCGACAAAGTCGAAAGATCTGCAAGATCAAATTGCTGGTAAAACCGGTGTTGAAAAAGCAGAAATAATAGGTGCTGTAATCGCAGAAAAAGCTAAAGAAGCCGGTGTCAAAACAATCGTTTTTGACAGAAACGGATATAAGTTTCACGGAAAATTAAAAGCTATTGCCGATGCTGCCCGCAAAGGTGGACTTGAGTTTTAAAAATTAGTAATAATATGCCAAGAAAAAGAAGACAACATAACATAAAAGCAAGCGAACTTAATCTCGAAGACAGATTAGTTCATATTAATCGCGTTGCTAAAGTTGTAAAAGGTGGTCGTCGCTTCAGCTTTAATTCCATTGTCGTTGTAGGCAATAAAGAAGGTATTGTCGGTAACGGATTGGGGAAAGCGAACGAAGTATCTGATGCCATTCAAAAAGGTATTGATGATGCACGTAAAAATCTGATCCGCGTTCCTCTTACAAAAACCCGCAGTATCCCACATCCGGTTATTGGTAAATGTGGTGCAGGCCGCGTTTTGTTGCGTCCGGCTGCAGAAGGTACCGGAGTTATTGCAGGTGGAGCAGTAAAATCTGTATTGGACAGTGCCGGAATTCATAATATCCTTACAAAATCTTTAGGGTCGTCAAATCCTCATAACATGGTAAAAGCTACTATTGATGCTTTACGTAAATTAGAGGATCCTATGGAAGTCGCACAACGTCGCGGTGTATCCCTTAAGAAAGTTTACGAAGGCTAATTTATAATAGAGTTTTAATAACCAATTAAATTGGATTTAACATAATGAAACTGGAAAACTTACAAGCACCTGCACCCAATAAAAAAACTCGTAAAAGAGTTGGACGTGGTGAAGGATCCGGTTTAGGAAAACAATCTGGCAGAGGCCACAAAGGACAAAAGGCCGGAAGTGGATACAGTAAAAAGACCGGCTTTGAAGGAGGTCAGATGCCTTTACAGCGGAGAGTGCCAAAATTTGGTTTTAAGAATCCTTTTCGCACAGAATATGCTGCTGTTAACCTCGACAGTCTGGAAACTTTGGTCCAGGATGGAAAGTTAACCGATACAATTACTGTAGAGGATATTTATAATTCCGGATTGATTCGTCGTGGTAAACTCGTAAAAGTGTTAGGCCGTGGTGAAGTTACGAAAGCGGTGAACATTACCGTTCATGCTTTCAGCAAAACAGCTGAAGAAAAGATTACTAAAGCTGGTGGCAAAATAACTAAGATCGAAAAATAGTTTTTCAGAACGGTTTCAATATAGCGAATGAGTTTAATAGAGAACTTTCGAAATATCTTCAAAGTTGAAGAACTAAAAAAACGGATTCTGTATACCGTCGGTATTCTGATGATTTACAGAATTGGTAGTTATATCACATTACCTGGTGTTGATGCAAGTCAGTTAGTGCAACAATCGGGACCTGCAACAAATCTATTGGGATTATTCAATTTGTTTGTTGGTGGTGCCTTTGCACGTGCCGGCGTTTTTGCTCTGGGTATTATGCCTTACATTACGGCAGAAATTATTCTTCAGTTAATGGGGGCTGTTGTTCCCTATTTCCAAAAGCTTCAGAGAGAAGGTGAGGAAGGCAGAAGAAAACTTACCCAAATGTCGCGATATGGAACCGTCGGTATTACCATGGTACAGGCCATTGGTTTTGCAATTAATCTAATGTCCACATCACCAAATGCTATTGTAGTAACTAAAACAGCATTTGTGATTACCAGTGTAATAGTATTGACTGCCGGAACTGTATTTGTGATGTGGCTTGGCGAACGTATAACTGACCGCGGAATTGGTAATGGTATTTCGATTATCATTATGATTGGTATCGTTGCGGCATTGCCGACGAACCTTATAAATGAGTTTAATACGAAGAGTAACCTGATTATCTTTTTAGTGGAATTAGCCGTTTTGATGCTGGTTGTTGCTGCTGTAGTTGTTCTTACTGAAGGTACACGTAAAATACCTGTTCAATATGCAAAACGAGTAGTCGGGCGAAGGGTTTATGGCGGAACAACCCAATATTTACCTTTGCGTGTGAATGCAGCAGGGGTAATGCCTATTATCTTCGCACAATCTATTATGTTCATTCCCAGTACTATCGGACAGTTTTTTCCGAACAATGAAACGATTCAAATGATGACATCATGGTCGGGCAATTTCACCGGAGTTGGTTACTCTATAGTTTACTTCCTGATCATTATCTTCTTTACCTATTTTTATACGGCGATTGCTATAAATCCGAAAGAAATGGGTGATACGATGAAACGTCAGGGTGGATTTATTCCTGGTGTTCGTCCAGGCAAACAAACAGTAGAATTTATTGATAACATTTTGACCAAGATAACATTGCCTGGTTCTATATTTCTGGGTTTGGTAGCTATCTTGCCGGCCTTTGCAGTAAGGATGGGTGTGACTCCCGGATTTGCAATGTTTTTTGGAGGTACAAGTTTGTTGATTATCGTTGGTGTTGCTCTAGATACGTTGCAACAAATTGAAAGCCATTTAATGATGCGACATTACGATGGTTTCATGAAGACGGGAAAAATTAAGGGCAGAAAACGGTACGCATGATTTATCTGAAGACTGATAATGAAATAAAGAAAATCCGTGAAAGTGCTCAACTGGTTTCATTAACGTTGGCGGAAATCGCAAAACATATTGAACCAGGAATTACGACTGCCCGGTTGGATACTATAGCAGAAGATTTTATAAAAAGTAAAAATGCAGTACCGGCTTTTAAAGGTTATGGGCCGGCGAATAACAGTTTTCCAAGTTCTTTATGTATTTCTATAAACGATGTGGTGGTTCATGGTATACCCGATGATACAAAATTACAAGCTGGTGATATTGTATCGGTGGATTGCGGAGTAGTCAAAGATGGATATTTTGGCGACTCAGCTTATACCTTTGTGGTAGAATCATGTGATGAGGAATCCATGAGATTGTTGACTACAACGATGGCATCGTTATATAAGGGTATTGAACAAGCCGTTCATGGTAACAGGATCGGTGATATCGGACACGCAGTGCAAAAGCATTGTGAAGATGCTGGTTTCGGTGTTGTTCGTGATTTGGTCGGGCATGGATTTGGAAAAGAATTGCATGAAGATCCGTCGGTTCCCAATTACGGAAAGTTTCGCAGAGGGGAACGTTTACGCACCGGTATGACTCTGGCTATTGAACCGATGATTACCATGGGAACATGGAGAGTAAATACTCTGGGCGATGGATGGACTGTCGTTACCGCTGATGGTAAACGTGCAGCTCATTATGAACATGATATACTTGTGCAAGAAGGAAATGCTGAAATTTTAAGCACTTTTGAGTATATTGAGGAGATAACTAAGATTCAAATTGATAAACAAAGTGTATAATGGCTAAACAACAGCCCATTAAACAAGACGGTACAATAGTTGAAGCACTACCCAATGCACAATTTCGAGTGGAATTGGATAACGGGCATGAGATTTTAGCTCATGTATCCGGAAAAATGAGAATGTATTATATAAAAATTCTGCCTGGTGATCGCGTTGCAATAGAAATGTCACCATATGATTTGACAAAAGGCCGAATTACATATCGGTATAAATAGTTAAATATAGAACCTTTATGAAGACAAAGTCATCCGTACGTAAAAGAAGTGCCAACGACAAAATAGTTCGTCGTAAGGGACGTATTTACGTCATAAACAAGAAGAACCCCCGTAACAAACAGCGTCAGGGATAAAAGCTAGGTAAAGAAGGAATATATGGCTCGTATTGCAGGTATCGATTTACCAAAAGAAAAAAGAGGCGAAATTGGCCTTACCTACATTTATGGGATAGGTCGCGAACGTTCACGCGAAATTCTGGAAAAATCCGGTATTGATTATGATACCAAAGTAAACGAATGGACCGATGAACAAGTGGCCGCGATCCGTAAGGTTATTGAAACAGATTATAAAGTCGAAGGCGCATTAAGGAGTGAAGTTAATTCCAATATTCGTCGCCTGATGGAAATTGGCTCCTACAGAGGTTATCGGCACAGACGTGGACTTCCTGTCAGGGGGCAGCGTACAAAAACAAACGCTCGTACCCGTAAAGGAAGAAGAAAAACCGTTATGGGTAAAAAGAAAGCTACTAAGAAGTAATAATTAAACACTCTTTTAAGAATGGCAAAAAAGCAAGTAAAAAGTGCAGCTGGATCTAAGAAGAAGAAAAAACAACTAACAGATCCCAATGGTTTGGCTTTCATCAAAGCTACCTTTAATAATGTCATTGTTACCTTAACGGATAGCGATGGTAATGTTTTGTCCTGGTCTTCAGCTGGTAAGGAAGGATTTAGAGGATCACGTAAAAATACGCCTTATGCTGCTCAGTTGAGTTCCGAAACGGCTGCAAAAGAAGCCTATGACATGGGACTGCGTAAAGTCAATGTGTTTGTAAAAGGCCCCGGTTCCGGACGTGAAGCTGCAATAAGAGCTTTAGCAACAGCTGGTATAGAAGTCGAGACAATTAAAGATACAACTCCTATACCACACAATGGTTGCAGACCACCAAAAAGAAGACGTGTTTAATTAAAGAAATTAATTCCTAATAATTCGAGTACATGGCAAGATATAGAGGTCCTAAACAGAAGAAAGCTCGTCGATTTAAAGAGCCCATTTTTGGCCCCAGCAAAGCATTAGAGCATAAACCATATGGCCCTGGCCAGCATGGTCGTAGCCGCAGAGGTAAAAAATCGGAATATGCAATCCAGTTGGAGCAAAAACAAAAGGCTAAATATACATATGGCCTGCTGGAACGCCAATTCCGGAATTTATTTGAAAAAGCTCAATCCAAATCAGGAGTAACGGGCGATAATTTATTACAATATCTTGAAGCCAGGTTAGATAATTCGGTTTATCGTATGGGATTTGCCAGAACCAGAAGACAAGCTCGTCAATTGGTTAATCACGGGCATGTTGTAGTAAATGGTGTAGTGGTAAGTATACCATCCTACAGTCTTCGTCCCGGTGATATTGTTACTGTCCGGCCAAAGTCAAGAAAAATTGAAGTTATAGAAGATTCTGTAGCAAATTCACCAAAAAAGAAATTCAGCTGGCTGGAAGTAGATAAAAAGTCAATGTCAGGCAAATTTCTGAATTATCCTCAGATGCAGGATATACCGGAAAATATTAATGTACAGCTTATCGTTGAGCTTTATTCGAAGTAATTTTGATTTCCAATTAGAGTGATTTCATCATAATTATAACTGGTTAATTTTATTATGAGCAACACCAATCTCCAAATGCCCGATAGTCTCGTTGTTGATGAATGTACCGACATATATGGTCGTTTTGTTCTTCAACCATTGGAAAGAGGTTATGGCGTTACAATCGGTAATTCCTTTAGACGCGTATTGCTGTCGTCTCTGCCCGGTAATGCAATAATTGCAGTGAAAATAGCGGGTGTAAAGCATGAATATTCCAGTATTAAAGGAGTATCGGAAGATGTCTACGACATTATTCTTAATCTGAAAGGTGTGCGTTTTAAACAGGTTGAACAAAGTAGTGGCGTCATTCATGTTTCCAAAAAAGGAGCAGGAGCCCTTACTGCTGCAGATATTAATGATGCAACCGCAGAGTACGAGGTTTTAAATCTGGATCATCATATCGCAACTCTTTCTGAAGATTCTGAAATAGAAATGGAACTTCGTATTGGTCGTGGTAAAGGCTATGTAACCTCAGAAGAAAACAGCTTTGATGATGAGACAGATATTGACCTCATAACTGTTGATGCCATATTTACTCCTATTAAGTTGGTTAAATTTAATGTTGAAAATGTGCGCGTAGGTCAACGGACCGATTATGAGAAAGTCATTCTCGAAGTAAATACCGACGGTTCTGTTAATCCAAAAGAAGCCCTCACTATTGCAGGTAAGATTCTGAAAGATCACATTGAAAAATTCATTACTGAAAAAATTGATGAACCATTTGTTCAGGAAGATGAAGAAGTCGATGCTGAAAAAGCCAGGGTTGCCAACCTGTTGAAAACGAGCATTGAAGATCTCAATTTAAGTGTTCGGGCTTATAACTGTTTAAAATCTGCAAATATCAACTCGATTGGAGAATTAGTAGCCAAAGATGAATCTGAGTTATTGAAGTTCAGAAACTTTGGGAAGAAATCACTCTCAGAATTGCTTGAAGTGATTGAAGAAAAAAATCTCCATTTCGGTATGGATGTTACAAAGTATTTGGAAAAATAATTTAATAAGGAGTGTTTTAAGCAATGCGTCACTTAAATGCAGGAAGAAAGCTCGGCAGAACAGCTTCTCACAGAAAAGCTACCATGAGAGCTTTATCCGTGGCTTTGATAAAAAATCACCGGATCGTTACAACGGTAGCGAAAGCCAAAGAATTACGCCGGTATTTTGAACCACTGGTTACAAAAGCGAAAGAAGACACTACCCATAGACGTCGTCAGATATTCGCATTCTTACGCGATAAGGAAGCAACAACCTTAATGTTTGATGAGATTGCGGCCGTTGTAGGTGATCGTCCGGGTGGATATACCAGGGTCATTAAGTTGGGTACCCGTTCAGGTGATGGTGCTGAGATCGCCATGATTGAATTGGTAGACTTTAATGATGTTAAACCGGAAACGAAAGGCAGTAAGAAAAAGAAAACACGTCGTGGTTCCGGTGGTGGTAAGAAAACTGCATCCAAAACAACAGCTAAAAAAGACACAGCTAAACATAAAGCGGAAGAGCCGGAAGAAGCAGCTGGAGCAAAGGTTGAAGTAAAAGAGGAAAAAGCTGAAAAACCGAAAAAAGCTGAAGAAACTCCGAAAGAGAAAGAGGCAAAAAAAGAAATTAAAGCTGAAGAAGTAAAATCTGAGGATGTAAAAGAAGAAAGTGATGCCGATAAAAAATCGGATGATGAAAAAGAATAAATAGATATTAGTTTTTATCATAAAGCCTTGGATGCTTAGTCGTTCAAGGCTTTTTTTGTATCATTGGGAGAGTGAAAAATAATCAAAAATTTCTGGTTTTCTTAAACCTTTAAGGAATAAGATTATACTCGAATTTGTCCAAATCATGCGCATTTTTATAATTGACAATAGGTTTAAGGATGTTGTATATTTGTAATCCTCGACCGGAAATTATCGGTCGGTTGTAAAGCTTCTTTGTTAGATTAAAAAAATCAAAATTAATTGGATTTAGATTTGACAAAGGGTAATAGAAAGTGATATATTTAAAATCTGTCCTGAAAGTGAAGAAAAGGGGGCGGAAGAGTTCTTTGAGAAGACTGAAAAATCAGCCAATCGCATGGCGAGCCCTAATTTAAAAATGGGAGCAGTTTTTGCAAGCCAAAACCGGGCCGGTTCAAACGAATTGAAAAGTACTACTTTACAATGGAGAGTTTGATCCTGGCTCAGGACGAACGCTGGCGGCGGGCCTAACACATGCAAGTCGAAGGGGATCCAGAGAGCTTGCTTTCTGGTGAGACTGGCGCACGGGTGAGTAACGCGTAGGCAATCTACCTCCAGGCGGGGGATAACCCGGGGAAACTCGGGCTAATACCGCATGATGCAGCGGGGCCACATGGCCACAGTTGTTAAAGATTTATTACCTGGAGATGAGCCTGCGTCGCATTAGTTAGTTGGTGGGGTAACGGCCCACCAAGACGATGATGCGTAGCTGGTCTGAGAGGATGATCAGCCACACGGGGACTGAGACACGGCCCCGACTCCTACGGGAGGCAGCAGTGAGGAATCTTGCGCAATGGGGGAAACCCTGACGCAGCCACGCCGCGTGAAGGAAGACGGCCCTATGGGTTGTAAACTTCTTTTATATGGGAAGAACCGCCTGGTTTCGACCGGGCCTGACGGTACCATAAGAATAAGCACCGGCTAACTCCGTGCCAGCAGCCGCGGTAATACGGAGGGTGCAAGCGTTGTCCGGAATCATTGGGTGTAAAGGGTGCGTAGGCGGGTGTCTAAGTCTGGGGTGAAATCCTACGGCTCAACCGTAGAATGGCCTTGGATACTGGGCATCTTGAGTGTGAGAGAGGTCGGTGGAATTCGTAGTGTAGCGGTGAAATGCATAGATATTACGAAGAACACCAGTGGCGTAGGCGGCCGACTGGCTCACAACTGACGCTGAGGCACGAGAGCGTGGGGAGCGAACAGGATTAGATACCCTGGTAGTCCACGCTGTAAACGATGGATACTAGGTGTTGGCCCTTCGGGGTCAGTGCCGTAGCAAACGCGCTAAGTATCCCACCTGGGGAGTACGTTCGCAAGAATGAAACTCAAAGGAATTGACGGGGGCCCGCACAAGCGGTGGAGCATGTGGCTTAATTCGATGCAACGCGAAGAACCTTACCCGGGCTAAATCTCTGATGCCAGCTCCTGAAAAGGAGTGTTCCTTCGGGACATCAGGGAAGGTGCTGCATGGCTGTCGTCAGCTCGTGCCGTGAGGTGTTGGGTTAAGTCCCGCAACGAGCGCAACCCCTATGACTAGTTACCAGCGTGTAATGACGGGGACTCTAGTCAGACTGCCTACGCAAGTAGAGAGGAAGGTGGGGACGACGTCAAGTCATCATGGCCCTTACGTCCGGGGCTGCACACGTGCTACAATGGGCGGTACAGAGGGTAACTACACCGTGAGGTGATGTTAATCTCGAAAACCGTTCTCAGTTCGGATTGGAGTCTGCAACTCGACTCCATGAAGCTGGAATCGCTAGTAATCGCGTATCAGCAACGACGCGGTGAATACGTTCCCGGGCCTTGTACACACCGCCCGTCAAGCGATGGAAGTAGGTAGTACCTGATGTCGCCGAGCCAACCCCGACTTGTCGGGGGGGCAGGTGCCTAGGGTAAGACCTATGACTGGCGCTAAGTCGTAACAAGGTAGCCGTACCGGAAGGTGCGGCTGGATCACCTCCTTTCTAAGGAGAGCCACCTGGTGGTGGCGGCAAAGACTGCGGCCGTGCGATTAGCTGATTTTTTACTCTGCAAAGGAGCAAAAACTGAGCGTGGAGGTCTCCCCTGGGGAGCCGGCCGACGCTCTTGCCCGGGCTTGTAGCTCAGGTGGTTAGAGCGCACGCCTGATAAGCGTGAGGTCGGAGGTTCAACTCCTCCCAAGCCCACAAAGCGGGTCCGCAGGGGCCTGTGGAATTGGGGCTATAGCTCAGATGGCTAGAGCACCTGCCTTGCAAGCAGGGGGTCCGGGGTTCGAATCCCCGTAGCTCCACACCCTGGGGTGTGGACACAGAGTAGTAAGAATCATCAGCGTCCCGAGGAGCATTCGGGGTGGCTGAATCCTTTTTTTTAGAAAGAAGAGGGTCTGCGGTTCGTTCGGCAGGGATTCACCAGAAAGGAAGTTCTTTGACGTATTGGAATCTCAGTAGAGAAGCATAGATAGATAGAAAGAAGGTAGAGCAACCGAGCCTGAAAAGGATACGGGGCTTGTGCCCCCGCGGGAGCGGGGCTTGTGCAAGTCCTATAAGTTAAGTTAGAAAGGGCACACGGTGGATGCCTAGGCATACAGAGGCGAAGAAGGACGTGCAAAGCTGCGATAAGCTGTGGGGAGCTGCCAAGAAGCGCTGATCCGCAGATTTCCGAATGGGGCAACCCATCCCGGCTTGCCGGGAAACCCCGAAGTAATTCGGGGGGCGAACCCGCCGAACTGAAACATCTAAGTAGGCGGAGGAGAAGAAAACAACAGTGATTCCCCAAGTAGTGGCGAGCGAACGGGGAAGAGCCCAAACCGGCGGGGTTACGGCCCGGCCGGGGTAGTAGGACCACATAAGCGAATCACCGAACCAATCGAAGGGTTCTGGAACGGCCCACCACAGAAGGTGAGAGTCCTGTAGGTGAATGCGAGGTGATAGCGGTGGTATCCTGAGTAGCGCGGGACCGGTGAAATCCTGCGTGAATCTGCCAGCACCATCTGGTAA
>CAWANF010000013.1:20000-137582 GCA_963783355.1 uncultured bacterium
GAACCGATTCCAATACGCCTTTTTTTATTGTAGCATTCCAAACTAGTTTGGATGAGGTGATCACAGCGAGGAGGTCCCACCCGTTCCCATACCGAACACGGCCGTTAAGCTCCTCTGCGCCGATGGTACTGCCTATAAGCGGTAGAGTAGGTCGTTGCCTCATCCCTTTTTTTTCCCCCCTCACTTTTCCACCCACTGTTTTAGTTCCAAAATGATAGGGATAATCTCAAATCAGTTTAACTTCATCCTCTATCAATACGCTGCCTTCCATTAGCTTATGAACAGGACATTTTCCCGCAATAATTTTAATACGATTGATTTGATTTTCATCAAAGTCAGCTTTTATTGAAATCGTGTTTTTAATACGTCGCAATTGGCTTCGAACAACGTATTTTTGCTCTTCCTCACTTAAAACAGTAGAATCTTCTATTTTTTCAATTTTAAAATCAAGATCACAATCAATTGATTCGAATTTCCAGTTTTTGTGGTCCAGGTAAATTTTAATGGTCATGGCTACACAGGCACCAAGTGCTGCGATAGCCGTTTGCGTAGGTGTCGGTCCTTCATTATTACCACCGGATTCCAATGGTTCGTCCAATATTATTTGGTGCTCTCCGACAGATACTATGGTTTTATACTCTTTGCTTGATGGTAGCGTTGTCTTTATGGCAGGATATTTACTCATTAATAATATATTCTAAATGATTATTTTTATTTAGGAATAATAATTTAAAAAGAATTATTCATTTATAGCGACTGTTTCATAGTATAAACAATAAATACATAACTAAATATGAATAAAGTAGTCGTATTTACAGGGGCGGGAATTAGTGCAGAAAGTGGTTTAAAAACATTCAGAGATTCAGGCGGTCTATGGGAAGGATATGATGTTATAGAAGTTGCTTCCATCCAGGGATGGTATCAGGATCCTGAGAAAGTACTGAAATTCTATAATATGCGCAGAAGACAAGCATGGAATTCAGAACCAAATGCAGGTCATATCGCACTTGCTGATCTGGAGAAAAAATATGATGTCACTATCATAACACAAAATGTAGATAATCTTCACGAGAAAGCAGGCTCAGGGAACGTTATCCATCTTCATGGGAGTTTGTTCAGAGCGCGGAGCTCAAATAATTCTAAACTGACTTATGAAATAGGACCAAAAGATATTAATCCGGGGGAAAAAGCCGAAGACGGTTCTCAATTACGTCCCGATATTGTATGGTTTGGTGAAGAGGTTCCGATGATGGAGAAAGCTATTGAAGCAGTTCATAATGCGCAGATATTCATGGTAATTGGCACGTCGCTGGCGGTATATCCCGCTGCCAGTTTATTATACTATATCGATGACAATGTTCCTGTGTATATTGTAGATCCTAAAAAGCCGGAAATCTATTTGAAAGCAAACTATACCTATATTCAAGATTCGGCGGCGAAAGGGGTACCGGAATTAGTATCAAAGTGGTTGAAAAATTAAATGTAAATAGAACAGCAAAATATAAAATATGTCAGATAACGAGTTATCAGAAAATGAAAAAATGGAACTGTTGAAATATGTCATTCAGTTCTTGAATCTTGAAAAACGTTTTCCCCTGTTACCCGGTGTGAAAAAACTGAAGTCAGTCGCCGATTTTATTGGGATTTCGGAAGATCGTCTTAAAACCATCAGGGAAGAATTCGATGAAAACGCCAAAAAAGCGGCACTGGAGTTATTAAAAGAGGATGAAATTACCGAACGTGTTCAATTATTACCGTTTGAAAAAGGAGACACTATTCTGGCATTGGGAGATTCCTTAACAGATGATCTACAAAGTTGGTTTGAGATATTGCGCCACATGCTTGAAATAGCCATGCCTGAGTTAAAATTAAAATTCATAAATGCCGGGATATCCGGAGATACTTCTTTTGATGCATTAAAGCGACTTGATCGGGATGTTTTGGGAGAAAATCCGGATTGGGTTATTATTGCGCTGGGAACAAATGATGCTTTTCGGAAAAATTTTGCTGCTAACAGAACACTCGTTTCTTTAACGGAGTTTTGGGAAAATATAAATACAATAGACCTGGCAATTGAAGAGATCGTTGAAAATCCTGTGATATGGATTACTCCACCACCGGTAATAACAGAATTAATGGATGATGCACCGGATAATAATGCTATTATATATGAAAAAGACTTGATTCAATATCGGGAAATCATTTCCGGGAAAAAGGGATATATAATTGATCCGTTAGGACAACGAATGGAGCAACCTGCCGAGGCCTGGAATTATTTAAGTGATGGTTTGCATCCTTCTTTGGCCGGACACATCAGTACGGTGAAAGCTTTTCTTAAAGGTATGACGAATAAAAATAATCATGATCATGATCACGATGGCCATGAGTATCACGATCATGAACAATAAGCCTTTATTAAAGAGAAAAGGTATAGAGGTGTTTTAGGGCACCTCTATTTTTATAGAGAAATTCGCCAGTGGGCGACTTCCATTCCCAAATGTGTTTTTACTCCCAAACCCGTTTGGGAAGTTTCCGGCATGTTGATAGCTATGGGATTAACAAATGAGAAATGTCCCATTTTGTCAGTAGATAAGTGAATCAGTCCGGAATTTTCTGAATAATTCTCACCCAGTTTTGGACCTTTACCGAATAACGGATGAGTCTTACCAAAATAAAAAGCATCCACGACGCCAAATCCAAATCCTGCCCAGACACCAGCTCCCATTCCATATTGAAGTCCTTTGGAAACTTTTTGATTTCCGATCAAACTGATAGACAAACCCACGAGACTTCCTGCAATGCCTCCGAAAAAGGTATCCATTAGTATTACCTGTGCAGAATTTCCTGCGGAACTGACGGACCCATTAACTTCGTAAGGTTGATCTCCATGCATTTGTGTTATATCAGCAATACCAATTCCCATCCCATATAATGTACCCATGCCAACACCAAAACGGATGGGAGCGACATTAACTTTGTTGCTCAGGGCCATCGTTCCGGCACCCAATAATGCCCCGTTAAAGGTGCCTATAAACGTATCGGTAGCTAATATTTTCAAAGCCTGAGATTTGGCTGTTCTTGCCTGTAGTGATGCTCCCAGGAAAACAGACAACAACAAAATATTGTTTAGAAAGTGATTTTTTTTAGGCATTAGTAATAGCTGGAATAATATTAAATGAATAAAAGATGAATATATAGATAAAATGAAACAGGTGCTAAAACGTGATATAATGATTTGATTCAATCACTGTTAAAATAATAAAACAAAGTAAATGGACAACCGTTAGGGCTTAATAATTATATGGATAAACATTTAGATGATTCATACGAAAATCCTTTTTGGAAACTATTCAGAAGCTTAAGATATTAAGCATAATAAAAGCGCTTTTTTATACATTATAAGTTATCATTAGAGTTGATATTAGATCGTTCTTATCATAAATAATATCAATATAATGTATCTTAAAAATACGCTTAACAAGAAAAATTTTGATTTTAAAAAAGCTATATGTTAGTAAAGGGAGAACGAAAATTAGTACCTGAAAACATTCAAAATCTCAATCCGTATGTTGCAGGTAAAACAATTGCCGAAGTTATAGAAGCTTATCACCCCCCTCAAATTTCGAAGTTAGCTTCTAACGAAAATCGCCTGGGCTGCAGTCCGCTTGTAAAAGATGCGATCATGGAGGCGTTTGAACAAATTCAGGATTATCCCGATTCTGCATCCCGAAAACTAAGAGCTAAAATTGCTGAGCGATTTGCAGTAAAGCCGGAAAATGTCATTGTCGGAGCAGGATCAGAAAGTATTATTTCAATGATCACGAAAACCTTTTTCCTGGATCATGAAGAAGCGATTACCGCTGATGTAACGTTCGTTGGTTTTCTTATTCAGGCCGGAATTCGTGGAATCAAAATAGACAGGCTGCCGTTGACAAAAGATTTCCGATTTGATGTTCATGCCATGATTGAAGCGATCAATGATCATACAAAAATGATTTATATCGCGAATCCTAATAATCCCACAGGAACCTATATCACTAAAGATGAGTTCGATTGGTTCATCAAAAGAGTTCCTGATGATGTTTTAGTAATAATGGATGAAGCCTATTATGAATTTGCCTCTGATCAACCCGATTTTCCGGACACACTTAAATATCGGCTCGATAAAGTACTGACACTACGTACCTTTTCTAAAGCTTATGGACTGGCGGGGTTCAGGGTTGGTTACGGTATTGGCAGCGAGCATCTCATTAAAAATCTTTTCAAAGTGAAACTTACATTTGAACCGACGACATTAGCGCAAGCTGCAGCCATAGCCGCACTCGACGATGATGCATTTATTGAAAAGACAAAGGCAATGGTCAGCAAGAACAAAAATCGGTTATATAATTTTTTAAAGGATATAGGTATTTCGTATGTGCCCAGTTACGCTAATTCGGTACTCATCTATTTCCCGACTGAGCAGGAAGCCATTGGATTTGCACAGCAAATGCTCGAAATGGGCGTCATTATCCGACGTATGAATGGCTTTGGGATGCCAAACGGGGTTCGTATTACGATCGGAACCGATGAAGAAATGGATCACCTGGAACAGAGCATTATGAATATAGTCCCATCCTGATTTTATTTTTATACTTTAACGGGATGATTATTCATTCCGCGTTATCGAATGCCTTTATTTTTTTTACAATTGGAGCGTTTTTATTGAAATTTCAATGATTATTTAGAAATCAGATGAATAAATCGAAGAGGAAAGAAGAAGATACCGTTGCCTTATTTAATTGGAAAAAGATAGTCCGGTTGGTATTTACTTCAAGGGCGATGGATGATTTGGAAGAGAGCAAACTGGTCCCTGAAAAAAAAGTATTATACCAGTTTTCTGCCAGGGGACATGAAATGGCTCAAATTATATTGGGTACATTTTTAACTCATGTACATGATGGCGTGAGTGCTTATTATCGATCCCGGCCACTATTACTTTCGTTAGGTTTATCGAATGAAGATGCTCTTGCTGCTCCTATGGGAAAATCCGGAAGTTATAGCGATGGCAGGGATATCGGTGTGGTTTGTAATTTGCCCGGGAAAAATGGTCCGACGGTTTTACCCATGGCAGGGGATGTCGGGTCTCAATATACTCCCGCGATTGGTTGGGCCCAGGGTATCGAATATCGTAGTAATGTATTGAAAGACAGTGTATATAAGAATGCAATTTCCGTGGTTTTGGGAGGAGATGCATCTGTGGCAACAAACGGATTCTGGTCTTCTTTGACAATAGCGACGACGTTGAATCTTCCCGTCTTGTTTTATATTGAAGATAACGGGTATGGTATCTCAGTTAAAAGCGAGTTTCAGACACCAGGAGCGAATATCGCTAAAAATCTTCTATCATTTAAAAATATTCGGATTTTTGATGGGAACGGAACGGTGCCTTCGGAATCAGCTGACTTACTTGAACAGGCTGTCAGCTATGTTCGCGATAGAAAAGGTCCGGCATTGATCCGTCTGAAGGTTCCACGTCTGAATGGCCATTCATACCAGGATAACCAGGCTTATAAAGATGACAATCTGCTTGAGCAGGAACGTTCTAATGATCCGCTGATTAAACTAAAGGAATTTCTTGTTCCTGAAGAAATGACAGAGAAAGAATGGGACGAATTACAGGAAGAAGTGGAAAACGAGGTGAATATTGCAGCCGAATCGGCTTTGAATCGTCCCGATCCGGAACCTGAGCAGGCGACAAAGTATGAATTTGCTGAGTTAAAAAAAGATGGTTCCCATGATGTTCAACAGATAGGTGGACTTTTACCGGAAGGAGTGGATTTTCCTGAAAGCAGCGAAAAGCCGAATCCAACAGAGAAAGTACGAATTAACATTGTCGAAGGGATACGGAGAACATTAGATTACGAACTGACGACGAATCATAAATTAGTCGTTTTTGGTGAAGATGTTGGTATGAAGGGAGGCGTTCATGCCGCCACCATGGGACTTCAGACAAAATTTGGGAAAGATCGTGTTTTCGATACGAGCCTTTCTGAAGAAGGAATTATAGGCCGGGCTGTGGGAATGGCTTATACAGGACTTATGCCGGTAGCTGAAATTCAATTCAGGAAGTATGCCGATCCGGCAACCGAACAACTCCATAATTGCGGAACAATTCGCTGGCGTACGGCAAATCGTTTTGCGGCACCTGTTGTCGTTCGCATGCCTGGTGGTTTTGCCAAAGTTGGAGATCCCTGGCATAGCCTGTGTAATGAAGTAGAATTTCTGCATTCCGTTGGCTGGCAGGTCGCTTTTCCTTCCAATGTAGATGATGCTGTCGGATTGTTGCGAACCGCGATGAGAAGCAATAATCCAACAATGTTTTTTGAACATCGGAATTTACTGGATGCCAAATATGCCCGAAGGCCATATCCAGGTGATGAATACGTGGTCCCATTTGGGACGGCAAATGTACTTCGCAAAGGGGACGAATTGACCATAGTGACCTGGGGAGCCATGACGGAACAATCGGAAATGGCTGTTGATGAAACCGGAATATCAGCGGATGTTATTGATTTGCGGACATTAATGCCATGGGATAAGGAAACCGTTTTGGATTCGGTGAAGAAAACAAACCGATGCTTAATCGTTCATGAGGATACCCAGATGGTGGGTTTCGGAGCTGAAATCAGCGCTGTACTCGTTAAAGAAGCGTTTCAGTATTTGGATGCTCCCATTGAACGGTTGACCATGCCAAATGTTCCGGTTCCGTATAATTTAGGCTTGATGCATGCTATTATGCCTGATGCTGCAAAAATTGCAGTAAAGATGAAGGAATTGGTTAATTACTGAGTAGAACGCTGACAAAGCGGAATTATAGATCACTATTAATATTTAGGTAAGCTCATCAAACCAGCGATTGACCATTTTGTATTCTGAGTCGTTTCCTTCGATGTGTAAATATTCATTCGTGTGATGGTTGTACCGGTAATCTTTCTGCCATTTTTTGAAATTAGTAAATAATTCGTTCATGGCATGAATGATATAATCGATATCCACATCTGACATGATTGGGTGAATAGAGAGGCGAATCCATCCCGGTTTGTGATCCATAATGCCTTTTTTTACCTGGGCGTAGATTTTACCCGAGGTTTTGGGATCGATATGCAGCAGGTAGTGTCCGTAGGTTCCGGCACAGGCACATCCACCGCGAACCTGTATACCGAAATAATCGTTCAACAGTTTGACTCCCAGGTTATAATGAAGATCTTTACTGTAAAATGAGATGATTCCCAGTCTCTGATCCACATGTTCCGCCAGAATCTGCAGGCCGTCAATAGACTGCAACGCAGGAAACAGTTTATCCATGATTTCATGTTCTCTTTCCAGCATAAGCTGCGGATTCATCTGTTCTTTCAGGCGAATGGTGAGAGCTGCTTTGATTGTTTGCAAAAATGGTGGAGTACCACCATCCTCACGAACTTCAATATCCTGAATATAGCTGCGCAAATTCCACGGATCGGTCCAGTTTACTGTTCCACCGCCCGGCTGATCAGGAATTTTATTGGTATAGAGCTTAGAATTAAAAACGAGAGCTCCGGGCGTGCCTGGTCCGCCTAAAAATTTATGTGGTGAAAAATAAATAGCATCGAGATCGGCACCTTTTTCACCGGGATGCATATCTATTGGGATATAGGGCGCCGAAGCGGCAAAATCGACAAAACAAAGGCCGTTATTTTGATGCATTAACTTCGCGATTTCATGATAAGGTGTCATGATTCCAGTGACATTGGAACAAGAAGTAACAGCCGCTATTTTAATTTGTCGATTGGCGTATTTTTTTAACTCGGCCTCAAAATGATTTAAATCAACGAGTCCATTTTCATCCGGTGGTACAACCACAACATCCGATATCGTTTCCAGCCACGATGTCTGGTTGGAATGGTGTTCCATATGAGTCACAAGGATAACCGGCCGCAGTTCATCGGGCAGAGTTACATAATCAGATAATTTTTCAGGGATTTTGAATCCCAGGATGCGCTGAAATTTATTGACGACTCCGGTCATACCGGAACCAGCCATGATAATGACATCTTCTTTAGACGCATTGACATGGCTCTTTATAATTTCTTTCGCTTCGTGATAAGCACGGGTCATGGAAGTTCCCGTCAGGTTGGTTTCCGTGTGGGTATTTCCAACTAAAGGACCGAGTTCATAAATAATCCTTTCTTCAATGGGACGATATAAACGGCCACTCGCGGTCCAGTCGGCATATAGCAATTTCTTTACGCCATCAGGTGTATGAAATTCATGATTGTAGCCAATAGTATTATCACGAAATGACTTAAAATATTCGTCTAATAGGATATCTTTCTTTTTGTGAGCTTCCATGACATCGAATTCTGCTTTTTGACCCTCCCGGGTCCACTCTTTTTAGCAGTATAATACTATTTATGCTCATTTTCTATTAAGGGAGTGATTTCAGATACCTAAAAAATAAAAGGCAGATATCTGCAATTATTATGCGAATATCTGCCTTTAAAAAACCGCGAAATGGAGTTTATTTATTTGCCGGAGTTCCTTTAACAAATTTGTTGTACCAGGCCAGGTAACGAATGTATCGATCTCTGATAAAAGAGGGTTTGTCAAATTCATGATGTTCGCCCGGATAAACGACAAGTTCCGTTGTTCTTCCCAGTCGTTTTAACGCTTCATATAACTGTTCTGAATTTTGAATAGGAACATTCCAGTCGGCATTACCGCCCATAATCAGTGTTGGGGTATGAATCTTTTCAACGAAGTTGAATGGAGAAATTTTGTCGTAAACCTTACGATCTTTGGGAATCCACGGCAGTCCTAATTCTTTTTCCCATTGATACTGGTATTGATCGTGACCGTAATTGGCTTCGTAAAGCACTTCACTGGCCCCGGTGATAGCCGCTTTGAAACGGTTCGTATTGACAATAACATGATCGGTCAGTATGCCACCGTACGACCAGCCGCCGACACCCAGCCGGTTTGGATCGGCATATCCTTTTTTAATAGCGTAATCAACACCGCCCATCACATCCTGGTAATCTTTATTGCCCCAGTCGGCCCAGATAGCCTCGCAGAATTTTTGGCCGTACCCCGACGAGCCGCGAGGATTTACTTTAATACATAAGTATCCGTTAGCCGCAAAAAGCTGGCCCTCGAAGTTAAAACTGTAATCGTACTGGGCGACCGGACCACCATGAATACGCAGGATGGTGGGGTATTTCATATGGGAATCAAAACCAACCGGTTTGAAGAAAAAGCCCTGAACTTTGGTGCCGTCTTTACTGTGATACCAATCGTCTTCAACAGTCGCTAATTTCAGATGTGAGAAGAGAGCATCGTTGGCAGTCGTTAGTCTTTTGCTTTGGCCATTGGCGAATGAAAATACTTCAGCCGGCATATATGGATTACTAATGAGTGTTGCCATCTGGCCATCTTTGTTCATCGTATAAGCTTCAACGACCTGTTTTCCTGAAATAACCCGATCGAGATGGCCATTCTCCGGATTGAATGTTGCCAGTTCCTGCTCCCCGTGTTCTTCCAGGATAGCATAGATTGCTTTCCCGTCTTTACTAAAACGAGGGCTCCATGTGTTGCGATCAAGCTGTTTCGTCAATATTCTCGGAGATCCGCCAGTCGCTGGAATAACAGCCAGGTAATTCGTGGCATACCAGATTAAATTGGGCTGAGTATCCGTGATGTAAGTGAGGTATTTCCCATCCGGACTCCAGGACGGTTGCGTATCGGAACCCGGGTTGTGGGTAACCTGAAATAATGTTTTTCCCTTGTCTGTATTATCAGCATTTACAATCCAAATATCAGTGTTATGATTTCTGTCGGGTATCGCTGTCCGGTTACTCACAAAAGCTACTTCTTTTCCATCCGGACTCCAGACGCCGTTTGAATCATTATACGGGCCTGATGTTATTTGTGTCGTGGATGAATCTGCGATATTAAATGCATACAAATGAGTATGAAGTGTGTCCAGGTATCCGATAACATCCTCTTTGAATTGAAGACGGTTTATGACATAGGGTTCTGGTTTCTTTTTCTCAGCCTTTGTCGTGTCGCCGGGTTTAGCATCCTTAATAGTGAGTAATAATTTTTTACCGTTGGGCGACCAGGAAAAATCTCGTACTCCCTGAGGAACATTCGTTAACTGTTGGGAGTCACCGCCATGCATATACAAGGTCCAAACCTGTGTTTTCTCATCCTTCTTTGAAGCCAGAAATGCAAGATATTGACCATCCGGACTCCAGCGTGGATGACTCGCTGAATACCCGTGAGCTGTTAATGAAATTTGTTTGGCTCCATCTGTTGAGACCATCCAGATTCTTGTTTCGTTATTATCTTTGGCCAGGCTCATTTGGGATACGGTATAGGCCACCCATTTACCATTTGGGCTGATCTGTGGATCGTTGAGATTTTTAATTCGGAAATAATCGTTTATAGTAAGTGTCCGTTTTGTAGTAGCCTTTTGCGCTAAAACGGTACGAAATGTAATAATGTTTAATGAGATAATGATCGGTATAATAAGAGCATAGAACTTTTTCCAATCAGTAAACCTGGAACGGCACATCGAATAATCCTCCATTTTATTAATTGCCTGAAATGAAATTCCAATATATATAAATGGAAAATAAAGGCAATCCTGATAACCAATTCGATAATCAGTTATAAACTCTTTTTACAAAAAAAGTTTATATCGTCTGAGTTGTAAAAGAGGATGCCATTTTAAGGGTAGGTGTTTTACAGTTTGTTTGTCTACGATTTAAAATTCCTGATGAATTGACGGGTATATTCTGATAAAACCAGGCGGCCGCTAATTTCTGCCCGGCGTTCCAAAAGGGCGTTCCAGTGAGATGTGCCTTCCCACAATACTTGTTTCAATTCAGACATAGCATCCGGACTGCTCCCTGCAAGTGATATTGCCAGGTTTGAAACGGCTTCGTCGAGCTCTTGCATTGTTTTCAATACATTATTAAACAATCCATTTTCTTTTGCCCATTGAGCAGAATGCCAGTCCCGGGCATTTATGGAAAGAGCAGAAAATGCTGACGTTCCGATTTTTCTTTCCACGGCTGGTCCCACAACAAAAGGACCGATTCCAAGAGCCAGTTCACTTAATTTTACAGAAGCTGCTTCGGTAGCAAGTGCATAATCAGCGGCAGCCGCAATTCCGACTCCACCGCCAACTGTTTTGCCCTGAATCCGGGCGAGGATCAATTTAGGACATCGCCGCATAGCATTAATGACCAATGCAAAACCCATAAAGAAATGTTTTCCCTGTTCATAATCCTCAATAGCAATAAGTTCATCAAAAGATGCACCGGCGCAAAAAGCTCCTTCCCCTTTACTTTTCAGGATAATCACTCTCGAATCCTTTGCTTTCCCGGCTTCAGAAATCATTTCCGCCAGCTTCCGTAACTGTTCGCCGGGAAACGAATTTCCTTTAGGATGATAAAATGTGATAGTGGCGATGTTGTCTTGGGTTGTGAGGGTAATTTCGGGAGTTGGCATAGTG
Source organism: uncultured bacterium (assembly GCA_963783355.1). GTDB lineage: Bacteria > Bacteroidota > Rhodothermia > Balneolales > DATFMH01 > CAWANF01. Next base: position 31,540 of record CAWANF010000013.1, read on the forward strand.
TTGTAAAATTTATATTTCAGGAGTCAGGAGTAGTCAGGAGTCAGGAGTCAGGAGTCAGGAGTCAGGAGTCAGGAGTCAGGAGTCAGGAGTTGTTTAGCAATTGTTTTCAAGTAGGCATCCAGCATTTTGCTAATTTCTTCAGATTCATACTTTAGTTGTCGAAAATCACCATAATGTAAGTCATTTGCTAAAATTAAATAATATTTAACTTCTTCAAGGGAACCTTGGGCAATGTTTAAATATCTCATTTTATCTTTCAAACCTTTCTTTTTGAAACCTTCTGCAATATTGGCTGGAATTGAAATAGCTGCTCTCCTCATTTGGGACGTTAACCCGTACATTTCTAATTTCGGAAATGTTTTAGTTGATTGATAAATCTTGAGAACTAAATTATGTGCCTTATTCCAGACCAATAAATCTTCAAAACTTCGCGCTTTTTTCATTCTGAATCCTATCTGCTGACTCCTTAATTCCTTTAATTATGAACGAGAAATTTATGAATCCTTACATATCTCTTTCCCTCCTTTTTACCAGGGTCAGGATATCGTACCGAGCGACGATTTCACTTTTTTGATTGAAAACTTCTACCTGCCATGCAACAATGCCGGTATGAAACTCTTCATCTTCTCGTTTTGGTTTAGCCGTTTTTCGTTTTACGGTTAATCTGGCCTGGATAGTATCACCAATTTTGACCGGCTCGATAAATCGCAGGTTATCTAATCCATAATTGGCCAGAACAGGCCCGGGTGCGGGATCAACGAAGAGCCCGGCAGCTGCCGAAAGGATAAAATATCCGTGGGCGACACGTTCTTTAAACAGAGAATCCTTTGCTGCGATGTCATCAAAATGGGCATAAAAATGATCGCCGCTGACACTGCCAAAATTAACAATATCTGCCTCTGTGACTGTTCTCCGGTGCGTGGTTAGTGTTTCACCAATCTGCAGTTCTTCAAAATATTTCCGGAAGGGATGAACAGGCGTTTCAATTTGCGTAGCGCCATTCAGGTAAACATTGCATATCTTGGATAATGTCGTTGGAGATCCTTGCAGGGCAACACGTTGCATGTAATGAAGGATTCCACGGATGCCACCCATTTCTTCACCACCACCGGCACGTCCCGGCCCGCCATGCGTGAGATGCGGCATAGGCGAGCCATGTCCGGTCGATTCTTTAGCGCAATCTTTATTCACAATCATGAACCGACCATGATATGGAGCCGCTCCCAAAACGATTTCTTTCGCAATGTCATCATCGGCGGTAAAAAGAGAACCCACCAGGCTGCCCCTGCCTTTTTTTGCTAATTCAATGGCTTCATTAACGTCTTTGTATGGCATCAACGTGCTAACCGGACCGAATGCCTCAATCTCATGTGCCTCATCATATTTGAACGGTTCTTTATTATACAGCAGGATAGGCTGGCAGAAAGTCGGCGCATTTTCAGCAGTATCTATCAGTTTAACTTTCGAATCTCCAAATACTACATCGGAATGTGTTTTCAGTTGTTCAACATTTTGCAGGAATCGTTCAGCTTGAATTTCACTGGCCAAAGAACCCATCCGAACTTCTTCATTTTCCGGATTTCCAATCACGACACCGGATAATCGTTGTTTCAGGGCATCTAAAACGTTTGATGCAAGATTTTCAGGAACGATAGCACGACGAATAGCGGTACACTTCTGACCCGCTTTCACCGTCATTTCGTTAACTACTTCTTTGATGAATAACGAAAATTCGTCCATATCCGGTGTGATATCGGGTCCGAGAATAGAGCAATTCAAGGAATCAGCTTCCAGATTAAAACGGACCGAATTATTGATGATATTCGGATTTGATTTGAGTTTTAATCCTGTTTTAGCCGATCCGGTAAAAGAAACCACATCCTGACTTGTCAGATGATCGAGCAGATCACCGGGTTTGTCGGCAGCTAAGAATTGAATGGAACCTTCGGGAAAAATTCCGGAATCAACCATGCTACGAAACATACTTTCGGCCAGGTAAGAGCCAATAGGAGAAGGTTTGATGATAGCTGGCATTCCGGCAATAAATGTGGGCCCGAGTTTTTCAAGCATGCCCCAGCACGGAAAATTGAAAGCATTGATATGAACAGCTACACCTTCAAGTGGAACATAAATATGCTGGCCGACAAAAGTACCGTTTTTGGAAAGCGCTTCCATGTTACCATCAACAAAAAATTTCTCATTTTGCATTTCACGACGGGCCTTGCCCGACATAACGAAAAGAGTACCGATACCGCCATCAATATCTATCCAGGAATCTGTTTTTGTTGCACCGGTATGAACGGAAAGTTTATAAAATTCTTTTTTCTGAGCATTCAGATAAAGAGCCATTTCTTTAATCATCAGGGCTCGTTCGTGAATTGTAAATTTTCGAAGGTTCGGCCCTCCTGTATTGCGGGCATAATCGACTACCTCTTTGTAGTCAAGACCATCCGGAGCCATTTCAGCAATTACATTTCCATTAACAGCATCATATAGTGGTTGAGGTTCGCCGCTTCCCTCAATCCATTGTCCTTTTACATAATTTTTAACGATGTTCATAAACCTGATTATTTTTGATTAGAATAAATATCGTTATGCCAATTTATGAGTTCTGAGGCAGCACTCAAAGAATTTTCAAATCAACTGATTTTCATTGTAAATGGGAATGATTATATGCTTTTTAGCATTTTATAATCACTTGTAGCTTAATTATTAAATATTTGACCCAGGAATTTTTAATGGATGCGTGTACCTATGTGATTTTCGGTTCGACCGGGAATCTGACCAGAGAAAAACTGATGCCGGCATTGTACCGGTTGGAAGCAAATAATCGTTTTGCGAAGGATACAGTAATTGTCGCGAGTGGCAGACGCCCGTGGGACAGGAAACGCTGGATAGAAGAAGCCAAAGGAATGCTAGTAGAAAACCTGCCTGAACTAGACGATGCCGTTTGGTCACGTTTTAAAGAGCGATTGTATTTTTGTGAAGGCGATCTCAGAAATGATGAGATGTATCCGGTTTTACGTGATTTTGTTAAGAATAATGAATCATTTCCGGGTAATATTGCTTTTTATATGGCGATCCTGCCGCGGGATTATGGCCAGGTTATCTCAAATCTTCATAAAAATAGTTTACTGGATGAAAACAATGGCTGGAAGCGTGTTGTTATTGAAAAACCTTTCGGTTATGACCTGGAAAGTGCCCAGGGACTGAATGCACAAATAAGTGAGTATTTACGGGAAGACCAGGTATATAGAATTGATCATTACCTGGGAAAAAGCACCGTTCAAAATGTACTGGTTTTCCGTTTTGCCAATCTGCTTCTGGAGCCGCTCTGGAATCGAAATTATATTGATCACGTACAGATTCTGCATTCTGAGGATATCGGAGTGGGCAGCCGTGCCGGTTTTTATGATAAGACGGGGGCGCTGCGTGATATGATTCAAAGTCATTTGTTGCAGGTACTTACGCTCGTTGCTATGGAGCCTCCCGTATCCATGGATTCTGAAGATCTTCGAAATGAAAAGGTGAAAGTCCTCAAATCCATTCGGCCGATAGCAACCGAGGCTGTTCATGCCCATTCGTTCAGGGCTCAATATTCATCCGGAAATGTAAACGGGAAAGCCGTTCCGGGATATTTAGAAGAAGAGAACATCCCAGCCAGTAGTGCAACGGAAACCTATGCGGCACTTAAATTATACATCGATAACTGGCGCTGGAGAGGTGTTCCATTTTATCTGAGAACCGGAAAACGATTGGAAGAAAGACGTTTTATGATTTCAATTTGCTTCAAAGAGCCACCGAAGCAGTTTTTCAGGAATGGACATATGAAAGAAATGCTTCCAAACTGGCTGTTGATGGGAATTCAGCCGGAAGAAGTGTTGCGATTAGAAATGAGTGTGAAAATACCGGGATTGGAAATGAATACACGTCAGACGAGTCTCGATGCTCGTATTGTTGGAAATGATGACGAACCCAATGATGCTTACACAGAATTACTTTTAGATGTAATGAAAGGGGATCGTTCACTGTTTCTGAGATATGATGAGGTAGAATATGCCTGGCAAATTGTTGATCCGGTACTTCGGGTCTGGTCTTCGGAACGGGAGTTTATACCGACATACCAGGCAGGCACGTGGGGGCCGAAAGGATCCAGACGAATTTTCGATCGTGACGGAGTCATGTGGCGCCATTCGATGGAACCGGAGGGACAGGGAACAGTGAACAATGATCAGTGAACAGTAAACAGAAAAGATTTGACTTGAAGAAGGATGTTCGCCAGTTTTGCTAACTGCTAACTGCTAACTGCTAATTGCTAACTGCTAACTGCTAACTGCTAACTGCTAACTGCTAACTGCTAACTGCTAACTGCTAACTGCTAACTGCTAACTGCTAACTGCTAACTGCTAACTGTTTGTTTCGCCCCAGGTTTTATAATAATGATTGATAGATTTCAGGTCTTTGGGTTCTTCGCGGAGGGGTTCGCACGGTTTTAAGGTATCATGCAGATCTTTTGGGAGGGACTGATAAATTTTTGTTCCTTCGGTTTTCCATTCCAGCATTTTGTCTGTCACATTTTTAACGATTTTCGCCGGACTCCCGACAACCACTTTCCGTTCGGGAATCTGCATGCCTTCCGGTACAAAACACAAGGCCCCGATGATACAATTATCGCCGACCTCTACATTATCCATGACGACAGCATTCATGCCAATCATGCTGTTTTTCCCGATATGTGAACCGTGAACGATGGATCCGTGTCCCATATGAGCGCCTTCTTCAAGTACAACGGTTACCCCGGGAAACAAGTGGATGGTACAGTTCTCCTGGACATTGCAACCATCTTTTATGATGATTTTGCCCCAGTCGCCCCTAATTGCCGCACCCGGACCAACATATACGTCTTTACCAATCACGACGTTTCCGGTTACTGTGGCATTGGGATGAATGAAGGCACTCTCGTGAATCACCGGCTTAAAGCCTTTGAATTCGAATATGTTTGGCATTGCGTTGATGAGTTATATCTATGATTAATTTATTTTTAAAGAGACAGAGAGAACAGAGGCACAGAGGCACAGAGGCACAGAGGCACAGAGGCACAGAGGCACAGAGGCACAGAGGCACAGAGGCACAGAGGCACAGAGGCACAGAGGCACAGAGGCGGCTATGATTTTATACTTCGTATTAAACTACTAAGCATGCGTTCAATTTCTCTGCTTTTTGAAAATATTTCTCCAAAATTTAGTTCATTTAAAAATTCATTATTGAATGAAATTTCTAATAATGTTTGAGTTTCAAATAATGATCCCATTGATATTTGTAGGAATCTTATATAATCATTGGTAGAATTTCTACCATATCCCTCGGAAATATTAGTTGGAATAGAAACGGCAGATCGTCTGATTTGAGAAATAATTCCAAATTTTTCATCATCTGGAAAATCTTTTGTTACCTTGTAAATGTCATTCACAAAAGCCATTGATTTTTGCCAGACGATTAGATTGCGGTAGTTTTTCATCTTTGTGCCTTTGGAACTTTGCTCCTTTGTGTCTAAAACCATAAGAAAATTCGATCCCATAATGTAGGACACATTTCAACTCGAAATCTTACACTCGTTCCATCACAACTGCCATTCCCTGGCCGACGCCCACGCAAAGGGTGCACAAAGCATACCGGGCTTTTCGTTCTTGTAATTCTATAGATGCTGTCAGCAGTAAGCGGGCGCCTGTCATTCCCAGCGGATGGCCCAGGGCGATGGCTCCACCGTTGGGGTTTACACGGGGATCGTTATCTGCAATATTTAGTTCGCGAAGAACGGCTAACGATTGTCCGGCAAAAGCTTCGTTGAGTTCAATGATATCCATTTCATCAAGTGACAAGCCCGTTCGTTTCAATACTTTTTGAGTGGCTCCGACCGGTCCGATGCCCATGATTCGTGGTTCCACACCAACGACGGCTGAAGCGACAATCCGGGCTTTGGGTTTCAAATCTAAATCTTTGACGGCCTGGTCCGAAGCAATGAGCATGGCACAGGCTCCGTCGTTGAGACCGGAAGCATTGCCAGCTGTGACCGTTCCTTTACCATCCGTTCGGAATACGGGTTTTAAAGTTGATAAGATTTCAACGGTTGTCCCTGGGCGAATAAATTCGTCGTGTTCAAACAATACAGGAGGTTTCTTGCGCTGTGGTATTTCAACCGGGATGATTTCCTTAGCGAATCGTCCGCTGTTTCTGGCATTTGTCGCTTTTTGCTGTGACCATGCCGCGAATCTATCCTGGTCTTCACGGTTGATGTGATACATCTCTACCAAATTTTCGGCAGTGCATCCCATGCTTTCACTACCGTATTGCTTATCCATTTTCGGATTGACAAAACGCCATCCAAATGTAGAGTCGTGCATTTCGGGATTGCCACCATAGGCAGCAGGCGATTTGCCAATGACCATGGGCCCGCGTGTCATGTGTTCCATCCCACCCGCAATAAACAAATTTCCTTCATTCACTTTGATGGATTTATAGGCCGACACAGCCGCACTCATTCCGGAAGCACAGAGACGATTGACGGTCTCGCCGGGGACGGACGGCGGGAGTCCGGCCAACAGGGAAGCCATTCGAGCCACGTTCCGGTTGTCTTCACCTGCCTGATTTGCACATCCCATAATGACATCTTCAATTTGTGTCGGATCGATATCCGGATTTCTTTTCAGAATTTCTTTGATAGGCATAGCCGCTAAATCATCGGCGCGAATTGGAGATAATGCACCGCGTAGTTTCCCGATGGGAGTTCGAATGCCGTCAATGATGTATGCTTCACTCATTAGTTAAATTATTTGATTGATCAGGAAAATGTTCTTTTGAGGTTCGGTAAGCCGTGCCTTTGAAAATGGCCACTTTTTGCTCGTTTTGGTTTGTGACGATCACTTCGTAGATGCCGAATCGATGGTTCAAATGAATTTCTTTAGCTGTGGCAATCAGCGTATCACCGGAGTTTATTTTATTCGGGTAGGAGATGTGGTTATCTACCGCCAGAGCGATACGTCTGCGCGTATTGGATGCAAAGGCAAATGCGCTGTCGGCAAAGGAGAATACGACGCCGCCATGACTTACACCGAATCCGTTTAGCATTTCATCGCGTATGGTCATACGTATTTTTGCCTGTCCGGGCCCAATTTCAAGTATTTCAATACCCAGCCACCGGCTGAACGCATCGTTTTTTATCATCTTTTCTATGATATGTTGTGCCAATTCTTTTTCGTCATTTCGCTTATTCACAGCCACAGAAGTTTACAGATTTTTAATAATTTAACCACCCCAGACCCCTCCTTGCGAAGGAGGGGAGATATTGTTTTCCACGTTAATTAAGCAAATTATTCGAATAATTTGAATCCATGCTACCGCGTTTCTCTCATTTATAAAAGAGGATTAAGGGGTGGTTATAAGTTATTTTAAGTCAGTCTTTTTTATATACTCAGCTAAGAAATCCAATACTCCATCGAGGTTATTAAGAATATCATCATTCGTAAACCGGACGATATTTATTCCTTTATCATTAAGAAATTTTTCCTTTTCTGAATCATGAATTATTCCCCTTTTGAAAAAATGTGGGTCTCCATCGATTTCAATAACAAGCCGTAATTTTGTACAATAAAAGTCTACAATATATTTATCTATTCCGTACTGACGACGAAATTTATATCCCAAAAACTGTTTGCCTTTTAATCTGGACCAAAGAGCAATTTCAGCTCTTGTCATATGATTTCTAAGATATTGTCGTTGTTTTTTCGTGTTTTTAGGATTGAACATAATTTGTTTAGATTTTAAAAAATTAAAACTAACAACCACCCCTAAATCCTTTCCTTGCGAAGGAGGGGAAACTTTGTTTCTCACGTTGTCTAATCAAGGTTCTCCGTATTTAAATGAATTTTACTTTTAATGTCATAATAGAAGAGGAATCATAAAGAATGATTTGAATCCATGTTCCCGCGTTCCCCTCATTTTAAAGGAGGGGACAGGGGTGGTTAATTTCTTCATCATGCGAAAAGCTACGGCTAAAATTTCTGGCCATTGCGGACCATTCTTCTGAGCAATGGATTCGGGCGGTATCGATCCTCTCCATATTCCTGTTGCAGGGCTTCCAATTGTTCGAGCACGTTATCGAGACCTATCTCATTCGCCCATTCCAGTAATCCTTTCGGATAGTTCACGCCTTTTGTCATGGCCTTTTCGATATCTTCTTTGGTGGCAACCTGCATGAAAACCGCATCGATAGCTTCATTGATGAGCATGACCAGGATTCGGTTCACAATTTTCTCACCGAGATTTCTTATCCCTGATCGGTTCAGGATTTTTGTCATTCTCACTGATAATCATAAAAACCACGGCCACTCTTTCGTCCGAGATATCCGGCTTCGACCAATCGTTTTTGAGTGAAGGATGGTTTGAACCGGGGATCAAAATAGAATGCTTCGAAAACTGTTTCTGTCACTTTGTAATTTACATCATGACCGATGTAGTCCATCAGTTCAAAGGGCCCCATCCGGAAGCCGCCGATTTCCTTCATCGCCCAGTCGATGGTTGCGGCATCGGCAACACCTTCTTCCAACTGACGCAGTGCTTCACCGTAATACGGTCGTGCTACGCGATTAACGATAAAACCGGGTGTGTCTTTGGCCAGAACGGGAACTTTACCCCATTCAATCATCAAATTTTTAACGATTTGTACTGTATTAGAGTTCGTTGCCACACCCGGGACAATTTCTACCAACGGCATCAAAGGTGCCGGATTAAAAAAGTGCGTTCCCAGGAAACGTTCCGGATTATAAAGAGCCGATGAAATGGCCGCTATGGAAAGAGAAGAGGTATTGGTTGCCAGGATACATTCTTCGTTAGTGAGTTCTTCCAGTTTTGAAAAGGCATCTTTTTTTACCTCAAGATTTTCAATGACTGCTTCGATAACCAAACAGCAGTTCTTTAAATCTGATAATGATTTAGTGAAGCGAATTCGATCCAGAATACCGTCTATTTCGTCCTGAGTCATTCTTTTCTTTTCGATCTGGCGGTTCAGGATATTTTTCAAATGGATTTCAGATTTTAGAATCGCCTCTTCATTTACATCATAAATCGTAACTTTATGGCCATAGGTTGCTGCAACCTGTGCGATACCAGAACCCATCGTTCCGGCACCCAAAATCCCTATTTCGCGCTCCTTTGTTAAATTATTCAGCATTATCGCCCTTTGAATTTCGGTTTCCGCTTCTCTAAAAATGCCTTTATGCCTTCATGGTAATCTTCGGTTCGTCCGGCATCCGTTTGTATTTCCGCCTCAACATTTAACTGTTCCACTAAATTATTCCCAAGTGAGGCGTTAAGTGCCTGTTTGATCAGTCCCAGGCCTTTCGTCGGCATTTGGGCCAGACGAATTGCCATTTTTTGGGTTTCATCTTTTAGATTGGATGAAGGATACACCTCATAAATCAGCCCGATTTCTTTGGCTTCATTTGCTGATAATTTATTACCCAGCATGGCTAAAGCGGTTGCCCGTGGGAGCCCGATGAGCCTTGGCAGGAAAAAGGTGCCGCCACTGTCAGGAATTAAACCGATTTTACTGAAAGATTGAATAAATGAGGCATCTTCGGCAGCCAGGACGAAATCACAACAAAGCGCCAGGTTTGCTCCGGCTCCCGCAGCTATTCCATTAACCGATGCTATGACCGGTTTGGGCAATTTACGAATTTCCCGGATGACAGGATTATAACTATACCGAACGGTTTCACTCAATGGTTCGTCAAACTTCTCCATAACTTCCGCCAAATCCTGTCCGGCGCAAAAAGCGCGGCCTGCACCTGTCAGGACCACACAACGAATGTCATCATTTTTGGCGAGTTTAATGGCCTCTTTCAGTTCATCCGACATGGGACGGTTGATGCTGTTAAGTTTATCAGGGCGGTTTAAAGTGATGTAAGCGATGTTATTTTCAAACTTGTATTGAATCAAAGAATGAGCCATAAATATCCGTAAGTATGAATCTTTTTTACCGTAAAATAAAAGCGCTTTTCTAATCGATAAATAATAATAAATGAACGCGAATGGTAGCGCCTTTTGTCTAAAATTCAAAATACTAATCCAGTGTTGATTATGGCAATACAGGGAACGGGGATCGGTGAACAGTAAGCAGTGAACAGTTATCAGGGAACGGTTTTTTGAGATGGGGATAACTAACAGGTTTTTTAGATATTTGTTATGGTTTATAATTCAGGTTGAAGTTGAAGAGGTTTTCGGGATCATATATTTGTTTTGTCATCACTAACCTTTCGTAGTTGTTACCGAAAATACTTTGGGCGGAATCTTCATTAAATCCCGGGAAATTCCCGTATCCGCCTGATGAAGTAGTCAGATTTTTTGCTTGTTTTATATTATCACGAACCCATTCTACATTTTTTTCATCTTCAGAAGGTTTTATCCAGTTAGCCTCGTATGTGAGCATGAAAGGCTTGTCACGATGCCAAAAGGCCGTATCATTTTGATCCGTTTCATTAATAGCTCCATCCAGATGCCAGATATCAATGGTTGATAAACCGGACGGACAGGTTTCCCCGCTTTGTTCAATCATATTTATCACTTCTTCATTTAAGTCATCAAGAAAAACTGATTTCCAATAGTACCGGCGGCCATCGGGATATTCTTCATCGAGCATGGTTTGAAGTTTATTATAGGGCATAAATCCGCTGAAATCAGCAATCGGTTCTGAAAAGTTAAGCAACGGACGAAGCTCCTGCTGTACCGAAGAATTATTTCCACAATGACACCCCAGAAGAACGAAAGCCGGTTTCGACCATAAGGAACGAGGAAAATCATCGGTTTGGGGAATGAAAGCAAGAAATGCCAGCATACTCGAATCGATAGAAGCCGTTTTTGCATATTCACTAAATTGTTTCATTCCCTCGGTTATTTTGTTTCCTGAATACCATGAGAATACACCGTAGATATCATTTTTAAGTTCATATAATTGGTATTCAAAAGAGATAACCACGCCAAAATTTCCACCTCCGCCCCTGATAGCCCAAAAAAGATCAGGATTGAATTCAGGGCTTGCTGTTTTTACCCGTCCGTCGCCGGTTACAATTTCGACAGATTTGAGGTTGTCGCAGCTTAAACCATATTTACGGCGGAGGTGGCCGATTCCGCCATTGAGAGTAAGCCCGGCAATTCCGGTTTTAGAAACGACACCCAATGGGGTAACAAGTCCGTATTTTTGGGTTTCACGATCGACATCGGCCAAGGTGGCACCGCCCATTGCCCGGGCTGTTCTATTTTCGGTATCAACATAAACTTCTTTCATTTCGCTCAAATCAATGACCATGCCACCGTTATTCATGGCGCTTCCCGATACATTATGTCCGCCGCCCCGAATGGATATTTCTAACTTATTTTTTACGGGCAAAGGTTACTGCCTGAATAACATCGTCCTTACCCAGGCAGCGGGCAATAATAGCCGGTTTTTTATCAATCATTCCATTCCAGATATGGCGGGCATTCTCATAAGTTTTATCCTTGGTTGAATAATGGTTCCATTGAAATTCTCTTTCAAAGTACCAATGGCTTGTTTCTTTATGACAGGAGTTATGTTATTGCTCATATTTTCCTCTTGATGAAGTAAGTCTATCGAATAGTTTTTATTTATCCTGAACAATCGTTACTATGAAATTTCTGATATTAAATTCGGGCAACTTTTTATCATTATAACCAAAAATAAAAACGTATAAAATTATTGTTTTTATTGAATATATATGGTTTTTATCGTACCTATATGAGATATTTGGGGTTATAAACAATAAATCACACTTAAAAAAAGATGAATACACTATTCTTCAATTAGTAAAATTTCTTTTCATAGAGCAGAAACAGTTCATTTTTTGGTCATTGAATTCCTTCAGTTGGATATTTTTTCCAGCTTCACAAGATCAAATAATTGTTGAAAGGGTACAATTTCTGTTATTGGTGAAGAAAGCCGTACCCATAAGGTGTCACGTGGACCGGAAGAAAGGGTGTCAACAACCGAAATATTATTCCAAAGCGTATCGCAGCTGGTCGCGCTTTTAGCTTGTTTATTGTAGGTTAATTGGATGATGCCGCAGCCGCCATGCGGACCCGTTCCACGAACATACGCGGATAATTTCACAATATCGCCTGGTTTTATGTTGGTAACAGGCTTATAAATATACCCGGTTGTCGGGGCCCAGTCGGACGACAGCCGAAGTGCCCATTTACCACCATTCGGGGCGGCATCGTTGACCAAAGTTGCGAGTTGCTCATTTCCAAATAACCAGCCCTGAAGAGTTGGTATACCATTCATTTCAAAACTGTCGTTTAATAAAAGACTGGTATTGGATTTGGAGCCAACAAAGGATTGTTTGCAACCGGCTATTATAAGAGTGGCAAAAATCGACAGGAAATAAATAGGTTTGATTTTCATCCGTTTCACTCCTTTGCCTTAATGGCAAGCTAACATTTTATTATAAGTTTTGAATGCCTTAATGGCAAGCTCAAACGCAGCCTGTTTACGGTTTGATTCTGCACACTATAATGCATAAGAATAAATAACGGCAGGGGATTCCGGCTCTTTGGCCGGAATGACGATACTTTTTGAAAGGTGTTGCTTTGCCAGATTACATTATTGTACAAATGATAACAGTATATTTAAATCTCAATACCGGTGCTATTTCAGATCTTCCCACACCTGTGCCATTGTGTACTTCGGACCTTTGGCTAAAAATATTGCTGTTCCACTTTCCCGGGCATAGGGATAATTGAATACGTCCTTTTTCTGAACATCTTTATAAAAATAGGAATTGTCTTTCAAATTTGAACCGATGATGATCATCACTTTGCCACTCTCGCCATGATAGCCCCACAGCCAGAAGTTACTTGAAGAACTGATAGCCCTGGGCATATCGTAACGTTTTGCATAATAGTTGATTGCACCGGCTTCGCCATAATTATTAGCGAAGATGCTGCAATTCTTTTGTTCTTCCTTAGACAATGAATGGTATATTTTTGCCGTTTCAGCAGCCATTTCCTGCCAGCCCAGCATATCGGCGTAATCCTGTGGAAGAGCATGATAACGTCCGGTTTCCCAGCGAAGTGCCGGTTTGAGTCCCAGGTGTTCGGAACCGTATTTAAAATATTGAACCATCGTCGGCAGAGAGAAGACCGGAATACCGGCGGGGACATAGAACAGGCTTCCAAATACCAGTACGCCAATCGATAAAGGTTTTAGGAATGCCCACGATTTCTTTTCAATGAATAGTTCGATAAGTACCGATCCGGCAGCAATGAGCATAGGATAAGATGCCGCCAGGTAATAGGATTTGCCATGTGTAATGAGCAATACGACAAGAGCCGTAAGATAAGCCCAGGCAATGGGACGAAATGTTTTACCCCGTTTTGAAAAAAGGAAAATGAGTCCGGCCAGCCAAATGGGTGTAGCTAAAAAGTTCATGATTAATTGGGCAACAAGGAAACCGGATGGATTGACATGGACAAACTGGTACTTGTCCAGGATCTGCATTTGATGAAAGAACGGCCATCCGTGGCTTTGCTGCCATATCAGATTGGGCAGCCAGATGACCATTGCGATAAGGGCGGAAATCCAGGGCCATTTGGAGCGGAAAAGAGTACGGTAATTGGTAAACAGCAACCCGACGGTGATACCGAATCCGAAAAGCAGCATCGTATATTTATTCAGCAACCCGATACCAAGTGCGATGCCGAGTCCAATCCAGTATTTAGGTTCGTTGGTTTTAAGGATTCTTATGAAGAGATACGCGCTCAGGACCAGGAAAAAGAGGTTAAACGTAACGGGTTGAAAGAGCAGGTTCATTCGCAAATAGGCGAGCCCGAACAAATAACCGAAACCTGCGAGGATCTGCGCAAACGATTTGCCACCCATCTCTTTGGCGATGAGTGTTGTTATCCAAAGAGATAATGCTCCGGATAGAGCCGGGAAAAACCGCAAAGAATGAATACCGTAGCCAAACAGGATATTAGTTATTTTGGCTATGAATGCAATAAAAGGGGGCACCGCCATATATCCCCAGGCCAGGTGATTGCCAAGTGCCATATACAGAAGCTCATCTCGCTGGAATCCAAAATCGTGGCTGACCATAAATGGGATCAATAGCTTGATTGCGGCTAATGCCAGGATAATACCAATGACTATATTCTGGTTTTTTTCTGTTTTTTGAACCATGTTTTATCAGCAAAATGGATTGCCAGGAACTTTTGGAGTGTCAGATGCTTCCGAATACTACGTATCGATCGATGACTGGTTTCACAGAATTGTGATATATATGATTTTGTTATTCGGCAATTTTTCCGTTGACAGCTTTCAAAGATGCGAAGATATTTTGTGATACCTGTGTTTTATGAAAGTGGATTGGACTCGGTCCGTTTCTTTATTTCCAATAAGGTCTTTCGCATCAAAACAAGATCGCCAAAATCGGTAAGCAGTGATTTGAATATAGCGGGGGAATTCCAGGGATGACGGAACCGGATACGCGTTACAAGGCGGGTTTTAGAATCGTCAACAGGATACAGTCCCCAAGTCCAGGTGACGGGTGCCGGTGCGTCGGTCGTAAGCCAGACCATATATTCATGTTCCTTTAGTTCTTCCACACGATAACTTTTTTTATCTGAAATAGAAATTTTGTCACCGGTTTTTAATTCCTGAAATTCAGGTATAACGGTTTCTGCACTGTCAATTCCGGCATTATTAATCCAGTCGTAATTATAGAAGCCGGCCCGTTTGTAACCCATTTGTATAATCCATGGCCATATTCGATCGGGAGTAGTGTTTATCGTGATAGCACGGGTAGCATTAAATGTGGGATTGGTGATGATATCGTCGCCGGGCATGTCACGATCAACCTCCTCGTCGGTTGCGCCCCAACGCATTTGGCGGGGACGTACCCATAATAGGTAGGAAGAGATGACGAGTCCGCCGGGGACGCTAACCCACAGGGCTTTTTTTAATACCGATGACCAGTTATCGCTTTTTGCCATTCAGAGAATACATTTTTACGTACCAGATTTCCGTGTAGTCGATTAAACGAAGATATCGCTAAATGATTGTATATTTTTGATAGCTGAGAGTTAAGAGTTAAGAAATTTTGATGATCACAGGTAGGTTTGGGGATTGTTTAAAAGGTTTTGGAAATAGTTGAGGTATTCTCCTACATGGTAGCCGTCTATTAATGCGTGATGAACTTCAATTGAAAATGGCATTTTCACTTTATCCCATTCGTTGAAATACTTGCCGAAAACAATTTTGGGGATGGATATACCTAAATCGAATTTACGGGCATGGGAGATACTGTTGAAGGAAATCCAGGGGATGCTCGAGTAATGAATCAGATCGTCCTTCATCGATGGCGGGGTTCAATTTTTTGGGTGCGGAGCGATGTTCTTGAAGTACTTTGCCGGCATTTATTTCAAATTCAGTATAGGTATTTTTATGTTCGAAATAGCAGAAACTGAATGTCTTATCTTCATTGAGTATGGTTTGTCCGGCATGGATAACATCATGTATAATTACCTGGTCGCCATGAATTCGATAGCGCATAAATTCCTGGTCGTTTGCTGCTTTGAGCGACAGGTATAAACTGGTAAACGAGAATGACATCTTCTGTTCCCTTATATAATCAAGCAGCTGTGTCACATCGATGTTCACACAAATATTGTAATACGGATTATCAAAGCTGCGGAAGAAATCGTATTGTTCTTTTCGATTCCAGGATTTGATATCGAGATAGCGCATGGTTTTATTTTGAATATTCTTTTCTGTAGGCCGGTTAAAATACGGAATAAATTTTATAGAACGCTGATAACACCGATTATGCAAATCTACGCAGATATTAATAGGGTAAATTTTTGAGGTGAATAGGCAGGATTATTTGAAAAATATCAGTCAATATTCATTAAATCGGTGTTATCAGCGTTCTATTTTATGATAATCTCGTATTTCGACAGCAGGCCCAGGACATTATGCATAGAAAATTGAGCCTTTTTGATGGAGTTATTTTCAGGATCAATGCTGAAATTACTGGCCGTTGTAAAATCTGCTTTCTGGAGATTGGATCGATAAAATTTAGCATCGGCAAGATCCGTTTCCCGGAATTTCGATTCAGTCAGGTTGGAATTTGTAAAATCGGCACTTTTAAGCTGACATTCTTCAAATTTAATTTTGCGTAAGTCTTTTTCACTGAAGTTAGCATAACTGAGATTGCATTCTTTGAATTCAAGAGACATCAGGTTATTTCTTTTGTCTCCAAAATTGATACCGGTCATTCTGGAATCTGAAAACTTAGTGTCGTCGCATGGAGCAGGAGAGGACCTGAGCCATAGACATGTCACACGATTCAAAAGAACAGTCGATAAAAGAACAGCTTAATATCCTGAAATCTTTGAATATCACGTTTTTAAAACGACAGTTATCGAAAGTTGTTTCGGTTATCGTTTGGCCCGATACATCAAGGTGATCGATTATTTCGTCATCAATGAATTCCATGATTTTTATCGGATTTGAATAAAAGGGGAAGTTTTGGATCTATCTTTAAATCATCAGGCCGTGCCGCCCTTAACATCTTTCTCATTGTTACCCAAACGCATCGTTTTATAACCGATTCCGAAAAGAAGTCCGGCGATAGCAGAAAGAACAATGGATTTCTTCGTAGAGATAATCAGGTAAGCAATCAAAGATAATCCTAATAAAATTAACAGGATCCCAATAGTTTTATTTTTTGTGTCCTTCTTCATATAATAATTTTATTCCTCACAGGTATTTATGTCATCATCAACAAAACAGGCATCTGATTTAAAGAGATCCCAGACTTCCATTACCCTTCCCAGTTCTTTTACTTTTTTCCTCAAATCAAGTTCTCCACTCACCGGTTTACCTTCGTCAACCAAAACGGGTAATTCATGTTTTGGATACGGATTGTCGTCGGTATCAGAAACCATTTTAACCTCATGGGCTATCACGATATCACGCAAACCTTCCTGAATTTCATCTGCAAGCGGACTGTGCTTTTTTCTGTAGAGGATAATCATGTTTAATTGTTTTCGGAAACAGGTTTATTCTAACTGAAAGGTAACATTATGTATTCAAAAACTCACTAAACAGGGTGATAAATCAATATTTAAGTGAACCAAAAGTGATTTTGCTGCGTTTTAAATACACATGTGTGATTAAAAAAAGGGAAGTATGGATAAAAGTGTAGCAGTAAATACAATTCTTAAGAAACCGGATGTTTTTATTTACCGGTTAGAGGATGACGGATCTAATTCCTAATAATCCCGGTTTACCTTTGATGATTTATAAAAATACGGTTGTGAATGCCAAAGGATATCAAGCCCGATCAATTGAAAGCATTCTGCATAAAAATAAATGGTTTAACGGCTGGCGCAACGGAATATACGATTTCCATCATTATCACAGTACGGCACATGAATGCCTGTTTGTTTATAGTGGACGTGCACATGCTCAGTTTGGTGGTGAACAGGGCGTAGATCTCGAAATTGACTCAGGAGATATGGTCGTTTTACCGGCCGGAACAGGACATAAACGCCTGATGAGCACAATGGATTTTAAAGTTATTGGTGTGTATCCCGACGGGCAAGATTGGGATATGAATTATGGTTATAAGGATGAACGCTGGAATGCTCTTTCCAACATCAAAAAAGTGCCTTTGCCCGAAAAAGATCCTCTTTATGGAGAAAAAGGGCCATTGATGAAACATTGGAAAACGGTGAATAGTGAAGAGATATAGATATCCTTTTGTTGAATATATGAAGGCTAAAGGCCAATAAACTTATTTTAATAGCAGCATTTTCATGGTTTTGGTATAATTTCCGGCCGTTAACCTGTAAAAATACATTCCGCTGTTCAACCTGTCGGCATCAAAATTTACAGCATAGGAACCGGTGGGTTGTTGTTTGTTTACAAGGGTTTCCACTAATTGCCCCAGCATATTGTAAATTTCCAGTTTTACCTGTTGGGAAGATGGTAAACTATATCGAATGACAGTCGTTGGGTTAAAAGGATTCGGATAATTCTGCATCAGGGAATAGGTAAATTTGCCAGACGGTTGATCAGGTTTAATAGCTGTTGACGTTGTGTAATCCTGAACCGTTTCATTAATAGTGATATGTCCCTGGGTTTTGATATCTGTTCTATCAACTACTCCATAGTATTGAGGGCCAATGATATATGGATAAGCAGAACTGCCATCTGCGTTAATCGTCACGAAATAGGCGTATGTCCCGTTTGGATATTCGGGTGTGACCGTAAACCGTCCGTTGTATTGATCCAGGTCGCCGGAACCTGCAACATATTTATAATCTTCAATAAAATAACCCAGTGGATATTGAGAGGATACATCCGGGCCATATTCTGACGATGTCAATTGTGTTCCATCCGGGAGGCTTGTACGCGAAGTCATATTCCTTAGCTGGTAGCTGCTGACCATTCTTTTGATGCCGCCGGTTCCATTGGGATTGGCATATCCATACGGTCCGTAAATTGGATATCCGTCAAAAGCATATCCAAGGATGGGAGAATGTTTTGTTGAATCCGCCTTGTAAAGACAACCCGGATTTTGATGATGATGATACACTCCCTGCATTTGGGGATGACCAAGACATTTATCGAAGCTGGAAGCCTCTACAACAACAGCATTCCGGTGCCAGGTCCCATCGTTATTGTACGTGTGCGCGTCTTTCGCATTAAATAACGCTACACCATTAATAAACACGCCGATAGTGCCCAGTGGAGTGGACGTTTTTGTTCCTGTTTCTTCCGCGGGATTCCTGGGAATCTGGAATACAAAATTTTGATCGGATGCCTGGTTTGGATCACCGGGCCAGGGTCCGATGGTATAAGCCGGTATGCCGGAACTGCTTATATAAACATAATTTTGTGAATATTGAACTTTTTGAACATTGGCCGGAAGCCCGTTATATCCCGTGATTCCGGATGTGTTTAATAGCCAGGAACTGAGTTCCGGATCGCCCGATTGTGCGAATGCTATGCTGTGCAGAAATAAACCTAAAACTATAAACAGTAATTTTTTCATAAAGCCAGCCCTCAAAATTGTTATTAACAGCTACATTCATTTGGACAATAATGGGATGAAAATCTTGCAAATTAATTATAGTAAGGTAGTATAACGCAGAAAACACGGACCTTGCGGAAATTCGCTGGATAATATTAGGGTAATTAAAACTTAATATTATTTTTATTATCTTTTTTATCCGTTATCCGTTATCCGTTATCCGTTTAGTGGCACTTAAAATGCTCAAACGGTTGCTGGCAATCGTTGCAGAAATAAAGGGATTTACAGGCTGTTGAACCAAACTCAGCTTGTAATTTCGTATCCAGAGAGTCACAATAGGGACAGGGAATGATTTTCGTTTTTTGGATTTCAGACAGAATATCTATGTCGGACATTTTACCGGGGGGAGCAATGCCGTAATCTTTTAATTTATTTCTGGCTTCATCGGTGAGCCAGTCAGAAGTCCATGCTTTTGAATAGTCTTTTTCAACCCTGAGATGCTGTATATCGTGATCTTTCAATATTTGGATGATATCCTGTTCAATAAAATTCATAGCCGGGCAGCCGGAATAGGTAGGTGTTATTTTAACTACCAGAATGTTGTTATCATCGTAATAAATATCTCGTACTATGCCCATTTCCACGATGTTTAACACCGGAATTTCAGGATCGGTAACTTCTGAGAGCCGTTTCCGGATATTTTCGACAGGTTGTATGGCTGTATATTCTGTCATCTTAAATTCATTTTACCAAACAGCATCGGGATAGGTTCTTGGAAGAATTTGCATCTCTGCCAACAGGAATCCCAGGTGTTCCGTATGAATTCCTTTACGTCCGCCGGTTTGCATATAAGTGACATTTTCAGGAATAGTCAATGTTGCTTCCTGCATGGTCTCCCTGACCATCTTTTCCCATTCCGGTTGTATTACTTCGAGGTTTACCGCCAGTTCTTCATTTACCAGGAAGTGATCCAGTTCATCCATATAGAAAAGTTCATCAGTATACGTCCACAGTTCATTGATGGACGCCTGCATGCGCCTATGACTTTCATCGGTTCCGTCGCCGAGCCGGAACAGCCATTCCCGGCTATGCCGTACATGATATATAGATTCTTTTAATGCTTTGGCGGCGAGTCCGTTGAGTTGTTCATCCTTGCAAAAATTGCTTAACTCGCGGAAATAGAGCATGCTGAATGTGCTAAACAAAAATTGGCGCGAAATCGTAAATCCGTAATCTCCAACAGGGAGTTCCACCATCTTGATATTTGTGTATTCCCTGTCGCTTCGAAAGTAAGCCAATGCATCCTGATCACGGTTTTTGCCTTCGAGTTTACCGGCATGATCGTATGCCGAAGCTGCAAATCCTATCAAATCTAAGGCCATATTTGCCATAGCGATGTCTTCTTCAAGTACAGGCCCGTGTCCGCACCATTCCGAGAGCCGGTGTCCGAGTATCAGGCGATCATCGGCGAGACGCATAAGGTATTCGGATAATGCTTCTTTGATATTCCGTTTATCCTCGCTCATGATTTTTTCTTAACGGCTCTTGGTACACTATAAAACTGTGGATGCCGGTAAATTTTGTCGTTGGCTGGTTCGAAAAAGGGCCCTTCGTCTTCGGGTGATGAGGCTACGATAGCATCAGCCGGAACGACCCAGATGCTGATAGCTTCATTTCTGCGACTGTACACATCACGGGCATTTTGTAAAGCCATTTCAGCATCGGGAGCATGCACATTTCCGGCATGTTCATGCGGATCTCCCGATTTTTTCTGGGTGAAAACTTCCCAAATCGGCCATTGTGAATCGCTATTTATATTTTCACTCATCCGGATTAATAATAAATTAAATTTAAAAGTTACTTAATACACTGTTTAACTCAGGATGCCCTTTTAGCATCTTGTTTTGCAGCATGCGCTTTGGCTGCTTCCCTGACCCATTGGCCATCATCATGTGCCATCCGTCGTGCTTTCATCCGTTCATCATTACATGGACCGTTACCTTTTATCACATTCCAGAATTCATCCCAATTGATATCACCGAATTCCCAGTGTTTGGTTTCTTCGTTATAGGTTAAATCAGGATCGGGCAATGTCACATTAATAGCCTGGGCTTCAACCACGGTACGGTCAACAAAACTCTGACGAAGCTCGTCATTCGATTTCAATTTCACCTGCCACTTCATCAGTTCACCGCTGTTGGGCGAATCGGTATCGTGCGGACCAAACATCATTAAAGTGGGCCACCACCATCGATTTACGGCATCCTGAACCATGTTTTGCTGTTCTTCAGAGCCATTCATCATCACAGCTAATAATTCATACCCTTGTTTTTTATGAAAACTTTCTTCCTTGCAAATCCGGATCATCGCCCGTGAATATGGTCCGTATGAGGACCGTGCGAGCATCGTTTGATTGATGATAGCGGCACCGTCGACCAGCCAGCCTATTACCCCGATATCGGCCCAAGTCAGGGTAGGATAATTGAAGATGCTCGAATATTTTGCTTTGCCGTTCAGTAATTGATCAATCATTTCTTCCCGGCTGATGCCGAGCGTTTCAGCTGCACTGTATAAATACAACCCGTGGCCGGCTTCATCCTGGACTTTGGCTAATAAAATCATCTTACGTTTTAAAGAAGGTGCCCGGGTGATCCAGTTTCCTTCAGGCAGCATTCCCACGATCTCGGAATGGGCATGCTGCGACATCATGCGAATCAATTGCTTACGATATCTGTCGGGCATCCGGTCTTTAGGTTCCACTTTTTCACCGGATTCAATTTTTTGATCAAAAAGCTGATTTATTTCTTCCTGCTCCATAAAAAAGCGCTTCCCTAGCCTGGTTTATTAATGGAATAATTGAATAACTTACAACTTAATGAATAAAATTCACAAGAGTACGGAAGGTTTTAATGAAATATAACCATTCACGCGCATATCAATATTTTTCTGTTGTAATAACGAGGGACAGGCTGATTAATTTCCTGGACTGACCATATTTCAGTTATCAGTTATCAGTTATCAGTTATCAGTTATCAGTTATCAGCTATTCCAAAATGCTGATATCCTAAACTCATAATAAATATCTGTGTAGCACAAGAAAAAAATATGATTCAGTTAAATAGCAGGAAAAAAATTTTTTTCGAACTAAAAATAGTACGTTATTGTTTAGAAAAGCGCTTTTAGTATATTTGGTAAAATTTACGGTAACACAATGAACAAAACAGGAACTCAAGCCACTTTAGAGCGGCCTGACGAAGAAAAATTTGATGATCATCTGGGATTAATAGATATCGATCATATTGAGCTTTATGTAAACAATGTCAAGCAGGCTGCCATTTATTATCAACGAATTTTCGGTTTCAAACTGAAAGCTTACGGTGGATTGGAAACAGGAGTGCGGGATAAAGCCTCCTGGATCCTCGAACGGGGGGTATGGGAGCGACGCGGATTCGAGCGGTTCAAAAAAGCATAATATGTTCGACAGGTTAACCCAAAAAAATAATCGAAAACTCAGCATTTCAAATGGCTGGATAATTCAGGCAGGTTCTAAATCCAGATTATTTATATAAAACGGAAAAGGTGATATGGAAGAAAAATAATTTTGAAAGTGGTTTATAATTCACTCAAATTTAAACTGGGAATAGCCTTCTGAGATAAAAAAATTGAAATAAATTGGTGAAAGTCTTCATTATTTAATAGAATTAAAACAGGGTTTAGAGATAGTAGAATATCGTGTTCGTGTATAAATCCGTTTTAGATTAATATTTGTACCTAAACCACCTTTTATAAGGAGGCCTTCCATGAATGCATTGAGTCTGGATCTTTTTACGCTGCCCGGAATCGATTATGAAATTCGCCAGTATAGAATTCTGGATGGCATCAAAACAGTGTACGAAAAATATAAGATGAACCGGCTCTATCCCCATCTGGCAGAAATGATTGATTTGTATCAGGCGTTGCAGAATATTAAAAATAACATTCAGCAAATGGATGCCACGCTTCCGAAGCGAATCAAAGATCTGGATCTGCATAATGCCAAAATTACGTATGAACTGAGTCATGGAGATGATAGTTTTCTGAAAACGGTTAAAGAAATCATTGAATGGTCTTTGCTATTGATTAAACAAGCTATAGACGAAGGAGTCGCTATTTACGAGTTTGTTGATGAAAATATCGAGATAGAACAGGTTGGTATTGTCCCGACGTATGTCGAAGAAGGATATATCTTTGTGCCCGATAACATTGAAAAGAAACTCCAATTATTTCGGTACGAAATGTCTATTTACTATACTAAGAACGACCGGTTCAGATCGTTAAAAACCAGGTATCTTAGATCGATAGACGAATCGTATCTGAAGTCCTCTCTTCATTCTGTCAAACTCGATCTCATTAATGAAAATGACGACTTACCAAACCCCGCCACGTACTCATTTCATACGGATCTGGATTTCCATTTTGAAGAAACCATTTTCCCGGTCGTAAAACGTAAGTTTATGCAGCACATGGCATCATGATTTTCTCAATTTGATGATAGCCAGGGTGCAGCGGGAGATGCAAACGAGGCGTTCTTTTTCGTCATAAATCTTTATTTCCCATACCTGAATTTGTGCACCACGCTGAACAGGAGCAGCCGTACCTGTCACTTTTCCGGTTCGGACAGAACGGATATGATTGGCATTCAGCTCAATACCGACTGCGGCATATTGGGTTTCATCGATATTCATCCAGGCACCGACCGACGCCAGTGTTTCAGCTAATGCCGCAGAAGCTCCGCCATGTAAGAGTCCGAATGGCTGTTTGGTATTTTCATCGACAGGCATGGTAGCCGTAACCTGAGTTTTGGCCACATGCTGAAAATCGATACCCAGTGTTTTGCCCATATTTTGAGGCAATTCGTTAAAAAGTATTTCAGCTTTGGATTCGAGCCCTTTTTCAATAAACATGACAGTTGAAAGTAGGTTTGTATGATAATTGCTTAACGGAGCCAATCTAATGAATTCATTAAAAATATCATATGTGGCATTATCTGTGCAAATATGATTCGTGTTGATAATTGTAAATTCATAATATTCGTATAAATAAATGATTCCTAATGAATTAAATTTCTTTATGGTCTTTTAAAAAAGCTTTGAAAGTGTAAATTGATATCATATACATGTTTGTTGAGTTCGCTTGCAAGATGCCGTTAATGTTTTTTCTAAATTATTATTGGATAGGGGATTAGAATATAATATTTAGGACTTTCCTTATGTTATCATATTAAGAAGTCATTGAAGAGAGGCTGAATTATGAAATATGAACCAGCTACTTTACTTGATCTTGTGGATCAGGGCCTGAAAAAGAATATTACCGATGTCGTTGCCGCAACGAAACGGAACGGCCGATGGCATAAAACGCACCTGGATGATTTTCGGGATCAGGTTCGTAATTTTGCATTGGGTCTCTATGAATTGGGTGTACGTTCAGGGGATCGGGTTGCTCTTCATTCCGAAAGTTGCTCCGAGTGGTTGATTATCGATCAGGCAATATTGTCCATTGGAGCTGTTAATGTCCCGATATATACGACCCAACCGGGCGATCAGATAAAATTTATATTAGAGAATTCCCAGGCAAAGGCTTATATCTACAGCAAGGACGAGTTGTTTGAATCGGTTAAGCCATATATCAAGAAAATTGAAGCGGTGGGTGCCGTAATAGCTATTCTTCCGACCCGTCATGCGAAAGTTAAATCATACGAAAATATATTAGAATTGGGTCAGCAGAAACAGGATTTGGCACCCGATCTATTTGATGAGTTTCGGGAAGAGATCAAACCGGATGACCTGGCAACACTGATTTATACGTCCGGAACGACCGGTATGCCAAAAGGTGTCATGCTGACTCATCATAATATTTCATCAAATACGATGAGAACCATAAACAATGCGCCATTTGATGTTGAAGAAGATCGCGGCAAGCGTATGATCTCTTATTTGCCGTTATCTCATGTATTGGAACGGATGGTTACTTATATGTACCTGATGATTGGGTATCCTATATATTTTGTTGAAGATATCAATGAGTTTGTGCCAGACCTGAAGGAAGTGAAGCCACTGTTTTTTGTGACGATTCCACGTTTACTCGAAAAAATACACGATGGTGTGAAAGCGCGTGGACTGGATATGAAAGGGATTCAGCAGGCCCTGTATTTTTGGGCTATCCGCCGGGCCGAAAATTATGATATTGAAACGTCTCCCAAAAGTCTGAATTTGCTGAAACATAAGTTCGCAGACAAAGTGGTCTATTCTAAAATACGGAAAGCTTTTGGCGGGGAATTGACTGGAATTATCAGTGGTGGAGCAGCACTTTCACCTATGATTATGCGATTTTTTAACGCCGTCGGTATTTATTGTGGGCAAGGTTATGGATTAACGGAGACGTCTCCTGTTCTGAGTGTCGCTAATCCGGAAAATTTACGTGCCGGTTCGGTTGGTAAACTTATAGAAAATGTAGAAATCAAAATAGCAGAAGATGGGGAAATTTTAGCCAAAGGTCCGAACGTAATGCAGGGCTATTATCATCTTCCTCAGGAAACAGAGAAAGCGTTCACCGACGGCTGGTTTCATACCGGCGATATCGGTCATTTTGATGATGACGGTTATCTTTACATCACCGATCGTAAGAAAGCGCTTTTCAAACTTTCTACGGGTAAATATGTGGCTCCGCAACCCATAGAAAACAGCTTTGTGGAAAGCCCGTTTATCGAACAGGTTATGGTCATTGGGGATCGTCATAAATTTTGTTCAGCCCTGATCGTCCCGAGCTACAATAATATCCGGACCCGGTTCAGCAGGCTGGGAAATGACCTGCCGGAAGGTGAGCTGAGCCAGAATCGGGAGGTGCTTGATCTGATTCAGAAAGAAATTGATAAAAGAAACCGTTATTTCTCACACTGGGAACAGGTCAAACGCTTCATTCTTCTGAAAGAATTATTCGCTATCGAAACCGGAGAGCTGACCCCCACCATGAAAATGAAACGCAAATTCATCAAAGAAAAATATCAGAAAGAAATTGATTCCCTTTACAAAGATGAAGATTAGGACGGTTTTTGATCCTGAAATTGTAATTAAAAACATTTAGATCATGAGTATAAAAGGATATTTCATCAGGAAAGTGGCTGTGTTGGGTTCGGGTGTTATGGGTAGTCAGATAGCTGCTCATTGTGCTAATGCCGGACTTGAAGTGCTGCTGCTGGATTTAAAAACGAAAGAAGGTAAGAATCCAAATGAAATAGCAGAATCGAATTTGAAGAAGATTCTGAAGATGTCACCGGCTCCATTCGCTGTAAATCGTTTCACCAGCCGTGTGAAAACCGGAAACTTCGATGATGACTGGGAACAGCTGAAATCGGCCGACTGGATTATTGAAGCAGTCGTAGAACGCATGGATATCAAAAAAGATATCATGAAACGAATTGACAGCGTCCGGGATCATCAAACCATTGTGAGTACAAACACCTCCGGGCTGCCTATTCATGAAATCAGTTCCGATTGTTCCGATGACTTTCAGCGCCATTTCCTGGGAACACATTTTTTCAACCCTCCACGGTATATGAAACTTCTTGAAGTGATCCCGACGCCCCAAACGGATGAAACGGTCACCTCTTTCATGACGAATTTTATTCAGCGTTTTCTTGGGAAAGGTGTTGTTGAATGTAACGACACGCCCAATTTTATTGCGAACCGTATCGGTATCTTCTCAATGGCAAGCATCATGCCGTGGGCGTTCAATAAGAAGCTGCGTTTTGAAGAAATTGATTATCTGACGGGAACATTTTCAGGTTATTCGAAAGCAGCAACATTTCGTACCGCCGATATGGCCGGGCTCGATGTCATCGCACATGTCGCCCACAATCTTTTTCCGAATATCCCGGATGACGAGCGAAAGGAAGTCTTTAAACTCCATGCTAAATTTGAGGAAATGGTTGAAAAAGGCATGTATGGAAACAAAACCGGTCATGGCTTTTATAAGAAAACGAAAACGGAAAAAGGAACTCAATATTTAGTTGTAAATCCCGATACGCTGGAATATGAAGCTCAGCGTGAGGGCGATTATCCTTCTGTTATGGAGGCCAATAAAAAATTCCATTCTCCCGGAGAACGATTGAAATTCATGATTAACCAGGATGACGATGCCGGTCGTTTTTTATGGGAAATTCATCGTGATTTATTCCTTTATTCTGCCAATCGCATTCCGGAGATAACGAAGTCTGTTGAGTCCGTCGATCGCGCCATGAAATGGGGATTTAACTGGGAACTGGGGCCTTTTGAGAAATGGGACGCTGTTGGTGTCAGGAAATCTGTGGAACGTATGGAAAAGGAAGGATACGAAGTTCCTGAAGCTATTCGCGAAATGCTGGCGACCGGCAGAGAGTCGTTTTACGACACGGAAAAAGGATCGGTATACAATTTTGCAGCGGGTGATGTCGACAATATGTCTTTACCGGCGCCGGGGTCTGTCCTGATCAAAGGGCTCCAAAGCACCGACAAAGAAGTGATATCGAAAAACGATGCCGCTCTGTATGATATGGGTGATGGTGTAGCCTTATTTGAATTTCGATCAAAAGCCAATACGCTGGGACGTGAGGTAATCGAAACATTGTTCGAATCCTTCGAAAAAGTGAAGAGTGATTTCGATGCCCTGGTTATTGGCAATGATGGCGATAATTTTTCGGTTGGCGCCAATCTGGGTGAAGTGTTGATTATGCTACGTGAAGGTCAAAATGATGTTCTTGAAGATGCTGTCAAAAGCTTCCAACAAGCATCACTGGGAATTCGTTATTTGCCTGTTCCGGTAGTTGTTGCTCCCTATAACCGAACCCTGGGTGGTGGATGCGAATTTACACTTCATGCCGATCGCGTTGTCGCTCATCATGAGTTATATGCCGGATTGGTGGAAATCGGTGTCGGATTGATACCCGCCGGTGGTGGAACGAAAGAATTGCTGAGACGTGCCATGAACCGCATACCCAATGATGCGTCGGCTGATCCGCTTTTGTATTTGAAAGAAGTATTTCAAACGATTGGCATGGCTAAAGTATCGATGAGTGCACATGAAGCAAAGGACATGCATTTTTTAAGTGATGATTCACGCATTGTAATGAATCGGGACTTGTTATTGCGGGCCGCGAAAAATGAAGCGAAGCTATTGGCGGATCAGGGTTATTTGCCCCCCGTAAAACCAACCATCCGTTTGTTGGGCAAAATAGCGTACAGCGCTCTGAAACTGTCGATGTATATCATGCGGGAATCGCGTTTTATCAGTGAATATGATGCAAAAATAGGCGAAAAACTTGCGTATATACTTACTGGCGGCGATTTAACGGAACCACAGGATGTCAGTGAGGAATATGTCCTGAAACTGGAGCGGGAAGCCTTCCTGGAACTCTTACATGAAAAGAAAACCCAGGATCGCATAGAATACACGCTGAAGAAGGGCAAGCCTTTGAGGAACTAAGTATCGGTAATGAGTAATGAGTATTGAGTATTGAGTATTGAGATGTGAGATCTCAGTATTCCAAACTAAGCAGTAATAAAAATTGTAAGAATTTGGTCATAGAATAATCCTATAGATGTAAATTTTCATTTAAAGGATTCTATAATGCATGATTTTAAAAATCTCAAAGTATGGAAAAAAGCTGTTAAACTGGCAACAGAAGTATACGGAATTACAAAAGCTTACCCGGATATTGAAAGATATGGACTAGTATCTCAAATAAATCGAAGTGTAGTTTCGGTTGGTTCTAACATCGCTGAAGGAGCAGGAAGAAGTACAAACGCAGAATTTAAATATTTCTTAAATATAGCTTATGGATCAACCTATGAGTTAGAAACACAAATAATAATTTCACATAATCTTAATTACTTAAAAACACAGGAATTAGAAAATTTAACAGATCAAATAATTGAAATTCAAAAGATGCTTTATGTTTTGATAAAAAAGCTAAATCCAGGAAAGTAAGCCCGTTTCTCACGACTCAATACTCAATACTCACTACTCAGTACTATATACTATGAAAGAAGTTGTAATTGTAGCTGCAAAACGAACCGCATGTGGTAAAGCAAACCGTGGATCATTGAAAGATGTCTCACCGGACTCCCTTGGAGGCGAGGTTATTAAAAGTTTGTTACAAAGTGTTCCTCAGGTCAAACCTGAAATGGTGGAGGACGTCATTATTGGATGTGCGTTTCCAGAAGCGTCACAGGGATTAAATATGGCCCGTCAAATCGCCATGCTGGGAGGATTGCCGGTTGAGGTTCCCGCAATGACGGTTAATCGATTCTGTTCGTCAGGGTTGCAGACGATATCCATTGCAGCGGAAAGAATTATGGCCGGTGGAGCAGAAATCATCATAGCCGGTGGAGTTGAGAGTATGAGCCAGGTGCCGATGGGCGGATATGTGGTCAGGCCAAACCCGGACTTGGTTGATCATCAACCGGAAATTTATATCAATATGGGACTGACAGCCGAGAAAGTGGCTGCCAGATATAAAGTGAGCAGGGAAGACCAGGACGCCTTTGCTTACCGTAGCCATCAAAGAGCGTTGAATGCACAAAAAAACAACCTGTTTGGAGATCAAATCGTACCCGTTAAAATTACGAGAAAACAGGTTGCGGGTGATGAAGTATCAGAGAAAAATTATGATTTTATGGTTGATGAAGGCCCGAGAGCTGATACATCGCCCGAAGTGCTTGCCAAATTGCGGCCCGTGTTTATGGCCGGAGGTACGGTGACGGCCGGAAATGCATCCCAGATGAATGATGCCGCCTCGGCCGTCCTGGTTATGAGCCTGGATAAAGCGAGGGAACTCGGTATCAAACCAATGGCAAAATATCACGCTTTTGCCGTAGCCGGTGTTCCCCCTGAAATTATGGGGATCGGACCGGTCAAAGCCGTTCCGAAGGTTTTGAAGAAGAGCGGTTTATCACTAAAGGATATTGACCTGATTGAACTGAACGAGGCGTTTGCTTCACAGTCGGTAGCTGTTATACGGGAACTCGGTTTTGATGAAGAGATCGTCAATGTGAACGGCGGGGCCATCGCCATGGGACATCCGCTGGGCTGTACCGGTGCTAAACTGACGACACAAATTCTTTATGAACTGAAACGCCGGGATAAACAATTCGGCATGGTTACGATGTGCGTAGGTGGCGGTATGGGCGCCGCCGGCATCTTCGAAAATCTAAATTAAATAGTAAATAGCCACAGAGGCACAGAAAATCGCAGAAAATGTAGTGCTTTGGTTGCTAAATATGTTTTACATGAGTACAAAACAAGGTTATTTCCCATTAAAAGAAGAAACGGATAGTATAATTAATGTGGGAGTTCATATTCATAGACATTTAGGACATGGATTTCTGGAAGTAGTTTATAAAGATGCTATTGAATATGAATTCAGGAATAGAGAAATCTTTTATGAAAGAGAAAAAGAGTATGAAATACCATATAAACAGATCGTTTTGCCTCATAAGTTCTATGCTGATTTTGTTGTCTTTGACAAGATAATTTTGGAGATCAAAGCTAAAGAAGGAATTGCCAATGAGGATATGGCTCAAACTATTAATTATCTGAAATGCTCGAACTGTAAAATAGGACTTATTCTAAACTTCGGTAGAATGAAATTAGGGATAAAAAGAGTGATTTTTTGAGTAATACTTTGGAAACAAAAAAAACAATTAAAGTATTCCGTGTTTCTCAGTGTTTCCGTGGCGATTTAAAATTAGTGTTTTTGTGTTTTAGTGGCCTCAAACTAAGTGGCTTAAAAAAGGAGTTTATATGTTTACTTCGGATACATTAAATGGTAAAAATATCCTGGTTACCGGCGGAGGCAGTGGATTAGGGTTTGCTATGGCTGTTAAATTTGCGGAATTAGGTGCCAATATTGCCATTTGTGGGGGACACAGGAAAAGCTGGAGCATGCTGCCGGAGAGATCGGGAAATTCGGAACCAAAGTTATTCCTAAAGTAACCGATGTCCGGGATTATGATGCTGTCGGAATACTTATCTCTGAACTAAATAAGGAATTCGGTGTCCTGAATGGATTGGTAAATAATGCTGCCGGTAATTTTCTATCCACTTCGGAAGATTTGAGTGCGAATGCTTTCAAAACGATTGTGGATATCGTTTTGCATGGCAGCTTTAACTGTTCTAAACACTTTGGAAGCCATTTGATTAATAAAAAACAACAAGGTGCCATACTGAATATCGTCACGACGTACACCGAATCCGGTTCCGCATTTGTACTGCCGTCAGCCTCGGCTAAAGCCGGTGTTTTAGCGATGACCAACACACTGGCATTCGAATGGGCAACGTACGGAATACGTGTCAATTCCATCGCCCCCGGGCCTTTTCCGACCAAAGGGGCATGGTCAAGATTGATGCCCGATGAAAAAGCTGAAAAATATTACCTGAACCGCATCCCGATGAAACGTTATGGAGAAAAAGAGGAACTTGCAAACCTTGCCGCATTCCTGATGTCCGATTTAGCACCCTATATGACCGGATCGAATGTCGTTATCGACGGCGGAGAACATCTGAGTTCCGGGCAGTTCAATTTTATAAATGATTTAATGCCCCGGGAAGAGCTCAAGAAGATATTTTCAACAATGAGGCCTAAGAAAGACAGCTGATTTTAAAGCTGTTCTGGCATATTTGCACTCATAATCATGGTACCGTCTAAAACAGTATAAGCATTCCCGGCAATCTGAATTTCTTCAAGCGATTCACCGTTATTCTTCATTATCACAGAAACTGTTCCCGGTCTTCCAACAAATCGACCTTGCGCCGCTTTGAAAGTATGCAGTTTTTTCTTCTTGTCAAGAAATCCGTTTTCCCACAGAAAAGCAGCCATTGGACCGTTGGCAGAACCCGTAACCGGATCTTCAAATACACCGAGTTCGGGAGCGAAAAATCGCATATGCCAATCGATATCTTTGTCGCCGGTATCGGTTGTAACGACCGCAAACCCAACTAAATCGTAACGTTCATTTAATTTATGAAGCAGAATCTGGTTGGGTTCGAGTGTTTTCAGGCTGTCATAATTATTTAACGGGACGTAACAATAACCGTTTTCCGTAATTTTGGGTTGAATTTTTTGGCTTAACTCGATTTCAGTGATCCCAAGTGCACCGCATAAAAGGCTGATATCACCCGGAAATGGAAAGAATTGCGGAATGGGTAGTGAGAATTTGATAAACGGACGAAAATCCTGCCATTCAACATCCACAACGAGATTACCGGACTTTGTGTCGACAATAAAACTTTGCGGTTCGTTTACTTCCAGGCCAAACATTCCTTCTTCTGCCATAGCGTGAAAAGCAGCAATGGTGGCATGTCCACATAAATTTACTTCCTGAGAAGGGGTAAACCAGCGGAGGCGGACATCTGCTTCTTCATCTTTTGAGTCCATCACGAATACCGTTTCAGAAACATTCATTTCTTTAGCTATTTTCTGCATATCGGTACTCTTAAGTTGCTTGGCATCTAATACAACACCGGCCGGATTTCCACTGAATGGTTTTCTCGTAAATGCGTCAACTTGTTTAATTCTTATGGTATTCATGTAATGAACTGATTTTTTGATTAATGATTAGTCTCTATAATTTATTAATAACTTTGGTCAGACAATAGGCTGAAATTATTGTCTGAATACTCATTCTCTTACCATAGTCTATCGAACAATTCTGTCTTTTATTTTATCGATAACCGTGGAAAGTTGGAAGGCTTCGTAACCGGAAAATGCAGATGGCCGCCGTAACTGTATAGATTTTATGAACATATTTAATGCCAGATCAGCCGGAACCTGATCATCCATCTGGCGTTTCTCGAAATAATAGTGATTATCGGGACCGGGTTGTGCTACCCGAATTGTTTTATTCAAAACATCACATTGAACCGTCATTTTGTTTCCTGCGGCAAATCGTTCATGACGGGCTTCTGTGCTCATTGTATTAACGAAAATTACGGAAGTGGATCCATTATCAAAACGCAGATAAATTTGAATGGCCATTTCTTCATTATCATTCAGATTTATAAGATTTGCTTCCACATGATGAACCTGGGAATTCATCCATTTGAGTACCAGGCCTAAATCTTCAATCCATAACTGATCGAATGGAGCATCGTATTCGAGATAAGCGGAATGTGGAATATCTTTGCGAATATGAATGAGTTTCGGCTTGGAAATATGATCCATCATCCATTGAGATGGCTGCGTGAACGTTGCCCAATGCGCGAATTGCAGAACCACGTTTGCTTCTTCTGATGTATGATAGAGAGATTCTACAGTGTCGTGATCGGTTGGAATTCGTGAAACCAGAAAGACATTTAAACCCATTCGAATTGCTTCTAATGCTATTTGAGCACTTTCTGGCCCATCATGCAAAATTACGCATGCGTCGGCGTCGGCAAGGGCTTCAATTTTCTTGGCTATAATAACTTCAGGGACCGATGCTATCGGTCGGAGACGACGCTCCCAAATTTGGGTGCGATCAGACGGGCCAATTATTCCGAAGCGTATGGTATTCATGTCGAACCGGCTAAGAGTATAAATATCTTACATAAGAAAACGGCTTATAACAAATTTTCCAAATATAAATTTAGTATAGAGTACAGAGATATGAGACGTGAGATATCACGCATTAATACTTGTGCCTTATTGATAAAAGGTGTCAATCAATGCAGAGACGCCAAATACTGCATTTTTTTTTAAAAGAGAATGATTTTATCGCCGGGGCATTATAATGGCCAGAACCAGATAGATGATAATCGGTGAGCCCATACCAAAAAGACTGGCAATTACAAAAATAATTCGTACAATAGTTGCGTCCCAGCCCCAATATTCCGCAATTCCACCGCAAACACCAAAAAGCATTTTATTGGAAGATGATTTTGTTAATCTATTACGGCTCATTTAAGAACTCCTTTTAAATTCTAAAAAAATCTAAGCTTAACTTTTGACTATTTGTACGAAATAAAGAAATAAAAAGTTTCGAAGTAAAAGTTATCAGTCTAAAATTCGACTCAGGTAATTTAACTGTCCGCTGTGATAACTAAGATGCTGTATGATTTTCAGTAGCATTTTACTTGTGGATACGGAGTCAGCATTTTCAATCGGAAACGGCTTGTTCAACAGTTCGGGGTCGATGGAAGGGATTACCTTTTGTATCATTATTCGCGTCTTTTCCAGTGCATCAACTAAATCCGCTTTTGTTTTATCTGATTTTTTGAATTCGATATCCCGGTTTCTTTTATAATCCGTGTTGCCAAGTGCAGAACCAATATAATGGTTGAGGTTTCCGGTTAAGTGTTGGGCCAAAACCCCGGCGGAATTGGCAATGGTTCCCCGCGTTTCCCATAATGACGATTCGGGAACATTTTTTAAACTTTTAATAACGGATTTAAGTTCAATATCAATCAGATCGGAATATTCCTGCAAGAAAACTGATTTCATAATTGTGAATTTATGTTTGTAAAGTCTTCCCTGTAATGTTGATGTAAAGCGTTGTTGCAATATAATAAACAGGGAAGAATAAAGAAGTCCACGCCAGCCATTCCGGTATCCGATTAAATAACCAAAGCATGGCTATTAATTGTATGGCATAAATGGATGAAAGTCCCAACGTCGTT
This sequence comes from uncultured bacterium, assembly GCA_963783355.1. Taxonomy (GTDB): domain Bacteria; phylum Bacteroidota; class Rhodothermia; order Balneolales; family DATFMH01; genus CAWANF01. Next base: position 66,315 of record CAWANF010000013.1, read on the forward strand.
TTTCGGAGAAAGAGGGTTCGTGATGGATAAATCCATTTCAATGGGACAAATATTAAAACAGCACCTGCCAAAAGGATGATTTCTGAGATGGCCGCTGGAATATGTAAAACATAAAGATGAAATAGTACCAGGTTCCAGTAGTTGGGAAAACCGGTAAAAAAATGATCTGCTGTTTTGGCTTTCACATTGCTGAACCCAAATAAAGCAGCGGTCACGCAGATAGCAGCCACAACAAGAGAAATATGCATTACCTGGATGCCCCAGACAAAAGGAACGATCGTCCAGGTAAAGTAATCGACGATATTATCCAGAAGACTTCCGTCAATTTCCGGCAAACGTTCTTTTATCCTGAAAATAGCGGGCAAGAGAGCCATCCACAGCATCAATGATAATGGTAGCCGCCATCAGCCATAATGATAACTGGATTTGCCCTTGAAAAACAGAAATGATGGCCCAAAGTCCAAGCGCCGCCCCGGATGCGGTTAGAAGATGAATGCTCCGGGCTATAATTTTATGTCCATGGTTCGATTCGCGTAATGTGTCCAAAAAAAGTTCTCCCTGACAAGCCGGATTTTATATAACTCATTTAACCCGGATTATTCACTTAACTAAAAAGAAACAATACCTATCGTATTGTAAATATAAGAATATGTTCCTCATTTTTGAGGACTCTAAAAAGAGCTGTGAAATTTTGTCGTGCTCTTCTTTAAAGCTAAAAATGCTTAATCAAAGCACGAGGGTGTGTTTCCTGCCCATTTTCAACTTCGCCTTGATCACGACTAAATTTCTTGGTGAATAATCCAGATTAAAGTAAAGTAATTAAATGGATATGAAATAACTAAGTCCGGAAATAAAAAAGTCCCGCCATGGTTGCCGGCGGGACTTCTATGATTATAAAACCGGAGATCTCTATGATATGTTGATACAACCGGTTTATAATTAAAATTTGAGAATTGCTAGCCGGACTAGCTTTTTAATTTGAAAACAATGGGCAGTGAATACAGCATATTTACCGGTTTACCGTGCAGCTTAGCAGGTTTAAATCTGGCTTGTTTAACCACTCTTATAGCTTCTTTGTCACAACCCCCGCCGATGCCGCGAATTACTTTTGGATGTTGAACCTTTCCCTCCTTATTTATGACAAATTCAACAAATACACGACCCTGCATATCTTTTTTTCTTGCTTCTTCCGGGTATATAATATTTTTTTGAATAGATGCTATTCCCCCGAGTAATTCGGGCATTTTTTGAGCCGAATTATAAACTATTTCACTATGGGTTTGGGAAGAGTAATATGTCGATTCAGGAAAATTATTTTCCTGGTAATCATCATAATTGTTGGCAAATCCCAACATAGCGAGGGGATGTTCAATGACCTTTTTCTTCGGTTTTGTAGTATGTTGTTGAATCTGCAGGATGGAACCATTGCCGGTAACAGAGGGTGTTTGTAACCCGTAGACATGTTGCCTGGAACCATACCCTACAACGGTCAGTGTTCTTAACCCGTTGTCTGTTGAATGTTTAACCCAAATTTGATTTTCCTTGGTTGATGTGAGAATGGGATCACTTGTGGTAATGTTAACTTCCGTATTGTCGATTGAAAAGGAAATTTTCTTACCCTTAATAGTTCCTGTAGATTGGGCATCATCGAAGGTTTTTCCTGAAATAAGAAACGTTCCATAGCCTGCCGTCCGGATATAAAAGATTTGAGAGAGTGAGCCGTTCAATATGATATTTTGATTTCGGCCGGGCAGCGTCAAAAGCTGATTATTTATAGTAATAACCGGATTTTTGATTTTCATATTCTGGCCGGAACGGGATTGTGCGAAAGCACCCGGATCATGCAATCCTGATAGGGCCATTATTATTGAGATACCTGCCAATATTATTGTAAACAAAGAAATACTGACCCGAATTGACTTGCTTTTTCTTTGGGTGGTATTCATAGCGTGAATCCTCTTTTTGATATTCGAATCGGGATGGGCCATGTTAACCATGTTACTTTGGTTGATCACCGGGAGTTGCAGCAATTCGAAGAGCAGGTACGCGTAATGCCTGGCTGGGATCGAAGTATCGCTTAAAACTTCGTTATCACAGCTGATTTCGCTGTATTCATGAATCTCCCGAGATATCCTCCCCACCAGGGGATGGAACCGAAATATGCGGCTGACCAATTGTACTCCCATATTTACCAGGTAATCATGCTGCCTGATATGAATGAGCTCGTGACGAATAGCCAGGTTCAGCTTTGCTGTGTTACTGCAGAGAAGGGCCGGGACCACAATGACAGGCTTTCGCCATCCGAAGGTGGAGGGAATCTGGGGTTCATCGCAAAGAGCGAGTTGAATTTCGGCCGGAATGAGCCGCAGTAGACGGCGATTGCCTTCCGATAAATCCGGATAATGCCGCAAAGATATCAGGGACATGGATTTCTTGTAGACATGCAGAGACCGAAAATGAACGATAAAACGAATGAGCTGATACATGGCAAAAGTAAGAAGCATGACGAACAGGATGCCGATCCCAAGTTCAGGCGTAAAGAAGGAAAAACCCGGGGAAGGTGCTGACTGGTTGCGCGGTGACCGAAATCGGGTTCATCACGTAGATGATTTTGGCCGATGAAGCCTGGATGGCATCTGCCGCGAGATACCAGTTCAGAAGGGACCAGGAGAGCAGTCCGGCCGGCAGGGCCGCAAGTAAGGCGGTCCGGAGATGATACTGGTACAGGGCATTTAGATCCCGGAACATTTTGAGTCCGAGATAGACAAGCGTGGCCAGGGCGGTCCAGATCAATATGGGGAACCAGAAGAAATTCAGGCTGGCCTGACCAAGCGTGCTGAGTTGATTGACGAGGGCATTCATGACTATTTATCCATTTTGTCAATGAGCTTTTTAATCTCTTCGATCTCTTCTTCCGAGAGATGTTCATTTTTTACCAGCGTTTGGACTAACTCGGCAGGTGAACCCTGGAATACTTTTTTCATCAGTCCGTGAAGCAGGCTGGATTTAACATCGCTTTCTGTCCGTTTGGGTGAATAAACATAAGTTACGCCCTGTTTTACATAAGTTAGGTATCCTTTATCAGCCAGGTTTTTCATGATGGTCATGACCGTTGTGTAAGCCACTTTCCGGGTCTGAAGAATACGCTCCTGTACTTCGGCTACGGTTGCTTTTTTAAGGGCCCAGACATGATGTAAAATTTCCATTTCAGTTTCGCCCAATGGAGTGAGTGATTTTTTCATATGTCAGAAATATTAAGTTGTATGAAATCTTTAATACTAAAATAGTAGTATTATGAAAATAGTCAAGCTAAAGTGTGATTTTTTTTTATTCTCAATTCCAGTTGCCCCACAGGACGTCATAAACGGAGATAAATGGTTCATGAAACGATTTTTGTGTTTTTTTACTTTAGTTTCAAAAATCGATTAGGATAATCAGAGATTTCATGGGGTTAAAAAATATAAACAGCCACCGCGTATTCTGGCAAAATGACTTAAGAATACAGGAAGACGGGGAGTTCGTCTTGTACTGGATGCAGATTAATCGCAGGTTCCACTATAATTATGCCCTGGAATATGCCATAGGATGGGCCAATAAACTCAATAGACCCCTGGTTGTACTTGAAAGCCTCGTTATCGATTATCCCTGGATATCCGACCGTTTCCATGCTTTTTTCATGGAGGGAATGCAGGAACATAAAATCGAAAACCGATGAAAGCAATCTCATATATTATCCTCATTTGGAAGTCAATAAGGGAGAAGGGCTAAAGTTAACAGAAGCATTGGCTAAACGAGCCTGTTTGTTGGTGACGGATGAGTTTCCGGCATTTATCATGCAAAAAAGGAATAAAGAGCTCCCTCAAAAATGGAATATTCCCTATTGCACCATAGATTCCAATGGATTGATCCCGCTGGGGCTAACCTCTAAAGCCCCATATTCCGCCTACCAGTTTCGAAGGATAATGCAGCAGCATTTCCTGGAAGCCTATACAAATCCACCCAAAGAAAATCCATTGGAAGATTTGCATGTACTCACCAAAGAACCGGATGTACGTGATATTCGTGAAAAATGGCTAATGGCCGGCGAGCTGCTTTTTCAAAAAGAAAAATTTATCCCGGGTCTGGATATCGATCATGATGTTAAGTCATTGACTATAAACGGAACACGACAGGCCGCATTATCACAATTGGGTCATTTCATACATGCTAAGTTAGAGAAATATGGAGATGAACGGAATGATCCCGATCGGGATGGGACCAGTCATTTAAGTCCGTGGCTGCACTTTGGACTCATTTCAGAGTATGAAATCGTTAAAGCATTGCTGGAACAACAGCCGAATGGTTGGGATTTAGGGCAGATAACTTATCAGAATGGTAAAAATCATGGCTATTTCGGGGGAAATGATTCCATTCAAAAATACCTCGATGAATTGATTACCTGGCGGGAAACGGGATTTCATTTTTGTCACCACACTCCTGATTATGATGCCTACGAATCGCTGCCGGACTGGGTGCTGGAAACACTCGAAAAACACAGCTCTGATGTCCGGGAATATGTTTATTCACCGGAAGAATTTGAACAGGCAAAGACGCATGATCCGGTTTGGAATGCGGCGCAGCGACAATTAGTCAGGGAAGGATATATTCATAATTACCTGCGCATGTTATGGGGAAAGAAGATTCTTGAATGGACTTCTCATCCGAAAGAAGCACTGGATATCATGATCCATCTGAATAATAAATATGCCATCGATGGCCGTGATCCGAATAGTTATACCGGTATCTTCTGGGTTTTAGGCCGGTTCGATCGCCCCTGGTTTGAACGGCCGGTATTTGGAAAAATACGATATATGAGTTCTGATAGTGCGATGAAAAAAATTAAGATGAAAGATTATTTAGATAAATACAGAGCGTAATTCATTCCCTGGCTTTAATAAATACGAAAAAGGAATGCACACATTAATTAAATGAATGTATATTCAACATAACGTTTTGAAAATCAGAATATTCATTTAGTCAGATGTTTGATCGTAATACACATCTCAATGATTTGCGGCTTGGCATTGTCGGGAAGCTTTTGAGAGCTTTTTATTCCAATGATGAACCGCTCATCTTTTTTGATATCGGGGCCTGTGAAGGAGTCAGTTCTGTGCGCTACGTCCGGAATTTTCTCAATGCGGAAGTGTATTCTGTTGAGCCCTTACCATCGAATGTTGAACGCATAAAATGGAATATTGATAAAACCGGGGTAAAAAATATCCATGTTGTTGAATCAGCATTCACGAATTCGGAGGGCGAAGCCACTTTACATGTTTCCGGGGGCCGGCCTGAAGCGTATGAGGGAACAGAAGTAGACTGGGATTTCGGAAATAAGAGCAGTTCTTTATTACCGCCTGATAAGTCCACCAGATATACTCCCTGGCTGAAATTCGAAAATGAGATCCCGGTATCAACACAGACATTAAATACATTTTGCAGGAAAAATGAGATTGATTGCGTCCATTTTATGCATCTGGATGTGCAGGGAGCCGAGTTAAAAGTATTAAAAGGGGCCGGGGAAATGCTCCGGAATATTGATAATATCTGGCTTGAAGTGGAAACGGTACCTCTGTACAGAGATCAGCCTTTAAAAAAAGAGGTTCAACGATTTCTGAAAGATAACGGGTTCAGGAAAATTGTGGATCATGTGTATGGGGTGAGCGGTGATCAATTTTGGAGCAGGAGGGATTTCTTGCAAGTAAAACAACCTGTCCCATTTCTATTTTTTTATCGTTTATTGAACAGGATTAAACTTGTGGTAACTTATCCTTTCAGATTATTCTATAAAATTCGTTTGAGTAAATAAATTCAGACCGGAAATGCCGGACAGATTCTCAAAGTTGCTGAATAAAAGTCTCCATCAAACGGGCAAAATCCAGTGCTCGTTTTGAAGCCGCTTCTTTGATTTCTTCATGCGCCAGTTTTTGTTTGCTTACCCCCGCGGCCATATTCGTTATAAGTGATATTCCGAGGCTTCGCATGCCTAAATGTTGTGCCTCGATTAACTCCGGGGCTGTCGACATGCCAACAGCATCAGCTCCCATAGTTCGGAAAGCTTTGATTTCGGCTTTCGTTTCATAGGATGGCCCCTTGGCATAAAAATAGGTGCCCCTGACCAGATGCAAACCCATCTGTGCTGCAATGGATGTTGCTTTTCGCACGGAAGTTTCATTCTGATAGCTGCTCCAAAGGGAAGTCTCAGATGTTTTGATCAACACGCCCGGTACGATCAGGCTGTCGATAAGCATAAGATCACCAACCTGGAATCGATTATTGATTCCACCTGCCGCGTTGGAAACTAAAAGAATATCAGAAGAAAACGCATGCGAAAGATGGACAGGGAGCAGCGTTCGTTCAAAAGGATGGCCTTCGTAGTGATGAAATCTGCCCGAAAATACCAGAACGGTCTTTGAACCAATGGTGCCGATGGACAAGGTGCCGTTATGTCCGGCAACGGTAGTTTGTGGAAAACCGGGAATGTCTTTATAAGTGATTGATAATGTATGTGTCAGTCTCTGCTCGAATCCTCCAAGGCCCGATCCCAAAATGATAGCGGCGTCAACAGATTCAGAAAAGCCCGTTTCTGTTAAAAATGAATAGATAGAATCAATCGCTTCAGCGCTTGGCGTATTCGTTGACGCTTTCAATGGTGTATCCTTTTTTTTCATCATATCCGGTTAAACGAAACATTGGAGTTTCACTGCTGTGATAAGCCAAAATCACGAATTCTTCTTCTAATGCTTTTTTTGCCAATTCCTGGCGTGCCTGTATGCTTTCTTTTGGATCGAAATCATATTTGGCGGCAAATTTCTGATTGACATGGCCTTTGGTCGGCAGGACATCACCGGCCATCATATATTTATGTCCACCGGAACGGTACAGGATTACCTGGTGAAATTCACTGTGCCCGCCAATTTTGTATACCTCAATTTCAGGATATGGATGATCCTGTTCTTTCAGGAAATGAATGTCGGCGCGGGCATCGATGAAATGAAGAAATTCCGTTTTTAAATCATCATAGAAAACTTTTTCAGATAAAGCCTTCTTCCAGTCATTTTCCGAAACCCAGAGCTTCGTATCCGGAAAAGTGAGTTCCCAATAACCATTTTTCCTGTTCGCCAGTCCTCCCAGGTGATCAAAATGAAGATGGCTGCAGATGATATCCGTAATGTCATATTCCGACAGGCCATGATGAGACAGATTCCGGCAAATAGTATCAATGGATGTGCCCTGACCCAGTTCGCCAAGACCCGTATCGAGTAAAAATTTTCGATCAGGTGTGTTTAACAAAAACGGTTGAATAGCAATTCTTAATGAACCTTTTTCTGGTTTGCTGTCCCGTTGCATCGGTTTGAAAATTTTATCCAATCCGACGGAAAAAGTGCCTTCATATAAGGGAGCTGCGTAAGTTTGCACAAATAGTTATCTGATTTAAGGAATCTGAATGATGATTTTTGAAATCGCTATAAATATAAGGATTTCAGGATTTATTTTTATTCTCGTAGCGGTCGTAAGCCTGAATGATATCTCTGATAAGCCGGTGGCGGACAACATCCCGCTGATCGAGGTAAACGAATTTAATTCCCTTGATGTTTTCGAGTATCTGCTGTATAGAGATTAGCCCCGAAGCCTGTGTGCTGGGCAAGTCGGTTTGAGTGATATCGCCCGTAACTATGGCCTGGCTGTTGAGTCCCAAACGAGTTAAAAACATCTTCATTTGCATATTTGTAGCATTCTGGGCTTCATCCAGGATGACAAAAGCGTTGTTTAACGTTCGACCACGCATATAAGCCAATGGAGCAATTTCAATGATATTCTTTGCCATATTCAGTTCAAGACTCTCATAATCAATCATTTCTTCCAGCGCGTCATAAAGCGGGCGCAGGTAGGGATCGATTTTTTCACGGAGTCCGCCGGGCAGGAATCCCAGGCTTTCACCGGCTTCAACAGCAGGACGACACAGAACAATTTTTTTGACTCGCCGTTCTTTCAGCGCTTTTACAGCCAGGGCTACCGAAGTGTAGGTTTTACCGGTACCGGCCGGACCGATGGCAAATACAATGTCGTTATTTTGAACGGTCTGAACAATGTTCCTCTGGCCGGGAGTCTTAGCTCTTACTGATTCGCCACTATAGGTTTGAAGAATGATATCCGATTCGAAAAACTTTTGTGTTTCGCCAATGGGATCGGTTTTTTTGAGAGCCAGGACGGTATCCACATCCGCTTCGGAAAGAACCCCTTTGCGCCGTGTGATATCAATCAGATCGGTGATGATAGTTTTAACTTCATTTACTTCGGTTTCTGAACCGCTGATTCTAAGAATGTTTCCTCGTGCTGTCAGGCGGATATTTGGATAGGCCTGTTCAATTTTAGAAAGGTTTTTATCCTTCAGTCCAAGTATTAACACAGGCTCCACACCTGTAATGACAATTTTTTGTTCTTTTATTTGCGTCTTAGCTTCGATAATTATTCAGGCTTTAGTTAGAATTTTCATGGAGCATTCGCTTCGTGACTATATAAACAAATATGTTTATTCATTTAATAAGAATAAAGTCATTCTGCTAACCAGATACGAAATTTTCCAGCTTTTTTAAAACAATTAGAAGAATAATAACATTCAGACAAGAAGTCGTTTTCCTGAAACAGCCTTTTTATGTAATTCGGCCACACTTTGTGTGATATCATCCGTTTTGAAAATATTGCTCCCAACAACAAAAACATCAGCGCCGCTATGGGATACCTGTTCGATATTTTTCAGCCCTATTCCACCATCTACTTCAATGAGAAACCGGAGGCCTTCTTTATTTCTCAGGGCAACCAACTCTTTGATTCGATTGTAACTATGCTCTATAAATTTTTGTCCTCCAAAGCCAGGATTTACCGTCATCAGCAGTACTAAATCAACATCTGGTAAAATGGGTTCGATGTTATGTAAGGAGGTCGCCGGATTGATAGCAACACCGGCCCGGATACCTTCCGACTTAATTTTCTGAATGGAACGGTGAAGGTGGGTAGATGCTTCGTAATGAACCGTAATCTGATCGGCACCGGCTTTAACGAAAGCACTCACATAATCATCGGGGTTATAAATCATCAGGTGAACATCAAGAAATACATCGGTACTTCTGTTTGCTGCTTCAACCACTAAAGGTCCGAATGAAATATTAGGCACGAAATGTCCATCCATGATATCGCAATGAATCCATTCTGCTCCACCTGCGATACTGTTTTGAATATCCTGCTCAAGATGAGTAAAATCAGCGGCTAAAATAGAAGGAGCAATAATCGAAGTAGACATGAAATATCAGTTTTTGTGATTATTGGGTTTGGCAGCAGCCGGGATAGAGTCGTTTTTTATCTGGGTCGTATCAGCGTTTACCGGTCCGGTTTCGGTACCTTCCTGGGATAAAGATGACGGACGTTCTGAGACTACTAAATTTACCAGCGAACCTTCCAACAGGCTGTCTTTGTCGGATGGAGAATAGCTGATGACAATGTAGGGATCCAGTTTGGCATCCGGTTTATAAATAATCTCACCGGTTCGTAATCCAGCATTTCTAATCTTGCTTTGTGCTTCATACATCCGCAATCCGGTTAACTTCGGGACCAGAACTTTATTAACACCTAGTCCGTCACTGACTGTCAGGCTTACAATCGTGCCTTTCTCTACAGATATTCCTGCTTGTATCGATTGTCGTAAAACTGTGTTTTTAAAAGGTGAAGAAACGTAGGTGGCCCCACCGAATTCTAGCCCATAATTTTTCAATTGCAGCTGGGCGTTTCTGAGAGACATATTTTCTACGTTGGGAACCTCTACTTTCGGTGCATTGGCTGCATTGACCGTCAGATAAATGAAGCGTCCCGGTTTCACAATTAAAGAGGGTGATGGTGACTGATCGATAACGTAATCCGGCGGGTACGAAGCGGTGTACCTTCTGTCGATGACAGAATCCCTCAATCCGTCCCGTTTTAGTAGTTCTCTGGCTTCGGTGAAGGGCAGTTTAGTCACATCAGGAACGGTAAGCCCCTGGTTATACCGGGTATAATAGGGCATGATATAGAAATTGAGCAACGCAAGAAAAATAGCGCCAAACAATGCTATACTCAGAAGCAGAAGATAAAATCGGATGTCTTTTAATAATTTCTTGAACATTGTATAAAGATACGATCAGAAGTTCATTCCTAAAAACTCAATTGAAATCTGAGGCCATTGTTTTGATCGTTTATGTAATAAACGGAGGCATGCAGTCTTTCATTATGAAGTTTTGATGTAAAATAAGCATCAAAAGCGGAAACAAAGTGATTGACGATGACTAAAGTCAGCATTCTGCTGGCCGTACGGAGATGATCATTGAAATCAGCGGCGCGATGAGCGCCCAAATGCCAGTCATATGACATACCGTTGGGTTCCCATACAATCTGGGTGGGTTGTGTATTGAAATCTTTCCAACCCGGTCCGAACTGATAATATTTGCTCATGAGCTCATAATATTGCTGCGAACCCAAATCAGGCAGATTATGAGAGAAGGCATTGCCGCTTGTTCCATCGTAATACGTTTTTCGCTCAAGCTGGTGTACCGCATTGATATTGACACGTTTCCAGTCGTCACGGGTATTCGCTGAACTGGTTCCCAATTGATACCCTGGATTTGCCAGTGAATTGTACGTTATGGGGTTATTTGGGTAAAAAGCATTGTGATAATCGACCAAAAAACGGGCATATTTCACAACACTCCAGTTCAAATCGGCATATTGATGATAATCCCTGGTAAGATTGTTGCCCTCGTTCTGCATTACAAAGTGATAGGTTAATGCAGCCGCTTCAATGGTAAGAAATATACCGGCTTTCAGCCATTGTCCGTTCGCCATTTGTCCGATTCCGGGAACAGCAGCAGATGACAAAAATGCCAGTCCCGGTTTTCGTTCAATAGTATTAAAGAATCCTTTGTTTGAAGTGACTTTTTTTGATGTAACCGAATCATTACTGAAGGTGTACAACTGAAAAGGAAGCAGATTGTGGGATACTATTTTTTTATTCGGCTTTTCCTGAACCGTTTTAGAAATGACCACACTGTAATCCTGCCCTAATGCCGGCCGCGCAACGATGATATGCAGGGCGAACATCAATAATATCCACGTAAACTTTTGAATTGATTTCATGAATTCGTCAATTAGGTGTCTGACACTAAAATGTACTTTGAATGAGCTTACATATCAAAATCGAATAATAGTCCGAAATGGATTAAGATGCTTTTTCCATAACTGACACGGTTGCTTCCGGTATCGGTGATAAACTCGGATGGCAGATGAACGCCAAATTTATTCAATCCATAAGCTCCGCTGATAAAGAATCGGCTCGGGAAGAAATAATTGGTATTCAGGCTAACCCTCAGTTCAGCACCGATTCCTGTTTTTAAATTGTTGCCGATATTGAGCGGGCCGCCCCATCCGTTGCCTGTTTCAATAAATAACCGGGTAAAAATTTTATCCAGTGTAAATCGTCCATATTGCTTGTTTAAGTTAGTTATAACCGGGAAAATGTACGACATCTCGGCATAGGCCGTAGTCGTGCCACCGATGGCAAAATATGGATAACTTCTCATTCCTGTTAATCCACCGATGTAATCAAGGAAGAAATAATCACTTGGATTGTTGAAATATGTGAAAAAGCGTGATTTCAGCTCTATAGTCTCACCAAGGGCATGAAACCCGTATTTTACATTGGCTTCGGCTGATTTATTTTCATAATTCTTGTACTCCGGAGACAACAGGCCATCCTTGAGTTGGTATTTGTCGAGTAATTTACTTGGCTGATAGTTCAGGCGAACCTGGCCTTTGATGCCAATCGGAGCGATATCATCATTTCTATAGGGTTCGTTCAACCGGAAGATATAGGCCGCTGTCAGGCCGGTGCCGATATAATAACGCGATGAAGTTCCACTGACAGTGCTTTTGTATTCTTTGGAGTAAAATGATGAATTGGAAACTTTATAGGGCGAATAGGAAGCTCCCAATTCCAATAGACTCCAGTTATTTATTTTACTGCGTAAATACACATCCGCCTCCCAGATGTTGTAAGCAATATCAACTTTTTGGGTATCAGGCAGACAAGAAACGCATGGATAATCCGTAACCGACAATCCGTTTTTTACATTACGCCGCATATTATAAAGTTCGACAGAAATGTCCGGCGACCAGCGGCGTTTGATGAAAGGCAGTCCATCGTAATCGACGGTCAGGAATAAATCACGATCCAGGTTTGAAAGTCGGGAAGGAGACAGGAAATCGGTGATGCCATTCGAAGATAATGAGCCAAAACCAAATAATGCACCGCCAAAAATAGAAAACTTGTTCAGTACATCATGCGATGACATGTAAAAACCGATTTTGTTATCCCTCCACAGGTTTTCAGCCAGTTTTCCAACTTTTCCACCCGTTAAAAGAGGTCCGTTTGCGCCTTCGGGACGTGCATAATTATCAAATCGAATAACCGGGTAAAAGCTGAAATTCGTAAATACATCTTTATAGGAATACAATGTTCTCTGATTAGGTTCACCCCGTGTTTTGATCGAAAAATGATAACTACCGGTGTCGGCTTCAGCCATGATTTTAGACGAAAACTGATTCAGATCATTGTCGTTAAATTTATTCAGATGAGTGTAAGCGGCTTTTACATGAAATGTATCGGCTAATGCCGGACGCACATAGGTTCCCAGGGAATCCATAGCTAACAAATCAGGAATTTTCGCCATGCTGATTTTATAGCCGGAAGCTTTATACTCTGAATAGGAGAGATCCCCACTTTTGTTTACTGTCGGGAAAAATGCACCACCATGAACACTGGTCAGCTGCCTGCTTTTTCCCGTCTCCATATTCATCCGGTAAATATTAAAAATGCCCGTCTTATCGCTGGAATAGTATAAATATTTTCCTTCAGGGCCCATTTCAGGATCCCGATAATTATAAATACCATCACCTAATATGCGGGAAGAAGTATCTGTTGCGATATCGAGTTTATAAATTTTTCGTCGGGCTGTATCCGATTCGCTGTAATAAATATACTTACCATTTTTCGACCACGCCGGATGATAAACCTGCTGTCCGTTTTGGAAGTGGGTCAGCAATTTGATGCTCTTGTCTTTTACATTTAACAGGGCGAGGTTAATGGTGGCATCTCCCTCAATGACGGCAGCAATTTGCTTTCCGTCCGGACTCCATGCCGGTTCCGTAATCCGTTTACTATGCGTGATTCGTGTACTTTTGCGGGTCTGTAAATCATAAATGAAGATATCTTTATAATCTTCACCGTATTTATTCAGAGTAAGCCGGCTGTACGCAATTTTCTTCCCATCCGGTGAATAAGAATAAGCCGAGGATTCAATTTTCAGCTCGGGCCTGATAAGCGTGCCATCGCTATAGGTATTATTGGTACTTTTAGAAAACGGGGAAGCATTTCTGAAAGCGAGAACGGTCTTATCGGTTTTTAAGTTGTGAAAATACAGTTTGACTTCATAGGTATCCTGGCCTTTGTTGGACAGATAAGCCAGTGTTTTTCCGTCAGGTGAAAATACCGGGTTTAAATCATAGAAACCTTTGGATTCTACAGGTGTGGAACGAGTAAATTTCAGGGGAGATAAAGCCTGTTGGTATTCCATGTGAAGGGAATCAACCCATTGTTTGTAGATGACATTTCCATCAATACCGGTGGCCATTTTCATGGCTTTGGCGACATCATTCACCCCTTTTTTCGCTAAAGCGCGGGAAATCTTATACAAGACATCTTCGCCAAACCGGTGGGCAAGGTAACGGGTTAATGCAAAACCCTGGTTGTAAACGACTTCTCGTTCTATGCTCGTTTTCGAGGTGAACGTTCCCATTTTTCCCAGCGATAGCTGAGTATGGTCCATAATTCTCGTACGTAAAACCATGTCACGGTGCGTATCCCAGAAATCGTAATGAAGGCCTTCTCTTTGAAATTGCGCTGTTCCTTCTGCCATCCACGACGGTACACTGATGCTTGCAAATGGAAACGTGATAATACCGTCGGGATACCCGTAAAGAACATCAGGGCGCCGGATATTTTCGTACGTGAGCCACTGGAAATAAATAGCGGGGACGCTTCGCTTACGTTTCATAGCGGATTGAAGCTGAATCATATGCGTAAATTCGTGGCTGATCACATTCCGATACCAATCATGCGTGCCGCGTAATGGCATATCCAGCGCCGGGACCCAAATATCGATCATATTATCAAAGAAATAGGAGGCCCCGTTGGAATAATCCTCGCGATCGTGAAGAATGATGCTGATTTTGGTATTCGGTTCGTGATGATATAATTGCGTGATCGGGCCATAAACTTCCTCGGCAACCCTGGAAACCACCTGTGCCGAACGGCTGTTTCCTTTTTGGAAATGAATCAGGAAATGTTTACTGGAAATGGTGTACCACGGACGCTGATTTTCCGGGTAGTTGTAATCCTGCGGGTTCACCTGTGCACGGGTAACCTTCGGAAAAACAATGAGCATCGCCATAGCAGCGATTAGAAAGAAATGGGTGATATGGATTCTTCGCAATATCAATGTATTACAGCAATTTTAATGAGTTTTGAATCCGTTTTTCCATTTATTTTTGCCCGAACCCTGGCATAATAAACACCATTTCCCCAGCTTTGGGTGTTTATTTGTGTTTCTTCAGGTACACCGCCTTTTGCATCTATAGTCTTGCTGAATAAGGTTCTTCCGGCCATTGTGATAATGGTTATCTGAATGGTAGCCGGACCTTGCGTCTGGTATCTTATATAGGTTTCATTATTTGCCGGATTTGGCCAGTTGTAGGTTTCTTTCTTATTCAGAATGCCAAAATCAGTATTTGGTGAGTTATTAAGCTGTCTTTCAGTATAAATCTTGTTGAACTGCCCGTTTCCATATTGAGAACGCCAGTCTGCTTTACCTGTTTTGGGAAAATACCAGGCCCGGATATCACCTTTCGGACTTACGGCATATAATGTTTTATCAATAAAAATGGGATGAACAGGTTCAAACTGATAATTATTAATGGAGCCGACATATACGGGGAAATTGGATAATTCCTGCTGTTTTTGGTTATAGGCGTGAATCGTGTAGGAAATACTATCCTGGACCTCAACTAATAAATCAGGTTTGCCTGTGCCATTTATGTCGGCCACAAGAGGTGCTCCGACGAATTTGGAACCTTTAGGAGGTTTTACCGGAAAACCATCCAGCAATGCGCCATTCAGGTTTTTTGCAACAAGAGTATTATGATTTTTGTCGATATAAATAAAATCCAAATTGCCATCTCCGGTGTAATCCGCAAAAGCCGGCCAACTGATTGGATTATGATCAACGATGGTTGTTACAGCGGGGCTTCCGTTTTGAGGCTCAATAAGATATAAATCATTCAGATCCAGGGCGAAAAATGCCGGAGTATTTTGCGTATCCGGTATCAGCGAACCGGTATATAATCTTTGTCCGGTTGTGGAATTTTGGAACCAGCTGGAATTAACATAATTAGAGCCTGCAATTTGAAAAGTCTTGTTTTGAATGTAAGAGTATTGTCCGTTGACAGGCTTTGATCGCTGTACATCCTGCGAAAATGAAGATAATGAGCTGCCATCATTGATGTTTATACGATCCTTCCCAAAATCAAAATCAAGCGTATCTCCTGCCTCGGAACTTATGAAGCCTGTGGATGATGAAATTTGATTGTTATTCCAAACCATCTGCCAGTTTCCATTCGTGTAATTCCAGGCTTGCGTTGAACCGTTACCGGAGTAAAGATTTTTATTATGGGTTAAAATTAGGTATTTGCCAATGAACGGTTGTTGCGGAACTGAAAATCCAAAATCATACCAGTCATGATTGCTGCCCTGATTGATTTTTAAAGAATAAACGTCCTTGGGAGTTGGAATGATCAATAACGAATCGGAACCGGAGACGTAAAGTTGCAGTCCCAATGGGTAACCCTGAACATAATCGCTGGTGTTTTGAATTACAGAATCAGCTTTCTGTGACGGTGCAATAGAAATGGTATTAAACCAGTCAGGTTGTTCCGGTTTTGCCCTAAAAGTAGCGACGGGGAGGTTGGGCGAAAAGTCATAAAACTCAAAGAAGCTGGGGCTGCCCGTATTACTTCGATTGTTTGGGTGTGTATTATCGGCAAATCGGTTCTGATATAATCGAAGAGTATCGCCATTCTGACTAATTACGGAAGCATCGTTACCTTTCCACCAGAAATCGTATGGAGTACCACCAGTTACATTTCCAAGCAATATCGAAAGGGCATCTTTCCCTATATCCTGTGCGCCATCGGCTTCCATAAGGTTTACACCCTTGCGAGCGGGATTATTATTGATAGTATTTTCAGCCAGGTTATTTCGAATGACAGCATCGTCGATATGCCAGATTAAAATGCCGCCATTAAGTACGCGTGGATCCTTACTTTCTGTATCGAGTCCGCCAGGCAAACTCCAGTCGAAATTACTGACGTTGGTTACAACTCCGGATGCCAGCTTCGCTTCAATACTGTCAGGATAATCCGGATTGAAATATTCATCCTGATCTGAAATGTGCCGGGTAACGGTTTGTCCGCCCGGTTTTTGGATAGTGATATCCAAACCCTTGTTTTGAGGATCCCTGTTACGATTTTCAACGAGGAAATATTCATCTGATGAAATATTATATCTCGCAAAACTGTCAGGCTGATGCAAAGAAGATGCGGCCAAAGATACAGGCTGTGTGTCATTCAGATTAATCTCAAATGATGAACCCCAGCCCATAAAAATTTTTTCCCATGCCGATGGCTCCGGTGGAAACAATCCGAGATAAGAAAAAAAACTCTCGGGATCCATCAAACCGAACCGGCCAATTCCGGACGCCCCGGTTTGGGTATTGTATAAATCCGGCAGCCCTAAATAACTGCCTATAGAGGCACATATCAATCCATTAATAGAAAATTGAACTAAAAACCGGCTATCGGAAATATCGGTTCCCAAACGGGATTCTGTTTCCGGCAAAATGATCGAATTTGTTACATTAAAGGTGCTATTTATGGGAAAACCGGTAAAAGCAGGGTCTTTGAGCAGCTTCGAAAGGGCATTCCTGCTTAAAAATATTGAGGGGATGTCCTGTGGAGTATGATCCAGGGCGGTACCCAAAAAATTAAAATCACGCCCGGAACCTGCGTGAAATATGATAAAAACAGTATTATCAGGATTCAGGTTTGAAGTATCAAAGCCGCCGTTCTGATGAACATTACTCCAGGTGTCTTTTACCAGGTCAGCCAGTTTATAATCTTGCGAGTCATTATCACCCATAGGAGCATAGTTGCTCATAGGATGGCCCAGATGAAATATTTTAGGAAGGATTGTGTATTGAATATTCAATTTTCCATCTGAAACCTTTTCAAAATAGTTCTTGGCAAATTCCAGGTGAGCCGCAAAATAAGCATTGTCGTGGGGCAGGGGATCGATAGTTATATTCGTGGGTATGAAGTGAGAGGAGCTGCTCGTATCAATAATAGAAGTATCGAAATGGCCATTGC
This sequence comes from uncultured bacterium, assembly GCA_963783355.1. Taxonomy (GTDB): domain Bacteria; phylum Bacteroidota; class Rhodothermia; order Balneolales; family DATFMH01; genus CAWANF01. The sequence continues at coordinate 83,913 of CAWANF010000013.1, forward strand.
CACTGGTATAAGAATTATTATCCGTTTTAAAGTCGACCATTACCGCTATGACATGCAGGGTTCCTGTCGCTGCTGTAATAGGTGGAGTCTGACTGAAACCTGCCGGTAACGCATACGGATGATATGACAGATCTTTCACAGATTGTTGAGCAAAGCCGATCCTGTAATAAAAAATAAACAGAAGCAGGTATAGATAGCTACTTCTGTTATAAAGAGATTTGCTGATTGCTGTCAAGAACGCGTGACCGGGTTATTATTTGAAATTTAACAAGACTGAAAATCGAATCGTATTTGATAAGGGACTGTTGGTGGCCGTCGTTACAATGTAACTGAAATCGACTCCAAATACATTGTACCGTAAACCGGCACCGAACGTGATATAGCGACGATCACCGTTTTTGGGAGATTCAAAGAAATATCCGGTTCGCAGAGCAAACTTTTTATCATACCAATATTCCAATCCAGTACCGACCATAATTTGGTCAAAGAAATTTAGAGTGACGAATTTTGTGCCATCATTACGCGTATAAGGCCCCCACGATTTGAATAAAGCTTCTCCCAGGCTCATGGCGTGTCCGCTGGTATCGTTTCTTGCCATCAATTTTGAAAAGTCGTTAGCAATAGTAAGAGTGTTATAACCATCCTTATCGAGATTCATGGTAAACGCCCAGCCTAAACGCATGATAGTAGGAAGCGGATCCTTTTGGGCAGCATCGGTATACTGAATGCCCGGGCCGAGATTCGATAAATCAAAACCGGCACTGAACTGGCTTTTTCTGTTTGCTAGCTGGAATACGTCTGTCCGGTACATCGCTGCCAAATCGACGCCGACACTGGTTCCGATACGAGCCTGCTGACCGCCAACACTGAGACCGGCCGGCACAAGGTTGCTATATATAAATCTAATTCCGGTACCAAATGCTAAATTCGGGCTGACTCTGAAACCGTACGACCCCCCGGCTGCCAGTTCATAACTTTTAAAAGTTCCAAGATTATTCCCGCTTTCATCTCTGTATTGTTGCGAGCCAAGATTCAGGTAGGTGATATTACCGGCTATGGTACCTATTCCGTCAACATAATATTTGCCGACAAGGTAATCATAGAACAGGTCGGTATTGAATTGAGGAAGCCACGGCGAGTGCGTAATACTGATCTGGTTTCCGCTTTGGAATGCCAATCCTGCAGGATTCCAGAAAACCGCGGAAGCGTTATCGGCGATGGCAACGTTGGCGTTACCCATACCTGTAGCCCGTGAATCCGGTTCGATCTGCAGAAACGGAACGGATGTTATACTGACCTGTGCCCATCCCTGTGAATAAACGGAGATTACTAACAGAATTGTTAACGACAAATATTTAGTCAACTTTCTCATTTTCTTGCTTCCTGATATTTGATATAAAATAAGTTTTACTTTGAAACTTTTCTAATTAGTGGATGATTACCAATTTCTCGATTTTCTGAACCGATTGTTCTCCTTTATCTGTATTGGTTTTTACGTGAACAACATACAGGTAAGTTCCTGTTGCCAAAGGATCGTTGTCATCATCGCGACCATACCAGTTGATGCTGACATACGGTGAACTTGTGATAACATCGTCTCTTTCGATATGCGCTACCGGCCGGCCACTCAGCGTATAGATGTTGATATCTATCGTCATCGGATTCCCCGGCTGATTATGTTCTATAATGAATTTTGTTTCATTATTCATCGGGTTAGGGAAATTGTAAACACGCCGAATCGTCAGATTTTGACTCTTGGCAACGGTGAAAGAAATCTGACTTTGGGATTCATTATTGAATACGTCCCAGGCTCGAATGTTCAGCACATAATTTCCATTCGGTAGATTATTGAGAGGATACTCAATCTTCCCACTCGCATAATCATTCAAATTACTGGTATAATAATCATTCAAAACGATAGTTTTATCCGGTTGATTCGGGCTGCTGAGCTGGGCTATAATATCGTGTCCTACACCATTTCCGGTTGTATTTATACCGGAAGGATCTTTTAAATCGACAATCAAATTCGGAGAGTCATTGACCATACTGCCATCTATAAAAGAATCATTATTGAGATAAATGGATATTTGCGGGCCTTTCTTATCATTGACAGCGTCAGGATTTGTACCACTCAGAGTGAAATTGCTGTATTCACCGGCCGCATCATCCGAGGTTTCATCAGCATATAATAGGATTTTGCCTTTCCGGTCGGAATAGGACATGTCTTTGGGGATGATAAAATTAGCAGTGAACCGGCCGTTTGTAACGGAAGCCCGGCCACTAAAAAGTACATCTTTTTGGACTTTATATTGGCAGTTTTTGATATAGCAACCATAAGTCTGCATCCATGAACGTTCGGGTAATTTTACATACCGGCTTGCATCATAAACCTGCATGTTCACGATTCCATTAAAATTATTATCCACCGTGCTGTCGTTATTTATCACATCCCCTTTAACCGTAACATGATCAAGGGCACGAAGATTTATCGTGCTATCCTGCAGATTAGTGATATTATTAATCTGTGTGATCATCATTTTCTTCCTGGGGATGCCGATTTGTACAGCCGGGTCTCCCAACAGGATGAATTTCCTGCTGTTGAAACTTGGACCTGCGATTCCGGTGATTTTTGTAAGCCGGTAAATATCGCCCAGCGTTCGCGGTTCGCCTGTTGTTTCATCCCGTGTGCTCATATATTGGGTCAAAAGGCGGTTTAAGCCGAAATTCAGGCTATTTGGATCGGAGCTGGTATAAACAACGCGGGTTGTGGTAAATGCGGCAACCATACCTCCGTCGGGATATAAGACGGTCTGTTCAGCACCCGATTCCTGGTCGGTATCATCGTATCGCCCAAATTGACAGGTAGCAGTCACGAAAATGGACAGTTTGTTTTTATTGGTAAACTGACTGATATAATTAGAAACGAATAATCGCTCATCACTGAGAATTTCCTCGCCACCGTGGCCAGAGTAATTTATAACCAGTGTTCCATTATTGATGCTATTGATAAAAGCGTCTGTAGCCAGTGGAATACGTCGTCCCGCTGTCGTGTTTTCAACCGGATAACTGAATTCGTAAACTTTATTTACATGAAGGCCTTCATCGCTGTTTTCAACAATGGCAGCAGTGGAATCAGCATTTAAAACATGAAGATCGCGGTTTAAATCGGGATTAGGCAGATCATCATCGGCCACAAAGGTGAATAACGAGCGCCAGTCACCATCGCTGCTGCTGCTGTCGTAATCTTTTATCTTCTGAACAACGGTCTTGGCCTGAGCTTCCGTTTGCACAGGCAGCCGGCCGATACCTATATCCAATAATTGTATTGAACTGGTTGTCCAGTTTCCTTCACTGGGGTCTAAAAGGCCGAAGTAATCGTCGCTGGCAAAACTTTCAATACGTTGTAAAGATTCTTTGCTTTCGTATGTAAATACATAATTTTTCATCGGGGCATCTTTGATGATCCCCTTATAATCGTAGGTGGCATCTCCAAACAGTAACAGGTATTTGGGCAAAAGATTCTGATCCGTACCGGCTTTTTCGTACAGATACCTCACAAAATTTCGGATAGCGGATACATCCGGAACACCGCCCGAAAATTCATTGAATATTTGTTCCTGGGTAACTACTACGGGCCGGAGTCCGGACTTTTGCTTCCTGTAATTAGCTAAATCATTGGCCTCTGCTAAAAATTTCGGTGCGGTTACAATGATGTAATTTGGATAATCCGAGATGCCATGCAAATCCTGGTTGGCAACCGATGTTCCGGGATCTGGCGTATAAAAATCGGTTTGGGCAATCATTTGCCGTCCCGGGTTAGCATAAAAATTAAAATCGTAGTTCTGTCCGGTGGAAGTCACATTCATGAGCACGGGTGAAACAGGATTGGTGACATCCATGACCACCGGCTGGCTTTTGAAACCGCTCAGTACATAATTGCCAACATCTCCAGACTGCCCGTCTGATGGGGAAAAGAAATACAAGCGGCCATTCTTTGGAACTAATTTTCGCGGAATGGTCATCTCAATCCAGTCGAGCCAGCCCTGTGAGCTGGAAGAAGGGTTGCCGAATCGTGCCGATACATTTAAAATGTCGTTGGCCGCCGTAAAATTTGATATACTTGTTGTAAGTGTACTCTCGTGTCCGGAATAGCCGGTGTCCCCATTTAAATCTAATATTGAACTGATATTAACCTGGCCGACGGTCTGACTATTGGCAGTTACATAAAATGTCGAGACATCCTGGGAACGTGCTGCAAAGGTGATGTTGAATTGCACGGTACTATTGGGTATAAGCCCCGGAATAGTATCCTGTAGAATGGCCTGGTTGCTCGCAAAACTTTCATTCGTAAATGTCTGGCCGAGCCATTGGGTTCCGGATTTCATTCCGGCTTCTGATTTTGTGAGTTCCTGTTCTTTCCAAATAAAATCCGGGAAATCCTGGACGGTACGATTAGCTGTAAGGCCGTTGTTGCCGGCAGCCAAACGAAGCCCTCGATCACTTCCAATTGTAAGAAATACATAATTTTCAGTACTGTAAGGATTTATATGGTGAGAATAGGTATTGTTCTGTGAATCGTAGGTAATTTCATTCGGACTGTTACCATAGAACAAGATATAGTCCCCGCTGTCGAATTTACCATCCGATTCTCCTGAAACAATAATGGGAATTTGTTTAAACTCCGGCCATGGGGATGAATTGGCATTTGGCAGCTCATAACCGTTTGTGCCCCAAATCTGAATATTTCTTGGATCTATATTATTAACGTCGATCCCGAGATTCTTCAGGTAAGTGGCATCGATGCGATAAATTCCATTTTTGCTAAACGGTATTTTATACCATTGTCCGGAAGATAGCGGTGTCGATGTTGCAGCAAGTGTCTGTCTTTGAAAAGTCCGAAGCCGTGCCCGGGAAGTTTGTTGGGGAATGGGACTCGGTTTAAAAACGCGGATTTTCATGTATTTCACTACAAGAAACAGGTCGTCTCTTCCCGATGGACGGCTGACATAAATTCGTAGCGTTGCAACCTGTCTCTTTCTGGACATTCCCGGATTTACCACACGCATCAGCGGCGGCACATTAGAACCAATCTCTTTGTTAACTTTCATCAATCGTTTATTTCCGGATATATTTACCGGAACAATCATTTGCTCCAATACGCGGTACGATTCCGTTCCCTGGTTATAAGGGATTAAAATATTGACGGGCGATCCTGTTTGAAGGCTATCGTTCTGAATCAGATAGTCGACAAATTGTGGCGTCTCATCAATAATATGTATAGTCTGAGCCTGAGCTTTAGTCATAAATAACAGGAGACTAACAAAAACAAGGCCCCGAACATAAGATATTTGAATCTTAGAGCTCAATAAGAGATGAATATGCGATTAATGCTTAAATGTGAAAGTTCAGTGTTACGTATTTGTAGCTTTCTATCGCAATAAGCTCTGAATGTTAAGTGGTTAGCAGATAAATAATTTAACAGGTAACATAGTTTGTCCTGTATATAAAATCAAGATAGCTAACACAAAATTATTATCAAAAATTTGTTGATTATTGAAATAAAATGAAGGATAACAGTTAAAGGTGAAGAACGGTTATCCTTTTTATATATTTTTTTTAAATCATTTCGATAACGGTCGCAGAGGCACCTCCGCCGCCATTACAAATTCCGGCACATCCATACTTACCGCCGGTTTGTTTGAGGGCATGAATGAGCGTTACTAAAATGCGTGCTCCTGAACAGCCCAATGGATGGCCTATACTAACAGCTCCACCGTGAATATTCACTTTTGCGGGATCCAGCTTTAACAATTTGTTGTTAATCAGTGAAACGACCGAAAAGGCTTCATTAATTTCAAATAAGTCCATATCCTCAATTGTCTTACCGGATCGTTTCAGTGCGATTGGTATGGCATCGGCTGGTGCTGTGGTGAACCATTCAGGTGCTTTTGCGGCACTTCCCTGTCCGATTATGCGTGCCAATGGTTTTAATCCCAATTCGTTTGCTTTTTCTTCAGACATTACCAGAAGAGCAGCGGCTCCATCATTAATTGTGCTGGCATTAGCAGCAGTTACCGTTCCTTCTTTATCAAAGACAGGACGAAGGGAAGGTATCTTATCAAAATTAACGCGGTTTACTTCTTCGTCGCTGTCAATTTCATCAACATTACCTTTTCGTCCCTTGATATGAATTTTGATGATTTCATCGGAGAACTTTCCTTCCTTTTGTGCTTTTTGGGAACGTTTGTACGATTCAATCGCGAAGTCATCTTGTTCTTCCCTGGAAATCTGGCATTCTTTAGCACAAATCTCGGCAGCTTTTCCCATGTGGAAATCTTTATAAACATCCCAAAGGCCATCTTTTATTAAGCCGTCAACAGCTTCGACATGGCCTAATTTTGAGCCGAAACGTTGTTTTGTTAAATAATAAGGTACATTACTCATGCTTTCCATACCGCCGGCAACGATAACATCTGCTTCACCGGCCTGGATTTGATTTACAGCGTACATTACCGCTTTCATACCGGAAGCACATACTTTATTAACCGTCGTACAAGGCGTATTTTCATTTAAGCCGGCTTTCATAGCAGCCTGTCTCGCAGGTGCCTGACCAATACCGGCTGAGAGTACGTTTCCCATAATGACTTCATTGACCGTATCGGGAGTAACTTCGCTTTTCTTGAGTAGTGCCTGGATGACGGCTGCTCCTAATTCCGGGGCAGATAACGAGGCGAGGGAGCCGCCGAACGAACCAATGGGGGTACGTAAAGCTTCGATTATAACTACATTTCGCATGATGGATGATTTTTATTTTTTATTTCAGTTCAAGTAACATTCAATGTCTTTCTTGAGGTCTAAAGGTTCGATTCGTCTCTCCAGCTTAATAATTGCCAGGCACTGCTTGAATCAGTCCTGATAAGGATGAAATTTGCAGACCCGTCCGTTCGGATAACATCTGATCCTTTTAGAATAATTGCAAGATTAAACCGACGGATTACCTGCGCTTGCGTATTTGTGGTATCAACGATTTCCGTTACGATATTATTCCATTGCAATTGTATATCCTGGCTTTGGGTAAACATATTGTATGCTGAGGTCAATTCCTCATCACGTCCCCAGGAAACATCGACATTACGATTATAGTCCCGGTATGTAAAGATGAACCGGGAATTTATTAACGGGCCGTAAAGCGTGGTATCTCTCAATTGATAAGCATTTTTAAAACGGGTATAAAATCCGCTGATTGTTTTTGGATTTCCTAAAGGATCGTCCGGCAACTGGCCTTTAATCACCCCGGGGGCAAAAGGGTTCTTACAACTTTGGGATATTAAAGCTGCAAAACCTAATGCCATCAGGATAATATGGGCAGGACGAAGCTTCATTTTTTATTTTACACAAAAGTAAAAGCATGTTCCAAATCAGCAATTAAATCTTCGACATCTTCAATGCCTACTGAAAGACGGATTAATGAATCTTTCAATCCAGCTTTTTCCCGAACATCCTTTGGAATAGATGCGTGAGTCATTGAAGCCGGATGAGAAATGAGGGATTCTACTCCGCCTAAACTTTCAGCCAATGTAAAAAAGTGGGTATGCTTCATGAATTCATGGGCTTTCTCTATAGAGTCGTCTTTCAGTGAAAAGGAAGCCATGGCGCCGAAATCTCTCATCTGTTTTGCAGCGATAGCATGCTGTGGATGCGATTTCAGTCCCGGGTATCGTACTTGTCCCACTTTGGGATGTTTTGAAAGATAATCGACAATTTCTTTGGCATTTTCACAGGCCCTTTGAACACGGACATGCAGTGTTTTTACCCCACGCAATGTCAAATAGGAATCCATCGGCCCGGGAACAGCACCCGTTGTCTTGACCTGGAATCGTGCATTTTCCATAATTTCACTATTTGAACTGCAAATAGCTCCGCCAATTACGTCGGAGTGGCCACCGATGTATTTAGTTGTTGAATGCACCACCGCGTCGGCTCCTAATGCCAATGGATTCTGCAGATAGGGCGAAGCAAACGTGTTATCGACAGCAGTAAGTATTTTCTTGCCGCGGGCAATATCGGTGACAGCCTTAATATCGACAATATTTAATAATGGATTGGTCGGTGTCTCTATCCAGATGAGACGCGTTTTATTGGTCGCTGCTTTTTCCACATTTTCAGCTATGGTCATATCGATAAAACTAAATTCTATGCCATAGGGGGCAAAGACCTGTGTGAAGAGGCGATAGGTTCCACCATAAAGATCGTTGGAGGCTATGACATGATCACCGGGGCGAAGCATTTTGAGCATGGCATCCATAGCCCCACAACCACTTGAATAACATGCACATTCATCTGCACCTTCCAGTCCTGCCAATAACTTTTCCAAAGCGGTTCTGGTTGGATTTCCTACGCGTGCATAATCGTAACCTTTATTAACATTTGGAGCTTCCTGTGCATAAGTAGAAGTCTGAAATATCGGTGGCATGACTGCTCCCGATGTCTCTTCAGGTTTTTGGCCGGCATGAATGGCCTTGGTATTAAATTTCATAATATGTACTTCATTAATAATTTGGAATAAACAGTATTGTCATAAAGTAAAAAAGCTCATCCACAATTGTGAATGAGCTTTTAAAAATGTCATGTTTTTAATTTCTTTTCCAACACGGCCGCTTTGTCTTTCATTCCCAGATAAATATAGGTTTTATAAAGGGCCTTCATCAGGTTGGTGTTATCAGGTTCTTTATTAGAGACAACTTCAAGATAGGGGACCGCTTTATGCAGCAAATCGTGTGCGGTGCCGTCATAAAGGTCAGCCAGTTTTTTATCCCGGATGACATCCATGATTTTTAAATAGTACGTACCCGTATTTTGATACATGGTACCAAGGGCGTAATCAATACTGCTGTTCGTGGAATCAATCGTTTGTGCTTTCAAAAGATTGGTCTCGGCATGATTGAAATATGTTTTGGCCTTGTTTTCAATAACATCTGCAGAATCACTTAATGCAGTTAAATTACTATCGGCCGATACCTGATTTTTGCCAGTGGCAGAGTCATAAATATTTTTTCGAATTTGATACAATTCTTCAAAATAACTTTGACTGATATTGAAAAGCTGCACACCGTAAGCTAACAGGTAATTTGAATTGTTAACATCATTCTCCAGGAGATGGTTTAATAAGTCGGCGGCTTTTTCATGTTCACCGTTGGCCAGATAAGCATTGGCCAGTCCATGTAGCAGATTGATATTTCCCGGTTCATCCTGAAGAGCTTCTTTATAAGTATCAATCGCATGATCAAATTGCTGGTTTTCCAGGTAAAGGAAAGCCAAACGGGTGATATCTTTCTGGGTATGACTGTTATTATCGAATGAAACCGCCGTTTCCATTGAAGATATGGCATTGTTCATTTCTCCGAGTTTGTAATAAACTTCAGCTTTGGCATCATAGGTAATGCCGCTGTCCGGTTCTATCACATTTGCATTTTCAAGATGCTGTAATGAGAGCTCAAGCTGCTGGCGGCTGCCGGTACTGTCATTCTTAAGAATGGAGACCCCGTCATTATGTTCTTTGGCCCATGCTTTTGACAGGATATTATCAATCTTACCGTAGTTGTCTGAACTTGTCTTTGATTGCGATTTATAAAGTTTCTTAGCTTTAATAAGGGCATCACGCATCTCGGAGAACAGGGGTTTTCTGTCGGATGGCCGGGATTGCTGCACGGCCATTTTATCCAGAATAGAACCTTTGTAGAAGTAAGCGTCGGGGTTGACCGGATTTTTCTTGATTGAATTCTCAATCGAATTCAGCGCCTGCGAGTAGTCTTGTTGATCCAGGTTTAATTTTGTTGCCTGGGTCGTTGGCTTATTCGTTTGACATCCAAAAAATAACCCGAAGGCAAGAATAAATCCTGCCATTCGGGTAGTAAACTTTATCATATAAAAATGATGCTTAATTGTTTATGGGAACGATATTAATTGCCCAAACCAGCTTTTTTCATAGCTTCGGCTGCTTTCTCTTTCATACCGAGCGTAGTATATACTTTGAATAAAGACTGCCAGTAACCTTGATTGTTCGGTTCAAGTTCGGTTGCCTTTTCGTAATATGGTAAAGTATCTTTCAGAACTTGTTTGGCTTCTTTATCGTATTCTGCAGCTTTTTTATTGTCATCAGTATTATTCCGTTTTTGGAACAATGCAGCTGCTTTATTTTGATAAATAACCCCCAGCGTGTGATAAGCCGTAGCATCTTTCGGGCGAAGCTCAATCGTTTTTTTCAATTGAACTTCTGCTTTAGAGGTCAAATCGTCGATATTTGATTGAAGAGAATCGTTGGATGCCGACAGACTGTTAATCTCAGATTTCAGCTCTTGCTCTTTACTCTTATTCGATGTCTTATTCAGATCCTGTTTCAGGTTGAATATCTTATCGTAATTCGAGTTCAGTTTATTATTCATGTCGAGTACGAGTTTATAGAGCTCGGTACCGTAAACCAAACGATATTGTGGGTTATTCGGATCGTTTTCAATGAGGCCCTGAACCGCTTTAATCGCGTTTTGGGTATCATTCAACGCTAAATACGAATTAGCAAGTTGCTGAACAATTTTGACGTTATCGGGATACATCTTCTGAGCTTTTTTCAATAAGTTGACCGCTTCTTTCGGCTTTTTATCGATATTATAGAAAGTAGCAAGTCTCAGATAGGTGTTGACGTCAGATTTTGGGTCAATTTTGATGACATTTTCCAAAGTTTGTTCGGCGGCAGGTAAATCTTTCTTCATATTGTAAACTTCGGCAAGTACGTCATACGATATAACACTGTCGGGCTCAATGATGGTAGCGTTTTTCAGATGGGCAACAGCTTTATTAAGATTTTCAGGTGTACGGGTGCTGTCGCTGCTGACTAACTTGATGGCATTGTTATGTTCGTTGGTCCAAAGTCTTTGTGTTTCCAAATTCATCAACATCTCTTCCTTGGGAGCTTTTTCTTCTTTGGAAAAGAGGGTCTTGGCATGGTCGAAAGCCTGCATCATCTCTTTGTAATCACTGGTGCGATCAGAAGGCTTTGCTTTGCTTTCAGCCATTTTAGAAAGGGTATATCCCTTATAATAGTAAGCTATTGCGCTAGTGGAATCTTGCTTGATTGCAGCTTCTGCAGCTTCCAGAGCTTTTTGGTAATCATTATTTTTTAAATTCAGCTTCGCCGTTTCGATATTAGGATCGGAACCCTGACAAGCATAGAACATAAAAACAGATACCAGAGCTGTTAAAGAATATCTTAAAAATTTTCTCATAATCCTGGGAGAATGTTGTATTCAGTTATTTATTACAGTTTTTTTGATATTAGAAGGTAACTATACGATAAACTTTCTGCAATATATTTATGTTTTCATATCTTAGCATAATGCGGCTTATTCGATAGTTTATCAAAAATAAATGCCCAGAAGTTGTATCTTATTCTCTATGTTTTCTAATACATCTTATCCAGTTGTTCAAACTGAAAATTTTCGATACGTATTTGTCGAAGGGAAGGGCTATTCCGATACGCCTTTGGTGATGTTGCACGGCTTGTTTGGCGGCTTAAGCAATTTCGATCATTTGATTAGTTTAGTTGGGCGAAGCCGGGATATCATTGTGCCTGAAATGCCGCTTTATAAGTTGGACAATGTGGATTACACTGTTCCGGAGTTAACCCGTTGGGTTATAGAGAATGTCATAACCGGTCTCGGTTTAGGGAAAGTGATTCTGCTGGGGAATTCCCTTGGCGGACATATTGCTATGGATTGTGCGGTTCTACGCCCGGATTTAGTCAAAGGCCTTATTTTAACGGGGAGTTCGGGTTTGTTTGAAGACGGATTTGGCTGCTCCCGCCCAAAAAGATTCGATCGTAACTATATACGTGAGAGAGCAGCAATGACATTTTACGATTATAATGTGGAAGAAGATATGGTCGACGAGATTCAGTCTATTTTGAGAAACAGAAAAAAGCTGTCGAAGCTGGTTAAAATTGCGCGTTCGGCCCGTGAATACAATATGAGCTCTAATCTCAGGAAGATTATCCAGCCTTGTTTGTTGATTTGGGGGCGCAATGACCTGATTACTCCGCCCGCCGTTGCCTTAGCATTGATGAACGGGTTACCCAATGCCCGTCTGAAATGGATAGATCAATGCGGGCATGCTCCGATGATGGAAAAACCACTGGATTTTGTTCGTACAGTATCCGATTTTCTGGGGGAAATAGAATCAACTGTTTTGAATGGGTTTACACGAATTTCACAAATAGATAAAAAATATGAGCGACAAGAAAGTTATTCATAGCGATAACGCCCCGGCGGCCATTGGTCCCTACAGCCAGGCCATTGTATCTAATGGCATGGTTTATTGTTCCGGACAAATTGGGTTAAATGCCTCTGATGGTTCATTGGCCGGTAATGATATTGAAACACAGACCCGCCAGGTTATGAAAAACCTGGGTGAAGTACTGAAGGCAGCCGGTTCCGGATTTGATAAAGTTGTGAAGTGTTCAATATTTTTGGCAGATATGGGTGACTTCGCCGTCGTCAATGCAATTTATGGTGAATATTTCCAGGTTGATCCGCCAGCCCGGGAAACGGTGGCCGTGAGAACATTACCTAAAAATGTATTGGTGGAAATCAGCTGTATTGCAAGCGTTTAGAAAACGATTCGCTGCTTTTCTCTCAGTTAATCATTCCGCTGCGCCAGTCTTCTACTTTCGTCACGTCAGAACGTTCGTACATCATATTCCTTTTGAGAACATAATGTTCAAAAGGAAAATAACCCGATAGATTTCGAACACGAACAAAATAGAAAACTCCGGATATATCATCCATAGAATGCGAATAATACCAGGCCATTCCATCCGGACCTTTTTCGACATATGAGGGCGGGCCGTATAAAATATATACCATGCCCGGATCCGTTTTCCATCCTTCTTTATACGTGCTGAATAGCATGTTCGCTTCTTCTACGCGACTGTAATAGCTAGAAATAACTGATCTTGCGAGATTTTTATTGGCTATGATCTTACCCCAAAAAGAATCAAATGCTGATTTTAAAGTGTCGGTATTAAGGCTTTTTATCAGTTTTTTATATTCTTTTGGATATGCAATGTAAACAACAGCTTCCGCAAGCTGTTTTAATGTGGTGAGTCGCGGATAGGCAGGCCCTTTGATTGAAAAGTCCCTGGATTTTGCAAAATTCAGATAAGGATCCGGTGATTTGCCTAAAACCTGGATACGATAGTTTCCTTCTGTCAGTTTAGGCATCGTGAAATCGACTTCAGGAGAACCCGTAATACCGGAATAATTTCTAAAAGACTTTTGCAGGGTATCAGCTTTTCTGAAATCGATTCCCCGATACTCAATACTGGCTGGATTTGGAGTAAGATATTGAGGCGGCCTGGCCGGCATCGTATCCGATTTAAATTTTAACAGGTACATCGTCACTTTTAAATCGTTGTCCGATTTCTTCAAAAACATTTGCATCGAGGCTTTCAAAGAATCCATTCCTTCCCCAATATTGTAGGTTACCAGGGGTTGGAATTTATCGGGACGCCCTTCATAGGAAGGAAACTTTCCTTCTAACTGGATGCCGCTGGTAGCAATAGACTTTGCGTTCAGGTCAGGGATATAAGTAGAGGTTCGGTTATAAGCCGATTTGCTTGAGTTATCATCAGTAACATTGGCTTCAATCAGATACTTGCCTGGTTCTGTGATATAACTTGCTTTAAAAGCATATACCGCATATCCCTTCGTCTCTTTGTAACTGGGAACATCTATTTCTTTGGTGTACGATTTCAGAAACTGTTTCTTATCCCCATCGGTTTTTTTGATGCTCAGCGTAATATCAAATTTGGCATAGTACGTGCCTTTCCCATTGTTAGCTTTAAATATGAGATTACTGTATGGCAAATTAAGGTACACATGAATAGCCGGAATCTGATTGCTGCTGTATAATCCTATGGCTCCGATATTGAAATTGGGTAATCCTGGAACATAGGTTTCTATATTCCCGACATCTTCATTAGCATAATTCGATGTTTTACATCCGGTTAAGCCCCCGAATGCAAGGATTATCAGCAGAAGAATATTACGAGTGGAAGTCGTCATTTCATTTTTTTACCGTGTATGTAGCTTCTGTGTGGTTCCCTGCTTGATCAAAAACAACTATTTTCAATGTATCAATTTTTTCCGGTACGAACGAGGGTCGGTAATATGTTAAATGATGTGACTCAGGATCATATTCGGCAATCCCTCTTATATCATTACAATAAAATTTCGCTTTCCTAAAAGCAATATCGGAAAGATTATCTAATACTTTTACAGATGCTACCCATTTCCCGTCACTTCGCCTGTAAATTCTTGGGTGGCTTATTTCCGGAGGAATGGTGTCCTGTAGAATATAATAATTGCCAAATGCTTTGACCTCGCCAATTAAATTATTCTTATTCATCATACTTGGTTGATATTCAAATCGGCCATGATGGGCATTGTAGGAATAAAAAGCTAACCCTTTTAGGCTCGCTTGCTCGGTATCGAGGTGATAATTGAGTGTGATATGAGAATGAATGGGTTCATCTTCGGGGCCTGTTTGAATTACCGGTAGTCCTTTTCTGTTATGATGATCGATAAAAACTGATAGCGTATCATAAACGGTTTTTGGACGAAAAGTGACTTCGAGTTTTTGATCAGGTGTGTTGATTACCGATTCTTTGCCGGGATAAACACGATGGAGTAATAGTTCGTGATGATCTCTGAATTTAAATAACAAAGGATACGGGGTGTTTAAATTTATTCCTTCATTTCGGGAGACCTGCGAATATACTTCAGAAACAGGGTCTCCGGGTTTTAATTCAACAACCTGCAAATCATGTAAGGATTCGGAAGGGCTCACCCAGTCTTCCGACCAATACCAACCATTGATATCGCGATTGGTAAAACTGGCATTTTCGATGGATGGTTTTTTTGCAAGGGTTTTATTATCGGGAGTTGGTATTTCCTTTTGTGGAGCATTAACGACCAATCGTACCGTCGCTTTACTGGTATTCCCGAAATAATCGGATGCGATGATCTCGAATGTGTACGTTCCTTTAGGCAGATTAATGACACCGCGGTTTTTAGTCTGAATATAAAAAGGCAGAGTATTGCCGTCTTTCAGATATAATCGTTGAAATCCTTCACCATTTCTCCGGATTATTGGATAAACACGATCCAGATTTAATTGATCCGTGTTACTGTAGGAGAAACTGTCTATTTTCGAATGAAAGTAAACAGTTTTGCCAAGCTTCAGGTATAATTGATATACAGCGAATTCATTGTGAACATGATCTGCTTTGTCATAGTTGTTCACCCCCAATCCAATAGCTCCGCTGACATGAACGGTTCCGAAGGAATAGTTTTTACCGGTTCTATACGCCCTTTTGATCAATATATGTTTGCGGCCGTTGACGAGTGAATTTTGATTGATTGGTTCCACCGATAATGCCAAAATTCGTGGGCGGGTATGATCTTCAACCTTTAAATTGGTATCAAATGGATTGAATGGACTTTCGGTGGGAGTGCGCAACTCAAAATGTAAATGGGGCGGACCGATTCCGGAAGATCCGGTGTAACCAATGACATCCCCCTTTTTAAAATGGATATTGTAACTGGTTACTATTTTATCGAAATCAAAAGTATAGTTAATCATTCTTAAGGAGTCGACCAAATGTCTGATTTGATGGTTGAAATCCCGAAGATGGGCGTACACCGAAAATGAGCCGTCTTTGTGTCTGAGATACACCACGTTTCCATAACCTATGGGTCCGGTCCTGACTCTGTATAAAATTCCATTTCGGGTTGCGAAAACTTTGAAACCCTTTCGTCCCCAGGTTTTTATATCGAGCCCGGCGTGAAAATGATTGGGCCTTGTCTCACCGAATGATGATGTCATATCATGGCTGGCGTCGGTAGGCCACAGGTATGTAGTTCCGGGAGAAAGAAAGGATAATTTTTGTTGTGCCTGGGTGATCCGGGGAATTAAGCTTATTAAAAGAAATATGGAAAACAGGATAGAAGAATTACGGAGATGATGAAAATTCATTAAACGGGGTAGTTTTAGAGATTACAGAATCAGGATAAATTAGCATATCCCGGGAGACACATTGAACCTAAAGATTTAAAAAAATCCTTGCAGAGCCAAACGAAATTCTGCTATCAGATAAAAAAGTCAGGACTTTTTTTTAATTACTCGACATTGACATGTAAAGATGTCAAATGGTCTCCCAATGTGGCTTCTAAAACATCTCCGGAATAGAGTGGACCAACTCCCTGAGGAGTTCCAGTAAAAATTAAATCGCCGGGACTCAGTGTGAAATAATTGGATACCCGGGAAATCAAGGTAGGAATAGAGAATATCATGTCACGGGTATTTCCTTCCTGCCTCGTTTCTCCATTGATTTGGAGGTTGAACGAAAGGTTGCTGATATCCGTGACTTGTGCAGCTTCAATAAAGTTGCTGATAGGAGCGAAGGTATCAAATCCTTTTGCTGTAGCCCATGGAAGTGATTTCTCTTTAGCTTGTTGTTGAATATCTCTTGCTGTCACGTCAATACCAATACCGTAACCATCGATATGGCTGAGAGCTTCTTCAACCGGGATGTTTTTCCCCCCTTCACCGATTGCTACAACAATTTCGGTTTCGTAGTGTACTTCGTGACTTTCGCGCGGGAGGATAATCGTATCATCAGAATAGATGATAGAAGTTATGGGCTTGATGAAGATAACCGGATTTTTTGGCACAGGATTATTTAACTCCCGTGCATGTTCAAGGTAGTTTCTCCCAATGCAAAAAATGGTATTGATATGCAGACGTTTTTTCAGTCCGGGAACAACAGTATTCATCATGAGCTAATAGTAAAACAAAAAAAGCCTTAATGCAATGAGCAATAAGGCCTTGAATAAAATTTAATATATCCTTGTATCAGGATGGATCGAT
Organism: uncultured bacterium; assembly: GCA_963783355.1. Classification (GTDB taxonomy): domain Bacteria; phylum Bacteroidota; class Rhodothermia; order Balneolales; family DATFMH01; genus CAWANF01. The sequence goes on from CAWANF010000013.1 coordinate 100,893, forward strand.
GTGTATAAACTTTCGTTCATTTTTACCGGTCGTAAACCGCACAGTACCATTAATTTTGGCAAATATGGTGTAGTCATTTCCAATCCCGACATTTTTACCGGGATGGAATTTGGTTCCGCGTTGTCTGACGATAATATTACCGGCCAATACAGACTGACCACCAAATTTTTTTACGCCAAGTCGTTTCGATTCGGAATCGCGACCGTTTTTGGTAGATCCACCACCTTTTTTGTGAGCCATAACTTATGCCGTTTAAAAATTGTTAATTATGCAGATACTTTGTCAATTCGAATTTGTGTCATGTGCTGACGATGGCCGTTACGGACCTGATAGCCTTTACGACGTTTTTTCTTGAAGACAATCAATTTTTCTGATTTGACATGATCGAGTACAGTTGCCTCAACCTTTGCCCCGTCAACGACAGGAGAGCCAACGCTCACTTTACCTTTGTCATCCGAAACGAGTAAAATGCGGTCGATGTTTAATTTGTCATCTACCGACTTATCCTGTTTTGCAACACAAATTACGTCGTTTTCGGCAACTTTGTATTGATGTCCACCAATTTCTATAATTGCGTACATGTTAATCGTGCGAACTATGCTGAAAATTTGAATTTTATTTAGACTCCAAATATAAGGCAAAGTTTTAATATTTCAAAAATATCAAACAGTATTTTAAACAGCTGCCTACCTTTTTTTTTACTATATTTATCAGCAAAAATCAGATAATACAAAATTATTTAACGGGAGAAAGTGATGAGAGAATTACCCGATTTACATAAATCTGCATTTGTTTATAAAAACAAGAAAAGACTACAGCACGATGGCGGAAGAGCCTGGATTAAAGACTCGCAACTTCACAATGCGGTACAGGGAACCACAACCTGGGTTGAAACAGCCAGGAAACAAGAGGCCGAAGTAAAAGAAAAGGCTTGATTTAACCTGCTATTCTTACCGGTTCTGTTGATATTACAAACGGAATTCATCTAACAGAGTTATATTATATAATTACTATTTGATTTAATTTTTTAACAAGTATATGTCATACGAAGTCACTGATTTTCAAAAGGATATCGTCGAAGCCAGCGAGAAAGTTCCGGTAGTATTGGATTTTTGGGCTGAGTGGTGTGGCCCATGCCGTATGATTGGACCGGTTTTAGAAAAATTGGCGGGAGAAGCCAACGGCAAATGGAAGCTGGTTAAAATTGATACGGAGAAAAATCAACAGCTGGCGGCACAATTTGGGATACGAAGTATTCCGGCGGTCAAAATGGTGTTTCAGAAATCGATAGTCGCAGAATTTACCGGGGCTTTGCCTGAAGCATCCGTTCGCAAATGGCTGAAAGAAAATTTACCAGAAACCGAGGAAGAACAATCGGTCAAAGGGGATGTCGATACCTATTTAAGCCAGGGAGATCGTTTATCAGCAAGAAGAGTTATGGAGCAATATCTCCAGAGCGAGCAGGGCGAACAGGATGATTTAGTAAAAATGTCATTGCTTTATTTGCCGGATGAACTGGAAAAAGCCACTCAGTTATCCGAACAGTTCAGAAATGAACCTAAATATGAGCTGGAATTACAGACTCTTGATACCATTATCCATTTGGCAAAAGTTGCGGCAGGAGAGGTTGAAGTCAAGAGTAACATCAAAGAAACTGCAGACTCGTACAAACTTGCAGCAACTTACATTTTCGAGCAAAAATATGGCCAGGCCTTAGATCTCTTTATCGATAGCCTTATAAAAGATCGTAATATGGATGAAGATGGCCCGAGAAAGGCATGTATTGCCATCTTTGCTATGTTGGGAAATACTCATCCCGTTACCCAAAACTACCGACGCCGGTTTTCCATGGCACTTTACTGAAAGAAATTTTGAATTGAGAAATGTTGAATTTGAATAGGTAAAAAAGGAAAACGGAAAATGAAGAACGAAGCGGGCAATTCTACTAAGGAGTCATTCTGAACTTGATTCAGAATTCATTACCGGTAATTAATGCTCTTAATTCACACGGTGGATACCATTCCTGTTCACATGTCCGACATATCTTCCTAATATCTTCACTTCTTCGAACACATCCGGTTCAATCTGAATGGCATTAAATTCCGGATTTGCCGGTTCCAGCCGTAACCCATTCAAACCAAAATAAATGCGTTTCAGGCTGGTTTCTCCATTGTATAAAACGGCACCGATATCACCATCTTTAAGATCATTATCAACTAAAAGAACAAAATCTCCATCCCTGATCCCGGCATCTCTCATGCTCATTCCGGAAACCCGCAAAGCGTACAACTTATCCAGATTCGGAAACAACGTTTCCAGCGTAATGGTACCAAGATTAGCTTCTACCGCTTCCTGGAGATAACCGGCAGTAATAATTCCACGAACAGGAATTCCGCCATATTTTGGTTCTTCCTCAGGAAGATAGTCGTTTTTGTAGGCATTATTGATATCGTAACCATCGTCATCAGTCCTGACCAAATATCCTTTTTTCAGTAAGGCTTTGATATTTTGAGTGACACTGTTCGGAGATTTATAATCAAACTGTTCGGCGATTTCCTGGTATGTAGGCCATATGGCGTTCTCTTTTTTGTATTCAACAATATATTCGAGAAATTCTTTCTGTTTACGAGTCAGTTGTATATTGTCCATAATGTCCGCGTGATTACTGTGTGATATATGTGCAAGGTAATTAAACTCATGTCTTAATTGCAACTATGATGTTCAAAAAAATTAAAATTTCTTTTTTTTATAAGATTCCAATATGGATTTTGGGCTTGTCTTTTTTCGTTGCCTGTCGTGCTAATAAACCGGTAATAACATCCCAAAAACAAGTAGTTGAGGGAAAGTTCCCAGCGGAATATCCGGAACTCTACAAAGCGGTTTCTGTCAGAAATGAAAAGAGCTTATTGGGATTTACGAAAAATTCGAATCGGCTGGTGCGCAATGAGGCATGGCGTGCGTTATTCAATACACAGATAGCAGGTACGAATGAATTTTTTAAGGATGTTCTGTTTGATCAATCATATCCTGCCTGGTTTGCCTTGAGCGGACATTCCATCTCCAAAAATCAAGAAAGGAAACTTGAGAATTTATGGAATGAGAGCAATACGGAACGGGCGGGAATCAGCCTGGTATTGGGATTACAGGGAGATAAGCAGGCTTTGAGTTTCCTGCAAAATCACTTAAGTGAAATAAAAAACCCTAAGAATGAATACCCGGTTGCTATGGCTCTGAGCCGTTTATTATTAAGATATCCGGATAAAGCCGAAGTTCCTAAGATGCTGCTTGAACATGCCCTTCAGAGTGATAAACAACCGGTTATCCAGGCTTGCCTGTATGGGGCTTATCGCAGTCATGCGGCTTTGATTGATTCAAATTTATCGGAACAACTAATTCGGTCATGGCCATCTCAAAGTAAAAAATGGAACCGACTGACTCGTCAGATGATCATCAATATCGTATTCAAATCCAGAAATAAAAATTACCTTAGCATAATTGAAACGGATTCCCTGCCGGATATCAATGTAAATTCAGGGGTTGAAATCGCCCGTGATTTGGCCTATTACCCGGTCAACGAAAAGTCGTTGCCACTATATATCGGTTTGTTGAAAAATCGGAACCCAAATGTCGTTTTAACCTGCCTGAATACCCTTGAATCGAAAAAGTGGTCCAGTTCCTTGCTTGCCGATCGCATATCCGTGATCATGGATGATGCAAAAAGAAAATATCCGGCTATTTATGTGGCCGGACTGAAAATTATGGATCGCTTTCAACCCAAACTCATTTCAAATGAACAAATTGAGTTAAAAATGATGGCAGAAAATAATCCGTATCAGTCCGCGGATTTATTTGAACTATTGGGGAAACGGATTGAACAATCGTCCTTTATTGATTATTTACAAAGTGAAGTACAAAATTCCGATATGCGGTTGGCAATGGCTGCGGTCAATGCCGGATATCAAAAATGGAAATCACTAAAGCAAAAGGATAAATATCAATGGCAAGCGGTTTACAGAAAACTCTTCCTGAACGCCTTATCGAGAAATGACTTTGGCCTGACGGCTGATCTTTACCCTTTTTTTATGGATACCCTTTTGTTCAGAAAGCGGGACTTTGACCTGTTAGAAGAGACGATGTCTCATTTATCCTTTCCTGCAGATATTGAAGCCTATGAATCTCTGGTCCCCGTTTTAAAGAAGCGATTGGGTTCAAAAGGAATACATATTATTGATTCTCTGGCATCTAAACAGTTTCCGCCATTCAACAGATACCTTAAGAAGAATGGATGGAAATCGGTCCCGGCCGGGGATTATCATAAATATCCATTATTGCAACCGGACTGGAATCGTCTGAGAAAGCTGGGCCGGTATCCCATTTGGACATTGAAAACAGAGCTGGGAACTATCAAAATTCGTTTAGATGCATTACGTGCCCCGGCAACCGTTTCGGCCATCGACAGTTTGACGCGCGCCGGAAAGTATAATGGCGTACCTTTTCATCGAGTGGTTCCCGATTTTGTAATTCAGGGCGGAGATTTTGAGCGTAAAGACGGTTATGGAGGTGCCGGTTTTGTGTTACCGACGGAAGCCAATGAAAAAGAGTTTATCCGGGGGGCTGTCGGCATTGCCAGCGCCGGGACCGACACGGAAGGCCCGCAGTATTTCATTATGCACCAATGGGCGCCCCATTTGAATGGACATTATACGCTGTTCGGACAAGTAATCCAGGGAATGGATGTCGTAGATCGGATCGTGGTGGGCGATAAGGTGATAAAGGCAAGTATCGAACAGGAAAGATAGCTTAAAAACGTACTGACGTTGCATGCAACGTCAGTACAAGAATGCAAAATTGCTTACAAATCATTTCCCCGCGGCGTAAAGGACTGGATACCGGTAATTTCACGGCCGAGAATAAGTCCGTGAATATCGTAGGTTCCTTCGTAGGTAACCACTGATTCCAGGTTCACCATATGGTGGATCACACGATAATCGCCGGTAATGCCATTACCTCCATGCATATCACGTGCCGCACGGGCAATTTCCAGCGCTTTCATGGTATTATTACGTTTCGCAAGAGAAATCATCGCAGGATGGGCTTTATGCTGATCTTTCAGTTGTCCGAGTCGCCACACGAGCATCTGCATGGAAGTGATATCCGTCAGCATATTGGCCAGCTTTGTTTGTATAATCTGGTTGGCGGCAAGGGGATAACCGAATTGTTTCCGTTCGAGGACATATTGCCGTGCGCGATGATAGCAATTTTCGGCGGCGCCGACCGATCCCCAGGCAATGCCATAACGGGCATTATTCAGACAACCGAACGGGCCTTTCAACCCGCGAATATCAGGGAATACATTTTCATCGGGAACAAAAACATCTTCCATCACAATTTCCCCGGTGCTCGATGCCCGCAGCGACATCTTGTTCTCTGTTTTCGGTGCCGAATAACCTTTCATATCTTTTTCGAGAATGAAACCACGGATGACGCCTTTGTCGTCTTTCTTCTCTTTGGCCTTGGCCCAAACAATAGCAACGTCCGCAATCGGGGAATTGGTAATCCACATTTTGGCCCCGTTCAGGATCCAGCCGCCATCGACTTTCAAAGCAGTAGAGACCATGGAGCCGGGATCTGAACCATGATCCGGTTCGGTAAGGCCAAAACAACCGATGATTTCACCTGTTGAAAGACGTGGTAAATATTTCTGTTTTTGTTCTTCAGTACCATATTCTTCAATGGGAAACATCACCAAAGATGACTGAACCGACATAAATGACCGATAACCCGAATCGACACGCTCCACTTCACGGGCGATGAGTCCGTATGCCGTATAGCTGGCGCCTACACCACCGTATTCCGGATCGACGGCAGAACCGAGCAATCCCAGTTCGCCCATTTCCGTGGCAATCTCTTTATCAAAAAACTCTTCCTGGTTTCCTTTTAAAGCCCTGGGTTCGAGACGGCTCTGGGCATAATCACGGGCTGTTTCCATGATCATACGATCATCTTCGTTAAGTAACGATTCAAATAGAAAAGCGTCGTCGGTGTTGAATGAAAGTGTCGGCATGCAAGAAAAATTAAATTATTAGATGATGTTCGTCGTGTGTGGAATATGTGAAAAGGAAATTATCTAAACAATGGTAATTATTGCTAAATGATGGAACGATGGAACGCGAATAACGAGGATGCTGCGAATTTATACGGACAGAAAAAATTATGAATGTTGAATTATGAATTATGAATTAGGAGCGTTGTCATAGAGTTAGTGCATTGGATTAACGTCATCCCGGCCGGAGAGCCGGGATCTCCTTACGTTAATCAGGGTAAAGCACAAAGAGCGAAGAGAAGTCACAAAGGACACAAAATTAAAAAGTGAAAAGATGAGCCCTAACTAAAGATGTGGAGTCCATTAAAAAAACACTGAAGGCACAGAGGAATGCACTGAGAAAAATATGAGGATAACTACCAACGTTAGGAGGTCCCGCATCTGTGTGCGGGATGACGTTATTGCAGTTCGGGGTGGTGCTCTGGGGAACACACAGAGAGAATTTTAACGGGAGCAAATATTTCTCTGTTGATACAAATCCCGGTAATCAAATTAATCCTATAAATCGCGGTTCATATACGAATGAAACGTTGAAAAAGCAACAAAGGGGAGTACATGCTTCGACTCCGCTCAGCATGACATGGTTCTTTAAATTTTGATCCCAGCCCTAACCAATTCAACAATTAATTCGTTCTTAATCAGTGTTTTTCCGTGAGGATCTGTGGCTATTTTGTTTTTTTGTTCATCATATGCTTCGACTCCGCTCAGCATGACATTATTCTTAAATTGACAATTCGAAATTGTCCATTCCTCCGTCTTTCGTTATCCAGTCCCCGTATTCCCTTTTATCTCAACTCTGTCTTTCAGTCGTTCATCAATTCACGTGATATGATAATTCGCTGTATCTCCGATGTGCCTTCGCCAATTTCAAGCAGCTTCGCATCACGCAGAAAACGCTCGACATGGTATTCCTGTGTATATCCATATCCGCCATGTATTTGAATAGCTTTCAATGCGCTTTGAGTTGCTAACTCTGAAGCAAACAACTTCGCCATAGAAGCTTCGACGGTAAATGATTTTCCCTGGTCTTTGAGCCAGGCAGCGCGATGCACCATCAGTCGTGCGGCATCACCCCGGGCGGCCATGTCGGCAATCATCCATCGGATGGCCTGGAATTTTCCAATCGGTTTTCCAAACTGTTCCCGCTCTTTGGCATATTTGATCGACTCTTCGATACAGCCGCGATTGATCCCAACGGCCAGCGCCCCGATTCCAATACGTCCGCCGTCCAGGATTTTCATAGTATCAATGAAGCCGTGATTGAGTTTTCCCAGTAAATTATCCTCCGGAATTTCACAATTCTCCAGGAAGACCTCGGTGGTGTCGGAAGAATTCATGCCCAGTTTGTGCATTTTGGGGCCGGGTTTGAGTCCGGGATTATCACCTTCCACAATAAATGCGCTGATTCCTTTAGCTCCCAAAGACTTGTCCGTTTTAGCCAGGATAACATAGATCCCGCCAACCGAACCCTGGGTGATGAAAATTTTCGAACCGTTCAAAATCCATTTATCACCGCGTTTTTCGGCCGTGGTTTTCATTCCTGATGCATCACTTCCCGATCCCGGTTCCGTGAGTCCCCAGGCGCCGAGTACCTCACCTTGTGCCAAACGTGTCAGATATTTCTTCTTTTGGTCCTCATTTCCCGCAATGGCAATATGTCCGGAGCAAAGTGAGGTGTGGGAAGCCACGGTCAGCGCCAGAGAAGCATCCCAGCGGGCAATTTCTTCAATAGCCAGCGTGAAACTGATCGTATCAGCACCTCCGCCGCCATATTTTTCATCGTGATTGATCCCCATCAATCCCATTTCACCCAGTTGCTTAACAATATCGTGTGGAAATTCTTTAGAGTGATCCCGTTCGATGACACCCGGAGCAACATATCGCTCCACAAAATCTTTGACGGTCTCTCTGATAAGTTGTTGATCTTCGTTAAGCCCGAACGACAAGCCATGATTCTGAATAGTTTCCATAATAGTATTGAGATGTGAGTATTGAGTAGTGAGATATAAGACCCAATAGTCAGGTTGAATTTTTTATATTTTGAATTAAAACAAATAACATTTTTTGAATTTCATCAATTTGATTTGAAAGCTTCTCAAAATCACTTGTGGTTAAGTAATCAAGGTTGTTTGATATTATAAGTTGAGTCTCAAGTTCGTAGGTTGAACCATGGGCAATATTCAAAAAATGTCTGAATTCTAAATCGGTACCTCGTCCGGCACCTTCCGCAATATTTGAACCAATCGATACAACACATCTATTTATTTGTGAAATCAGTCCAAATTTTTCCTGGTTTGGATATTTTTTCGTTTGATGATAAATATCAGTCGCTAAATCAACAGATTTTTTCCAAACATTTAAGCCCTTAAAGTTATGCATCTTTAATCCCATTTATGAAATTTTATATAAACAGGATCAAATTGCTCAAAACTACTTACAAGAAAATATTTTGGTGATGAGCATTGAGCTGAAAAGTCTCACTACCATATCTCTTCATCTAATATCAGCCAAAATTCCAGTTTATTCCCCGGCCAATTTCAGGCTGCGGGTATTTCCAGGTCACGGCACTCTGATCGCATGCATACATGCAGGTGCCGCATTCAATACAGTCTTCAAACTGAAAATGAACTTTGCCTTCTTCATCAATCGTATAACAATTTGCCGGACAAACATAAGTCGTGCATAAATGCGGACAGCCACTGTTGCAAATTTCGGTATCAACTTCAATATGTGCTTTGGCATCTGAACGGCCCTGGTTCCGGTAATTGACCAGGCCGAGACGATCAGCAATAGACAAATTTTTCATAAGGATCGCGCTCCTTTTATTCCAATTTTTATCATTTCCATGATTGAGCTGTGCCTGCGTATCGAATCCTTCAACATCGCGCTTGTTTTCTTAGTTGGTTCGTTATTGATAGTGAAAAACTGACGGCCGAAATCACAAATCAGGTTCGGGATGGTTGTAAACATGGCCGGATTATGCAGAAAATGAACGGCGCTTTGAAACGCATTCAGGTCTTTCATGACATAACTGTTATCCAGTCCTTCCCGGTAATTCTTCAACGTGGCCGAGCTGAAATCATTATTCTTTTTCGCCTCAACCACGGTTTTGGCCGCTAATACCCCGGAATGCATGGCATAATCCATGCCCTGAATCGCTTTGCCGGAGTTCATCAGCAAATTGGCGGCTTCACCTGCCAGCATCACACCATCAGCATAGAGTTCTTTGGGCATCACCCGTTTATCACCGGTCGATACCACGTGAGCCGAGTATTCCACAACTTCTCCGCCTTTAATCAGGTCGCGAACAGCCGGGTGCGATTTAAAATGATTCAGGATATCATAAATTTTAAGTTTCTGATCCTGTTTTTCATCGAGATTCGATTTTTCCTGATTTTTCCGGTAGGCTGCCGCTTTATCCATATCCGGATTACCAGCTTTCTCCCGTAAATCTTTCAAACCGAGAACGAGCCCGAGTGAAAGGCTGTCCCGGTTGGTGTAGAGGAAACCACCTCCCTCTACACCATGGGAAGCTCCAAACCCGATAAATTCATTCGACATTCCGCTCAATCCATCGAGTTGAAATCGTTCTTCAATGACTTTTTGGTCTAACTTTATAATCTCTTTAACACCCGTAGCCACAAAATCGGCCGGGACATATTGTTCCTGCAAACCGATTTGCCGGGTCAGAAGGTTATTTACTCCTTCGGCAATGATCACACAATCGGCATAAAATTTATCTTCACCTGCCCGAATCCCGGTAACTTTTCCATTTTCCTTGAGAATTTCTTCTACCAGGATATCCGTAGCCAGAAATGACTCATCTGCATATTCACTCTGTTCGATCGCTTCCTGGACTTTGCCGGCCAGCCAGTTATCGAATTTTGAGCGAAGGACGATTACGCCTTTGTAAGGAGGCTTTTCAAAATGCTCAGATTTGAAATCGATAGAGAAAGCCGATTGTTCATCCAAAAAAGACAGACGCCGATGGCGAATAAACCGTTCGATTCCGGCCTCTTTTTCTTCCCAATAATTCGGAATTAATTCTGCTAATTGCGTCCCCCAAAGGACTCCACCGGACACATTTTTGGCACCGCTGTATTCGCCGCGTTCAATCAGCAAAAACTTAATATTGTTGCGGGCGAGTGTCAGGGCGGCGCTGAGTCCGGCAATGCCTCCGCCGACGATGATACAATCAAATTTCTCGTCTTCCATACCGGCTATCCTTTGTGTTTTTTCACTTCTTCAATCAAAACCGGCATGATTTTGTACAAATCACCGACCAATCCATAAGTGGCATATTGGAAGATAGGGGCATCAGGATCTTTATTGATAGCTACGATTACTTTACTGTTGGCCATTCCAGCGATATGCTGAATAGCACCCGAGATACCCACGGCGATATAAAGTTGTGGCGAAACGACTTTCCCGGTTTGTCCAATTTGTGCGGTGGCCGGGAACAATCCGGATTCGGTGACGGCACGGGATGCGCCGACGGCTCCGCCCATCAGGTTAGCCAGTTCTTCGACCATATTTTTGCCTTCTTCATCCTTGATACCGCGACCACCGGAAACAACGACCGGAGCTTCGGATAAATCCACTCCTCCGCCGGAAGAGGTCAGGATTTCTTTGAGCGTTAAGTGAAGCGTGGATTCATCAAAATCAAACGGAATGGAAACCACTTCGGCATCGGAAGGTGATTCGGATAAGTCGTAAGAACCCGATCGGACCGATACGACTACCCGGTCTTTTTTGGATTGAGTGCGTGCCAGGACTTTGGCTGCCATGATGGGACGCAGTGCTTCAACGCCACCGTCAATTAAATCAAAGGATGCCACATCGGATAGGACTCCGGCATTGACGCGAATCGAAAGGGCCCCGAGGATATCTTTCACGGCTTCGGTGGAGGCAAGTGCCATAATCTTCGGATCTGACTGTGATGCCACTTTTTCAAGCGCATCGAGCAACGGGGCATTCAGGTGATTTTTGAAAATCGGATTTTCAATAGTATAGATTTTTTGTGCCCCGTATTTTTTTGCTGTATCGGCATAAGACGAAGCTTTCTCGTCGATAATGACAGCTTCCAGCTGGTGGCCGTTCTTTTCCGCCAGGATTCGGCAATGGCTTAAGACTTCAAGGGAAGAGCGTTTAATCCTCCCGTCGCTGATGGCTAAATATGTGAGAATAGTACTCATTCTGATAAAAATTTATAGGTTTAAACTCTTTGACAGGTAATAATATTTAGAGGATTTTGGCTTCATTTTCCAGCAAATCGACCAGTTTTTTTGCCAGTTCATCGGCTTCCCCCTCGAATTTTTTCCCGGGTTCTCTTTCGGGAATATCCTCATAACCGACAATTGAACTGTCTGGCTGCTCCCTGAATTCGTTGCTGTCCAATCCGAGTGATGCTATATCCATGATTTCAATCGGTTTCTTTTTGGATTGCATGATCCCTTTCAGGCTGGGAATGCGTGGATCATTCATATCATTAGAGCAAGTCACGATGCAGGGAATAGAAAGTTCGATCATTTCCTGTCCCGTATCTCCCTGTCGCTTGACTGTTAACTTCTTATTATCAGGGTCAAGTTCTAATCCGACGGCATTAGTGGCATAGGGAAGCTGAAGAAGTTCGGCCAGCATGGAGCCGGTGAGTCCCGCATCGGTATCCTGTGACTGCTTACCCAGAGCTATAACCTGGTAATCATCTTGTTTGCTAAAATAAGCTGCAAGAATCCGGGCATAAGCGGCAGAGTCGAAATGATCGGTATCATCTGTCTGAATATGAACCGCTGAAGCGGCACCCATTGCCAGGGCTTTCCTGATGGTTTCTTTGGTTTTATCAGGGCCGATGGAAATGACTTCAACATCACCGCCATGTTTTTCCGTTAATACGAGGGACTCTTCAACCGCGGAAGCACTGTAGGCATCCAATACCATACGATCAGTGTCTTGAATGAGCTCTCCGTTGCGAATAGAAATAGGAGCCGTGATGTCCGGAACCTGTTTGATACAAACGCTAAATTTCATAGATGTAAATTGTCTTTGAGTTCTAAATAATGGTTATAAAAACTCTTTTTGGAACCGCTTTTTTAAACGGAAAACGCAATATAAGGAAAACATCAATCAGATACTTCCCTTCTAAGTTATTAGCCATCAGGATAAAAAAAAGGTTCCAATGTTTCTAAAAAAATGTCACAAAAATTCATTTTTATTTGAGGGGTGGATAAGAATCGAATTTTAGTGAGTTTAAACAGCGATACGAAAGAAGGATGGAAAGATGAAAACCGTCTTGAAAAATTTTAAATGTTAAATGATGAATTTTGAATTGAAGGGGGCACTTGGGGACATTCAGTTATGAATAAGAACATATCTGTATGGTTGTTGGTGTCGCTCATGAACAGTAATCAGGGCTACCAACTACATTACCACCTCAATGTCATGCCTCCGAAACCGGGATCCAATAAGGTAATGGGTTAGCAACGAATGCCAGGAAGGCTTGGAATAACCTATGGATAAGGCTTTCCCGACAACAGGAGATCCCGGATATTTCAGAAAGCGAAATTCGGGATGACAACGTTGGGTGGTGGTGATGGCGTTTCAAAGTTAAAATTAAGGTTACCAACTAAAGAACAACGTCATTCCGGCCCCGGAGCCGGAATCTCCCGACGTTGGAAGCTGTGCCGTTGTACGGAGATCCCGGATATTTCAAAAAGCGAAATTCCGGGATGACGGCATTTGTGGTTGTTGGTGTCGCTCATAAACATTAATCAGGACTACCAACTACATTACCACCACAATGTCATGCCTCCGAAAAAAACGTCGGAGGTATCCAATAAAGCACAGGTTTAGCAACGAATGCCAGGAAGGCTTGGAAAGGCATTGGTTAGAACGATTATAGACGAAGATAACGGTATGTAAACTGTAGCCACGTCCGGTTGGATCCTGAATCAAGTTCAGGATGACATCGTTTGGGTGGAGTGATGGCGTTTCAAAGTTAAATATAAGGTTACAAACTAAAGAACAACGTCATTCCGGCCATGGAGCCGGAATCTCCTGCCCTGCAATGAAAACAACATAGCTTTCGGGAATTGCGGTCCTAAGCAGATATTAAAACAAGGGGAACGGGTAATTCATGGATTACCCGTTTTGCAACAATATGACCATCTCTCTTATGATCTCGTTACGTCACTCCGGGGCGTAACGAGAACCTGCCATATGAGAACAAAAATTCAAATGTGATCAACAAGGATTAAAATTATTTGGGGTGAATGTATTTTAACGGTCAGAATTTCGATAAATGGCGTTGTTGAATTGGGGTAAAAATTTATTTTTTAAGGCTATGGACAATGATGTAAATAAGTGGTTAATATTGATTAATCCGGTACGAAAAACCCGGTAATTTGAAATCTACTAACTGTATAGAAATGAGTATTCGTATGAATAACATTAGAAAGGCTGAGGGAATACATATTGTTCGTTCCCTGATATTATTAATCGTAATTACCCTTGTAACCTTAAGTACCGGACTGGCTCAAAATAAGCCACAGGCAAAGAAGGGATCGCAGCTTGATCGGGTCATGAATGTGTACGTTAAGCGCTTGCAATTGAATAAAGAACAAGTTGAAAAATTCCGTCCGGTCATGGAGCAACATTTGGCAAAACAAAAAGAACTAAAGGTCAAATATAAAAGCAACCGTACCATGATGCGCAAGGAAATGATGGCAGAACGTACCGGTATGGAACAGAAATTAGGCGAGATTGCAACTGCAGAACAGATGGAGAAATATCAAAAATGGCAAAATTCTTATAAAACGAAGAAAAGCAATAAGAAAGCCATAAAGAAAGCTCCGGAAGCTAAAACAGCCCCAAAACCGGTAGATTGATTTTTAAATAAAGCGACATTCCGGCTGCCATGTGAAGGTTACGTGGCAGCCTTTTTTATTACAGCCAGGGAACCCGGAAATCGAAGAATGGAAACCGCGAAATGATAAAAAATTTTTGAATAATATTGTTACCTCGTTCCGGCCGAAGGATTTGCAAAAACTTTAGGGTGTCATTGCGATCCCGACAACAGGAGATCACTGATATTTCAAAAAGCGAAATTCCAGGATGACGACGTTTGGGTGGTGGTGATGGCGCTTATAAAGTTAAATATAAGGTTACCAACTAAAGAACAACGTCATTCCGGCCCCGGAGCCGGAATCTCCCGACGTTGGAAGCTGTGCCGTTGTACGGAGATCCCGGATATTTCAAAAAGCGAAATTCCGGGATGACGACGTTGGGTGGTGGTGATGGCGCTTATAAAGTTAAAATTAAGGTTACCAACTAAAGAACAACGTCATTCCGGCCCCGGAGCCGGAATCTCCCGACGTTGGAAGCTGTGCCGTTGTACGGAGATCCCGGATATTTCAAAAAGCGAAATTCCGGGATGACGACGTTGGGTGGTGGAGTGATGGCGTTTCAAAGTTAAAATATAAGGTTACCCACTAAAGAACAACGTCATTCCGGCCCCGGAGCCGGAATCTCCCGACGTTGGAAGCTGCGCCGTTGTACGGAGATCCCGGATATTTCAAAAAGCGAAATTCCGGGATGACGACGTTGGGTGGAGTGATGGCGTTTAAAAGTTAAAATTAAGGTTACCAACTAAAGAACAACGTCATTCCGGCCCCGGAGCCGGAATCTCCCGACGTTGGAAGCTGTGCCGTTGTACGGAGATCCCGGATATTTCAAAAAGCGAAATTCCGGGATGACGGCATTTGTGGTTGAGTGGTAGTAAAAGGGTAATTCATGAATTACCCTTTTACGAAAAACCTTATTTCAGCTTGTCATACTCGGATATATGCCCCGGATCGATATCGATGAGCACGCGATAGGCCTCAAGTTTCTGCTGAAGACTGGCATCCGAAAAGACCGATACAAATTCTCTGAATTTTGCACTGAAAAACAAATCAAATGGATAATTTGAAGTGGTTCTCCGCTGTGCTTCTTTGATAAGATTAAAGGCATCCAGGATATTGGTACGCGCCTTTACAGCATCGGTGGTGAATAAATCGAGGCCTTTAAGATGATACATGTAAGAAGCTTTTCTCAATCCCTCGTAATTTGGATCGAGTAAATCAGTGATTAATGTGTACCGGCTTTGTGGCCCGTCGCTTGAGCTCCATCCGGAACTGCCGGCCGATT
Organism: uncultured bacterium; assembly: GCA_963783355.1. GTDB lineage: Bacteria > Bacteroidota > Rhodothermia > Balneolales > DATFMH01 > CAWANF01. The sequence goes on from CAWANF010000013.1 coordinate 116,179, forward strand.
GAGCCAGGTCGAGAATTCCCCGGGCCTTCTTGAAATAGGGAGTTCCACCCAATGATGAGAAGGTATCGTAATCATAACCCAGGATGACGTAAGCATAAAAATCGAGGAAAGAAGCCATATCATCATATTGAAACTGGTTATGGATCAGGCTTTTATTGGGTGGATAGTTGAAATTCCAGCTGTCTGATATGATGACAACCGGTGTGCTGCTCACCGTATTATAAATAGGCCGGGTTGAAGAGAATATGACCGTAGCTGAAAAATTGTAATTATTGTCAGCCGAATTGAGGATGATTTGCATATTAAACTTGATCCGCTCTTCTTCCTGGAAATGATCACTGGTCCAGCTGTAATTGTTGAAATAATCTTCGATTGCCGATTTCAGACTGCTCAGGTAATCCAGTGAGGTGCTGTTAATCTTGCTTTTGTCAACGGTGACGGTACTGGTGAATTCCTGGGCAAAACTTGTTTTCGGATGCAAGAGAATCGCCATAAACAGGAATAGTAAAGCCGTTATAAACGGTTTGGAAAATTTCCTGAAATAGTATGCACAAAAGCCTGTTTGCATAAGTGAATATCCGGTAATTATAGAAAATTTCGTAAGGGTCTCCACCGAAACCCATCATATTATACAAAGAATACACGGATTTTACTGCTCAGGTTTTGGTTCTGTTCATCAAAAAAATCGTTTTTATAAGTTTAATTTTGTTTTCAGCTGTTATTCCGGCTTTTTCACAAATCGTTATGGGAGGGCGGGGCGCAAGTCTGTCGGAAGCAACATCTGCCATGACAAATGATAAGTGGGCTTTATTTGCTAATCCGGCCAATTTGAGTAAAAGGAATACGGCATCATTTTATGCAATTCGGAATTTTGGATTGTCGGCTTTAACCGATTACGCTTTTGAGCTTTCATGTCGTACAAAAGCAGGTACAATCGGTGTAGGTGGCCATACCTACGGATTCAAATTGTTTCGGCAGAGTGAGTTTCGGGTGGGATTCAGTAAATCTATATTGGATATCCGACTCGGTTTGGTAGTCAATTACATAAATTATTCCCTGCCCGAACCCTATGGATCGGCCGGTACGATTGGTGTGAACATTGGGATAACGGCACCCCTGGTAAATGGACTTTGGCTGGGTGCGCGGGCTGAGAATATAAATCAACCAGAAATTGGGAAAAATAAAGAGGAGCTGCCACAAGCTTTGGCGATTGGGATTGATTACCGCATTTCCTCAAAAGCGTTATATCTGTTGGAATGTTATAAGGATATCGATTTCCCGGTCTCTATCCGGAGCGGGCTGGAATTTTCTCCCGTCGGTGTTCTGAGGCTCAGGGCAGGTATCAAGACGCATCCGCAGTCCTTTTCACTGGGATTGGGAATCGATCAAAAAAACTTTCAGCATTGATTTTGCCGCTGTACATCATATAATTTTAGGCTGGAGTCCCGGTATTGATTTCGCGGTGAAGTGGTGAGGTTTCCTGGATTCAACATATTGTCAGGCATGGGTTTAGCAGGTATTCTGTTGTTAGCGGGATGCAGCCATACAAAGAATCTCATCGAAAATGACCAGACGGATTCGATACAAGAGGCCGTAGAATCAGCCATGAATACGCGAATTGATCAAAATAATGCTGCTAATCTGACTTCGCTGGCGAACGACTTGCAGGAACTGGCTGAAAATCCGGTAAATATTAATACAGCGGATGAAAGTGAGTTGCTGCGTATTCCATGGCTAAAACGGAAAATAGTTCGGAGTATCATTGCCTATCGTAACAAAGTGAAACCATTTGAAACAAAATCGTCGATCCAGGATGTTCGTGGAATTGGAAAAGCAACCTATCAGAAAATTAAGCCGTTCATAACAGTGGGTTCGGAATCACAAAAATGGCGATCCGTTTACAACAGAAAAACCTACTGGACCAGCAATAGCCATATTTCTGTAATCACACGATTTCAGCGAATTCTTCAAAATCCACTGGGTTATACACGAAATTCCGGTACGCATTATGCCGGAAATCCGGCGCGCTACTATGACCGGGTGACGTATGTCTCCAACCACCTGGCCGCCAATGTAACGATGGAGAAAGATCCGGGCGAGACGATGGACGGGAAACTGGGATTTGATTACAGTTCAGGAAGCCTTTCTGTGAAAAATGTCGGATTTGTCAGAAAACTGGCAATCGGGGATTATCACGTTACATTTGGACAAGGACTCGTGTTATGGAACGGTTCGGCATTCGGAAAAGGAAGCGACGTGATTGGTGGCCCGGAACGGAATGCGACCGGTATTCGCGGGTATCGTTCATCGGATGAAAATCATTTTTTCAGGGGTTTTGCCGTGACGGTCGGACGGAAATGGCAAAACAGCTTCTTTATTTCGGACAGAAACTTCAGTTCCTCGGTAATCAGCGGGGATACGGTTCGGTTTCCGAGCATGACGGGACTTTACCGGACAGCAACGGAACGCGCCCGGAGATACGATAATCGAAATAAGTTGATTGGCGGACATTCTTCGTACACTTTTCGGAATGGGGTGGTCGGTTTAACAGGCTATGCATCATCATTTTGACAAGTTTATCCAACATGGAACCTCATTTTATCAACAGGAAGATTTCCGGGGAAGGAATGCCGCTGTCGGCGGAATAAATTTTGAATGGTTTCCCGGGAACCTGGACTGGTCGGGTGAGATGGCAGTGAGTCGTAATGGCGCTATGGGACTGGTATCAACGTTCGACTATGCCATAAATGATCAAACGGAGATGATGCTTGCTTACAGAAATTATGATCCGAAATTTCATTCCATTTTTGGCAACGGGTTTGGCGACCAGTCCGGAGCACCCCAAAATGAATCAGGCTGGTACATTGGGCTGCAAAGGAGAACTGTTTCCCAATGATATTGTTATTGGAACATATGTCGATGAAGTGCATTATCCCGCGCCAAAATACCGGGTGGATGAGCCGTCAAACGGTTTCGACTGGCTGGGATCGATAGATGCACAGGTTACCAAAAATTTGAATTTGTCGTTACTACTGAGGAATGATATTAGTCCGGTAGATTACAATTCAAGCGATACTTACGGACGGCAAATAAAGCTTTTAGGGAAGCAAATTCGTCAAAATGCCCGTTTACAGCTTGGTTTTCAAAATGGAAAAGAAATACGTTTGCGAACACGTATAGAAGCAAGCCGGGTCTCATTACCGGAAGCAACGGCATCCTATGGATTCCTGATGTCACAGGATATCCGGTGGGTTCCAATTCCCACACTGCGGTTGGATATGCGCTACGCCTTATTCGATACGGATAATTACCAGTCGCGTTTATATGAATATGAGAATAACCTGCTTTACGTGATGAGCATACCCGCCTTTTTTGGCAAAGGCCGGCGCTGGTATATCCTGCTGAAATATTCTCCCATACCAGAATTAAGTATCTGGGCACGCTATGACGTGACGACATTCGAAAATAAGAAATCAATCGGCAGCGGGCTGGATGTTATTCCGGGAAACAGGAAAAGTCATATCGGCTTGATGGTTCGTTGGAAATGGTGAGAATCGGGAAAACGGAGACACGGAAATTGGAAAATGGAAGCCGGAGGAATGAGAAATGTTGAATTAATTCAGATTTTCCCCTCTTGGGAGGGGATTAAGGGGTGGGTAAAAGAAAAGGTACAAGTAATAAACCTGCTACATCCTGATGTCTATCATCATTTTTAATTAGCCACAGATCCACACGGAAAACCACCGATAAAAAAAGATAAGAATGATAGAATTGGAACAAATAAAGGGCAGTGTCATGCTGAGCGGAGTCGAAGCACAGGATGAACAAAAAAACAAATTAGCCACAGATCCACACAGAAAAACACTGATAAAAATGGATAAGAATGATAGTACTGGAACAATTAAAGAACCATGTCATGCTGAGCGGAGTCGAAGCACCCCTCGTTACGTAGCTCTGCTGCGTAACGCCCCCGTGGAGGCTCTGCCTCCAGTATATAGAACATTAAATTCTAATCTGGTACCCACACATATTAAATTGTCTCAGACGCCGGGGTGGCAGATATGCTTTTCCCTGTCATTTAGAATTCATCATTTAAAATTTAAAATTAATATCACGTTCCTTCCCCTCGTTACGTAGCTCTGCTGCGTAACGCCCCCCGTGGAGGCTCTGCCTCCAGTATATAAAACATTAAATTCTAATCTGGTACCCACATTTATTAAATTGTCTCAGACGCCGGGGTGGCAGATATGCTTTTCCCTATCATTTAGAATTCATCATTTAAAATTTAAAATTAATACCACGTTCCTTCATTAAATTTTATAAATCATTGGAATGTTTTCTCTTGTGATGAGTATTATTTATCTTCTGAATCTAATTTTAAAGATATTTGTGTGATGGATAAAAACAGCAAAATTTATATAGCCGGTCATCGGGGAATGGTGGGTTCCGCAATAGTCCGATTACTTGAAGAAAATGGGTACAGCCATTTAGTACTTCGGACGAGTAAAGAACTCGATTTGCGTAATCAAACAGCGGTCGATTCATTCATGGAAGCGGAAAAACCGGATGTTGTAATCATTGCAGCGGCACGGGTCGGTGGTATTCTTGCTAATAACGAGTATCCTTACCAGTTTTTATATGATAATCTCGTCATTGAATCGAATGTGATTAATGCTGCTCACAAGAATGATGTGAACCGGCTCATCTTTTTGGGAAGTTCCTGTATTTACCCGAAACTGGCACCCCAGCCGCTAAAAGAAGAATATTTATTAACAGGGCCACTGGAGCCGACCAATGAATGGTATGCCATTGCCAAAATAACCGGTATCAAGCTCTGTGAGGCCCTGCGAAAACAATACGGAAGAAACTATACTTCCCTGATGCCAACAAACTTATATGGTACCGGAGATAATTTCGACCTGAAAACCAGCCATGTTTTGCCGGCGATGATTCGAAAGTTTCATGATGCTCTGCCGGATAAGCCCGTAACATTATGGGGAACCGGTTCTCCCATGCGGGAATTTCTGCATGTGGACGATATGGCAGCTGCAGTCCTGTTCGTATTGGAACATGATGTTTCCGGGAACTTATATAATGTTGGAACGGGAACCGATTTTACGATTAAAAAACTTGCCGAAACCATTCAAAAAATAGTCGGGCATACAGGAGATATTATATGGGATTCCACCAAACCGGATGGAACACCACGAAAACTTTTAGATGTTTCCCTGCTAAAAAAAGAAGGCTGGAAACCGAAAATTGAATTGGAAGAAGGAATTCGATCCACTTATGAATGGTTCAAACAACAAGCCAATCATATCAAAGAAGTGCATATTGCAGAATAAAAATATTAATTGACATCATTTAATAAAGTGTCCCCAACCAATTCGGTTGAGATGGAAATAAGCTTTAAGCTTTCCTTGTTTCAATCGATTTGGTTTCCCCCTTAATAAAGAGTTGTGAAGGGGGCGTAGGGGGTTGTTTCCATTCAAAATTCAACATTTATAATTTAAAATTTCCAAAGATGAGCGAAAAAGTAGCATTAATCACAGGAGTAACCGGACAGGATGGAGCCTATCTGGCTGAATTATTATTAGATAAAGGATATGTGGTTCATGGAGTAAAACGCAGGTCCAGTTCATTTAATACCGGCACGAATCGATTATTTATATCATGATCCTCATTTTAAAGGATTACCCTTTTACCTGCATTATGGTGATTTAACCGATGCTACGAATCTCATTCGCATCATCCAGGAAGTGCAGCCGGATGAAATTTATAACCTGGCGGCCCAGAGTCATGTGAAGGTATCTTTTGAGACGCCGGAATATACCGCCAATGGTGATGCACTGGGTACGTTGCGTATTTTGGAAGCCATACGAATCCTGGGATTATCTGAAAAAACGAAATTTTACCAGGCATCGACCAGTGAGTTATATGGCAAAGTACAGGAAGTACCCCAAAATGAAAAAACATCTTTTTATCCCCGCTCTCCTTATGCGGTAGCTAAACTCTATGCCTACTGGATCACCGTGAATTACCGGGAAGCGTATGATATGTATGCCTGCAACGGGATTCTCTTCAATCATGAATCGCCCATTCGTGGAGAGACGTTTGTAACCCGGAAAATTACCCGTGCTGCGGTACGCATTGCCCATGGCATGCAGGAAAAGTTGTTCCTGGGCAATTTAGACGCCAAGCGGGACTGGGGTCATGCCAAAGACTACGTGGAAGGTATGTGGCTCATCCTGCAGCAGGAAAAACCGGAAGATTATGTCCTGGCTACCGGGGAAACCAACAGTGTCCGGACATTCTGTGAAAAAGCTTTCAAACATGCCGGCATCGAAGTGGAATGGCAGGGAAAAGGAGTAAATGAAAAAGGTATTGATGCGGAAACGGGAAAGGTTATTGTTGAAGTTGATCCCCGGTATTTCCGTCCCACAGAAGTAGATTTACTCATCGGTGATGCCACGAAAGCCCGTACACAGTTAGGATGGGCACCCAAACATTCCCTGGACGAATTGGTTCATGATATGGTGGAATCGGATCTCAAAGAACTCAACGATCCCGTAGTCAAAGATCACCACGACGACGGAGCGTGAATCAGTTAACAGTGATCAATAAACAATGATCAGAATTCGTTTGTAAGCTTCATTTTCCCCCTTAATAAATAGCTTGTCCCGAATGCTTTCGGGAGGGCGTAGGGGGTTGTTTAAACTAACGTCTTTTTCACCCCGAAGTATAGATGAATCATTATTAATATCGGATACCGGAATATACCGACAAAACGGATATTCACAGACTAACACATAGGAATCGTCATCCCGCACTCTGATGCCTGTCCCGGACACTTTCGGGGCGGGATCTCCAATTATTGGACCTTGCACCAAATATAGGATGAATCGAGATTTTCCCCCTTAATAAAGGGGGCGTAGGGGGTTGTTAATGCAACATTCTTTTCGTTTAGCAGAGTCACTCAGTGGCTCAAACAAAGGAAGTGTTATTACGATCCCGACTTATATATCGGGAGAAGTAATCTCCACACGTTGCAGGGGATATGCGGCGGAAGAGGTTTGCCCTGATCCATTGGCGGAACGTTCCACACATCGTCATGCTGAGCGGAGTCGAAGCATGGCGCAGTCGAAGCATGCGTCCCCTCTGTGGTTACTTTTCCCGTGTTCCATTAGAATATGAACCATGATTTATGGGATTTATTTGATTACCGGGATTAGGTTCACCAGATAAGTATTTGCTTCCGTTTAAATTCCCTCTGTGATAACCTCTGTAAACTCTGCGGTTAATTCAGATTAACACAGGGAGATCCCGGCCCCGAAAGAGTACTGGACAGGCTTCTTCGGCCGGGATTACGTCATTGATGTGTCATTGCGAGGAACGATCCCGACTCCTGTCGGGAAGTGACGCGGTCAACGTTGCGCCATTCCCATAACGTTGCTAGTGGACTCACCATTACCCATCGGAAAAAGGTCAGGCATTAGGGGTCGCTTCGTCTCCCGACCAGTCGGGACTCGCGATGACACGATGCCCGTTTTTCCTCTGCGACCTCTGCGGTTACTTTAACTAACGTCGGCTAAATGTCTGAATCACGGATTATAAAGATTATAGGATGGCACGGAAATAACCTGGATGGAATGGCGTGTAGGGTTGTTATACCGTAAATAAATTAGTCCGCGAAAACCAGTTTCTTCCCTGCCTGTCCGGTAGGCAGGCGCGTCGTCAGCGTTCTATTCATGTAACAATAATATAAACAATAGTATAAAATATTTATCGAACACATATTAAAATGTCATTTGAATAGTATTATCTTAATCTTATCACGATCAAAGTTTCGTTCAAAAAACAATAATAAATAAAACCTAATTTTGTCTTGTACTCGTGTTGAATTAATTTGGAGTCAACCAGACAATCATGATAACTGTTTATGAAACAAGAGATTATTAAGAAAATTAAAAACCGGGACTATACCGTGGGTATAGTGGGATTGGGGTATGTGGGATTACCCCTTGCTCTAGCGTTTAATGATAAGAATTTTAAAATCATTGGTTTTGATATCGACGAAAATAAGGTACAATCACTTGAAAAAGGAAAGAGCTACATTCGTCATATCAATGGGGACAAGATTAAGAAACTGAGTGAATCCAAATTAACCCGTTTCACCACGGATTTTTCAAAAATTTCCGAAGCCGATGCGGTCATAATGTGCGTACCTACACCACTCGATGATCATCGCGAGCCGGATATGAGTTATGTAGTCGATACGACCAAAAGTATTGCTCCGTATCTGCGGAAAGGGCAATTGGTAAGCCTGGAATCGACAACCTATCCCGGAACCAGCGAAGAGGTGATTAAACCCATTTGTGAAGAGGCCTCCGGACTCAAAGCCGGGAAAGATTTTTATATTGCTTATAGCCCGGAACGCGAGGATCCGGGAAATCCAAATTTCTCGACGAATACCATTCCGAAAGTAGTTGGGGGAGACGGAGCCGATGCCCTTGAGATTGCAAATACCTTATATTCGGAGATTATTGTTCAAACGGTGCCGGTCAGTAATACCCGGACCGCCGAAGCGGTGAAGCTGCTGGAAAATATTTTCCGTTCGGTCAATATTGCCCTGGTGAATGAAATGAAAGTCGTTTTTCATGCAATGGATATAGATGTTCATGAAGTAATTGATGCGGCAGCTACAAAACCCTTTGGATTCATGAAATTCACTCCGGGACCGGGACTCGGTGGACACTGCATCCCGATTGATCCTTTTTACTTGACCTGGAAAGCCCGCGAATACGGATTAAATACCCGGTTTATTGAACTGGCTGGTGAGATCAACACCAATATGCCGCAGTATGTCATTAACAGGACAATGGAGGCTCTGAATGCGCATAAGAAATCCATGAACGGAAGTAAGGTCTTAGTCTTAGGATTGGCTTATAAACCCAATGTGGACGATATGCGGGAATCTCCAACATTTCATATCCTGGATTTGCTGGAAAAATATGGGGCAAAGGCAGATTATTACGACAGCTATTTACCGGTTGTTGGTCCGACCCGGGAGCATGCTCACTGGGCCGGGGTAAAATCGGTAAACTGGGATAAGAATACGGTTTCAGGTTATGATGCGGTGATTATATCCACCAATCATTCGGATATCAATTATAAAGAACTGGCATCCTGGTCCGATTGCATCATCGATACCCGGAATGCGATGAAGGATATTTCGGGTAAAAACGATATTCATATCTGGAAAGCATGAGCGAAATATGGCCGGAAAGGCCATATTTCGAGAGTTGAGAGCTAAGTGTTAAGAGTTGAGTTGGGTATCTTATTCATGTATAAGATACTTGCTATGCCTATGGCAAGCTGGATGAGGAAATATCTAAAAATCCGCGTGTATCCGTGGCTTTAATAAAAAGTGTCATTACAATGAGTATGTGAAGAAGTAATCTCCATTTAATGAAGCCACAGATCTACACGGATAAACACGGATTAGTATGTAGTATTTATTAAAATAGTAGGATTCTTGATTAGTACTAAGAGGCCATGTTAAAATTAAGGTGTCATGCTGAGCGGAGTCGAAGCATGACATGACATTGGTTTTGCTTCCGGGGAATATTTCTCCTTAGGGAAGTCTTTAATAGAATAGAAGAGCTTCAGGAATCCGGCCGCTTCATAGGACTGTTGAACGGTACGGAGCAAAATATCGTGCAAGCCGGTAACAATTTATCTCCGGGATACAAAATATAAAAGCTGTTGTGAATAGCTTTCTTCTATCGTCGACAGTCCATTTTCCCCGTTATCTTTTCCCAAATAAAACAAAATTATAGTAGTCTTAAGCTAAGTTCCCTATATTTAAGCCTTGAAAATTTTAAAGCTAAAGAACGCAGGGATGTTAGAAATTATTAAAGAAATTGCACTGCAAGCCGGTGGAATAATAATGCAATATTATAGTAGTGAGTTTGAGATCAATACGAAAAAAGATCTTTCCCCGGTAACCAGTGCTGATTTAGATGCTGATAAGTATATTGTCAAAAAATTAAAAGATAATTTTCCGGATATACCGGTTATTTCTGAAGAATCAGGAATACCCGATTATGAAGAAAGAAAACAGTGGACTCGATTTTGGCTAGTAGATCCATTGGATGGAACGAAAGAGTTCATCAATAAAAACGGAGAGTTTACAGTCAATATCGCCCTTGTTGAAAACGAAATTCCTGTATTAGGTGTCGTTTATGCTCCTGCGATGCAGGTTTTATATTATGCGGAAAAAGGAAAAGGTGCCTGGAAGATGGAGGATAATAAACAACCGGTTCAGATATTTTCTGAAAAAGCCCACAAGGATAAACCCTTACGCGTTGTGGAAAGCCGGTCTCATAAATCTAAAGAATTGGAGCAATTCCTTGCAAATTATCACATTTCTGAGAGAGTATCTGCCGGCAGTTCATTGAAATTTTGTGTTGTAGCAGAAAATAAAGCAGATATTTATCCCCGTCTGGGACCTACGATGGAATGGGATGTTGCCGCTGGTGATTGTGTCTATCGTTATTCAGCTAAGATGGGGTACATGTCACTGAGTTGAAGTATAATAAACCTGGCCTGAAGAACGCCGATTTTGTTATCGGTTTTTAAGATCCCGCTGTCCATATTCTGATTACCTGTTTAGTTGGATTGATAAATAATGAATAATAAAAAAAATATCGTTTGGTCCGACGGTTATATTAAGACAGAAGATTTTGAAAAAAAGAATGGGCATAAAAGCGCCGTTTTGTGGTTTACCGGGTTAAGTGGTTCCGGTAAGTCAACGATAGCACGTGCTGTTCAGCAACAATTATTTGAAAATGGTTGTCAGGTAATGGTTTTGGATGGGGATAATATTCGTCACGGACTGAATAGTGATTTATCTTTTACAAATGAAGGCAGAAAAGAAAATATCAGAAGAATATCTGAAGTAGCAAAATTATTTCAACAGGCCGGTTTTATCGTTTTAACAGCTTTTATTTCGCCATATCGTGAAGACCGGAACAGGGCCCGGGAAATAATTGAACCCGCGCCTTTCCTGGAGATCTTTATAGATACCGATATTGAGACCTGTAAGAAAAGAGATCCCAAGGGCCTGTATAAAAAAGCCCTGAATAATGAAATTGATAATTTTACGGGAATATCGGCACCCTATGAAAAACCGGAACATCCCGAATTGACCGTGCCGACTTCAGGACTGAGTGTAGAAGATTCCGCTCAATTAATTGTCAGACAACTGAAAGAGAAACGCATAATTCCAGATTAATTTCAAAATAGCATATGTAAATTATGATCTTCTGGATTACCCTGATTGTTTTGGTTTTAATGACGATTTTGCTGGCTTTCGAGATAGCTGATTCTGCCTTCATTCTGTTTGGTGTGCTTATATTTTTTGCTTTAACTGGGATTATCACTCCCAAAGAAACTTTTTCGGGATTTTCCAATCAGGGAATGCTGGCAATAGGATTTCTATATGTTATCGCTTATGCCGTTCAATCGACTGGTTTTTTAAATGTTTTGGGAAAGAATATGCTGGGCCATCCGGATGATTCTTCCCGAAAAAGGTTGCTTCGGTTCTTGTATCCCGTGGGTGCCGCGTCAGCTTTTATGAATAATACTCCGATTGTGGCATTATTTATTCCCGTCGTTAAGAAATGGTGCCGTCAGCATAATTTATCACCCAGCAAAATTCTACTGCCATTATCGTACGCAACGATTCTTGGAGGAACCTGTACCCTTATAGGAACGAGTACAAATCTTGTAGTACATGGTTTCTTGCTGGAAAAGGGATTGAAAGGTTTCTCATTTTTTGAGTTGGGTTTCGTTGGTTTGCCCTTAATGATTTTGGGAATCTTGTTCATTGTATTGGTCTTATATCGTTTTTTGCCCGATCGAAAGGATGCTATGATATCGCTGGGTGAGACGACCCGTGAATTTGTGGTGGCCCTGAAAGTAACCGATGAATATGAACACCAGGGAAACTCGGTTGAGGAAGCAGGTCTCCGGCATCTTCATGGATTATTCTTATTTCAGATTGAACGAAATGGGACTAACATGACCCCGGTGAAGCCAACAGAGAATATTATGGTTGGTGACCGGTTATTTTTTACCGGGGTCCCTTCGACCATCGTGGAATTGCAAAAAGAGCCGGGTTTAGTGGTTTTAGAAAATATTGATTTTGATTTGAAAAATTACGATTCCAATAAAATCAAAACCTACGAGGTCGTGATTTCGAATAGTTCTCCACTGGTCGGACAGATGGTACGGGAAAGTGATTTTCGCGAGACATATGATGGAGTCATTTTAGCCATTCACCGAAACGGGCATCGGATTCAGAGTAAAATCGGGGATATCATACTTCAGGAAGGGGATACGTTATTAATTTTAGCAACCAATGAATTCCATAACCGTTGGTATCATTCGAAAGATTTTTACCTGGTTTCAAATAGTGATGAGGTTTCTTCCCGTCCAAAAGCTCAGTCGATTATAATAATTGCCATACTTGCAGCCATGATTGTATCCGTGACTATCGGGTTGTTACCGATGGTTATCGCGGCATCGTTAGCGGTGTTCCTGTTATTTTTGACGCGCAGCATCACGTATAAAGAAGCTTTTTCAGCTGTAAACTGGCGAATACTGATTCTCATTGCCTCTTCGTTTGGAATAGCAACAGCAATCGATAAATCCGGTTTGGCTTCAGTGGCGGCCAATGAATTAGTTCGGTTTACGTCGGGTTATGGAATGTTGGGCGTTATCGCAGCGGTGTTCTTTATAACGATGTTATATTCTCAGTTGGTGACGAACAGCGCTGCCGCGGCTATTATATTTCCGATTGCCTGGTCCATTGCGGTCAAATCGGGCGTACCTATAATGCCCATTGCTTATGCGGTTGTCTTTGGTGCTTCTGCGGGTTTTGCAACCCCGATTGGGTATCAGACCAACATCATGGTATATGGTCCGGGCGGTTATCGTTTTAAGGATTATCTGAAAGTGGGGATTCCATTAAGTCTGTTCGTTTGGATTATTGGAAGCTGGTTAATCTATGTGAAATTTTATTAGAATGATAATTATGGTCATGTAAACAAAATAAATTGATATATTTTTCTTAATTTCTTCTAATCAAGTTAGTGTAGAAATGACGAAAACAGATTTTTTAGTTCTCTCTTCAAATATTAAAGTATAAGTAATGCAACAATATAAATTAACGCACTTAAAGCAACTCGAAGCAGAAGCCATTCATATTATGCGGGAAGTGGCTGCTCAATTCGAACGTCCGGTATTATTGTTTTCCGGGGGTAAAGACTCGATTGTCATGGTTCGATTGGCACAAAAAGCTTTTTATCCTGCCCGGATTCCTTTTCCATTAATGCATATCGATACCGGGCACAACTTTGACGAAACGATTGAATTCCGGGATAACCTGGTTGAAAATCTGGGAGTTGAATTAATCGTAAGAACGGTTCAGGAGTCCATTGATAAAGGACGTGCTGTGGAAGAAAAAGGGCCCAATCCAAGCCGTAATTCATTGCAAACCATTACATTACTTGATGCTATTGAAGAATTTAAGTTCGATGCCGCATTTGGGGGGGCGCGCCGGGATGAAGAGAAAGCCCGTGCCAAAGAACGGTTTTTCTCCCACAGGGATGAATTTGGCCAGTGGGATCCCAAAAATCAGCGTCCGGAACTCTGGAATTTATACAACGGACGTAAGCATATTGGCGAACATTTCAGGGTTTTTCCACTCAGTAACTGGACAGAGATGGACGTATGGCAGTATATCGCTGCTGAAAATCTGGATATTCCGGAAATCTATTTCTCCCATAACCGCGAAGTTGTAGAGAGGGATGGCGTATTATTAGCTAAATCAGATTTCATAACATTGGCAGAAGATGAAGATTTTGAAATCAGAACCATTCGATTCAGAACGGTTGGTGATATGACTTGCACCGGGGCTGTGGAATCGGAAGCAGCCAATGTGGAAGATATTATCCAGGAAGTCGCTTCAGCGAGAGTAACGGAACGAGGCGGACGTGCCGATGATAAACGATCAGAAGCAGCCATGGAGGAACGGAAAAAAATTGGATATTTCTGAGAAGGACGATAGACCACGGACGATGGACGACAGGTTTGGATATGGGAGTATTTGATTTATTGAGACTATCTAAAAAATGCTAATTTGAATAAGGAAATCTAAAGAATAAAATGAAAAGCAGTTTTATATCAGGTTACCTTATTTCCCCCTTAAAAAAGGGGGCGTAGGGGGTTGTTTAAGAACTGACGACCAAATAAAATTACCTATCGGTAGGCAGGAACGACAAACCGTTTATATGATTTAGCATAAATTAAATTATGTCATTTAAATTTGAAAAATTGAAGATTTGGCAATTATCACTCGATTATATCGATCAAATTTATATGGTTGTTTCTAAATTGCCTGATTCAGAAAAGTTCAACTTGTCATCACAATTGAGAAGAGCAGCAACTTCAATTGCACTAAATATTGCGGAAGGTTCTACCGGTCAAACTAATGCAGAACAGGCTCGATTTTTAAGTATAGCACTTCGTTCTTTGATAGAAACAGTTGCTTGCATTAAAATTATTGATCGAAATAAATATGTTAGTCGAAGTGAATTATAAAAGATTGAAAATTTTGCTGAAAGATTAGCTATAAAAATACAGGCTATGAGAAAATCATTGATTAAAAGAAATTCCAAGACTAATGAAGATGTTTTACTTTATCATAACTTCCCTGATGATAAATCATAACCAAAGTAAAAGGTAAGAACGAAAGCCGTTGTCTGTTGTCCATGGTCTATGGTCATTAACTTAATTATACTCATTTTAAATTATTAACAATACAAAACAATCTGATGCAACAACCAAAACAACCGAATCTTGAAAATGCCTATTTAAACATGGATTTACTCCGGTTTACGACCGCAGGAAGCGTGGATGATGGAAAGAGTACCTTAATAGGCCGGTTGCTATACGATTCAAAAGCTATTTTTGAAGATCAATTAGAAGCCATTGAACGCAGCAGTAAACAAAAAGGGGATGGCTATACGAACCTGGCATTATTAACGGATGGACTAAGTGCCGAGCGGGAACAGGGTATAACCATTGATGTAGCTTATCGTTACTTTTCGACCCCTAAAAGAAAATTCATCATTGCAGATACTCCCGGGCACATACAGTACACCCGGAATATGGTCACCGGTGCCTCAACGGCTAACCTGGCGGTTATTTTAGTGGATTCCCGCAAAGGATTAGTTGAACAAACATGCCGGCATTCGTTCATAGCCTCTTTGCTGCAGATCAAACACCTGGTATTCTGTATCAATAAAATGGACCTGGTTGATTACAACGAAGAACGATATAACGAAATTAAAAAGGATCTGGAAGATTTTTCTTCAAAGATGGATATCCCGGATATCCATTATATCCCGATTAGTGCTCTTTATGGGGACAATGTGGTCGAGAAATCCGATAAGATGCCCTGGTATAAAGGTCCCACGCTGTTATATACGCTTGAAAATGTGCAAATTACAAGTGATCTGAATCATGTGGATTGCCGTTTTCCGGTGCAATACGTAATTCGTCCCCAGTCGAATGAATTTCATGATTTCAGAGGCTATGCCGGAAAAATTGAAGGAGGAGTCTTTAAACCGGGTGATGATGTCATTGCCCTGCCGTCTGGCTTCCCCAGTAAAGTAAAAAATATTGAATCCATAGGGGAAAATTACGATGAAGCGTATGCCCCGATGTCGGTTGTTATGACACTGGAAGATGATATTGATATCAGCAGGGGAGATATGATTGTGAAACCGACCAATCAGCCCAATGTGGGACAGGATATTGATTTGATGATTTGTTGGTTAAATCCAAAGCCTTTAAATAATGGCGGGAAGTATGTAATCCGGCATACGACCAAAGAAGCCCGCTGCATCATCAAGGATGTGCGTTATAAGGTAAATATTAATACCCTGCACAGAATTGAAGATGATAAAAAAATCGGTTTGAATGATATCGGCCGGATTTTAATTCGTACTACTGAGCCGCTCTTTTACGACAGTTATAAGAAAAATCGCCAGACAGGTAGTGTGATTCTGGTAGATGAGTTTACCAATGAAACTGTAGGCGCCGGAATGATTATCTAATTAAAAAAGAGTTACAAAGTTATAAGGCACAAAGATGCAAAGTTAATATGTTATAGGATGGTATAAATTTATTGAGGATTTCATTTCCCTTGATATTTATATGTTTCTGGGCAATAATCGTCTGTCGTCTGCCGTCTAATGGTCAATTTACATAAGCATCTGGTCAACATATTAAAGCATATGAATAAGAAAAGAGACACCAGAATAAATTTTTAAGTCATGCTGAGCGGAGTCGAAGCGTCGTATTTTTGTTGGATAGTATGATTGAGAAAATTAGCTCTCGTTTGGTCTTATAAATATTAAATCTTGTGCCCCTTTTGTATTGACGCAAAAGGGGTTGAAAAAATCAAGAACCAATGAACTCGCCAGGTTGTTGCCGTACAAAATCCCTGGCAATGCGTAGAACCATTCCGGCTCAGACAAAATTGGTTCGGATTTTCGGGAGTAAGCGTTGAACGATGGTTATTAGTATTAGATTTAATGGTGTTATAGTTGGTTAGTTGACAGTTCACAACTTTCAGCTGTCAGTGGCCGATTCAAATCTGAAAAACATTGATACAGTATGTATTCCCAGGATTGCCTTAAAATGTTTAACCACTCCTAAGCAACTACCGTCTACCGACCACGGTCCACAGTCTACAAAATCCTGTGGTCCGTCGTCTGTCGTCCGTTGTCCAATAATAATTTTTTTCCCAAAGCCTTCTCACCGGTTTCCATCCATCCTTAAAATTCGTATTATTAGCACTTAATATGTGCGTGCCAGATTTAACCTATAGTATCACACAACATGCCAGGGAATAAAGAAGAGACGAGTCATAAAACGGAAAGAAAACGGATTTCCCCTTAACCGAATATCGTTTGGTGCCGGTGGAGGAATTTGAAGAGGGTGACGAAGAAAAGGACACAATTGATTTAATTGCCCTGGCAAGACTATTTGGGATAATCGAAAGACAGTATATAAAGTAGTAGGAATTTTTTTAGTGCTTGGGTTATTAATTGCTTTTCTCAGTCCGGTGGAGTATGATACCCAGGTTACACTAATGCCGGAATTGCCTGATCGGGAAGTTCCAGTGGGGCCGCAGGTCTTTTACAAAAATATGGCGGATTACTTGGAATAAATTCTTCAAGTTTAAGTGGCAGTGATCAATCAACGATTAATCCGATGCTGTATCCTAATATTATTCAGTCGACTCCCTTCATGCTGGATTTGATGAATCAAAAGATATCATTCAGCGGATTATGATACTACTGTTACCGTATTTGCCTATTTACAGTATATATACACCAGGTATATTTGGATATGTATTAAAATATACGATTGGTTTGCCTGGGCAAATTAAGGATTATTTCATAAAAATAATCAGACAGCTATATCAGATACTACTGGAGTGATATCATCTTACAAAGGATCAAAAAGAAGTGATGAAAAATTTAAGTAATCGTCTTACAGCCAATGTGGATGATCAGAGTGGGATTATAACGATATCCTCGGAAATGCCGGAAGCGGAAATGTCGGCTATATTGGCTAATAAGAATGATTGCATCTTTTAAAAGATTATGTGACCGATTATCGCACGCAAAAGGCAACACAGGATTATGATTTTATAAAAGGTCAGTATAAACAGGCTAAAATCGATTTCAGAAAGCCCAGGATACACTTGCCAAATTCCAGGACCAGAATCTAAATTTGGCAACTGCACAGGCACAGACAAAGCTGAAAAGTTTACAGGACGAATATAATCTGGCATATAATTTATATACAGGTTTAGCTCAACAAATGGAACAGGCACGAATTCAAGTACAACAAAATACTCCTGTTTTTAAGGTATGGAACCAGCAACAGTACCTATTAAGAAAAGTAGCCCAAAACGGATTCTTATTATTATTGTATTTATCCTATTAGGATTTTTTGTTGGAGTTGGAAAAATTCTATTTAAAGATACTTACAATCGGACTAAGCAGGTATGGTTACAAAATGAGTAACCGTCCATGTTAGCAAAACATTTTAAAAGCCTCTTAATAAGATACTAAGGACCCAATGCATTTCTCGAATACTACTTTTTATCATGAAATATTATGTAAGGAGTAAATTACATGAATAAATTAAATCGAAATACTCAAGGACTTGTCATACTGTTAGTAGTTATTTTAAATTTTCTTACAACTAGCAGGATTACTATGCACAAGTTTACTATGTGGATACAAATAACAAAATAGCTTCTAATTCAAATCCTGGAACTGAACTAAGACCTTGGAAGACAATACAGAAAGCAGCCAGTACATTAATTGCAGGTGACACAGTATTTATTAAAAACGGAACGTACCGGGAAAGTGTTGAGGTTAAAAACTCAGGGACCAGTTATAAGAAAATGATCAGTTATATTGCTGATGGAGACAGCGTATATGTTAATGGTTCAGACATAGTAAGGGGGTGGGTGTTGTGGAAAAATAATATCTGGATGAAAAGGAACTGGCCTTATAACAGTCAACAGGTATTTGTGAATGGTAATATACTTCAGCAGATAGGGGGCGATCCTTTTTCTCCGCCCCGAGCGCGACGCGCAGGCCAATCTCCCGCGTGCGGCTCGCCACCGAGTAGGCGACGACGCCGTAGACGCCGATGGCCGCGAGCAGCACGGCGACGAGCGCGAAGACGCCCACGAGCAGCATGTTGAAGCGCGGGCTGACGAGGCGCCGCTCGAAGCTGGCGTCCATCGTGACGAACGACGAAAGCTGGATGTCGGGGTCGATCGCGGCGACGCGGGCGCGCACGGTCTTCTCGAGCCCCTCGAGGCCAACGGGCGCGCGGATGATCAGGTAGGCGGCCCCGCGGCCGTCCTGCCGGTACGGCCAGTAGATCTGGGCGGCGTCGGCTGATCCGGGCCGGTACGACGCCGCGTCGGCGACGACGCCGACGATTTCCGCCGTGTGCTCCCGCACGGTGACACGCCGCCCGAGCGGGTCCTCGTTCGGGAAGAACCGGCGGGCGAGCGTCTCGTTGACCAGGGCCACCGGCGCCGTGCCCGCCGCATCGCCCGGCGGTCAGATCGCGGCCCCGCACGACGGGCAGCCCGAGCGTGCGGAAGAAGTGCGGGCCGACTTCGTACCACTCCACGGGCGGCGCGTCCCCCTCGGCCGCCGGCGGCCGTCCCTCGATCGTCATCGGCATCGACGCCGTCGCCGCCGCCGAACATCGGACCGCCCGAAGCGAGGCCGACGCCCTCGACGCCCGGCACGGCCGCCGCCGCGTCGCGCGCGCGCGCCATCACGTCCACCAGCCGCGGGGCCGTCTTGTAGACGTTGCCCGGCGGCAGCATCCACGAGAACACGACGCCGCTGCGGTCGAAGCCGGGCTTCCAGTCGAGCAGCTGCCGGAAGCTGCGCGCCAGCAGGCCCGCGCCCACGAGCAGCACCAGCGCGAGCGCGAGCTGCGCGACGACGAACCCCGCCCGCAGCCGGGCGTCGCCCGCGTCCGTCTGGCGAAGGCCCTTGAGCGTGCCGCTCAGATCCGTCCTCGAGGCCCGCCGCGCCGGCGCGAACCCGAAGAACACGGCCGTGGCCGTCGAGAGCAGGAACGCGAAGAGCGCCACGCGCCCGTCGATGCCCACCTCGTCGAGCCGCGGGATGGTGGCCGGCGCCAGCGACACGAACGCGCGCGTCGCCCAGACGGCGAGCGCGAGGCCGAGCGCCCCGCCGGCGAACGAGACCACGAGGCTCTCGGTCAGCAGCTGCCGCACGAGGCGCCGGCGCCCGGCGCCGAGCGAGGCGCGCACGGCGAACTCGGGCGCCCGGCCCGTCGCGCGCACGAGCAGGAGGCTCGCCACGTTCGCGCACGCGATGAGCAGCACGAAGCCGACCGCGCCCAGGAACACCCAGAGCGTCCGGCTGACGTCGCCGACGATCTGCCCGCGCAGGCTCAGGGCCTGCACGCCCCACCCCGCGTTGTCCTTGGGATACGCCTGCTCGAGCTGTGCGCGCAGCGTCTGCAGCTCCGTGTTCAGCTGCGTCATCGTCACGCCGTCGGCCAGCCGGCCGAGGGCCGTGAAGCCGCGCCAGCCGCGATTGTCGACGTCGTCGATGCTCGCCGTGAGCGGCTTCCACACCTCCCGCTCGCCGACCCGCGGGATGAACGCGTCGGCCGGCAGGACGCCGACGACCGTGAAGGACTGGCCGTCGAGCGTGATCGCCCGGCCGACGATGGCCGGGTCGCTCCCGAGGCGCCGCCTGCCAGAAGGCGGTGCTGACGAGCACGACGTGGTTCGCGCCGCGGTCCATGTCGCGCGGCTCGAACAGCCGGCCCAGGACCGGCCGCAGGCGGAGCACCTGGAAGAAGCCCGGCGAGGCGATGCCGCCGCGCACGCCGAACGACTCGCCGCCGATCTGCGCGATGTACGGCTCGCCGCGGGCGACGCCGGCGCTCTCGAGCCCGTGGCCCGTTCGCAGCCAGTCGGCCACGTTCGACGGCGAGGCCCCGCAGAACCCGCCGGTCTGCGGGTTCGGCTCGCACAGGATCACGGCGCGCTCCGACTGCGGGAAACGGCAGCGGCCGCAGCACGATGCCGTTGACGACGGTGAAGATCGCGGTCGTCGCGCCCACCCCGAGCGCGATTGTCGCGACGACCGCCGCCGTGAACCCAGGGGCCTTCACGAGCGTGCGGACCGCGAACCGGACGTCCTGCCTCAAGGTCTCCAGCATGCCTGCTCCTCCCCGCACGTCCTGAATCACCGGCCGCGGACGCCGCCGCCGCTCGTCGCGCAGCGGCAGACCGGACTCGCGCCCGCGCCACGCCGCCCATCGTTCTCCGCCCGCGTGCGCCGTCAGGTCCGCCGTCGTCCGGATCCACAGCCGCGCGAGACCGCGCGGACCGCGCCGGCGGTGCCGGTCCGCGGCCGCCTCGGCGAAGGTCCCGACCAGCTCGTCGCCGAACCGCGCGCGGAACGCCGCCGGGAACAGCCGGACCGCGAGGCCGTAGGCCCGGACGGACGCGCGCACGCTCCAGGCGGCGCGCGGCGGGCGCGTCACGCGGGCTCTCCTTCCTTGATCAGCCGGTGCCGCCGCGACAGGCTCACGAGCTCGGCCATCCGTTCGGCCTCGGCCTCGGCCACCTCGCGGCCGAATGGCGTGATGCGGTAGTAGCGCCGCCGCTCGTCGTGCTCACCGGCCGCGGGCGCCTCGACCTCGCGCACCAGGTCCTGGTCCAGCATCTGACAATGGTC
>CAWANF010000014.1:0-294248 GCA_963783355.1 uncultured bacterium
CTAAAGACGATGGTTTCGGTGGTAGCTCTATTTTCTCCATTAGCGAAACTTTTTATTAGTCTTAATATCTTTATCTCTATTTATTTACCCTAATTCTTATAAGTAATGAAGATAAAGTTTTATCCCGATTATCATTTTTTAATTGGCATTCCCAAACTACAATTACATGCCAACTTTTTTGATAGTTTCTTAATATTTTTCTCATCTCTCTTCCTATTACCTAATAGCTTGTTTTTCCACCATTCGTTTTTGTTTCCGGGATTTTAAAATATCTACAACCTTCATGAACATGCCAAAAGCAGCCATGCACAAATATAACCGAATTATATTTAGGCAAAACCAAATCAGGCTTGCCGGGTAACTTTTTTACATGTAACCGATAACGGAATCCATTTGCGTGCAGAAATTTTCTGACCAGCATCTCGGGCTTGGTATCCTTGCCTTTGATCCGGCTCATGTTATAACTGCGGGTTTCCGGTTCATGAACGTCTGCCATAGGAAATCAAAATAATCAGAATCAAAAACCTCCCAAATATTTATTTCACCCATTCACTTCCTCAAACTTACCCGATGCTCATACAAAGCTTCCAATGCCGGATAATACTGTTCATCATGTGGTAATAATATCTCTTTTCTATCCCGATTCAACATTTCAACAATGTTGTTTTCTTCTTTCTTGAGCCAGCCGGAAAGTTTGATTTTATAGTTGTCATCAATGGTGAACATATAATTATCGAACAACCAGTGATGGGTTCCGCACAGAGCCAAACCGTTGCGGGGATCATCGGTTCCATTTTGCTGCCACGGGATGATGTGGGCACCTTCGATCAGCGATTCATCGTTTTGAGTGACGACCCGGGAACGACATAAAACACAGGTATCTTCATAAATTTTCCGGATGGCTCGCCGGAATCCTCTGTCTCTGATTTGAACGTGCCCGTCACGATACCGTTTCTCTTGTGTCACCGTATATTTTTCAAAAGGATCGGCCACTTTATTCATCAATGTTTCACTGTAATCGTAAGCCAAATGATTCAGTGACGCCAACTCTCGTATCATTTCTGCTGTATCATTATCAAAATAGGTCGAAATGATGAGCTGCCTGTAATGATCCGTTTGTACCGGATTCGAAATCTGATTGAATAAATTTTGGTCCAGTTCTGCATATTTAACACGATCCATCAGGGAACCAACAGAAGGCGAATAAGTGAAAATCTTTTGGTTTGGCTTATAAACCAGCTTCCAGAAAGACTCGCTTTGCATGTGATAAAATGGGAGAGCGATGGTGGTAATCCGGTCCTTCCCCATGACGGCATTCCAATAAGTGAAAAAAGCATCGACCAGGTCCCGGTTTAATTCGACATGCGGACCAGTTATCCATCCGGACTCAATTCCGTCAATGATACTCAGCAGCAGAAAGGCTTTGTGGGGGGCACGGCCCCTGGTCCGGCGATCCCAATTATGGGATGTGTCGGAGCGGAGTCCGGTTAGCTCATTCGTGAAAGGAAGAGACAAATGATTCATTTCAATGGAGAATTGGATTGATTGTACACATTTGTCATCGTAATTGTTTTAAGTTAAGTGAAGTTAATTAAAACCGACGGATTCTCTAAATGACTTTATTATAAGGTGTTGGTGACGTTCTAAATTGAGAATTAGGTCTCAAAATAACATCACCACCACAGTGTCATCCCTCCGAAAAACACGTCGGAGCGTAGCCGGCCCCGACCGGGTATCCAATAAAGTAATGGGTTGGCTAGCCAATGCCAGGAAGGCTATCGAATCGTATGGTTAAAACGTTTATAAACGTAAATAAGGTGTGTAATCTGTAGTCACGTCCTGCTGGATCCTGAATCCAGTTCAGGATGACAACATTGCTGGGTGTTGGTGTCGCTAATAAATATTAATCAGGTTTACAAACACCACTCACCATCCCTTGAAAACAAAAAAAATTCCATCTCCCACCTGTTTTTTTGATTTTTTGAGGTGCTATATTTGCCATCTGTTATATTTTAATTTATGCTTACTATGTAACAACCGGGTTCCGCTGTAGAAACATTCAAAAGCTCGATTAATCACAATATCCGTACTTATGAAATTTCATGACGACATGTTCGACGGAGTGACTATTCACTCAATTGTAGAGGCGCTGGTTTTTGCCAGCCCGGTGCCGGTGAGCCTGGAAGATATTCAGCATATCCTTATCGAAACCGATGAAATCCTGGAACTGCAGCCTGCCGACATTGCCAATATCATCGATGACCTCAACGAAGAATATGAAAATGCCGGACGTGCGTTCAGCATCCAGTACATCGCCGGCGGATACACGTTTTCGACCGATCAGCGCTATCACAAGTGGCTGCAGAAGTTTCAACACGAAAATATCTCGCGCCGGGTCACGCCTTCGGCCCTGGAAGCTCTGGCTATCATCGCGTACAAGCAGCCGATCACCAAGCCGGAAGTGGATCACATCCGCGGGGTCGATTCGGGTTATATCGTGCGCCAGCTGCTGGAAAAGGATTTGGTGGAAGTCGCCGGCAGAGCCGATCGCCCGGGACGTCCATTGCTGTATAAGACAACAAAAAATTTTCTAAAACATTTTGGCATCAACTCGGTTGAAGAGTTACCCAAACCGCGTGAAATAAATGAGATTCTCCAGGATGATGATATGTCGGAACACCGCCAGATTATGCTCGAACTAAAGGCGGAATTATCGCAGTTGCATAATGAGCAGGAAGATGAAGAAAAAGAAGATTGATTACCTAATTATCCAATGAAAAAAAACAATTCGAAATATTCGGCAAACCGGTATTCCAAAGCATCGAAATCGGACGAACCCGACAAAGGAAATGAAAAACCGAAGCGGCGAAGGAAAGTGAAAAGAGCGCCGTATGTGGCTAAACCACGGGAAAAAGAAGATTCCATGCGACTGAATAAATACATCGCCCATTCGGGTATTTGTTCCAGGCGCGAGGCCGACACGATGATTTCCGATGGGAAAGTCAGTATCAACGGATCGGTTGTAACGGAGCTCGGCACAACAGTTAACATAGGCGATTTGGTGGAGGTGAATGGCCAGAAGGTGTATCCCGAGCCCTATGTCTATATCCTGATTTATAAGCCGCGTGATACCATTACGACCACAAGTGACGAGAAAGGCCGGAAAACGGTGATGGATTTAGTGGAACGGGCCACCGGAAAACGAGTTTACCCGGTCGGACGGCTGGATAGAAATACGACCGGTATTTTATTGCTTACTAACGACGGGGAACTGGCCAACCGGTTGATGCATCCGAGCTATAAAATTGGCAAAATCTATGAGGCGGAATGTGATCGGGCGATCAGTGATGAGGAGTTGTCAAAGCTGAAGAAGGGTATTGAGCTCGAAGACGGGTTTGCCAAGGCGTATTTTGTGAATCGTGATCCGGTGAATACGAACATCGTGACTTCTGGGTGTTCATGAAGGAAGATATCATTTGGTCAGAAGAATGATTGAATCATTAGAGGCAAATGTCGTAAAATTGAAAAGAGTGAAGTACGCCGGCTTGACACTGAAAGGCCTGCGGCAGGGACGTTGGCGGTATCTCACTCCCGATGAAGTGAATGATTTGCGAACCCTGGTGAAATTGAAAGAGTTAAAAATTATTAAAAAGTGAGATGAGTAAGTTTGTAATAAAAAAAGAAACCGGCTCCATTCCTTCCAGTGAGGGATTGCCCATTTTTTACGATTTATATACTCCTGCTGTCAACGGTTATGCCATTCCCGTGGTCATTTTTTTGCACGGTTTCAAAGGATTTAAAGACTGGGGGCCGTTCCCGGATGCCTGTTTCGAGATAGCGGAAAATGGCTACGCTGTAGTGAGTTTTAATTTGTCTTTGAGTGGTATAGGCTCTAATCCCACAGAATTTGATCGCCTCGATCTGTTTGCACGGGATACGCTTACACAGGACCAGAATGACATTAAATCGGTAATTAACGCGCTTCGTTCAAGAGAAATTTCATCCGGACAGGTGGATTTCGATCTGAGCCGTATCGGCCTTATCGGACATTCCCGCGGCGGACATACGGCCGTGGTTGCAGCTGCTAATTACGAAGAAATCAATTGCCTGGTGACGTGGTCGGCCGTAGCTAATTACATCGATTTTTGGTCCGATGAGATGGTGAACGACTGGAAGACCAAAGGATATACGGATATTCTTAATTCCCGGACTAACCAGCTGATGCGTGTCGATAAAATTGTATACGAAGACGCCATTGAAAATGCCGACAAGCTGATGGCTTTGAAACGGGTGAAAGAATTGCATATCCCGGTTTGTTTTATCCATGGGAAAACGGATGAGGCTGTTCCCTATCAGAATGCCGATTTGTTGTACGAAAACTGCCCGAGTTTCGAGAAAAGACGCATTATTATTCCCAATGCCGGACATACGTATGGCGGTGTTCATCCTTTTGAGGCCGACGAACTGCCGGAGACGTTTAATGAACTTTTGTCGTCAACGTTGAACTGGTTCGATGCCAATTTGTGAATAAAATTTATTCGGATTATTGGAAATCATGCCTGAAATTCCATAATTACTGAGAACTGACATTTTTTAATATTATCGTTTGGGGATTATTATAAGGAAGACCGGTTTTAAATATCATGTGCTTAAAAAGGCAGCTCTGTTGTTGATCGTATTAGCGCCGGCTATTGCTTTGTCTTCAAAAGTGCAGGCACAAAATGATTCGCAACTTGTAACAGATACGGCATTTATAAAGACAGCCCGGGTTGCCATTGATTCGCTCTACGATCTGAATTACGCGGCATCGGAAAAATTACTGGAGCCCTGGCAAAGGCGATATCCGAAGAGTCCGGTTTGGGAGTTTTGGAGGGGGCTTGAAATATGGTGGAAGATACTGCCTGATTTGTCCTATCGAGGGTATGATAAAGAAGCATATTATTATTTTTCCAAAGCGGATTATATCTGTTCCAAAATATTAAGCAGCGACAGTAACAACCTGGACGCCCTCGTTATTAAAGCGGCTAGTAACGCCTTCATGGCGCGTCTTCATGCAAATCGCGAGGACTGGTTTAAAAGTTTTCAGTATGGAAGTAAAGCCTATGACGCACTGGAAATCATAAAAAAGATCGATCCCACTTTGCCGGATGTTCAGTTTGGCCTCGGTATTTATAATTACTACAGTTATTACATTCCGGAGGCCTATCCCTTCCTGAAGAAATTTTCCTGGATTTTACCGGCGGGAAACCGGGAAAAAGGATTGCGGATGCTGAGTATTGCCGCTGACAGCAGTGTATTTGTTCAGCCGGAAGCGATTTATTTCCTTGCGAAGATATTCGTAACCGGTGAAAATAATGTTCCCGAGTCCATGCATTATTTTCGAATATTGATTAACCGCTATCCGAACAATACGTTTTACAAAAGGATCATGGCTGAAGCCTATTACCGCGGCGAGGATTACATGGGTGGACTCTCCTTCATACGGCGGCAAATGCGGGAAGAAGAGAAACGTGATGATCCCTATAAAAAAGTTTTTTACGAGGAGATGAACACGATTAAGGGGCTAATTTTCTATCAAAATCACCAGCCCACATCAGCTATTACGGCATTCAGCAAAGCGCAGAGTTTCAGCAAAGAATGTCCGGGTGGAACCAAAAGGGACTTTTACCTGATGTCCGGTTATTATCTGGGGATGATATATAAATCACTGAAAGAAGACGGGAAAGCCCGGGAGTACTTAAGCGTGGTAAGTAAATCGTCTTCGGATTCGAAATATGTGAAGCTCGCCCGCAAAGGCCTGGACAGTTTGGACGAGAAGTGAAGCATTAGTAGTGAGATATGAGATATGAGATATGAAGATGAGTGTTGAGTGTTGAGTGTTGAGTGTTGAGTGTTGAGTAAAATTCCGGGCAAATATAACTGTTAACTAAAAGTCATGCTGAGCGGAGTCGAAGCACGACTTTTTCCATAATTTCTTTCCTGACGGTAAACAGACATGTTTCAGATAATCTGGAACGTGGATAACGCAAAAAATGCGGATTGCTCAATAGAAAATCTAACGTCTAATATCTAAACTCAAAAGTCTCTAAAAACCACAAAGGAAAACGAAGCACGGAAAATGAAGAACGAAGAAAGGTAAGCTCCCCCTTAAAAAGAGCTTGTCCCAAATGCTTTCGGTAGGATGTAGGGGGTTGTTAACATAAAAAAGCGGATTGCTCAGTAAATCATCTAACATCTAACCTCTAAAGTCTTTTAAACTACAAAGGAAAACGAAGTACGGAAAAGGAAGAACGAAGAAAGGTAAGATCCCCCTTAAAAAAGGGGGTGTAGGGGGTTGTTACTACAAATAAAAGATTAGATTTCCATGCATTAAAGTAATGAATAAACCACAGAGGATTTCACGGAGAATACAGCATTAAGTTAAATACCAGACGAATTTTAACTGTTCACTGTTAATTGATTACTGATCACTGAAAAAACATGCTTCGACTCCGCTCAGTATGACCATTTATGAGCTTTTATCCTTATGAGGCCTTGTGTGATCATCTAACGTCTTATATCTAAACTCTAAAATCTTAAAAACCACAGAGGACGCAGGGGAAAGCGCAGAATGCGAAAAAAAGAGTATAGAGTAAAGAGTTTTGTGTTGAATTAAATTCTTGGCGATTTTAACTGACTCCTGACTCCTGACTCCTGACTCCTGACTCCTGACTCCTGAATAAATGTGAGAAGTTGTTTTGAAAGAAAGGGCGTCCTGATTAATATTGTCCTGATGAGAATTTAAGCCCCGGAAGAAATTTCGGGGATGCCGTAAACCCAAATTCCGATATTGATATAATTCATGGATCTGTTTTCCCCGGAATGGCCTGAAGTCAGTTTTCGAAAGAACAAGCGACAGAAATATATACGTATCCGGGTTCATCCCGATCGCATCACTGTTTCAGCACCTCATCGCTGTAATAAAAGAGAAATGGTACGTTTCCTGGATGAGAAGCGGGAGTGGATTGACGAAACACTGGAAAAGATGCAGGCTCATAAGAATGAGCTTGCCCGGATCGAAAAGCGGAATGAGGGAAATATCCTGCTGCGGGGAAATTGGGTGCCGGTTGTCTATAACATGAACGGCGGTTCGAGATGGAAAATGTACGAGGAGGACGGTAATGTCGTGTGTTTGTATCCCGTGGATGCTGATCCCAAGTTGCCAACTGAATTGGTACAAAAATTTTATCGAAAATGTGCCGAAAATGATCTTCGGAAACGTCTGGCCGAAATATCTGAAGGTTTGCCATTCAAATATGAACGGGTTTTCATTCGCTCGCAAAAGACAAAATGGGGAACCTGTTCATCGAAAGGGAATTTGTCGTTTAACTGGAGACTGATAAAATGCCCGGTTTGGATCTGGGACTATCTCTTCATCCATGAATTGTGTCATACGGTGCACATGAATCACAGCAAGGCCTACTGGAAGCTGGTTGGCGAATATTTTCCCCGTTATAAAGAAGCCCGTGTATGGATTCGAAAAAATGGTTCACTCATCTTTCGCGATCCGTGACGTTTATAAATCAGGAAACCAGCAATTTGTATTGATGGGCATGATTTTCCTTCTATCTTGTTAAAACCGAATGTTCTAACGTCTTAAATCTATTCCCCTATGCCTCCAGTTAGCAGATGGTTTATAAAAACAGGAATTATTTATTTGTTAATCTCCCTGTTGATGGGTATCGGGTTATCGTGGCCGGGATCAACTCCATTAGCGGCATGGCTGACATCACTTTTTCCCACGTTTTATCATGTTCTGGTTGTCGGATGGATTACGCAGCTCATTTTTGGAGTGGCCTACTGGATGTTTCCCCGGTATTCCAAAGAGCAGCCCAGGGGAAATGAGACGATTGGCTGGATTACCTATGCTTTCATTAACATCGGTCTGCTTCTTCGTTTGTTTCTTGAACCTGTCTTAAGTCGTCATAATGGGGCCTGGATTGAAACCGGACTTGTGCTTTCCGCAGTTCTTCAGTGGCTGGCCGCGGTTTTATTTGTCACCAATACCTGGAAAAGGGTTAAAGGACGGGGTTGAACAATGCCAAAATATGCGGTCTGGCTTATTCGGATATCTTATGTTTATTTAATTCTCGGTTTTACACTGGGAGCTTTACTTCTGATCAATAAAGCGACCGGCTTTTACCCGGAAATCTGGTTGCTGCTTCCGGCACATATTGAAATTGTATTGTTTGGCTGGATCATGCAGCTGGTGATGGGCGTGGCTTACTGGAGTTTTCCCCGATTTTTCACGCAGCCGGCCCGGGGTAATCCAATAGGAACTCTTATTTCCATCATTTCTCTGAATATCGGAATCTGGATCGTAATTACCGGGAAAATCCTCATCGTGAATCCGTGGCTTCCCTTCGCCGGCAGGATAATCGAGACGCTCAGTATTATTGCTTTCTTTGCCGTACTGTGGTTGAGGATAATATCGCCCCAGAAAACACATTCCTGAGATAGAACGCGCCTGCCTGCCGCGGCAGGGAACGCACGGAAATGGCGAATTTTCGCGGATGGAGGGATTATTTGTGAGATTATCCGTAGCCCTTCACGGTTCGACTCCACTCACCACGATTGTTTCAGTGATCAGTAATCAGTTAACAGTGAACAGAAATGATCGTCAGCAATTTAACTTAACACTTAACACTTAACACTTAACACTAATAATTACTCCGCGAAAATCCGTGCAGTCTGTGTAATCAGCGTTCTATTCCTTCACTCATTATAGAATTTTTTGCCGTTTTTGGCATAATCGTTTAACAGCGGCGCGGGACTAAATCGCGCACCGAACTGTTCCTGCAACGTCTCTAATTTTCGCAGCAATTCATTCACTCCATAATGGTCGATGTATCTGAACGGCCCGCCGAGGAAGGGCGGGAAGCCAAGGCCCATAATAGCTCCGAGATCGCCATCCTGCGGACGGTTCAAAATGCCTTCCTGCAGACAATAAACCGCTTCATTCACCATAACCAGGCTGATGCGATCCTGTATTTGCCGGTAATCAACTTTCCTTCGATCATTTCCGCCGAAGAAAGCGTATACCTCTTTATTGACTTCTTTCCGTTTCTTCTTGCTGCCGGTGTAGTTATAGAATCCTTTTTGATTTTTCTTGCCCTTGAAACCGGCATTCAACAGTTTGATTGGCTGCGTCCGAACCTTTGATTCCGCGTTTTTCGAATATGCCCGACAAGACTTCCGTCACATGTGCCCCGACATCAATCCCAACCTCATCCATTAATTTAATCGGTCCGACCGGGAACCCGAATTTTTTCATGGCCCGGTCAATGTCTTCTATAGCTGCTTTTTCTTCCAGCAATGTTACGGCCTCATTGATATAGGGAGCCAGGATGCGTGTGGTGTAAAATCCGGGGCCATCGTTGACTACGATAACGGTTTTTCCCTGTTTCAGCCCGATATCGTAAGCGGTGGCTACAGCCCGTTCCGTTGAAGATTTTGTACGGATGATCTCCAGCAACGGCATCTTGGGAACCGGCGAGAAATAATGCATACCCACGATATTCTCCGGGTGTTTGGCACTGGACGCAATACTGGAAATGGGCAGCGAAGACGTATTGGATGCGAAAATACAATCGTTAGAAACGACTTTTTCAACTTCTGCCAATACCTCCTGTTTGATCTTCAAATCTTCAAAAACGGCTTCAATTATGAGATCGGCGTGTTTCAAATCATCATAGCTTTGGGCAGCGCTTATTTTGCTGAATGTTTGATCGCGCTGAAACGAGCTGATAATGTGTTTCCTGGATTTGTAATTGAGATCGTTCCAGATGGCTTTGAGTCCGGCCCCGGCAGCCTCTAAATCACGGTCTTTAATAACGACGTTCTTTTTCGCACTGTCGATGCTTACTTCAGCGATACCCGAACCCATCAAACCGGCGCCCAGCACACCCATTTTATTCACTTCAGAAACCTGGTCGTCATACGGATTCTTTTTTGCTTTCTGCATGGCGAAGAACAGGTTGATCAGTTCTTTCGCTTCCTTTGAAAAGACCAGATCGGTGAAGTGGCGCAGTTCTTTTTCACGTCCTTTTTCAAAACCATTTTCCACGCCGGTTTGTACACAATCGAGGATTTTCAGAGGCGCAGGATAATTGCCCTGGGTCTTCTTCAACACCGATTCTTTTGCCTTGGAATAGATGATCTTGCGGCCAACCGGGTTCTTTTCAAGGATTTTATCCATCAGGCTCAGGGGATTACTCTTCGGTTTGAGTTTCCCTGAGGCAAGGTTTTCGGCAATTTGAAGAGCCGCATCGAGCAGGGCGTCTTTGTGAATAAGCTCGTCTACCAGTCCCATTCGTTTTGCAGGTATCGGGTAAATGTTCCGCCCGGTGAGCATCATATCCAGGGCTTTTTGCAGTCCGACTAATTTTGGCAGACGTTGGGTTCCCCCGCCGCCCGGTAGCAGACCAAGCTGAACTTCGGGAAGAGCGAATTTCGTCTTAGGATGATCCGTAGCAATTCGGTAATGAGCAGCCATCGCCACTTCGAGCCCGCCGCCCAGTGCGGCACCGTGAATGGCAGCTATCACGGGTTTCCGGAATGAAGCAATTTGGTTCAGGATGATATTCCCTTCCCGGTTGAACGCTTCCACATCTTCCGGTTTTTCCATGGTCTTCAGCATTTCCAGGTCGGCTCCGGCAATAAACGTGTCCTCTTTACGGCTTATCAGGATTACCGATTTAATAGCTTTATCCTGTTCCAATTCAGTCAATTTGCCTTTAAACTCATCAACCAGAAGGTTATTCAGCGTGTTAACCTTTTCTCCGGGCTGATCCAGCCAGACGATGGCTGTAGATTGTTGTCGCTCAATGGTCAAGTAGCTCATAGTGCTCGAATAATATTAAAATGTTCAGGCATAACGTTCGATAATCATGGCGTGACCTTGTCCGCCGGCAGCACAGGCTGCCACCAGTGCGAAGGTGCCGTCCTCGCGGATCAAACGGTTGGCGGCGGTTGTGACAAGGCGTGCACCGGTGGCCCCGAACGGATGGCCGATGGACAGCGATCCGCCCAGTGTATTAAATTTACTCATGTCGATCTCACCTGCCGCTTTCGGTCGGTTCATACGCTCATTTGCGAAAGCATTCGATGATAATGCTTTGAGATTAGCCAGGATCTGCCCGGCGAAAGCTTCGTGAAACTCGATGACATCGATATCAGGAAGAGTCAATCCGGCGGCATCCAGCACTTTTGGCGTAGCATACGCCGGACCCAACAACAATTCTTCACCGGGATCCTGCGCTACAAACGTGTAATTTCTCAGGTAAGCTAATGGCTTGAGGCCCAGTTCGTTCGCTTTTTCCAGGGTCATGATGAGCGTGGCTGAAGCGCCATCCGAAAGAAACGATGATGAGCCCGCCGTTATCGTCCCGTGCGGTTTGATGAAAGCCGGTTTCAGTTTCTCCAGTTTCTCCATTGTCGTATCTTCCCGGATGCCATTGTCGACCGTTACCGGTTTGAACTTGGGCGGAGCAAAAGCCGGGATGACTTCATTAGAGAAGAGCCCGTCTTTGGTCGCTTTAGCCGCCAATTGATGGGATCGTAAGGCATATTCATCCTGCTCTTTCCGGCTGATCCCGAATTTGGCTGCCAGCTTATCGGCACTTTTACCCATCGTTTCGCCGGTTGAAAATTCTGTGATGCCCGGGGCTTCGGGAAGCAGATCCGAAAATTTCAGTCCTTTAAAAAAAGAGAAGTAGTCGGTGAAAGAACGATATTTCTGTGCGTCTAAGAGCTTCTGGCGAAATCGCTTGCGGAATCGGATGGGAACATCGGACATCGTCTCTGTTCCGCCGGCAACGACTATTTCGGCCTGGCCGTTTTGAATCTGTTCGATTCCGCTGGTGATAGCACGGTTCGACGAAATACAGGCCATCGTAACGGTATGAGCCGGAATGGAATTGGGGATGCCGGCACCGAGGGCCGATTCCCGCGCAACATTGCTGGTTTGCACTTCCTGTATCACGGTCCCCATGATGACGCGGTCGATTTGATCGGGGGAGATATTATTTCGCGAAAGAAGTCCCTGTAAGGCCATGCGGCCTAAATCGTAGGACATCAAATTTTTATAATCGGTTCCGGATCTCAGAAAAGGAATACGACAGCCGTCGACCAATACAACCGTCTTTCCGGATGTGTTATTATCACCCATATTCGATGTGATTCTAAAGGTTTAAAAGAACTTGGGTTAAAGATAAGATGGTATTAAATAGATGGTAAAGCAACAGCTTAAAAGAAATAAAATGATTGATAATGAATTAGTTATGGAGATTTAATGTGAGTAATACATTTATAAATGTAACGCATAAACAACCGAAATACGTTCAACAGTTTTGTTCCTGTATCTAGTGAGCTGTAGCAAGAGGTACGGTTGTGAAAACCATAATGATTAATATTTAACTGTGTTCAATTTTAAAATTAAAAGTTGTGGATTTTTTGAATTTCCTTATCTATAATGGTTTTAATTGAGTTTCTGCAAAACATTGATATATCTAAATCTGGGGCAAAAAATGGAATGTGGATTAAGCAGATTATGGCGGTTTCTGTAATAATCCTGCTGAGAAGTATATGCGTAAAAGCATTTCTGCAATATTGATTTTTCCTTTACCTATTTGATTATAAAACTGGAAAAACTATTTCTATCGGTGATTTAGGCCGGGAAATATCTGACATATTATGCTGGTTGTTTAGATAATTTCTGCTTAGTCATTCGATCTATTCAATAGAAGGAGATCATAATGAAGAAGTCTCTACATAATTATTTGATAATTATTGCAGGTTCAAGTGTCTTGTTAATACTTAGTGCGACACAATTGTTAATGGCCCAGTGGTCCATTGATCCGATGGTGAATTACCCTGTAGCTGTTTCTCTGGGTAAACAGGATGAACCTCAAATTATGAGTGATGGAACCGGGGGAGCTTTCATTACCTGGGTTGATGAGGATATGAACTACGTAATTGATGTTGAACGAATAAATAAATCCGGGGACAAATTATGGAGTGTACAACTTGCATCAGGAGGACTTCATCCCGCATTAACAAGTGATGGTAAAGGTGGGGCTATCGTGACCTGGCAAGTCAATACGGATATTTATGCACAAAGGATCAATGCAGCCGGACAGATACAGTGGACTGCAAACGGAGTTGCCATTTGTCTTGCAAATGATTACCAATTTTTACCACAAATAATTATGGACGGATTTGGCGGGGCTATCATTACATGGTTAGATGGGCGGAATAGCTCTACAACCAATAATGATATTTACGTTCAGCGAATTAATGCCTCCGGGCAGGTACAGTGGGCAACCGATGGGGTAGCAATATGTGTGGCAGCAGGCTATCAAAATTCAGTTTCTATTGTAAGTGACGGACAAGGGGGAGCATACATAACCTGGCAGGATCCCCGTAATCAATCTACAAGTGGCACTGATGTCTATGCACAACGCATCAATCAATTTGGACAGGTTCAGTGGACGACGGATGGGATAGCTGTCTGTAATGCTGCGAATGATCAATATAATCCCAAATTAACCAATGACGGTTCGGGAAATGTCATAATTACATGGAATGATAACCGAAATAATACATATGATATCTATGCCCAGAAATTAGATCCTTTAAGTAATGTGTTATGGCCTTCTAACAACGGGATAGCCATTTGTACTGCTGCGAATGATCAATATAATCCAGTCATTACGAATGATGGAGCCGGTGGTGCCATCATTGCCTGGGACGATTATCGTAGCGGGAATGGTGATATTTATGCACAACGTATTAATAGAAATGGTTCTGTGCAGTGGGCCACAGACGGGATAGCTGTTAGTACCCGGTCAGATAACGAAGACAATCCCGTCATTATCAGTGATGGAAATAGTGGTGCAATTATCTCATGGGAAAAAAAACAATCGTATTATGATATTTATAGCCAAAAGATTAATGCATCAGGGCAGACACAGTGGGATCAAAACGGTAGGGTTGTATCGAATGCAAAAAATGATCAGAGATATCCGGTTATTACATCTGATGGAAACGGAGGGGCTCTCATCACCTGGACAGATTCACGTAACAGCACCATAGATCAATTAAATTATGATGTGTATGCTCAAAAAATAGATCGCTTTGGTTATTTAGGGGATGCTAATCCAGTGTTAACCCGGGTTCAGGATGTCCCGGGTGATCAGGGTGGAAAAGTAACAGTAAGCTGGGATGCATCACCCTATGATATTTCTTCACAACAATTGATTACATCCTATTCCGTATGGCGAGGTATCGATACTAATGTGATTAACCCGGTTCTATTAAAAAAATTCTCTCGATCAGGATTCTCTAAGAGTTTTGTACAATCGGCCGATGGGAAAAAATATCTTATTAGAACCGTAAATGGAACCGAAACAACCTGGGAGTGGCTGGCGGACCTGCCAAGCCATTATTTAAAACATTATAGTTACACAGCAGCAACTACGTCTGATTCCACATCACAAGGAATCCCCTATTTTAAATATTTTGTCTCTGCACAAGGGTTCAAATAGCTTCATGTTTTGGGATTCTCAGGCCGATAGTGGCTATTCTGTCGATAATTTGGCTCCAAATGCACCCGGTAGTCTGGTTGGAAGTGTTGTTGCAAATACGGTGCAGCTTCACTGGAGTCCAAATAGCGACAGCGATTTAGGTGGCTATGCTATTTTTCGAAGTTCGGTTCCGGGTTTCAATCCCGATACTATGAAGGCTTATGCAACCACAAGCGATACAATATATACAGATGCGAATCTATCCGGCGGACCCAATTTGTATTATGTACTACGTGCTGTAGATATCCATGGTAATCAGAGTTCATCCAGTAACCAGATTTCGGTGATGGTCACCGCTATTCAGGATACTAAAACCAATCTCCCGACAAAATTTGCACTTGAACAAAATTATCCAAACCCGTTTAATCCGACAACGCAGATTACTTACCAGTTAAAAAGCGCAGTAAATGTTCGAATAACGGTATATGATATCACAGGAAGAGAGGTTGCTGTTCTGGTGGATAAAAAAGAAAGCGCAGGTGAACATGCCGTCACTTTCCGGGGAGATTATTTATCCAGTGGAATGTATTTCTATCGGTTGAGGGCTGGTAATTTTACCTCAGTTAAGAAGATGATATTGCTGAAATAACCATTTTGCAACCTGACAACAGGTAGATGCTTCAATTGTAAGTGTCTACCTGTTATGGGCTGAGTGTTTATTATAAATCGTATATCTGAATTCAATAACGATTTTATTTGGATTTAAATGTTTACGGAAAATTCAAAACAAGGATAGTTTGAGAGATTGAATTTAAAATATTTTGGTATGAGTTCGGGTACTAATTATACTCGAGATCTCCAATCAAGGGTGATTAGCTCTGTTAGTTCAGAGCATCCCGATCGATATATGCCGGGAGAGTCGGGAAAGAAGACCTTGCAATGCAATGCGTCCTAAATCATAGGACATCAATTCTTAGAAAAAACATTGTGATTTTTAAATTTCCTAATCAATAACAGGTTTAGTTGAGTTGGTGAAAAAGGTTGATATATAACGATAGCTGATGCATAAATGGAAATGAAATGAGGGTAAATAGATTATGGATAGTGCAATGTAAATCAGTTTTAGGAAATCAACCCGCGATAATACAAATTCAGGAATCTGGTTTTATCGTATTAAACATTTGTAAAAAGTTGAGAAAAATATTTATTAATTCATGTATCAGCATGAATAACAACTGTTTATAGTTTCTGCTATTGTAGCAATTTTTAATTTAAGTAGAGCGTTTCAACTCTCAATAGGAGTTCTTTTCGATGATCAGGAAAGAGAAGAATTAACTCTGAATATTGAGCTCTCACTAAAATATTTGGTTCTACTGATAAAAATATGCGCATAATAGTTGTAAGCCAGGATTTTCCACCTGATGTAGGTGGTATTCAAACATATACAATTGAACTAGCAAGACGTTTTGCTACATATACAACCAACATTTCCGTTATTGCCCCCAAAAAAAAATTTTCTGAAAAGAATGATAAAAAAGAACCTTATAAGGTTCATCGGATTCCTTCAGCGAACACTACCCTGCCCTTTTCCCTTTTAGCCGAGTTACCCATTATATCCCATAAAGAAAAACCCGAAATTGTTTTCCATACACAATGGCAAACCGTTATTGGGTCCTTGTGGACAAAAAAATGGCATCATCATATAATCGTTACTGCCGTTCATGCCCGGGAACTTTTCTTTACCCCATTTCCTATTAATTCGAGGGCAGAGAAATTGTACCTGGAACAAATGGACCGGGTACTTAACCAAATTGATCACTTTTTCCCGGTAAGCAATTTCACTCGTCAGCTTCTATTAGATAAAGGCATACCGGATTCTAAAATAACGTTGTTTAATAATGGAACTGATCCAGAATACTTTAAACCGGTTGATGTATCTCAATTACGGGAAAAAATGTTTGGCAAAAACCGGCGTATCATTATGACCATGGCCCGGTTAGTGTCTATGAAGGGGATAGATACGGTTTTGGGGGCTCTTAATATCATCAGAAAAGACGTTCCGGAAATATTATACCTGATTTTAGGTGATGGTCCTTATCGTAAAAATCTTGAAAGGATAGTCATAGATTCAGGACTGGAAAATCATGTGATGTTTATTGATTCAATCAGCGATGAAGATCGGGTTATGTATTATAATATGAGCGACATATACGTTATGCCTTCCAAAATTGAGTACCCGGATGTTGAAGGATTCGGCATTGTATTTCTTGAAGCGAGTGCCTGTGAGAAACCGGTCATTGGCAGCCGGACCGGTGGAATACTGGATGCCATTGATGATGGGAAAACGGGATTGCTTGTGGAGCAGTCGGATCCTGTGGGTTTAGCTCATGCAATGATGACACTTCTTAAAAACTTAGACTTTGCCACGATGATGGGAAAACAAGGACGGAAAAGAGTGGTCGAAGAAGCTAACTGGGATTTTATTGGTGCCAGGATGTTTAAAAAACTGAATAGTTTAAAAAATTAAGTATAAAATTATTTTAAAATATTTTGGTATGAGCTCGGAAACTATTTATATTTGAGGTCTCGAAACAAGGGTGATTAGCTCAGTTGGTTCAGAGCATCCCGACCAAAAGTCGGGAGAGTCGGGGGTAAAGCTCCCATCGGATCATCCGGGAAGAAATTGAAATAGTGTTATAAGAAAGACAATGGGTGATTAGCTCAGTTGGTTCAGAGCATCCCGACCAAAAGTCGGGAGAGTCGGGGGTAAAGCCCCCATCGGATCATCCGGGAAGAAATTGAAATAGTGTTATAAGAAAGACAATGGGTGATTAGCTCAGTTGGTTCAGAGCATCCCGACCAAAAGTCGGGAGAGTCGGGGGTAAAGCTCCCATCGGATCATCCGGGAAGAAATTGAAATAGTGTTATAAGAAAGACAATGGGTGATTAGCTCAGTTGGTTCAGAACATCCCGACCAAAAGTCGGGAGAGTCGGGGGTAAAGCTCCCATCGGATCATCCGGGAAGAAATTGAAATAGTGTTATAAGAAAGACAATGGGTGATTAGCTCAGTTGGTTCAGAGCACCTGCCTTACAAGCAGGGGGTCGGGGGTTCGAGCCCCTCATCACCCACATTTAGGCATTTCGGATGAAAATCCGAGATGCCTTTTTTATTTTGGAAAGATGAGTTACTGCCTGTACATCATCTATAGCATTAAATGGGATCAATTTTACGTCGGTCAAACGGATGATTTAAAAGATCGTATAAAACGCCACAACGAAGGAAGAAGTAAAGCGACGCGTGGAGGTGAGCCCTGGAGGTTGGAGTATACGGAAGACTTTACAACCCGAAGCGAAGCGATGAAAAGAGAGTACGAAATTAAGCGCAAAAAAAGCCGGCGTTACATCGAATGGTTGATAGATGATAATCGATTAAATAAAGAATAGTATTGGCTCAGAGCATCCCGACAAAAGTCAGGAGGGTCGGGATTTTAAGTTTTCATCACCCACATTTAGGCATTTCGGATGAAAATCCGGGATGCCTTTTTTATTTTAGATTGACATTCCCAATCCCTTTTATCTCGTCTTTTGTAAACTGTAAGTTGAAACTGGTACCATCTTCGTATGACTCATAACTGTATTTTGCTTTTAGCTGCCGCGTTAAAACATGGATAAGCTTTAATCCCAATGAGTTTTTATCAAATTTATTAAAGTTTTCCGGCATGCCAACGCCATCGTCCTTTATGGACAGGGTAATTAGATTATTATCGGCCTGCTCGGTTAAATGTATCATAATATTACCATTTAATTTTTCAGGGAAAGCATGTTTGAAAATATTAGTAACTACCTCGTTTATAATCTGTGAGCAGGCAAGTGCCTGGTTTATATTTATTTGAACATATTCACAATTAAAATTTATCTCTATTTGAGTTCTAGACTGGAATGTTTTTTTAATATCCAGTACAAGAGACCGGATATTATCTGCCAAATCCAATTTTGAAAAGCTTTTTGATTTATATAACTGCTCATGTATGTTGGCCATGGTTTTAATACGGCTTATGCTATCGAATAGCCGTTCTTTTATTTCAAGATTACTTTCATCCATGGCCTGCAATTGCATCATGCCGGATACTACGGCAAGGTTATTTTTTACCCGATGATGAATTTCGGAAAGTAGTATTTCCTTTTCTCTTAATGACTCCAGATTTTTTTGTTGCTGCTTTATTTGCTCCGTTACGTCCCTGGAGTTAGCCACTAATCCGCCCACCGCAGGATCTTCCATCATATTGGTAATGGTTGTTTCGATCCATCTCCAATTACCTTCAGAGTCCGCAAATCGAAACGGTGGAATATTGATCCTCTGACTGGAGGGTAAATTCAAAAGTGTATTAATAATATTGGGTTTATCGTCTTCGTGAATGTAATCAAGAGCATTTGTACCAATAT
The DNA here is from genome assembly GCA_963783355.1 of uncultured bacterium. Classification (GTDB taxonomy): domain Bacteria; phylum Bacteroidota; class Rhodothermia; order Balneolales; family DATFMH01; genus CAWANF01. The sequence continues at coordinate 19,009 of CAWANF010000014.1, forward strand.
ATTTTTCGGCAGGTATTCCAAGAATAGATTCGGTTGTTGGACTTACGTAGAGGTAATTTGCATCAGAATCCAGTATGGCAATTAAATCAGAGCCATCCTGTACTAAAGATCTGAATCGTTGTTCACTAAGCTGTATGTTCTCTTCTGCTTGCCTTCGGACGCTGACATCCTGGCTGATGCCATAAAAACGAGTGCATACCCCGTTTTTGTATTCCGGTTCACCGGTTGCCCGAATCCATCGCTCGTCTCCGCGGCCGCTTATGATTTTCAGCTCAACATCAAATGGTTTGTGCTTTTCAATAGCATCCATGGCTGCCTGACGAAATGTTTCCCGGTTTATCCCTTCTTTAAACAGTTGAATAGTACTCTCAAGGTCAGGTTTATAATCCTGATCAAAACCATGGACTTCTTTTGTTATGGGCGACCAATATAAATCATGTGTTTTCATGTCAAATTCCCAGGAGCCGATATGAGCCAGGTGATAGGCTTTGTCCAGAAATCGTTGTTTTTCTTCCAATTCCTTTTGTGAAAGTATAAAATTGATTTTATTGGAAAGTAGAGTGGCAATAAAATGTAATAACAAAGATTCGTTTTGATGAGTGAACTTGTCTTCAGAGGCAGATTCATCATTATTTCGAGCCACTGTTATGGATAGAAAATTGTTTTCCCTGATTTCAATTTCATCGGAAAGTGATTTCCCGGAATCCTGAATACCGGGAGTTTCATAATTCTTGCCATCAAACCTAATCTGTACTTTTGTTTTTTCAGGGTACTGCCAACCTAGCGGTATGATTTTGAGAGCTTCCTGTAATAATTTGTCAACAGTCAGATTTTGCTCATCCAATTCAGAAATTTTGTGCATGCACATTTGTTCCTTTATGCATTTATCGAGAAGACGAACAGCGTCTTTTTTAGGTAATTCCACTAGATTCATTGAAAAACTCCTGGATATGTATGAATCGACTGTCATAGACTCTTAGAACCAGAATTGTCCACTTTAAATCGTTTTTTTTAAATATCAGCTAATAAAAGGGAGCCAAATAATAACCTGATTTGCTTCCGGCAGCTATTTTGTAAAGTACTTTAAATGGACAAATAACCCGACTATGAGCTAATTTGATGGACTGCATTTTCCCTGGTTTTCTACATTGAGCCGAATGAAGTTAGAAAACTTATACTTAAAAAGCATAAATCAAGGATGCTTTTTGCAATTTGTTTAATTATTGTCTCATATTTTAATACACAATCATACAATGTGTAAAAATATTAAACGGTTCTTTGCTAAAGCCAATAGCAAAGAGTTTTAGGGTAGATTGGATAATAAAATATCAATTTTCACCAGAAATGGACTTCCATAGTTTTCCCACAGAGGTCACTTTTTTGAAAAGGTGTTTGAGTTTTTGAATGTAGTAATTTTTGCGGGCGTCAAATTCATCCCAGCCAAAGTGAAATGTCCCTTTTATTCTTCTCTCAATAGAAGGCGATTTGAAAAAGTGTTGAAGGTACGGGGCTAGCGAGGCTCCCTGAACGGAACCGCCGGTTAGATATTTAAGCGGGGAGCCGTGACGGCTGAAAACGCCCATTAAGACACTCACGCCATTCGGTCGAATGATTAATAATCCGGCTGAAGTGTTTTTCTGAGCGGTTCCTGTTTTACCCAGGTAATGATCATCATTCCAGTGATAACGATCTTCGGTGAAATGCAGTGTTCCCCTTGAATCATTGAGTGCAAAGGTAAGGCAATAGGCCGTTTCCCGAGCTACCTCAGAAGTAAAAAGAGGAGTATAACCGGATGTATCACTTTTAATCATAATAAAATGATTGGGAATGTCGCCGTAGGGTGGTATATACGTCTGCATCAGGCGAAAAAGATCGATGGGCTTTGGAGCATCAGCACCTATGAATGTTGCCGGGTACTGAGAAAATGTGGAATCCGAACCGGCTCTGTGTAATTGGTTACGGAGTGAATCTCCATAATTGACCGCAAGGTAAGCGGCCGCTACATTGTTGGAGCGGGCCAGCGTATGGATGGCTGTTTGTTTCGCCGGGTAATTATCTGCATCAGAATAGTTTTTTACGGTCCAGTCGCCATAAGGAACGGCAAATGTCTTAGGTCCTTTTGCCGGCAACTTCTGATAAATGTTGCCGCCCTGACTAATATATTCACTGTAAATTAATGGTTTCACTAACGAACCGGGACGCCATGCGGAGCGAATATTGATATTATTCATATAATTTGCCCCGGTCTGGGCCGACCCAACCACGGCCAGTATGGAATCATTATGGGCAACGATAATAAATCCGTCTATGTCGGGAATGCCGGTCTGCTTACGGATGCCGTCTACTGCTGAATTCAGGGTATTTCGTGCTGCCCGGGTGACTTCTAAATCGATAGTGGTGTGAATCACTGAAGAATCAGGAAGTAATGGGCGAATCTGATCGGCAATCTGTTCCCGGTATTCCGTCTTGAGCGCTCTTTTTTTGACGGTTGTGGTATCGATAACCGGGATATGGCTGAGCAATTCATCAAAATCGGATTGGGTAATGATTTTTTTCTTTTTCAGCGCATTCGCTAAGATTATATATCGTGCTTTGAAGTCGGTTTTATTTTTCAGATAGGTGTTCGGACTCCCAATAAGCGTAATGATCGCCAGCGCGTCCGGTTTTGAAAGTTGGGAAATATCTTTTCCAAATAAATCGTAGGCACCCTGTTGTATCCCGCGAATCTGCAAGGGAGGCGATTGGAAAGAGCCCAGAAATAACGTGGACATATAAAAATTCAGTAACTGTTGATGGGAATAACGGTAACCAAGCCCGCAGCTTATGAGCACTTCTTTTTCTTTGCGAAGCCAGAATTTTTGATCGTCCTGCAGGATGATTCCACGGGAAAATTGCTGGATGATACCGCTGGCTCCTTCAACAAAATGGCCGCTGGATATATCGGTCAGGGCTGCCCTCGCGACACCGGTCCAGTCTATTACATAGGTATGATTAAACCGGTGATTTTCCAGGCTAACCAGGTACGTTTTTAGAAATGATGGAGTGTTTTCTATACTGTCGGCTTTTGTGATGATACGGCCGTTGGTATCATAAATGGTGTTTTCCTGGGTGATCGATTGCATCATTTCATCCAGGTGCTGGAATCGTTTGGCTTCTTTTTTACCGACTATCGCTGATAATTCGAATTCGGGCATGTGGGAAATCCAGAAACCGATTCCTCGTTCAATCGGTGCCGCGGGAGTGAAAAATTCAACAAAGAGAATCATCACTCCGATCAGTAACAGAAAAGATCTCTTCGGATGCCGTTCGAATATTTTTGGAAACTTTGTAGGAATGTACCGAAGGTTTTTACTTCGATGTAATGAACGGATTATCCTGTTAATGTACTTTTTTACGTTCGTGTCATTTGGATTTTGTGTTTCCATAGATGAATCGAATTCAGCGTGCCGCGAGTTTCATAGGGCTACAACATAAAAAGTTGAGGGGCTCGGTAATATCATTTTGTGGTAAAGCGAATGATGAGAGAGGTAAACGGAATTATCCTGGAAATTGATTTTACCTGTTTGCATACGTCGCATATCCGTGCATACTGATGATAGAAAGCCAGTTCCATACAATTTCAGTCACAAGGTTGAAGATTATTTCTTACTTTTGAATTCCAAACAGGTTCTATAAAACATTACTTAACCTCAGGCTTGTATCCAATGGTGAATCAAAAATCCTCGGCCATTCTGTTATTGTCATGCCCCGACCAGACCGGACTGGTGTCACGAATTACCCAATTTATTTACGAACGGGGCGGAAATATCATTGATCTGGACGAGCATGTTGATCCGGTTGAAAAGGTATTTTCGATTCGAATTGCCTGGGATATGAATCATTTTTCAACGCCCGCCGATGAGTTGGACAAGGAGTTTGCTGCATTCTCCAGCCAGTTTCAGGCAAAATATGAGATCAAATTTGTGAAGGAAAAGTCACGGGTAGCGTTATTTGCATCTAAATATGATCACTGTCTGCACGAGATTTTATGGCGTCACAGCATCGAAGATTATCCCTACGAAATTCCGTTGATCATTTCCAATCATCCCGATTTAAAGACTCTTGCCAATCAATACAGTGTGCCTTTTTATCATTTTCCGATTACGAGTCGGAATAAGGCAGAACAGGAGGAAAAGGAACTGCACCTTTTGAGGGAATATAAAGTCGATACAATTGTACTGGCACGGTATATGCAAATTCTGACGCCTGAATTTGTAGACCATTTCCCGAATATGATTATCAATATTCATCACTCATTCCTGCCCGCTTTTGTGGGAAGCAATCCTTATAAACAGGCCTATGATCGTGGTGTGAAAATTATCGGGGTGACCAGTCATTATGTGACCGAAGATCTGGACGAGGGGCCCATTATTGAACAGGATATCATTCGGATTTCACATAAAGATACACTTGAAGATCTGATTCACAAAGGCCGCGATTTGGAACGATTAGTCCTGGCACAGGCCCTTCAGTATCATGTGGAACACCGCATCCTGGTAATGGGAAGAAAAACCATCATTTTCGATTAAAGAATCGAACGAATCTCATTTCAATAAGGTTTTTAACAACACAGTTTTAAGAGACAGTAATAGTGGTATGCTTAGCCTTGCATCAAACTATTAATCCATTATTTCGTGCTAAAAAAATAAAATTTTAAATCAGTAAATGATGAAGTACAGAGAACTTGGTAAAACAGGTGAGAAACTATCCGCTATTGGATTGGGATGCATGGGAATGAGTCAATCGTACGGTGTGCCCGATGACAAGGAATCTATTGCTACCCTGCACAAAGCCCTGGACTTGGGTATCAACTTTTGGGATACGGCCGATATTTACGGAATCGGAAAAAATGAAGAATTAATTTCGAAAGTCCTGGTGCCCAATCGTGATAAAATATTTATCGCTACAAAATTTGGTTTCAGGGTTACTGAAGATGGCAGCAGATTTTTCGATGGATCTCCTGCTCATGTGAAGGCTGCCGTTGAGAAAAGCTTGAAACGCCTTAAAATCGATACTATTGATTTGTATTATGCGCATCGTATCGACCCGAACGTACCGGTCGAAGAAATGGTCGGGGCGATGGCTGAACTGGTAAAAGAAGGAAAGGTTCGTTACCTGGGTTTATCCGAAGCTTCTGTTTCATCGATACGAAAAGCAGTAAAAATACATCCTGTTGCAGCTCTGCAGAGTGAATTCTCACTAATTACAAGAGATGTGGAAAAGGAAATCCTGCCGACTATTCGTGAACTGGGCATTTCATTGATTCCATTTAGTCCGTTAGCACGTGGCATGGTTACCGCCACCATTAAAGATATAGATAAACTGAAAAAAGACGATTTTCGAAGAAATAACCCGCGTTTCGAATCCGGTTACTGGGAGAATAACCGAAATCTTGTCAACGAGTTTGCAGATATAGCAAATAGTATAAATTGTACGCCCGCTCAATTGGCATTGGCCTGGGTTTTAGCTCAGGGCGAGGATATCATTCCGATTCCCGGAACGAAGAAACGAAAATATCTGGAAGAGAATGCCCAATCCGTTGATATCAACCTGACTGGCGAGGATCTGGACAAAATCGAAGGAGTGCTAAAAAAATATCCTGATGTTGGTCCCAGATATCATGCTGCTATGCTGAGTATGGTGAATAATTAGATTGTTTAGAGGCACAAAGGCACAAAGGCACAAAGGCACAAAGGCACAAAGGCACAAAGGCACAAAGGCACAAAGGCACAAAGGCACAAAGGCACAAAGGCACAAAGTTTTCTGTGGATTCTGTGTTTCCGTGGCATAAATAAATTGAAGTTGTCTTTTGTATAGCCTCTGAGACACAGAAAGACACAGAATTAAGGCATTGATTAATTTTGGATGTCGAATCTTGAAATAGATAAAAGATTCCTGCATTGCCGGTTTAAAGGCGGGATAAGTTTTAAATTAGGTGTAAAAATTTAGAATCATGAAAGCAGTTGGTTTATTTAAGTATCTGGATATCAATGACCCGGAAAGTTTAATTGATGTTGAAGTTCCAAAACCGGAAGCAACCGGACGCGATCTTTTAGTTCGGGTCAAAGCTGTTTCAGTCAACCCTGTGGATACTAAAATGAGAGCGCCGAAAAAGAAAATGGAGGTTGAACCCAAAATTCTAGGATATGATGCCGCCGGGATTGTTGAAGAGATCGGCGAAAACGTTAGGTTATTTAATAAAGGGGACGAAGTCTATTATTCCGGCAGTATTATTCGACAGGGAAGTAACAGCGAATACCAGTTGGTGGATGAGCGAATTGCCGGGAAGAAACCGGCTTCGCTGACTTTTGAAGAAGCAGCCGCTCTGCCTTTAACAACGATTACCGCCTGGGAAGCGATGTTCGAACAAATGAACATCTCAAATGAGGATAAGAAATCAAATAAGGGGAAATCCATTCTGATTATTGGCGCGGCAGGCGGCGTGGGTTCTATCGCCATTCAGCTGGCAAAGAAAATGGCCGGACTCACAGTTATCGCTACGGCTTCCCGCAAAGAAACCCGTGATTGGTGCATGGATTTGGGAGCCGATTATATCATCAATCATCATAAAAATTTTGAGGAAGAACTGAAAAGAATCGGTGTCGATGAAGTTGATTACATCTTTTGCCTGCATTCTACCGAACGTCATTTTGCAAATACTGCGAACCTGTTGAAGCCCTATGGAAAATTTTGCACGATCGTTTCGATAGAAGCGGGACATCACCTGGATATGAATCTGTTGAAAAATAAAAGTGCCAGTTTTGCATGGGAATTTATGTTCACGAAATCTTCGTATCAGACACCGGATATGCAATCACAGCATGATCTTTTATGCGAGGTGGCAGATCTGGTTGATAAAGGCGTGATAAAAACGACAATGGCCGAAAATTTCGGAGTACTGAATGCTGAAAATTTGCGAAAAGCACATGCACAGTTAGAATCCGGGACTACCATTGGGAAAGTAGTATTATCAGGCATTTCATAAAATGTCGTACGGACATGCTATGGCATGTCCGTACTGATGACGGTCTTTCCAACTCATGAAAACTCCAATTCAATAAGCTACGGTAAACCTGCGATTCAGGAATTGGGGTTTTTCAAGCTCGTCTATTAAAGCCAGGGCCAGGTCTTCAACGGATATCTTACTAACCCCATCTTTATCAAAGACCGGATGATCGGTACCGGTACGATATTTCCCGGTTCGTCCGGTTTTTATTCCCGGGTGCATCAGGATAGCCGGGCTCAGGAACGTCCACGTGATATCTTTTTCCTTCTTCAAAATATCTAAATAATCTCTCGCTGCTTTGGCTCCCTCTTTATATTCGGCCGGAAATTCCGGGGTGTCTACCAGTTGCTTGCCTGGTGCTATTTCAAGGCTTCCGGCACCTCCAACCACAAGCAATCGTTTTACTTTGGCTTTTTTGGCTGCTTCCTGAATTGATTTTGAACCCTTAAGAAATTCCTCAAATATATTCGGATTTTCCCACCCGGGATTGTAGGCATTTAAAACGGCCTCATGTCCGGCTAAAATATCGGCAAGTTTTTGGGTATCAAAGATATCAGCTTTAACCGGGGCGATATTATCATTTTTTACCTCAGTTTTTTCCGGGTGACGTGAAATGGCTGTAATGGTATGGTCTCGTTGTGAAGCTTCATTTAATAGAGTAGAACCTACAAAACCTGTAGCTCCTATGATTGCAATTTTCATAATGATATTTGATTTAATTTTTTGTTAATTGTAACAATATTTATTACAGTTATGGCTAAAAAAAATTAGCCGAACTGGCGACTGAAGTACGCTAAAGTCTTCAGCCCTAATTTTTTTATAAGCGTTTCTTCCACATCGGAGTACAAAACGTCCAAATGTTCATTAATATGTTTTCCAACCGGGCAATCCGTATTTAAATCTTCGCGTTTTTGTCCCAGTGTTGGTGTTTGCCTGACGGCTTTGTACACTTCCGAGAGCGTTATCTTTTCAGCGGGGCGTGCCAGGTAGCTGCCGCCATATTTCCCGGCTTTGCTTTTAACCAATCCGAATTTTCTAAGATTGATGATTTCTTTGCGGACAATGGCCGAATTTATGTTGATACTTCCGGCTATGTAATCTGATGACAATAATTCCCCTTTGGCTTTTGCTAAAAGCGTTAAAATATGCAGGGATATGGCAAACCGGGCATTATTCATAACTGTAATAATACATGTTACAGTTAAAGAAGTCAATAAAAGTAATGAGTAATGAGTAATGAGTAGTGAGATAAAAAAGCCTCCTCCCTATTAAGGAGGAGGCCGGGTCTAAACCAGTATAATGGATTTTAAAAAGTATATGTAAGTGTAAGATTACCATAGAATGTTGGTTTATAGGGTCCGGGAATGATATATCCATCGCCGCGGCCACCATCCTGTGGTTGTGCCAGGCCTGTGATATTCGGACCCACAAACAGGAATGAGTAATAAGTACTGCTCAACAGGTTATCACCTCCGGCAAAGAGATTGAGAAGGAAATGATTTCCCAAATCCTTTTTATAACCCAGTTTCATACTTAATAAATCATACGCTTTCACAAACGTCGAATTATCGAAAGTAACAGGAGCCTTCCCAACATAACGATAGGTTCCGTTCAGGTACAGGCCTGCATTTGTTTCCAAATCTAACCCGGCATTGAATGTATTTTTGGGAACACGTGCTACTTCATTACCGGAATAATCGACTGTATTGGCATTGTTATTATTATCGCTTTTGAAATCCGCATATTTGAAATCAGAATACGTATAGGAAATCCACGGACGCAAAAGAGAAAGAGGTTGATCTTTGTTATCAATGATCAAATAACTTAAAGATGCTTCCAGGCCTTTGTTCCGTTGTTTACCGGCATTAGTGGTATATGTTATTGAATTGGACGTCTGGCGTACCAGTTTGTGGGTATTTTCCAAATCAAACAGCGCAAAATGATAAACCAGTCTTTGATCGAGCAGATTGCCTTTTGTTCCGATTTCATATTGAACAGCACGTTCCGGTTTGAGCGATAAATCGACACTACCATTCGTTGCAACAGCATCACTTAACAAAGGTGGAGTATATCCTGAACTGACACTCGCATAAACAGAGAAGTTTTTGTTGAAAACTTTTGAAACGGATAATCGAGGGGCGAATACCGGTTTAAATGCTTTAATCTGCAGTTGGGTCGTGTCGTTTACCTGCCCGTTCTTGAGCATATTTCTAATACCGAAATTGTTTTTATCCAGGCTGGCACCGGCTGTTACAGTAACCTGGCTCGGTAATGAGAAATGCCATTCGGTAAAAATGGAATAATTCATTGCAAAGTTATTTTGGGTATTGGGAATTTGAAAATATGGTGGGGCTGGCACGATAAAGACTCCGTTACTGGAAATATTGGAACGCTGAAGCATAGCGCCAGAAGTCCCGCTGATTCCAACATTATTAACCTGTGTGGTGTAATCGAATGCCGTACGTCCACCGAAGTTGAATTGAGTCGAATTGGAAACGCCATGAGCAAATGGTTGGCCGGAAGTGAATCCTGAACTGAATAAGGTAGATTTATTGGTCAGGTGATTATCGATCTGGTAATTGTCCGTGACCCCGAACATAAAGTTTTTCAGTAATATATGTGAATTGTTTGCAAGATAAGCAGCATTGCTCACAGGTTTACGGGCATAAAAATCGGATGCATCGATTTCACCGGCAAGATCTTCATAGGAACGGCTGTAAGAGAAAAATGTCGATATGATTTGGTTGGATCCTACCTGAAAATCACCATTTAATCGTACGAAATCTTTAGTGGATGAACTGTGAGGACGGAACGAGTCATAGTTTTGATGTCCGTAATTCACCGTAAAATCAGAATTGTTTCCAGCTGTTTTCAGTGTTGTTGTAGTACGGAATAAACCATAGTTTCCTGCTACGGTTTGCTGCTGAAGACTGGTTTGATTGGGTACGGGTTTGGCCGTGTTCAAGAGAACAGCACCGCCAATGAAACTTCCATAAAGACTTGAGGATGGACCTTTAATGACTTCGACGTTTCCAAGCGATGAAAAGTCGATGGCGTCTAATATGGTGGTTCCCGTGGCATCGGTGACGGGAATATTATTGAGATACACCTGGTAACCCAGTCCATTGAAATTGGGGGTATTGCCATTGGTGCTCGGATAATAGCCGCGAATCGTTATCCGTGCACCGCCCCAGGGGGTTCTGGATTGCATGAAAACACCCGGTATCGTATTGATGGAATTAGTCAGGCGCAGGCCACTAAATCGTTTTAAATCCTGTTCGTTCAGGTAACCAATCGATTGAGCTTGCTTTAACTTATCATTTCCTGTTACCTGAATCCCGGGGAGCTCAACCTGTGCTGGTACAAGCTGAATAAAAATGGGTTTTTGCGGATTGCTTATCTTTAGTTCTTTAGCTTTATAACCGATGCAGGTTACAAGCAGATCCGTGATTTCAGAGTTGGAAGAAAGGCTGAACTTACCATAGTTATCTGTTGCCGTATTGATATTGGTTCCTTTAATTCGAATGGTGACATCAGAAATGGGATCGTGTGTTTGTTGATCAATGACGGTCCCGTGCACGGTACTTTGGGCATATGTAGCCAACGGTATAATTAATAAAAGAGCGAATGCAATGAATAATAGACGCTTCATTATGAAGTATTCCTTTAATTTCGTGAAAATTTGAATCTTTAAAAATGGATAGAAAATCATGTATTGTAACTGAAAAAGATACTTTATAACCCATTTTAACTATCTATAAACCAATGGTTTATTATGGATTGTACCTATTCTGTGTTTGTTGTCAATGACAGTAATTGACATGATTTTATATGAGGGTAATTCACGAAATTTTGGGAGGCGGAACCGGAATCTGAAGGAAGGGTGAATCAGGTAAAAGTATATTTTGGATTAAAGCGAAGGAATTTTGTGTCAATGAGATGTGAAAAGAAGTTCTTTTAACTGAATACAATGGAGAAAATAATCCCTTAGCAATTATATCAATCAGAACAGATTTTCCGGTTTCTGTACTTTTCGGGGTCTGGGATTGGAGATTGGTATTCTCAGCTAATCGATCAAAATTTCGTTCATCATTGGGGTCGTGGATAACAGTAAAATGGACCGTTTGATTCGTCAATTTTTGAGACACAATGTCATACATTTTCCCTTTGTAGCGAAATTCACGATCATTAAGCCTGATGAAGTTTTTATTTGGCTGTTGAACGACCGACAAGGGGAGGATCAATTCCGTGTACTCGTTTCGATCATGATGTTCAATGAGTTCGGAAATCTCATGTGTGATGTGCCAGCGAAACAGGCCATAAACGGCAACATAACCGATGCTGTTCATCAATACGGTACTGAGCAGTATGAAAGAAATAGTTTTGCGCAAAGTAGACTGACACGTTTCGGGAACCCTGTAAAAGATGAATAATACAGGGCTTTAGATATATCTGTTGTTAAATGTCGTAAAAACAGTCGAAATAAGGAAATAGAAGAACGGAGTAAGGAATACGGGTGATGCTATGAAATTTTAAATGTTAGATTTTGAATTGGGAAAACTTGACCCGTTTCAGGACAAATCTTTAGATTTTCGCGTCTATCTATTTCCAGTCCCCTCGTTCCCATGCTCTGCGTGGGAACATAACTCCAGAAGTTCTTTTACGTTAAGACTTGTTATTTTTCAATTATTCAAACGATAAACCAATTTGTCTTGATTATTTGTCCTCCGCGATTAATCTTTATTATATCCCGTCTCAAGGGCCAGAAATTTGGTCATATCGGGAAATTATTTATTTTTTTGTCCGTGGAAGCCTGCCTTGTCTGCGTTATTCGCGTTCCGTTTTCCTTTTCTCTTTAAACCATTTCATTAACTCGTCCAATGGCTTGGTATTCAGAATCATCTCCTTACCGAAACGGGCTTTTCGGGCGATATATACACCATACTTGATATCGTCGAGACCTTCCTCAGTGTGTGCATCCGGACAAATAGCGCTCATCAATCCCACTTCCCGGGCTTTGTTTCCCAAACGCCAGTCTAAATCCAGGCGATAGGGATTCGCGTTGATTTCAATAGCCGTGTGATGTTTTTCTGCATATTCCACCAGTTCATTCATATCCATCTGGCCTTCGTCCCTTTTCAATAATAAACGTCCGGTTGGATGGCCCAAAATACAGGTGTATGGATTGGAAATCGCCTTTTTGATGCGTTTCATCATCTTATCGTGCGGCATTTCAAGCGCGGAATGTACACTGGCAATCACAAAATCAAACTGTTTCAATATATTATCGGGATAATCGAGGCTGCCGTCACCCAAAATATCCGATTCGATGCCCTTCAGAATATAAAATTTCCTGCCTTCTTTTTTGAACTCTTCATTGAGTTTGTCGATTTCCTTCCATTGCTCTTTTAAGCGATCTGCCGTGAGCCCGTTGGCATATGCGGCTGCTTTAGAGTGATCGGTCAGGCCAAGATATTCGTATCCCCGTTTCATACAGGCTTCAGCCATTTCCCGTATAGTCTTTTGTCCGTCGCTCCAGTTGCTATGGGCATGAAGCACGCCGCGGATATCCGATTCTTCCAGTAAATCAGCTTTTTTATGCTTCTCGAAATACGCGAATTCTCCCATGTCCTCGCGGAGCTCCGGCGGCACGAAGTGAAGATCCAGTTTCTGATAGATATCTTCTTCAGATGAATAGGAAACAGGCTGATCGAAATCGGTATTTCCCTTTTTATCCAGCTTGAAGAGGCCATACTCGTTAAGTGCCATGCCTCGTTCACGTGCCCGTTGCCGCATAACCACGTTATGTTCTTTGCTGCCGGTGAAATACATCAATGCGGCTGGAAACTGCTCCGGTTTCACTACTCTTAAATCCACTTGCCGGCCTTCTTCGGTACGAATGGAGCTTTTTGTTTCACCCTTACCCAGAATTTCAGTCACTTTGGGATGTTTGGTAAAGGTATCCAGTAATTTTGAAGCATCTTTAGGATCGGCCCCGATGAGCAGGTCGATATCGCCAATGGTCTCTTTCCGTCGGCGCAATGATCCGGCGATGGATATTTGCTTCACACCGGATTGTTTTTTCATGTATTCAAAAATGGGTTCTGCTGCTTCCATGGCTTCATTCAGGCGGCAGCGTTCGGAGAATTTTTCCATCCATTCGATGGATTTCAGGATCTTTTCTGCAGATTTTTGTCCGAGGCCGGGCAGCGACGCCACTGATCCGTCTTTGCATTTTTCCTTCAATTCGTCAATCGTGGTGATGTCCAGTTCCCTGTGAATCTTCAGGATATTTTTGGGGCCGAGCCCTGAGATATTCAGCCATTGCATCAATCCTTTGGGGACGCGTTTTTTCAAATCTTCGAGTACCGGGATTTCACCAGTATCGACATAAGCGTAGATATCTTCGGCGATGGATTTTCCGATTCCTTTGATATCGGTGAGCGTCCGGTTATCGATATAGGTATTGATGGGCTCCTGCAGGGTTTCGATGTTTCGTGCCGCGCGGTCGAAAGCGATGGCACGAAAATCATTTTCGCCGGCCAGGCGCATCATCGTCCCGATTTCTTCCAGTTTCTGTGCAATATCCTTGTTATTGATAGCCATGATTCTCCGTAATCAAAGTTTGAGTCGTGTCTTACAAGATAATGGTAAAAACTTTTCGTTTCACAGATTGAAACTTTAGAACCCGTTAATAGTTCGAAAATAACCGCAGGGAACAAGGGAAAACGGAGGACAGGAACTGAAATATCCCCCTTAAAAAGGGGTGGGGTTGTTAAAATGATAATTGGGTAATAATCCAGATGTCAAACTTGATACAGATTTAAAAGTTAATTAACCGCAGAGGAAGCAACGGAAAAATGGAATCAGGAGAACGTAAGACGAAGCGTGGATTTTTTAATTCAATATTTAAAATCACTGTTGTCCGTTTAATTTTTTCTTCAGAGAAAAATCATCATTAATTAACCCTGGCAGATGTTTTTTCCCTTCTATTCGAAAGCAAGCCCCGTTTCCCATTGGGAAATGGGAAACGAACGGAGCCGGACAACAGGAGTTCGTGTCCCGGAGGGACCGGATATAGGTAGCATCAAAGGGCAAAAACTCAACATGTGCCGTCCGGTACAAAATATCGTATGCACATAAGAATTCCTATATTCCGTACCTACTGCACGGGGATACCGTTTTGGATTGGGGTTTCTACCCATAGTGTGTCCCTATCGGGACAGGGAATTGGAATGATATTCCTGTTAGGAATTCGAAAAATCAATGTACAACCAAACCGTTACGTAAAGCTTTATAACTGATGTTCTATTGAAACCAATCCTATTAATTGGAAAATAACCACGGTAATCGGGTTAATCCTATAAATCGCGTTTCAGGTTTTGAATAATAGAAAAAATGACAAGTCTTAATGAAGCAGCGCTTCGGGGGAAAGAAGGACGGAGAACGGACTATGGAAACTATTAAATGTCAGAGTGAGTGGAGTCGAACCATGGCAGGCAGCGTGTCATTCAGGGGAGTCTGCGACGAAGGAATCTCCTTTTACAGCAATAGCTCATTCAACGGTTGGAGATTACTTCACTTCTTTCGCATTGAATTGTGCTTAATGGAGTTCAACATTTACTGACGAAAAAATGAACAAGTGCCCTTGGGATACGCAATATCCCCCTTATAAAAAGGGGGCGCAGGGGGTTGTTATTAGAAATAATAGATTACAAACTCAAGGTATCAACTTGATACAGTTTAAAAGGTAATTTAACGCAATGGGAACAACGAAAACCGGAATTAGGAGAACGCAAGACAGACATTCCAATTCAACATTTAAAATTCACCATTCAAAATTACTAATCCCCCTCAATCTTGATAATCAGCGGGTTAAACGCTTTTGAAACGATCATCACTTTGTCGCCGGGCTTTAACTTTTCCACTTCGTTTTCAGTAGCAATCACTTTGATGATGTTATTTCCAATCAGCACATTGACGATGAAGACGACATCATCTTTTTCAATATTCAGTACATCTCCCGTGAACCGGAATTTTCCGCTGATGTAATTTTGCCGGAACACGTCCGAGGCGTTTCCTTCATTCGTAATTTTGCCTATATCCAATCGAACGACCCGGTCCGACATTTTGAAAATTTCAGAAATATCGTGGCTGACCAGTATGGTCGTCAGGTTCAGTTTCCGGTGCACTTTCAAAATATAATCCTGGAGTTCCAGGCGCATTCCCGTGTCGAGGGCAGAGAGCGGTTCATCGAGGAGCAGTATTTTGGGTTTTTTTACGATAGCCCGTGCCAGTGCGGCAATCTGTTTTTGTCCGCCTGAGAGCATAGACGGATGGCGGTCCTTCAAAGCTTCCAGCTGCATGATTTCAATGACTTCCCTGACCTGTTGTCCGTCTTTTCTATCATCAAGCGCATATTCGATATTTTGTGCCACTGTCATGTTCGGAAACAGGGAATAATCCTGGAATACGAACCCGACACCCCGTTTTTGCGGTGGAAGGAAAACATTTGTTTCCGTATCCGTCCAGACTTCTGTACCGACTTCAATCCGTCCTTTCTCCGGTTTCAACAGGCCGGCAATCATGCGAAGAATAGTCGTTTTACCAGCACCGGAACGTCCTTCAATCGTAGTAAAAGATCCTTCTTTAATATTCAGGTTAACGTCCAGTGGCCGTTCTCCATCCGAGGTTTTCAGGGTTTTATATAACTGAAGTTTGATCAAAGCCGGACCGATTTAAGGGATTTGTTATTAAAATAATGAACCGTCAACAGGATGATGAAGGTCACGGCAAACAAAATCAGCGCATACACATTGGCATTATGATAATTGAGTGATTCCACTTCATCGTAAATGGCCAGCGAAGCCACGCGCGTCTTGCCGGGAATGTTTCCGCCAATCATCAGGACGACCCCAAATTCCCCGATGGTGTGCGCAAAGCTCAGTACGATTCCTGTTAATAAAGATGGCTTGATGTTCGGAAGCAACACTTTCAATAGTGTCCTGAATTTCGATTTTCCCAAAGTGTATGACGCTTCTTTCAGCGAGGGCGGCAGGCTTTCCAGTCCGGATTGAATGGGATTGACCATGAAAGGCAGGCTGTAAATCATGGAGGCCAGAACGAGTCCTTGGAATGAGAAAACCAGGCGAAGATTGAACACGTCGCGAAGTACATTTCCGGGAAAATGCGCGGGAGAAAAAGCGACCAGCAGGTAAAAACCGAGGACCGTCGGCGGCAGTACCAGAGGCATACTGACGATGGCCGAAATTAACGGCTTAAACCTGAAAGGGTTTTCAGCCAGCCAGTAAGCCAGCGGAATTCCGACAATGAACAGGAAAACCGTCGTAATAACGGCCAGTTCCAGGCTTAAAATGATGGGCTGTAGATCGATCATGCCGGTGAAATGATGATTTCGTTGGTTTTGACAAGGGCCGTGACCATATCGTCGATTTTCAGATCCAGTTGCTCCACTGCGGCGGATGTAATCACGGATGAAATATTTGTGCCTTTAAAATCGAGTGAAATAGTACTGAGCAAACGTCCTTTGTTTATGTTATTAATTTGGCAATTCATCTTGTTTTGAAGACTGATTTTTCCGGAATAATCGGTGGCAATGCTCACTTCCGTCTCTTTGAAAAGTACGTTGATCTCGTTCCCTGTCTGAAGAAAAGGAGCCGTGGCCGGAGTTTCAATCACAATCGTTTTCAATGTAACATCATTGACCTTCATCTCCACGATGGACATGTGTTCGTCGCTAACGACTTGTGATATAATACCTCTGAGCTTGTTCATCCTCTCTTAAATATGAATTTTTGATATCCTAAAATATTCATTATTTAATGAATAAAGTTATAGTCGTGAAATAATGTGAAGTAAAATTTACCACAGAGAACGCAAAGAGAAGAATCACAGAGTTAAAAAAATGAATATGGTGAATCATAGTTCGAAAAATATTTTTTGATTTCAGTCAATACATAACGTTTTCTGTGTAAACCGCTGCGATCTCTGTGGTTACTTAACTTTATATCCATATTTTTCCAGTATTGACCGGGCTTTCTTTGAAAACAAAAATTGGAAAAACGATTGTGATTCCATTTTGTGATGTTCAAGCCCATACGTTAAAATCACGCAGCCCTGTGCGATAGGCTTATAGGCTTTGGGATTCACTTTTTCCCAGGTTCCTTTACCCTTCATGACCGGCGACATTACCACCGATTTTGCCGTGAAACCAACATCCACGGCCTTCGACACAATATATTGATTCGTTGGCGATATGCTTTCGCCATAGACCAGTTTGTCCACAATCCGATCATAGATGTTGTAATATTTCAAAGCCTGAACCGTGGCGACTCCATAGGGTGCCGTCCTTGGATTTGCCAGGGCGATTTTCTGTATCGAATTATCCAGCAATTCTTTAAAATCATTTTGAAAAATTATTCCATTCTTCATTGTCCACAGGACCAGCGTGCCGTAGGCGTATACTTTCGGTGGCTTAGCAGTAAGATGGTTTTTATATAATGTGTTCGGATATTTCATATCAGCGGAGATGAAAATATCGTATGGCGCTCCCTGTTGAATCTGTGCCGTTAATTGTCCGGATGAACCAATGATAACCGTTACTTTCATACCCGTTTCTTTTTCAAATTCAGCTTTCAGGTCCTGCATGGCGTATTGAACATTCGCCGCCACGGCAACCGTGATGGTTGATTTTTGGGCATATGATGATTTCGTAAAACCAGTCAAAAGGAATAAAATAATGGCTAGTCCGGCTTTTAATGTCTTCATCTCGATGATTCCATCAGCTTATTTGAATTATAAAACCATCCCTAATGATGATTTTTTATAAAATACATTAAATTTTTATTTAAGACATTATTGTCTTTATTCAATTTATAATTAAATTATCAGGGAAAGATGGAACCCGGATGACACGAACTATACAGATAACCGCGGAATTAATAAAGTTATAGTAAGAGTCTTAGAGAGTTTTAGAATTGAGACGATAAGAATGTTCATTGTTTGTTTTGAGAGAGAAAAGATGCTGCCAGAGACGATGGAATATGATAACAAGATAATTAAGAATGGTTCCCCGAACGATCCGGGAACACCGGCTTCATTTCATAGTGAAAAGACGATAACCCGTAAGCAGTTTTTCCAGCGAATCGGACTTATCCTTTTACTGCCGCTTGCCGGAATTTGGTATTCAATGGCAGATCGTTTGAAGTTAAGAGAAAATCAAAAGAAAACGATCATCATTCCACCGGATGTTCCTGAAGGGATTTCTTTTTATGATTCCGTAATCGTATCAAAAATTGACAATAAGGTTGAGATTTTTTCCTCTGCATGTACGCACCTCGGATGCCGGATTAATAAGATAGAAAATGGTCACTTAGTTTGTCCGTGCCATGGTTCACAGTTCAATGAAAATGGTTCGGTGGCAAGGGGTCCGGCTACAAAACCGCTTGAAAAAGTACCCTATACTATAAATCAAAAGACCAGGGAAATTACGGTTAATGTGGAGGTTTAGAAAAGATACCGCTAATGAATCATCTGTTAAGTATGCCAAATTTCTTGGTTTCACTTACGGACACATTTCATTTGCCGCGTTTCTTATTGCTGCCGTCTCGGGTATCTTTTTAGCTATTCCGTTCGATGTTAAAGTCCCCCTGGAATCTCTGAGTTTCATGCTGCTTACCAACCCGGGTGGTGTCCTTTTTCGGAATATTCATTATTGGAGCGCCCAGGTATTCCTCATTTTTTTCATACTCCACGTATACGATCATTTCAGCAAGTCGACCGAGCGGAAAGTTAAAAACGGAGTCTGGCTGCGATTGACGATCTCGTTGCTGGTCGTTTTTTTTGTTATGATTTCCGGGTTTATCATCAAAGGTGATACCGACAGCATTCAGGCTAAAAGAATCATCACGTCATTGATAGATTTCATTCCCTTAATTGGCAAGAACTTGTCAGCTTCGTTGTTCGGATCCGCCAAAGATCACCAGATTTTATATATCCACCACGTGGCCACGGCGACGATTTTTCTCTGGATTATTATTATCGAACATGCCAAAACCTACTGGCCGAAACTTCGTTTGATTGTTTATTTGTTACCAATCATTATCCTTGTCGGTTATTTGTTCCCACCGGTACTTCACGATGGCCTCAGCCCGGTCATCAAAGGCCCCTGGTATTTCCTGGGACTTCAGGAGATCCTGCACTGGATGTCGAATCCCAACGTGGTGATTTTGCTGATAGTGATTTTTATTCTCGTGATTGCTTACCTGCCAAGGCTTTCCGTAAAATGGTCTGGGATTACAAAAAGAATCATTTTCGTTTCATTCCTGTTTTATTCACTACTGATTATCATTGGGTATTTTTTTAGGGGTGAAGACTGGCAGTTCACGATGCCCTGGAAAAATCCGGCTGTAACCGAGGTCTATTTTGAACCGTTTGATAACATAAAATCGGTCTCGGAAAATGCCCTGGAGCAGAAAAATATTCCAACCATTTTGGGACGAAAAGAAGGATGTTTGTATTGTCACCAGAATATAAAAGGACTTTCTCCGGCCCATAATCCGGAAGTCATCGGATGTACATCTTGCCACTTGGGCAATCCCTTTACGCTGGATAAGACCTATGCCCATAAAGGGATGGTCCTGATTCCCGGAAACCTGGACGGCGCTAAGCAAACCTGTGGTTCCGCGAATTGTCATGGAGAAATCGTCAACCGGGTTGATAAGACGTTGATGACGACCTTGTCCGGTGTTGTGAGTGTCGACCATTACGCATTTGGGGAATCCAAAGATTTGAACAAGTTCCAGCTCATTACAAAAATTGGAAATTCTCCATCCGACACGCATCTGAGGAATTTGTGCGCCTCGTGCCATTTGGGTAACAAGAAAACGGATTTCGGTCCGATAACACAGCTTTCGCGCGGGGGCGGATGCAATGCCTGTCACCTGAATTACAGCGACAGCGCTCTCACCAGCTTAGCGGAATATAAATCCAGTCCGTCATTGATCGAGAAACTTTCAGCCTTTAACCATCCATCTCTTTCCCTGGATGTTACGAATGACCATTGTTTTGGCTGTCACAGCCGATCGGGAAGAATTTCAACCAATTATGAAGGCTGGCACGATACCTTGCTGCAGCCGGAAGAGGTGAAAGACTCCAGCAATGTGCGAATCCTGGATGATGGACGGGTCTTTGTAAAAGCACCGCAGGATGTCCATCATGAGCAGGGTATGGCATGCATCGATTGTCATACTTCGTATGAGGTGATGGGCGACGGAACGACGTATGTGCATGAAGAGGACCAGGTGAAAATCAGCTGTACCGACTGTCATTTCAAAGGGAAACCGGAGATTAAGACCATCAATCAAATGGACAAAGAATCGCAGTTGATTACGTATTTGCGGGGACTTAACAAAGAGGATCTCGAATATCTGACAGTGAAGAAATCCCGTTTTCCGTTAATCAATACCTATATCAATAAACAGGGCAAGCCGGAATTAATCACGAAACTGGAAGGCAAGGTCCTGCCGTTGAAAGCACCTGCTGCAGTGTGTACCGAAGGAGCAGCACATCAAGATTTGTCGTGCAAGAGTTGTCATACGGCCTGGGCGACGCAGTGCATTGGTTGTCATACCCAATTTGATCCCAATAAAAACGGATTCGATTTACTGGCCAATAAAGAAATGAAAGGGGAATGGATGGAGACGCCCTCGAAATATCTGGCAGAACCACCGACACTGGGAATCCGGATGGTCATAGAACCGGACAGTACAGTTAAAAAAATTGTCGATACATTCATTCCCGGGATGATTCTTACAATTCAAAAGAAAGGATTAAACCCGAAATCTGCGTTTAATGAAGATGTGATATTCCGGAGATTATTTGCCCCGACATCGGCGCACACGATTACGAAAGAAGGACGCTCCTGTGAATCATGCCATAACGATCCGGTCGCTCTGGGTTATGGCAGGGGCAAGCTGGAATATGTGAAACAGGGTAAATTCGGGAAATGGGTCTTCACACCGAAATTCCCGTTGATCAAGTACGACGGATTGCCCGAAGATGCCTGGATAGGATTTTTAAAGACGAGAACAACAGATATGGCTACGCGAACCAATGTCCGGCCATTTACAGTGGATGAACAGAAAAGGATACTAACCGTCGGTGCCTGCCTGACCTGTCATAAACCGGATTCGAAACCCATGAAAGAGTTCCTGGACACTGGCAAAATGCCGAACGTGAGCCCAAAATGCCGCCTGCCCATTTGGTAAACTAAACCGCAGTAAAAAAAATTATTGGAACACGGATTACACTGATAAAATAAGGATAAACCGCAGAGAACGCTGAGGGAAACTTAGTGTGCAGGAAGGGAAATATTTTTTTTATAATCGGTTTGCGACTCTTTTTATTCCGTTTTTTAGATACCGGACATTAAAGTTGATAAGTAATCCTAATTGTATATTTGATAGTTTTAGATACGTTAAAATTTGAGCCAAATGAATGTCATTTATCTCCTTGACCGATTTGATCTCAACTATGATTTTATTTTCAACTAACAGATCAATCCGGTAACCGACATCAAGTTGTACTGTCTTATAAATTAGAGGCAGTGATTTTTCTTTTTGTACAATATGTCCTTCTTGCAATAACTCATAATGTAAACATTCCCGGTATGAGGATTCTAACAATCCGGGACCCAATGCTTTATGAACATTAATTGCGGATGATATTATTTGACCGGATAATTTATTAATCAGCATAATGGTGCCTATAAATCTCTTTTTCTTACCTTACTAGATACTTAAGGTCAAGCATACTTACCTAATTCGTACGAAATGGCTGATATTTTTAATATTATTTTATGTTTTTCTGCGAATACCTCTGTGCACTCTGCGGTTAATTCCGTGTTCTATAAAATTAATTAAGAATAAAGAGTCTTTTATCGAAATATATATTATCTTGAAAATAATATTTTTATAAGTCATAGATATTCATACAAATAGTGATGTAAAACTGTGGCTAAGCCTGTTAATACAATTTGATTTTCATAGTATTAGGGCTTAAAATTGAGAATAAAATGACTATATAACTATCAAATTGAATAGGTAGAGAGATGCCAGTACCAAAGAGATTCAAAAAGTTTAGAGAGGATTTCCCGAAAGTTGCTTCAGCTTATGAAGCACTCGGAGACGCCGTTCATGAAGCCGGTCCCCTGGATGCTAAAACACGTGCTTTGATTAAACTGAGTATTTCGGCGGGTGCACGACTCGAAGGCGGATTCCATTCACACGTTAGAAAAGCCCTGGATGCCGGTGTGACCAAAGAAGAAATGGTTCATGCCGTACTTCTTGCCCTGCCAACCATTGGATTACCATCAATGATGGCTGCGCTGAGCTGGATTGACGACATCGTCGAAGACTAACCGGGATTTTCATCTTTATGCATTACTCGAATGAGCATTTTGAAGGACAAATATGACCGAGTTCACGATTACCTGAGAATTTCTCTCACTGACAAGTGTAATCTGAATTGTCAATATTGCAATCCCGAGCGTTCTAATGCCCAAAAGATTAAAAGGAGTGACATCCTTAATTTTGACGAACTCCTTCGGCTGATCGATATTTTTACCAGTCAGTTGGGGGTAAAAAAAATTCGTTTCACCGGCGGGGAGCCATTGGTGCGGAAAGATGTTATCAAATTCTTCGAAATGATGTATCCGTTGAAAGTGAAATACGGTTTTGAAACCGGCATGACGACCAATGGAACGCTTCTCGAAGAAAAATTAACCGATCTTAAACGATATGGACTCGATCGTTTGAATATCAGTCTTGATTCCCTCAAACCCGAAAAATTTCAATTCATCACCGGTAAGGATAATTTTCATTCTGTATTCCGTGCCATCCATAAAGCCCTGGATCTCGGTTTCCATCCTTTGAAAATCAATGTCGTGGTGATGAAAAATATCAACGACAATGAGGTGATCGATTTTGTCGACTTTGTCAAAGATACCCCGATGAACGTTCGGTTCATTGAATTCATGCCTTTCGGAAATAATCACTGGAATTACGACAGTTTCATCAGCTGGAATGAGATTAAAAACAGGATCGAGTCTAAATATCAGTTATTAGAATTACCTTCGGGACGTAACAATGTGGCAAAGGATTTTGGAATAGAAGGACATACCGGGAAAGTGAGTTTCATAAGCTCCATATCCAATCACTTCTGTTCGACCTGTAACCGTTTGCGGGTCGATGCCAAAGGAAATATGAGGTTATGCCTGTTTGCGACCGGCGAAAACGAATTGCGTTTCAAGGAATTATTGAATGCCCATTATTCCGACGAGGATATTTGCCGGTTGATAGATGACACCCTGCAACTGAAATGGAAATCTCATCCGGATGTGGAAGAGCTTTTGAGTTTTGAACAGAATAACATGCTAAGCATCGGCGGTTAAATGGAAAAGTTGAATCATGTGAATGAAAGTGGAAAAGCGGAAATGGTAGATGTTTCAGCTAAAAATGAAACATTGCGGACGGCCTCGGCTTTTGCGGAAGTACTGGTATCGGATACCGTATTTTTCCGTATCAGGGAGAATACGATTGAAAAGGGTGATGTACTTTCCATCGCCCAGTTTGCAGGTATTCAGGCCGCCAAAAAAACATCCGAATTGATACCACTTTGCCATAATATTTTCATTTCCAAAGTGGATGTGAATTTGAAATTAAACGAAGACAGGAAATCCGTTGAGATCGTCTCTTTAGCAAAAACCGTTGCCCAAACGGGCATTGAAATGGAAGCTTTGACGGCTGTTTCTGTAGCGGCACTGACCGTGTACGACATGTGTAAAGCCATTGATAAATCTATCCGAATTACCGGGATCAAATTATTGTCGAAAACCGGCGGTAAAAGCGGAGATTACAAAGCGGGTTAATCCTGCTTAATGAAATTTATCCAAATAAAAGAGAGCGTAAGATGGAAACATTAGATTACAAAAAAGAAGTTGAACAGACGAAGATAACCGGACACATCGTTGCGATTTCGATCAGTAAAAAAAGAGGCATACCGAAGTCGAACGTCCCGATGGCAAATTTGATTGAAAACCATGGGATTGAGGGTGATGTTCATGCGGGGAATTGGCATAGACAGGTGAGTTTCCTGGCCCTCGAAAGCATCGACAAGATGAGAAAAGCCGGTATCCCCAGTTTACGTCCGGGAGCTTTTGCTGAAAATATCACAACGGAGTTTATTGACATACCGCATATTAAAGTCGGTACCAGGGTAAAAGTCGGAAAAGAAGCTGTTCTTGAGATCACGCAAATCGGTAAAGAATGTCATCATCATTGCGCTATTTACCGGAAAATCGGCGATTGTGTCATGCCCAAAGAGGGGATTTTTGCTATCGTCATTAAGTCCGGCCAAATATTCGAAGGCGACGAAGTCATTGTAGAAGCATAAGTATAAAAATAGAAAACGGATAAAGCGGACGGAACGGATCATCACGAACTTAAAAAAAATAGTGAAAACCTGCTTTATCAGCGTAGTCCGCGTTCAATAAAAAAACGGTCTTCGATATCCCCATGATTAGCTACAACGAAGCATACAATATCATTAAAGCCGAGTTTGAGAAACTGAATCTGCAAACCGAAACGGTAGATATTCTCGATTCAGTCGGACGAATTCTTGCCGAAGACATCTATTCCGATATTTATCTGCCGCCATTCGACAATTCAGCGATGGATGGAATCGCCATAAAATTCAATCCTGATATCAAAGAATGGAATGTTATTGGTGAAATTCCCGCCGGAAAATTCAGTGCGTTAAAAATTGATGAAAACAGTGCCGTAACTATCATGACGGGCGGTAAACTGCCGTCGGGTTGCGATACGGTTCTTCCCGTTGAAGATATTGAAGCAAGTAATGGACAGGTTACTTTGAGGGATGGGGGGCGTTTTGCTAAAGGAATTAATATTCGCAAACAGGGCGAAGATTTGTTAAAAGGAAAAGTAGCCCTGGAAAAAAATACCAAATTGAAGGCGCATCATATCGCTGTCGCCGCTTCCTGCGGAAAATCAAAGATAGAAGTTTTTAAACGTTTACGCATTGGCGTGCTGGCGACCGGAGACGAGCTCATCGACATTAGCGAAACGCCAAAAGAGGATAAAATCCGCAGTTCCAACCTGTATTCGTTGCTTTCGGCAATCCGCGAAATGAATATGGAACCTGTTAATCTGGGCACTTCAAAAGATGAGAGACAGCTTATTTATGATAAGATGAGTTCGGCCCTGGAAAACAATCTTGATATCCTGGTTACGACCGGCGGTGTTTCGGTCGGGAAGTTCGATTACGTGAAAGAAGTGCATGAGCAGCTTGGCGTTGACGTGAAGTTCTGGCGTGTCAAAATCAAACCGGGAAAACCGCTGTTGTTCGGTACACACAAGCGTGGGGATAAAACCGCATTAGTGTTTGGCCTGCCCGGAAATCCCGTTTCCTGCCTGGTGAATTTTACGGTATTTGTTCAACAAAATATGTATTCCCTCTTTGGTTTGAACGAACTTGAAAATATTCAGGCGGTTCTGGAAGATGATTTGAAGAAAATGGATGAAAAACGTCACTTCATGCGTGGTTTATGCTCATATGACGAACAGGGTGTTTATCATGTGAAAAAAGTCGGATCCCAATCGTCGGGGAACCTGGCCGAAATGGGAAAAGCCAATTGTTTGATGATTGTTGAAGAAGAAAGAATGAATCCGAAGAAAGGGGAGAACATCGAATGTATCATGATATAACCGGGATTATCCTGTCCGGGGGAAAAAGCTCCCGCATGGGGCAGAATAAATCTTTGATGAAAGTGGGAGACAAAACGATTATAGAAATCGTCGCTAATTTGATGAATTCCCTGTTTGATGAGGTTTTATTAATCACGAATGATCCTGAAGATTATTCCTTTTTACAACTCCCGATGTCTGCCGATATTTTTTCCAGAATGGGGCCGCTGGCAGGTATTCATGCCGGACTGTCTCATTCTTCAACCCAAAAGAATTTTATCATTTCGTGTGATATGCCATTAATAACAGCAGAAATGATTGAATATCTTATCAATTTTCCCACTCAAAAACCAATTACCATAACAAGAGCTGAAGGATTTGTCCAGCAATTGTGTGGCGTTTATTCCCGATCATGTATTATCCCCGCTGAACAGATTTTAATGTCTCAAATTGATGGAGAACAGAGAAATCCCGATCAGAAAAAAAGAGGCTGCAAAGTTTTAAGCCTTGTCCATGAGGTTGGCGCGGAAATCATTGAAGCCGAATCCCTTTCATTTTATCATCCCGATCTCTTCTTCAATATGAATAAAAGGGATGATTTTAACTATGTACTGGAAAGATTAGCGTGATCTAAGGTACGGCGTAACATGCTGCGCCGTACAGAGGATCCCCCCTGAATTTTCATCGCTCAGAAATCACTATGACAAAATAGGTGTAGTATTATCATTATTATGTATAGTCAATTAGTTATGGAGTTGATAATCTTACAGATGTAAGATATTACACATTGTAACCAATCGGGAACCAAAAAGATGTCCGATAATCAGGATTATGCATCAAGAATGGCGAAATTGGTTTTTACTCTTCGCCAAAAGTGTGCCCTAAAGGATGATTTTTTCGTTAACAGTCTAAATATTACTGGTTCCGAGTATACGTGCCTGGTACAATTTTTTGATAGCGATGTAATGGGGGTTAAGGAGTTAGCTGAAAGGATTGATATTACTTCTGGTGGTGTAACTCGGATTCTAACCTCCCTTGAAGGCAAAAAAATAATAGATCGACGTATTGCTCCCGATGATCGTCGTAATATCAATGTGCACTTGACAAAGAAGGGACTGGCTATGGTCGATCGCATCCGACAGGCCTCCTACGATTTACATGCCGATATTTTGAGTCACATCAGGTTCGATCATCAGCAGCCGGTGTTGAATGCCATAGAACAACTGATTAAAGCAATAGATAACTGGGTCCTGACACATGAGGAGAAAATAAATACGATATAAGTTCAGTTCAGCTTAAAAAAGTTTTAAGAGAGAAAACTAACATCTAGAGGGTAAAATGAATTCTATTTCCAGAAGAAAGTTTTTAAAGTTATCCGGTGCAACAATTGGAGCCGCAATGCTATCCGGATCGATCGGTTCCATTTCAAAAGGTGCAAAAAAAACGGTCGGGAAGAAGGTCAAAGGAATTCAAGAGATACCTACCTATTGTGCCATGTGTTTTTGGAGATGTGGAGCAATTGCCCATGTAAAAGATGGTGAATTATGGAAGATTGAAGGTCATCCGAAGGATCCCTTAAGCAAAGGACGGCTTTGTCCGCGTGGTACCGGTGGAGTGGGCGCTCATTATGATCCTGACCGGTTGCGTTCTCCTTTGATTCGGAAAAGTGTGCGTGGTGAAGAGCAATGGGTTGAGGTAACCTGGGACGAAGCGCTGGATTATGTCGCTCAAAAAATGACCGATATTAAACAGACCTACGGGCCCGAATCGATGGCGATGTTCCACCATGGTATAGGAGCTAACTTCCTGAAACATATGATGAAGGCTTATGGAGCGATTAATTTCGGAGCTCCTTCATTTGCCCAATGTAAAGGCCCGCGGGATGTGGCTTTTCAGTTGACTTATGGGGAAACGGTAGGCGGACCGGAACGAACCGATATTGATAATGCCAAATGTATCGTTTTGATTGGTTCGCATATCGGTGAAAATATGCATAACACACAGGTGCAGGAATTTTCGAAAGCAATTGAAAATCACGCTTCTGTCATTGTTGTGGATCCCCGCTTTTCTGTCGCGGCAAGTAAAGCCAAATATTATCTGCCCATTAAACCGGGAACCGATATCGCGCTTCTTCTGGCATGGATGAACGTGATTGTTAAAGAAAAGCTGTATGATGAAGATTACGTTAAAAAATATGGCTTTGGATTTGAACAGTTTGCTGCTGAATTATCATCCTATACTCCCGAATGGGCTTATATTGAAACGGGTATCGAACCGGATTTAATTCGGAAATCTGCGCATGAGATGGCCCGTTACAAACCGGCAACGCTCGTTCATCCGGGACGGCACTCTACCTGGTATGGCGATGACACGCAACGTTCAAGAGCATTGGCATTGCTGAATGCCTTACTTGGAAGCTGGGGCAGAAAAGGCGGCTTATACCAACCGACCTGGCTCGATATTCCGGAATATCCCTATCCCGCTTATCCGAAATCGGCAAAAAAACCGCTCGATAATCCGGATGAAAAATATCCTTTTGCGATCGAAGAAATTACAACGGGCGTCAGGGAAGCTACCATAACCGGCAAGCCCTATCCGATCAAAGGCTGGTTTGTGTACGGAACGAACCTGAATTATTCCTTGCCACAGCCGGAAGAGACCATAAAAGCGATTAAAAACCTTGATTTTCTGGTCGTTGTCGATACCATTGGCAGCGAGATTGCCGGTTGGGCTGATGTCGTTCTACCCGAATCGGTTTATCTTGAACGATATGACGAGCTTAATAATCCAAGTTTCAAGGTGCCCTATGTGGCTATCCGTCAACCGGTTATTGATCCTCCGGGTGAGCAGAAACCGAATTACTGGATTGCTAAAAAGCTGGCCACCCGTCTTGGTTTGGATACCTATTTCCCATGGAATGACATCGAGGAATATCTGGATTATCGCCTGAAGAAAGTTGGACTGAGCCTCGGGTATATGAAGAAAGAAGGTGTTTATTTGGCTCCGGAACAGCCGATTTATTATGAAGATGGTGTAAAGCCGTATTTCGATACTCCATCTCGGAAAATTGAATTTTATTCATTGCAGTTGGAACAGAAAGGATTCGATCCGGTTCCAAAATATGTCAAACCCGACGAACCGCCTGCCGGATATTACAGGCTTCTGTATGGAAGGGCGCCTGTTCATACATTCAGCCGGACTCAAACAAACAGAATACTGGATGATATGATGGACACCAATAAAGTCTGGATTAACAAAGATGTTGCCCGTCACTACGGGATCAATAACGGCAGTTTCGTAAAACTGAAAAATCAGGATGGAGTTGTGAGTAATAAAGTGAAAGCTTTTGTGACCGAAAGAATACGTCCCGATTGTGTGTACATGGTCCATGGATTTGGACACACATCTAAAATGCTGAAAGGCACGTATTTGAAAGGAGCCGACGACAGCCAGCTGATAACGCAGGTAAAAACCGATCCGATAATGGGTGGAACGGGTATGAGAGTGAACTTCGTAACATTTGAGCTGGAGGTATAACATGGCACGATTTGGAATGGTCATAGATACGCGGAAATGTGTCGGATGCATGGATTGTGTTGTTGCCTGCAAAACCGAAAACAATGTTCCGGAGGGTTTTAACAGAGTCTGGATTGTGGAAGATGTGATGGGCCAATACCCGGATTTGCACATGGAAATCAGAAGTGAAAGGTGTAACCATTGTGAGGAAGCACCATGTGTCGATGTTTGTCCGACCGGTGCGAGCCATTATTCTGATTTCGGAGAAGTTGTGCTGGTAGATCATGATGAATGCATTGGCTGCAAGGCCTGTATCGCTTCTTGTCCGTACGATGCCCGTTTTATCAACCCTGAAGGTTATGCAGACAAATGTACGTTCTGTTTTCACCGGGTTGTAAAAGGTGAAAATCCGGCATGTGCCGATGTTTGTCCTACGCATAGCATTTATTTCGGAGACCTGGATGATCCGGAAAGTGAAGTTAGCAAATTGTTAAAGTCACGTGAATATCATGTAAGAATTCCGGAAGCCGGAACAAAGCCAAAAATCTTTTATTTAACATAGAGGCAAAAATGCACGAACTAACGATAACACGTCATAATCCATTAATAGATCCGATGCTGCATGTCTGGAGCTGGCAAATCCCGGTATATTTATTTATTGGTGGATTGGTTGCCGGGATGATGATTATATCTGGCTATTTCCTGCTAAAAGGAAGAACTGATGAGACTAAATGTTCTTGTTTTTATCTGCCACTACTCAGTGTCGTATTTTTAAGTATTGGAATGTTTGCATTGTTTCTTGATCTCGAACATAAACTATTTGTCTGGAGGCTCTATACAACATTCAAAATTACATCACCGATGTCCTGGGGTGCCTGGATACTTGTTTTGGTATATCCTGCCTTGATTCTGAACATTGCCATCAAGGTGCCCGGTTTCATCCACAATAAATTTCCTCAAACCGGGAAATGGTCAACCAGATTAAAAGAACATCCTTTTGCCATTAAAGTAATCGGTGTACTGAACATGATACTGGGTGCATTGCTTGGCGTTTATACCGGTATACTTTTAAGTACACTTACAGGGCGACCGTTATGGAATAGCTCGGTTCTGGGTATCCTGTTTTTGGTCTCGGGGCTTTCTTCAGCAGCAGCTTTTGTTCACATGATTGCTAAAGATGTTTATGAACGAGAACTACTGGCAAAAGCCGATAATGGTTTTCTTTCACTGGAATTAATTGTTGTAGCATTATTTTTAATCGGGTTAATGACCTCGTCAGCGTCACAAAAGGCCGCTGCAGCACTATTAATCTCTGGTCCATTTGCCGCATTCTTCTGGGTGTTTGTAATCGGAATCGGTATGGTCATTCCATTGTTCATCCAATTGCTGGCTGTAAACCACAAAATCAAGCATACTCCTGTGGCCCCTTTAATGGTTATTGCAGGAGGAATTCTTTTACGATTTGTTTTTGTATATGCCGGACAATACAGCCATTGGTTAATTCATGCAGGACTTTTGAAGTAGAGTAAATTTTTCTTTTCAATGAAAAACATTTAAGGGAGAACACTTAATGAGCTCGATAACACAAACCATTTCCATTGATAAAATGGAGACGAAAGAAAAAGTTAAAGCGAAAGAGAGAGTCGCACAGCCCTATTGGAATCCTTACCTGTCAGGTTTTGGACTGGGGCTGGTTTTATTGGCTGCTTTTGTGATAATGGGTCGAGGATTGGGAGCATCAGGAGCATTCAGTACCGTTGTTGCAACTGGTGTCAACGCAATAGCCCCGCATCATGCAGAAGGTAACCAGTTCTATCTCAGTTATCTTGGTGACGGGACAACAAGTCCGTTTAATAGTTGGCTCGTATTTGAAGTTTTGGGCCTGATCGTTGGAGGTTTCATTTCCGGGGCATTAGCCGGTAGAGTTAAAAAAATGACTGAAAAAAGTGAACATATTTCATTTAAGATGAGATATGTTTATGCTTTTTTTGGTGGAGCCTTGATGGGGATCGGTGCTAAACTGGCACGCGGTTGCACAAGCGGACAAGCATTAACCGGCGGTGCTTTGTTGAATGTCGGAAGCTGGATTTTCATGTTAATGGTATTCGCCGGCGCTTATGGTGCCGCTTATTTTGTCAGGAGGCAATGGTTATGAGTGCACCGTTCTTTAAATTCGGAATGTTCGGAAGTGAAGTCAGTCTGATTATAGCATTTATCATAGGTATTGGCTTCGGTTTCTTCCTGGAAAGAGCTGGTTTTGGAAGTGCCCGCAAATTGGCAGCTCAATTTTATTTCAGGGATATGGCGGTCTTTAAAGTGATGTTCACGGCCATTGTCACTGCTATGCTGGGAGTATTTTACCTTTCCTGGATCGGATGGTTAAACCTGTCCCTGATTTATTTGACACCCACCAATATATGGGCGGATCTGGTTGGCGGTTTGATACTGGGAGTCGGTTTTGTCATCGGTGGATATTGTCCGGGGACTTCGGGCGTGGCATGCGCTACCGGTAAAGTCGACGGATATGTGTTTGTACTCGGGTTGATGTTCGGAATCTTTATATTTGGCGAGGCTTTCCCATGGATTTCAGGGTTCTTTAATGCCGCATCACTGGGACAAATAACACTTCCGCAACTTTTGGGTATTCCTTATGGAGTGTTGGTATTCCTCGTTGTGCTAATGGCCCTTGGAGGTTTTCTGCTTGCTGAGAAAGTGGAAAAATATTATGCCCAAAAAGACGCGGAGAAAGCATTATGAAAAATACATTCACGAAAATGTCGACGCAAAAGAAACTGGGATTGCTTGCCTTGGTTTTGGGATTTTTCGCCATCTTTGCGGGCAGTCCGTACGATACAGGTAAGATCACACTAAATGTGAAGGATTTGGCCCTTATCGCCCAGAAAGATTCTGATAATATTTCAGTACAATCTGTCGCCGACTGGATAATAAAAGGGAATTTAAATTACCAGATTATTGATACCCGGAGTCCACAGGAATATGCCGATTATCATATTCCAATGGCGCGAAATATTCAGATATCTGATTTATTGGACCAAAATTTTTATCCGACGGATAAAATTATTCTCTATTCCGATAGTAATGAAAAAGCAGCTTTGGGTTGGTTCTTGCTGAAGGCCAAAAAATATAATGCTGTATATATCCTGAAGGGTGGCCTGGATGAGTGGAAAAATCAAATTCTCTTCCCGAAACTCCCCGCTAACGCAACAACGGAACAGTTAGCTTCTTTTGAGAAAGTCAAAGAAGTGAGCAAGTTTTTCGGTGGCACTCCTCAAACAGGAACAAGTACTGGCGAAACTGAGCCAACGATAAAGAGTCTTCCGAAATTAAAACTGCCAGCCGCTTTACCGAGCGAAGGACCAAAGAAGAAAAGAAAAGAAGGTTGTTGATATCCTTTGAAAATTTCAAAGGATTACGAAGTTTAAATCCCATTGTTAAAAGAATACCTATGTGGGGGGTTACCAAATCCCCCACATAAAAATCCGGATGATATTATTCATTTCTTCTAATGTCGATTATTACTTGTATTAATCGATTGAAATGACCACCGATAATCCGGAATTCGATTGTTTAAAATATTACTGTTTTTAAAGGAGTCCCGAAATATCCGATGATAATTTATCATATATCGGGAGAATCTGGCTGACAGAAAACTAAAACCACAAACCATTTCGGGAACTTTTGGGGTATTATGTGGTTCGGATCAAATCTCCAGGTAGGTGTTTTCATATTTTTGATATTCCCGTCATTCAAACACCACAATATTTTCAACATATACCCTGATTAAATAAGACAAAGGACCGCACCTCGCATTTTGTCAAACATTAAAGACCGCTGGTAAAATCGATAATCCAAAACCAGTCACATTTAATGTAATAACTCTATGGGCCTCACCTCATATGTATCTTTGAAATCTGGTAAATGTGGTTTCTGCAAGGATGAACAAAGTGCTGAAAATTTGAATATAAGAAGAGCGGTAGTGATTTTTTTGTACGTTAAAATATCAATAATAAACAATATGTTATGTGTTTTGTATGAATGTGTGTACATCTTGTAGCTATATTAAATTGGCCAATTAATCGTGACTAAATTTTTCACGTAAAGAAATGACAAAATTGGTGTAGCATTTGTATTATTTCACATAGTCAATTAGTTATATGGTGGATATCTTACATGGTAAGATGTTTACATAGTAACCAATCGGGAATTTCATAAGATGTCTTATAATCAGGTCGATGCAACCCGAATGACGAAGTTAGTATTTACACTGCGCCAGAAGTGTGCTCTTAAGGATGACTATTTTGTACACAAATTTGATATAACCACTTCCGAGTATACATGCCTTGTTCAGTTTTTCGATAGCAATGTGTTGGGAGTGAAAGAATTATCAAAACGTCTCGGTCTTACATCAGGCGGAGTTACACGTATACTAACCTCTCTTGAAAATAAAAAAATCATCGATCGTCGTATTTCCCCGGAAGATCGCCGCAATATCAATGTTTATTTGACGGAAAAAGGAATCGATATGATAAATCGCATTCGTCAGGCTTCCATTGATTTACATGCTGATATTTTGAGTCACATCGCACAAGAACACAGAGAGCCTGTATTAAACGCGCTTGAACAATTGATTAATGCGATCGACAATTGGGTCTTAACCCACGAAGATCAGGCAGAATTAGTAAAGAATTTTATTTAGAGGATAAAATGAGTTCAATTTCCAGACGTGATTTTTTAAAAATATCCGGAGCTACAATTGGTGCAGCTGCAACGTTATCCCTCGGTAATTCTAAAGCGGAGGCTGCTGAAAAGAAAAAACCCGGAAAAATAGAAAGGATTCCAAGTGTCTGCGAACAATGTTTCTGGCGTTGTGGGATCATTGCTACGGTAAAAGATGGAAAATTAGATTATATCGAAGGCAATCCACTTCAGCCGAATAACCGTGGAAAGATTTGCGCCCGTGGTAATGCGGGTGTCGAATTACTCTATGCAAAAGATCGTCTGAAAAATCCGATGATCCGGGTCGGTGAACGGGGAAGTGGCAAATGGAAAGATGTCAGCTGGGAAGAGGCCCTGGATTTTACCGCAGAGAAATTACTTGCTATCACCAAAAAGTATGGAGTTGAAGCAAATGCACTTTTCTCTCACGGTGCTTCGGCGTATTTCATAAATGATCTTTATCGTTATTGGGGCACGCCGAATCAGGCCGCTCCCTCATTTGCACAATGTCGGGGTTCGAGAGACGTCGGCTATGAATTAACCTTCGGAGAGCCCGTAGGTTCACCGGAAAGAGTAGACTTGGCAAATGCAAAAGTTATTACACTTATCGGCAGTCACCTGGGGGAAAATGTTCATACCGGGCAGTTGTTGGATTTTACTGACGGTATTGCAAATGGAGCTGAGGTAATAGTCGTCGACCCACGTTTTTCTACAGCAGCCAGTAAAGCCAAATGGTGGTTGCCTATAAAACCGGGGACAGACACCGCTTTAATCCTGGCATGGATAAATGTGATAATAAAAGAAAAAGGATATGACGAAGAGTTTGTCCGCAATTCTACGACCGGTTATTCAAAATTAGCTAATCATGTTGATGAATTTACACCCGAATGGGCAGAGAAAATAACCGAAATTCCTGCTTCTGATATCCGCGAAACAGCCAGAGCGATGATGCGCGCAAAGCCTGCTGTTACTATTCATCCGGGGCGGCATGTCGCCTGGTATGGAAACGATGTTCAACGTGCAAGGGCTATGGCCATTTTAACGGCATTGCTCGGGACATGGGGCCAAAAAGGTGGTTATTTCCTGAAATCTGAATTTCCCGCCCATTATAATTCTCTGAATATTCCGGATGCACCTAAACCTAAAAGAGAACGAGTTGACGGAGCCGGCTATCGATATCCCTTCGGAAGTCTCGAAGAGGGATTGACACAGGAACTTGTCAAGGCAACATTAACTCAAAAACCATATCCTATTAAATCCTGGATGATATTCGGGCAAAACATATTTAACAGCATTCCCGATCAAAAAACAACAAGGGACGCCATCGATAAATTAGATTTTATGGCCGTTGTTGATGTTCGTCCAACTGAACCGACCTGGTATGCCGATGTCATCTTGCCGGAAGATACTTACCTGGAACGGCATGACTATCTGATGACCGTAACGGGCTGGCATAAACAATATGTTGAATTGCGTCAGCCGGTAGTTAAAAGAGTGCATAATACTCGTCCGGGATGGTGGATTGCGAAAGAATTGGGCAAAAGACTTGGCCTGAAAGCCTATTTCCCCTACGAAGATTATGAAGATGTTATTCGTTATCAGTTGAGAGATTCCGGAATATCGTATGAGAAATTGAAAAAAGATGGAGTGATAACGTTTCCCGCAAAACCTTATCTGAATCCAGGTGAAAAATATTCATTTAAAACCGCTGACAAAAAAGTTCATTTGTATTCAAAAGAATTAGAGGAACTGGGTTTTGATCCGCTGCCCGTTTACGAACCTGTAAATGATCCTCCAAAAGGAACTTTCCGGCTTGTATATGGAAGGATGCCGGTTCACACACAGGGCAAAACGGAAAGCAATCTCTGGCTGAACACCATAATATCGGAACCTCATCTTTGGATTAACGAAACAATCGCAAGAAGTATGGGCCTGAAAAATGAGGATGAAGTGATTGTTGAAAACCAGGATGGTATCAGGTTGGATAAGATAAAAATATTATCGACACCGGGTATCAGGCCGGATACCGTATTTATTCCTCACGGGTTCGGATTAAATGAAAGAGGCCTGTTGAATTTTACCCGTCGTGAATTATCCGACAATCATCTCATTACAAAATATAACGTGGATCCGATTAGCGGAGGAACCGGATTACGAGTGAACTTTGTACGTTTGATTTTGAATGAAAAGGTATTAACTCCAACGGTAGAAATTAGTATGACCGGGGTAAATGCCGATAAGGTATCGGGAGTTAAACAAAAGGAAGAAAAAAGAATATTCCATATGCAGCAAAAGAAAAAAGAACCGGCAATAAGAGAAGGATGCTAGGAGAAGAATATGAGTAAATATGCAATGGTAATAGATATGGACCGATGCATTTCGTGTCATGCATGCGAAGTAGCTTGTCGGTCACATTATGATGTTCCGGTTCCTCACTATAGAAATTGGGTTCATGAATTGCGGCCGGAAGGTGTCTATCCGGATGTCAAAAAAGTAAGTTATGTCGGATTATGCAATCACTGTGATGATGCACCATGCGTAAAAGCTTGTCCAACAGGAGCAACCTATAAAAGAGATGATGGTGTTGTGGTTGTCGATAAGGATTTATGTATCGGCTGCGGACTTTGTATCGATGCATGTCCCTACGGCGCACGCTATATAAATCCCAACGATAATAAGGTTGACAAATGCGATTTCTGCATCGACAGGGTATCAGAAGGTTTGGAACCTGCCTGTGTTGCAACTTGTATTGCAAGTGCAAGAATATTCGGTGACCTTGATGATCCTAATTCAGATGTTTCAAAGCTTGTTGCAAGTGGCGCCCGTCCTAATGTTTCTGAAGAAGTTGATGTTGGGCCAAATATTTACTACCTGGATAGTCATAACGATTTTCCAGTTGTACAAGCTGCGTTCCCGCCTAAAATTCCAAAGATGCCAACACCACAAAAATTATGGTCTAAAGTCCTTAGGCCTCTGTTCTATATTGCTATAGGTGCGAGTTTCCTTGGACAATTAGCGGCGTTTGCTGCTCAATTAGTAAAAGGCGAAAGCGAAATTAAGGAGTAAGCTATGGGCCAGAGAACAAGTAAATTAAATGAAGATATCAAATTAGATCACGATCTGTTACAGAGTCACAGGCATTTGACATTCGAAGAAAAGAGGGTGCTTGCCAGCCGTGTAATGAAGAAACATGGTGTTGCAGGCGTAACACTGCATTGGGTAAATGCCATATCCTGGTTCTTCCTGATTTTTACAGGTGCGGCCTTACTGTCGGCCGATTACCTGAGAGTGGTGCCCGAATGGTATCTCGATATGATGAATGGGATATTCGGAACAAGAGGTGCATTGCTGCACTTTCATATTACCATTGGTGTTTTATGGGTATCCACACTTCTGTTATATGGAATATTTGGCTATAAAAATTATCTGCTTGACTTTGTTAAACACGATTTAACGGTGGATAAAGACGATATCAAATGGTTCCCGGCAAAGGTTAAAAACCTGATGGGAAAAATCAGTCATTATGAAATGCCTCCACAGGGAACCTATAATGCCGGACAAAAAGCATATGCCATTGTAGTAGCATTTAGTACCATTTTATTAGTTATCACCGGCCCCATCATGGCTTTTCATATAGGATCGACGATAGTTATACAATGGGCCATGATGCTACATTTTGTCGCGACTATGTCTGTGTTTGCTGGGGTCTTTGTTCATGTTTATATGGCAGCACTTTTCCCGGAAGAGAGGCCAGCATTCTTTTCAATGATTACCGGAAAAGTCAATGAATTGTACGCCTATCTCCATCATTACAAATGGTGGCAGGAAATAAAAACCCAGGAGCATGAATTCATTGCAGAAGAGCTTGAAAAAGATGGTGTTCATCTGCCGGAACTGGACGAGTGCAAAAACATTAAAGATCACACGATTACTAAAAAAGCTTAGATATGATTGGAGAAAGGTTATGAAAAAGAAATTGTGGAATCCGGTCTATGGAGGTATGGTAATAGGCCTGGCCATTATTCTTACTTTTTTTGTTTCGGGCAGAGGCCTCGGAGCATCGGGCGCCATGACCGACTTTGCTGTATGGATTCAAAATTTGTTCGCTCCGTCACTCAATCAATCCAGCCAGTATTTTTCCAGGTATGTCGCAAACGGGGCTAATCCGCTTTTTGATTACCTGGTGTTTATGGCCATAGGAATTATGATAGGCAGTTTTCTGGCCGGCATGGTATCTAAAGACTTGAAATTTGAAGTATTAAAGGGACCTAATATCTCAAATAAAGGGAGACTATGGTATGCTCTTGCCGGCGGAATATTAGTTGGTTATGCTGCAAGGATGGCAAGAGGTTGCACCAGCGGACAAGCTCTCGTTGGAGGCGCTGAATTGTCGGTAGGATCGTGGGCTTTCATGTTTTCAATTTTTATCGGGGGATTTGCAGTGGCATACTTTATTAGGAGGGAATGGATATGATTGGACCATTAGTAAAAAACGGAATTATTTCAAATGATATTAATTACATAGCCGCTGTATTAATAGGAGTTTTGTTCGGATATGCTTTACAGCGTTCCGGTTTTACAAACTCAAAAAAGATTGCATCCGCATTTTTTTTGAAAGATGTTGATGTACCCGTAGTGATGTTTTCTGCCATAATTACAGCTTCGTTAGGCCTTTGGGGAATGTCCCTTTTAGGATTGATTGATCCCGGTAAAATATATTTTCTTCCATCCTATTTGTTACCAATGATTGTTGCCGGGTTTATTTTCGGCATAGGAATGGCCGTTGGCGGATTTTGTCCGGGGACATCTCTTGCTTCCATGGTAACAGGGAAAATAGACGCCATGGTCTTCGTAGGTGGATTTTTAATAGGAAGTTTATTGTTCGGCGATTTTTACCCGTTATGGGATAAATTTTACAACTCGGGCGCAAATGGAGTCTGGCGCATAGATCAATTGCTAAATATCAATTTAGGTCTGGCTATTCTGATAATTACGCTTTTAGGGGTTTTTGGCAGTATCGGGATGCGGAAATTACAATATAAATTCTGGGGTAAAAATGATTAAGCTTAGTAAACAACATTATGTCATAAGCTTGGCTTTACTTGCTGCATTGATTTTAGCCTTCTTTCCAACCACTGCTTTTATCAGCAGACCGTACATGTTAAATACACAGCTCAGTCAGCAACATGAAAATTTGACCGGCCTTTTTACTATCACTCCATTTAAAGCGGCTCAATATTATTCTTACAAACAGAAAAAAGCTTTTTGGATTGATGTGAGAGATGCCGAGCAATTTTCAAAATCACATTTAAAAATTGCTGTACATCAGACACTCAGTCAATTGGAAAACACGCAATGGAATCCCGATGATTTAATTTTGATATATGGTAATAATACCAGGGATGCACAGGAAGCCGTGGCCTATTTAAGACAGGTCAAAAATGCAAGGGCATTTGCGGTAGTTGGTGGTTTCCCGGCCGTCAAAAAATACCTGATAGATCCTATAGGAATTTCAGTTACGAACCGGTTATCCGATAAATCGTTAACAACTTTGATTGAATTAAGAAATAAACTTTCTGGCGAGAATGTTTCACCAGAACAGATGCTCAAGAATTTGAAAAGCAGCAAATCCAAAGCAATTAGAGAAGGCTGCTAGGCCATTATAAAGTACATTTTCAATCAGGACCCGATATTTCGCTGTATGAATTATATTTGGCTATATTTTTATAGAATTTTTATAAACGAAATAAGGGTTTAAAATGAATTTGAAAGCAATCCAGGATTATTATCCCGATGAGCTTAGCTATTGTTTTGGTTGCGGCAGGTTAAACGGGCATGGCCACCAATTAAAAAGTTATTGGGATGGGGATGAAACATTAGCACATTTTACTCCTGAACCATTTCATATTGCTATTCCCGGATACGTTTACGGAGGATTGATTGCGTCCCTTATCGACTGCCATGGTACAGGAACAGCCGCATTAGCTTCATATAGAGCAGAAAAAAGGGAGCCGGGTACCTCGCCGCCGTTTCGTTTTGTAACGGCTTCGCTTCATATTGATTTTCTCCGGCCAACGCCACTAAATGTCGAACTCGAATTAAGGGGAAAAATAATTGGGTTAAAAGGAAGGAAAGTCGAGTCGGAAATTACTGTATCAGCAAATAATGAAATTTGTGCACGAGGCAGAGTTGTTGCCGTACAAATGCCGGATAGTTTCATAAAATAATATGATATAAATGAAGGATATTGATTTAAGTGGAAGTCTGAGAACATATCCTGTTTGAGAGTGTATTAAAAACAGGAAATTAAAAGGTATTGGTCTGATCGATTAATACCTTTTTTATTTAGGATGGAATGTTTTAACCTAGATGTAAGATTTATTATTCTGTGCTTCAAATTAACGGGAATGGAAATTATTCTTTGGTGGATCAAACTCAAAGCTTGAAACAAGTGCGGTAAAGAGCATTTTCTGAATAATTAGGGATGTTATTTTTATAATGAAAACACGAGTCC
Organism: uncultured bacterium; assembly: GCA_963783355.1. Classification (GTDB taxonomy): domain Bacteria; phylum Bacteroidota; class Rhodothermia; order Balneolales; family DATFMH01; genus CAWANF01. Next base: position 59,603 of record CAWANF010000014.1, read on the forward strand.
ATTTATATAGATTCTGTCTTGTCTTTATGCTGGTATGTGTCATTATTAGTCCATTATACGGATATCCATGTAGCCAGGGAAAAGGATGTAATCGGATTCTACCGGATAGAAAAGTCAATGATGCACCAAAGACTGATAGTTTAAAAGTGAAAAATCCGGTAATTGACTGGAATCTGGATGGAAGTTTCGAGGGAGCATTTATACCGGAAGGGGCTATAAAATCAGGAGTCGCCTACGACCAGTTAATCCATGCCGACGCTATACTTCATACAAAACCTATGGGATTCTGGTCCGGCGGACGCCTCTTAATTTCAGCCATACAGATTTCCAGCGGGCAGCCGTCGGCAAATGATATCGGGGATTTGCAGGTGGCAAGCAATATTTCGGCAAAACCTGCTTTGAGAATTTATGAATTATCGTATACCCAGGATTTTGCTCACAAATTTGTATTATCAGCCGGTTTTATTGATCTGAATAAGTTCTTTGTAAAGGCAGACCATGCATCCGTCCTTTTAAATTCATCGTTTGGGATAGAACCGGATATTTCAGCTAATGTACCGGTCTCCATTTTTCCCAAACCCGGATTGGGCATTTCGGCTGCAAAATATTTCTCACACTGGAAAATCCAGGGCAGCCTGTTTCAGAATAATCCGTCCGATCGATCGGATATTTCCGTGAAAAGATATATGGCGACATTTGAAGTCGATTATCGTACGGATCGTGGACTTGCCGGATATCCGGCAATGTATAAACTGGGTCTTTGGCATCACTCGGCGTTCAGCAGCTCGCCCGGAGAAAAATCACGTACACATAATGGTTATTATCTTATAGTCCAGCAGACTATTACTAATACTGTTATGCGAAAGACGTCGATGTTTCTTCAATGGGGCTCCAGCCCAATGAACATTAGTTCGGTTCCCTATTACCTGGGATTAGGTTTGTTGATGGAGCATCCGTTTCCTTCACGTCCATACGATCAGTTTTCAGCCGGGATGGCTAAAGCGTGGACAAATAAAAAATTCTCTGATGCAGAAACAGCGTTCGAATTAACCTATCAGCTTCAGTTGGATCACTATATTTCTATTCAGCCGGATATTCAATATATCCGTCATCCTGACGGAATTTTGCAACGGAACGCCCTTGTGATATTTCTTCGTGCTTTTGTGACAATTCGCTGAATGTATTTAATAATTAAGTTAAAACACAACTTCAACCAGTCGTTGTTTTGGGAAAAAATGAAAAAAAAGATTTTTCTTGGCGATTTTTATTTTTAATTAGTCTAAATAATTAATATAATCCCCTCGTATTTGTTATTAAGATTAAATCCAGACAGTATGGGATGGAAACGACTTCTTCATTAAAAATGATTGAGCTGGTTAGTTATAAACTAATCAAAAGGGGAAAGATTACTATTCTAAGACACCCTTTGTTGAAAAACGTATTAGTTTGCATCTCAGGTGTGTTATTATTATCGGTTATCCTCTGGCAGGCCATTACCGCTAAGGGAAATCCCAACCCCGCAGCTCATGGAATTTCTCCTACGGCAGGCATTATTTATACGGCCGTTCTGGTATTCCGGGAAGGCCTGGAATGCATTCTGGTGCTGACAGCGGTTATTGCCGGATTAATCAGAACGCAAAAAGTATATTGGAAACCGATAGCAAGTGGGGCCGGAGTCGGTGTATTGGCAACGATGGTGACCTGGTTCATCATTGTCGGGGTTTTATCTTTGGCTTCGAATACGGTTTCTGAAGTGAATATACAGGCTATAACAGGACTTTTGGCGATAATCGTGCTGCTCGTTGTTATGAACTGGTTTTTTCATCGAATTTACTGGACCGGTTGGATTTCATTTCATAACAAAAATAAGAAAAAGTATATCAGTTCCATAGAATCTGCGGATGATAACGAATACGATGCCGTCAAATCTATGGCTTATAAAGGACTCTTCATTTTGGGATTCGCATCGGTATACCGGGAAGGTTTTGAAGTGGATTTATTTTTGCAAAGTATCCGGATGCAAGTTGGTACGGTACATGTCGTTATCGGGACTCTTTTTGCACTGGTTTTGATCCTGATTACAGGATATTTCACATTTATTGCTCATCAAAAACTGCCGTACAAAAAAATGCTTGTTTTTACCGGGATTATGTTGGGTTTTGTTTTTGAGATTATGGTTGGTGAGCAGGTTAATGAGATGCAATTAGCACACTGGATACCTACCCATACGTTCGCCGTGAATATCCCGGCATGGATGGGCACCTGGTTTTCAATTTTTAATAACTGGGAGACAGTGATTGCCCAGGTTCTGGCAGCTGTATTTATAATAGGATCTTATTATTTAGCACAGTCAGACAAGTTTAAATCATCCGCTCATTCCCCCGTTTCGACAGTCGATTCCTGACCTCTTAGCATTCATTTTAACATTTTCTCCGGTATCTCAATACTCAATACTCAATACTAATATCTCCTATCCAATATCTCCTATCCAATATCTCTTTACACTTTTTTTCGAAATATAGAACGTCAGGCAGTTCAAAACGTGTTACCTTTACTAAAAATCGAAACGAAGGAATGTTTATGAATGAATTTGATGTAAAAGCCAAAGGCTGGGACGAAAATCCCGTTCACCTGGAACGTTCACAGCATATTGCGAAGGTAATTCGCGAAAAACTACCGCTAAATAAGAAGATGAATGCCCTGGAGTATGGCAGCGGCACCGGGTTGCTGAGTTTTGAGCTGGAACCCTATCTTGGTTCCATCACAATGGCCGACAGTTCAGACGGAATGCTTGAAATACTGAACCAAAAGATAAAGGAAAGCAACAATCCGAATTTAAAATCCATGAAACTGGATTTGACAAAGGATTCATTCCCTGATGCCCAATATGATTTTATTTATACACAAATGACATTGCATCATGTGCAAGATATTGATGGTGTCCTGAAGAAGTTTAATGGATTGCTTAAGCCAAACGGATTTTTATGTATTGCCGATCTGGACAAAGAAGACGGCTCATTTCACGGTAAAGAAGTAACCGACGTTCATCTTGGTTTTGATCGTGATGAATTAGGCAGTAAAGTCCGGAATGCCGGGTTCGGGGATATTGCTTTTTCAACGGCTTTTACAATGAACCGGGTGACGGAATCGGGTACGTTGTCGTTTCCTATCTTTCTGATGTCAGCGAAGAAGAAATAGGAGGAGTTGTTAGATTATTTTGAGGCACAGAGGCACAAAATTTGCCAGATACTCATCACACGCAGATCATGAGAATGAGATTTCTCTGCGTTGTTCTTCGCGTTCCCGGAAATTAATCCCTTTTTCCTGATTCTCCGAGTTTCCGTGGCAAATAGTAAAGTGTATTGAGACTCATTACAAGTTTATGCCGCGCACCCATTTTGAAATCCGGAAGTGGAAGCGGGTTCCCTGCCCCAAAACACTGTCGGCTGAAATGGGAATATTTTGAATATCTAATACCTTTTTGGCAATTGCGAGTCCCAGTCCGGATCCACCGTCATTGCGATTACGGCTCTTCTCCATCCGGTAAAATCGTTCGAATAGCAGCGGCAATTCTTCACTGGCCACACCCGGACCATTGTCTTCAACAGTAACTTCTGCTCCGGCATTAGCTTCGGATACATGTACGGTTACATTACCCTGAACAGGTGTATAACGTATGGCATTATCTATGAGATTCGTCATGGCCCGTTCAATCAGGGCGATATCTCCGTATACCATCGGAATCGCTCCCTGTGGGTTGACTCTCATGTCAATTTGCTTCTTTTTGGCGGCGGGCTGCAGTTTCATGACTACATCCTGTGCCAGTTCCGCGATAGAAAATGGCTCGGGATGCGGCTCAATTTGACGGGCATCGAGTTTGGACAGTTCGAATAAATCGGCAATAAGCGTTCCAAGTTGCTGTGTATTCCTGAAGATGGTTTCTAGGTATTGTCGGCGTTCTTCGTCACTTAAATGTTTTTCCTTCAGCATGATCGTTTCCAGGTATCCCTGGATAGAAGCTAAAGGACTACGCAGATCATGAGATATGTTGGCGACAAGTTCGCGGCGAAGCTTATCATTTTGTTTCAGTTTGTCTAAACTGGAGACAATCGTATTGGCCATAGAATTGAAGCTGTTTGCCAGTTCCCCGATTTCGTCGCTGCTGTGTAAAACGACGCGGCGATCTAATTCACCGTTATCAAAAGCTTTAACGGCCTGCGATACTTTGCGTAAACGGCGTGTCATGAAGGCGAAAAGGATCAACCCGATGATGCCTGTCACCAGGATCACAATCAGCAGAATTTTCAGGCTGGTACGCATGATATAACTGTTTCTTAACATATTTAAAGCCGTATCATAACGCTCACTGTTCAGAATGATGTAAACATACCCGTTATCATTGCTGCCGATTTTTAGCGGTGCCGCCGAAAAGGGTTTCATGGTTCCGGGATGACGGGGATCTTCTCCAAGCAAGAGCGGCTTTTTTTGTTCTTCAATAAATTGGTGAACCGGTTTTAAATTAATATGCGTCGTTTTAACCTTTTGGGGAGGATCAGCAAAAAAGGCCAGAATTTTACCCTGGTGATTAGCAAGGTAAATCTCAATTTTGGGATTCATAACCATCATATAATGAATGGTTTGCCCGATGGCGGGTACCGACAGGCTATCTTTCACCAATGGACGCAGTTCGGTAGCAAAATTCTGTGCAAGATGAAGATTCAATTTTTGATCCACCTCATTCAGATATCGAATGGATGCATTAAAGGTCAGGTAAATTTGAACTGCCCCGACCGTGACAAGAAGCAGAAGAAAAATGGCGGAAAGTTTACCATAAAATGTTTTGAAAAATTTTATCATGAATGCAGTTCTTCCGGTTCCGTGAAGCGATATCCAATGCCCCAGACGGTCTTCAAATAAATGGGTTCGGAAGGATCGTCTTCAATTTTTGTCCGGAGACGATTAATATGAGAGTTAACCGTATGCTCATATCCTTCAAACTGGTATCCCCAAATTTTATCAAGTAATTCCTGGCGGGTAAAGGTATGTCCGGGATTTCGTGCCAGTAAGTGCAAAAGATCCAGTTCTTTGGCTGTGACATTAACCGTTTTTCCTTTCAATTTGACGATACGGCGGGCTGTGTCGATCATTAAGTCTCCATATTCGAGGATCGGTTCATCGCCGGATTGTTCATCCGGATGTTCATGAAGTTCGCTCCGGCGTAAAAGGGCTTTAATTCTGGCAATCAGCTCCCGAATGCTGAAAGGTTTGGTTAGATAATCATCCGCTCCGAGTTCAAGCCCGAGGACACGATCTAATTCCTGGGAACGGGCCGTTAGCATGAGGATAGGCGTCCGATCCTTATTGGCACGCATGTTCTTACAAATTTCCATTCCGTCCAGTTCCGGTAACATGAGATCCAGTATGACCAGCCTGTACTTGTTCTGCAGCACTTTTTTCAATCCAATACGCCCGTTTGAAGCCGTATCAAGTTCAAACCCGAGATCTCGAATATTAATCTCAACCAGGTTGCGTATGTCCGGATCGTCTTCAATAATAAGTATCGGGTTGTTAGTCGCAGATTTCATAATGGAAAATTTATGCAAGCCTTTTTTTAATATAACAGAATTCAGGAGACAGGAGAATAGGCGTTAGTATTGAGTATTGAGTAGTGAGTATTGAGTAGTGAGATTTGAGAACTTGTCGAACATTGACAATCTGGAACTTAAACTTTATAAACTTTGAACCTATTCCCCGGTCTCCTGCTATTAGTACATTATTGAATTGATGGGGTAATCGTCACTTTCAAAACTTTGGGATAAATCGTTTCATCAACCTTGCGAACATTGGGATTCGGATCAGCCGGGCCGGTATTTGGAGCAGATTGTCTTGGGGCCTGATTCGAACCTATTCCAACTTCTTCGTTGGCTTCTGTTCCGGCATCCCATAAATATACCTGATCGGTTATATCACCGTTTATGGGGACTCCGTTCGAAAAAAGGCTGATTCCATCATTTGAAGATGAATAAAACCAGTCGTTCGATTGGGCGTACATGGTGGCAAAGGTCAGTTTATCGCCGGTTTTAGCATTAAATGAGAACGTAAATGAATTTCCGGGGGTCAAAATACCTTTTGAACTGGCTCCAACAGGTGTATCGAACAGACCCTGTTCTTCAATCATCTTATTGGATGCCAGATAGGTTGATAACTCTGCCGGGTTTCCATCTTCTGCTAAAGATTCAAGGCCGTTGCCCATTGCTTTTTGTCCTTCGATAAAGATCGGATTCATTCCGGGGTAAACGGCATAAGCTCCGGGAGATAATGGCACGGTAATTCCGGTCATCGCAGCAAGGTATTTTCCTAAGGTTGTTGGATTGCCATCTTCGGCCAGAGATTCCAGTCCTTTTCCATAATCAGGCTGGCCCGTCTTGAACAACAAATCTTTCTGACTTGGATCGTGCACAAGCCATACGCCGGGAGATAATGGCACAGCTACACTGCCCTGGGAAGTTTGAAGGGTCATTGAATTGGATACATTTTCAATTCGGACCTTAAAACCATAGGGTGTTCCGTCCGACATCAGGGTTACTTTAATAACCTGGTTGGGCGCCGGTATGTTCGAACTTGAAACCATGCGCACATTAGGATTGGGATCGGCCGGGCCTGTATTTGGAGCAGATTGCCTGGGTGCCTGGTTAGATCCGGTTCCTGGTTCCTGGTCATTTTCGGTACCGGCATCATAAAGCATGATTTGTGAAGTTACATCGCCGGTTATTTTAGACCCGTCGTTGTTATAAAGAGGCATTCCGTCTTCACTGGTTGAATAAAACCAGTCGTTGGATTGTGCAAACATAGTCGCTAAAGAAAGGTGAGCCCCAACCGGGGCAGTGAAGCTGAATTCAAAAGCTTGTCCCGGCCCGATGGGACCGGCATTGCTTTCACCTACGGGCGTATTAAATACGCCACTTTTGATGATAGTATATGGTTTACTTGAATTCGTGATAGTGACGGTAAAATGGGCTTTAGGTGATTTGTCCCTGTTCGGCTTGCATGCTGTAGCCAGAAGCATGGCCGCGAATATTGGAATCAGCCCGGAAGAAAATCTCAATTTACGTTTCATGAAGACTCCTGTGTAGTGTTCTGATTTTTGTTACATCTCATTTTAGCCTTCAGACGGTGGAGAATTATCACAAAAGTATCACAAGTGTTTTACATGTTGGTCACGAATAGCTCTGATAGGTTTGATGATGAGGCAGGCAGATAGGTTCCAATCATTCCAAAGTGATTAATAATAAAAGAGTTTTTAATCTTAAATAAATTTTAGCAATGGCAGTTGTATCCTTATAGATAAAAAATAAGGCCATGCAACCTTGATGCAGAAACCTTGCGGAAAAAGTAAAAAACAGTCAAATATTGCGAAATATCGAGTAATAATAAGATTTATTCATAAGCAAAATAAACAATTTATTTAGAAAGTTAGTGCAACTATATGAACAAATAATTATATTGACAATCGGTAATATTTAAGATATTTTACTCTTAAAATTATTTACAGACTAAAATACTTTTGGCCTGAAATAAAAATGACTGATGAAATAACCTACATATCGCGTATGGCGAAACTGGTTTTCGACCTTCGCCAGAAATGTGCCAGAAAAGATAATTATTTCGTGCACACACTGGATGTTTCGTTGGCCGAATACAATTGCCTGGTACAGTTTTTTGATGCAACAACTTTGGGAGTAAAAGAACTTTCGGCTCGCCTTGATATAAGCCCCGGCGGGGTGACAAGAATTATCTCTTCCCTGGAAGAGAAAGGTATAATAAAAAGGCGAATCTCTTCAGAAGACCGGCGTAACATTGATGTTATCCTGACAAAAAAAGGAATCAGGATAGTCGACAAAATCCGTCAGGCTTCATTTGAACTGCATGCTGAAATAATAAGTCACATTGAACCGGAACATCGGAAAGCCGTACTGGACGCACTCGAACAGCTCACATTTGCAATTGACAGCTGGGTGGAAGCTCACGAAGTGAAAGCCGGCGTTATATAACTGATATTCTGAATTTATTTATGAAACGGATTTACATTATTAGGAGGGAGGCCGGTCGATATGGAAAAGCTTGAAAAAATAGTCAAGACAGTTATCGTTGCAGCTATTCTTGTCGGATTTTACATCGCCTGGACTCATTCCGTGACTCCCGGAAATTTGCTCGTCATCTCTATAGCGGCCCTCTTAACGGCTGCTTTTTTTTCGGGAAATGGCAGATTGCCGTCGATCACTCCCAAAAAGATTGCCTATTCCATTGTTTATATCGGATACATGGTTATCGCCATAATTCGCTCGACAATGGATGTTGCTGGCCGGATCGTCAAAAGAAATATCCCTCTGAATCCCGGCATTGTGAAAGTTAAAACCAAATTAAAGTCAAAAACCGGACGTATGGTATTGGCAAATTCCATCACACTAACCCCCGGAACATTATCAGTAGATGTCAAAGACGATTTTTACTATATCCACTGGATTGATGTTACGGCCCAGGATGTGGAAGGCGCTTCAAAAGAAATTGTCGCCGGTTTTGAAAAATATCTGGAGGTCATCTTTGGCTGAAATAATCATTAATATGGCCGGCATAATTGCTCTTCTTGGTGTGATGATAGCCGGTTATCGTTTTGTAGCAGGTCCCACAGCGGCCGACCGGACCGTAGCTCTCGATACCCTCACAATTATAGGCATTTCGCTGATTGTACTAATCAGTTTGCTCACGAACCGGGTTATTTACCTGGATGTAGCAATGGTTTATGGTGTATTGAGTTTCATCGGAGTTTTGTCGGTCGCCCGATATCTGGAAGGAGGCTTGTAATGGAAATTATGTCATTAATCGGTTCGATTATTGCCCTTATAGGTTCCATATTTTTATTCCTTGGCGCTCTTGGCGTTTTGCGGATGCCGGATCTTTATAACAGGATGCAGGCCGGAACGAAAGCGACCACGCTTGGAAGTATTATGACCCTGTTGGGAATCGGAATTTATCATCCGGATTGGCTCCCGCAGATGATCATGCTGATATTATTTGTCGCCATTACGAATCCGCTCTCTTCGCATGCGCTGGCTCGTGCCGCACATTTTGCCGGCATTCCGCTTACAGAAAACACCATTCATGATCAGCTTGCAGAGGACGAACAGGCATTAGCGCAAATGGAATCGGAACAGCATGAAGAACCCGTATTGGAGGAAGTTTTATGATCATGATTTTGATAATATTGCTTGGAGTCGGAACGATAGTTGCCGCAATTGCAGCGATCCGGCTAAAAGATTTGGTGTCTGCCGTAGTGGCTGCCGGTCTTGTTAGCTTGTTTGCCAGTGTGATTTACCTGCTGCTTGCCGCTCCCGACGTAGCGATGACCGAAGCCGCTATCGGTGCCGGTTTGTCGACGGTCATTTTCCTTTATGCCGTGAAGAAAACCGCAAACACGGAGGTGGAAAGTGATTAAGAGGCTTGTTGCTTTGACGATAATCATCGCATTCGGTTATATGTTTTTCATGACAGTTAATGATTGGATGCCCGCCTCGGAATTGACCGGCGTTTCGCGGGAATATGTGACGCGTGAAGCCCATGAATTGGGGGCAATGAATATTGTTACCGCTATTGTAGTAACCTATCGCGGATTGGATACGCTCGGCGAAGTGACGGTTTTATTGCTTGCTGCCAGCGGAGTAGCACTACTGCTTCGTAAAAAAGAAAATTTAGACGAAGAAGCAAGTGAAGCACGTCCGGCCAGTGAATTCATTCATACAGGCGCACGATATTTAACACCGGTCATAATTATGTTCGGAGCTTACATCTTTTTGAACGGACACTTGTCACCTGGTGGAGGATTTCAGGGTGGGGCTGTTGTTGCTTCAGCAATCCTGATGATGTTTCTGGCCTTTCCCGAATACAAACTCAAGCATGGTTTTCTCGAATTCATCGAGTCGTTCTCGGGCTTCGGATATGTGATTGTCGGACTCCTGGGAATGTACCTGGCTGGTGGATTCCTGGATAACCGGTTCTTGCCGCTGGGTGATTTTGGAAAGCTGCTCAGCGCCGGAGCCATTCCGATTATCTATACGGTTATTGGCCTGAAAGTCGGTATCGAACTAGCTGGAATACTGGAAAATCTGAAAGGACATAGGGTATGAAATTCATATTAGTTATCGGAATGCTGTTGTTGCTTATCGGATTCTGGGGACTCATCACAAAAAAAAATATGATCAAGATGATCATCAGTATAGCCGTTGCCGAAACAGGTTTGCAGCTGTCTATGATTGCCATTGGTTTTATGAACGGACGAACAGCTCCTATTCTGGATTCTGCGGTTTCTAATGCTTTAAAGCAGGTGGTCGACCCGGTTCCCCAGGCTCTTGTGCTGACTGCTATCGTCATCGGAGTTGCCGTAAATGCTCTCATGTTGACATTCGTCATTCGTATGTATCAACAGAAACATACACTCAATATTAGCGAAGACAGGGAATTAAAATGGTAGGTCCTATTTATATCATCGCAACGGCATTGGGGGTGGCGTTTCTGCTCCCGTTATTTAAAAAATTTGGTCATAAAGTCGTTAACGGGTTATTTCTGCTGACACTGGCCACATTGTTATTTATCAGCGGACAATGGCTTTACGCATTTTTGTTTCGAGGCATGCAGACGGTTCAGATATTTACCGCCGGAGTGAAACCACCGCTTTCCATTAACCTTCAAATGGGGTTGACCGAAGCAATTTTTCTGACCGCTACCAATTTATTAGCGTTATTAGGCGGAATATATATGCTTCGTGATTTTAAAAAGATTGGAATCCGCGCGAATGTCTTATTCATGCTTTTGGCACTCGGTTTAAACGGCCTGATCATGACGCGCGATATCTTTAATCTCTTTGTATTTCTGGAAATAACGTCCATTTCCAGTTACGCATTGATTGGCATGGAGTTGAAAAGCTCATCCCTGTCGGCCGGTTTTCGTTATATGGTGGCGGGTAGTATTGCTTCTATCTTTTTACTATTGGGAATCATCTTCCTGTATAGTGTCAGCGGGACGTTGAATATTGATGGAATGGTTCAAAGCGCTGTTTTGAAAACAGGTGCGCCTATTGTCGTTATTGCTGTTTTCATGCTGCTCTTTTCCTTCTTTATCGAGATGAAACAGTTCCCGGCTAACGGGTGGGCTCTCGATGTGTATCAATCGTCTCATCCCGGAATAGCTGCCATGATTTCTGCCGGCAGTTCCGGAGCTATTTTCTTCGCCCTTGCCAAAGTAATGCCCATTGCCGGTCATGTCTGGTTCCTGATCGCAGCGGCTACCGGCTTACTGACATTCGTAGTATCCAATTTGATGGGGATTCGTCAGCAGCATACCACGCGGATGCTGGGCTATTCCTCTGTTGGACAGATGGGGCTTTTATTGTCGGCGCTTGGATTGGGGCTCTACCTGGATCCGGGACTTAAAACATTCGGCTTCATCATCGCCGCCCTGTTTTTCAATCACTTTTTTGCCAAGGCCGGATTATACTGGCTGGCCGGGATTGTTCAGAAGGATAAAGTTGAAGACTGGACTATTTTACGGAACAAACCATTTTACCAGTTATTACTGGGCGTATTTATTGCCGCATTATTAGGATTCCCTCCATTTGCCGGTTTTTGGGGAAAATGGGCATTAGTCATGTTTTTAGCCAAAAAACAGATGTTCGTCTGGATTGTATTTCTGCTGATCGGTTCTCTCCTGGAAGCCGTTTATCTGCTTCGCTGGTTTGGTCATGCTGTCAGGGGACAACGAACAGAAGAAAAAATGCCTGTTGTCACGGTCGGGCAGCAGTCGGCTCTGTGGATCTTCGGTGTGATAACCTTAGGCATCGGATTCCTGGCTTCATTTTGGCTGATGCCCCATTCCCTGGTTTTGTTCCTGCCCATCGCGGCTGTAATTGCTTTGTTCGTCGTTGACTGGCTTCCCGGCAAAGTAAAAGGGCTGCTGGTATTGACGATGCTGGTTGTATATGCCGGGTATATTTTACCCGGGTTGAGCGGATGGGCCTTTTATTTTAACCTGGTATTTCTGGGCGGCGGGTTCGTAATGACGATTGCCACACTAAATCGTCGAGGGAAGATTTCCGGTTTTTATCCATTACTGATTTTGCTCTTTGGCGCACTGTCCGATTTGGTGCTAGCTCAGGATTTGATCCAGTTTTTCTTTGCCTGGGAGCTGATGACATTATCATCCTATTTGCTCATCCTACGTGGGCATCGGGCTGAAAAACCGGCGTTGAGTTATATCCTGTTTTCTCTGGGTGGCGCTTATCTCATTCTTGGAGGTTTTGCCGCGGCCTATTCGGTTGACGGGTCATCGATCTCATTGCAGATATTGAGCCATGCCGGCACATTGGCCGGTCCCGTTTTCATTCTGATAGCACTTGGATTATTAGTCAAAGTAGCTGCTATTGGCGTTCATATCTGGGCTCCGGGTTCATATGCGGAAGCAGATGACGATGTGACACCGATTATTTCCGGAATTTTGTCCAAAGCCGGTGTTTTAGGACTCCTCATCCTGTTAATTCATATGGGTTCACCGGTTTTCGCCAATTTGTCACTGACGTTTGTACTTGGCTGGATTGGCGCATTAACGGCCTTTTTCGCCACGTTATTTGCCGTATTCCAGGAAGATGCCAAAAAATTACTGGCTTATTCCAGCATCGGACAAGTCGGCTATATCGTTCTTGGGCTGGCCATGATGACACATCTTGGCTGGGCAGCCGCTCTCTGGCATACCTTGAACCACTTGCTGTTCAAGGGTTTGTTGTTCCTTGCCATTGCGGGAGTCATTTACCGGACCGGCACCCGAAATATGTTCGAGATGGGCGGGCTTATCAAAAAAATGCCAATTTCTTTTGTGAGTGTTTTGATAGGGATTATTGCATTAGCCGGTATTCCGCCATTAACCGGTTTTGGTGGAAAATGGTTATTGTACGAAGCGTTGATTGAAAAAGGCTGGTACCTGCAGACCGGCCTGGCATTATTTGCCAGCACCATTGCATTTCTGTACTGTTTCCGCCTGATTCACAGCATTTTTCTGGGGATGCCAAAGCCTAAATTTAAAGATGTCAAAGAGGCACCGATATGGTTCCTCATACCACAGATAATCCTCATGGTAACCATTATCGTGTTTTCAGTCATGCCGCAATGGTTGTTAAAACCCATATCCGCGATAATCAGCCCCGTTTTCCCGACAACCTTACATTGGGTAAATTATACCGTATTCAGTTCGCTCGGATATTGGAACGGGACACTCATGATGATTTTGGTGGTTGTGCTTTTCGTGCTGGTTACATTATATCTGCTCTTGATAGGACCCAAACCAAAAAAAGTGAAACCATTCAATATTGTCTACTCTGCAGAGAAACCGTTTCAGCCGGAGACGACACACTATGCCTACGACTTTTTTGCCCCGTATAAAAGAGCGATGGCACCGTTGTTGAATCCCTTGGTCAGCCGGTTCTGGTCAGGAGTAACAGAATGGGTTCAAACGACATCCGGTGTGATGCGTCGCATGTATACCGGAAATATTCAAACCTATACGATGTACATATTCATCTATGGAATTATACTGTACCTGTTTTCTGTAGGAGTTCATTAATGGAAAATATTTTAATAAAACTTGGTTATGCCCTGGCCTCGCTGTTCCTGATATTAAATTACGGACTGTTGCTGATGGGTTTCGTTCAGAAAATCGTCGCACGGGTTCATGGCCGCCTGGGTCCGCCGATTTGGCAACCCTATGTAAATATCGTTAAGACCTTTTCGATGAGAACATCCATTTCCCACGGGATCATGTTTTACCTGGGACCCGTTTTCCGTCTCACAGGAGGAATCGGATTATACCTGATTATTCCCGCTGTTTATGGATCCGTCTGGTTACAAAATTTCAGCTTCAACGGGGATCTGATTCTCGTCATTTATTTCATCTTCTTCGGGATGCTCGGAATGGCTCTTGGAGCCGGTGAGAGTGGGCACCCGTTTTCCCCGATGGGAGTTATGCGGGGCTTGTCGCTGACTACCGCGTCCGAAGTTCCCTTCGCCCTGGCAGTTATCGCGCTGGCCGCACAGCATCACACCTTGTCCATTACACAGATTGTAGCGGCTCAGCAAGGCAGTATCTTGAACTGGAACCTGTTTACGAATCCTGTCGCTACGGCAGCCGGGATGCTGGCATTTCTGGGAATGATGATGCATTCACCCTTTGATTTACATATCGCGCCACAGGAAATACCTGTCGGGCCGCCGACCGAATATCACAGCAGTTTTTTAGCCCTGATGCAGTCGAATCGTGCCTTTTTTGCATCAGCCAAACTGATTTTATTTATGAACCTGTTTTTTGGTGGAGCCACATCCATACCCGTCATGGTACTGAAAACATTTCTGCTATTCATGTTTAGCGTGGTAGTTGGGGTTGTTTTTCCAAGATATAAGCTGGAGCAGGCTGTCCGCTGGTTCATGAAAGTTCCAACCGTGATTGGGATCATAGCCATAGGAATTTTTTCGTTATAGAGAGGAAATAATATGAATAAAGAATTAGAAGAACTTGAAGCAGAGGAACAGGAAACATTCCGGAAAATAGAAGCCGGAGAGCTTTCTTTCGCCGATTATTATTGCAATGCGAAGCCGCAGTCTGTTTCACCGAAAGCAGGTAAAATTATCCAGAAATTTTATAACTGGGCCCAGGCTAATTCACTTTGGGTGCTTGGTTTCGGAACGGGTTGTGGATCGATAGAGATCCCTCCGTTGTATACCGCACGATATGATGTTTCACGCTACGGGATTTTCCCGCGTCCGACACCCCGTCAGGCAAGTGTGTTCATCATCAGTGGCTACGCATCGGTAAAGACATTGAAACGCATTATCCGCAGTTATGAACAGATGCAAAATCCTAAATTTGTGATGGGATTGGGTAGCTGTACCATCAACGGAGGCATGTATTTCGATAGTTATAACACGATTAACCGCCTCGATTATTACCTGCCGGTCGATGTATATGTCGCCGGTTGTATGCCGCGTCCGGAAGCGTTGATTGCCGGTTTCAATAAACTTAAAGAAGAGATCAAAGACGGACGGGGTGAAGGAGCCAATAAATATGCGGAAAATCTGGATTGGTATAAAGCCAATCAAAAGAAAATTATTAAAGACTGGGATATGCCGGATTATAACTGGTAAATAATATGGAACAATTAATCAAAGTATTAAGCTCCAGGTTCGACCTTCTGGAGGTCAAAAAGCAGCGAAGCAATTTGCTTTTCCTCACACTGAAACCTTCTCAGGTGGTGGATGTCCTGACGAGCCTGCGAAATAGTGAAAGCTTTCGACACCTGGTGATGATTTCAGCGGTCGATTATATCGAAGAGGGCGTATTTCAGCTGACATACCTGTTGCACAATTATCAAAGGCATGTTGATATCGGAATACGTGTGAATGTGGACAGGGAAGAAGCCTATATGGAAAGTATCCATCATTTATGGGCGGCTGCACAGGTCTATCAACGGGAGTTGAATGAAATGTATGGGATCAATTTCCCGGGAAGTCCGAACATCGACGAGCCGATGCTGCTGGAAGGCTGGGATCAAATACCTCCGATGAGAAGAGAATTCGATACGAAAAAATATTCGGAAGAAACATTCTTTCCGCGACCCGGACGTCAATCGTTCGATCCAAAGAAAGTGATGGAAGATAAAGCATATCCATTTGAAAAAGAGATTAAGTATGAAATCAAAAATATCGTCCGTGGAAACCGGGATAAGTGATTATCAAAACGGAAAATCAGTTTTTGAAAAAACATCGGTGACGACCGATCCTGTTTGGCTGCAACGTCCGGAACTGGATTTGGATTCAGGTCGCTATGTGAAATTCTGGCAGGGTCCGCAACACCCGGGTGTAACCGGAAATATGTCGCTTGAGATAACTTTGGAAGGGGACATCGTTCAGGAGTGCAAAACACACGTAGGATACCTGCACCGGGGTTTTGAAAAGCTAATGGAACGCAGAAGGTACATACAATGCTTCCCGATTGTTTGCCGGATTTGCGTCCCGGAACCGGATGTGAATGAATACCTTTTTGCAGCAGCAGTTGAAGAGTTAGCATACATTGAAATTCCGGAACGCGCTGCGTGGCTTCGAACCCTTATCCTGGAAATGATTCGGGTTGCTTTCCTGACAATGGGCCTGGGCGGACAAGCAGGTACCGTTGGTTTGGGATCCATTGGCCAATGGGCCGTTACCCATCGGGATTACCTGTTGGATATGTTCGAAGAACTGACCGGCGGACGTATTTACCATATGTATATATTGCCGGGCGGTGTTCGTCATGATTTGCCTGAAGGTTTTAGCGAACGTCTCGAAGCTGTTCTAAATAAAATAGAAAAATTGATAAGCAGCATAGAAAAAGTAATGTTCCAAAATGCTGTTTTTAAAGCACGGACAAAGGGTCTGGGTGTCATTCCTCGCGAGTGGGTTGAACCTTTTGGAATCACCGGGACCAATGCCCGTGCGGCTGGCGTTCCTATAGATATCCGGAAAAACAATCCGTACCTGGTATATAATCAGCTCGATTTCAACATCCTGACCGGTACGGCTTCCGATGTATTAGAACGGACGACGTTACGTAAAGAAGAGATTCTGCAGTCCATTAATTTAATTCGGCAAATTCTGCATCGAATGCCTGATAAAGGCCCGGTCCGCCGTAAACTTCCGAATATTCTGAACTGGAAAGTGCCGGCCGGTGAGACTTATGTCCGGGCAGAAAGCGGGCGTGGAGAAGTAGGATATTATATGGTAGCGGATGGTTCTGAATACCCACGGCGTGTTCATGTTCGGGGAGCCGGGTATACCCATGCTATGTCACTATTAGAACAACTTGCAGTGGGACAAAGTGTTTCGGATATATATGGCTTGATGGTTTCACTCCAAACCTGTCCACCGGAAATAGAGAGATAATTATGAGTTTAAAAGATCTAATATCACCTTTTTATGCCTGGGGGCGGGCATTCGACAAGCCCTATACTATCAACAAACCGATTGATGAACGGGAAGGAGCCGACGGGTACCGTGGATTTCATATCAATGATATAAATGCCTGTATCGGTTGCGGCACCTGCGAAGAAATATGCCAGAATGAAGCCATCGATATGGTGCCGGTAGAAGGTATCGAACCTGGAAAAGGAGACAGCGGGCTCCGTCCGTTAGTTGATTATGGCCGTTGCTGCTGGTGCGGTTTGTGTGTCGATGCTTGTCCGACCGGTTCACTGGGTATGTCGAATGAGTATAAATGGGTATCGACCGACGCTGATGAATTTCGTTTTATTCCCGGTGTCGATGAAAAGCCCTGGAATCATTCAGGGAAAGGCTATCGGCGCACCGAAGAAGCATGGTTGCTGACTCCGGAAAAGCACGAGATGCCGGTCGTTGAACCGGAAGTTCGGCGGCTTTCCTTCGATGAGATGGCGCTTGGCTATACCGATAAACTGAGTGTGGATGAAGCGGCACGATGCCTCGAATGTGGTTTGTGTATTGATGCCTGTCCGGCACACATGGATATTCCTGAATACATAAAAGCGATAAGAGAAGGCCGTTTAGACGATGGATTGAAAACCTTATATGATACAAACCCGTTTTCTGAATCCTGTGGACGTATCTGTACCGCACATTGCCAGGATGTTTGTGCCTTGTCTCATAACGGAGAAGCTATCCCTATTCGTTCATTGAAACGATTTATTACCGACAATACAGCTGATCGCAAAAATGAGATATTAGGCATTGGCAACGAATTGCCAGATACAGGAAGGCGGATTGCCGTTGTAGGTGGCGGACCATCAGGCCTGACGGCAGCTTATTTTCTGCGAAATTACGGCCATACCGTGACCATCTATGAAATGCACAGGGAACTTGGCGGAATGCTGCGGTATGGGATACCGGAATACCGATTGCCGAAAGCCGTCTTAGATCGCGAAATTCAGGTAATCCTGGATATGGGTGTGAAAGTTATCACAAATATAGCTATTGGTAAGGATGTTGAGCTTGCCGAACTCAAAAATAAATATGATGCCGTTTATTTATCCGTTGGAGCCCAGAAAGGTACAGGGATGCCTATTGAAGGAATGGATACCGAAGGAGTTTTAATTGGGGTAGATTTTCTAGACCGGATTGCTTCAGGGGAACGTCCCGATTTAGGGGAAAGTGTCGTAGTGGTCGGTGGTGGCAACACGGCGATGGATGTATGCCGATCTTCGGTACGTCTCGGATCTGAAAATGTTCAGGTTTTATATCGCCGTACAGAACAGGAAATGCCGGCCAATCATGAAGAAGTTATCGAGGCAAAAGAAGAAGGGGTCGAATTTCACTATTTAGCTGCGCCTGTTGGCATTACGAAAAAGAACGGAAAACTGGAGATTCGTGTTATTCGTATGGAACTGGGTGAACCGGATGCCAGCGGACGTCGTCGTCCCGTTCCTGTTGAAAACTCTGAATTTGTTATCGAAGCCGATACCTGCATTATGGCTATCGGTCAAAAAGTTGATGAAACCGTTGCTGAAGGAGCGGAAATCAAAGTAACCCGTTGGGGAACTTTTGAAGTGGAGCAAGATACGCTTGCGACAAATATCGAAGGTATTTTTGCCGGGGGTGATTGTCAAACTGGTCCTGATGATGCAATTCGGGCTATTGCCGATGGAAAAAAAGTAGCTTATTCAATTAATAGATATTTAAATAATACAAGCATTTAGATAAAACAAGAGAGACTGACTTAGCGATTTACAAAAAAACGACCCGTTCATTTTTATGGGTCGTTTTTTTGTTTATTGGAACTATGGTAATTAATCACATTACTATTGAAGTTCTTTTAAAAAAAAGCTAAAAATCCTGAAATAAAACCCGCCGTTAATTGTCAAATAGAGGTAAATGTGTAAACAGATAATTTGCATATGCTTCTAATAACAAAATGTTATTCATCATTATAATTTTAGATTGAAACTCCTTTTAAAAAATATTGCCAACGGCAGACAACTGCTGTTTGAAAAAAAGGACTACATATTTATTATAAGCCATATAAGGAGTAATTCCAGTTTATTATCTCATATTCTTGGAAGTCACGAAGAAATAGACGGGCATAGCGAGATGCACTTGTCTTATACCGAAGCACGGGATTTGGTGAGGTTACGCTACAAAGTGTCACGTTTTAATAATTCATCAAAATTAGAAGGACGTTTCGTTCTCGATAAACTGCTTTCTAATCATAACAGGCTCTCTGAGAATATCCTTTCTATGGATAATATTCGATGGATATTTTTGTTGCGTTCACCCGAAGATACCTTCAAGAGTATCGTCAATATGGGAAATAAAATGGCGTATGAAGACTGGTACCGTGATCATAATAAGATTCTTCTATACTACCAGGAACGGTTACAGATGATGGAGCACATTGCCAAAAAAACATTCGGGAAAAGCATTTTTATAGAATCAGAACAACTCATTACCAATATAGATGCTGTTTTGGATTCAATAACTAACTGGCTGGGGCTTAATAAGAGACTTGATTCCGAATATAATATCTTTTCGGATACAGGACTGCCATGGTATGGAGATCCTTCCGGTGTAATAAAATCCGGATATATTGTAAAAAATAAACCGGCATATAATGATATACATATCCCTTCAGAAATTCTTAAAAAAGCGGATAGTGATTATCAAAATTGTCATAGTGTAATTTCCAGGTATTCAAATAAGGCCATAAAACTTTCAGAGCCTGTGGCATTTTAGTATTTTCATTTCCTTTGCTTTTATTACATTATGGCGTAACCTAACGGTAACTTTCAGAGATAGATCATTGAAAACGGAGGAAGATTACAAAGATGCAATCCACATTAACTCGCCGGCAATTTATAGAAATGCTTGGTTTTAGCACAATCGCTACCCTGGCGGCAAAAAGGGATGATATGTTAATAACCAAAGAACTTTCGTTGTATATTGGAACCTTTACCTCCAAAGGTAAAGGTGGTATTTATCACGATATATTAAATTCTGGCAACGGTTCACTGGAACAAAAAAGTATCACCAGTGATATCGTGAATCCATCTTTCCTAACGGTAGATAGCGAGGGTAGATATTTGTATTCTGTGAGTGAGACACAGCAATACGACGGGAAACCGGAAGGCTCAATCAATGCCTATCGAATTAATGAAAAAGATGGTTCTTTAGAATATTTGAACACCCAGCCATCCAAAGGGCAGGGACCATGCTTTATAACTATGGATCATAGCAATCGGTATTGTCTGGTGGCCAATTATACCAGTGGAAGTGTTTCGGTTTTTCCCGTAAAAAATGATGGCAGTTTAGCTGAGGCTTCCGATATGGTACAGCAGCATGGTTCGGGTGTAAATCCAAAACGGCAGGAAGGCCCGCATGCCCATTCCATCGTTTCGAGTCCGGATAATCGTTTTTGCATGTCCGCTGATTTAGGGACAGATAAAGTATTGATATATAAGTTTGATGACCGAAATGGGAAATTAAGTCCGGCATCCCAGACTTTTGTAAAAGTTAAACCCGGTCTTGGACCCCGGCATATTGTTTTTCATCCTAATGGAAAATTAATGTACCTGGTATGCGAAATGGGTTCGATGGTCGTCGTTTTCGATTATGATCCCATGAATGGGCATTTGACTGAAAAGCAGATGATTTCAACCCTTCCCGCAGACTTTAAAGGAACTACAAAAGCAGCTGAAATTCAAATTGATACGGCCGGCCGTTATTTATATGCTTCCAACCGGGGAGAAGATAGTATTGTGGTCTATTCCATACATCCTGATACGGGGAAACTGAAAGTTATTCAGAATCAAAAGGAAGGTATCAAATGGCCGCGATATTTCACACTCGATCCTACCGGTCGTTTCCTCTTATCAGCGAACGAAACGTCCAATGATATAACCGTTTATTCAGTGGATGCAAAGAGTGGAAAATTAAGATCGACCGGAAAATCTATTTCAGTTTATAAACCGGTATGCATCCAATTTGCTGCCCGGTAATTAACAGGTTTAGTAACCTAATCTATCGTTTAATTCGACAGGCTAGTACTAAATTTTTGGTTTAAGGTTGCAGGGGACATCTGAAAAGCCCAAATTTATGTTTGTCAAATAGAAGATGACGTCCTTTCAATTAATGATGGCTGTTTATCGGGTTTTCAATTCGTGTCAAAGTATTATTGAAGGGTGAGTGTATCATTTTTTTCTGTTTCGTCAGAGCTTCAATTCTGTTGAAATCTTTCATCAAATAATACACGGTGAGTAAAGAGTCGCCGGGATTCAAAACATAAAGAGTGTCATTTTTACCGGTAATGTTGGCGAAAGTCCATTTCCATTTTCCCTGGTGTTTAAAGCTTTTATCTCCCTTTGGTGTATCTTTATAAGTATTCTTTTCTGTATAAGTATGGTTAGCATTAAATGTTATTTGAACTTCTAATGCAGAACAGTCGGCACAGGGTAAGGTTCCGGCGTAAGTAATGGGAAATTTATCGATTTTCTGATTGTTTCCTGTGTTACGGCATGCCATGAAAAAGAATAAAATTGAGAATGGGATGAATAGTTTTTTCAATTCATGAAATATGATCATCATTTTAGTATAAAAAAGGCGGTATGGAATTGTCATACCGCCAATAAATTAATTTTTAAATCAGGATTTTGAGTCGGATGATAACATAACTTCGTCTTCTTCTCCAATGCCACTCATCATCGAAGAGACCACGCCCGGTTGGCTGGTATTTTCAGCCAGAAATACACCGGTTAAATGGACAACGACAAAAGCAAGCAGGCAAAACATAACTCCCTGGTGAATGGTCATAAATATATGGTGCATACTTCGGCTTAAACCGATAGTACGGCCAAAACGCATGGATAAACCGGTGATTGCCATTGTTAAAATGCCAAGATAAGCGGCAATGTATAACCAGTTTACGAGTGGTTTGTGCTTGGAAGTTCCAGGAATAAAAGCCTTTTTGGCCATTTTAAAGACTCTTCGATCGCCGGTAAAGAATAGTATAATTCTGAAAATAATGAGAATACCAAGTGAGTAGCCAAGAATGAAATGGATATTCATTAATGCATTATTAATTGTAAATCCGACAACACGTTCGAGATGCTGATTCATTGCAATTCCTTGTGCCGATGCAACTTTGGATATCGAATGGACTATATCATAAGGATCCAAAACAGTCATATGGGCAATACCTGTAAGTAGAAGTCCGAGAATAACGATAGCCGCCAGCCAGTGGTAGATCACCATGGCTTTAGACCATTTTTTTTGTTTTTTGGTAGTTTCCATGCGTAATGATTTATAAGATTATTAAAGAGGAAAAGGTTTATGGTTTATTCGAAACGTATTCACTTGTCATAAAATATTACAAATTGAATAAAAAGCCGTTATTTAACAAATAGTAACGTTATTTAATAGATTTATCATTTTGTCATGTACACCAATACATTAGGTACCTTAACTTTCCGGAGATTTCCTGAGTCACTTCATTATCCTATTTTAAATCCTTACAGGCAAGTGTCATTTTTTAAAAATAAATTTTCCTTTAATATATGATATTGAAACAAGCGATAAGAAGTCCTGTGAAGATATTCTATTATCGATAATCAATAATTTGAGAATTATCCGACAGGTATTGGTAATAATAATCGAGCTTTCGTAATGCCTCTTTTTCATTTCCATGTTCTACCGCCTGAATGATATCTTCATAAACAGGCAGCATTGAATTTAAAATTTCGATATTATTTAAGCCAGCCTGTAGCTGTCCTGATAGCAATTCCCACAGTTCAAACAAGGTTTGGTTAAGAGCCGCTTTAATTATTGTCTTGTGAAATGATTCCAGATAAATAACCCGGTTTTCGGCCTCTTCTTGCCTTGTATAATGTTCCATTTCCTTCTCCAGGGATGAAATATTTTCCTGTATTCTTGTGAATTCTTCAGCTAAGAAATAGGTTTCCAGCGCCTTCAGTATACCTGCAGTTTCGTTAAACTCTTTAAGTGTTAAACGCTTTAATGAAGAACCTACATTGGGTTTATGCTCAACTATTCCGGATGCTTCCAGGCTTCTTAAGGCTTCCCTTACCGGAGCCTGGCTTGTTCCAAATTCGCGTGCCAGCGCTAATTCTTTTAGACGCTCGCCGGGTAGAATATCTCCACTTTTTATTCTGTCGAGAATGAGTTTTACTATTTGATCTTTTAGAGATTGTTTTTCAATCATAAATTCGGATTGTATTATCTATTATCGATAATATATAATAATTGTACCGAAAAGAACAATCATAAAAATATTCAAAGTTCTATTTATCAATTAGTTGCATTATTTCAGCGTGTAATGTATCGTAATAATTAAAATTTATTAGAGGTTGGAGGTCGGTCATGAAACTACATTTTTTATTCTTACTGTTTGGTATTGCATTATTAAATGTGTCCTGTCGTCAGTACAAAAAACCGGATCAAAAGAGCCAGTTATATACACAATGGGCAAAAGATGTAGGGCCTTCAAATGATCATATACGATACCCCCGTCCACAAATGGTTCGCCAGGTTTGGCTGAATCTGAATAGCCTCTGGGATTACGCAATACGCCCGGACGATAACAGGAAACCATCAAAATATGATGGGAAAATTTTGGTACCGTTCCCGGTTGAATCCGCTCTTTCAGGAGTGGAAAGATCCGTAGGTCCGGATAGCGTTTTGTGGTATCATCGAACATTTACTATCGATCCAAATTGGAAAAATGATAGAATATTATTGCACTTTGGGGCTGTTGACTGGAAAACCACAGTTTGGGTAAACGGGGAAAAGGTAGGAACACATCAGGGCGGTTATGATCCGTTTACTTTTGATATTTCTAATGTCCTGAAACAATCAGGAAGACAAAATTTACTGGTTCAGGTTTGGGATCCTACCAACGAAGGTTATCAGCCAGTCGGAAAACAGACGATTCATCCTCATGGTATCTGGTATACTTCAACGACCGGAATATGGCAAACAGCATGGATTGAACCTGTTCCTGAAGTTTCTATAAACAGACTGAAAATGAAGCCGGATATTGATCATAATTTGCTGCATCTGTCGGTTGAAACGCGGGGAAATGCGAGTGAGGATTCAGTGCGTGTCACGGCACTGGATGGATTTAAGACAGTTTCCTCTATTGAAGCTCCTGCGGATCAGGAAATATCATTATCGGTACCAGATGCCAAATTATGGTCTCCGGAATCGCCTTTTTTATATAATCTGGAAGTAGCTTTGTTGAGCAATGGTAAAGTTATCGATCACGTCACCAGTTATTTTGGCATGCGGTCGATCGGTATAGGAAAAGGTCCGGATGGATTTACCAGAATATTGCTTAATCATAAACCGGTATTTGAATTTGGCCCGCTGGATCAGGGATTTTGGCCGGATGGAATTTATACGGCTCCTGATGATGCCGCATTGATGAATGATATTGAGGTTATGAAAAAACTGGGATTCAACATGGTTCGCAAGCATGTGAAGGTAGAACCGGCGCGATATTATTATTGGTGCGATAAACTGGGATTATTGGTCTGGCAGGATATGCCAAGCGGCGATATGAAAAATAAGCATGCATCAAAAGAAGCATCTGAAGATTATTATGCAGAACTCACCGCTATGATACATAATCTGTATAATCACCCAGGTATTGTGATGTGGGTGCCTTTTAATGAAGGCTGGGGGCAATTCAATACCAAAAATGTAGTAGCGTACATTCAAAAAATGGATTCCACACGACTGGTGGATGATGCCAGTGGTTGGACAGATGAAGGGGTGGGCTCTGTGCATGATATGCATAAATATCCCGGACCCGGTGTTCCGGACACGGAATCTAACAGAGCCGCAGTGCTGGGAGAATTCGGTGGTCTTGGCCTGCCGCTTGCCGGACATACCTGGCAGAAGGAGAAGAACTGGAGTTATCACGGTTATAAAAACCGACAGGATTTAACAACAGCTTATAAAGAGCTTGTATCGAAATTGAAGCCTTTAATTTTAGAAAAAGGATTATCGGCAGCCGTCTATACACAGCTTACGGATGTGGAAATTGAAGTTAACGGACTCATGACCTATGATAGAAAAATAATTAAAGAAGATACTTCAATTATTGCTCCATTAAACCGCAGTATCGTTCGAACACTAAAATGATTTAAAGATAAGTTTTATGGTGTTCGAGTGTTGCTTTTTTATTGAGTCACATTCTTCTGACTCCTGAATTCTCTATCCTATTATTACTTTTTTACAATTATTAATGATATATGGTCAATTGAAGTGTAACCCCGCAAGGTAATGATCGTTAAATTGCGCATGAAAGCATTATAGATTACTTTTTTTCTGACATGAATTTGTCAGGCCGGGGTTAATGAGTTGTAGTCGATGTGAGTATGAGTACCGGCCGCTCATTACTATCTGGATAGTTATATCTATTTTCTTTTACTCAAAACTTAGCAATTTCTATAAAGAGGAGTTCAAATATGTTCAAAAAGAGTTTACGGCACCTGTCGATGGGCTTAGGCGTTTTGGTGGTAGCGGCCCTGCCGATGCAGCTGATAGCCCAAAAGCACGAGGCAAAGCAGACGATCTTCCAACCCGAAGACCACAGCGTGACCAGCGAAGGTATGGTTACCGTGGAGGGCAAAAAAATCGATTATACCGCCACAGCCGGCAACATTTTCCTGACCAACGATAAGGGCGATACGACCGCCAAAATGTTCTACGTGGCTTATACGAAGAAAGGAGAAACCTCCCATCGCCCGGTAACGTTTTTCTGGAACGGTGGACCGGGTTCGGCCAGTGTGTGGATTCACATGGGCGGTTTTGGTCCGAAACGGGTTAAAATCAACGACCACACCCATACCCCTGCCGCGCCTTATACCCTGCTGAACAACGATTACAGTCTGCTGGATGCCACTGACGAGGTCTTCGTGGATGCGGTCGGCACGGGCTTCAGCCGGATCATCGGCAAGAAAGAAGGCGGAGCCGGCACGGCCAAGGATTTTTACGGAATCGACGGGGATGCGCATTCCTTCGCCCAGTTTATCCGCAAGTATTTATCACAGAATAACCGTTGGAATTCCCCGAAATACATCTTCGGCGAGAGTTACGGCACCACGCGCGCCGCTCTGTTATCCAAGGATTTGGAACAGGGTCAGAGCATCGATATCAACGGGGTGATCCTGCTCTCTTCGATCATCGATTTCCATACGGCGAGCTTCAATGCGGGCAACGACCTGCCCTACGAGCTGTTTCTGCCCAGCTACACGGCGGTGGCCTGGTATCATCACCAGCTGCCGAACCAGCCCAAGGAGCTTACGCCGCTGCTCAAAGAAGTGGAACATTTCGCCCTGACGCAATATGCCGAGGCGCTGTCAAAGGGCAATACCCTGGATGCGGCCACCCGCACACAGATCATCAACAAACTGCATGAATACACGGGGCTGCCTACGACGTATCTGGACAAGGCAAACATGCGGGTGACCGGGGCGGAGTTCGAGAAAGAACTGCTGCACAGCCAGGATGAGACGACCGGACGTCTGGATGCCCGTTTCACCGGCCCGACTATGGACCCGCTCAGCCAGACTGCAGAGTCCGATCCACATAGCAATGCTTTTAGTTCCGCCTATATTTCTCTCTTCAATGACTATGCGCATAATGTGCTTCATTATGGTAAAAACATGCATTATCTGCCATTTGCAAATAGTATCAGGAACTGGAACTGGAAGCACCGGGTCAGAACAGCCGGACAAGCATGGCCGGGATCGCCCAATGTGGCGGTGGATTTAGTGCAGGCGATGAAGATCAACCCGACACTTAAAGTGCTGGTCAACAGCGGGTATTTCGATTTGGGAACCCCGTTTTTTGCCACGGATTACACCGTCGACCATTTTGCCTTGCCGAAGAACCTTCAGTCGAATGTAGAGGTAAAACATTATTATTCGGGCCACATGGTTTATCAGCATGAGCCTTCTCATAAAAACCTGCACGATAATGTAGCTGCTTTTATCAAGTCTACGGACAATTTAGGTAACTGATATTACGAGAAATGAATATCCGGAATGAATGAATTGAAAGGAAATCCGGGTTGAAAATGGATCCGGATTTCCTTTGTTATTTAGAAAGTTCGATTACATAAAATTATTGAACAAGTGAGGAAATCTATAAAAGAGGAGTTCAAATATGTTCAAAAAGAGTTTACGGCACCTGTCGATGGGCTTAGGCGTTTTGGTGGTAGCGGCCCTGCCGATGCAGCTGATAGCCCAAAAGCACGAGGCAAAGCAGACGATCTTCCAACCCGAAGACCACAGCGTGACCAGCGAAGGTATGGTTACCGTGGAGGGCAAAAAAATCGATTATACCGCCACAGCCGGCAACATTTTCCTGACCAACGATAAGGGCGATACGACCGCCAAAATGTTCTACGTGGCTTATACGAAGAAAGGAGAAACCTCCCATCGCCCGGTAACGTTTTTCTGGAACGGTGGACCGGGTTCGGCCAGTGTGTGGATTCACATGGGCGGTTTTGGTCCGAAACGGGTTAAAATCAACGACCACACCCATACCCCTGCCGCGCCTTATACCCTGCTGAACAACGATTACAGTCTGCTGGATGCCACTGACGAGGTCTTCGTGGATGCGGTGGGCACGGGCTTCAGCCGGATCATCGGCAAGAAAGAAGGCGGAGCCGGCACGGCCAAGGATTTTTACGGAATCGACGGGGATGCGCATTCCTTCGCCCAGTTTATCCGCAAGTATTTATCACAGAATAACCGTTGGAATTCCCCGAAATACATCTTCGGCGAGAGTTACGGCACCACGCGCGCCGCTCTGTTATCCAAGGATTTGGAACAGGGTCAGAGCATCGATATCAACGGGGTGATCCTGCTCTCTTCGATCATCGATTTCCATACGGCGAGCTTCAACGCGGGTAACGACCTGCCCTACGAGCTGTTTCTGCCCAGCTACACGGCGGTGGCCTGGTATCATCACCAGCTGCCGAACCAGCCCAAGGAGCTTACGCCGCTGCTCAAAGAAGTGGAACATTTCGCCCTGACGCAATATGCCGAGGCGCTGTCAAAGGGCAATACCCTGGATGCGGCCACCCGCACACAGATCATCAACAAACTGCATGAATACACGGGGCTGCCTACGACGTATCTGGACAAGGCAAACATGCGGGTGACCGGGGCGGAGTTCGAGAAAGAACTGCTGCACAGCCAGGATGAGACGACCGGACGCCTGGATGCCCGTTTCACCGGCCCGACTATGGACCCGCTCAGCCAGACACGGGAATATGACCCACATAGTGCCGCGTTCAGCTCTGCCTATATTTCATTGTTTAACCATTATGTGCACAATGTGCTGCACTATGGCATGAATATGCATTATCTGCCATTTGCAAATAGCATCAGTAGTTGGAACTGGAAACACCGGAACCAGACAGCCGGACAAACATTGCCTGGCCCGCCCAATGTGGCTGTGGATTTAGTGCAGGCTATGAAGATTAACCCGACACTTAAAGTGCTGGTCAACAGCGGGTATTTCGATTTGGGAACCCCGTTTTTTGCCACGGATTACACCGTCGACCATTTTGCCTTGCCGAAGAACCTTCAGTCGAATGTAGAGGTAAAACATTATTATTCGGGCCACATGGTTTATCAGCATGAGCCATCTCATAAGAACCTGCACGATAATGTAGCTGCTTTTATAAAAGCGAGTGAAAACAGCAGTAACTGATTGATAAACAAGCTATAACCATTTTTTATGAATAAGGGAAATCTGGAAATATGTATTCCGGGTTTCCCTTTTTCTTTTTTTTACAACCCAGTCTTAAATGGTTGAAGAGGATGGCTTCGTTGCGCAAGTTGGATTATTCTGATACATTTTTAAGACTAATTAAGGGGTTCTGACCAGGATCATGGATAAATATCATAGCGGCTGCATTTCGTCGATATGAAAAGTTATATGTGAGGCATTTAGAAAATATCCTTATCACTTAATTGGTAAATATGAATAAAAAAGCGAATTAAAAGAGGAGTGTAACAAATGAAAACAGGTAGCTACGTACGATCCTTAGCTATCCTGTGTCTGGGAATTATGATGGCGATACCGCTTCGTTCCAAAGCTCAGGATACCAAAAAAGCTAAACCAATATTAAAACCAAAAGATGTAACGACTACGGGGACCGTTACGGTTGATGGCAGAAAAATAAATTACAAAGCCACGGCCGGAAGTATTTATTTGACCAACGATAAAGGGGACACCACGGCACGCATGTTTTATGTGTCATATACTAAGAGTGATGTTGGTAACGAATCGGACCGTCCGGTGATGTTTCTGTATAATGGCGGGCCGGGTTCGTCGACACTTTGGCTGCATATGGGATCGTTTGGCCCGAAACGAATTGTAACGGCCGATTCAAGCCATACCGCCCCGGCTCCGTATCAGTTCATCAACAACGAATATAGTCTGCTGGATGTAAGCGATCTGGTATTTATTGATGCTCCCGGAACCGGGTTTAGCCGGATTGTTGGTTCCGGAACAAAAAAAGATTTTTATGGGGTAGACGCGGATGGCCATGCATTTGCCCAGTTTATCACACGATTTTTATCGAAATACGGACGCTGGAACTCGCCTAAATACCTGTTTGGGGAAAGTTACGGAACTACTCGTTCAGCCGTGCTTTCAAGATATCTTGAAACGGATGATGATGTGGATTTAAATGGCGTAATTTTGCTGTCACAGATTCTGAGCTACGATATCAGTAACGATGATGATCCCTATCATAATCCCGGGATGGATTTGACGTATGAACTGGCGCTCCCGACCTATGCCGCAACAGCATGGTATCATCATAAATTACCCGATCAGCCTTCAAGTCTGCATCCGTTTTTAGAGAACGTGGAACATTTTGCAATGAACGAATACACGCAGGCGTTACAGGCCGGATACACCCTTTCTGATGTTAAAAAGAAAGAAATAGCTGAAAAGATGCATGAATATACCGGTTTGCCGGTTAGCTATATATTGAAAGCAAACCTCAGGATTTCCGGTGGAGAATTTGAACATGAATTGTTGAGTGGCCAGGATATGTCGACCGGACGTCTGGATACTCGTTTCTCAGGTTATTCTATGGATCCTTTAAGCAAAGAAGCCTATTACGATCCCCAGGCTTCTGCAATAAGTTCAGCCTATGTTTCCATGTTCAATGATTACATTCGTAAGGATTTGAAATATGGCAAAAACATGAGGTATAAACCCGAGATCCCATTATGGCAAACATGGAATTACTTGCATCAGCCACCAGATGCCGGGATGAAATTGCCGCAGGCGACCAATGTAATGCCCGACCTGGCTGTTGCTATGAAATATAACCCGAAATTAAAGGTGATGCTGAATTCGGGATATTTCGATTTGGCGACGCCTTTTTATGCGGCTGTTTATGCTATGCATCATTTACAAATACCGGCAAAACTGGCAAAAAATATTGAATACAAATTCTATGATTCCGGGCATATGGTTTATGTAAATGTTCCTTCATTGAAAAAAATTCATGCTAACGTAGCTGCTTTTATCCGAAATTCGGAAAATACAAAATAGTTATAACGAAATAGATGTGAAAAGGACGTACATGGTGCGTCCTTTTTTAATGGTTCCTATACAATTATTTTTAAAGATGAATTCAGGAAGAGAATAGCATTTCAGGATTATTGATAACGTAATATTGATTATGCTTTGAGCACGTATTATATCAGCAGTTTTATAATCAATGATAATTTGGATAACATTTTGAACCGGGCCACATGAGGGTAGATAAGTGCTCGATATTAAGGCGGAACCTTAAAGAGTGAAGTGCTTTTTGAAAAAAAATAAAAAAAATTAATTAAAACACATTATTTGATAAGCTTCTTTTGGAAGCCCTTTTCTTAGAGACTTAGCAATGTTTTAGGACTATAATATTAATTAAATAAGCTGTTCCGGTGATTTGTCTAATAATATTTAGACAAAAATTAATTTCATTTAAATATTATAAAGTATAGATTAGGCACAAATCGGCTTATTAATTAAAATACCATGACATATTATGACAACGACTAAACGTATCGCTGTTGTACCCTTTATATTGTTAATTCTCATTGTAGTTTTTAGTATTGCTTTTCCGGGATTCTCTAATGTCAGCCTTCATCCTGACAATGTTAATTCCGGGGATACCGCCTGGATGCTGGTTGCCACAGCCCTTGTTTTAATCATGACCCCGGGCCTCGCTTTCTTTTACGGTGGGATGGTCAACAAGAAAAACGTACTCTCTACTATGCTGCAAAGCTTTGTCAGTATGGCAATTACGACTATTCTTTGGGTTGTAGTGGGTTTCAGTTTGGCTTTTGGAAAAGATATTGGCGGAGTTATTGGGAATCCATTCACCTACTTCATGTTTCGGGGGGTGGTTAACGGACCGCACTGGGCATTAGCTCCAACAATTCCTTTTTTATTGTTTGCTATGTTCCAGTTGAAATTTGCCATTATCACGCCGGCTCTTATTACAGGAGCGTTTGCCGAACGGATAAAATTTACAAGTTTCATGTTATTCATCGTTCTGTTTTCAATCTTTATCTATTGTCCTTTGGCACATGCTACATGGAGTCCGAATGGTATTCTTGCAAAGTTTGGTGTTTTGGATTTCGCAGGCGGAACGGTTGTTCATATGAGTGCCGGATGGGCAGCCTTGGTTTCTGCTATGTATCTTAAAAGGAGAAATGAACCTAACCATAAACCTGCGCGAATCAGCTATGTAATTTTAGGTACCGGTTTACTCTGGTTTGGCTGGTTCGGATTTAATGCCGGATCCGCATTTCGTGCTGATGGCCTGGCTGCTATTTCTCTGGCAACAACAACCTGTGCTTCAGCTGCGGCGGCGTTCACATGGATTATATTTGATACACTTCGTGGACGTAAACCATCGGCAATGGGTGCATGTATTGGTGCCGTTGTCGGTTTGGTTGCAATTACCCCGGCGGCCGGATTTGTATCTATTCCGGATTCACTGGCAATAGGTATTATTAGCAGTGTTGTAAGTAACCTTATGGTTGAGCTTCGTACGAGAACTTCGATTGATGACACGCTCGATGTATTTCCCTGTCACGGTGTTGGAGGCATGGTTGGTATGTTACTGACAGGGGTTTTTGCAAACCAGGCTATCAACGCAGCCAATACAACAGGAAACGGATTAATCTTCGGACAGTTCCATCTGTTTTTTGTTCAATTGGTTTCGATGATTGGCGTTTCCATTTATGTGATCGCTGTCACATGGATCCTGCTTAAAATCACCGATAAGATAACCCCATTACGTGTTTCATATGAAGAGGAACTTATTGGTCTGGATTTGAGTCAACATAACGAATCGATGTAAAAACGGATTTCAACGAAAGGAGAAGGAAAAACGGAGTGAAGGTATTTGCCACACTCCGTTTTTTTTTATAAAAATCGTGGCGAGGCTACGGCTCATCAAGTGCACCTTATCCCGGTTCATCATGATAAAAGATTCTGAAGGGGGGATCATTTTATCACAGACTTCTCGCGATGGACAGGGAAGGAAAGAGTCCCTTTCATCGCGAACGGTCTCCGGGACCAATGACACACAAAGGTTCTGACTCTTTCCGGCTCAACAGGTTCTTATTTCTATGACCTGTCAATCTAATTATTTCGTTTCTTAGCTGCTTTAAACATAGGATGACACTAAGACTGTCATGGTTCGACTCCACTTTCCATGACGATTCAACATTTCCGTTTTCTTCTTTTTTCTATATGTCATCCTGTGCGTATTTAGTTTTTATTACTGATCGGAGAATCGTTACACCCCGGAGTGACGTAAAGAGAAGAAACAAGAATACACTTAAACCTGCATTCTATTATTGATCCGGACATCGTTCCCTCCGCATCCCGCATCCGTCGCATCCAAAATCAAAGATAAACAACAATTTGCAGTAAAGGTTGTCAGGTTCGACATCAACGGATTTTCTTCCCCGGTAAATACTTGTCAAAAGTTGTTATCGGATCATATAAAATTGTTAAAAAAGTGGACTGCGTATTTAAATCACGGTTAATTACAACGATATGGTTATTTAATTCAGTAACTAGATCGGAATTGAGGTTTTTTTATATTTTGGACGCCATACTGGAAAGAATTAATCAATAAAAAATTTTAAAAATGAGAGCCTGAGTTCATAAGGTAATACCGAAAGCAGAGTGTCGATTTTGGCTCAGATTTAAACCAGAAGAAATTAATAATATAAACTATGATGAAATCAAAAGAAGTGATGCTGCGATGTTGGCATTGGAAGGAAAGTCCCAATAATATCATTATGAACGGTTCTATGATGATCATATTCATTTTGATGCTCATGCTCTTTAATCCTGTTAGTTCTAAGGCTCAAACGGTCCCTCAACAGAGGTATGAATCCATGCGCTGGCGGGTTGTGGGGCCTTTCCGGGCAGGATGGGCAACGGTGGCCAAAGGTGTTCCTGATGCTCCGAATACGTTTTATTTCGGCGGAGCCGGCGGAGGTATCTGGAAAACAACCGATGCCGGACGTACCTGGCAGGGTTTGATGCAGCATCAGGAGGCTTCAGCTGTGGGCGCTCTGGCTATTTCGGCTTCCGATCCGAACATTATTTATGTTGGCACCGGACAAGTTACGATTCGATATGATAATATGGCCGGTGACGGGGTTTATCGTTCTGCCGATGGTGGCAAAACATGGAAAAATGTCGGTTTAAAAGATACCCGGCATATCGGGAGCATCATGGTTGATCCTCATAATCCCAATCATGTTATTGTTGCCGCTCTTGGCCATGTATTCAATGATAATGCTGAACGCGGGGTTTTTGAAACAACCGATGGTGGCCAGCATTGGAAAAAAGTTTTATATGTGAATGATAAAACGGGCGCTGTGGATCTGGCATGGGATCCGGAAAATCCTCAAATTGTGTATGTAGCAATGTGGCAGATGCGGTTACATCCCTGGCTCGATTATTTCCAGGCACAAGCCGGCCCGGGTTCAGGCATCTATAAAAGTACCGATGGCGGTTCACACTGGAGCAAAATTGCAGGTAAAGGATTGCCAACAGGTTCTGTCGGACGTATAGGAATTGCTGTTCCCCGTGGAAGTAACGGTAGGATTGTTTACGCATCGGTGGCGCAGGGTGGTTACAGTGCTACCGGTCATGCAGGTCACAGCAGCGGCTTCTTCCGTTCAGAAGATGGTGGAAAAACCTTCGAGCTTATGAACACGGATCCCGAATTAACGAATAATTATTTCTGCCGGATCACGGTTGCTCCCAACAACCCGGATGAAGTGTATGTTATGGGTCGATCTATTCATTATTCCACAGACGGTGGACGTCATTTTATGATTTTTAAAGGTTCACCCGGTGGCGATGATTATCACTTCATGTGGATCAATCCCAAATATCCTGATCATATGATTTCGGGCGCCGATCAGGGAGCCGCTGTTACGGTTGATGACGGACTAAGCTGGTCGAGTTGGTATAATCAGCCAACCGGGCAATTCTATCACCTGGCGGTCGACAATCGTTTTCCGTTTCATATCTATAGCGGACAACAGGATAACGGAACGGTCGATATTGCAAGCCAGGGTCCATATGGTGTTATTGAAGAACGCGACTGGCATCCCGTTGGTGGTGATGAACGCGATTATATGGTTCCGAAACCGGGCAATTCGAACATCGTTTTTGGTAGTGGCCTGGGTGGTCACGTTTCCCGTTTCGACGATATAACTCGACAGGTTGCAAATGTATCTCCATGGCCGATATCCAGTTATGGAGCTCAGCCGACCAGTGTGAAATATCACTATACCTGGATCACACCGTTAGTATTTTCGCATGTCGGCGATCATGCTATGTACATGGGTTCCCAGGTCTTATTTAAATCGACGAATGATGGTGACAACTGGTCCATCGTCAGCCCGGATATGTCCGGGAAGACTAAAATTTCCGGGGATGTCAATAATCCTACATTTGAGCAGGCTAAAAATGATGGATTTGGCGTGATTTACACTATTTCTCCTTCACCAATCAACAAAAATGTTCTTTGGGTGGGAACCGATGACGGTAGTATTAAAATGACGAAAGATGCGGGGCAGAACTGGAACAACGTGACTCCAAAATCAATCCCGCTTTGGGCACGTATTGATGCGATATCTCCCTCCCATTTTAATACGGAAACAGCTTATGCAGCAGTAGATATGCATCGTACGGGTGATTTTTCTCCCATGATTATAATGACTACCAATGGTGGAAAAACATGGAAAAACATTTCGAACGGAATTCCGTCAGATGAATATGTTGGCGTTGTTCGTTCCGATCCGAAGCAGCCTGGTCTGTTGTATGCCGGTACCAATCGCTCGGTGTATGTTTCCTTCGATAATGGTGCAAAATGGCAGCCGTTGTCGATGAATTTACCTACGACCTGGATTCGCGATCTGCTGGTTCACGATAATGACCTGGTAATTGCAACACAGGGCCGGGGAATATGGATCATGGACGATGTGGAACCATTGCGGGAAATCGCGGCCGGAATGGTAAAAAATTCTGTTCATCTGTTTAAACCGGCTGTGGCCGTTCGTATGCGTGGTGATGAAAACCGGGACACGCCACCACCTCCATCTACACCGCTGGGACAAAATCCGCCGGCAGGTGTCATTGTCGATTACTGGCTTAAAGATGCAACAAATAGCCCCATAACATTGACTGTAAAAGATGCATCCGGGAAAGTGGTGAGACAGTATAAAAGTGATGAAATGGGTGAAAAACTGCCATCGAGCAGATATTTCCAGGTAGGCTGGCTGGGTCACCCCCATGACCTTTCGACGAAAGCGGGTATGCATCGTTTCGTCTGGGATATGCGTTATGCCCGTCCGAGTGCTTTGAGATATGAATTTTCCATTGCCGGAATCTGGGATGATCATACGCCGCTGGATCCACGTGGCCCCCTGGTTGTGCCGGGGCATTATTCGGTGACTCTCTCTGTTGATGGCCATTCTTACACACAGCCTGTTACCGTCAAACTGGATCCTCGTGTACATGTCAGCAACAAGGCATTAGAGGATCAGTTAAGTCTCGCTTTGGAAGTCGATCAAAAATTGAATAAATCGGTAGAAGCTTATAAGGCTATAGAAAATATCCTGAAAGAAAAGAAAAATTCGTTATCAAAAGCTCAAGCTCAGGAACTGAATGAGTTAGCTCATTCGGGGAAATCCAATTTTTCATCGGTCGCTTCCACGTTTGCTGATTTGGCTACAAAAATACAAAGTGCGGATGCGGCTCCAAACCAGGGCCAAAAAGCGGTCTATTACGATTACAGTATTCAGTATAGAAGGTTGATGTTTCGCTGGCAAAAATTGAAGAAGTCCGGTTTATAAAATTTAGTTTCGATCAGGTTTATCATAATATGGAAACCACCGGATAGTGAATCTGTTCGGTGGTTTTCAATTTCAGATAATGTTTATTATCCAGTTTAAAGGGGATCTGTTGCTATGTTAAATATGGGCATGAATTTACATCGTGTAAGTTGGAAGAAATGGCGGGTTCGAATGGCTCGGGGTTTACTGTTAACGGGCATGCTGTTGGTTGTTTCTTCTGAGAGTATGGCTCAATCAGGTTTGGCAAAAGTGCCACTTTCTGCTTATAACGCGATAAAATGGCGGTTTGTCGGTCCAAATCGTGCTGGAAGAGCATTAGCCGCCGCCGGAATACCAGGTAATCCTCGAATTTTTTATTTCGGATCTGTCGATGGAGGAGTCTGGAAAACCGACAATGCCGGTTTGACATGGAGACAGGTTTTTGGGGATGAACCGAATTCATCGATTGGTGCCCTGGCTATAGCTCCATCCGATTCCAATATCATTTATGTCGGAACAGGAGAAGCAGACATGCGTTCGGATATGACGTATGGCGATGGAATGTATAAATCAACGGATGCTGGAAAGCATTGGACACGAATTGGTTTGTATGATTCCCGTCATATCGGGAAAATCGTTATCGATCCCGAAAATCCTGATGTCGTCCTGGTTGCCGCATTAGGGCATGGATATGGACCGAGTGAAGAACGGGGCGTATTTCGATCGGTTGATGGCGGAAAATCCTGGACGAAAGTTTTGTATAAAGGTCCGGATGTCGGTGCCGTAGATTTATCGATGGATCCCCGTAATCCCAAAATCGTTTTTGCAACACTTTGGAATGCGCGGAGAACCGCCTGGAGCCAGTATCCGCCGAATGAAGGTCCCGGAAGCGGAATTTACAAGTCAGAAGATGAAGGGAAAACATGGACAAAAGTTTCAGGTAAAGGTCTGCCCGATAGTCGGCTGGGGAGAATTGGCATTTCGGTAGACGGACAACGGGTGTATGCCCTTGTTGAAGCAGGAAAGCAATCCGGTTTGTATCGTTCGGAAGATGGAGGAGCATCGTGGAATCTGATGAGCCAGGATCCGAATATCACGACAAGAATGTGGTATTTCGGGCGAGTTACGGCCGATCAGGCAAATCCCGACATCGTATACATTCCCAATCGTTCAGTGATGCGTTCAACGGATGGTGGAAAAACATTTACCGCCATAAAAGGATCGCCGGGTGGTGATGATTATCATTTTGCCTGGATTGATCCGAAAAACGGGGAACGAATGATCCTGGCAAGTGATCAGGGAACGGCTGTCAGTCTGGACAACGGGAAGACCTGGAGCAGCTGGTATAATCAGCCGACCGGACAAATTTATCATGTCACGACCGACAATCAATTTCCATATCGGATTTATGGAGCTCAACAGGATAATGGAACAGTCAGCATAGCCAGCAGGAGTGATTATGGTGAAATCACGTTCCGTGACTGGTATTCCATTGGTGCCGGAGAAAGCGGATATATCGCGGTAGATCCCAACAATCCCAATATTGTCTATGGCGGCGATACGTATGGCGGAATTTATCGTTATGATCACCGGACGGGTCAGGTTCAGAATATCGCCCCAGTGCCGGTAGCTTCATGGCCCATGCCCCCTGTTTATGAACGAAAATACCGTTTCACATGGACTTCCCCAATCGTTTTCGATCCCATCGATAAAAAATCCCTTTACTTTGGGGCCCAGGTGCTGTTGCGGACGAGAGATGGCGGTCACAGCTGGAAAGCAGTAAGCCCGGATTTAACCGGTATGGACAGGAAAATTGCCAAAGACAGTAATGCAGTATCCGTAGCCAATGCGGCTGAAAAAGGATATGGTGTTATCTATTCAGTAGCTCCTTCACCACTAAAAGAAGGAGTCATTTGGGCCGGAACCGATGATGGCCTGGTATGGCTTACGAAAGATGGCGGACAGCATTGGAAAAATATCACACCTAAAGGCCTTGCACCATGGAGTAAGATAAGTATCATCGACGCGTCTCATCTGAATGCTCAAACGGCCTATATTGCTGTGGATCGACATCGCCTGGATGATTTCAAACCCTATATTTATCGGACCCACGATGATGGTGCTCACTGGACTTTAATCACGGATGGAATTCCCGATGGGGCGTTTGTGCGAACGGTTCGTGCCGATCCCGTTAAAAAGGGATTATTATATGCCGGTACAGAAACAGGAGCTTATGTATCGTTTGACGATGGAGGTCATTGGCAGGCGTTGCAGATGAATCTTCCGGTTGCTTCGGTTCGTGATTTAACCATTCATGGAAACGATTTGATAGCGGCGACTCACGGAAGGGCAATCTGGGTTCTGGATGATATAGCAACGTTGAGGGAAATGAGTAGTGAATCAATCAATGCGACGGTTCATCTTTACAAACCTGCGATGGCCTATCGTTTACGCCGGGATGAAAGTAACGATACCCCGTTTCCGCCCGAGATACCTCATGGCAGTAATCCGCCTGCCGGTGCGATTATTGATTATTCATTTAAAACGGCTCCGAAAGGTCCTGTTATGCTGGAAATTCGCGATTCTGATGGAAATTTAGTGCGTCAGTTTTCCAGTAAAGAGAAATTCAATCATAAAGATGCTTCAAGCTATTTTGCGGATCAGTGGTTGCCGCGTTCACATCCATTAAGGACTCATGAAGGATTAAATCGTTTCGTATGGGATTTACGGTATACCCGCCCGAAGGCACTGAGTTATGATTATAGTATTGCGGCTATCGCCGGTAAAGGAACGGTTAAAGTGCCTCGCGGACCGCTTGCTTTACCGGGGACTTACAAAGTTACATTGATTGCCGGTGGAAAGAGTTATTCTCAAACTGTGCAAATTAAAATGGATCCCAGGGTAAGCGTTGAACCCGGGGTCCTGAAAGATCAGCTCAGGCTGGCTCTTGATATTGATCATGATATGAAATTGAGTATGAAAATCTATAATGAAATAATGGCATTTGAAAAAGGTCAGAAGTCCGGTATTTCAACAGATGTGATGAAAAAGGCCTCAAAAATCAGTTCAAATATTTCAATAATGAATGGGTCTTTATCCACTTTGGCATCCGGAGTTCAGGCGGCGGATATGGCACCAACTGAAGCTCAAAGTGAAG
Source organism: uncultured bacterium (assembly GCA_963783355.1). Lineage (GTDB taxonomy): Bacteria > Bacteroidota > Rhodothermia > Balneolales > DATFMH01 > CAWANF01. The sequence goes on from CAWANF010000014.1 coordinate 99,274, forward strand.
CTTTTGTAAAGCTTCATCAAAATTTACAGGAGCTGGTAAACCAATGGGATGGTCTGAAGTCGACTGCTCACTAATGGAAATTGAAATTTTAAATAAAAGTGAATGGTTGGAGCGGATATACGGTTATTCTTATGTCTGTAAAAAAATTGCACATCGAAAGATAAACGGTTAGTTTATCCGACCATTTGACCTGAACACCCCAAACTTATTTTGATACTTTGAACCGCTATATCCGGCTTTTTAGACAAGAGTGGAAGATTTTACTTTATGCATTGGTAATAACTTTTTTCTCAAGTTTTGGCCAGACTTTTTTTATATCGCTATTTGTACCTGCAATCATTCACGATTTTCAGCTTACCAAAACGAGTTTTGGAACGCTATATGCAGGAATTACTTTATTAAGCGCCATCAATCTGTCTTATTTCGGGCGATGGATTGATCGTAAACCATTGAAATCATATGGACTTCTTATCGCGGGCGGATTGATTTGCGGAAGCCTGATACTGGCTGTTTCCTGGTATTGGGTTTTATTGGCTTTTGGTTTATTCCTGGTTCGTTTTTTCGGACAAGGGTTGAGTTCTCATACAGCACAAACAGCGATGTCAAGGTATTTTGATATTGATCGGGGAGTGGCTCTGAGTATCGCAAGCCTTGGATTTCCGCTGGGCGAAGGCTTGTTGCCGGGACTGGTGACCATATCGCTTTCTTTGATGGCCTGGCGATGGGTCTGGGCTTCTGCCGCCGTTTTCATACTTATATTACTTGTTCCATCAACTATTTACTTGCTTCACGACGAGCGTTTTAAACGGGCGCCGGAAAGTAAAGATTTGCCTCACAGCGAGCATGAACAGGAATGGCATTACCGTGACATCATCAAAGATTCCCGCTTTTATTATCTGTTTATGCCGGTCTTGTTGCCGCCATTTTTGATCACCGGTTTATTTCTCTATCAAATATCATTTGCTCATGAGCTTGGATGGTCTGCAGGATTAATAGCGACGGCATTTATGAGCTATGCGGTTGCCCGCATTTTTGGAACTATTGTCACCGGGCCGCTTATCGACCGGTTCACGGCCACACGTATTTTTCAATATTATCTCATCCCGTTTGGTATTGCCCTGGCAGTGGCTTACTGGCATCCCGGGGATTGGTCAGCATTTGTTTATATGTTTTTTCTGGGCCTGACACTCGGCGGTGGTGGCAATATAAATTCTGCGTTATTTGCAGAATTATACGGAGTTCGCACGATTGGGACTGTTCGCAGTCTGTTTAAATCACTTATGGTCTTCAGTACTGCTGTAAGTCCGTTTTTGATGGGATGGCTGCTCGATAATCATATTGCGATCACTAAAATACTGCTTGTTTCCATAGGTATGATTTTCGTTGGCGTTTTGCTATCCTGGAGATTATATGTTTTAGAAAAGCCATCGTATCTTAAAGGCTAAGAAGGCCATTAAAATCAATAAATTTAATATGTAAATTGCCGGAAAATGACGGATATAGAGAAAAAAGAACTTCATAATATCATCCTGAAGGAATTAGAAAACACGCGGAAAGAATTGGAGGTTTTAACTGAAATGACTCGTCCGGTGTCTCCAGACAATGCCATTGGCCGGATTTCACGCATGGATGCCATCAATAATAAAACTATAAATGATGCCGCGTTGAGAAATCAACAGAAGAAATTACAGAAGCTGGAACGGGCTTTGGAACGGATGGAAGACAAAGATTTTGGGAAATGTATTCGTTGTGGAGAGGAGATACCATTTGGTAGGCTGAAATTCATGCCTCACACTACAAAATGTGTAAAATGTGCCTGAAAGATATTATTCATAACCAGCGCATCGTAAACAAACGGGGAAGAATCCGTTTCGTAGGAAGGTGAAGTAACATTTTTATGAATGCTTCGTGCGTTTTAGGATACCGGTGCTCACGTCCCATCGACATATTAAATTCGGCCCGTTTGATAGCCTGCCAGGCTGCAAAACGACGTTTCAAAGTAAATTTCTTCCATGGGAAATCGGCAAAATGTCTATCTTTTAAGGAATAAATAAGATCTGCCAGCAACCAGGCATCCATCCATCCCAGGTTCATCCCCTGTCCGCCAAACGGACTCACAATATGTGCCGCATCGCCAATAATTCCTGCTCTGTTTTTTCCCAATGAACCGGCTATATAATGCTGAACACCAAAACTGCTGAGCATGGTATTGGTTTGTATATCAATATCAAACCCGGTTCTTTGCGTTGTTGTTTTCGCAAGAAGTTGAACCGTTGGTTTTTCGATATATTTTGGGGTCCTCATGACCCAGCGTCGAATCTTTCCCGGTAATGGAAATGATTCGATGAGCCCGGAACTTAGTAAATAGATTGCGGCAGCCTGACCAAAATCAGTCGAATCGGAAAAATCGCCCATCATGAACGTATCGGGATAGGCTTCTCCGGAAAAACGAATCCCGCATTTCTTACGCACAAAACTGTTTTTCCCGTCGCAGCCAATGAGAAAATAAGCGCTGATACTTTTTTCTTTCCCCTCCGAATCCTGGACAGTCGCCATGATATAGGGCTCGTTTTCTTTAAAATCGATTAATTTAATTCCTTTTTGAAGACAATCCGGATTGTTTTGAAGTAAATGTTCTTCAAGGATCGTTTCGGTCTGATATTGCGGAAGAGTCAGTACAAAACGAAAAGGGCCGGGACAGGTGTTGAAATCCAGTTCGCCAATCACGCCATGATCCCCGATTGCCAGTCCTTTTGGAACTTGTAAACCCTGTTTTAGAAATGGTTGAACCAGTTTCATCTCCTCTAAAAATTCCAGTGAAGGCGGATGAATACCAATGGAACGAGAATGTTTAGACCGTTCTGTTTTTTGTTCAATAACCAGGATATTCAATCCCAATTGTTGCAGGCGGCAGGCCAGGAATAAACCAACTCCGCCGCCTCCGGCAATCAGCACGTCGTATGGTTTCCTGTTTCCCATCGTTTAAGAAGCCTGTTTTTGATGAAGTAGAAGTAATCGGTAAGGTATCAATCGTTTAACTTGCCAGTGTGATGGCACAAGGGATTCCAGTTCTATTTTTGTGAAGCTTCGTTTTATCGAAGTACGTCCATCCTGATTTACATATGACTTTGACGATGGAAACAGAAGCCCTGTTGCGAAATGAAATAGCAAATAACCCAAATCACCCCGCTCAATATCATTAAAAATGACGGTATCGGTGCATATTCGTTCTGCATCGGTCAACAAGGTTTTCAATTCTTCATTTTTTAAATGATGCAACAGATGATTGGAAATGATGAAATCAAAATTCCGGTTTTCCTTTACCAGTCTGTCGATTGAAATATTTTCAAAATGGATCGAATCAGGCCAGGAATGTTGTTCTACATAATTGAAGGCACGCTGATCCGTCTCAATACCGGTAATTTCAACATCAAATCCATCTTTTTTGAAGCACTGATCCAAATCCAAAAGAATATCCCCGCCGCCGAAGCCAATATCCAGCAACCTGAAAGTACGATTTCCGTTGAGTCTTTTTCTGAGAATCGTTCGATAGAGATGTTTCCAATTGGATAACAACCGGTTAACGATAGAAAAATGTTCATAGGTTTTAAACAGAAGCTGTTGATCACAATTTGGATCATCCATCCATTCTGAGAGATCCTGGTTTCGTTGGCGAAGGATGAATGGCATAAATCAGTTTATATACGGATTTTTTGTCATCAGTCCGCTTTCAATCGTCAGTCCAGGGCCAAATGCCATGGCATAAATCTTCTCATTTTTATTATGTGAATCGTTTTTCAGCATCTCGCGAAGGACAAACAGGATGGTCGCGCTGCTCATATTTCCAAAATTCCGCAAAATATTTCTTGAAACGGCTACCTGTTCGTCATGAAGGTCCAGCCCGTTTTGAATTTTATCGAGAATAGCCCTGCCACCCGGATGAATGGCCCATAAATCGATTTCGTCACGTGTGATTTTTAAAGATTCGAGCAATGGCTGCAAAGCGGATTCGAGATTCGCTTCAATAATTTTAGGAATATAGGTTGATAGTACCATATCAAAACCGTTGTTGCCGATAGTCCATGCCATATCTTCCTCTCCCGTGGGGGTGATACATGTTGAAAATCCATTTAATTCAAAGGAATGAACCGAATCGGCCGGTTTTTTAGATGACACGATTGCCCCTCCGCCGCCGTCGGCAAAAAGGGAGGCAGAAATGAGAAAATCAGCTTCTTCACGAAACTGGAGATGCAGGGTACACAATTCAAGTGAAACAATAAGTACCACAGCATTTGGATCAGCTTCGCAAAATTGCCGGGCCATCTTGAGGGCCGGAAAGGTAGCATAACAACCCATGAATCCGATATGGAAACGTTGAGTGGACATGGGCAGGCCGAGATCTTTTACGATGTAAAAGTCGGGTCCGGGAGCATAGAATCCGGTGCAGGATACCGTGATGACATGGGTGATGTCTTTGAATGCAATTTCCGGGGTATTTTCAATCGTCCTGCGGGCGATATCGGAATACAATTTTCGGGATTCTTCCGTATAAATATCGTTGCGCCGTTTAGTCGAAGGCATAACGAGCTTTCCATTTTCGGACTGAAAAAATTGACGGGGGCCGTCTATCAGTTCAAAATTTCGGATCACAGAATGTCGTTTTTCTATTCCACTCTGCGAATAAATCCGGTGAATGATACGTCTGGTCAATTCTTTATCACTGACCAGTTCTTTCATAAGATCCCGAATATAATCTTGCGGATATTCCGTTTCCGGAACACCATTTTCTATGTTGTGTATGTATACAGGCATGTCCCTATGGTTAAATGATTTCCCCAAACAGCTTTGTTAATTAAACAACCATGTCTTTCAGGAAATTCCCCTGCTTACAAATGTGTGAGTATCCAGCTTAGAGTAATGGCCCCTTCCTTCGAATCAGAGCATATAAATGAGTAAATTTTTAAAGGCACAAAGGGAAACATAGTTGTTTTACATCATGATGGATAATTTATTCCGTCATCCGTCATCCGTCATCCGTCATCCGTCATCCGTCATCCGTTTATTTTTAACAATTTATGTGTCAAATAGAGGAAACGACTGTTATGCATGATGGCAGCGGCTGTAAGTCCGGCAATGAGCCCGATCCAGAATCCTTCCGGGCCAAAGTGACGGGTAAAACCGAAATAGTAACCGGTGCTCAGTCCGATAGCCCAATAAGCGATAATATTGACTACCATGGGGATACGTGTATCTTTCAATCCTCGAAGAGCCCCGATTCCGCTGACCTGTAATCCATCAGAAATCTGGAATATAGCGGCGAAGTGCAGCAGGCGAATGGCCACTTTCTGAACTTCGGCATTGTGGGTATAGATTTCGGTTATGAGCTGGGGCATGGTAATCATAATGATGGCCATGATCGCCATTAAACCGGCACTTAATCCGATTCCTGTAAAACCGGCAAAACGGGCGGCATGAATATTTTTCCGTCCTACAGCTTGTCCGACCCGGACGGTTATTGCCGTTGAAACGCCCAGAGGAATCATAAACGTAATAGAAGCGATATTAATCGCGATCTGGTGTCCGGCAACCTGGTCTGTTCCGAGAGAACCGATAAAGAGGGCAACCAGAGCAAAAAGGCTTATTTCCATAAACGAGCTGATGCCGTTTGGTATACCGACATGCAAGAGCTCTTTCATGTATTTCCATTCCGGCAGATGCAGATCATGGAAAATATTGAATCTCCGGTAACTCTTCTTTTGAATGGTAAAGATGAGGATTCCAATAAACATGATCCAACCAACTAAGGCGCTCGAAAGTCCGATGCCGGTAGCTCCCATAGCAGGAAAGCCGAGTTTTCCATACATGAAAACGTAATTTCCTATCACGTTGAAAACCACTCCGAGCATGGCAAAATACATCCCTGGACGGGTGGCCCCGATAGCTTCATTAAAAAATCGAAGAACCAGGTATGCGGCAATGCCAGGGATACCCCATGAAATAGCCTGCAAATATCCCTGCGTTACAGGAATGATATGAGGATCAACTTTCAGAATGAGCATCATCCATTCCATGTGTCGCAGAAGGAACAAAGCAGGTACGGATAAAATCACTGCGAGCCATAAAGCCTGACGTACATTTTTCCCTATTTCATGCAACTGGCGGGCGCCAAATACCTGTGCGATAATTGGGCTGGAAGCCATCAGGATGCCAATGATGAGAATCAATAACGGATTCATCACGGCGGCACCGATGGCGACGGCAGCAAGGGTCGTCGGATTGAGATGACCGGCCATGACCGTATCAACAAAACCCATGGACATCTGAAGTAACTGGCTGGCAATGACAGGCATACCAAGCCATAAAGTTGCCCTGGCTTCTTTAGCGAATTTTTGAAAGAAGGACGGTGATATCGTTACAGCCTTTGACAAATATAAAGTTTATGGTGTGGCTAAAAATATTGTGAAATTGATGGATAGGAAAGTCAGGATTAATTGTATTCCATTTTTTTATATAACCGGCTCTCGTATTCTTTGGACAGTGAAATACTGGAATTAACTTCTGGACGTTTCGCGAATTTTATTATCCGTCTAATTCGTGATTCCTGTAATTAGTTTAACAAATTAGGAATTTCGCTTTCCGGTTTTCCATTCAGAATTCCTAAAATGGCATCGGCTGCAAGGTGTCCCATTTGTAAACGGGCTTCAACAGTTGCGCTTCCTATGTGAGGAAGCAAGACGCAGTTCGGGGCTTCCAGGAGTTTAGGATGAACTACGGGTTCTTTTTCAAAAACATCCAGTCCGGCACCGCCAATTTCGTCATTTATCAGCGCTTCTGCGAGAGCTTCTTCGTCAATGACCGGTCCGCGGGCCGTATTAATCAAAACAGCATGTTTTGGCATTATTTTGAGCATATTAGCATCGATAAGATGTCTCGTTTCCGGGGTTAGCGGGCAGTTCAATGAAAGCACATCCGATTGCTTCGCCAATTCTTTTATATCAGAGATAAAACGGGCGTTCAATTCTTCTTCAACCGACGATTCCAGCTTATTTCGATTATGGTAAACAATATTCACACCGAAACCTTTAGCGCGTCGTGCCACAGCCTGTCCGATTCTTCCCATCCCAATGATACCCATGGTTTTGCCATTTAGTCCCATACCCAGGAAACCCAATGGTTCCCATCCTTTAAAGTGATCTTCGCGCAGATAATTATGAGCTTCACAAATTTTACGGGTAACCGCCAGAAGCAACGCCATTACAACATCCGCTGTCGCATCCGTAAGCACATCCGGTGTGTTTGCCACTCTGATTCCGAGTTTCGTAGCTGCTTCGACATCAATGTTATCATACCCCACTGCATAATTCGCCACGATTTTCAGCTTCTTACCAGCTTGTAAAACTTCTTTATTAACTGGATTCGAAAGCATGGAAATAACAGCATCGTAGTTTCCAATAATGCTTTTCAGATAGGAAGTATCTTTACATTTACCGCGTTCTTCAATATCCAGCTCCGCAAAAGGTTGCAGATATGCTATTATTTCATTGTAAATAGGTTCAGTTATCAGAATTCGTGGTTTCATAATAATCAGATGATTTCATTGGTTTTTAAGGCAGTATAAAATATCCCAATCGTGCGAGCAATGAAAGAGTTGATGATAGTTAAATGACTTTTATGGAGCGAAGAATCGGTTCTTACAACTGAAGGCTCAATGTCATTTTTTCACCATTTCGATGAATCCCGATGGTCGTATGTTCTCCGGACTTGAGTTGATCCAATGCTTTCATATAATCCATAATATTTCGGATCGTGTCACCAGCCAGGGAAATGATAATATCGCCTTTTTTGAGTCCGGCTATTTGCGCCGGCCGATCATGATCGACTTGACGTATGCGAAGGCCAATCCCTTTGTAGCCGTAGTCAGGAAGTAATCCCAGCGTCAGCTTTGGGAATGGAATTTTTTGAGGAGATTCTTTTATCGTTTTATCTGAAGAAACCAGGTTTTGTGTATTGGTAGTGTCCAGATTGGCTATCATTCGGGAAATATGGCGTAACAATGAAATATCGTTATTTTCTTTTCCTGATAATGGTGGGATATCAAAGGTGATGACAGGTATATTTATTCTTGCAAACGAGGTACCGATCACCGTACTGTCGTTGCTTCGAAGTTGAAATTTTAAACTATCCGTATTGGAGATGTGAACGAGTTTCTTCCAGAAATTTGTCGCCCCGGATGTTATTATTTTAAATTTGTTTTCCATGCGGGAAGCCGGCTGTAAAGCCACGAGAGCACTGATTTTTAATTCACCTATTGTTGGATTATCGGAAAAATAACCGGCACCGTTTAATAAATTATTTCCACCTGAAAAAAAAGTAAATAAGACATTTTGCTGAATTGGATGCGTGCCAAGGTATTGAGCCAGTTCCAGTAACCCGGCAGTTGTAACAGCGTCATTCATTGTATCATGATTTTTTATTTCATGATTATAAAATCCACTGACAACGATATATCGTTTGTGGCTGTTTGTTCCGGGAAGTAAAGCAACGATATTTCGAGTCATGCTTTCGTTTTTCGCCAGATCTATAGTAACATTAACACGGATTGGTATTTGCCTTGATTGCGGTTTACGAATGGATAATATTTTGTTCTCAATCTGATTTAAATTCAATCCAGTAGTTTTCAGGATATCTCCGGCTAAAGACTTAGAAATTTGTAATACCGGAATTTTGGTAGTCGGGGCAGATTGATTATAAGAACTCAGGGGGATGAAACCGGAAATATTTTTTCCATCTTGATCACGGACGATCAGGACGGCGACGGCTCCAAGCTTTTCAGCAGTTTGAATTTTTTTTGGAATGGAGACGTCCGTTGCAGAGCTAAAACCTGGTTTACCATCGAGCATAAGCACTATTTTTCCATTCACATCCAGGTTTTTGTACTCATCATAACGCTTGTTATGCAGTCCGTAACCCACCCAGGCAACCATGCTTTCGATGCTGCCTTTTGACGAATTAGGATATGGAAGAACCTGGTGTCCGGTATTGGTATATCGGTGTTTGTTAAATACGAGATAACTCCCTTTTTCACCATTCTTCACACCACTTTGAATAGAATATTCCTGGAAATAAGTACTATCATCTCCGGCTGGAAGAAGTCCGAATGATTCCAGTTCATCAGCGATATAGTCGGCTGTTTTGGCTTCCTGTGGACCGCCGGGAATATTATCTGAATGGGATTTTGAATCAAGATATTTGAGGTGCGCACGAATATCATGTGACGTAATAGCGGACGTCAATTTCGGCTGATATTCGTAAGTCGAATTTTGGCATGCAATTAACCCGATAAGTATTGCGAAACTAAAGATCGCAGAATTCGTTATGAATTTTTTTTTAAAAATCTGGGGCATGCCTGTTCTTCGGATTCGGTGTTTAAGTATCACATTTTTAATAAGGTACAAGATAAGCAAAGTTTATTGGTTTCGGGTAGCGTTAATTTATAAAAGAGGCTAAATCTTGTAATGAAGTTGATATCGCCGTAACTTCACTGATGACCAAAGCTTGGTTGGGGGTGTTCCGATTGTAAAGTCGGGACTGAGAAAATACCCCGGAACCTGATCCAGGTAATGCTGGCGAAGGGAAACCGAGGACAAAGCAAGCTACTTGTTTTGAGCCTATCTCTCTTTCAGCTGTACCTCCTGGATTTCATCCAATGAAATCAATGAAAAAGGAGTAAATCAATTTATGTTACTAAAACGAAGTTTGATGACAATCGTCTTCATGCTCAGTACCATAACTCTTGGAATGGCGCAAACCATTTCCGGGACGGTTGTGGATGCCCGTTCAAAAGATCCGCTGCCGGGTGCTAATATCATTCAGAAAGGGACAACCAACGGCGTCTCTACCAATGAAAATGGGAAGTTTAACCTTAAACTTGATCCCAAAGAGCCAATGATTATCTCTGTAAGTTATATCGGGTATAAATCCCGGGACATTAATCTTTCGGGACAGGATCAAAAAGGCATGACGATTAACCTGATTTCGGCAACGATCATGAGTGATGCCGTTCAGATTAGCGCTCTGCGGGTCGATCAGAAATCGGCTGTAACTTACACGGACTTATCAAAAAAACAGATTCAACAACAGAATTTCGGTCAGGATGTTCCATATCTGTTGAGCTTGACTCCTTCGGTGGTCACTACTTCCGATGCCGGAGCCGGTGTTGGATATACCGGTATTCGTATTCGAGGAGTTGATGCGACGAGAATCAATGTGACCATTAACGGCATACCGTTGAATGACGCGGAAGAACAGGCTGTTTATTGGGTTGATATTCCCGATTTGGCCTCTTCGATTGAAAGTATGCAGATTCAGCGCGGAGTGGGAACTTCAACTAATGGTGCCGGTGCCTTTGGGGGCAGCATCAATATTCAGACAACCGGAATTGTGCCGGATCCCTATGGTGATGTGTCCGCTTCCTACGGTACGTTCAATACACAAAAGTATAATGTGAAAGTGGGTACCGGATTGATGAAAAACGGTTGGTCATTCGATGGACGGCTTTCGAAAATTCATTCCGACGGTTACATCGATCGCGCTTTCTCTAACCTGAAATCCTTTTTTCTGACCGGCGCGCACTATGGAAAGCACAGCCTGTTGCAGGCAAATGTGTTCTCGGGAACCGAACATACGTATCAGGCCTGGTATGGTGTAGAACAGAGTATTTTGGATACCAACCGGACTTATAATCCGTACACTTATCCAAACCAGACCGATAATTATCAACAGGATCATTACCAGTTATTGTATTCCTATAAAGTGTTGCCAAACTGGACGTTAAATTCAGCGCTCTTTTATGTGAAAGGCCGGGGATATTATGAGGAATATGAAACCAATCAGAATCTTACGGATTATAAGCTGAACAACGTAATTATTGGGCAGGATACCATTCGGACAACTGATTTGGTGCGCCGCAAATGGCTTGATAATGATTTTTATGGCCTCACGTATTCCTCTGATTACAATCATGGAAAGAAATGGAATTTAAAAATAGGGGGTGCCTATAATGTCTATAAGGGCAAGCATTTTGGAAATGTGATTTGGGCTCAGTACTTCAGCAACGGGAAAATAAATCACCACTATTATGATAATAATGCTACCAAGAAGGATTTTAATATTTATGGAAAAGGGACGTACAATCTGAATGACAAGTTAAGTGCATTTGGCGATATGCAGGTTCGTAATGTGGCATATAATTTTCTCGGGAATGGAATCGTAAAAATAAACGGTAAAGAGACCATCGTCCCGACCCAGCAAAATGCTTTTCTGACATTTTATAACCCGAAATTGGGACTCAATTATCAGATTAATGATCAAAACCGGTTTTATATCTCGTTTGGTGTAGGAAATAAAGAACCGGATAGAAATGATTATGTGGAATCGACTCCGCAAAGTCGTCCGAAGCCGGAACGGTTATACGACTGGGAAACGGGATATCGATATAATAGTCATTTGTTTTTCCTGGGTGTGAGTGGATACCTGATGGATTATCACGATCAATTGATAAACACGGGGCAGATAAATGATGTTGGTGATTATATTCAGCAGAATGTTACTTCCAGTTATCGCGCCGGACTGGAATTCCAGGCTGGAGTTAAAATTACCGATTTTCTTGAGTGGTCAGGAAATGCTACGGTAAGCCGAAACAAAATCCGGAAATACAATCAATATATTGATAATTACGACACAGGCGGACAAAATGTACAGGTTTATCATAATACGGATATCGCATTTTCTCCCAACCTGATAGTGAGCTCCGTTCTTCGGTTCACTCATAAAAACCTTACATTGGATTTAATGAGCAAATATGTCGGGAAACAGTACCTGGATAATACGCAAAACAATACGAGCATTATTCATCCCTATTTCGTGAACGATCTTCGATTGAATATCGATTTTCATTCTATTCCACAGTTTAAAAATATTCATATAGGATTTTTGTTTAATAATATTTTCAATGAACTATATGAATCGAATGGATACGATTACTCGTACATCTATGGAGGGAAACTGACTACCGAAAATTATTACTATCCACAGGCCGGGCGCAATTTCCTGGTTCAGGTAAGATTAGGATTTTAATAGAACATTTTGAATCATTGAAAGAGCTCTTGAATGGTTTATGAGGCCGGATTGTAAGCCATCAGGAGCTTTTTTAGGCTTCCTCTGATGTCTGGTAACTTATATATAAAACTTAAATCAAACCGACTGTTTCTGTTTCACTGTGCGGCTTTTCAAATGTGAAAGTGAAACAGGTTCCACTATTCGATTGGATATCAAGATTAGCATTCAATTGTTTCGCCAGGCGTTGGACGATGGTCATACCCAACGATTGATTATGGTTAATATCGAAATGTTCAGGCAGGCCAATTCCGTCATCGTGAACTTTAATCACGATACTATTATCAGGACTTTGCTGAAGCTTAATAATAAGTTGCCCCGATCGTCTATTTTTAAAAGCATGTTTATAGGTATTGGTGATTAGCTCATTCAAAATAAGTGCTGCTGGAATGGCCTGGTTGATATTCAGTTGAACTTCTTCCAATTCGAGAATGGTTTTTATGCAACTTACATCCATTGAAATTGTTTCAGAAATTGTTTTAACCAAATCGGTGATATAATGGTTGAATTCAATTTCCGAGAGCTGTTCAAAATGATAGAGTTTCTCATGAATCAGTGCGATCGTTTTGATGCGCAGCTGACTATCCCGCAATACATGTTCTATATTAGCATTTGGAGTATTGAAAGCCTGTAATTCCAATAGGCTGGAGATGACGGCAAGGTTGTTTTTTACACGGTGATGAATCTCTGCCAACAACGTTTCTTTCTCTTTGAGTGAATTTCGAATGTGCTCTTCGTTTTTTTCTCGTACGGTGACGTCTCTCTTGATAGCGATGAAATGTGTAATCTCGTGATTTTCCGAATAAACCGGCGTTATGGATTGTTCTTCCATATAGGTTGTTCCGTCTTTTCTTCGGTTTATGAGAATTCCGTTCCAAACCTGTCCTGCTTTGATGGTGCTCCAAAGATTATGATAATATTCTTTGGGTTGTTTCCCGGATTTTAGGATGCTCGGATTTTGTCCCAATACCTCATTAAAAGTGTAACCGGTCAGTCTTGTAAAAGCCGGGTTGACCCAGATTATTTTACCATCGATGTTTGTAATAACGATACCGTTGTCGGCTGATTCTACGGCTGTTGTTAGCAATTGCAGCTGTTTTTCAGTCTCTTTCTGGATGGTGATATCCTGAATTTGTGACAAAACTGAAACTAAATTATTGTTTTCGTCTAAAAGGACAGAATTATGCCAGGTTGTGTGGACAACGGATCCTGATTTATTGTAGACCCCTAACTCGAAAGTGCTTCTGGGTTGGTTAAGGTCAAAAAGGTTTCTGATTTCATCCTGAATAGTATTGTAGTCATTTTGTGAAACCAGTTTGAAATCGTTCGGAGTTTTTCCAAGCACTTCTTCTTTGTTCCATCCGAATATTTCCTGGGTTCGTTCCGACCATTGTGTGATGGTCAGGTTACTGTCCCATTCAATCCATCCTAAATGGCTGTTATTGATATGAAATAATAACCGTTCTTTATTTTTCTGTATTTCCGTTATGTCTATGATCGATGATATAAGTGCATTTTTATCATTTTTATACTCGATGGGCTGTGTTGTAATGCGAACGTACATCAATTTGCCATCTTTCTTCCGGTGTCTCGCTAATTCCGTTTCTTCGTAACCGGATTTCCTGATTGGCATTGAACTCATCAGCGATTCGTATTCTTCTTCAATTCTTATATCTTTAACCTTCATATTGCGAAGTTCATCCCTGGAATATCCATAGATTTTTATCGCAGCTTCATTGACCTCAAAGATATCCAAAGTATCTGATGAATAGATAAACATCGGAATAGGATTTTGATAAAATAAAATAGAGTTCCAGGCTTCTGACATAAAAAGGCAAGTTAAATAATTATATAATGAATCAAGATAATTATGTCTGATTTTAGAGTAAACAAAAAAAATAATATTCTCTTAACTTTTTAAAGATAACTTGTTAACTATTTTTACATCAAATACTTAAAGTTGTGAAAATACTTTAGCTGATTACATAGATAATGACCTCAACCAAATATTTAGAATTTGAAAATTATCAAGATCATGAATATTGATGACACCGTTGCACTTAATAATAATATAAAGATGCCTCGCTTCGGACTTGGTACATACCTGTCTCAGCCTGGCGAAGTGGAAGGAGCTATTTTATATGCACTGGAAATTGGTTACCGAAGTATCGATACAGCAACATTTTACGAAAATGAGATTAATGTAGGCCGAGCTATCAGGCAAAGCGGCGTTGACCGCGAAAAAATATTCCTTACAACGAAGGTCTGGAATTCCGATCAGGGTTATGATAAGGCGCTCAGAGCTTTTCATAAAAGCCTGCAAGAGCTACAGACCGACTACCTGGATTTATACCTAATCCATTGGCCAATCAAAGGTAAATATCTCGATACATGGAGGGCCCTTGAAAAAGTTTATAAGGAAGGAAAGGTGAGGGCAATCGGAGTCTGTAATTTTCTTGAACACCACCTTGAGGATATCAAAACCCATTCTGATATCCTTCCTGCTGTGAATCAATATGAATTTCATCCACATCTTCAGCAACATTCGTTATTAGAATATTGCCGTCGGAATGGAATCCAGGTAGAAGCATGGGCTCCAATCATGCGTGGCCGTGCCGGCACAGAACCTGCCATTGTTGAAATGGGTAAAAAATATGACAAATCACCAGAACAGATATTGCTGAGATGGGATTTGCAGCAGGATGTGGTAACGATTCCAAAATCAGTTCATGAAAATCGAATTAAAGAAAATGCGGATATTTTTGATTTCGAATTGACGGAAGAAGATATGACGATCATTTACTCACTGGATAAAAATGATCGTCTTGGACCGGATCCTGATCATCCTGATTTTTAAGTGGAATTTAAAATTATGGGATTGCATGGATAAACTATTGTGATATGGCTGTATCACTTTTCTAGGGTATTGTTTTGAAAACAGCATCCACGATGGAATTTATAAGAGCATTCTTCAATTTATCTTTTTGAACCAGGGCCAGTCCTTCTTGTTTCAGGATTTCCATCTGAGTTACATCCTTCTGACTTTCAAGAAGCCATTTCAAATCATCCTGCGATAATTGTCCGGTTGCTGCAGCTTTAATCCATTCTTCTATTTTGTTTTTGGATTGATTGGCGAAAAAGACGCCATCTTTAAGAAGCTGATCCTTATAGGCCAATCCATAATCTTTGGCTTCATTTTCCAGGTTATTCTTCAGAGTTGTAATAAAAGTCTCGAAATCCATGAGTTTATTTTACCTCCTGTGGTTTAATCTTGCCGCTTTCGAGATAGATAATCGAATCGAAAGCTTCGGAAATATTTTTACTGGCTTGTTTTATGAAATAGGGTGAAAGAACCGATTTGTCTTGCCATCGCTGAAGAAATCCTCCCATAAGGTGACGTTCCGGGCTAATCATAATTTTCCATTGCCGGGTAGAAATTCCATTTTTTGGACGTCCCCTGGCATATTCAAAGGCGATTTCCATCTTTTCCTTCAATTTGTTGATCTCTTTGGCATGCTTCTCAAAAGGTTCATCGGCCTTGTTCATCAATGCCAGTGATTCCACTTTGAGTGTTACATCTTGTTGATAAGCTTGCCCGCTAAAACGGGAAATGCTATTATTGCATGCCGCTAAGAGGAATAGAAAACTTAACAGCCAATATAGATAGTGTTTTCTTGCCAGGATTTTCATATTTGAGGATCGGATTTTATTCAGTTAGAAGGTCAAATTCTTTCAATTCTTCCGTAATTTTTTTCATAATTCCGTTAACTATTTTTTTACGCTTCATCCATACCAGGGTTTTGGCCATACGCCTCGTTAAAGACCGTTTTATATACTGTTCCAGCAACCGGTTCGTAACAATTTTGGTGCGATGGCTAACGCGGTTTTGTATATCTTTTATTTCTTCACGGTTCATCTTAATGGAAGCCCAGCTTACGGGTTCTATTGGATCATCGGCGCTTCCAAATAATGGAATGATGGGAATGACTGGTCCCTCATCCGAAATATCAGCAAACCGGACAAAATCTTCGGCGGTGAAATCATTAAATAAGGGATTGATACGGGCTTTGTCGATGGGAAGAACGAAATGCCGGCGAAGAAACTGTTGGCAATTTCTTCGGCCCAGTTGAAAATCATGCATCCGGAATTTTTTGGAAAGAAAACCCCCAAAGCCTCCCAGGCAACCGGAAGCGATTGGATAAGAAGCCAGATTGCCATTGGATTCCCTGCGGGTTGGGGCTATCAGAAATCGGCTGTAGATATCGTTCGACATCGCTAAAATCAATTCTTCGGGTTTAAAACGCGCCTGATCTATGAGACTGCCGAAAAGTTTTCCTATAACTTTCAGAAGATCATAATCCTTAAAGTCGGACGGAGATACCAGCGGAGATTTTTTGAGATTGGGAAAAGGATCGATCATGAGTATGGTTCGCCTAACTTGTCCGGGATCGCGTTCGTTGTATCCATTCTCCCCGGAAAGAAAGTCATGAGCAAGATCAAATGGTTCATTATCGACAACACCCCCGTCTACGGCTACAAAATCGTAATTTGAGGTTCTGTGACTGGGCCAGGAAGGATGAATAGCGATGGATTTGCCGCACATTGCAGTCTCTCCGTTGTTTTCAGATTCCATCGGTATCTTCCATCGCCGATCCAGGTAATTGGTAAAAGGACGTTGAATAAAGCGCGGAGCCAAACCAACCGGAAATGCACCGGTAGCGATAGCCGCTTGTTTTAGTATCATCCAGTTCGGATGGGAGGCGTCTTCGGGATTAAGCCAGGTAGTTTCAGCTTTCTCCGGCTTCGGTTTACGCATTTCGAAGTGCATGAAATCGCCATGATTATTAATGATGTACTCATCTTTGCCATTTAATCCCATGAAGCGAATATCGTAAGGAATACCCTGAAGGTTGGTAAGCGTGAGAAACAGGTGCAGTGTGTCGCACAACCAGGCCGGTTTGAGATGAGTTGGTTTAAATGAAATGGCTTGTTCAGCAATAGATTCCAGTATTGAAGAATCCAGCAAAGACAAGACCGGGCGATGATTGTCTTTTAAATCTTTTCCATCGAGCAATTCCCGGATATCGATTCGTTCTATCCATGCTTCATAAAGTTTGTTGCAGGATACATCTTCCCGACTTGGTTCACTATCCGGCAAAGAGGTTATTGGCCTGATTTCTTCATTCAGCATGGCAGCGATAACGGCACCGGTCATTCCGCCCGCGGAGGCCCCGGCAATTACCCGAAGTTTTACTTCATGCTTCGGAACAGCAGATTCATCTTGTTTGCGGGCTTTTTCCCACTCATTCAGCGCCTGGATTAGAAAGTCTGCAACTCCGGCCGTATATGCTCCGGCTGATATGGCGCCTGCCATAACCAGTCCTATTTCAAGTGGGGTACGCGATAGAGAACCTGCCATAATGCCTCCTTCATTATAATAATCAACTCACGTTTTATAAATAAGTAAATTATTAGAAAAATGCACGATGGAAACATCAAAATAATTATGGAATGCTAAAAGAAACAGGCGATTTGGATCATGACTTACCTGCTAATAATTATGAATTATTGCCCGTCAACATCAAGCCCGTTTTCCTCCAGCCAGTATTCCAGCGTTACAAGAGACCATATATGCGTAAGATGCATATCATTCGAAGAGTACATCGCACTGCCCAAAAACGCATTCCATGATTCTTCAATCAGATCCCGAAAATCAGGCAGACGTTCTATCAGGTTCTTTATCTTTTGCTGGCTGAATGTGAATAATTCATTTTTAATCCAATATGTCATAGGCAGGTTGAATCCTGTTTTTTTTCGTTTACCTAAATCCTCAGGCAGAAAATCGGACAATGAATCTAAAAATATCTTTTTACCTACAAATCCATTATTCACCTTAAATTTGTCATGAATATTTAAGACATAATCAATCAGTTCAAAATCAAGAAAAGGAACCCTCACTTCAAGAGAATTTGCCATACTCATTTGATCGGCATCACGCAAAAGGACATTTTTTAAATAGAAAAAAATATCACATTTCGAAATTTTGCCTAACAGGTACTCGTCCGATTCATTAAAACGACAGAAATTTCTCAGGATGTTGTTCAAATCATAATCCCAATAACCATTTTTTTTGATGAGGGTTTTATAATGTTTACTATCGGTATAGCGAACGGCATCTGAGTATAAATCAAAGACTTTGGGATTTTTATGTGATACCATTTTTGTTAGTTTGGCACTCGAATAGCTTTTTTTGTAAATATGATTTAACGTTGTTGCAAGTTTACGGGCCATCAGGGGATATTTCAGGATTTTCGTTTTATTAAAGAGATCATAAATCCATTGTGAATAATAATATCCATTGAAGATTTCATCTCCACCCAATCCGGACAGAGCAACCGTAATGCCGGCATTTTTTGTTACGCGGGAAACGATGTACGAATTGAATCCATCACCGGATGGATGATCAATAGCATCCAGTGCAGGAAAGACCCAGTCTAGCATTTTTGATGACTCCAGCAGCAATTCGGTATGATCGGTGTTATATTTTTGAGATATATATTTTGCATAATCTGATTCATCGTATTGTTTTTCCCTGAATGCCACTGTAAAGGTTTTGACCTGTTTATCCAATGTTTTTGACAATACCCCGGTTATACTGATGGAATCTATACCTCCCGACAAAAATATTCCCAGAGGTACATCGGAACGTGTTTGTGAAGTAACTGAACGGACATAATAATTTCTTATATCTTTAAGTACTGTTTCATAATTGTCCGGCACTTCCACGTTATGGTTTCCCGGACTCCAATAAGTATTTAACTGAAGTTTGCCATTTCTGTATATCAGGCTGGAGCCGGAAGGCAGCATATAAATATCTTTGACGATTGTATCCGGTTGGATGACTGTTGCATAGGCTATATATTGTGCCAGCGCATTGTGATTGATAGAGAAATGTTTAATGCCGCTTTTAATGATTGGCCGCAATTCGGATGAAAAAATGAATGTATCGTTATTCCAATAATAATAAAACGGTTTAATTCCCAGATGATCTCTTGCGGCAAAAAGTGTCTTATCATTTCTATCCCAGATCGCAAATGCAAACATTCCTTTCAGATGGTCGACACAGCGTTCTTTATATTTTGAATATAAAGCAAGAATTATCTCGGTATCCGTATTCGATTTAAATGGATAATCCCTAAGTTCTTGTTTGAGTTCAGAATAGTTGTAGATTTCTCCATTAAATACGGTCACTAGATTATTATCTGAACTGAACATCGGTTGATGACCGTTAGAAGATAAATCGATGATTGAAAGGCGGGTGTGTCCTAAAACAACATTATGATCCTGATAATACCCAGAATTATCAGGCCCCCGGTGACGCATTTCGGTATTCATTTCCTTTACCATCTTGAGAGAGTTATGGTTGTCTTCTCTCAGTACTCCACATATACCACACATCTTTATTCGGGATTATAAGATTTTGGATGTATTAGTAGTTACTTATGACGAATAATGATAGTTCTCCTTTCGGATATTGTCACTTTTTCCCTCACATGTCTCAAGAACAGCGAAAAATATTCCTGGTATTTTAGACCATTCCGCACATAATATTCTTGAAATAGAATCTCATTTAAGAAATAATTCCTGCCAAGCCCCTGTGTAACTTCTTGGTGTCGATTCAATAACAAACTCAATCTAGAAAAAAAGTTTGTTATTAGCATCAAGCAGAGGTTAAACAATGTAAGATAAGTGTATTCTAATAATGGAGGTCCCTTAATCTTGTGTAAACGGATTAGAAAGATTCCGTTATATAATGATCTTATTTTTAAAAAGAAATGAACGGTCAAATGAGAGAAAGCACGAAATTCTGTTTAGAGGCCTAAGTAATTGAAAATACACAGACTATTTTTGTCTGTATATAAATATATCGGAAAAGTCACTCTGCCTGAGAGATGTTTAGTTATCATTTTTAAGGCATAAAAAAACATCCTGCTCGCTCAAAAGCAGGATGTTAAATTATCATCTACAGACGGCTATTACCCCATTTGCTTTTAAAATCTAACTGAATCATGTAAAGTTTGCAATAGATGGGACTACGTATTTAATAATTTTAATGTTAACCTGCCAAATTTAGGGGTAAATACCTAGGTATAAACACGTTATTATAGGCTTGTATCAGGAGCCCATTATTCCGTTCTCGATTGCATAGCGAACCAATCCAGCTGTATTTTTGATATCCAGTTTTTGGAGCAGGTTAGCGCGATGAGTCTCAACAGTCCTTGGGGATATGAAAAGATTTTCGGCAATTTCCTGGCTGGTCATCCCATCTGCAATTAAACCGAGGATTTCTCTCTCACGCTTTGTCAGCTTTACATCCTGAGAAGATGAAGTTGTAGTTGCTAAGGGACGATTATCTTTTATTTTGTTGATGTAGCTCTCCGTTATTAACTTGGAGACAGAACTGCTGAAAACTTTTTTGCCATCAGCCACGGAACGAACGCCATTATATAATTCTTCTTTTTCACAGTTTTTTAGAAGATACCCAAGAGATCCGGCTTTGATGGCTTGATTTAAATACTCTTCGTTAATATGCATTGTTAGAATCAGAATCTTGGCACTGGGATCTTTTTTGATGATTTCGGTGGTTGTTTCAATACCATTTTTCCCAGGCATGGTAATATCAATGAGAGCAACATCCGGCTTTTTGTCCATATACAAAGCAATGGCCTCATCACCATCTGAAGCTTCTCCAATCACCTCAATATCATCGACACTATTGAGAACACTACAGATCCCAAATCTTACAATATCGTGGTCATCTGCAACAATGACGTTTATTTTTTTCATAAGAGTAAATGTTAATAGCCAGAATAATTTAACTGTCTTAAAGCAGTAATCTCAAATTTTTTATTACTATTCATACTGAGTACCTATTAAAAATGATAATTTATCAATTTTATTTATCACTCATTGTACTAAATATGCCTATGATAAAAGCATCAGAGAATAACTTTCTGTTATCCATACCCCTGTAAAAATGATTTAAAACAGGATTCCCGATATCGTAAATGACATATTTATTGATGCACTTGAGATCCCCTGATGAGTGGAAACGAATATCAATGCATCGTGTGATTGCTGCTTATGTGTAAAATAAACTATAAAATTTAATTTATTTGTATCAAAAACTGTAATTATACTTCTGTTTTTGTATGAATACCTGACAGAATACGACAATATAACGAGGGAAATTGACTAATCTAACCCTGTCTGGAAATTAGTTTCAGCAAGGACTTATACTGGTGTTCCCTCAAGTATTTAAACTGTCTGTAAATTTTAAGTAAGCTTTTCTCTTTATTTATCAGCTATTGCTGACAGTCTCACAAAATAGAGTAATCCTTGTAATCATTTTTATGAAAAAAGCTGTCATGATTAACAATTAGTTATCTAAATATTTAAATAGTATTGACTGGATCAAAACTAAATTCCATGTTTTTACCCCAATGTTTTAATCCCTTTAATACTAATCCCATACCAATAGGTATTATAATAAGCAAAACATTGCATTATTTACATCCATACTTATGGTTTCAATGCAAATATTCTTCATAACAATTTGCAGTACAAATGTTAATATGCCTCTGCTTACCAAAAACTCTACAATATCTTTATTTTTAAGATTAAAATCCTAAAATCACTCACATTCTTTTTGACGGGAATTAAATCGCTATTTTTGAACTCGATTTTAGGTTAATTGATTTAGGTAAAAATCATTATGAAATGTATCGGGAACGGGTTTGTGGTAGCTTAGTTCATTGGCCAAACCTCAATTAACTGCTTTATTACAACTTTTTGACGATATCTGTATTAATATGAAAATATTATACAAATTTGAGCGAATGGTTACGATTTTATGTATTTTCAACTCTTTTATGTGAAAAGTAAATATTGAAAGTTATTTATTTTTAAAACCTCAGGTTGTAGCAAAAATGTCATTTAAAAGAACTCATACATGCGGTGAACTGACGAAAACAGACACCGGCAAACAAGTAATTCTTAATGGTTGGGTAGATATTCGCCGGGATCTCGGTGGGGTTATTTTTATCGATTTGCGTGATCGATATGGATTAACGCAGGTTGTTTTCTCTCCTCAGGATGATGAAGAAGCTCATAAACTGGCTGATCAGTTACGTACAGAATTTGTAATAGGTGTTAAAGGTACAGTCCAGGTTAGAAGTGAAGAAAATATAAACCCTAAAATGGCGACGGGTGATATCGAAATAAGGGTTAAGGAATTACATATTTTTTCCAGGTCAGAAACACCTCCTTTTGAAATCAAAGATGATGTTCGGACCAATGAAGATTTACGTCTTAAATATCGTTATCTCGATCTTCGCCGCCCTTCCGTTCAGCAAAATCTGATGCTGCGTTCGAAAGCCTACCAGGTGATTCGTTCCTATTTTCATGAAAACGAATTTGCTGAAGTAGAAACACCGGTCTTAATGAAAAGTACGCCGGAAGGTGCACGGGACTATTTAGTTCCCAGCCGGGTGAATCCGGGAAAATTTTATGCTTTGCCCCAAAGCCCGCAGACTTATAAACAGATTCTGATGGTTTCCGGTATGGATCGGTATTTTCAGATTGTAAAATGCTTCAGGGATGAAGATTTGCGCTCCGATCGCCAGCCTGAATTTACCCAGGTGGATGTGGAGATGTCTTTTATTGATGAAGAAGACATTTATTCGATGGCTGAAGGACTGATGAAGAAATTATTCAAAGAAACGCTGAATGTCGATATTGAAACTCCGCTGCCACGTTTAACCTACGACGAAGCTATTTCAACCTATGGTTCGGATAAACCCGATACCCGTTTCAATATGAAATTCGTCGACTTTTCTGAAATTGTTGAAAATTCAGAATTTCGTGTCTTTTCAAAAACGATTAAGGACGGGGGTGCCGTAATTGGTTTCGTTGCGCCGGGATTAGGTTCCTTAGGCCGTGGAGTGATGGATCGCCTCACCAAAAGAGTTAAAGATGAAATTGGTGCCGGCGGTTTGATCTACATGAAAAATAACGCTGACGAATTATATTCAAGTGTAAGCAAGTTTGTCAGTGAAGAGGAAAATAAAGCCATTGCAGAAAAATCCGGTGCTGAAATCGGTGATTTGATTTTGTTGCTTGCCGGACCTAAAAAGTCGGTATACAACGAGCTTGGCCAGTTGCGTTTGATGGTGGCTCAAGAATACGATATGATTGATGAAAGCAAGTTCAATCTGTTGTGGGTGACCAAGTTTCCGCTTCTCGAATGGGATCCGGATGACGGGCGTTTTTATGCCATGCACCATCCGTTTACCTCGCCTGCAGAAGAAGACATCGAACAAATGGAAGAGCATCCCGAAAAGACCAAAGCGCGGGCTTACGACCTGGTGATGAATGGTAATGAAATCGGGGGCGGCTCTATTCGTATTCACCGACACGATGTACAACAACGGATGTTCAAAATGCTTGGTATCGGTCCGGAAGAAGCCCAGGAAAAATTCGGTTTCCTACTCGATGCCTTCAAATTTGGAGCACCGCCGCATGGTGGTATCGCTCTCGGTCTAGACCGCATTGTAATGCTCCTGACCGGTGCTAAAAGCTTGCGGGAAGTCATTGCATTCCCTAAGAATCAAAAAGCCCAGAGTATTATGGATAATTGTCCTGATGTGGTTGATCCCAAGCAGTTAGATGAACTTCATATTCAGGTAAAACCGATGATCAAAATTACGAAATCCTGATCTTATGTGAAGACAGCAGGAATTGACAGTTGTAAGCGGGTTGGTTTGTGATGGAATATCATCATCAAACGCCCGCTTTTTATTTTATTCAGGATATACGTAAAGTCTTGGCTTGAACCTGTTTTTCTCATATTTCAATAAAAAAAAGTTTATTTTCGTCTACCGGAAATCATTCCGGTGGATGATAAACAATTTCCAATGGCTATTCATTATACCTTGCCATACTGATAAGTATTTTAAATGAAACCCGTAAGTTTTATTCAAGATGACGCAATCAGAAAATTATAAGTGGAGTGAAGATTTCATTGTCCGATCGTATGAAGTACATAACGACGGACACGTTAATATGCCTGCGATCTGCAATTATCTCCAGGAAATTGCCGGAAATCATGCCGAAAACCTGGGTTTGGCGATCGATCAAATGGAAGAGAGAAACTGGACCTGGTTTTTATCACATCTGAAAGTCGAGATGTTGCAATATCCGTCCTGGAGAGACCGGATTACGCTTACAACCTGGCCCTCAACGCACGATAACATTCATACCGAGCGCGATTTCCAGATATTTAAAGAAAGCGGCGAATTGACAGGAAGGGCCGTAAGCAGCTGGGTCATTATCGATTTAAAAACGCGCAGGCCTATACGTATTCCGGATGAAGTAAAAAGTCTTATCCGCCCGGATTGTGACCGGTCTATGGAAGCTGGTATGCGAAGCAAAATTAGAGGTCCTGAGGATGTGCTTTATCAACGTTCGTTCAGTGTACGTTATATGGATTTAGATGTAAATAATCATGTGAATAATGTTCATTACATTGAATGGGCTATGGAAGCCTTGCCGGAGGAGATTCTGACCGGGAAAAAATTAAATAGTGTTGATATTATTTTTCGATCGGAGTGCCGTTATGGAGAGACAGTTCATTCGTTGGCAGGTATCCGTGATGGTGATTCAGAGAATATCTATCGACATCGGTTAGTTAGAGACTCAGATCAAAAGGAAATAGCTGTTGTTGAAACAAACTGGCAATAAAAAAGCCGGCTAAATTGTTCTAACCGGCTTTTTTAACCTCAGTCCTGTTTATTTATTCATATCTCAACGACTCGACCGGATCCAGCTTAGAGGCCTTAATAGCCGGGAAGACACCTGATATCAAACCGATTAAAACTAAAATGATGATACAAATGCCGGCAATCGTGGGTGATAGTTGCGGACTGGTCAGAAACTGCATGGGTCCGTCGCCCGATACCGGCAAATGCTGAACTCCAATTACGACCAGGTACGAGATTAGAAGCCCAATCAAGCCGCCAATAACAGAGATAAACAATGCTTCAAACATAAACTGGCTGATAATATGGGGTTTGCGTGCCCCGACAGCCATTTTAACACCGATTTCACGGGTCCGCTCTTTAACAACCACGTACATAATATTGGCCACACCAACTCCGGCGATGAACAGGGTAAAAGCACCGACGATCCCCAGAAATATCTGGATGCCCAGCATGACCATATTGATTTGTTTGGCTATGTCAACTGTATTAAAAATCTGGAGGGCATGGGTATCCGTTGGATTAAATTTATATTTGGCTGCAAGTACGTGTATAATTTCATCTTGAAATACTTTGATATTTGCCAAATCCTTTGGACGTATTAAGATGCTTCCGATGTGTCTGTACCCGTATATCATTTTAAATGTTGAGGCCGGGATGATGGCCCGCTGGCTGTCCGGACCATTATTCATGCTTGTTTGAATTTTGGATTGCATCACACCTATGACTTTGAAGGGCAATCCGTCAAGTTTTACGGATTTTCCGACCGGATTTTCATCACCAAACAGCTCTTTGGCGATCTTGTCACCGAGGAACAAAACACGTTTCTTGTATTTTAAATCCAGGGCGTCAATGAAACGGCCGCCGGCAGTGGGATACAAATCACGCATATCCATAATAGAAGGATCCACTCCTTCCATATAAGTAGTTCTCTTGTTTTTCCCGACTTGCAATGTGGTTCCATATTTTCCGTAAGAGGGACTGATTAATGAAATATTGGGAACGGACCGTTTAATCAGGTCTATATCTTCGATATTTAGCCGGATATGACGTCCTTTGGCAAGCCCCCGGTAATCTTTGCTGGTAGTTCCGCCAAATACAATGACCATTTGGTCGAATGCGTTAGTAAATCCACTGGCCATGGTTTCTTTCAATCCTTGTCCGAATGATAAAAGCAGTACAACGGCAATGGTACCCCAGGTGATTGCGAACATAGTTAGAAATGTCCTGAGCCGCTGGGCTTTTAAATCGTTATAAAATTCCTGAAGTAATATTTTCCACATAGCATAATTCCGGTTAAAAATGGGTTACATACCGTATCTCAGACATTCTACAGGTTCAAGACTGGCTGCTTTGCGCGCCGGGAAGAAGCCTGCTAAAATTGAAATCAAGGTTAATAAGGATATTGTTACCAGGAGAACAGTCGTAGACATGGTCGGAGTGCCGACATAGGTTTGAATGGGCAAATAACCGGCCACCATAATGAGCAGGGAAGAAATAATAAATCCCAGAATGGCTCCTATGGCTACAATCAGAAAACTTTCGAAAAAGAATTGAAAAAGAATATTCCGGCGAGTGGCACCAATAGATCGTTTAATCCCGATTTCTCTGGTTTTTTCTTTAACGACAATGAACATGATATTCGCAACTCCAATGCCTCCAACTGTTAAGGTAAAACTCCCGATGATACCCATAAAAATGTTGAAGCCAATGAAGAAATACATCAGAAACTTATCGGTTTGTGTAGTGTCCCATATTCCGAGGGCGTCTTTATCAGTCGGGTCAAATTTATGAAGACGTCCCAGGGTCTGGTAGATTTGAGTTTTAATTGCTTCGGCATGCTCAGGATTATCCATTTTATAAATGATATCATTCAGATACTTATGGCCAAACATAGCCCTATATGTTGTAATAGGAATAAACAAACAGTTCTGATCGCGATCTCCGTATGACGAGTTTTGAACTTTTTCCTTCATCACCCCGATAACAAGAAATGGAGATTGTCCGATATAAACAGTCTTTCCTACAGCCGGTTTATCGCCAAAAAGTAATCCCTTGATGTCATTACCGAGTAAAACAACCCGTTTCCGTTGCTTGAGGTCAATCTCATCGATAAACCGCCCGCCCATTTGCGGGATCACATTCCGCATGTCACTGTAGTTAGAATTGACACCTACGATCGTAGGTGAAGCCACATTAACGCCCACATGAACCGGGGTGTTATTGCTGCGGTATTCCGGACTGAGTTTGGTTATTCCCTGAACCTGTTGTTTGATAGCTTCCGCATCACGCATACGAAGATGGATAGAACGTCCGTCGGGAAATCCCATGAATGATTTGGTGGTTTTATTACCAAAGACGACAACGATTCCATTCCCCATACCGTGCATGTTCTTTTTGCTCTGTTTTTGTAATCCAACACCGAAAGCCAGAAGCACGACAACCGAAACCGTTCCCCAGGTGATACCGGTGATTGTCAGGGTGGAACGAAGCTTTTGTGCCTTCAAATCCTGAAAAAATTGTTGTATGGTTACCCAAAGGGACATAATTGTGTTTTCGCTAATTGTGCTTTATAGTTTACGTTGGCCTCAGTATTAAACTGTCGTAAGTTTGTCTCGAAACTCAATACTCAGATCTCACTACTAATTACTTAATCTCCTTAGGTGTTTTTTCAATCACTTTATCGCCCTTTTTCAAACCTTTAACCACTTCTACGTTCATGGCGTCGCTCAAGCCGGTTTTAATGATTTTAGTCTCTTTTTTTCCGTCCTGTTGCTGGACTTCAACCCGGGCCGTATCGCTGGAAAAGGTGATTAATCGTTCAGGGATCATCAATACGTTATCATGTTTCTGCACCGTGATATCAGCATTGGCGGAATAGCCGGCTCTAAGTAATACACCATTTGTCTTGGTAAGCTTGATTTCAATCGGGAACACGACAGAATTATCTTTATCCTGCGATTGTAAGGATATTCTTGAAAGAACCCCTTGTATTGTGGCATCGGGTAAGGCCCCAATTTTGATCGTTGCAGGCATGCCTTCTTTTAACTTGCCAACGTCAATTTCATCGACGGTTCCGCGAAACAGGAGATTATGCATATCAGCCATAGTCATCAAAACGGTACCGGCCTGATAGGATGTTAAAGGCACGACCGGATCGCCGATTTCTATTTTCTTTTCGAGTATGTATCCGCTGATTGGGGCTTTGACAATCGATTCGATTTTTTCTTTTCCGGTATTAATATGTCCTTCTTTAAGCAGACCGAGCTGATCTTTCGCCGCGCCTAATTCCAATTTGGCCTGATTGTAATTTTTCAAAGCATTGTCATAATCGGCATCGGATATATATCCCAGTTTCTTGAGTTTATTTTGTCGTTTGAATTCACTGGCTGCATTCTGAAGATTGATTTGCGTTCTTTCCACCTGGCGCTGAGCATTTACCAGCTCTTCCGGTGTTGGGGTCGGTTTGATCTCAATTAACGGATCGCCGGCTTTCACATAGTCACCTGCATCTGCAAATAATTTGGCCACTACTCCTGATATTTTCGATTTGACATCGACTTTCACTTTGGGCACGATAGAGCCAACGGCCAATGCTTTATCGATAATATTGCCTTTGGTCACCTCGACGGTTTTTACCTTATCGGCTTTATTGTCCTCTTTCGATTTTACCATCGCGATGACAGCACCGGCTACAGCAACTACGACTACAACGGTCAGTATTATTTTAAATGCTTTCTTCATGATATTTTTCAATTCAAATGGTTATGTACTCCAACAAAAAGCTTATTTGTAGTAATAAACCGGGGTTACGGTTCTGATCAGTTTGCTACCCGGTAGATTTGTTTTTCGCTATGGCATACGAAATAACGGTGAATGAAGTTTCAAAGGAATTTGTTGAAATTTCTTTCTAATACTTGAATATTTTGGGGTAACAGATTGAAATGCAATGAATAAGAGGAATGATATAAAAAAAGCCGTGTAGAAAAACACGGCTTGAATGAGAATTTGTTAAAAGGAGACTATTAATTATCTCCCAGGTGATTCAGACCATTAAAAGCAGCAATTTTATAAGCTTCGGTAAAAGTCGGATAATTAAAAACCTGGTTTACGAAATAATGCACATCACCGCCAAATGTTAAGACGGATTGACCGATATGAATCAGGTCGCAGGCGTTTTCTCCCAAAATGTGAACACCCAACAACTTTTGAGTTTGTGTTTCGAAAACAAGTTTCAGGATACCGTAACTCATATTATTGATATCGGCCCGGGTCAGGTTTTTAAAATAGGCACGGCCAACGGAACAATCGATGCCATTTTGTTTAGCTTCCTGTTCTGTCAGGCCAATACTTGATATTTCGGGTATGGAATAGATGCCGAAGGGAATATTAGCGGGAGATTTTAATGAAGAACGATTGAACATATGGCAAGCTGCCAGGCGTCCTTGGGTGAATGAAACCGACGCCAGTGCGGGAAAACCAATGACATCACCCGAGGCGTACACGGAATCGATATTCGTTTTATAGTTTTCATCCACCTGGATATATCCATATTCATCCAGAGCAATGTTGGCATTGGTCAACCCGATATTTTTGGTGTTGGGCACTCGTCCGCCGAGATACAAAACATGTTCACTCTCAATAACTTTAAGTTTTTGTTCATTGGAGGTAAAACGAACTTCCGTACAATTTCTGAGTGGATTGAATTCGATACTTTCAATATCGCTGTTGTTGTACAGATAGATACCAAAATCATCCAAAACCCGATTTAATTCTTTCTTTATATCGAGGTCAAGAAATGGAAGATGCATTTTGTTACTGTTAAGAATTGTAACATGCGTGCCCATTGCTGCAAACGTTGTGGCAAACTCAATAGCATTCACCCCGGACCCGACAATGACAAGCCTTCTGGGTACATGATTGAGTGTAAAGATTGAGATTGAATCAAAAATCTTATCATTGTCGATTTCAAACTTTGTTGGATCAGTGGCATGGCTCCCGGTAGAAATCAGTATATAGCGGCTGGTCAGTGTCTGTTTACTTCCGTTTGAATCGGTAATTTCCACGGTATTTTTATCGATTATTTTACCAAAACCACGGGAGGTATGAACATTATTTTCGATCAGGTTTCTTTTAATTTCTTTATTCTCATTTTCCTGAACTTTGTCCTTGAACTGCAGAAGGTCTTCCATCAGGTACCCTTCATAGGGTTTCCGGGATAGCCGGGTCTGTAGTTGCCGGTTGTACTTAAAAATGATATTTGCCGCTTCCCGCAATGTTTTGCTCGGAACCGTGCCGGTATTAATCCATGCCCCCCCGAGATACTTATCATTAGCCTCTACTACGAGTACTTTTTTTCCATACTTGGCTGATTGAATGGCGCAGGAAAAACCAGCCGGACCGCTTCCTAAGATGATAATGTCGTAATCAGTCTTCATAATAAGGCAAAATACCTTAGATATTTATCAGGTTAAAGGTAAAAACTGAAACGTAATTCCTACGTTTTCAGCAATGCTAAGATAGAGTAAAAATAGAAGTATTTCTTTGAAATTATTTTGTGCAAAAAGATGTTAAGTTTTTAACTGTGTTATAAATCAATGATATGGATAAGAATTTATCGTTGAGGTTTTTATATAATGCAAGTGATTGTATATTAAAAGGCTGGCAAATTCGGTATTATTTTACGAATGGACACCTACAATTTTGAATTAAAATCATTAATAAAACGAAAGGAAAAGTAATGGCTTATACTTTACCTGATCTACCTTACGCTTACAACGCTTTAGAACCGTATATAGATGCAAGAACGATGGAAATTCATCATACCAAGCATCATCAGGGTTATGTAAACAAAGTTAACGCGGCTTTAGAAGGCCTTGATCTGGCTGATAAACCCATTGAAGAAGTACTGAAAAATATTGATAAAGTACCTGCTGAAAAAAAACAGGCTGTTATTAATAATGGCGGCGGACATGCTAACCATTCATTATTCTGGACTATCATGAAACCGAATGGCGGGGGAAATCCTTCCGGAGATCTGGCTGCTGCTATCAATAGTACTTTTGGAGATTTTGATAATCTCAAAAAACAATTTTCTGATGCAGCCGCTACCCGTTTTGGTTCCGGTTGGGCCTGGTTATGCGTTAATAAAGATGGCAAACTGGAAGTACTGTCAACAGCTAATCAGGACAGTCCTTACATGAACCATCTGACACCTGTTTTAGGTTTGGATGTTTGGGAACATGCTTATTATCTGCATTACCAAAACAAACGCCCCGATTATATCGCCGCTTTCTGGAATGTGATCAATTGGGCTCAGGTAGAGAAAAATTTTGCCGCTGCTAAATAATTATTCAGCCGGCTGTATCTGAATCTATATTATGGGACGGGGTTTTATTTATTTAAAAACCCCGTTTTTATTTTAGAATTAATCATTTTCCAGGTTAACTTGCTGAACAGCAGTTTAATAGCCGGAATCGTAAAATCATTTTTATGTATTGTTTATCAATACGCATTCTTGATAGATAATACTTATATTGTGCCAAAGTTGACTAATGGGGGGCGAGTATCGCGTCCCCGGATTCATTCATTAAAGAATTGAGGTTTATATGCAATTTGGAATGCCTGACATTTCATGGATGCGCGAAGAGTTGACGGACTTAGGTGTCAAAGAACTGCTCACCCCCGAAGACGTAGACAGCGCAATGGAAACTGCAAAGAAAGGTACAACCTTGCTTGTTATTAACTCTGTATGTGGTTGTGCGGCGGGAAATGCCCGTCCGGCTGTAAAAGTAGCTCTAGATAGCGGTAAAGTGCCTGATAACATGTTTACGGTTTTTGCCGGACAGGATAAAGATGCTACCGCTCATGCCCGTGGTTATTTTAGCGATTTTCCACCATCATCCCCATCCTTTGCTTTTTTTAAAGATGGAGAAATTAAAGCCATGATACCGCGTCATCGCATTGAAGGCCGTTCGGCTTTGGAAGTTGCGGACGATTTAAAAATGGTATTTAATGCATTTTGTGAAGAAAAAGTAGCTAAATAAGCTCGCATAAAACTAAATGCATGTATTTTTTAAGGGATCCCGAAAATGTCGGTGATCCCTTTTTTTATATTAATTTGTTGAAAGACAATTCAATAAATAGGACTTTAATATTTATAATCTTTATATAAAGAACTTAATTGGCTATGACGTTCTGTAGGGAATCTTTTCAGAGAGGGTATTGTGATAAAGAGAGAAAATGATATACGTCGTTTAAAAGAGGAACAATTCGATGTCCTGATTATCGGTGGTGGAGCTACCGGAACAGGCGTCGCCCTGGATGCGGCTTTAAGAGGACTGAAAGTGGCCCTGGTTGAATCCGGAGATTTTGCCTCGGGTTCCTCCGGTGTTTCAACAAAATTGATTCATGGCGGTGTTCGGTATCTAGAAAAGGCATTTAAAGATTTAGACATCGGGCAGTTTTCCCTCGTTGTGGAAGCTTTGCATGAGCGCGAACATATGCTGAAAGTGGCTCCGCATTTATCTCATGAACAGGGAATCATCATCCCGATTTTCACTAAAACTGAACTTTTATATTATGGTTTCGGACTTAAAATTTATGATTCGCTTTCCGGCGATACTCAGATAAAGAAAAGCCGCCTGCTCGAAAAACAACAAGTCAGCAGCCTGATGCCCGAACTGAAAAGTGAAAACCTGAGTGGCGGGGTTTTATACTTCGATGGGCAATTCGATGATGCCCTGTTTAATATTTCCCTGGCCCGTTCAGCTGAAAAAGAGCAGGCGATTGTATCGAATTATATAGGATGTCACGGGTTCAATAAAGATGAGAATAACCGGATTATATCGGCGAATGTAGAAGATTATCTGACGGGTGAAAAATTTTCAATCAAAAGTAATGTCTTTATCAATTGTACGGGGCCTTATTCCGACAAAATAAGGAAATGGGCTCGTCCGGATACAGAAGCCCGCCTCCGTCCAAGTCGTGGCATACATATTCTGTTGGATCGGGATTTTTTATCCGGTAAACAAGGATTACTGATACCCAAAACGAAAGATGGGCGCGTCATTTTTGCATTACCCTGGTATGAAAGTGTACTGGTGGGAACTACGGAAACCGAGGTCACGGATATATCTAAAGGCAACGAGTATACCATCGATGAAATTCGATATCTGATTGAATATTTACAGGAGTATCTGGCTGTTAACATCAGCATGGAAGATGTGAAAGGAGTGCTTTCGGGCATGCGGCCATTGGTAGCTTCTCACAGCGGAGACGATAATACAGAATCGCTGATTAGAAGTCATGAGATTGAGATATGGGATGATGAGCACATTATAAATGTTCTGGGCGGTAAATGGACGACCTATCGAAAAATGGCCGAGGATGCCGTAGATGCCTATTATCATTTTAAAAACGGGGAGAAGAAGCCGTCTTTAACAATTGATTATACATTAATCGGCGCACCCGAAGATGGTGGATTCGATGAAATTGTTCGAAATTCAATGTTGTCTGAATTACCTAAAGACATATTGGAACATATTTCGAATTATGGTACCGAAGTAAAAAAGCTGGTACCATTTTTTGAGAAAGCGGGAGTTAAACGACTTCATAGCGATTATCCGTTTACAACAGCAGAAGTACGTTTTGCAATCGACGATATGTATGCACACACCATTGATGACATCTTATCGAGGCGGACGCGGCTCGAAGTATTTAATGCTAATGCGGCCGTCGAAGCAGCCCCTTTGGTTGCTCGAATCCTGGCGGAAAAAAAGGACTGGGGTCAGCAAAGAGAGCAACGAGAACTGAAAGAATATCTGGCGAAATTGAACAATAAAGATAAATTTGTTGTACACTAAGCTTTAACAAAGCAAAATAATCTGTTATAACTATTCAGATTTAACAAGAGAGGTGAAAACATGGCGAAACAAGATTTCCCGGGGATGTCATTTCCTCAGGATTTTAAAGGTCTTCGTAAAAATTTAGGTCCGATTGTTATTGGTGTCTTGGTACTGATTACGATTGTCACTTCGATCTTTACGGTTGGTCCCGAGGAAGTTGGGGTGATTGTTCGTTTCGGAAAATATGAGCGTACGGTCACATCAGGATTGAATTTTAAAATGCCTTATGGAATCGAAGAAGTCTACAAGATTCCGGTTGCCCGGCAACTGAAAGAGGAATTTGGTTTCCGGACGATCAGAGCAGGGGTAAAAACACAGTATAGTCAGCAGAAATACGAAGATGAAACCCTGATGCTGACCGGCGATTTGAATCTCGCCGAAGTAGAATGGGTTGTTCAATACCGTATAAATGACCCGTATAAGTATCTTTTTAAAGTAAAAAATCCACGGATGACCTTGCGGGATATTTCGGAAGCAGTGCTGCGGCAGGTGGTAGGAGATCGAACAGTGAACGAAGTGCTGACCGTTGGCCGCCAGGATATTGCGACGAATGTAGAATTAAAAATGCAAAAACTGTGTAATGAATATCAGACCGGTATAAAAATTGAGCAAATTGTATTACAGGATGTAAATCCTCCCGATCCGGTTAAGCCGTCGTTTAATGCTGTCAATGAGGCACAACAAGAAAAGGAAAGATTAATAAACGATGCCCTGGCCAATTACAATAAAATCATACCTCGAGCCAAAGGACAAGCCCAGGAAGTAATTCAGCAAGCCGAAGGATATGCACTGGGCAGAGTTAACAGATCACAAGGAGAAGCTAAGCGATTTAACGATTTGTACAAGGAATATATCAAAGCACCGGAGGTTACTAAGAAGAGAATATTTCTTGAGACGATGGAAGAAATACTGCCGAAGATAGGCCAAAAAGTGATTCTGGACGAGAGCGGCCATAGCGTGCTGCCTCTGTTGCAGCTTTCCAATCAATCGTTAAAAAAAATAAATTCAGCGGGGGTTCAGGAATGAAAAACATCAAGATATCAGGAATTGTAATAGGGCTGGTCGTTGTAGTTTCTATATTGATGAGCGGTTTTTTCGTAGTAAATGAGACCGATCAGGTGATCGTTACCCAATTTGGAAAACCTGTTGGCAAAGCCATCACAGACCCAGGTATTCATTTTAAAATTCCAATCATCCAAACTTCCCATTTTTTTGATAAACGCTTTTTAGAATGGGATGGTGATCCAAATCAGATTCCAACCGAAGATAAGAAATTCATTTTTGTTGATACATATGCCCGCTGGCAGATTACGGATCCATTGCAGTTTTATAAAAGAGTCAGGGATGAACGTGGCGCCCAGTCGCGGTTAGACGATATCCTGGATGGAGAAACGCGGAATGCGGTAGCTTATAATCAGTTGGTTGAACTTGTTCGTTCGGAAAACAGGGTACCTATATCAAGCAGTGATTCGATCAATGTTGAAGACGAAGTGCTCGATTCTATTCGTGTAGGCCGGGAAAAAATTCAAAATCAGGTTCTTGATAATGCGAATAAAATTGCCGGAGATTTAGGAATAAAAATCCTTGACTTCCGGATCAAAAGGATTAATTACGTAGAGGATGTTCGTAAAAAAGTATATGACCGGATGATATCCGAACGAAATCGGATTGCCGATAAATTTCGGTCGGAAGGACAAGGTGAAGCTTCCCGTATTAATGGAGAAAAAGATAAAGAGCTGAAACGAATTCAATCGGAAGCTTACAGGAGTGCGGAAGAAATAAAGGGTAAAGCCGATGCCGAAGCAGCTTCTATTTATGCAAAAGTGTATAATCAAACGCCACAGTCTCGTAAATTGTATGATTTCATTAAAACGATGGACAGCTATAAAAAGACGTTCGATAGCCAGACATCAGTCATACTTTCTACAAAAAGCGAGTTTTTCAAATACCTGACTGATATAAACAGATGACTTTGCGGTAATTAAAATTTTTAAGTCTCTGTCATTACTGGCAGGGGCTTTTTAATTAATTACGAATGAACGAGTAACAAATAGATGGGTACTTTATCATTAATTATTACGTCATTTATAAAGAATAGTACAATTAGTCTGACTGTGAATTTTTAAATAATAAGGTCTGTTTTAAGACTAGGTTCCATTTTAGATATTATTAACAATGCAAGGAGTTTTAATATGGATATAAACAAAGGAAGATTTCTAATTCAGAATTTTACAATCCTTCTGCTATCAGTGTGTTTCTGTATTCCCGCAATGGCTCAAACGCAGTTTCAGGCCCGAGTTTCCGGATCAAATGAGGTTCCGTCTGTCGATTCGCGAGGTAGTGGAATGATTACCGTGACGCTCGTTGGTGATCATATCAAAGTAACAGGCCATTTTTCTGGTTTGGGAAGTGATTATAAAGCGTCTCATATCCATTTCGGCAGTGCCGGATCGAATGGTATGCCTGTTTTTGAATTGAAACCGATCATTAACAATGATAAACGATCGGGGACGTACACGGCTGAAAAGAATACTTTTAAGATTAATCCAAAAGAAATAAAATCTCTGCAGGAAGGTCGAATGTATATCAATATACATTCGCAGGAAAATGTTGCAGGAGAATTACGCGGACAATTACTGCCCATAGCTCATCTTTATATTGCCAGGCTTTCAGGTGATAATGAAGTACCCCCGGTTCAAACGAATGCCAAAGGTTCAGTTAAGGTAGTTTTAAACGGAGATCAGATTAAAGTAAGCGGTATGTTTTATGGTTTGAGCAGCAGTTATGTAGCATCTCACATACATCTTGGAATAGCCGGAACGAATGGTAAACCGTTGCTTAAGTTGGATCCAAAATTAAATGATGGACAAAAGTCTGGTTCCTACTCTGAATCGGATAATACATTTCAAATTACACCGGAGCAGGTTGCGGACTTAGAACATGGAAAATTTTATGTCAATATCCATTCCAGTAACCACACGGAAGGTGAATTACGGGGACAGCTTATGCAGGTGGCCGGTTCTGCGATCAGAGTCCAGTAAGAATTTGAATTCTTTTAAAAAAATGTCAAAAAGTCCGGTTCTGAAATTGCTGCCGGACTTTTTTATTAGTATGAATTGTCAATGAAGAACGGCGTGTTGTTCTTTATAGAAATTGATAATGCCGCCATGCAATACTATTTCCATTTGTCTTGAACTCAGGCTGTGAGTAACCGTATAGTCTTTGTTTTTTGTCTTGTTATGAACGATAATGGCATCGTCGTTTTTCAGGTTCGATCGCAGGACGGCAATGGATAATTCATCACCCTGATCAATATCATCGTAATCCTTCTCATCAGTAAATTTCAAAGGCATAATGCCGAAATTGACGAGATTCTGCCATCCGATACGGGCATAAGATTTTGCCAATACGGCAACCTGACCAAGATACCGGGGAGCAATAGCGGCATGTTCCCGGCTGGAACCCTGTGCGTAATTTTTACCAGCCACAATAATGTGTCCGTCCGAAGTTTCCTTAGCTTTTTGAGCCCGATCACTGAATGTTTCGTCTTTCAGATAATAAACAAACTGGCTGATGCCGGGAATGTTACTTCTATATGGAAGGACTTTAGCTCCCGCCGGCATGATTTCATCAGTAGAAATGTTGTCTTCTACTTTTAACAGCACAGGGACCGTAAAATCATCAGGTAATGGGGCGAATTCCGGGAAGGCTTTAATATTGGGGCCTTTTACAAGCTCTGTATCTTCATTGTCTTCGGTTGGCCGGACCAAAAGATCCGTATTGATGTTAATCTTTTCGGGATATTTAAAAACCGGATATTTTTTGTGATATAGTTTTTCGATATCCCTGGGATCGGTAATTTTACCCGTCAATGCTGAAGCTGCTGCCGTTTCGGGGCTGCAAAGATATACTTTGTCTTCGGGAGTTCCCGATCGCCCCGGAAAGTTTCGGGGCATGGTCCGAAGGCTGATTTGTTTTGTTGCCGGAGCCTGTCCCATTCCAATACATCCCATGCAACCCGATTGATGAAATCGAGCGCCCGCACGAATTAAATTCATGAATGCTCCCATTTCAGACAGATTTTCAATGATCTGGCGCGAAGTTGGGTTAATGTCGAAAGAAACCCGTTCGTGGGAAGTACGTCCTTTTACGATTTCGCTGGCAATCCAAAAATCACGTAAACCCGGATTTGCTGAAGAACCGATGACGACCTGATATATGGGTTTGTCGGCTGCTTCCCTGACCGGAACAACATTACCCGGACTGCTGGGCCGGGCAATTAACGGTTCCAGTTCCGATAAATTAATTTCTTCATTCAAATCGTAATTTGCGCCGGGATCAGCGAGTAATTCTTCCCAATCCTCTTCTCTGTCCTGCATCTTCATAAATTTCCTTACTTCGTCATCGGATGGGAAAACGGTAGAAGTAGCTCCTGTTTCCGTTCCCATGTTGGCAATAACATGACGATCCATTGCACTTAGTTCCCCCAGCCCGGGCCCATAATACTCAATGATCATCCCACGGCAGCCATCCACATCGTACCGGCGCAGCATTTCAAGAATTACATCTTTGGCACTAACCCAGTCCGGCAATTTCCCGGTTAGTTTAACTCCCAATACTTTTGGCATTTTTACATAAACGGTTTCTCCGGCTATGGCCATGGCCACATCAATCCCCCCGGCGCCCATAGCCAGCATTCCGAGTGATCCTGCGGCAGGAGTATGACTATCGGATCCGAGTAAGGTTTTCCCGGGAATGCCAAACCGCTCCATATGTACCGGGTGGCTTACACCGTTTCCGGGACGGCTATACCAGATTCCAAAACGTTGACATGCCGAATGCAGAAAAAGATGATCGTCCGCATTTTTAAAATCCGTCTGAAGTAAGTTGTGGTCAACATATTGGGCAGAAAGTTCGGTTTTGGCGCGATCAAGTTCCATTGCTTCCAATTCAAGCATGACCATGGTGCCGGTGGCATCCTGGGTCAGCGTTTGGTCAATCTTCAAACCGATTTCTTCACCGGGAGTTAATTCACCTTTAACCAAATGATTTTTTATGAGTTTTTGGGTCACATTCATAGCCATAATCATTCTCCTTTTAGTCTTCTAATTGCTACACAATTGATGGTAAAAGCCATCCAATGGGAATAGTTTTATCGCGGATTCTACTAAAATAACGGAATGGAGCCGGTCAGAGTTCGGAGAAGGGTTGGATTGGTGATCCGGAAACTGGAAAAGATTTTAGATTTAGCCTGTTAAATTATGGTTCATAACCATGTTGTCGTTTTGGGTAAGAAAATCATCAATGATAGTGCGGCTTTCCCGGGTGTCTATTACTGCTTTTAGCTGAATGAGCATATTGTACAGGCCCATGTGAACTTTGGAAGAATAGATGAAATGCTCTGAACCGACAGGCTCATCGAAGCTGGTTGCCTTTTTTACAAAATGATTCAATTGTTTCTTGAATTCCGGTTGTCCGAAATCAAAAAAATCTGAATAATAAGGCGTGATGAATGTTTGTCCGAACGATTTAAAGAATTCGAAGTACTCTTTTTTCTTTTTTTCGTTCAAAATTGTAGAATCCAGGATATCCAGTTTCTGATAGAGATCGAACAGGCGATCCGTGTCTTCAGACAAGTGTAAAGGTAAAGCGGACATGTAGTTATAGAAAAAATCACTTGGAAATGTTTTGACGCATCCAAAATCGAGTATGCCGAGCCGTCCGTCGGGCGTATATAAAAAGTTGCCGGGATGCGCATCGGCATGTATGGTCAGTGATTCGTTAATCTGCACATGAAAAAAGTCCCAGAGCAGCTGTCCGAAGTGATTACGTTCATCCTGTGATGGATTAGACGCAAGGAAAGCATCCAGATGCTGGCCTTCTATAAAAGTCATCGTCAGCACTTTATCCGTCGACAATTCTTCAATCCATCGGGGGGTGATAAATTTTTCACTGGTATATCTGCCTGCAAAAAACTCGATTTCTCCGCCCTCATGCACATAATCGGTTTCTTCCATAAGTCGCTCTTTAATTTCCCCGAAATATTTATCGAAGTTCGGAGAATTAACCATCTTTTTGAAAATGAGCTTTGCCAAAGACAGATCAGATTCGATGGTATCCCGAATATTCGGATATTGAATTTTGATAGCGACTTCTCTGCCGTCTTTTAATGTCGCTTTATGAACCTGTCCTATAGAAGCCGCCGCAATGGCCTCATTGTCGAAGTGTTTGAAAACCTGTTCAGGATATGCCGAGAGTTCTTTTTTTATAAGTGATCGAACCAAAGCTTTATTGATAGGCGGCACTTTGTACTGTGCCTGCGCCATAACATCGATGAATTCATCGGGCAGAATACCACTGGTATCCATGCTGAAAGACTGAGCGATTTTCAGAGCCGTGCCACGAAGTTTCGTGAATTCGTTATATACATCATTCGCGTTCTTTGAATGAAGCTGACGCTTTTTTTCTTCTTTATTCCGGCTGTTTAGTGAATTTTGAAGATGATATTTGGCATAGTTGGTTCCGACTTTAAGGCCTGTTTTTGCAAATATTTTGCCGCGTTCAAATTTGGATGAAGGGAAATCGCTCATAAAATGTTTTCAAATCGTTTAAGGAAGTCCGTAATGTGTTGATCAACAGATGAAAATGTTTCTTCCAAACCCCAATCTGCGATGAAAAATTTCATTAAGTCCAGGCTTTTGTCGAGCAGGGAATTATAAATCAGTTCATCAAATAATACAGTCAGTTTATCAACGAGGACCATCGACTTTTCTTTGGATTCACTTTTGTCGTTCAACCAGTATTCAATGACAAAAAGGAATTTGGTGGTCAGGGCAGAAAAACAAACAGTGTTCAGAAATAGTTTGTTGGCTCCGGGGATTTGTTCGTCTTGTTCCAAAAAATCCCTGAACAAGTTGTAGATATCTTTCTTTAAATGCGTTTTAACAGTCGGGAAATAGGTAAATGAATGATAAGTTTTTTGAACAAAAGGTTCCTGTTCGCCAAAAAGATCAAAAGAGGTATACATAAAATTAGAAATCTTTTCCCCGGCAGAATACGTGTTAAAGTCCTCTATTTCCTCAATCATCGTTCGATACTCGGGAACAATATTGTTGTAATAGGAATAGAGGATTTCATATTTATCCTCGAAATAGAGATATATTTCCGATGGTTTTACTCCGGATTCATGAGCGATTCGCTTCATGTTAAAACGATGATAATCATCGATATAAAGTCGAATAGCGGCTTCAATAATCTGTTTTCTGATTTTAGAAGTAGCAGGTTCCATACAATTTCATTTGAATTATTTGCTTTTTGTATGAAGGCTATCTGTAATAGAAGCGTTCATTCTGGCAATCATTCTTTCATAATTCTATTAACGGCCGTTTAGGGATTCCATTGTAGACTGGCTCAAATTGAAAGAAATTAATACTGTATTTGAAATTAGTATTATCAAAGTTGATTTGTAAACGTCAATTTTATATCGTTGCGTGGGTTTTAACTATAAAACGAAATTTCGTTGGGCTTGGAAATATGAAGACTGTAAATAATCATGCATTCTGGCGTGAAATACTTGACCAGTTGCCATCTTTGATTCTGGTCTTTCACGTAGACGAGGATGAAAGTGTACAATTAATTTTTGCTAACAGTGAAATTGAAAATGTCCTTGGTTATAAGCCACAGGAATATGTACTAGCTTCCGAATCGCCGGGACGTGTTAAGCAGGAGGTGGATCATTTGATCAATCTGATTGCCGATTTGAGTCATAATAAAGCTAAGCCCGGGAAAATGGAGTATTCATTAAGTTCGCAAACGGGGCTGCCGGTTGGGTTTTTGTTTGACTATAAATTGTTTCAAACCCGTTCGAATCGTTCCAATCTCATCGTTGCCAGTTTTGATAGCAATACAGATTACAGTTCGAAACCCAACCAAACGATTGGTTCGGAACCAGGTAATCAGCAATCATCGGTTTTCGTAGCAGATTCCGATATCATGAAAGTATTGCTGGATAAATTATCCGAGTTTGTACGCACGAGTACGAATGTGTTAATCAGGGGTGAACAAGGTACCGGCAAGCGAACTATTGCCGGGATGCTGGCAAAGATGATGGAAAACAGCCCTGATCAAATCCATTACCTGGATTTTTCTAAGACGAAATTGGAAGAACAGAAGTCTGTATTATTTGGAAGTAATCATGGGCATTCCAATGGAATTCTGGCATTGAATAGGGATGTGATTTTGGTATTGAATGAAATTCCTTTAATGACTTTAGATGTTCAAAGACAACTTACGAAGACGTTAAGAAACAGGTCCGGAAAGCAGTTACAAACCCGGATAATTGCAACGGCCCGGGTTGCTATCGAAGATTTGATCGAAAAGGATAAATTCGATGCCGGATTATATTATGCATTGGGATTTCAACCATTGCTGGTTCCGCCTTTACGTCACCGGAAAAGTGAAATACCGGTGATTGCCCGTGAATGGCTTCATCGAATCGCTGCAACTACGGGTCTTGAAATTGGCAATATTCCCGACAGGGAATTTGAGAAACTCAAAGCCATAGAATGGAAAGGAAATTTATCGGAATTATTTGATGTGCTGCGGACCTCATTACTGGCGTATAAAAAAGGTGAATTTCGGGTACAGTTGGGCAGCCGTGGAATTGAATCTGACAATACAACGGGGAAGTCTGTAATCATTTCAGGCCAGGAAGATATTGTTCCTTTTGAAGAGATGAACCGAAGGTATCTTTCCCGGGTTTTAGAGGCTACAAATGGCAAGATATACGGGGAGGGTGGCGCAGCTGAATTACTTAAGCTCAAGCCCACAACCTTACAGAGCAAGTTAAAGAAGTTGAATATTAAGTAATTACAGGTCAACCGATTTGAATTGTTAAATAATGGTCAATGGACTTCGTAATAAGCCAATAAAAAAAAGTTCAAAAAACTCTTTTTTTTCGTTGACATTGAGTCGGTGCTGAAGTTATATTAATCGCCCCTTCAGGAAATGGTTTGAAGCCAATTCCAAAGTCAAAAAAAACAAAATTAATTGGATTTAGATTTGACAAAGGGTAATAGAAAGTGATATATTTAAAATCTGTCCTGAAAGTGAAGAAAAGGGGGCGGAAGAGTTCTTTGAGAAGACTGAAAAATCAGCCAATCGCATGGCGAGCCCTAATTTA
This sequence comes from uncultured bacterium, assembly GCA_963783355.1. Lineage (GTDB taxonomy): Bacteria > Bacteroidota > Rhodothermia > Balneolales > DATFMH01 > CAWANF01. Next base: position 142,353 of record CAWANF010000014.1, read on the forward strand.
AAAATGGGAGCAGTTTTTGCAAGCCAAAACCGGGCCGGTTCAAACGAATTGAAAAGTACTACTTTACAATGGAGAGTTTGATCCTGGCTCAGGACGAACGCTGGCGGCGGGCCTAACACATGCAAGTCGAAGGGGATCCAGAGAGCTTGCTTTCTGGTGAGACTGGCGCACGGGTGAGTAACGCGTAGGCAATCTACCTCCAGGCGGGGGATAACCCGGGGAAACTCGGGCTAATACCGCATGATGCAGCGGGGCCACATGGCCACAGTTGTTAAAGATTTATTACCTGGAGATGAGCCTGCGTCGCATTAGTTAGTTGGTGGGGTAACGGCCCACCAAGACGATGATGCGTAGCTGGTCTGAGAGGATGATCAGCCACACGGGGACTGAGACACGGCCCCGACTCCTACGGGAGGCAGCAGTGAGGAATCTTGCGCAATGGGGGAAACCCTGACGCAGCCACGCCGCGTGAAGGAAGACGGCCCTATGGGTTGTAAACTTCTTTTATATGGGAAGAACCGCCTGGTTTCGACCGGGCCTGACGGTACCATAAGAATAAGCACCGGCTAACTCCGTGCCAGCAGCCGCGGTAATACGGAGGGTGCAAGCGTTGTCCGGAATCATTGGGTGTAAAGGGTGCGTAGGCGGGTGTCTAAGTCTGGGGTGAAATCCTACGGCTCAACCGTAGAATGGCCTTGGATACTGGGCATCTTGAGTGTGAGAGAGGTCGGTGGAATTCGTAGTGTAGCGGTGAAATGCATAGATATTACGAAGAACACCAGTGGCGTAGGCGGCCGACTGGCTCACAACTGACGCTGAGGCACGAGAGCGTGGGGAGCGAACAGGATTAGATACCCTGGTAGTCCACGCTGTAAACGATGGATACTAGGTGTTGGCCCTTCGGGGTCAGTGCCGTAGCAAACGCGCTAAGTATCCCACCTGGGGAGTACGTTCGCAAGAATGAAACTCAAAGGAATTGACGGGGGCCCGCACAAGCGGTGGAGCATGTGGCTTAATTCGATGCAACGCGAAGAACCTTACCCGGGCTAAATCTCTGATGCCAGCTCCTGAAAAGGAGTGTTCCTTCGGGACATCAGGGAAGGTGCTGCATGGCTGTCGTCAGCTCGTGCCGTGAGGTGTTGGGTTAAGTCCCGCAACGAGCGCAACCCCTATGACTAGTTACCAGCGTGTAATGACGGGGACTCTAGTCAGACTGCCTACGCAAGTAGAGAGGAAGGTGGGGACGACGTCAAGTCATCATGGCCCTTACGTCCGGGGCTGCACACGTGCTACAATGGGCGGTACAGAGGGTAACTACACCGTGAGGTGATGTTAATCTCGAAAACCGTTCTCAGTTCGGATTGGAGTCTGCAACTCGACTCCATGAAGCTGGAATCGCTAGTAATCGCGTATCAGCAACGACGCGGTGAATACGTTCCCGGGCCTTGTACACACCGCCCGTCAAGCGATGGAAGTAGGTAGTACCTGATGTCGCCGAGCCAACCCCGACTTGTCGGGGGGGCAGGTGCCTAGGGTAAGACCTATGACTGGCGCTAAGTCGTAACAAGGTAGCCGTACCGGAAGGTGCGGCTGGATCACCTCCTTTCTAAGGAGAGCCACCTGGTGGTGGCGGCAAAGACTGCGGCCGTGCGATTAGCTGATTTTTTACTCTGCAAAGGAGCAAAAACTGAGCGTGGAGGTCTCCCCTGGGGAGCCGGCCGACGCTCTTGCCCGGGCTTGTAGCTCAGGTGGTTAGAGCGCACGCCTGATAAGCGTGAGGTCGGAGGTTCAACTCCTCCCAAGCCCACAAAGCGGGTCCGCAGGGGCCTGTGGAATTGGGGCTATAGCTCAGATGGCTAGAGCACCTGCCTTGCAAGCAGGGGGTCCGGGGTTCGAATCCCCGTAGCTCCACACCCTGGGGTGTGGACACAGAGTAGTAAGAATCATCAGCGTCCCGAGGAGCATTCGGGGTGGCTGAATCCTTTTTTTTAGAAAGAAGAGGGTCTGCGGTTCGTTCGGCAGGGATTCACCAGAAAGGAAGTTCTTTGACGTATTGGAATCTCAGTAGAGAAGCATAGATAGATAGAAAGAAGGTAGAGCAACCGAGCCTGAAAAGGATACGGGGCTTGTGCCCCCGCGGGAGCGGGGCTTGTGCAAGTCCTATAAGTTAAGTTAGAAAGGGCACACGGTGGATGCCTAGGCATACAGAGGCGAAGAAGGACGTGCAAAGCTGCGATAAGCTGTGGGGAGCTGCCAAGAAGCGCTGATCCGCAGATTTCCGAATGGGGCAACCCATCCCGGCTTGCCGGGAAACCCCGAAGTAATTCGGGGGGCGAACCCGCCGAACTGAAACATCTAAGTAGGCGGAGGAGAAGAAAACAACAGTGATTCCCCAAGTAGTGGCGAGCGAACGGGGAAGAGCCCAAACCGGCGGGGTTACGGCCCGGCCGGGGTAGTAGGACCACATAAGCGAATCACCGAACCAATCGAAGGGTTCTGGAACGGCCCACCACAGAAGGTGAGAGTCCTGTAGGTGAATGCGAGGTGATAGCGGTGGTATCCTGAGTAGCGCGGGACCGGTGAAATCCTGCGTGAATCTGCCAGCACCATCTGGTAAGGCTAAATACTCCTGTATGACCGATAGTGAACTAGTACCGTGAGGGAAAGGTGAAAAGAACGCCGAGAAGGCGAGTGAAATAGTACCTGAAACCGTGTGCTTACAAGCGGTCGGAGTCCCGATTTATCGGGATGACGGCGTGCCTTTTGCATAATGAGCCTACGAGTTGCCGTGCAGGGCAAGGTTAAACCCCTCAGGGGTGGAGCCGAAGCGAAAGCGAGTCTGAAAAGGGCGAGCAGTCCTGCGGGGCAGACGCGAAACCGAGTGATCTATCCATGGCCAGGGTGAAGCGAGGGTAAGACCTCGTGGAGGCCCGAACCGTTGCACGTTGAAAAGTGCTCGGATGAGCTGTGGATAGGGGTGAAAGGCCAATCAAACTCGGAGATAGCTCGTTCTCCCCGAAATATATTTAGGTATAGCGTCTGTGTGTAGCAAACTGGAGGTAGAGCACTGATTAGGCTAGGGCCCTTCACCGGGTACCAAACCTAGACAAACTCCGAATGCCGGTTTGTGCTAGCAGGCAGTCAGCGGCCGGGTGATAACGTCCGGTCGCGAGAGGGAAACAACCCAGAGCATCAGCTAAGGTCCCCAAATCCGGACTAAGTTGAAAAAAGGAGGTTGGATTGCCCAGACAACTAGGATGTTGGCTTAGAAGCAGCCATTCATTTAAAGAGTGCGTAATAGCTCACTAGTCGAGCGATCCGGCGCCGATAATTTGCGGGCATTAAGTCCGGTACCGAAGCTGTGCGTCCCGAAGTAATTCGGGGCGGTAGGGGAGCATTCCAGCGGCCGTGAAGTTCTGATGTGAATCGGGATGGAGCTTCTGGAAGAGCAACTGTAGGCATAAGTAACGATAAGGCGGGTGAAAATCCTGCCCACCGACAACCTAAGGGTTCCTGATCAACGCTCATCGGATCAGGGTTAGTCGGGACCTAAGGCGAGGCCGAAAGGCGTAGCTGATGGAAAACGGGTTAATATTCCCGTACCACACATGAACGCTAAGCTGAGGCGTGACGCAGAAGTGACACCTGTGCGTACCGACGAATGTACGTTGAAGGAGGTAGGCTGACCGGTAGGCAAATCCGCCGGTTAAGGCTGAATTCCGACAGTACCCGGAGCCCTCGGGCGAAGGGATAATCAGGGTAATCTGGCTGCCAAGAAAAGCGTCGCAGTTAGTTCATGGTGCCCGTACCGTAAACCGACACAGGTAGGTGAGGAGAGTATCCTAAGGTGCTCGAGTGATTCATGGCTAAGGAACTCGGCAAATTCGATCCGTAACTTCGGGAGAAGGATCCCCCATCGCAAGGTGGGGCGCAGTGAAAAGGCCCAAGCGACTGTTTACCAAAAACACATGTCTCTGCTAAGTCGTAAGACGATGTATAGGGACTGACACCTGCCCGGTGCTGGAAGGTTAAGGAAGGGGGTTATTTCTTCGGAAAGAAGCTCTTGACCGAAGCCCCAGTAAACGGCGGCCGTAACTATAACGGTCCTAAGGTAGCGAAATTCCTTGTCGGGTAAGTTCCGACCTGCACGAATGGTGTAACGACTTGGGCACTGTCTCAGCCATGAGCTCGGTGAAATTGTGGTCTCGGTGATGACGCCGAGTACCCGCAGCGGGACGGAAAGACCCCGTGAACCTTTACTACAGCTTTACATTGGATTCGGTTAACGCATGTGTAGGATAGGCGGGAGACTGCGAAGCCGGCGCGCCAGCGTCGGTGGAGTCACCCTTGAAATACCGCCCTTGCTTTAATTGGGTTCTAACCCCCTGGTGGGGGACAGTGTATGGTGGGTAGTTTGACTGGGGCGGTCGCCTCCTAAAGTGTAACGGAGGCTCACAAAGGTGCCCTCATCACGGTTGGCAATCGTGACGTGAGTGTAAAGGCATAAGGGCGCTTAACTGCGAGACATACAGGTCGAGCAGAGACGAAAGTCGGTCTTAGTGATCCGGCGGTTCCGAATGGAAGGGCCGTCGCTCAAAGGATAAAAGGTACTCCGGGGATAACAGGCTGATCTCCCCCAAGAGTTCATATCGACGGGGAGGTTTGGCACCTCGATGTCGGCTCATCGCATCCTGGGGCTGGAGAAGGTCCCAAGGGTATGGCTGTTCGCCATTTAAAGCGGTACGCGAGCTGGGTTCAGAACGTCGTGAGACAGTTCGGTCCCTATCTGCTGTGGGCGTAGGAATACTGAGGAGAGCTGCCTCTAGTACGAGAGGACCGGGGTGGACGAACCGCTAGTGTACCTGTTGTCACGTCAGTGGCACCGCAGGGTAGCTATGTTCGGACGGGATAAGCCGCTGAAAGCATCTAAGCGCGAAGCCCACTCCAAGATAAGTATTCCCCTAAGAGCCGTGGTAGACGACCACGTTGATAGGCGGCAGGTGTACGTGTGGTAACACACTCAGCTGAGCCGTACTAATCGCTCTTGAGACTTTCCTTATAGGGCTTGGACAAACTCCATCCCAATCCCTTTTGGCAAGGACTCTGCCCCGCTTCCCGAACCGATTCCAATACGCCTTTTTTTATTGTAGCATTCCAAACTAGTTTGGATGAGGTGATCACAGCGAGGAGGTCCCACCCGTTCCCATACCGAACACGGCCGTTAAGCTCCTCTGCGCCGATGGTACTGCCTATAAGCGGTAGAGTAGGTCGTTGCCTCATCCCTTTTTTTTTCCCCCCTCACTTTTCTGGATAATTATAGTTCAATCCCATTTCCCCCCCTCCATAAGTGGACAAGGATTATTTCAGACATTGCATTGCCACATCCTCATAATAATATTATCATTACTTTATAATATCGTCTGATAGTTATGGTACCTTAATAGTCACTTATGCCGGACAAAGCTCATTTTAGTAAGGATATCAGTATCATTATTGTGAATTATAATGTGAAGGAATTCCTTGCCAATATGTTATCATCTGTTTATAAAGCAGTTGGCCGCCTTGATGTTGAAATAATAGTCGTTGACAATGCCTCTAAAGATCACTCTGTTTCTTACCTGAAAAGAAAATTTCCTAATGTCATTTTTATAGAAAATACACGGAATGTCGGATTTGGAAAGGCAAACAATCAGGCAATCAGGCAGGCAAGAGGTACTTATTCATTGTTGATTAATCCCGATACGCTTATCCGCGAAAATACATTATCGGTGCTGAAAGAACATATGGACAAACACCCACAAACAGGCGCTTCAGGATGTAAGATTATAAATCCTGACGGTACTTTTGCCCTGGAGTCAAGAAGATCTATCCCTACACCCATTTCTGCTCTGTGGAAAGTTTTAGGCTTGACCGCTTTATTCCCAAAGAGCAAAACCTTTGCAGATTACTATATGAGCTGGATGGACGAGAATAAGCCTTCTCAGGTCCCCGTGTTATCAGGTTCTTTTATGTTTTTCCGAACAGAAGTTCTCCAAAAAGCAGAAGGCTTCGATGAACAATTTTTTATGTACGGGGAAGATATCGATTTATGCTATCGTATAAATAAACTTGGTTATGATATAGATTATGTCCCTGCAACTAGCATTGTTCATTATAAGGGTGAAAGCACTAAAAAAGGAAATATAGACTATATCGTTCTTTTTAATAAAGCCCTGTATCAATTTTTTAAAAAACATTACAGCTATGGTTATAGCCTGTTTTTTCGTTTCCTGATAGTTCTTGGTATCATTTTAAGGGGAATTATTCACTATCTGAAAACGCAGTTTAAAAAGAACATTGACCTTGTTGGTGATGTCCTTTTTCTAAATCTTATCATAGCTTTTAGTTTCATTTTCCGTTACGCTATTCCTGTTTCTACCGTATTTAGGCAGTATGATCCGTTTTATTTAATTGTAAATGTATTAGTCACCATTATTTTCCTTTTCGTGGCCAAATATTATGATCTATATGGTAAACGAAAAGGATCGATCACATTACTTGTTAAAACAATTTTTCTTGCTTTTGCTGGTGTGGCTTTAGTCACCTTTTTTTTAAGACAATTCGCATTTTCCAGGCTGATATTAGTAATGGATGTGATTGTCAGTACCTTAGTATTATCTGTAATTCGACTGTTAAGAAAAAATTTTGATAGTAATTCTAATGGAATCAGAGGACGTTTCCGGAATACAAGGATATTGGTGGTTGGAGATAATGGGAAAACAAGCGATTTGATTCGTAAAATCCGTTCTAAAATTGAATGGAATTACGACATAAAAGGTATTGTGAGTCAAAATGGTACGGTAAAAAAATATGTTGAAAATGTATCAGTATTAGGAAATCTGACCGATCTGTCCTACCTGGTTAAAGAACATAAAATAGACCAGGTGTTATTCATGCAAAATGCGGTGAGTTATAATGATATCCTGCATAGCATGATTGAAATTCAAAATCCCGGAACGACCTTCAAGATTGTACCTGATTCTTTAGATTTTATCATTGGTAAGTCGAATGTTGAATATTTAGAAAATATCCCTATCGTTGATGTTGAACTGGCTTATCAGAGAAACTGGAATCGGTTTATAAAGCGGGTGTTCGATATTGTCACTTCAACAGGAATTTTATTGATATCGACAATCTTTGTTTTTCCGTTTATTGGTTTTCAAAAATCCAAAATGAGGCAAATTCAGATTTTAGTGAAAAACCGGCCGGTTACATTAAAATTATTATATCCGATTAAAAAGCATAAATGGGCGAATTATTATTTGCTCTCCTGGTATATATTGAAAGGGATATTAAGTTTTGTCGGGGCTCCATTTTTACACAACGATTCTGATAGCCTGAATTATAAACCCGGCATCACCGGATTGCGGCAAATAAATGAGCAGCGATTATATCACGAAGAAGAGAAAGAACGGTATGAAATTTATTATTTGCAAAATTACTCAATTTGGCTGGATCTCGATATTATTATAAAAACTATTTTTAGGAAGGTGAATCCGCTGGGATATTTAGGTGCAAGACGGAGATTAAAGTTTTGTTTCTACTCGTTTAACCATGGCCGGGTACCAATCGTTAAAAGTATCATTTTCGATATGAGTCCGAATTTCATTCATAAGCCACAGATAAAATGTAAGATTATGCAGAGAGGTTAATTCAAGCCCTAAAATCTCTTTCGATTTAAATAAATGATGAACATAGGCCATGCTGTGATTCATACATAAATCGGAAGGGAAATCCGGATCCGCTGACCCTAAATGATCTTTCCACTTGGAATTACGAATATTAATGGAGCCATTTCGTGTGAAAATCATGCCATTCCGGGCGTTCCTGGTTGGCATGACGCAATCAAACATATCAACTCCGCGGGCAACACTCTCAAGAATATTTCCGGGTGTTCCAACACCCATCAGGTATCTTGGTTTATCTTCTGGAAGATAATCGGTGCAAATATCCGTCATTTCATACATGACCGGCGCGGGTTCGCCAACACTTAATCCACCTATGGCATTTCCTTCAAACTCAAAATCGGCAACGGCCTTTGATGAATCTTTCCTTAAATCTGCATATGTACAACCCTGGACAATACCAAACTGAAATTGCTCATGCCTATATAAAGGTTCGGTTTCTAGGAATGCTTTTCTGCCTCTTGCAGCCCAGCGATGGGTTAGCTTTATAGATTCTAATGCATAGGTATGAGGACTTGGATTGGGTGCACATTCATCAAGAACCATCATTATATCGGATCCAATCTTACGTTGTATCTCCACAACATTCTCGGGAGTAAACAAATGCTTAGAGCCATCAATGTGGCTTTTGAAGGTTACTCCGCGTTCATGTAGTTTGCGAATTTCCGATAAAGAAAAGACCTGGAAACCACCGGAATCGGTCAAAATAGGTAAATCCCAATTCATAAAACCATGCAATCCTCCTGCCATTTCAAGGATGTCCGTTCCGGGACGTAAATATAAATGATAGGTATTCCCTAAAATAATCTGTGCTTTAATTTTTTCTTTTAATTCCGGTTGTTGAATGGCTTTTACGGTTCCCTGTGTGCCAACGGGCATAAAAATGGGAGTTTCGATAATGCCATGGCTGGTTGTCAGCCGTCCGCGACGTGCTTTAGTCGAAGATGATTTCGATATTAATTCAAAAAAAGGTTTCAAATGAGGTGATGTGTATTGGTTTTCAATATGGCCGGCCGCCATGATTTTATATGTTTTTTTTAATAAAAATATGTAATTGTAACTGTGAATAAGTGATACTAATTTAAAAAGCTATAGTAAGGAATTCATTATTCGAGAAGAAACTATTTGAATGATATTAAAAATATTGCGTTAACACTTGTTTTAGATTTCATCGTACTGGTATTGTCGTGGTATACCTTTTACTATATACGATTTCATCTGAGTTGGTTTCCTGATAATAGCGGGGCAACACCCATCTCCATTTTGTTGCCGTCGATTGTTATTGCCTTGTATTGGATTATTATTTTCGCAGTTTTTGGATTGTATCGTAACTTGTATCTCATTTCCCGTTTTGATGAAATTGTCCGTGTTATCAAGATTACACTTATCGGGACATTGATCCTGTTTTTTATGCTGTTCATCGATAGTGTTGGATGGAATTCCGGAAATATCAGGCATGCCAAAACATTTACCTTATTATACTGGGCAATTGTTGTTATTTACGTTTCAATTGACCGTTTTATCATCCGATCCATCCAACGGTTCCGGGTAAGGCGTGGCCGGGGATTGCATAAAGCGATTATCGTTGGAACCGGAGTAACAGCTGAATCGGTCATTGAAAGTTTGAAACGGCACAGGGCATCAGGTATGGAAGTCATTGGAATGGTTGGAACCAATGGATTATCGGTGAATTCTTTGCAAATATCCGGAACAACTTTGCCTTATTTGGGAAATATTAGAGATTTAAAAAGCCTGACCCGCAAAAATGATGTTCATGATATTATTGTGGCCCTGGAACAATCGGAAAGTAACAGCATCATTGATATAATTGATCAGATTGATATTCCGGATGTCAAAGTGAAAATCATACCGGATTTTTATCAGATGATTATAGGATTGAATCAGACTAACCAGATATTCGGTTTGCCATTAATTGAAGTGATGCCGGATCCTATGCCCACGTGGGAAAAATTCTCGAAACGCCTGATGGATATTTCACTATCTGTATTAATTTTAATCATTACACTGCCTGTAACCTTGTTCGTTGCTGTCCTGGTCTGGAGCACTTCTAAAGGCCCGGCAATATTTAAACAAAAAAGAGTGGGTTTATATGGTAAAGAGTTTACGATATTTAAATTTCGGACAATGTATGAGGATGCGGAAAAACATACCGGACCAATTTGGGCTCAAAAGGATGACTCTCGAATCACACCTTTAGGTGGTTGGTTGAGAAAGCTGCGAATCGACGAACTTCCACAGTTTATTAATGTTGTAAAAGGAGACATGAGTCTTGTTGGTCCGCGACCGGAAAGGCCTTATTTTGTCGAAAAATTTAAGAATGACATCCCATTATATAGCAGACGGCTGAGAGTAAGGCCCGGAATAACCGGGTGGGCACAGGTAAAATGGAAATACGATGCCAGTATTGAAGATGTTAGGGAAAAGACGAAATATGATTTATTTTATGTCGAAAATATATCACTACGGATGGATTTTAAAATTTTAATTAATACCATTTTTACAGTTATAACCGGAAAAGGACAATAAATTATTATTAATAAATATTACTTATAATTATAATCGTTTAAATATTATTATATAAATATTTTGTCCTGCAATTACTTACCGATTAATACTCAATTATTAAAGGGCACGTTGTCTAGATGAGTTCTGAAGTAATCGTTATTATACCAACTTATAATGAAGCCGGGAATATTGTTCCCATGCTTCAAAATCTGTTAAATCTATCAATTCCGGTAGATGTTCTCATCGTTGATGACGGCTCTCCGGATGGTACGGCCGAACTGGTTAAAAAGGAAGCACAGAAAAATCCAGGACGAATTCATCTTATGGAGCGTGGCAAAAAAATGGGACTCGGAACGGCTTACGTTGCTGGTTTTCAATTTGGCCTCGATAACGGTTATATGTATTTGTGTGAGATGGATTGCGATTTTTCACATGATCCGAAAGACATTCCCAAACTTGTAGAAAAAGTGAAATCGGGAGAAGCTGACGTTGCCATAGGTTCCCGGTATTCTGCAGGAATCAGTATCATAAACTGGCCATTATCACGCCTGATTTTATCCTATTCCGCAAACTTATATGCCCGTTTCGTTACCGGATTAACCATATTCGACACAACTGCGGGTTTTAAATGCCTGCATCGCAAGGTGTTGGAATCCATTAATCTGGATCGCATAAAATCAAATGGTTACGCTTTTCAAATAGAAATTCATTTTCGTGCCTGGAAATTAGGTTTTCGCATCAAAGAAGTATCCATAATATTCAGAGAACGTAAAAGTGGCGTATCAAAAATGTCGAAGAAAATCGTGATTGAGGCCATTTGGCGCGTATGGTCTTTAAAAATGCGAAGTATCTTTCATACTTTGTAATGAAGTATGTTTTCTGTGAAGAATGTTTACGGTTTCAAAATTTGATGTTCAGCATTTGTTATATTGAATGCTAATTGTTGAGTCTTCATACACAGACAAAAATAGTTATACATGAATTATTTAGATTTCGAAAAACCCATAGTAGAACTTGAAGATAAAATTGTTGAACTCAGTGAACTTCCTATCGCTGACAATGATGTATTGAAAAAAGAAATTAAAAAGCTGGAAAAACGGGTTGAAGATCTCCGTGTATCTATATTTACAAATCTGACCCGCTGGCAGAGAGTACAGCTGGCCCGCCATCCCGACCGTCCCTACACACTGGATTACATCTTTAAAATGACGGAAAATTTTATTGAACTTCATGGGGATCGCCATTTTGCTGATGACAAAGCCCTCGTTGGAGGTCTGGCGACCATTGATGGTATTTCTGTTATGATTATGGGCCATCAAAAAGGGCGTGATACCAAATCAAGGAAATACCGGAATTTCGGAATGGCTAATCCCGAAGGGTATCGAAAAGCTCTTCGTTTGATGAAGATGGCTGAAAAATTCAATATTCCTGTTATAACATTATTGGATACTCCGGGAGCTTATCCCGGATTAGAAGCGGAAGAGCGGGGACAAGCCGAAGCCATCGCCAAAAATTTATTTGAAATGGCAACCTTGCAAGTCCCGATCATTTCGGTTGTGATTGGCGAAGGGGCCAGTGGCGGCGCCATTGGCATCGGTATGGGAAACGAAGTGTATATGATGGAAAATACGTGGTATTCTGTCATTTCTCCGGAATCTTGCTCATCAATTTTGTGGAGAAACTGGGATTTTAAAGAGCAGGCGGCATCGGCACTCAAATTGACGGCAAATGATTTACTTGAATTGAAAGTCATAGATGGTGTAATTCAGGAACCTTTGGGCGGAGCCCATCGTGATTATGAAGCTTCGGCAGCTGCTGTTAAAAAACAGCTTTTGGGAAGTCTCAAACGTCTCGGCAAGATGAAGTCGGACCGGTTGGTTAAACAACGCATCGATAAGTATTCCTCAATGGGAGTCTGGGTCACTGATACAGCTAAAAAAGCTGATTAAGTTCATAATTTATGTCGTTATTGCCCGATAAAAAACCACTGGTTTCCTACACTATTCAACTGCGAAGCCGGTACAGTGAAACGGATAAAATGGGTTATGTCTATTACGGTCACTACCTGCAGTATTTTGAAGTCACCCGGACTGAATTTATCAGAAGTGCCGGCATACCCTATCGGGAAATGGAAGATTCGGGAATCATGTTGCCTGTAGTACATGCCGAACTGGAATATAAAAAACCAGTACTATACGATGTACTCATGAACATTACGGTACATATTTTTGATTATCCACAGGTTCGTCTGGTAACCTATTATGACATTAAAACCAATAACGACAAAGTATTGAATGCATTCGGAATGGTAGAATTGTGTTTTATTGATGCTGAGAGCCGAAAACCAATGAGAGCACCAGAATTGTTTAATCAGGGGATTCGAAATTATATATCCGGAAATATATGATTACAGATGAAGTTAAGTTTATTGTCGAAAGGGCATTAAAAGAAGACATAGGTAAAGGTGATATAACTACTGGTGCAATTTATTCAGGCCGGGAAGAAGTAAATGCTACTTTTATAGCTAAGCAGAATGGTGTTATTGCCGGATTGGAGATCGCTCAATATATTTTCCGGGAAATTGATCATTCTATTCAGTTTGAGATGCTCACAAGCGATGGGGAATTGATTCAAAAAAAAGATAAAATCGCTTCTGTCAACGGCCCGGCGCATTCTATTTTAATAGGAGAGCGAACCGTTTTGAATTTCATGCAGCGGATGAGCGGAATAGCAACGAGAACCCGCCAGTTTGTGGATCTGGCTGCCGGCACAAATGCAAAGATTCTGGATACCCGAAAGACCGCACCCGGACAACGGTACCTTGATAAATGGGCAGTTCGATTAGGAGGGGGAACCAATCACAGGATGAGGTTGGATGATCGGTTCCTTTTAAAAGAAAATCATATTGCTGTGGCCGGATCCATCGAAAATGCTATTCAATCTTGTATCAGATATCGTATCAAGAATCAATTTGAGGCTGAGATTGAAATTGAAGTTCGCAACCTTGAAGAACTGGAAGAGGTTTTGAGAATTAATGGCGTTGATTATATTATGCTTGATAATATGTCTTTGGAAGACATGAGTGAAGCCGTGAAAAGAGTAAATGGTTCGGTGTTGCTCGAAGCTTCCGGGAATGTAAGTATTGAAAGTGTGAGAGCCATCGCAGAGACAGGAGTTGATTTTATATCGATTGGTTCGCTGACTCATTCTGTTCAGGCATTGGATATTTCACTTCTTTTTGTATCATAATAGCTTAACACATTTTTCCATTTTTTCCCTTTAATTATTTAGAATGAAACTTGAGGATAAAAAGCGAAAGAAGATCTGGACAACCTATGCCGCAGGAGTAGCATTGACGGGTTTTCTTTTCTTCGTCGCTTTGGGGCCTGGCGTTTTTAACAGCGATCCATCAGCCTGGTATTTTAGCTGGCAACGATTTTTCTTTTCTTCATTATGCCATCAGTTGCCGGAACGTTCTTTTTATATAAATGGTGTTCAAATGGCTGTTTGTACTCGTTGTTTTGGAATTTATTCCGGTTTGTTTGCCGGTAGCATTATATTTCCACTGTTAGTAATTCGGAGGAAGAAAACGCTGAAAGGTGGCAGGAAGCTGCTTATTCTCAGTCTGTTAATTATCGTAATTGATTTTATCGGAAATCTAAGTGGTTTGTGGATTAATACAAATATGTCCCGTTTTTGCACGGGTATTTTCCTGGGAATTTCGGTTACTTATTATTTGTCTGACGAAGTATTCTATTCATTAAAAAAACTCAAAACTAAAATGGAGGGCTTTGCATGGAACCATTAGAAGAAAAATCATATTGGCCGTCTGTGATTTTAGCCGGTATTGTTTTTGGATTATTATCATTTATTCTGGGGACATTTTTTGGTTATTACCAGATAAATTCAACTGCAAGTACTAGTTTTACATCTATTTCAGGCACAGTTATATGCCTGTTTTCAGGGATAGGAGCATTATTGGCTACATGGCATTATCAAAAAGAAAATGAGGTTGCCATGGCCATTGGTAAAGGTGCCGTTATTGGCCTTCTTACGGGGCTTTTTATTGGAATATTAAGCGTACTTTTGAGCCAGTTGTGGCTTTTAGTTGATCCTTCTTTCACTCAGAAAATAATAGATCATCAAATTGCTCTCATAAATGCTAAGCCCAACTTATCGGATGCTCAAAAACAGCAGACTGTTGATATGATGCAAAGCATGGGTGGAACTATGAAATATATTGGTTACACTGTCAACGTAATAGGTGTAGGAATTTTAAATTTACTTACTGGTATGTTGGGAGCTAAATTATTTTCAAAGAAATAATTTGTACATAAACTTTAGGAGAAAATTAGGTTAATGGCGGAATACTTCGATAACCCTCATAACGAGGATGCTTATTCTACATCCTGGCTGGATAGAAATCGTTTTCCAACCTGGCTGTATGTTTTTGGCTGGATTATAGTTTCTTTCATCATATTCCAGGTTGTCGGTTCTGTGATATCCCTTGTTCTCGTATATGCGAAAACGGGAAGCATAAAGGATCTATCAAATATGTCCAGCCTTACAAAGAACCTGGGCCTCGTTTTTATTGGAAATTCCACAGCTCAGATTTTATTCATAGGTTTGGCGACTTTGGGAATAAGCCGTCTTGCGGCACCGAAAGCCAGAACCTTTGAGTTTCTTGGGTTTCAACATGATGCCGATACGGGAAAATTCATATTATTAGCAGTAATCCTTTTTCTGACTATTCAGCCTTTCATTTGGTTTTTATCCTGGGTAAACCTACAAATCCCATTTCCACAGAGTTATCTCCATTTTGAGCATATGCAGGATCAGATGCTTCAGAATTTCCTTTCGGGAAACAAGATGGTGCTCATCACCTTATTTCACGTAGCCCTGGTGCCGGCAATCTGTGAAGAAACTATGTACCGGGGTTTTGTGTTAAATGCTTTGAAAAAGAAATGGGGTGTCACGCTGGCTGTTGTTGTATCCGGTGTTATGTTTGCCCTCTATCATGTTCGTTTTACTCAATTTATCCCATTAGCTTTATTAGGAATTTTATTGGCGATTCTGGCCTGGAAATCAAAGAGTATTTACCCGGCGATGGTTGCCCATTTTGTTAATAACGGTGCGAGTGTTCTCATCGCTTACGAGTTCCCGGATTATGCATTTTCAAAAGTGAGCAGCTACCTCGATGCCTCCACTTTTATGGGTAGCGGCCAGTGTAATTATTTCAACATATTTATTGTATATATTATATAAAGAAACAAGTTCAAAATCGGAAGGAGCGCAACATGTTTAGCACACCAAGGCCTGATGAAGTAGAAGGTTGGATTTGTGTTTATAAAACCAACACAGATTATGATGCACAATTAGCCAAAAGTTATCTGGAGAGCCGCGAAATCGAGTGTCGTGTTCTATCTAAAAGAGATTCCGCTTTCGATTTGACCGTTGGTGAGATGTCATTGATTTATTTATATGCTCCGAAAGATATGGCTGAAGAGGCTGAGAATGCCATTGCAGAATGGCAGGATGGCCATTCTGAGCTTCCGGATGAAGAAGAATAAGCAGGAATCGAAATTTAAATAAATTTACGTGTCGAAACTAGCGAAACGAGTACTTTTTGCACTCATTGCCGGGCCTTTGTTTTTGTGGATAGCATGGTTGGGAGGCTGGTATTTTCATATTCTTATCTTACTGCTCGGTTTATTCATTGTCGATGAGATGGGAGAAATAGCTGCGAAGGCTGGATTCCCTCCAAATAAATATCTCTCTTATTTGATTGGCGGATGGATCATCATGTTCAATATCATTCCTGCCGCAATGTTGTGGGGATTGGTATTACTGATGGCTCTCATGATTATCGAAACATTGAACCAGAATGCCGACAGCGTAAAAGCCATATTTGGAACGCTATTTGCCTCGATATACGCACCTGTGGCACTGCTTTGTATGGTAGAAATCAGGAACATAAGCCTGAATATGTACGGTTTTTCTTTAATTATTGCTTTGTTGCTTTCCGTTTGGGGTAATGATGTGTTTGCTTATTTTGGAGGGAAAGCATTTGGAAAACATTTACTGGCCGAGCATATAAGTCCCAAAAAGACCTGGGAAGGTTTTGTAGCCGGATTTATTGGTACTGGCATTGGCCTGACCATTACGTGGTTCGTTATGGGGATTTATTACCCACTCGGTTTAAATGCTACTATTGTTTTGGGAATTATTATTAGTCTTTTTGGTCCGGTTGGCGATTTAGTTGAAAGTAAAATGAAGCGTTTTGTCAATATCAAAGATTCCGGACATCTTTTACCCGGTCATGGTGGGGTTTTTGATCGTTTTGACGCCCTGTTAATGAACTCTTTGGCGATGTTTATTTTTCTCCAGCTTTGGAGATGATAAGTTATGATTTCTTTTAATGTGCAGATATTCCTGGTGGAATTGCCTCTGAGGCACACGTTTACTATATCAAGAAGTTCCAGGAGTGTCGTTCGAAATATTATTATCAGGATTGAGTCCGACGGTTTTGTTGGATGGGGTGAAGCCGCTCCAAACAGCCGGTATAATGAATCCATAGATAGTGCTCTTTACTTTCTCAGAGAAGTTGAAATACCAAAAATATCCGATTACAGTGATATTATACGGTTTCTCTCTTATATGAATGATTTATCAACGGAACAGTTTGCTGCCAAAGCCGGTATTGAGATGGCTGTTCTGGACTGGTATGCAAGGAAACATTCGAAACCGGTTCATCGGTTTTTTTATAGTGATTCGAACACCGGCCCCGTTACTTCCCTTTCTGTTGGTATTGATGATCCGGATATTCTCAAACAAAAAATTATTGAATCGGGTGATGCTCCTGTCTTAAAAATAAAACTTGGTACGGATCACGATAAAGAAATAATCGAAAATATCCGGCAATGGACGGACAAAATATTGTGGATTGATGCCAATGAAGGTTGGAGCTCAACTGGTCAGGTATTGAACATGTTGTCATTTCTAGAATCCAATAATGTACGGTTAATAGAGCAGCCGGTTCCCGCAGGTTCTGAAGAAATATTACAATCCATCAGAGGTAAAACGAATATTCCGATGATTGCAGATGAATCGTTCACCGGAAAACAGCCGCTGGAAGATATCGCAGGATATTATGACGGTATCAATATAAAGCTGATGAAAGTTGGAGGAATGATTCCTGCTTATAAAATAATGAAACGGGCGCGGGAAATGGGGCTTAAAATAATGATTGGATGCATGCTGGAAACTTCTCTTGCAAATACCGCGGCCGCCATTATGAGTATGGGTGCCGATTATGCCGATATTGATGGGCCCTGGCTTTTGGAAAAAGATCCCTTTAAAGGTTTTCAACTGGATGATAAATACCATATTATAGTGGATGATGATCCCGGGCTTGGTGTTGCCCTGATACATGCGGAGGAATTGCATGCTATTTGATTCTTAGATCAAGAAAAAAGAAAATGGAAATATTTATTACGGGTGGAACAGGGTTTATTGGATGGCATCTGGCCAAGTCCTTGATGGATAAGGGGCATCATTTAACGATTGTCAGTCGTTCACCTGAGAAATACAAAATTTATGAATCCGAACGCCGAACATTTGCGGCATGGCAATCCGATTTATCCAGTCTTATTTCCAAATCTGATGTTGTTATCAATCTTGCAGGAGAAAATCTATTTGAAAAAAGGTGGACAGAACAGGTAAAAAAGCATATAAGAAGCAGCAGGATTAATGTTACCACGGCATTGCTTGAGGGAATCAACAAAGCAGAAAAGAAACCAAAAGTGTTGTTATCGGCTTCGGCTGTGGGTTATTACGGTGATAAAGGAGATGAATTTATTACCGAACTGTCATCGCACGGAGATGACTTTCTTGCCGATATTTGTATGGAATGGGAAGAAGAAGCTTTGAGAGCGGAGGAATCTGGTATCCGGGTTGTTATTCCAAGAATTGGTATTCCTTTAGATCAAGACGGCGGGGCCCTGCAAAGGATGTTAACGCCGGCTAACTTTTTTATCGGCGGGCCACTCGGATCCGGAAACCAATATTTTCCCTGGATTCACATTCGGGATCTTTGTAATAGTTTACTGTTTGCCATTGAACAGGAGAAAATTACCGGGCCATTTAACGCGACAGCTCCTAACCCGGTTACAATGAAAGATTTCTCAAAGATTTTGGGAAAAGTGCTGAGTCGTCCGTCATGGTTACCTGTGCCGGAATTTGTCCTGAAATTAGCCGTAGGCGAAGCCGCTGAATCTATTACTTCGAGCTTGCGCGTAATCCCGGAAAAGCTATTGAACAGCGGATTCAGCTTTGAATACAGGGAACTGGAAACCGCCTTACGTTCTTTACTGGCCTGATTTCGCGGAATCAGAACCGGTCATTTCACTTTTCTTTGTAAGCGTCCAGCAAACAAGGCCATCCTGTGTATTTGCTATCAATTCCATATTTCCGTCACCGTCCAGATCGGTAACTATGGGATATTTCATAGCTGATGTAGGCAAATCATACATTCGTTCACCGGTTAGAATGTCCCAGGCATACAAACGACCATAGTTCGACACAGAAACGACATCCGGATTATTATCATTTCTCAGATCAGATACGAATGGTGCTTCACCTGTTGCCGTTGGCTGTCCCATGTTTTCAGTGAAACGCAGTGCTCCGTTCAATGTGTACAGAAATTCCGAACCATTACTGCTCTGTAACAATATGAGATGTTCTTTTTGGACGGTTGTTGAATCTAACCGGACATTTACATCCTGGATAGATGGGGTCCCATTCAGAGCCGTATTGGAGACATAAAGTGCTCCGAGATGAAGCCCGTTTCCGAGACTATCGTAACTGGTATGACGGTATGTATTCAAGCTGTCGGTCAGAATCCGGTTTTTGCCAAGGGTATACAGATATCCGTCGGCGGAAGTGATGAAAGCGTTGTTATCGTCGAAAACCGGATGAGTGCTGAACGAAGCACTTATGAAAACCGGAAATCCTTTTCTGAGTGTCCCGTTTTTGTTCCAGGCAAATAACCCATTTTCTGCGGTTGCCCAAACCGACCATTGTCCATCAAACTCCTGAAGAATGGGTTGGTTTTTGATATTGGCATTGGTTGAAACCGGCCATCCTCCGATGTCGAGGCCCCGGCCGTTTAGAACGTGTAATTTATGATCGGCTGTTGCAACAATCATTTTGGGTAGACCATCGCGAGTCACATCACCAATTGTGAGCGGTGCCGTCACTTGCTCTTCCAGTTTAACCGGGAACTTCGGCAGTAAATCGCCATGAGCGTTCCATGCATAAATCTTGTTGCCAGCTGCTATCATGATGGCACTTTGATTGTTTCCGTACCAGTCATAAACAATAGGTGAGCCGATGGGAGTGTCATCTCCGGTGTTCATTTGTGTCAGAATGGTACCGTCCGACGCTAATGCGTATATATTCCCATTGGTAGTTGCGAACAGGATTTCATCTCTGGAACTGCCACCGATATCTGCTAAGACAGGCGTTCCGGTCAAGTCTCCCCCGTTGAGTGGAAATACCCATTTCTCACGGAATGGAAGATTAGAGTTTTGAGATTTATACGTTTTTAAATGGAAGGTCATTTCTTTGCCGTTTTCACCCAATTGCATACTGGCAGCCAGAAGATCAAATTTGGATGTTACGGCCGATACATAGTTATTAGGGCTCAGATACGATTTCAGATAGCGGTATAAATGTTTGCTTCTGGCAAAAAATACAGCACTGGATCGTTTAGGCAGATCCTTTTTAATCTTCGTAAAATCTTCCGAATAGTAAAAGACACGGTTTCGGTTGTGATCCGATTTTACCCGGTCTGTCAAACCTAAACGTGGTGAAATGACGGCAACATTACCTGTTACACTCAGGTAAAATGTTTCGTATGAACACAAGGGCGAGCCGATAATTTTTGCTAAAACGGGGCTGTGAACAAAATACCCGTCTCCCTCTTTTTTTATCAGTCCTTTTGTTACAAACGAATCAATCTTATGCAGAAAAGCATCGGGATCATTCAATTTTCTGATGAAAAGATTTTCACCTATGCTTAAATATCCACCGGGATCAAATGTGACATAAGAAAATTCCGGCCTGATGTTCGTGTCCAGATCTTTTATTTCTGCCGGATTAGTTACAAGGGAAGAATCTAAAGCCGATACAAGCTGCAGGGAATCCGATATTATGGGGTCCTGAACAGGTTCATGTAAAATGGCAAAAGCGGCAGCATCAGATGGAATATATCTATCCAGTGTCATAGGAGCATTCATGCTGGATAATGCTTTAGTCAGGTTAGAATGTCCGGCCGAATCCAACGGAATACTTCCGGAGATTTCCAGGTTCTTGTTGCTGTCTTTACCATAATAACCAACCGACAAATCGGCAGGTTCCATGCCTGCAAAAGCGTTTAAAATCAACGGACGGAAACGTACGGCACTTTGCTGACTCACCCAGCTGTCGAGATGCCCGCCATTTAAAATAAGCGTACCCGGTTTAACCTGAATATGTTTGATATCAAGTGCGGGAATATGGCCCATATATGCACGGATACAAGCTTCAATTCCCATGCTGCTTTCGGAGAAAATTGACCATTGCTTAATTTCGGCTGCATAAACCAATCTTTGATCGACATGATATTTATAGATCTCTACATCATCGAAATGGTAATGATTTGTAGTGAAAGGCTCGTGGAAATAGGTGTCGAGATGTTTGATATAATCTTTGGGAGCGGTCGTTATCCAGACAGGTTGCCAGTCGGTCGATAAATCGGGATACATGATCATCGCTTTTACATCCAAATCATGTTTAGGTACTTTTTCAACCTGTTCGATCAAGGGAATAGCTGAGGACGTGATATCGTCAAAAAAAGGCATGTATTCAGAATTGAGCGCATCCTTTATCGTCGTATTTGGATTCGGAATAACAACGGCAGGTACATAACCGGGGATCAATGATGTCCATGGTTTATCAGGGATAGACCGACACGAGGTTATAAATGAGGAAAAAAGGATGAAATAAAATAATATTTGAAAGGAGGGGGTTTTGATTCCTTTATTATTTAATATCTTTTTAAAAGCTACCATGAAACGGGTAAAAAATGTCATGAGTTTAACTGTTCTGTAATTTGCTCAATTATTTGGTAAACCAGATGACTATAGCCGGTTTGACGTACTAAAGTAATACTTTTATTAATGAGTTTTCTAAATCCTTTATATCTGATTGGTCTGTCCGCACTGGCAATCCCGGTTATCATTCATTTGATTAATCTTCGAAAACCGGAACGGATGCCGTTCTCTACGATTGCTTTTTTCGAACAACTCCAGAAAAGTACTATAAAGAAGATAAAAATAAAGGAGTATCTGTTACTGGCAATTCGATTACTGGCCATCGCATTTCTGGTGTTGGGATTATCTCGTCCGTTTCTGAAACCGGGTGTACAAAATACCCATTCGGGAAATGCTCCGATTTTATATGGGATTTTATTCGATAATAGCCCCAGTATGGTGCAGATCGATGAAAAAGGACCATACCTGGAACAGGCAAAACAATTTGTTTCCCGGATCATTAACGAATCTAACGCTTCGGATCGATTTATTATTTTTAATTCAAACGGACAGTTGCTTAACAATAATATTTTATCCCGTGAATCCGCACAACGATTGATTAGTAAACTTAAAATCATGAATAAAGGAGATTTCACTGGCCGGCGGTTAGAATCCCTTTACTCTGAGATTTCCAAATCCGGTTTTAATCGTGTTGTTATGTATTGGCTGTCCGATGCTCAGAAAACTCAAATATCTGATGCCGTGAAGAATAAGTTGTTCAGACAGACAACAAATAGTGGAAAAGTTCCTGTTCCGCTGCAGTTTGTCAAAATTGGAAATGCTTCCAACGGGAATGTAGCCATAACAAATCTTGAGCTCTCCAGTGCAATACTGGCGAAAGGAAAACCGGCAGAACTTACAGCAACGGTTAAAAATTTCAGTCATCAACCCATATTCAATAATTTCATTTCCCTGAAGATTCATCATAAAATCACGGGGCAGTATCCCTTAAATTTGTCACCGGAGCAAAGTAAAAAATTCACATTTGATGTCCCAACGGATACACAATCGTATGTCACAGGCTCCGTTGTTTTGGATGGAGACCCCTATAAATTTGATGATACCCGGTATTTTTCCATAAAAATGCCGGAAAAACAATCCGTTTTAATAGTTACGGGCGGTGATGCTCCCGGTAGTTCAGCAGATCGGGGATTTTTGTACCAGGCACTAAAAGCAGGTGAGGAAACAAATTCCCAGATTTCTGTTAACCGGGTGGCGATTGATCATTTGAGTTCACAATCCTGGCAATCGGCTAATGTAATCATCTTAAACGGATTACAGGAAATACCTGCTTACCTGTTGCCGGATTTGAGAAATTACGTTCAAAAAGGCCACGGATTGATAATCATTCCATCCCAAAAAGCAGACCCGGCAAATTACAATAAACTTCTTTCCATTTTTAATGCCGGACGGTTTGCCGGATTCCGTGGAAATTACGGATCGTTTCAAAAAATAGCTTCCTTTGGAAACCTGATAGAAGGCCATCCCATCCTGAATAGTATTTTTTCTATAAAAAAAGACGAGAACATTCGTATCGATTTACCTAACCTGTATTATTACTGGATATACAAACCTGACGAATCGGTTGGTTCGGCGACGGTTTTAAAATCCAATTTAAATGATCCGTTGTTATCCGAGCAAAAATCAGGAAATGGCATTGTGATGATTTCTGCAATTGGAATGAATCCCGGTTGGTCTGCTTTTCCGGCAAATGCACTCTTTGCCCCTGTAATGTATCGAATGGTTTTATTTGCTTCATCGTCGGAATCTGGTGGATTGCAAAATTTTATTTTGGGTAAACCATTTGAAACAAAACTTCCTTACCAGGTCAGGAGTGTAGAGATAAAATTAAATAATGAGACAGTAAAGCCGATAATTAATACCGTTAACGATGGATTAAAAATATCATATTCAGCTGATGAATGGTCACCGGGACTTTTAGTTATTCAGGAAGAAAATAAAAATAGAGTCGTAGCCGTTAATCAAAATATAATGGAATCGAACTTTGCTACGTTATCAAATAAAGATCTTGATAAATTGGTGAAGAGCGATTTAATTAGTACTAAGGTAATTGATGTCGGCAGAATGAGTTCACAAGAAATTAATCAAGAGATTCGTTCTGCTGGTTTTGGAACAGAAATTTGGAATTGGTTTATTTGGGCAGGTCTATTCTGCCTGATATTGGAGACAGTCGTCGCAAAAAGTTACAGAACTGAAACCGTTTAATGAATATTTCTTCTTACATACCACAAATTCAGTTAGTCTTTACGGTTATCCTCGTACTCTTTACGATTGGGGCTACTATCCTGACGTTTATTACTATTTCCAACGTGTTCCGGCTCAGAAATGTAATTATAACGTGGAAAGCAGGGCGTCTTAAAGGATATCCACTGTTTGCAACATTGTTTTTAGTATTTTCTGCCACATTATTCGGTTTGTCGATTTATTATCACCGGTTTGATCACCTGGCTATCTTTGCCTGCTACGGATGGGCCGGCATTAACTGGTTTGTATCCAGTTTTCTGATGTCGAAACGTTACGTAACCGATCATGGGATCGTAAAGAATATCAACGATCCTTCCCAAACCGTTGCCTGGCACCGCATCATCGATTTTGTAGAGAGAGAAAATGATCATTACTGCCATTACACTTTTTTCTATGCTTTAGACGACGAACTTACGGGTTTAACCCGTTCAATCCGCCTGGAATTGAACGTACCAAAGGAAAATCAACCCGTTTTCAGAAAGATTCTAAGCTATAAGCTGGGGCGTCGTTTTAATCAGGACTATGAGCCTGTTCGAGGATATGAGCAATTAAATTGAAGATTTCTTCATAATTTATTTAGTTTCATTTATAGACTCTCTAATGATCGGGAGCATTATCTCATATTTAACCTTTAAAAACCATAATTGAGTATCGTTACAAATAAGCCAGAACAAAAAGAGCGGGTTTTGCTGGTTGGTTTATACGGACCGGACGTGCCACGCGAAATTGCAAAGGAACATCTCGACGAACTGGAACGGCTTACACAGACAGCCGGTGGTTATACCGTCGATAAATTACTCCAAAACAGGACTCAGGCAGATCCCGGCACTTATATCGGCAAAGGGAAGCTTGATGAACTAAGCTCAATTGTCGGGAGCTCTCAAATCGATCTTGTTATCTTTGATGATGATCTCACGCCGACACAGGTTCGGAATATTCAGCGCAATACAAACGCAAAAATATTAGATCGAAGCGGGTTGATTCTCGATATCTTCGCTTATCGGGCCAAAACGTTTGCTGCTAAAACACAGGTTGAAATGGCTCAGCTGCAATATCTGCTCCCGCGTTTGACACGGGCATGGACGCACTTGTCCCGTCAAAAAGGGGGCATCGGTACCAAAGGTCCTGGTGAAACACAAATTGAAACGGACCGCCGTTTGATCGGAAAGCGAATTGCTACGCTGAAGACTAAGCTTGAAAAACTGGATCGCCAGCGTATGACACAAAGAAAAGGACGCCGCGGAATGACACGGATTGCCCTGGTTGGTTATACGAATGCTGGTAAATCCACGCTAATGAATGCATTGACAACCACCAATGTTTTTGCGGAAGATCGTTTATTTGCCACACTCGATTCCACAGTGCGAAAATTTACAATTGAAAATAAGGATCTTTTAATTTCGGACACGGTCGGTTTTATTCGCAAGCTTCCTCACAATTTGATTGAGAGTTTTAAATCGACCCTGGACGAAATAC
The DNA here is from genome assembly GCA_963783355.1 of uncultured bacterium. Taxonomy (GTDB): domain Bacteria; phylum Bacteroidota; class Rhodothermia; order Balneolales; family DATFMH01; genus CAWANF01. Next base: position 167,476 of record CAWANF010000014.1, read on the forward strand.
GGGAATCCGATATTTTACTGCATGTTGTGGATGCTTCTTCAATTGTGGCTGATGATTACATCAAAGTTGTTCAGAAAACATTAGAAGAAATTGGTGCTGATTCAAAGCCGGTAATTTTGGTATTCAACAAAGTAGATAATATCGAAGATAAATCCAGGATTTTGGCACTGAAAAGGGAATATCCGGATGCCGTGTGGATTTCAGCCAGTCGTCATATAGGTCTCAATAATTTGGAAGCCAAGGTATTAGAAGTCATGCAGAAAGGCTTGATTCGTCAAACGTTGGAAGTGCCGGTAAAAGATTATAAGGCGGTATCATTTATTCATGATATCGCTCTCGTGGAAAAAGAAGAATATATTGATGATACGGTAAGAATTACATTCGAGATTCACGATCGTTATCTCGGAGAATTAAAAAGTCTTATCAAAAAAAATGATTTAGAAACATCTATAGCTTGTTAAACGTAATAGTGATATAATGAAATGGGATAAAACAATTTATTTGTCATGCTGGTAAAAGATTTATTAAATACCGATGTAGAACCCATTCACTCAGACGACACTGTCGGCCGGGCTGAAGAACTTATGCTAGAGTTCAATACCGAAATCATGCCGTTCGTGGATCGGTTATCCAACAAACTGATGGGAGTGGTTACCAAAGAAGCCGTCAGTAAGCTAACCGATGACAATCTGGACAGAATAACCTCTTTGCCATTTCATGCTTTTCCCGAGCAACAGCTTTTCGAGGCAGCCGGAGTGATGATTCGAAATAAAATCAAATTTCTTCCGGTCATAGATCATGAGAATCATTATTTAGGTGTACTGAAGAAACGTCGTGTATTTGATGGTTTATTCCAGATGTTGAATATCACAGAAAACGGTTCGATGATCACGGTCGATATTGCACAGCGTGATTATATGCTGTCGGATATCATCAGGATTATTGAACTGGAAGGTGCGAAGATTCTGGGCGTTATCATAGAAACACCCGCCGATACAGAAGGAAATATCAGGGTTTCCGTTAAAATGAATCTGACTGAAATATCAGCTATTACTTCTTCACTGAAAAGACACGGATTTATTATTACGGCAGAAACCAGGGATGAATTTTCGGAATTCGAGTTCGAACAAAGAGCGGATGAGTTCCTGCGATTCCTGGAAATTTAGCGGATTTGCCGGCCCTTCTTAAAGAATTTTTACCAGTTTACTATACTGTTTTATTAATGGTATGTTATTATTATTAACCGAGATGATAACTTACTATATTATTCCAGTCGATTTCTCGTTCCATATAAATAAAGCAAGAGCATAAAACTAAAAATTATTTAACATTGCATCGGTCAGTTAAGCTACTTTTTATAATAACTATTATCGTTGCCGGTTTAACGGATATCAGCAAAGCCCAAAAAGCAACGGATCCGGCGTACAAAAATTATTTTACCGGCATCAAACTTTACGATAACGGGCTGTTCGCAGAGTCCGTGAAGACACTTAATGTGTTTATTAAAAATCACCCGGATGATCCCGTTAATCAATCGGCTTATTATTTTGTTGTCCGGGCCCAATCGAAACTCGATTCGACAGATGCGCCCAAATATTTTGAGCAGTATCTCGATCGTTATCCACGAGGAGACAAAGCCGTCGATTTGTTAGTTGAATTGGGAGATCGGTCCGATGCCAGCGGCTCTTACCAGGATGCCATCAATTATTACGACAGAGCGCTGCAACATAAGCCGGGACAAAATGAATCTTCGAAGATACTTTTTTGGATGGCTCAGGCTTCTTCTTCCATGGGTGACAACAATTTGTCCCGGAAGTATTATATGACACTGGCCGATTCTTTTCCGAACACCGGGCTGGCTCCTAAAGCGCTGTATGCCCGCGGACGCTCATACCTGAACGACGAAAATTATGCCGCTTCCACCAAGACTTTCGAAATACTGAAGAAACGCTATCCCAACGATCCTGTCACGCGAAGAGTTGGAACGGCTTTGGGGGAATCGTATTACAAACAGAAACGGTACGGTGAGGCCATCGACGCATTGAAAAATGCCATGCCCTATCTCGATGAAGAGTCGAAATCAAAAGCCGTTTACCTGATTGCCGAGAGTTATAATTACCTGAATAACTATACCGAAGCTTCCAATTATTACCTGCGCTACATTAATATGAATAAAGGAACCGACCAGGTCCGGTTAGCTTATTATGGTTTAGGATGGGTATATAACAAGGAAAAAATTTATCATTGGGCTGCCGATGCTTTCGGTAAGGCTGCCGCCGGAAATGATGATGTGGCAAGAAAAGCGCTGTATTACCAAGCAGTAAATGAAAAGCTCGGCGGTTATTATGATCGTGCTATAAATACATTTCGGGAATTTGGCAAAAAATATAAAAAAGGCTTGTGGGTTGAACCCGCTTATTACGAGTGGGCAATGACCGCATTTCAGACGGGTAGAAATTCAGAAGCGATACAGACTTGCCTGTCGCTGGTTCGCAGCGGGATCAAACTGAAAGAGCCCGGCAAATTGTTTTCACTGCTTGGTGAAGCCTATTATGCCAATAATGAATACACCCGGGCCATGCAAGCTTTTGATGAGGCCTCTAAAAGTGTTAACATCGACCCGGTGATCAATCGGAAGGCCCGTTTTCAGAAAGCGTGGGTTTTATTCCAGAACCAGGCGTATCAACAGGCACAGCCGCAATTTCAGGATGTTTATAAGAACAGTACTTCAAAGAAACTTAAGGGCGAAGCGTTGTTCTGGAGTGCCAATGCCTATTATCATATGAAAAAGTACAGTAGGGCGGCCGGACAATTCGTAGAATTCATAAATAAATTTCCTGATTCCAAATTCGTCGGGGCAGCCCGTTATTCCCTGGGATGGGCACGTTTTAAAATGGGAGAATACAACCAGGCTATTCCTCCATTTGAAGAGTTCTTAAAGCATTATAATCCACCTTCCATCGCATTGTTTCCCTATGATGTGGATACCAAATTGCGTATCGGTGATTCCTATTACGCGATGAAAGAATATCCACAGGCTATTCAATACTATAACCAGGTTGTCGGGTCGGATCCCGGAGGGGATTATGCTCTGTACCAGATAGCAAACAGCTACTATCGTTCGGATCAGTCTTATGAGGCGGTCACGACCTTGCGAAAACTGCTGAAAATGTATCCCAACAGTGGTCTCAGAGAGCAAGCTCAGTATAACATCGGATATATCTATTTCCTGATTAATAATTATCAGCAGGCTATCACCGAATTTCAAATGGTCATTAAACGATATCCCGGTTCGAACTGGGCTGCCCGTGCTCAGTATAACATTGGCGATGCTTATTACAATGCCGGGGAATTCAAAAAATCCATTGCCGCCTATAAGAAAGTGATGGATAATTATCCCAGGAGCAGCTATATCATAGAAGCTGTGAATGGAATTCAATATGCCCAGATTGCCGCAGGTAATAAAGACACGAGCTCTGAAATTCTGGAAAATTATTTATCCGAACATCCTCAATCTAATATGGCTGACAAACTGCGATTCAGACAGGCCCAGAATTTACTGGAATCGGGTGATTATAACGGTGCCATCAAATCTCTGAAGGAATATCTTCGCATTACCAATAACGACAATATGATTCCGGAAGCCTATTATAATATTGCGGATGCTTACGAACAGGAAAATAATATTCCTAAAGCAATAGATTCCTATAAGACGGTGGTAAATAATTATACAAATTCCGATCGTTATGGCACCTCGCTGGCAAGTTTGGGCCGGTTGTATTATCAACAGGAAAATTATGCTCAATCACTTAAGTATTATAGAGAATTAAGTTTAGCTAAAGGGTATCATTTGGAATCGTATCTTGGCATGGGGAATGCGTATTTATCTCTCCAACAGCCCGATTCGGCGAAAGTTGAATTTCTAAAAGCTATGAATCTTCAGTCGGGCAGCGATGCGGCACAACTGGGATTGGCAAAAGTTGCTTTTAACCTGAATAATTTTGATTCCGCTTTACCTAAATTCGAAGATATTGCTAAGAATAACACGACTGCCGTTGGTGCGGAAGCCCAGTTAATGATCGGAAAGACATTGCAAAAACAGGGACAATACAATAAGGCTATCAAGGAATACGGAAAAGTAAAAGTATTATATGCAACTTATGATTCGTGGGTGGCTAAATCGATGTTGGGTGAGGCTCAGTGTTATGTATCTTTGGGAAATAAACCACAGGCCGAAAGTATTCTGAAAAATATTGTTAAAACCTACCCAAATACAACAGCGGCCAGGGATGCCGTAAAAGAATTGAAATCCAAATAAGATGGAGCAAAAAATTAAGCCGGCTTCCGGTTTAAAAGGTACGTTATATTTGCCACCGGACAAGTCTATAGCGCATCGTTCGGCTATGTTTGCCGCTTTGGCGGAAACAGATTCGGTGATCAAACATTATTCGGAGGCGGCCGATCCGCAATCGACCCTGTCATGTCTTCAGCAATTAGGCGTTTCCATTGAAAAACATGGATCTGCGGTTACCGTACATGGTGTTGGACGCAATGGCTTCCAAACTCCAACGGAGCCTTTGGATTGTGGAAATTCCGGAACGACTATGAGACTGCTGAGTGGAATTGTCGCCGGAGCAGGAATCGAAGCAACACTTATAGGGGATGCGTCTTTAAGCCGCCGCACCATGAAGCGTATTCTCAATCCATTGCGGATGATGGGTGCTAAAATAGAGGCCAGGGAAGATAATTATGCCCCGATCCACTTTTTGAAGCATGATGGACTGAAGTCTGTGACGTACGAATTGCCCGTGGCCAGTGCGCAGTTGAAATCGTGTGTTTTATTGGCAGGTTTGTTTGCCTCGGAAGTAACAACGGTCATTGAAAAGATTCAGAGCCGGAATCATACGGAGGTTCTGCTGGGCTTGCCGGTTCGGAATGAAAACGGGCTTATTTATGTGAGCAGCAGCCGTGAAATTGAAATTCCCAATCAGGATTATACTGTTCCGTCAGATTTTTCGGCGGCAACATTTTGGCTCGTTGCCGGAAGCATTATTCCCAATAGCCATATTTTATTACCGAATACAGGCTTAAATCCCACCCGCATCGCTGCTTTGCATATTCTGAAACGAATGGGCGCCAGTATACAATGCGACGACCAACGGTTGCAGGGAAGGGAAGAAGTCTCTGATATCGTTGTGAAAACAGCCAAACTGAAAGCCACCGATATCAATCCTGAGGAAGTTCCGAATTGTATCGACGAAATACCCATTTTGTGCGTGGCCATGGCCTTTGCTGATGGAACGTCGACGATTACCGGAGCTGAAGAATTGCGTCATAAGGAATGTGATCGTCTGAAAGCTACTGCGGAATTACTGGCAAAGGCGGGCGTTGATTTTGAAGAGCGTCGGGACGGATTCACCATCCATGGGAATCCCGATTTGAAACCCGAAGGTAACGATTTTCATAGTTATGATGATCATCGTATCGCCATGTCTGCCGCTGTGATGGCCCTGAAATGTTCTACGGAAAGTAAGATCATTAATGCGGAAAGCAGCCGTATTTCCTATCCTGAATTCTGGAATGATCTGACAAAATTGATGAGTTAAGTATATCATCCTTTAAGAGGTTGATTCGTTCTGACAGACGTCCCATCCTATCTGTATGGTTAATGTCAATTCGTCATGTTTTACTATGATATATTCATTTTGGCACTGTGCTTGTTGTATAGTTAAATGAATTTGAATTAATCAGCAGAAAATATGAGCGACTTTAACATCGATATTGAAAAGCATATCAACAAACTGGGTAACGAAATTCAGAATTTCGTAGACCGCATGACGCCCGAATCGATAGCAGACGGTTTTCGTCCACGAGCCGATATCATCGAGAGCGATAAAGAGTTTAAACTGATGCTTGATCTTCCGGGTATGAGCAAAAGTGAGATAGCCCTGGCTATCAAAGAAGATGTTTTAACCGTGAAAGGAGAACGGGTTATTGAACTTTCGGAAGGAGAATTGTTTACAAAGCAGGAACGGAGAACCGGAGCTTTTTCGCGTTCTTTTGCTTTACCGCAAGATGTAAACTCTGCTGAAATCAAAGCCAGATTCAGTAACGGGGTGCTCTCCGTAATTCTGCCCAAATCGGATGTATTAAAAGATGCGACATCGATTCCGATTGATTGACAGAACGATATTAAACAGGAACAAAAATAAACAAAGATACTAAAGTAGTTATGGGAAAGATAATAGGAATTGACCTCGGAACGACCAACTCTTGCGTTGCTGTAATGGAAGGGAATGAGCCCGTCGTTATACAGAATTCCGAAGGCGGAAGAACCACCCCGTCCGTTGTGGCATTCACGAAGGATGGCGAACGTCTGGTTGGCGCTCCGGCAAAAAGACAGGCGATTACAAACTCTGAAAAAACAGTCGCTTCTATAAAAAGATTTATGGGACGTCGTTATGATGAAGTTACGTCTGAAGTCAAAGGAATTAATTACAAAGTCGTTAAAGCGGACGATCAAACAGCCCGTGTAAAGATTGACGATCGCTTGTATGCTCCGCAGGAAATTTCAGCAATGGTTCTGCAAAAAATGAAACAAACTGCTGAAGAATATCTGGGAGAAAAAGTAACGGAAGCGGTCATTACGGTTCCGGCATATTTCAATGATGCGCAACGTAAAGCGACACAGGAAGCAGGCGCTATCGCCGGTTTAACGGTAAAACGGATTATCAATGAACCGACGGCTGCTGCTCTGGCTTATGGCCTCGATAAAAAAGAAAAAAATGAAGTTATTGCCGTTTATGACCTTGGTGGCGGTACTTTTGATATCTCGGTACTGGAACTCGGTGACGGTGTTTTTGAAGTGAAATCGACCAACGGTGACACACATCTTGGTGGTGACGACTTCGACTCAAAATTGATCGACTATCTGGCTGATGAATTTAAAAAGACGGAAGGCATCGACCTGAAGAAAGATCCGATGGCTATGCAGCGTTTGAAAGATGCCGCCGAAAAAGCTAAGATCGAACTGTCCAGCTCGATGAAAACCAACATTAATCTTCCGTTCATTACGGCCGACAGTTCTGGTCCGAAACACCTGAATATTGACATTTCCCGGTCCAAATTCGAGCAGTTAATTGACGATTTGGTACAACGTACACTGGCTCCCTGCGAAAAAGCCATCAAAGATGCCAAAGTTTCAAAGTCAGAAATCGATCAGGTTATCCTGGTTGGTGGTTCTACTCGTATTCCGAAAATTCAGGAAATCGTTAAAGATTTCTTCGGTAAAGAACCGGGCAAAGGTGTAAATCCTGATGAAGTGGTTGCTGTTGGTGCCGCTATTCAGGGTGGTGTGCTGGCCGGTGATGTGAAAGACGTTATCCTGTTGGATGTAACTCCGTTGTCGCTTGGTATCGAAACACTCGGCGGTGTAATGACCAAGCTGATCGACTCCAACACGACGATTCCTACCAGCAAGTCGGAAGTGTTCTCAACGGCAGCCGATAGTCAGACCAGCGTAGAAATCCACGTACTGCAGGGTGAACGCGCCAAAGCCGTTGACAACCGTACGCTCGGACGCTTCCACCTCGATGGTATTCCACCAGCGCCTCGCGGTATTCCTCAAATCGAAGTTACCTTCGATATTGATGCCAACGGTGTGATGAAAGTAAGTGCCAAAGATAAAGCCACCGGTAAAGAACAAAATATCCGTATCGAATCTTCATCCGGTTTGTCCGATCAGGAAATCGACAAAATGAAAAAAGCGGCCGAAGAACATGCCGATGAAGACCGCAAGATGCGCGAAAACATTGAAGTGACTAACAAAGCCGATGCTTTGATTTTCTCGACGAAGAAACAACTCGAGGAATACAGTGATAAATTGTCAGAAGGTAATAAAACGAAGATCAAAGAAGCTTTGGACAAGCTCGAAGATCTTCATAAGAATAATAAGTCCGATGAACTCGAGGCCGCTATGGAAGAGTTGAATCAGGCCTGGTCGGCTGCTTCAACGGAAATGTACCAGGCTGCCAGCACTGAAGAACAAGGCGCGGCCGGCGGTGAACAACAGGCAAAATCGGAAGATGCCAAAGAAGATAAAGGCGATGACGCCGTTGATGCCGATTTTGAAGTTGTCGATGATGATGACAAGAAATAAGATTTAATATTCCTCCAAAGAAAAGGCTCTCTTTATGATAAAGAGGGCCTTTTTTGTTTCAAAATAGCAGTATAAGGAATCTAATAGTGTGATTGCTATGTCATTCTTTAAAATATTTTAGGCCATTCTGCGTATATTGAAGGGCATTTTTTAAGGATTTAAATAATCAGAATGAATATACTTGGCATTGAATCTTCCTGTGACGAAACCGCGGCGGCTGTTTACACCGACTCCGGTTTGTTATCGAATATTATTGCCTCACAAACGATTCATGAGCGTTTTGGGGGTGTTGTTCCCGAGCTGGCATCCCGTGCCCATCAGAAAACGATCTGGTTAACCGTGGAACAGGCCTTCGCCGAGGCTAAAATGTCCATGGAAGAGATTGATGCTATTGCTGTAACTCATGGCCCGGGTCTGATGGGAGCGCTCTTGGTGGGGCTGAGCTTCGCCAAAGGATTATCAATCTCGTATAAAAAGCCGTTGATTGGAATCAATCATATCGATGCCCATGTGTATGCAAATTTCATCGATGAGAAGCCGGAATTTCCGTTTTTAGGACTGATTGTGTCGGGCGGACATACCCGGATTATTTATGCCGAAGAGCCTTTTCATCATAAAGTTTTGGGAGAAACCCGGGACGATGCCGCCGGTGAAGCTTTTGATAAAATCGGAAAGATTTTAGGCTTATCATATCCCGCGGGGCCACAAATGGATAAGCTGGCGCAACAGGGAAATCCTCGTTTTCATAAGTTTCCTCAGGCCCTGTTAAACGAAAAATATGACTTCAGTTTTTCCGGGTTGAAAACATCGGCGCTCTATTATATCAATGCCATTCCGGATGAAGAGAAAGATGCTTTTTTGAATGAACACCTGGCAGATATCTGTGCGAGTGTGTCTTTTGCCATCACCGAAGTGCTGATAAAAAAACTCGACCGGGCGATCCGGGAAACAGGGGCAAAGACGGTCATCTTAGCAGGAGGCGTTTCAGCCAATACCATGCTAAGGGAAAAAGCGCGTCGACTGTCGGAGAAACGGAACGTCAAGCTGCATATTCCGAAACTGGTGTATTGTACCGATAATGCTGCTATGATCGCTGTGACAGGCTATATGAAGGCGAAGAATAGCATGTATGATGATTTGAGCCTCAAACCATTTGCCAGCCTGGAACAGATGGCTGTGTAAAGATGGGAATCGTTTGAAAATGCTGTTAAATCTATAGTTAGGAATAGATTTTGGGATCCAATCATACGTTGGACGAATTGGAATCGTCTGAAGAGTATCAAAAATTTGGTGTCATCCCTGGTTCCGATCAGGGATCCATTAAGGTTTTAAAGTATGGGAAAATCTCTGTCTAACGAACATTTTTAATAGCCGCGACTGCCAGTTCATCGACCAGGTTATTTCTTTCGTTGTCCGCGTGGCCTTTTACCTTCACCCAGCTGACCTCATGAGGCTCCATCGCTTTCAACAATTCTTCCCACAATTCACGATTTTCAACCGGCTTCTTATCCGCTTTCTTCCAGCCTTTTTTCATCCAGTTATAAATCCATCCCTTATTGAATGTATTGACGAGCAGGGCGCTGTCGCTGTGTATGGTTACGTCACAAGCTTTCTTAAGCGTGTTTAAGGCTTCTATGGCAGCCCGGATTTCCATGCGGTTATTGGTGGTATGAGGTTCTCCGCCACTGATGGTTTTTTGTTTATCGTTGAATTCAAGCAGCGCGCCCCATCCACCCGGACCGGGATTCCCACTGCAGGCACCATCCGTGAATATCGTTACTTTGGGTTTAGACATAGCGGTTCGTGATTGTTTTCAACTTGATTTTCACATTTTGGGCAGCTTGTTCGACAGCAGATTCCCAGTTTTCAGAATCTTCACCGGCATACAAAATGCTTCGGCTGGAATTAATAACCGGCAATCCTTCATGATTTGCAAGTGCTTCGGATAATTCGTCAATCGAGCCACCCTGTGAACCGATACCGGGGATGAGCAGGGAAGCTTTAGTAAAGCGGCCAATTACAGATTCCAGTTCCTCTGTTTGTGTAGCTCCAACTACCATGCCGATATGTCCAGGTTGTGTTGCGTTTAGTTGAGAAAGATGGTGAGCAATGTATTCACTTAGTTTCGGGAAGCCATCAAATGGTTTTTTCAGGAAATCATCGGCACCCGGATTCGAAGTTAATGCCAGTACATAAACGGCTTTTGAGACATCATCCAGAAATGGGGTCAGAGTTTCAAATCCCATGAGCGGGGAAAGGGTAATGGCATCAACATCAAAAGTGTCGAAATATGCTTTTTTATAAAAACCTGCTGTATGACCGATGTCGCCACGCTTGGCATCAGCGATGACAATTTTGTCATCCGGAATAGAATCCAATACCTTGGAAAAAGTGTCTAATCCTTTGGGGCCGAGCGATTCAAAAAAAGCAAGATTAGGTTTATATGCACAGCAGCAAGGTTCTGTTATTTCAATAATTTTTTTACAGAATGCAGCTATGAGTTCGTTTGTATTGGTATAATTCCGGGCGAAAACGGCTGGAATTTTTTGGGGATCCGGATCCAATCCGACGCATAAAACCGACTGACTTTTTTTTATAGATGCTAATAATTTCTCATTAAATGTCATGCAAAAACAAAACTTAATTTATAAACCTGAATGTAATGATCAGCCTAATGTATTGTATTATGAGGAAAATAAAAATTGATATAAAAAAAAGCAGGGCTGTTCAAACCCTGCTTTTCCTAAAGTGAATCTATCGTCATTGATGCCACGGAAGTCCCAATGGGATGGTCCGCAGATCAACAAGCGGTATTTTAGAACCATATTTTTGGTTCAATGTCTTGATGATTTCATTAGTGACCAAAGCATATCCTTTGTTAGTCGGATGGATACCATCGAGTCCGAAAAGGGAACCCGGAATCGGATTGAGTGTATCTCCGTATGCATCCGTATAACCGGTACCGGTGGTTACATAATTATTAAAAATTCCCTGGAAAAATGTCTTGATATCAATCAGCGCAAAATTATTGGCCTGTGCTACGTTCGCCATGATTTGATTATACTGAGTGATGGTTGCAATGACCTGCTCCAGTTCGGAACTGCCCGGCTGGCTGGTTGGAGTCGGGCCGTCGAGTACATATTGTGAAGGGATGGCTCCTTGTGGAGTGATCATATCGCCATTGGCAGGATTGGCTGTCGCCAGATATTCCTGAGCGGTTAACAACAGAAAGTCGTGGGACATCATCACACGCGGGCCATTGGCAGTTTGAATATAAATATTCAGATCTCCCTGTGGTGTTACCAATTGATACTGGCCCTGTGCATTCAGTTTTATTTTTCCTTCTTTAGCCAATTGTGCATTCGTCAAAAAGACAAAAGGAATGGTTGTGATATCCGGTAAATTCATTAAGACCACAGTGGCATTCAGGGAATCCAGCTGGGCACCGGCATATTGATACATTTGCTGAAATACATTTACGGGAGTCATTTGCTGGCCTACACCGCCGGAAGTCACATATCCCAAGGCATCATTGGCTCCAAGCCAGAAAGTAACCAGTGTCGGATTCAGCGATTTAACTAAATCATTAATACTGGGAGCCGGTTTTTGGAGTTCTGTACGCATTACGAGGGCATAAAACGGATTGTAACTCGGATTGCTGGTGTCCGTAGCCCGTTGTTTCAACTGGGCCTGGTTATTGACATTGGAATAGTCTGCCAGGACTGCACCAGGAATTCCAAGATTATCGTAAGCTCCCGGAAGAGATGCATTTAGCGGAGTTCCGGTTTTGGTATTAGGTGTAACCTGGCTGGTCTCGAAATTGCTAATTTCCAGCCGGTGGCCGATCCCCGGACTTGATACCAGTGGTTGTTCAAAATCTTTGATTCTGAGCTGCTGTGCCAAAAGATTCGGGAAAGAATACTTTTGTGCTTCCTGATAAAGGGCGCCGTTTTCATAACCGGCTGTCAGACTATTTCCGACGGCTACGTACTTGGAAAAGCTGGCGGTGCCCGAATCTACCGGACCAAGTGTATGTGTTTGAAAATCTTTACAAGACGAGAATGTTATAATCGCCGTAAATAAAATCAGGTGTAGAATATTTTTTTTCATAACCGATGCTCCTCCTCTTATAATTTTATATTCAATCCGATACCGTAGAGATCGGCATACGTGTTATAATATCCGTTTAAACCTTCAAAATTCGTGGTCGTTTTACGTTCCTTAGCCCGTATGAACATATAGAAAGCGTCTACCGATATCATTTTTGTCAGCCCGTAACTCACACCACCTGAAAAAGCCCAGCGATTGGCATCCGGGAGCGTCGGATCCAGTGTGCTGTTTGGAATCGGAGATTCATCATACGAGATACCTCCGCGCAGTGTTAAACCGGGCAGGAATGCATCTTTATATTCCGCTCCAACCCGTACCTGGTAGGTATCTTTGTAATTACGGGGAATGGACATATCCTGAAGCAGTGTTGTTTGCTTTGATAAAGCTAATATCCAGAGTCTTAAAACTGGACCATTGATACCATACATAATCGGCTTCAACACTAAGTTTATTGATAGGTTTGACATTTACACCGACAGCCAGATTGGCAGGCATATTCAATTCTGTGTTTCCTTTAACTCCCTGCGGGAATTCACTGGAAGGCAAGCTGGTAAAACTGGCGGTACCTTCATATTTGACATCCATCCTGCTTCGATAAGTAAAACCAATGGAAATCATATCGATAGGTTTAATCAGAATTCCGAGATTGTACCCAATAGCTGTTTTGGTCTGGCTGCCCGATAAGGTAAAACTACCTTCCGGAACTAATTCCGTAACGGCACGGGTCAATTTCACTTTACTGTACCCGGTGAACATAACTCCACCACCAATCATGATGTTTAATCCCGGAATGGGGAGCTTGTATGCGAGTGTAGGATTGACGAATAAAGTTTGCACTTCCGTATTTACGGCATCGGCTCGTCCAACCCAGTCGGATGGCCATTTTGCACCAAGTCCAAATGGAGCATATACCCCGATTCCGGCAGTAAACCCGTTCATTATCTGGTAGGATGCGTAAAAGTCAGGAACATTAAATGTCTGGTTGATCATGTGCGTTTCAGCCAGTGAGTTTGGCAGCGGGCCGCGAAATGTGGTACGCGGAGCTATAAACGTATTCCCTAAACTGACATTAAGGCCCGATAACTGGGCGAGTCCGGCAGGATTATAAAAAACGGTAGAGACGTGGTTTCCGTTTGCAACATAGGCACCCATCATACCTGCAATACGTACACTCGCTTCATAGAGAGCAAAACCGCTAGAATACGCTTTCGATACGGATAAAGTGCAAGTTAGTATTAAGACATAAAGAAATTTTCGCATAGACAGAATCTCCCTTAAATTTAAATCTGTAAAGCCGTTCTGAAAGGTTTGTATGTAAGCGCTTCCAGTTAAATGGAGTGAATATATTAGTTATAAATGTAAATTCAACCTCATAGAGAAAAAAAACTGAAAATAAATATAAGGATGTAAATTTAGGATAACAATATCTTAAATTGTAAAAACTGAAAAAATGCGGTTGAAAAGTAGGTATGCATTTGTTTTGGAATGATAAATGACATCAAATTTGAGTATATTTGTCAATCTTAGAAGTTTAAAATCTGAACTGATGACAATAGAATCTCATGGAATGGTTTGAAGAGTGGTTCGACAGTCCTTTATATGAAAAACTATACGCAAACAGAGATGACGCGGAAGCCAATAAACTTGCAGATCAACTCGAGAAAATAATTCCGGCAGAAAAGTATCCGAATATACTGGATTTAGGAAGTGGAAGAGGACGTCATTCCATCAATATGTCATTAAGAAACTACAATGTCACAGGGATGGATTTGTCGGAAGCAGCTATTAAAAAAGCGCGTCAAAAAGCAGAAGATCAAAATCTGGATATTGAATTTCTGATTGGGGATATGCGCAAGCCATTGAACAGGAAGTTTGATGCTATTATAAATCTGTTTACTTCTTTTGGGTATTTTGAAAAGGACGAAGAGAATAGGCAGGTATTACATGCTATGAGTAAAATGCTGCAACCCGGCGGCATGATTGTTATTGATTACATGAATGCCATTAATGTAATTAATAATTATGTTTCGCATGAAAACGGAATTATTGACAACATAAATTTCGATATAACCCGTTTTGTTGAGGATGATACTATTAATAAAAAAATGGTTTTCCAAACAGAAGGGAACACCAGCGAAAAAGTATACAGCGAGCGGGTTAAATTATATACTTTAGGTTGGTTTGAACAAAATTTGGCTTCTGTCGGAATTGAAATTATTCAAACATATGGTGATTATGAATTGAATGATTTTAATGAACAGAACAGTTCCCGATTGCTGATGATTGGTAAAGTGTTATAATGATGTTATTAAATAATTGTTTCAGGTAAAACTTCCATGAAACCGTGTGGAGGATCTTCCAGCCGGTAGGTTTCGAAATAGAAAACCCGTTCATTTTTGGCTCGTTTCCCGTTTATGCTGAATAACCTGAAATCTTCGCTGATTAAAGGCTTTAACGGGTAAAATAGTTTTTCATACAGATTTTCTTTGCTGAAAAAGTGCAAATCAAATCCATCTTTCGATTTCTCTTTGAACACAATTACATGTCCACTATTCATCAATTCTATTACCATGTTCATACGTTCTCTTACTCCGGCATCATCACCTATAGAAATGTTTTTTAAATCAGTGTCGGATTCAAAAACGTCCCTGTGGCAAACTATCGCATCTCCGATTTCCGTATCATCAATTGCAGCAGAGAAGGTCACATAAAGCTTATTATGACTGGTCGTGAATGAATACGGTTTCATCGCCTCATTGAGGGCATTCATTACATCGTTGTAGTGTTCCAGGCAGCCAATGCCGAAATCAGGACCTTCCATCAGGGTGCCGGACAGATAAAATCGAGAATAGGTTTGAACCGGCCGCATAAAATCTTCTAGTGTTGACGGGTGTGACTTTTCCCCCTTCGGATCGTTATTTCCGGATAGACTTTCGAGTAAAAGATCGTGTTCAAAAATCAACTTAAAAATGTCCATAATAAAATATTCTGCTATTTATGCTTTATCTGCTCTAAATATACAAACAAAAAAGCCCCGATGAATATTCACCGGGGCTTTTAAATTATGGTATTGATGAATTTTAACGAACGAGCATGCTTGCAATAACCAGCGCTACGACCGACATCAACTTTATTAAGATATTAAGAGAAGGTCCGGAAGTATCTTTGAACGGATCTCCAACCGTATCGCCAACTACTGCCGCTTTATGGGGCTCAGAGCCTTTTCCATATTTTTTTCCGTCAATTTCTACTCCGCCTTCAATCATTTTCTTTGCATTATCCCAGGCGCCACCGGCATTTGACTGGAATAGTGCCATCAGTACGCCGGTTACAGTCAATCCAGCCAATAGACCACCAAGCATTTCAGGACCATTTGAGCTGCCGAAAATACGAGGGCCAAAACCAACAATGACCGGAACGGCTACGGCTATTACGCCCGGAATAACCATTTCACGGATAGCTGCTTTTGTTGAAATTTCCACACATTTGCTATACTCAGCTTTGCCATCAGCCGCTTCGAAAATGTCATGATCTTCTTTTGACCATTCACTCGTTTCTTTGCCCTCATTCTTTTTCATCACTTTTAACGCAGCATTCAATGCAGGGATTTCAGCAAATTGCCGGCGAACTTCCTGAATCATTGACATGGCGGCACCACCAACGGCTTTCATAGCAATAGCAGAGAACAGGAATGGGAGCATACCGCCAATAAAAAGTCCACCCATAACCCATGGGTTAGCTATATTAATAGTGGTAAGTTTCACAGTGTGCATGTAGGCACTGAAGAGAGCTAGAGCTGTTAAAGCAGCAGAAGCAATAGCAAAACCTTTACCTATAGCTGCAGTAGTGTTTCCAACCGCATCAAGTTTGTCGGTTCTGTCACGAACTTCTTTTGGAAGTTCAGCCATTTCAGCAATACCACCGGCATTATCAGATATCGGGCCGTAAGCGTCAACAGCTAACTGGATACCTGTATTAGATAACATTCCGACAGCGGCAATAGCTATACCATATAAACCGGCAAGTTCGTAAGCACCAATAATCGAGGCTGCAAGAATAAGAATTGGTATAGCCGTAGATAACATTCCGACACTTAATCCGGAAATAATATTAGTGGCGGCGCCTGTGACAGATTCCTTGACGATAGAAATAACAGGCTTTTTATCTGTTCCGGTATAGTGCTCGGTAACTACCCCAATAAGTAATCCTGCTGCTAAACCAATGATTGTTGCCCAGAATACACCTGTTGCCGTATAAACCGTTCCGGCATAAGTCCATTGTTCCGGAAGCATCCATTCTATGATAAAAAAGGTGGCAACCAGCATAACGAAAGAAGATCCAAATTCACCTGTATTCAATGCTTTTTGAGGATTTCCACCTTCCTTGACATGAACAAAAAAAGTACCAAGGATGGAAGTGATAATTCCGGTTGCGGCAAGCACCAGGGGAAGAATTATAGCAGCCAAACCATTGAAATGAGTATCCAAATGTTTGAAATTACCGGCCATAAAAGCCGCCCCCAAAACCATAGTTCCAACAATTGAACCTACGTAAGATTCGAATAGGTCAGCTCCCATACCGGCAACGTCACCAACATTATCACCAACGTTATCAGCAATAGTTGCGGGGTTCAATGGGTGATCTTCAGGGATACCTGCTTCGACCTTACCAACGAGGTCGGCACCGACATCAGCTGATTTAGTGTAAATTCCTCCACCAACACGGGCAAACAGAGCGATGGAAGAGGCCCCGAATGAGAACCCGGTAATGACCGTAATAACCATGTTCATATCAGTGAAAAGATCTTTATAAATAATGAATAGAACACTCAGACCAAGAACACCCAGGCCAACTACTCCCATTCCCATAACAGAACCACCAGCAAAGGCTATTTCCAGAGCTTTACCAATTCCGGAACGAGCGGCGTTTGTTGTTCTTACATTAGCTTTTGTGGCGACCCGCATGCCGATGAACCCGGCTAGTGCCGAGCAAAAAGCTCCCAATATGAAAGAAGCGGCAATAAGAGGAGATGAACCGGGAGTCGTTGCACCACTAATACCAAGTAAAATGGCTACAACAACAACAAATATAGCCAAAACACGATACTCAGCTTTAAGGAATGCCATAGCCCCTTCGGTGATATGACTTGATATGCGGCCCATCTTTTCAGTTCCAATATCTTGCTTTGAAATCCACGATGTCTTTAAAAAGGTGTAGAGAAGTCCCAGGACACCTACGATGGGAATAGCGTATATAATTGTACTCATGTTTGTGGTTTGCTTTAAGTGATAATTGGCTCAGTTATATTTGTTCATCGCACGTTCGATACCTTCCCTGATAAAACACAAAACAGCATCGTGTGCTTTTATCAGAGATTCGTTTACCAAATTCTGCTCATCATTATCAAAAGGAGAAAGTACATAATCGGCTTGTTTCCCCCTTGGAAAATTTTTATCAATCCCAAATCGCAATCTTGGGAACTCCTTAGATTTAACATTTTCTATGATGTCATTCAACCCATTATGTCCACCTGCGCCTCCGTTAGGCCTCAGGCGAATTTTGCCGACAGGTAAATTTATATCATCGGTACATATAAGGCAATCGGAGAGCGGTTCTTTATAATAATTCAATGCTTTGGATACAGCTAAACCGCTTTTGTTCATATAAGTAGTTGGCAAAATAAGAACAGTGCGTATGCCTTTATGTTTGCCAATTCCGGCGAGAAAAGGGCCTTTGCCGGGCGACAATTTCACAGAGAGAGTATCAGCCAGTTTCAATATAACATCGAACCCGACGTTGTGCCGGGTTCGAGCATATTCATCACCTATATTACCTAAACCTATAATAATAGGCATAATAAATGGGTTACAGCGAAATAAGAATTTGCGAAGATAGACTTATTCTGCAGATTCTGTTTCACCTTCCTGTTCTTGTGTTTCACCTTCAACAGCTTCTTCTTCTTCAGCTATTCCTTCACCGGTTATTGCTGCTTCCAGACCTTTCAATCCACCACGTGGAGGTTTGACTGTCGCAATTGTTCTGCTGAGATCGACAAGAGGGGTAATCCCTTCCAGGTTCAGATCACGAACATGCAAAGAATTGCCAATGCCGAGTGCACTGATATCTATGGATAACTGTGCAGGTATTTGTGAAGGCTTACATTTAATGCGAAGATTACGCATCGGGCGGAATAAGCGACCTCCTTCCGTAACACCAGCTGATGTTCCCGTTATTTCCAGGGGAACAATAATCGTAACCGGGAAATTCTCGGATAACGCATAAAAATCGGCATGTAACGGACGATCGGTGACTGGGTGAAAATCTGTTTTTTTCAGGATGGTATCGATTGTTTTACCATCTTCAAGAACCAGTTTGATAATTTGAATATGTTTTACACTCAATATCTTTTCCAGGTCGTTTTCAGAAACCGAAAAATGGACATTTTCCTTTAAATCCGGTCCGTAAACAACAGCTGGAACAAACATATTCTTCCTGAGTTTATCAGCATTCAGGGAACCCGATTCGCGTGCGGTTGTTTTTAGTTCAATTACGTTTGGTTTTTGCATGGTCGTATCAAGTATATTTAGTCATCAAATAACGAACTGATGGTATCATCGGTATGAATGCGCCGGATAGCTTCGGCGAAAATACCAGCAACACTGAGTATCTTAATCTTATGTGATGGTTTTTTTAATGGGACAGTGTCTGTGACGAGCAACATGTCGATCGGCGAATCTTCCAACCTCTGATAAGCCGGGCCGGAAAGAATCGGATGTGCACATGCTGCTACGATATTTTGAGCGCCTCTTTCTTTAAGTGAAGCAGCGCCATTGGTTAATGTTCCGGCGGTATCAATCAGATCGTCGACAAGAAGAATATTTTTTCCATCAACTTCACCGATGATATTCATAACTTCAGCTATATTTTGCTTCGGCCGTCTTTTATCTACAAATGCCAAACCGGCATTTAATCTCTTTGCATAAGCTCTTGCCATTTTAAGACTGCCAACATCCGGTGCTACAACAACAAGATTATCAATCGGATTTTGTTCAAAATATTCGACGAAAATCCGGCTGGCATATAGATGATCAAGAGGTATATCGAAAAAACCCTGAATCTGTGGTGCGTGCAAATCCATTGTAAGGACACGATCTGCACCGGCTTCTGCCAGTAAGTTTGCCATCAATTTTGAGGCTATCGAAACACGCGGTTGATCTTTTCTGTCCTGGCGGGCATAACCAAAATAGGGAATTACAGCCGTGACGCGATCAACAGACGCTCTCTTTGCAGCATCCAGTAACATAAGTAATTCTATGATGTTATCGCCGGATGGCGGGGTCGATTGAACAATAAAAACATCCTTACCTCTGATGCTTTCTTCAAACTTCACATAGAGCTCACCATCGGAAAAATTTTTGATGGTTAACTCACCGAGAGACGTCCCATATTGTTCAGCAATGGCCCTGGCCAATGCGATATTGCTGCGACCTGCGAATATGGCAAGAGGCTTTTCCAATTGATATCAATATTTGGTGTTTAGAAATACAAAAAGGATGGCTCACCATGGGTCATCCTTTACTGACTAGTCTTAATGTTGCCCGGGGAGGATTCGAACCCCCACTGACGGGACCAAAACCCGCTGTCCTGCCATTAGACGACCGGGCAATAACCGCTTCATGACAGACTCCAAATCTATCAAAATATCTATCAGTTGTCAAGACTTCAAAATAGATTTCATTAATTTACAATCTGAGCATCTGCCCTGGTTGCAATAATGCTTAAATTGATAGATAGTGCCGGCGGGATATTCATTAATTAATTTTGGGAAATGACCGCCTGGGTATTTCTTTTTGATTTTAGACGGGACAGCCATTTTGTTCTGGCTCCACAGTTCAAAAGTTTCATGCTTTTTTGAAGGGATTAAAAATAAAACTCCCAATAAGTGCATCGCAGGGAGAAAAACTGTATAAAACAATACTTTGAGGCGTTCTTTACCTATCGAATTTATTGCTTCGTCTGATTTCGTTATTTCTTTCCAGATGATTTTCAGATCGTCATGCAGAAATTGCCGAAATGGAAGATTTTGGATATTAAAAATTAGCAGGCATGCCTGTGGAATGCGCACATCTGGTTGATTGTTAGGGCGGCAGGACGAAAAATCCCAATCATTACGATGCATTTTAGAAATTTTGGTCTGGTCGTTTATCCCCGAAATACGGATTGCGCGTTTTATTAAAACCGGTAAAGATTTTGGAGTTTTATTTCCTTCTAAACACAGGAATTTATGCAATTGAACCATAGCCGATCTGTTATTTATGATTCCCATCGCATCAAACAAGCCAGCCGTAAACATATTTCTCCATGCCTCGGAAGGGGGCAGGTCGCCGGAATAGAATTCCTGCAAATAATTAATTTTTTGCTCAAAATATTCATTTTGTGCCTGGCTCCACTGAGTTCGCAGTACTTCTGAAGGGACTTTTCCTGCTAAGCCATGACAGGGCAGCAGGGAGGGAGTTCGGCTTTTTATTAAAGCATCTTTAACTCCGACTGAGAGATAGGGTTTTAATACAATTGTGAATGGTTTGGTTTGGTCCTGGCGGGTTACGGAACAAAGATCCTCATCATACAAAACAACATGGAGGACCACCCGGTTGTAACGGGAATCGGTATGATGATTATGGAGATACCAGTTTTTTGCTTTGAGATGTAATTCTATATCACCATAAAACGATATGTTGTTAATAGAAACTGCGGCGTTATTGAAATCCGGTCCGTCGCCCGGGTTTTGTTTACCAGGGGAGATAATTTCCAGAGTCTCCCCGGATAATGTTTTTAAATTTGTAGTATCAAATGCAAGTGATGACCAAATTAGCTGAAAAAGTTGTTCATTCATGCTACTTTATTCCATTAGGTCCTCCTCTTCAAGACTCAAGCCTTCGGTAGCTGAATAAAGATCAGGAATATTATTTTGTACACTTGAACGAATATTTGAAGAAATGCTGTGGAGTTGTTTTTCTGTAGATTCCAAAGCTTCTTTTCCCTTTTTGTCTATCCAGTCTGTTACATCATCGGTTTGCCTGGCAATCCAATCGATATTTTCTTTTCCGGATTTGGGGGCCATCAATAAACCAATGACAAGCCCGCCGGCGAAAGAACCTGCAACTGCCAGAAAAAGCCCGAGTTTAGAATTGGAAGTAGCCATTATTATACCTCTCTTGTTTTTTTATTATAGACTCATTTGAATGTAAATACTTACACTAACTTGCACCCTTGAAAAACGTTTCTTATTACGTTTTTATGATTTAAATTTAATATTATTCATTTTTAAATAAATCCTTAATGGTTTCATTTATAAAAATATAATGGGATAAGGTATAATTTTTCCTTGGATTTATGTATTTTTTGCGTATGAAAAAAATATTCATCTATATTGTTTCTATTGTAGGGATGCTGCTTTTTATTGGAGCCGGTCAGGTAACTGTTTCCGAGTTTAGTGCTTCTATTCCTTTGAATGCCAAGAACCAGATAGTTTTAAAATGGGTGAGTACGCTTGAGGAAGGGGTCGATCATTATGAACTGAAACGGAAGATGATTAACGATTCTGATTTTAAATCTCTCGTTAATGTTAATACATCGAATGTTCTGACTACTTCAAATAAGGAATATGAATATACCGATAAAAGTGTTTTTAAAACCACCGCAGGCACAGAACCGGTAGTTTATGCTTTATATGCCGTATTTACAGATGGGCAGATAAAATATATCGGACAAGCTGAAGTTAATTATACAACTACAGCTATTCGACGAACCTGGGGTAGTATTAAAGCCATGTTTCAATAACCTCGTTTGACCTGTTATCAAGGATTTTATGTCATTAAATCAATCCGTAATTTTAATGGGCCCGAAAAGAATAAAACGTGCTATTATTCGGATGGCCCATCAGATAGTTGAAGTTTGCCAGGGCAGCAACGATATCATTCTGATTGGTATCAATAAAAGAGGATATATTACTGCCACTGCTTTAGCTGAACAGCTCCGAACTATCTTACATTCAGAGGTAACGGTTATAAATATTTTAGCTGATCAGCCTGAATTGGATAATATTGAAGAGATTAATTTACAGGATAAATATGTTATTGTTGTAGATGATGTCATTTTTAGTGGAAGAACGGTTCATCAAACTATACAAAAGATCAGTCGATTTGGTGAACCAAAAAGATTAATGTTAGCCGTACTCGTCGATAGAGGACATAGACGCTATCCAATTGAAGCACAATTCGTTGGTTTACAAAGTCCTACAAAACTGAATGAACATGTTTCCGTCATTTTTTCAGAGGATGAAGAAATAGCGGAAGTTATGCTAGAGATTAGCTGAACAAAATTATCAATAAGTTAGATTTATTTATCCAATAACCGTGTATTCAGTTCATTAGAAAAATCGTTATTTTCATAATGAAAAAGAGATCGGGAAACCGCATAAATATATTATGACTATTTCGGGATTTGAATCATGTGAATTCCACGTTGCACAAATAATAACAAATACATATAAATATTTTGAGTTGAGATGAATAAACGCTTTTGGGTTTATACTGAAATTTTAGGCATTATTCTTGCGAGTTACGTTTTATTTCCGAAATATAGTTTCGGCCAGATTTCGGCACCTACATATGCACAAACACCGGTTTTCGATTTCACTGCCGCAAAAGATACCATCCCCGATTGGCAACTTCAGTTTCTTGGAAGTCTTAATGGAAACCAGGCCTCATACTCGAACTGGAGCCAGGGGGGCGTAAATTCATTGGCAATGACTGCATCCACGGTCTTTAATGCCGTCTATGTCGAAAAAAAATTCGGTTACCAGTTGGGAATCAACCTGAAGTACGGACAAACGCGGCTGCAACAGCATGATGTCCGTAAAACGGACGACCAGATTCTGATGAAAAACCAGGTGAGTTATAATCTTTCATCTACCAAGCAGTTAAGCCTGTATGGCGCTGTGATTTTTCAGACTCAGTTCGATAAGGGATATGATTATCAGAATGGTCCGCCTTATACCTTGATTTCACGCTTTTTTGCACCGGCATACTTTACAGAGTCAACAGGTTTATTATACCAGCCTGTCAAATATTTTAGTGTACAGGGTGGTTTGGGTATGAAGCAAACAATTGTACGTGATACCTCTCTTTCAAAAAAATATGGATTACAACGTGGAGATAATTTCATGTCGGAAGGCGGTATTTCAATGGAAGTTCAATTCAACAAGGAAATACTAAAAAACGTCACTTTATCCAGTGGTTTTGTTTCGTTTACCAGTTTCCTGAAGCCATTCAGCAGTACTGACTTTTCTTTTTCAAATGAGCTTTCCGGGAAAATCAACAGTTTCATGAACGCCGATATTCAGTTCATTGCAGTATATAATGATAATGTGACCAAGGCTATTCAGATTAAACAGGTTCTTTCTCTTGGATTAAGTTTTCGTTTCCTGTAATATCTGTCTAATACAAATCATGACAGATATCGGAACATCATGGATATCATTTCCAAATATTTAAAAATTCTTGATGACTGGAGAGCCTCGTTCGGTACCTACCAGGTTGACAGCAGCCAGAAAATTGATTCTGAGAAAATAGACCGGGTTTTCAGTGAACTGGTTCATCGTTTAGAAGGAAATTATCCATTTCATCATCCGCAATACGCCGGACAAATGCTCAAGCCTCCTCATCCTTTGGCCTGGGCAGCTTATTCCCTGGCTATGACGATCAATCCCAATAACCATGCTTTAGACGGTGGCCCGCCGACTTCGGACATGGAAAAAGAAGTAATTGCTCAAATCGCCCGGATGATAGGTTATAATGATATTTACCTGGGACATTTGACAAGCAGCGGGACTATCGCCAACCTGGAAGCATTGTGGGTTGCCAGAAGCATACATCCTAATAAAACTATCGCATTTTCTTCGGCAGCCCATTACACTCACAGCCGGATGTGCCAGGTTCTGGGGGTGAAGAGTTATGAAATTCCTGTTTCTGAAAACGGCAAAATGGATTTGAACGCACTTCGGGAGCTAGCCGGAGAAATAGGAACTGTAGTTGTAACGATGGGGACGACCGGCCTGGGATTGGTTGAAGAACTGCAGGAAATACTGCCTTTTTGCCGTGAAAATAATATTCGTGTTCATGTCGACGGCGCATATGGCGGCTTTTATAAACTGTTGGAACCAACAGGAAAAATCAATCCGGCACCGTGGCAATATCTCAATGAGTCCGACAGCTTTGTCGTCGATCCCCATAAACATGGTTTGCAGCCATATGGATGTGGATGCGTACTATTCCGGGATCCGGGAGTCGGGAAGTTCTATAAACACGATTCTCCCTACACCTATTTTTCATCGAAGGAATTGCATCTGGGAGAAATCAGTCTTGAGTGTTCACGTGCCGGTGCCGCTGCTGCGGCATTATGGACTACACTGAAATTATTCCCATTGGATGCCGATACCGGGCTTGGAAATATTTTGAAGCAATGCCGGGATGC
The DNA here is from genome assembly GCA_963783355.1 of uncultured bacterium. Taxonomy (GTDB): domain Bacteria; phylum Bacteroidota; class Rhodothermia; order Balneolales; family DATFMH01; genus CAWANF01. The sequence goes on from CAWANF010000014.1 coordinate 192,278, forward strand.
GGCCCTTGAATTTCAAAAGAAACTCGACGATTCAGGTAGTTTCAGGACTCTTATTCAACCCGATTTGGATATTGTGGCTTATTTACCTCTGCCGGAAAAGATGACAACTTCGGCCATATCGGACTTATCACAGAAAATCTTTACGAAAGGGATGGAGGATAAGAAAGAAGGTGTTCACCTGAGTCTTTACAGGATACCTTCCTCATTCTTATCGCAACGGTATGGCGATATCCAGGTAGACAGCGAGGAAACCATTGTTCTGCGCAGCGTTCTGATGAAACCGGAACACAAAAAATTTGTCCCGGAATTAATCAGAAGATTAGAGAAGTTACACGATGAAGTTCTTTGTTAATTCGAAAGTTCATTCTTTTGTTTTCCATCGCCCTGAATCAGTGATTCGACTTTGAACGGTCGTTTATCATCACCGGCCACATAAACTGTTTGAGTCGGGAATGCAAAATCAATTCCTTCGGCGTTGAAACGTTCCAGAATCTGGAAATTGAGCCGCTCTCCGTACTCCATAAAAGCCCAGTAATCAGGCGGATGGAACCAGTAAATAACAAGAATATCGAGGGAAGTACTTGCAAAATCACTAAAATAAATCCGGGGCGGGAATTCCTCATTCATCCCTTCATGATTGTCCAAAAGTTCTTTAAGAATTTCAATGGCTTTTTGAAGCTTATCCGGTGGGGTATCATATGTTACCGTCACGGTCATTACTCGCTTGATATAGGGGCGTTTTCCAATATTCTGGATGGCCATATTCGCAAGTTGTCCATTGGGAATAGTGACCAAATGACCGTCTAAAGTGCGAATGCGTGTCGATCGAAAGCCGACTTCTTCCACAGCTCCATCAAATCCTTCCACATTAATGCGCTCTCCGACTTCAAAGGGTTTATCGGAAAAGAGTATAAGTGAACCGAAGAAATTCTTTATCGTATCCTGTGCTGCCAGGGCAACAGCCAAACCTCCAACCCCAAGGCCTGCCAGAATAGATGTGATAGGTTTATCACTTAATGTTTGAGCCACCTGTAACAAGACGAGAATAACAATGGTAACCCTGAGTGATTTTACCACAAGGGGTACCAACATATCATCGAGTTTGCTTTCTGTCTTTTTTGAAAACCGGCTCAACCAGACGTCAACGATATCTACCATGTTATATATAACTACTCCTATTGCAATTATCACAAGAATAGTCGTTGTCGTAAAAGCAATATTTTGGGCGAACTTATCCATAACCAGAATTTGGATTCCGGCTTTAAGTCCTAAAGAGAACAGGAGAAATGTGATAGATTTCGAAACGGAATTTAGTATAGATGATAATGCAAGGTTATTTCGATCCTGTGCTTTTTTTACCCATTTCAGCATTACTATCTTAAGAATCCTGCCAATGATAAAAGACAAGACGATGACACCGAACAGGGCGATAATTCGCCATAATTCATTGCCTGCCAAGGTAATTTCGGATAGAAAATGGAATGCGCCTTTTTGTTGGCTTACCTGTTGAATGCTGTTTACGATTCCGCTTTGCAGAATAGTCATAGAAACCCGTTAAAGATTGTTTGGTTTAATGATAATTGAATAGTCGCACAAAGTGTTTAAAAATACCAAAATATAAATTCATATGGATGTTAAATAGTTTCTGTTTTATTCTAATCCTTTAAAGCACAATGGATCATTCTATTCTTCCATTGTTTTGTGGATTGAATATGATTAACATCCGGTGAAAACGAAAATTGCTTCGGAGAGTAAGCCGCGGGATGAAAATTTTCGAATAGCAGGAAGGGGAATATCACAATAACAGTCCCCGGATCATGCAAAAACTCCGGGGACTTTGTTTGTTTTTAAATATCAAACATCAAATTTGATGCCTTGCGCGAGTGGTAAATCGGTTCCCCAATTGATGGTATTGGATTGACGTCGCATATAGGCTTTCCAGGCATCGGAACCGGATTCACGGCCGCCACCTGTTTCTTTTTCTCCGCCAAAAGCACCGCCAATTTCAGCACCACTTGTTCCAATATTGATATTGGCGATTCCACAATCTGAGCCGATTGCGCTTAAAAAGGTCTCTGCTTCCCGCAGATTCAAGGTGAACATTGCAGAACTGAGTCCCTGGACAACGCCATTATGGTACGAAACGGCTTCATCCAAATCGTTATATTTGATCAGGTAAAGTATGGGAGCGAAAGTCTCGTCCTGAACAATCTCGTACTCATTTTTTGCTTCACAGAGCGCGGGAGTGACATAAAGTCCGTTTTCGCATCCTTCACCCTGGTAAATGTCGCCGCCACATAATACGGTTCCGCCTTCCTGTTTCAATTTATTTAGGGCTGCCTGCATATTGTCTACGGCCTGCTTATCTATTAACGGGCCAACCAGCGTGCCTTCATCCAGAGGATTGCCGATGGTTATATTTTGATAAATCTGCAACAGGCGATCTTTGACCTGATCGTATACCGATTCGTGAATAATCAGCCGGCGCGTCGAGGTGCAACGTTGCCCGGCGGTACCCACGGCCCCAAATACGGTTGCGCGAATAGCCATCTCTATGTCGGCATTTTCCGAAATAATGATAGCGTTGTTACCACCCAGTTCAAGAATGGAGCGGCCCAGGCGCGCAGCAACGGTTTGTCCCACTTGCTTACCCATGCGAATAGAACCGGTAGCAGAAATTAAGGGAACTCGTTTATCAGTTGTCATCCATTCGCCAATTTCACGTCCGCCGCTGACGATATTGAAAATACCTTCTGGCAGATTATTCCTTTTTAGAACTTTAGCGATAATATTCTGAACGGCAATCCCACATAATGGCACTTTTTCCGAAGGTTTCCATACAACAACATCACCGCAAATGGCAGCAATCATAGCATTCCAACTGTAGACGGCAACCGGGAAATTAAAGGCACTGATGATGCCTGTAATTCCATATGGATGCCATTGTTCATACATCCGGTGCATAGGGCGTTCTGATTGCATGGTGAGCCCGTATAATTGCCGGGATAAACCTACTGCAAAATCACAAATATCAATCATTTCCTGGACTTCACCGAGGCCTTCCTGGTAAATCTTTCCCATTTCATACGAAACAAGCTTTCCAAGTTCGTCTTTATGTTCTCTCAATTCCAGGCCAATCTGACGAACGATTTCACCTCTTTTGGGTGCCGGCATCATGCGCCATGTTTTGAAAGCTTTTTGAGCCGTTTCGATGACTTTATCATAATCGTCACGACTAGTGAGCGTAATTTTGGCTATTTCTGAATCATCGGCAGGAGAGAAACTGGTAAGCGTCTCTTTGTTTTGTGTCGGAATCCATTCTTGCCCGGTGCTTGTTCCGGAATTCGTTTTTTGGATACCGAGAGTTTTTAAAAAATCCATAAATGATTGATGATATTGGTTTCTATTTAAATTTTTGGCAAGATAAGATACTAATGGATTAAACGCGCTATTATATTCTCTTAAATTATGTAAAAAAGCGCTTTTTTTACATAAAGTAGGTAGTTCTTTGTTTAAAAATAGAATTTTGCCCGAATCGCGATATTGGGAAAGACGTGGGTAGCCCAGTGCCTTTCTTCACGTAAAAAATCGGCAGCGTATAAATCGGGATAATGCGCATATAATCGTTTTCGAACATTTTGTTGCTGCAGCCAGCCATCGATATATAATTCGTTACCGGCCATCATGGGCATGCGAATTTCCACCGCGGGGCCCCATTGAAATGTCGTCTGCCGGCCGGGAGCTAATCTTGTTAATGTTTCAGTTGCTCCGTTATTGGTAACGTCTACCCGGATTTCAGACGCCGGCAGGTAATCATATTTCAAAAAAAGTCGTAATCCCGCAGCAATCCTGTTGCCATGATATTCGTGGGCCAGCATGAACTGAGATTGGTACGTTATTAGCGTATCAAGAGGTAATTCCGTGAATTGCTTCCAGTTCAGGCGTCCGATTCTTAATTCATTTCTCGATCCCTGCACTTCGATACTCCAGCCTGGCAGGAAATGAACATTTATGGCAGTGTTGTATCCGTATTCCCGTGATGCCTGATCATTGTTTACCTGTCCGGGGAGCTGGAAATCGTATACGGTATAATTGGCCCGGATAAGAAATTGCTGTTGAATCTGAATGAATGATGCCGGCTGCCACATTAATGACGGGATGAGGCGAATGGAGCGCCGCCAGTGATTTTCGATACTTCTCTGGGCAAAAATAAAAACGTTATGAAAAGCTTCCCCGGCAAGAGTGATATTTCCTGACAAATAATCGGCAAACCGGTGTTCATCGCTGATATTGATGAGATAGGATAACTCATCATGATCGTCATAATTCTGGTCGGGAGTATTATAGCGGAGTATGCTGATTTGTCCCTGTGCTTCGAGCCTGTTTTTTGAGCTCAAATGCAACGTGTTATCAGTATACAGGGCGAATTGTTGCTGACTGAAACCCGAGTTTTGCAAAATCTGTTGTCTCCGCTGAACGAGTTCGGGTGTTATATTATCTGTATTTATTAATCGTGAATCTGAGCCGATGGAGTTATAAGTCATGCCACTTCTTAATTGTCCAAAACCCAAATCATATGAAGCTGATAAATCCATATTCATTTCCTGCCGGACAAAACGGGAATCGAATAAATCGTTGCTGGTTGTGACATTTAAATTGTTATTAATATATCGCCTGACATTGGTCATGGTATAGAAATCCATTTTTCCAACAAGCTTCCGGACAACCGGGAAAGTCAGGTCCAGTGAAAATAAGGTACTGTCGTTGACGATAGATTCGATGACGTCGGTTACATTTTGATTTAAAAAATTGCTGGGCTGATAACTGTCGCGCCTCGTCTCGCCCATCTGAACATTAGCATTCATCTGGATATTATATTTATTGTACTGTGCTTGCCCTCCGAAACGATAGGTATGTGAACTTCTGGGTTTGATATCCGCATATCGTGCTAACAGATTGGGTGCCAGTTCAAAATCGCCTATCTGAAAATCTTTGAAATGGGTCATCAAACCAAGTATCGGTCCCTGGTCGAGATGGCCGCTCCTTCGATCGGAAATTAATCCTGCCATAGGGCTGAGCCATAATTTATTATCATACCGGTATCCTGGTCCGACTAAAAAATAGTTTTGAGAAACGTCGGTAGTGGTGAATGAATAGGAATGAGCTTCGGAACGTATACCGATATTTTTGTTAAACCAGGCATTGAGATTTAAATCGGTCTCGTTTTCGTCCTGTACATTTTGGGCATGTCCATTTAAAAGATATAAACGGGAATTGAACAGGTTCTGAAGGTTGAAGGTAAAGTCCGAATTTGAAATTGAATAAGCACCATTCATTTTCCATCTCATGGCATCAAGTTGACGGCTGAAATACGATTCTCCATTTAGTCCCAAACCCCAAAATTGGGCATAAACATTAACCGGCAGTAAAAAAAAGCTAATAATTACAATTCGCAGATATATTTTACCGCCAGCCTTCATACAAAATGAACTACCCTTTATTTTATGTTTTTTAATGTTCCTCCAAACTGTTACAATCTATGATTTCCCCGGTAAACTGAAAAATGTTATTCTCTCTTTAATCTAGTGCAGACAATTTCTATACTTTGAACATGAATGATATACCGATAGCATCAAAAACCCAGATTACCCGTTTACGGAAGCTTCAGAAGAAAAAGTACAGGGATGAATTGCGGTTGTACCTTGCCGAAGGTGAGCGTACGATCGAGCAGATCATACAAAATACCCCTGAAATGGTGGCCGAAATTTTTGTAGATCAGTCCTGTTTGCCACAATTTGTTAAGAAGACAAAATTTACAATTGATGAAGTAGCTGTTCGATTTATTCCGCAGGAAGTATTTTCAGAACTGACAGACACGGATAACCCTCAGGGAATTATTGCTGTCTGCAAAATGCCAGGAGACGCAAAACTCGAGAATATGCTTTCGGGTACCAGTGGATACCTTCTGGCGCTTGATCGTATTCAGGATCCAGGGAATATGGGAACCATCATCCGGACAGCGGCCTGGTTTGGAGTTGATGGACTAATTTTGGCGAAAGGGAATGTAGACATTTTCCATCCGAAAGTTGTTCGCAGTACTGCAGGAGCGACGGGTATACTTCCGTATTTGACCGGAGATTTGAATATGATTTTTGAACAATTCGAAAAGGCCGGTTGGCAGGTCGGTTTGCTTGCATTGGATCAGGATGCCAAATCTTTACCTGCAGTCGAACCAAATAAAAAATTTATCATGACTATTGGCAATGAAGCTAATGGCATTGATCCGGGGCTTTTTACATATGGCCGTGAGAAAATTTTTATACCGGGTGATAAAAATAAAAATCAGGTAGAAAGCTTAAATGCCGCAGTGGCAAGTGGTATTGCACTTTATGATTTATTCAGGAAATTAACATTGAAATAATGTTGAAAAAATAAATTAGTTCTCACTTGAAGCTGATACCCTTATTGATTATGCTATTAATGAAAATTACTATTTACGTCAACTATTTACCTGCCTATGCCGCGTTCCAAAAAGAAGACATTTGTTCTTGATACCTCCGTTCTTTTATTTGATTTTAATGCCATTTACAATTTTCAGGAACATGATGTCGCTATTCCCATCACTGTAATCGAAGAGATCGATCAGTTCAAAAAAGGAAACAATGTTCTCAATATGCATGCCCGGGAATTCAGCAGGATTCTGGACAAGCTTTCGAAGAATAACATGCTGCAGAACTGGATTTCTCTTAATGGGAGCACCAAAGGGAAATTTAAAGTTATTATGGATCAGAATGCCGAGCTGAACGCCAACCAGGTTTTCGGGTCGCAGAAAAATGACCATAATATTCTAAATACGGCATTGGCACTTGCTAAAAACGAGCCCGGACGTAATGTGGTTTTGGTGACTAAAGACATTAACCTGCGTGTTAAAGCACGGTCTTTGAATCTTCAGGCGGAAGATTACGAAACGGGTAAAATCAAGGATGTCGAACATCTCAATCATGGAAAAAGCGAGCTGACCATTAACGATGCGGACATCATCAATCGTTTATTTGACAGCCAGGGAATACCTTTCAAAGAATTGGTGAACGAACGGCCAGTCAGCAATCATTTTTTTATTCTGAAGAGTGATAGTAATTCGGCATTGGCCTATTTCAATCCGCAGACTCAGCTTATTGAGCGCGTCATGAAGAACTCTGCCTATGGTATTAAGCCAAGAAATGCAGAACAGACATTTGCCTTACACGCTGTTTTGAATGAAAATATTCGTCTTCTCACCATCAGTGGCATTGCCGGAACAGGAAAAACATTGTTGGCATTAGCCGGAGCTTTACAATGCCGGAGAGATTATCACCAGATTTACATGGCTCGCCCTATTGTTCCTTTGAGCAATAAAGATATCGGTTATCTTCCCGGCGATATTAAATCGAAAATAAACCCGTATATGCAGCCTCTGTGGGATAATCTGGATTTTATCAAAAGCCAGTACGGTGAGCGTTCTAAAGATTATCAAAAGATCGAGGATATGGTAGAGTCTGAAAAACTCTTTGTAACTCCGCTGGCGTATATTCGGGGCCGCAGTTTATCCAATATTTTCTTTATAGTCGATGAGGCTCAAAACCTTACTCCTCATGAAGTTAAAACGATTATTACCCGGGCCGGCGAGAAGACGAAAATAGTTTTTACCGGCGATTTTTACCAGATCGATACTCCTTATCTGGACGCACAAAGCAACGGGCTTTCCTATTTGATCGATCGCATCAAAGACAATCCGCTATATGCGCATATTCATCTTGAAAAAGGAGAACGTTCCGAATTGGCTAATCTGGCAAGTGAACTGTTATAGATTCAAATCGAAAATGAGAATGAAATTTAACCAGGGTAGTCAGGTGAACGAAGAATACCCGTTGCTTCTTTATTTCAGGCTTACGATTTCAACCCTGTGGATTTTTCTGCCGAGGAATAATTCTGCTAATTGCTGGAAACGCTGGGGTTTATCCGTGACAAAGCATTCCAGTTGCCCTTTATGATCAGGATTAAGAAGCTGCTTTTCTTTTAATTGTCGTTTGGCCATTTCAGCAATAGAAATAGCCGAATCCACGATTTCGATATCCTGGTTTTTCAAAACGCTTCGGATAGCATTTTTGAAGAGCGGATAGTGAGTACATCCTAAAATAAGGGAATCGAGATTCTTATCTTTAAAATCTTCGAGATAAATATCCAGTGTCTCATGGGCAATATCGTTATCAGTCCAGCCCTCTTCTGCAAGTGGAACCAGTAAAGGGCAGGCTTTTGAATATACCTGTAGATCGGAGTCCAGATTCAGTAAGGATTTTTCATAGGTTCCCGAACCAATGGTTGCCAGCGTCCCGATAACACCGATTCGATGATTTTTCCCGGAAACTTTAACAGCGGCATAAGAACCTGCTTTAACCACACCTATCACCGGAATATTTTTTTGAGCACAGTATTTAACGATATCTGATTCAGCAGCCGCAGAAACGGTATTACAGGCAATGAGAATCATTTTTACCTTTCGGTTGATCAGGAAATCAGTAATCTGAAGGGCATATTCTCTGACCGTTTCGACAGATTTAATGCCGTATGGAACACGTGCTGTATCGCCAAAATAGATAATATGTTCATTAGGGAGCGTATCCATGACAGCTTTAGCAACCGTTAATCCGCCGATACCGGAATCAAAAATACCTATAGGAGCTTTAATGTCAGATTTCATTAGTTAGCTGTGGTTCAAGTAATTAAGTGATGCATAAAGTTGATTTAATTCAGCCCGATATGGGGAGCAAGTTATAAATTTCATCAAAGATATTCTTATTAATTTTATAAGTGTCTTGCCAGAACTACTGTTTTCTTGAAAATTTCCTTTGAACCGGATGCATTATCATAAGCTTCAAACCAAACAATATAAATCCCAATTCTGTTCGGTTGATTTTTATCCGACAATCCGTTCCAGATAACCGTTCCCGTTTTTCCGGCTCTTTTACCTTCAGCCAGCCTGCGAACAAGTCGTCCATAACGATCAAAAATCCTGATATCAAGTAGAGTATTTGGATCGCTGAGCTTGTAACTTATCATCAAATTATCATTAAAACCGTCTCCGTCTGGTGAAAACGGATTCGGTTCTAAACTTATACCATCATGGGATGTCTTCGCTGAAGGCTCATAAAAAATTGAATTTTTTTGATCCGGTGTACCCCCTTTGGGATTCGCAGATGAACCCCAGTTTGATGAGTTGTCACTTTGTAAAAATGGATTAATTCGTTCCAGGCTGATTCCTTTAGTGGATGCTATATTTGGATTTTGCCATGTGTTGGAATAATAAACGGAATCGATGGTGATTCCGTATTTGTTGCTCAAAAAAATGGCGTCATTTTGTGAAGAAAGACTTAACGTTGTTCGATTAACGCGCATAAAATGACTGGAATCAGTAGTTATATCAAAGAATTTTGAGAGCTTTGAATGTTCAAAATCAGCAGCGGTATCGGCATAAATTACGACAAATTGTTTAGGTGAAATTTCTTTATTCAGAGACGATTCTGGATACAAAGAATGATATTTCCCATTTTCATCAGGTGCGTTATGAATATGATAGCTATTGAGAGAAATAGTGACGTTACTGCGATTAAATAATTCGACATATTCACATTGATTAGGACGGTTATCGTAATCGTTTGTTATCGGGTTATACATAATTTCATTAATAACGATATTTCCGGGTTTCCCGGTTCTTGCAATAACTATCGAGGTATCTTTAAGTACATTTCCGTTTTTATCCGCGAGATTTTGTATTCGAATATGGGCATCGGAATGGCTGTTGAGATGAGAAGTGACATAAACAATCAGTTGTGTTGAATCTTTCGGATTTCCCTGAATATGTCTTATTCCCAGATCGGAAGAGCTTAATTTTAACCCTGACTCATTTCCTATATTTTCGTTGCAGTTGATGAAGATGGAATCGTCAGGATCATTAAAAAAAGCCGAAGTTATTTTTGGTGGCGTGATATCCGGAGCATATATGAGCGTATCTGTGACGGATTTAATAGTATTTCCAAAAAGCCCGTTTATGTCGTGAAAAGTTAATTTATAGGACATTTTATATTTAAGATTTTCCGAGAGGGTAATGTTAACAGTATCATATACGGAAAAAACTGAATCTATATTAATTGCGGGTGAAAAGGTATAATGGTTTTTATTCTGAGCCGATTTTTTATCCAGGTCACTGGAAAACAGGGCCTCGATATGTCTTCCGTCCAACAAATGGACTGCAACAAGGTGTGGTGGCGTCGTGCCCGGTTTAACCAGGTTGGGCTTTCCGGGTGTACCCATCAATGGAGAAGTTGAATTCCCCCAATTTTCGGAATAGAAAGCAGGGACGCTATAACTTTTTCGTTCAAGGGAAACATGATTTCCACCCCATCCCGAAGTGTATTTGAGGGAGTCGATATATGTTTTCTTCCTGTTAATCAGACTAATGGAATCAAGATCATTATTCAGCGACGGGAAATCCGGCATTTGTATATAGTTGCGAGCTCCGAACCAGCCATGCAGAGCGGTAGTATCCGGGGAAATAACAAGATAAGTATGCGGTTTGAAATAAAGTGGATTTTGGGAAATCACTCTTAGGTTTTGCGTCTGATCCCGCAATTGCCAGCCTTCAAGGTTGATTAATTTGTCGGAATAGTTGTATAACTCTACATATTCCGGAAGGCCTGAGGGCGGATCGTACATGAATTCACTGATTTCGATATCACCGGGCAGGGCAGCGTCCGTGAAAAGTATTTGGGCCTTGGAATTTGGATCGATAGTCTGTCCTGATAAATCCTTAATACCCTGTATATTAAGAGAATACCGACCGCTGGAAATAGGATTCGAAAAATCGATACGTGCTGTGTCCTGATGGAGGATTTTGGCATTCACAGGATTTCCTATTCCCCGATTCAGGGAAAAATCAGATGGTTTTAACGATGAATTATCGAACGGTTCCGAAAAAATCACATCAATAGATTTTGGATTGTTCTCGGAAGCTCCAAGGAAGAATATCGGATCTTTGTAAATTTGAAAGTCATCAAAATAAAATTTGTCAGTTCGTGTGGAAGTAAAATCCAATTTCAGTCCGAAATATTTTGAGGCCGTAAACATTCGATCGATTCCGGAGCCGTCCGGTTGAGGTTTTGAGTTGAATCCTTTGCCGACATAAAGATCCCATAGCCCGGTGGTGTCGCGTGTCACTTTAACCCGGAAACGGCCTCCTTGTGATATATCCGTTTTTCCGGAAAGAATTGTTTTGGTGATGGTTCCCGATTGATATCGAACCAGGTGGAAGACATCTTTGCTTCCGTTTTCACCAACCGTAAGGGCGTAGCCATCAGGCCGAGCAGTAAGATTTTTTGTATTGCTGGTTAAAAATACTTCAGCATGATTACTGTTTGAAGGTGGAAAATCGAGGCGTATGTAAAATGACCAGCTCCCAAAAGCAGCGATAGATCGGGTTGACAGACAGGCATTCCCGGACCCGGATGCATCGAGACGTAGTAACCGGTTTTTGCTTTGTGTTACAATCTTGAAATCTTTGATATTTCCGAACCATTTAACACTGTCATTTAACGAGCCTTCCGAAAATCCATCGTACAGAGTTCTTTTCTGTGCTAATGTGGCATTATTGAAAAGTAAAAGTTCGGTTATCAGGATAGAGAGAAAACAGACCCCTCGTTTCATAAAAAAGAGTATTTGAATGAATAGTGTTTGTTATCGTCTTAGTTACAGGAACAATCAACACCCTTTTCCTTACGAAAATCGAAAGTATTTGTCTGTCCATGTGTTAGGTAACACAGGAAAACGAGAATGGATAAGATTCTGACAAAATGGTCTTAATTTTTTTTCACAACATTTATTGTAAAATAGATATATACTATTAAAGACTATTTATCCGAAACGCGATATTATGTTACGTAAACGAAAGCAATTACCTGCTATTTAAATAAGGATTTGAGGTAATTCGGTTCGCAAAAAATCAAGAGCAAGAGGAGACGACATGAGCAGGTTGCATCAACTAGCTATTAATGAGGAGGGGTTTATCTTCGACCCGACAACCGGGCAGGCATTCACATCAAATTCCATAGGCTTACAAATTCTTGAGTACTTGAAATCCGGTAAAGAAGACATTGAGATTACCAGGTTGCTTACCGAAGAATATGACGTGACTCAACAAGAGGCCGATCGGGATGTAAATGACTTCCTCGAACAATTGAGAAAAAACAAGTTGTTGTGAGGATAATATGAAAGAGATTACCGTTGCAATATCAGGCATAAATGACGTAGATAATCCCGGTCCGGGAGTAGGTGTTGCCCGCAGCCTGAGAAAAGATAAAGATCTGAATCTGAAACTTGTCGGGTTAGCCTATGATGCCATGGAGCCGGGTATTTACATGGATTGGCTGTTCGACAAATCATATATCATGCCTTATCCAACCGGTGATTTCCAGGTGTTTCTCGATCGGTTGGTATATATAAAAGAAAATTTCGGGTTGGATTTTGTGATTCCTACGCTCGATTCCGAGCTCCCGCTTTATATAAAGTATGAAGATAAACTTCGGGAGAAAGGCATTCATATATTCGTTCCGACATTTGAACAGTTTAAACTGCGGGGCAAAGATCATTTAAAGGAAATAGCGGAATCAATTCGCATTGATTTACCGGCAACCGAAATTGTGACCAGCTATCAAGAGTTGGACAAAGCCATAGATAAAATTGGTCTGCCGGTCATGATAAAAGGCGCCTTGTATAAAGCGCACCGGGCATATACCCGGCAGGAAGCAGTTACTATGTACAATGAGATTGTGGCACAATGGGGATATCCCATTATCGTGCAGGAGGTGGTGACCGGTGATGAGATGAATGTCGTTGCCGTTGGCGATGGCGAAGGGAATTCGCTGGGGATGGTCGGGCTCAAAAAAATGTGGATCACGGAGCTGGGAAAAATATGGACCGGGGTTACGATCAAAAATGAAAAAATGCTTACAGCTGCGGAAGATTTTATCAGGAATTATAAATGGAAGGGAGCCTTTGAGTTAGAGTGTATAGTGGATGGCGATTCGGTTTACCTTATTGAAATAAATCCACGTTTCCCGGCCTGGTCGTATTTCGCAACGGGAGTGGGCATCAACCTACCTTCAAATACTTTGCGAAAAGCTATGAATCTGCCGATGCCTCCGCTTGGAACATACGAAGCAGGCAAGCTTTTTATCCGCTATACCTATGAAATGATCACCGACATGCAACCTTTTCAAAAAATTATGACAACGGGAGAATATTGATATGAAGAAGGCGTACGAAAAACCGGTAATTCACAAATTACAATCGACGATGATGAATAAGTACGGCAGCAGCCCGTATTTCTATCGTCGTGTCAGGCAGGATATTGATGGAATCCCGATTGATGAACTGGTTTCAAAATATGGATCTCCATTGTTTGTGTATTCCGAGAAGAAAATACGAAACCGGTATCGTACTTTTCATAAAGCGATATCAACGCGTTATCCCAATGTCGTGTTCGGTTGGTCCTACAAAACCAATTATCTGAAAGCAATTTGCTCCGTTTTTCATTCGGAAGGCGCTCTTGCAGAGGTTGTGTCGGAGTTTGAATATCAAAAGGCGCGGAACCTGGGAATTAAGGGGAGCGATATCATCTATAATGGCCCGCATAAAAGTATGAAATCGCTGGAACAGGCGGCCGAAGAAGGAGCGATGATCAACATTGATCATTTCGAAGAAATTACCGACCTGGAAGCCGTCGCCGATAAACTCAGCAAGAAAATTAAGGCTGGAATCCGCGTGAATATGGATACCGGCATTCATCCGCAATGGTCCCGTTTTGGTTTTAATATTGAGTCGGGGCAGGCACTTGATGCTGTGAAAAGAATACAGAACGGTGGGAAAATCAATCTCAACGGACTGCACTGCCACATTGGAACGTATATCCTGGAGCCGACGGCTTATGCCCGTGAGATTGAGAAAATGATCGCACTCTCGAATGAAATCGAGGAAAAATATTCATTCTCTATAGAGTATCTGGATATTGGCGGAGGATTCCCATCCATCAATAAGCTTAAAGGTACTTATCTGCCTCCAGAAGTCGCTATTCCATCATTAGAAGAATATGCCGAGAAGATCTCTGAAGCTTTGTATAAAAATCTGAAACCAGGTTCGTTTCCCAAACTCATACTTGAATCGGGCCGTGCGATGATTGATGAGGCTGGTTATATGATTACTTCGATTTTCGCTTCCAAGCGGTTGCCTGACGGACGAAAAGCCTATGTTGCCGATGGCGGTTTGAATCTTTTGTTTACTTCTTTCTGGTATAAATTCGGTATCGAAGTCGACCGGGAATTAAACGGACCGAACGAGCCATCTGTTATTTATGGTCCGCTTTGTATGAACATCGATATCATTGACGAAGGATCGCTTTTGCCTCCGATTCCACGTGGTACCCGGCTGATTTTTTCTCCGGTCGGAGCCTATAACAACACGCAATGGATGCAATTCATCGAGTATCGTCCGAATATCGTGATGATTGGCATAAATGGTGAGGTCGATTGTATAAGGGAAGCAGAAAACCTGGAGTATTTGGAATCGCTTGAAAAAGTACCTGATCGATTGGTGAAAAAATGAAGAAGCAGGCAATGGCGATCATCCGGAGTTATGGGGAAATTTTCTTTATTAAAGGAACGTGGCAGGGATTATTTCTCGCTTTTGTCTCCTTTGTGAATCCGAATGTTGGCTTTGGCGGACTCATTGCCGTTCTTTCGAGTTACCTTTTCGCCCGGTTCATCGGGATGAAAGAAGAATTTCTCGAAACCGGATTTTATACCTACAACCCATTGTTGGTCGGTTTTTCCATTGGTTACCTGTTTGAAATTAAAATGTTAACCATTTTTTTTCTGGTCGCCACGGGTATCGCTACATTTTTACTGACAGTTGCGATGGCCAACGTGTTTTACAATTTCCTGCTGCTTCCGGTATTTAGCCTGCCGTTTGTAATCATCAGCTCGATTGTCTATCTCGCCGCTCTTCGTTACAGTAACCTTTTTGTCAGCGCCAATTATCCGGCCGGAATTGATACGCTTGATCATATTATGCCGGTTTGGCTCACAGGCTTTTTTCAGTCGTTAGGAAGTATCTTTTTTCTGCCTACGGTTCTGCCCGGAATTGTTTTTGCCATTGTTATTTTAGCAACTTCCCGTATCCTGTTCATGCTGGCCGTTGGCGGATATTATTCCGGTACATTTTTATCAGCCATATTAACCGGATCTTTCATTCAGGCCTTTTCCGACATCAATCATTTCAATTATATCCTGATTGCGATGGTTGTTGGTGGTGTATTCCTGGTACCTTCAATACGAAGTTATACGCTTGCCATTATTGCCGTATTAATTTCAACATTTTTCCTGGCAGCTGTGCAGGTCTTTTGGGCCAATTATGGCATTCCCGGATTTACATTGCCGTTTAATGTGGTTTCGCTCACTTTTATCTATGTGCTTGGCCTCATTGGATTTCCACTGATGGCCCGTTACATCCGGGATACGCCGGAAGAGACACTGGACGATTATATAGCGGATACCCAGCGATTTAAGGGAAGCGAACGTAAACTTACCCTGCCATTTTCCGGAACATGGAACGTATGGCAGGGTTTTGATGGAAAATGGACGCATAAAGGAAACTGGAAATATGCCTTCGATTTTGTCATAACGGATGACGATGGTAATACCTATGGAAACCAGGGACTGACACCGGAAGATTTTTATTGTTACCGGAAGCCGGTTCTTGCACCCATTCGCGGACGGATTGTGAAAGTTGTTACCTCGTTACCTGACAACCCGATCGGACAGGTTGATAAAGTCAATAACTGGGGAAACCTGGTTATCATTAAAAGTGAAGAAGGTTTTTTTGTCGAAATATCTCATTTCGCAGAAAATTCTATCCGTGTGAAAGAAGGAGAATGGGTTGAGCAGGGAGCCTTGATAGGATTGTGTGGAAACTCCGGCTATTCACCACAACCCCACATTCACATCCAGGTTCAGGCAGAAGAACAAATTGGATACGCGACGATGCCGTTCAGTTTTGTCAGTTACCTGGTAAACGGACAATACTTTGCCAATGCCGTCCCAAATGAGGGAGAACAGCTTGAATCATTGCATGAAGACAAAGGCATGGGTATGAAAATGACGTACCTGCTGGATGATGAATGGAGGTACGAAGTTTTTGAAAATGATGTAAAGCAGGATGAATTTAGTTTGAAAACATCTATGGATGCTGAGGGAACAATGTACGTCTCTTGTGGAGATAGCAGGATTTACTTCGGTAAAAGCGAGAGCACATTTTATCAGTATAGAATGACAGGTAAGAACAAATATTTAAAGATGATGTTCATGGCTTTACCACGGATGCCTTTAATCTACGTTGAGAATATGTCGTGGGAAGATACGATTCCTATTGGTATGGTCTTATCACCGTTTAAAGCTGCCCTGTTTCGATTTTTAAGTTCTTTTAACCATCAATTGGCGCATGTTGTTTCAATATCACGATTTGTTTCACCGGGTGAAATAACAACAGAGATAAGCCATTCAATGACCGGGCTGAAGAATAAAGCTCAGGTTGTTTTGGGTGAGGAACAGGGAATCAAAATGATAATTATTGGGAACCTAAAATTTGTGAGGGCAGAAAATGAAGAAAAAATGGTTGCTGATACTGTTAATGACAATGCCGTTTGATGTTTTTGGCCAAAATGTACGATTTGACGCCTTGTTTTACGGAGGTCCGCTTGTATATCAGTCATCTGAATTGAAGAAAGACGGATTCAGCACCGGATTGTACAGCTATCTCGGGATAGGTAAATATCATTCTTTTGAAGGTGAAGCCGATTACATTCGTATTAATTATAAAGATGGAACAAACCTCAAACAAAATGATTTTACGATCTCATATAGCAATTATGCCATTTCTAAAGTGAAACTTCAGCTTGGGGGACATTATATCTCCACTACCGATCCAACTACAGACAATGGCTGGATCCTATTTGGTTCTGCATCATTGTATAAAATCTATGTTTGGAACTTTGGTGTATCAGGGTATTTCTCGAACTATGAAAATGCTGCTCCCGCTTTAAATGTTTATCAAATAAGTCCGGTTATTGGCATCGGATCCGTAAAGTTGAATTCGACGACTTACATTTCTATGGAGACACGATACAGTATGATCTTTTTGTCTCATGTGGTATCGGAAAGCAAGCGGCAGTATTATTCACTGGAACAAACCATACTCTTTACCGGGGAAAAATGGAGTCTTCGGGGAGTTGGATGGATTGGAGAACAAATGTATGCCATCCGTAACGGCGGTTTTACGGTTTACAACCTGCCGGAACGGCAGAAAGGTGGATTTGGAACTTCACTTCGAATAGTAAGCAGCCCGAAATCAGCTATAACATTTGGGATGAATTACCAGACTTTTCAGGATATTGGAACAACTAACAGTGCCCATGTTTTTTTCCCTTATATATCTATTGGTGTAACGATCTAGGAGGACGTTATGAAAGTCATCACTCTTTTAATAATCTTTTTTTCATTTTTTTTCGGACCAACGCTGACGCAGAAACAGATTCAGGAAGCCTATTACAAGTCGTATAATTATGAAAAATTACAAGATTATGAAAATGCCATAAAAGTAATCATGCCTGTTTATAAGGAATATCCGAATGGATATACGTTAAATTTACGCCTTGGCTGGTTGTATTATCTGAATAAAAATTATGCGAACGCTATTTTCTATTACGACAATGCCATTAAAATTGCACCCGGAGCCGTTGAACCGAAATTGGGTAATTTACTGCCATTATTGGCACAGGAACGATATTCGGAAGCGGAAGGTGTGGCCAGCCAGATATTGTTGATAGATTATTATAATTATTATGGGAATCTTCGTTTGGCTTTTTCCCTGAGAATGGAAGGGAAGTTTTCTCTGGCTGAGAAAGTAGTTAATAAGATGCTGGTACTATATCCTATCGATGTTTCATTCCTTACGGAAAAAGCTTTGTTATATGTTGCTCAAAAAGATATGGATAGTGCCAAAAAGCTATTTTCAGACATCATTATATTGGATCCGGAGAATGTAACAGCGAAGTTTTATTTAAATGAGAAACAGGGAAAATAAAACCTGTAACCATTTCCAAATCAAGGCGTAATAATTATTGACGATGATTTGAATTTAAAAAAATAGGGCAGGGGTGTTACCACCTCTGCCCTTGATAGGACTGTAGATATGCGCTCAGTTGCCTCCCTCAATGAGATCAGTCGTGTCACCCTAAAGATACATTATCCTTTTCTTCCTTACATATTTTTTAATAAGATTTTTAAATATTTTATTAAAATAATTTTGAATCCGGCCTTTTAATGATTTAAATGCAGTATTTATTTTGGACCTGAGTTGATATTTAACATTTGTAAATCATTTATTTTTATATAATTGGTCTTAATTAATATTAAAACAGTCCTGTAATTTAAAGTATAATGTTCAGGAGAATAATTTGTTAATGATTTTAAAAAGAATGGAGTTTACGTTAGTATGATGTTTAGCGAAACGATTAGATTGCCTGTCACTGTCCCTGAAATGTCGGGGCTGATGGAAGCTGTTGGGCTTCTCCGGGCCGATGAGAATGGAATAATTCTCGAATTACAAAAACAGGATGCTATACTTCGGGCCTATAAATCCGGTATCGGAACGTATAAAATTAACTACTCGGATATCGATACAATTGAACTTGAAAAAAAACTGTTTTCGACCAGCCTGATTATCACTACGCAAAAAATGGATACACTGGAAAACGTGCCGGGCAGCAAGCAGGGGCAATGTACTCTCCAGATAGATCGCAAAGACAAGAAAATGGCTGAAAAAGTAGCTTCTACTTTAAAATTGCAGTTATCGGAGTTTAAATTTAACAACCTGGATAACGAGCAGAACGACTAAACAGATCTCTTTCATTTTATAACCTCGGCAAGGCGATCCAGGCCTGTTTCCAATTCCTGCATTTTCGGACCATAGGAAAGACGGACATAGCCATTTGATTGTTCTCCAAAAGCCGAACCGGGAATGGTTGTTACCAGGTGTTCTTTCATTACATTCATTACCCATTGTTCATCATTTCCGGTTTTCAAGTCACTGGCATTCAATTTCATAAGCCAGTAAAAGGCTCCCTCACCGCCAAATAAAGAACGATATGGCGATAATTTTTCGTAAACCAGGTTCCTTTTTCTACGGTATAAGTCATTCTGAAACGCAATCCACTCCGCTTCTTCCCTGGTCCCGCGGATATAGTTGAAAACATGTTGAGAAACAGCGGATGCGCAGGTACAAATGAATTGATGGGAAGCCACATACGGTTTGATTAACTCTTTGGGCAGAACTACCCATCCCAGCCGCCATCCGGTCATGTGATGACTTTTACTGGCACCCCGGAATAAAATGATATAAGGATAATCACCGAGATAATTTGAAAAGGAATCACATTCCGTGTATGTCATTCCATAATACACTTCATCGGAAATAATCCAGATGGGGCCTTCTTTTCGGTTCAGGCAAAAGTCCAATAACTTTTTGATTTCCTGTTTCGAGGCGACGGAACCGGTTGGATTGGATGGATGAGCCACCAATATAGCCTGGGTTTCCGGGCGTATTTCTCTAATGATTTTGTCTGCGTCCAAATGAAAATTATCAGCAGCTGATAAGGTATAAAAACGTGGATTGCATTTATTTAAATGAGCCAGTAACGGGTAACTCAGAAACCCCGGATCGGGCAGTAGTAAATCACTCTTTTCATTGAAAAGAGTATAAAAGAGAGCGTAAAGTCCTTCCTGAACCCCGCTTGTAAGGCAAATTTGGTCGGGACTGATGCCCGTCATCTCTGAAGCAAGTTTTTCACGGAGCGGTAAAATTCCTGCATTAAGTGTATAGCCGAAGGATTGGTCAGAAGCTATTTTCTTTAAAGCTTCCCGGATGAAATCCGGGGTATCCTCGCCTGGTTGTCCCAAGCCAAGATTTATGGAATTTACAGGTGCATTTTCAAAAATCTGGCGGAGTTTGCTTTGCTTTAAATAGGGGTTTTCAGGTAAGAATGGCATCGGACTTATAGCTATTAGATTAAATTAGAAAACAATTTATGATCTGAATTTTCGTCATGGATTAAAAACCTGCAATTTCGGGTTTATAAAAATAGTATAAAACTGGCCCGGACGGAATATTTTAATTTGTATCTGAATAGATACTTTTAGATCATTCAGGTTGAGGATACCGTAGTTTTAGAAAGTGTTAATTAAAGATATTATGACAAGAAAAAAAATAGCCATACTTGGCGGTGGAAATATTGGAATTTCTATTGCGGAAGGATTAGTGAAAACTGATTTCATTTCGCCTGAAGCCATTACAATTACCAGAAGAAAAATACATTTGCTGGAGCACCTCGCTCAACAGAACATTGTCGTTACGAAGAATAATGTAGAGGCTGTTCGCAATTCAGATATCATAATCGCTGCTGTTCAGCCTAAGCAACTCCCTGATTTAATAGCTGAGATAAAAAACGATTTGGATCCGGAACGGCATATCCTTGCTTCAGTGATTACCGGGGTGAGCATCATGGAAATTATGGAGATGCTCGATAAAGATATTTCGGTATTCAGAGTAATGCCTAATACGGCAATAGCTATTCAGGAATCTATGACCTGCATTGCCACTAAGAACGCCTCGGAAGTAGAGATTCAAATAATCACCGATCTTTTCGAACGGCTCGGGAAAACGGTATTTATTGATGAGGATCTTATGGCGTCGGCAACAGTTTTAGGCGCCTGCGGTATCGCGTATTCTCTGCGGTTTATTCGTGCGGCTTCCCAGGGTGGTATCGAAATAGGCTTCGATGCTGAAATGGCTCAGCTGATGGCGGCACAAACGGTTAAGGGAGCGGCGGCCTTGTTGCTCGATCACTCAAATCATCCCGAGGAAGAGATCGATAAGGTTACGACTCCAAGAGGATGTACGATAGCCGGATTAAATGAAATGGAACACCAGGGATTCAGTTCAGCCCTGATTAAAGGGGTTATCACTTCTTATAACAGAATTTCAAATATTACCGAATAAATTTGAAAAGGGAACGTGTCCCGATGTCACATTCCCTTTTTCAAAAATTTCTTTATCGTAACAGTTGTTCCAAAGTCGTGCCCGCGTCCGTTTTGTCATCACGGTATTTTATGATGATGGGTGTACTGATAGAAAGTCCCAGGGATTCGGCATATTTGTGATTTTTTATCGGTCGGGAGCCGGGTATCACAACCGCGTTGGACGGAATCATCAGCGGTTCATCTTTGCTTCCCCGGTAGACGCATTCATTAACCAAATCGTAAACGGGCGTGGAGCGTGTCAGTACGACTCCGGCACCGATGACCGTTCCTTCACCAACCTGTGTACCTTCATAAATCCCGGTATTGCCACCGACCATGCAATGATCTTCGACCACAACGGGAACGGCGCCAATGGGTTCGAGCACTCCCCCAATTTGGGCCGCAGCGCTTAAATGAACGCCTTTACCAATTTGGGCACAACTGCCAACCAAGGCATGAGAGTCAATCATCGAACCATCGTCGACGTAAGCTCCTGCATTGATATACATCGGAGGCATCATGGTTACGTTTTTGCCGACATAACAACCGGAACGGACCGTTGAGCCGCCGGGAACAATCCGGATATTTTTATCGATCCCCTGAATGGCCTGCGTCGGATAGGTATCTTTATCGAAGAAATGAAAAGAGCCGTTTTTTTCGAACTCTTTGATTTTCCCGTATCGAAATCCAAGTAAAATTCCTTGCTTTACCCATGTATTGGCAATCCATTTCCCGTTCTTTTTTTCTGCTGATCGAATGGTTCCGTTTTCAAGCTGAGCGAGAAAATCCTTAAACAACGATCTGAAATTTTCCGGTTCTTCCGCGGGTGGATTTTCTGCAAGTTGTACTATCTGATTTCGTAATTCCATATCAAATTTAGGTGATTATGATTTTTTCGTTTCTCACAGGAAGATACATAAAATGTTTTTTCATGATCATCCCGGCTAAAAAATAATTCACTGTAAAATGATATGATGGATAAAACCTTCACCCAATAAAAAAGTCCGCCTAAGCAGGAATAATAACTCAGACGGATTTTTATTGGGAACATGAAAATGTAAAGGAATTACAATTTCGGGACGATTAAAGTTTTTATTCCCTTTAGTCCGACTGCAGAATTAAAAGCCGGAACCGACTGGCTCATGAAGGAATTAAATTCTTTTTGGGTATTATAAAGTTGTTTATTCAATAACTGATAAACTTCCATATCCTGTTTGGTTGGAGGAAAATCAGGATCTCCGGTAACATCACCGGCTCCTGAACCAATCTCGCCGGCCAGCCAGACAAATTTCAGGTATAGTTTGAGTTGTGCCGGATAAGTTTTCGAAACGCCGGTAGCCAGGTATTTTTGGAATAACTGATGTTCAATATGCAAGGCCCGGGTATTGAGTATCGAAGCCTTGTTCATCACAAACGCGGAATCCGGGTTTCCTGTGAAATAAACCGGCATATCCTGAATTTGTTTTCTAACCAATTCGATATCATTAATCATATGAACGACATCGTTAATATTGTGATAGATTTTCAGCCATAAATCGGTTTCGGCCTGAATATCAGCAAGAGTACCTGTGGTATTGGGATCTTTGCGAACAATTAATGTTTTGGTCTGGATGTTTTTCCCGTCTCTCAGGCGAACGGTATATTTGCCCGGCATAACTAATGGCCCTCTTTTAGCCGGGTTGATTCCCCAGTGATAAATCTCCCTGGTCTTTTTGCCCAGAAATCTGTTTTCCTGCCAGATATGTGGCTGAGCGGCAGGAGTTGTGCGTAATTTTACTTCGGTTGTCGGTGAGTAACGAAGATCCCACCAAATTCTGTTAATTCCTTTATGACGTGAGCCGTTTAATTTGCGAATAACTTGTCCCTGTGAATTTATCAATTCAACAGTGATCGGATTCTTTGCAGCATCTTTGAGATAATAGTTCAGCGAAGCTCCATAGGGAGGGTTCAGGCCATACGAATTATCTTCATCTGACATTCGATAGGTTGTCGTCTTCCGGAAGCGATAGGCTATCCTCGGTTGTAAAAGTCTGGCACTGGAATCGAGTGTTTTTTGTTCATTAGCGGCAATATTCTCTAAGGGCGTGATATCATCCATTATGTATAATCCGCGGCCTTTTGTAGAAATGACCAGATCATGGAAATCGCGTTGGACGGTAATCCAGGTAACCGGCGCATGTGGCAGATTATTTTGAAGTGAATGCCATTCTTTGCCGTCATTAAAAGAGACATAAATGCTGTTTTCTGTGCCTGCAAAAAGCAATCCGGGAACATGTGGATCTTCACTTACATCATGGACATAACTAAAAACGCTGTTGGCTATGCCATTGGTGATTTTCGTCCAGTGCCGGCCATAATCGGTTGTTTTGTAAATGTATGGATTTCTATTATCTACTTGATGAAAATCAACGGAAATGTAAGCTTTGCCCGCTTCGAAATGAGATGGTTCAATATTGCTGATGGTGCCGTACGGAGGCAAATCAGGAATATTTTTAGTGACATTTTCCCAGGTTTTTCCGCCATCTTTCGTGACATGAACCAATCCGTCGTTACTTCCGGCCCAAATTATACCGGCTTTAACAGGCGACTCGGCAATAGCAAACAGCGTTCCCCAATATTCCACACCGAGGTTATCCGGTGTCAATCCGCCGGAACTGCCCATACGGGTCGTGTCGTCCAGGGTTAAATCCGGGCTGATTACTTTCCAGCTTTGTCCCCCGTCGGTAGTGACATGGACATACTGGCTTCCAACATAGATTTTATTGTGATTTTCAGGAGACATGGCAATGGGCTGAGTCCAGTTCCAGCGATATTTCAGTACATTCGCCGGTGAATCGAGTGATTTATCCGGCCATGGAGTCACCGAACGTCGTTGTTTCGTCTGCCGGTTATAAAGTTCCACTTCTCCGGAATAACATCCGCCCCATACGTATTTGTTATTGACCGTGTCGGGGTATGTAAAACCGGACTCACAACCGGCTGTGGTGTGCCAGAGGGTCGATGGTATGACATAATCTCCCAAATCGTTGCTCGGACCCATAACCGGCCCGTCGTCCTGCATATTGCTGTAAACGTGATAGGGAATATCGTTATCGACCGCGACGTGGTACATTTGCCCGATAGGCAAAATGACATGATGCCAGGATTGTCCGTGGTTGACACTGATTGCCAGACCTCCATCAAAACCAATCATCATGCGTTTGTCATTGGTCGGATCGGCCCATAAATCGTGATTGTCGCCGCCCCACGGAATTCGTTTAATCGTTTTTCCCCCGTTGTACGTTACATACATGCCATTCGACGCAAACCAAACGGTATTATAATTATTTGGATCGATAAGCATTCTTGTATAATAATGCGGACGTTCATTAATGAGCCTGCTGTAACTAACTACATGCCAATGGTATCCACCATCGTCAGAGCGCCATAAGGAACCGCGTTTTCCTCCGGTTTCAATCAAAGCGTAAACACGGTTAGAATTATTTGGAGCCACGGCAACATCGGTTTTTCCAAGAGGGGAGCCGGGTAAGCCATTTTGAGTAGAA
The DNA here is from genome assembly GCA_963783355.1 of uncultured bacterium. GTDB lineage: Bacteria > Bacteroidota > Rhodothermia > Balneolales > DATFMH01 > CAWANF01. The sequence continues at coordinate 217,038 of CAWANF010000014.1, forward strand.
AGGTGTTTCCATGTCTTACCGCTATCACGCGAAACGTAGACACCGCTTCCCGGTCCGCCACTGTTTTGTCCCCATGTTTTAAGCTGAAACTGCCACATCCCGGCAAAAATGATATTAGGATTGTTTACATCCAGAGCCAGTCCGGAACAACCCGTTTCATCGTTGACAAATAAAATTTTCTTCCATGTTTTACCGCCATCCGTGGTTTTATATACGCCTTTGCTCTTTTGGGGGCCATAATCGTTACCCATGACGGCGACATAAACCACATTTGAGTTATTCGGATCGATAACGATTCTTCCGATACGTCCGCTTTTTTCCAGGCCCAAGTGTTTCCAGCTCCGTCCGCCGTCGGTAGATTTATAAATACCGTCACCGATAGATACATTACTGCGAATGAATGTTTCACCTGTTCCTACCCATATCGTATGGGGATGATTTGGATCTACGGTTATCGTCCCGATAGATTGTACATCTTCCTGATCGAAGATCGGTTCCCAGTTCGAGCCGGCATCTGTCGATTTCCAAACTCCGCCCGAAGCCCCGCCCGCGTAATACACATTGGGATTTCCCGGTTCCCCGGCAACCGCGCTGACTCTGTTACCTCCGGGACCTATAAAACGGAATCGAAGTGACTGATATAGAGATGGATCCAGTTGTTGGGCGGAAACAGAAATAAATCCCGCAAAAATCAGAAAAAAAGCGAAAAACATCGCTCGCGTCATTGCAGACAGGCTAAGAGGCTTAGACATATCAGATTTAATTTGAGATGATAAAGGTAGTGCCAGACCGGCGAATTCATAGTTATAGAAAACTAAAGTATTTTTCTGATATGTAAATAGTGGATACTATTTTTTCAAATGGGTATACAATATTGTTCGTAGTGAGTAGTTGCCCCGTCCTTCAGGTCGGGGAATCTATTTATGCTTTATATGTAACCGTTATGATTATATCTGAAATTTAAAGAAAAATTAAAAAGTATTTGATAAGTCAAACAGGAACTGTTTCGTATCTGACACGGGATAAATTGCTATGCGTATTTTTGTATTTCTTCAAATACTGCATAGGGGTGATGCCTGTAATCCTTTTGAATTGCCTGTTGAAATTGGATATGTTATTAAATCCACTTTCATAGCAAATTTGTGAAATATTTAAATCTTTGTTATGTAATAGTTTGCAGGCGTTTGCTATTCGTATTTCATTCAAGAATTGCGAAAATGTTTTGCGGGTCCGTTGTTTAAAGAAACGGCAAAATGCGGCCTTACTGTAATTAGCAACATCAGCTACTTTTTGCAATTCGATTTGTTCATTATAATGAGTCAGTATATAATTGATGACATCATTGACTTTCTGACTTTCTTCGTCACTAGGTGGATTTGCCGAACTGATAGCGGAGAGGGTTTTAAAATCGCCGGATTCTGCTAAGTTGTTTAGTATGTTTAAAATTTCAATAAAACGTTCAAAACCCGATTCGTTTAATAAATATTTAAGACGGATACCTGTTTTCTTAGAAATTGAAGGGAAAAATTTTAAACCAAGGCGAGAACGTTCAATTAAATGATTGATCGTTGAGGTTTCAACCAGATTGAAAATATCGCCGAGAGTTTTGTTGTTGAAGAAGACCGAAATCGATCGTGATATAAATGAGTTATCTTTTTGATAATATGATGCGTCACTTTTAAAAAGATGACTTTGATTTGGGCCGATGAGAAATAAATCTCCTGTGCCAAATGGTGTTATGGTATCGCCAACAAAGAGATCCCCGGAACCTTCCATGATATACATAAGTTGTATTTCGGGATGATGATGAAGGCGATCATAAAAATGAGGCAGTTCTTCATACTGAACCACAAAACCTTCTTTGACAGTTTTAGGTATCCTGAAGTAAATAGAACGATCTTCCATAATGATACGATATTGCCGTTGATAATTGTATTATGTACACGTATCAACATTATTGTATCAATCGCGGAGAAATGCAATAGTAAAACATCAATACAGGAATATATACCAATATTATGAGAATATTGTATAAGATACCCTAGAGTAGACGTGCCTATCTTAGTTCAAGCTTTTGAATTGATGGTGAAAATGTAAATTTAAATAATTATTACTATGCAGGTAGATTGGCAAGGTGTGTATCCAGCCATAACAACTCCCTTTACAAATAATGGGGAACTGGATTTAAAAATATTTCATAAAAACCTGTCAGCACAGGCGGAAGCAGGGATTCATGGCATTGTAATTGGAGGTTCGCTCGGTGAGGCCAGTACTCTCAGCTATGAGGAAAAGTTTATTTTATTGAATGAAGCACTGGAAATTTATAATAGTTCAATTCCTGTGATTTTAAACATAGCTGAAAGAACCACGAGTGATGCTGTGAAAATCGCGGAGGACGCTCAAAAAGCAGGGGCTTCGGGAATTATGATGCTTCCTCCTATGCAATATAAAGCTGATGACAGAGAGACGGTTACCTTTTTTAAGGATGTTGCCTTATCAACCGATTTGCCAATTCTTATCTATAATAACCCGGTCGATTACGGGATTAATATAACCCTGGACATGATGGAAGAGTTAATCGAACTCGAAAATATACAGGCCGTCAAGGAATCGACACGCGATCTTACCAATGTTACCCGTATCATCAATCGTTTCGGAGATCGTATCAAGATTATGTGTGGTGTCGATACTCTCGCTATGGAAGCCCTGCTAATGGGAGCCGACGGATGGGTAGGCGGACTCGTTGGAGCTTTTCCGAAAGAAACGGTCCTGATTTATGAATTAGTCAAAGTCGGTCGTTTGGATGAAGCCAGGGAATTATATCGCTGGTTCATGCCCTTGTTAGAACTGGATATAAATGTTAAACTGGTACAGTATATAAAACTGGCTGAAGAGGCAACCGGCCTTGGTACCGAATATGTCCGCAAACCACGTTTAGCATTGGTCGGCGAAGAAAGAAAAAGCATTCAGAAAATTATTGAAGACGCACTCAGTTGCCGTCCGGATTTATCAAAATATAATGATGTACTTCACAAAATGACGAATTGATATGATTGAAGGTTCCAATATTTTAGGTTATTCAGAATCCAAAAAAGGAAACCAGGTATTCCATGCTCCAAATCCAAATGAGAACGGTGAATTACCCGAAGAATTTGCCATTGCTATTCAGGATGAAATTGATGAAGCCGTAGTAAAAGCCAGGAAGGCCTTTGACGTTTATAAGCTCAAATCGGGAAAATATAAAGCGGAATTCCTCGATAAAATTGCTGAGGAGATCATAGCTTTGGGCGATGATTTGGTTCATCGCGCCTGCCAGGAATCGGGATTACCTGCAGGGCGGATTCAGGGTGAACGCGGCAGGACCGTTAACCAGTTAAAGATGTTTGCCGACTTGCTCAGGGAGGGTTCATGGGTGGATGCCCGTATTGAAATGGGTAATCCGGGTAGAAAACCGGCTCCCAAACCGGATATAAGAAGAATGCTACTGCCCATTGGACCGGTCGTTGTCTTTGGGGCAAGCAATTTCCCATTGGCTTTTTCCACAGCCGGTGGTGACACTGCTTCGGCTTTGGCATCAGGTTGTCCGGTTATCGTGAAAGGACACGAGTCGCATCCCGGAACCAATGAAATGGTGGCTAAAGCCATTCAAAAAGCAGCGAAAGAGACCGATATGCCCGATGGTGTATTCAGTTCCCTGAATGGAGGTCCGGACGTGGGTTCCGCGTTGGTTAAACACAAAGATATTAAAGCGGTCGGGTTTACCGGATCCTTTAAAGGTGGAAAAGCCATCTATGATTTAGCTCAGCAACGTGAAGATCCCATTCCTGTTTATGCGGAAATGGGAAGTATCAATCCGGTTTTTTTGTTGAATGAAAAACTATCCAAAGAAGCTTCTGAAGTAGCTGCCAGTTATGCGGCATCCGTAGCATTAGGAGTTGGACAATTTTGTACCAATCCGGGTATTATTATCGGATTGGCAGGCAAGCATCTGGAAGAATTTAAATCGACACTTGCCAAAAAACTTGAGGAAACGCCGCCGGGTTGTATGCTGAATCCGGGTATAGCAGAAAATTATCGTAAAAGAAGAGCCGAGACCCTTGTTCAGTCCGGTATTCAATCGCTTGCTCCGGAAAAACCGACAGAAGGAACCCTGGGTTCGGCGGCGGTAGCAACGGTAAATGCCAGTGATTTTTTAAAAAACAGAAAGCTCCATGATGAAGTATTTGGTCCGTTTACGCTGGTTGTTGCCTGTTCCGATGAAACGGAGATGACCGCGGTTGCTGCTTCCCTGAAAGGGCAGTTAACAGTGACTTTCATGGCGACGAATGATGATTTGTCACGTCATCAGGACCTCGTGAATATCTGCCGTGAAAAAGCAGGAAGGATCCTGTTCAATGGTGTTCCTACTGGTGTGGAAGTCAATTCGGCCATGCAACATGGCGGACCTTTTCCTGCAACGACAGATTCGAAATTTACTTCTGTTGGAACAGCTGCAATTTTACGATTTGTTCGTCCGGTCGCTTTCCAGGATTGTCCTGATTTTCTGTTGCCTGACGAGCTAAAAGATGAGAATCCAAACCAGATTTACCGTCTTGTTGACGGTTCCTTTTCCAGATAAAAACTTCTAAAATTTACGAATGGCAGTAAAACGTTTCTTCTGTATTGATTCCCACACCTGCGGGAATCCGGTCAGGTTGGTTGCCGGTGGCGGACCGATCTTAATAGGAAATAACATGGCCGAGAAACGACTTCATTTTCTTAAAGAATTCGATTGGATACGCAAGGGACTCATGTTTGAGCCCCGGGGACATGATATGATGTCGGGCAGTATCTTATTTCCGCCTTCCGATCCCGAAAATGATATCGGGATTTTGTTTATTGAAACGAGCGGTTGTCTGCCTATGTGCGGTCATGGAACTATCGGAACGGTCACTATCATGATTGAAGAGGGCTTAGTAACTCCGAAAACACCGGGTCTGCTGCGGCTGGAAGTTCCGGCCGGTTTGGTTTTGGCCGAATATAAACAGGAAGGAAAACGCGTTACTTCAGTGAAACTGACCAATGTTCCCGGTTTTTTATATAAAGAAAAACTGGAAGTGGAATGTCCCGAACTCGGAACATTATATGCCGATGTGGCCTATGGAGGTAATTTTTATGCCATTATCGATGCCCAGGAAAATTTTGCCGATATGGGCAATTATTCTGCCGATCGGTTAATAAGCTGGAGCCGTGTTCTGAGAACTCAGTTTAATGAAAAGTATACATTCGTCCATCCTGAAGATGATCGTATTAACGGCCTGAGTCATATCATGTGGACTGGTAAGCCCAAAAATCCGGATTCAACAGCGAGAAACGCCGTTTTTTATGGGGATAAAGCTATTGATCGTTCTCCATGTGGAACGGGGACTTCGGCCAGGATTGCTCAGTGGGCGGCAAAAGGAAAATTGAAGAAGGGCGATCAGTTCGTTCACGAAAGTATCATTGGAAGCCAGTTTATCGGACGCATTGAAGGGGAAACGAAAGTGGGTGATCTCCCCGCCATTATTCCAAGTATCGAGGGTTGGGCCCGGATAACCGGTTATAATACCATCACCATTGACGATGATGATCCCTATGCGCACGGTTTTCAGGTCATTTAAAAATAGTATGCCACGAAATCTCAAAAAACACTAAAGATTTACCATCAAAAACATAATTATAATTTATGTAAATTGGAGTTTTTGTGTTTTAGTGGCCTGAAATAATTTAATTGATTCAGGATAAATCATAAGATGAAAAATAATGGGGTCATCGTTATCGGTGCGGGAATTGCCGGATTGAGTGTCGCTTATTTCCTGAATAAATCCGGTTTGAATGTTACTGTTCTTGATATGGGAAATGGTACGGATAACTGCTCCTACGGGAATGCCGGGATGATTGTACCAAGTCATATTATTCCTCTGGCCTCGCCGGGTGTGATCAGTAAAGGTTTAAAATGGATGCTCAAACCGGAGAGTCCTTTTTATATTCATCCCGCGTTCGATAAGGATCTGTTTTCCTGGGGCTGGAAATTCAAAAAAGCGTCTACTCATAAACACGTGGAAGAATCGGCACCGGTATTGCGCGATTTATTAATGGCCAACCGGGAAATACTTATTCAGCTTGAAGAGGAAGAATCGCTGGATTTCGGATTGCAAAAGAAGGGTTTGTTTATGTTTTGTAAGACGGAAAAAGGCCTGGAAGAAGAGGCGGAGGTTGCTGAAAAAGCAAATTCGATTGGCGTCCCTGCCAGGGTGCTTTCTGCTGCAGAGGTAAAAAAGATGGAGCCCAATGTTGAACTGGATATCATTGGCGCGACGTATTTTCCAATGGATTCTCATCTTCATCCAGGTTCATTGCTGGACGGACTTAAATTATTGCTTAAAAAGCGAGGGGTTCAAATTGAATTCAATAAAGAAGTTTTGGAGATAGAGGTTTCAGATGGAAAGGTGTCTGGGTTAAAAATGAATGATGGAAGTTTCAGAGAGTCGGACAATGTGGTGATAGCAACGGGAGCCTGGAGCCGGCGATTGACGGGGAAAATAGGAATGAAATTGCCCCTGCAGGCCGGCAAAGGATATAGCATTACCCTTGAAAATCCAAAGCTGATACCTAAAAATTGCGGTATATTTTCAGAAATGAAGGTGACTATGACCCCGATGAACGGGATGCTGCGATTTGCGGGAACCATGGAAATCACATCACCGAATCTGAAAATCAATGAAAAAAAGATTTCAGGACTTAAAAAATCGGTCGTTAGCTATTTGCCGGAATTTAAAATGCGTGATTTGGAACACCAAAAAATTTGGGTGGGCTTAAGGCCTTGCTCTCCTGATGGATTGCCCTATGTCGGTTCAAGCAAAAAAATAAACGGACTCTATTTTTCTACCGGCCAGGCCATGATGGGAATGAGCCTGGGAATGGTGAGTGGAAAAGTCCTTTCTGAAATAATGATAAACGGAACATCCGGGCTAGCTCATCCCTTAATTGACCCCAATCGTTTCGAACGTTGAAATGTTGGCAGTTGGGGTTTATGAACTCAATCATATATCGCATAGGAAATATTACATGGTAACTTATATAAAAAGCGATATATTGATATAGAAATTCCTCTGCAAAAGAGATTTTGCAATAGGTCAATCTTATCCGTCCATTCTGGTGATATTGTATTCAATTAAAATTAATAAGCCGTAGTGTCATTTTTCAAAATAGTCCTGAAATGACCTATAGATAGGAAAATTAATGGTATTCCCATCTGATAAACATAGCCATATGGTAATATTATCCTATTAAACGATAAGATTGTATAAGCTATAGAACGGTTTAATAATTATCTCTACTAGTACCAGGTAAAAACTGAATTATGTAATCATGATATGGGGATTAACATATCAACTAAATCTCTGAATTATATAGGATTATCAAAAATTAAATAGATACTAAATGAATGGGTATGTTATGCTTAACAAAAAAAAGCTGACTTTTGAAGTGCTCTTGTTCATCACCCTTTTGATTTTCGGGGTTAATGCTAAGGCGCAACAAAAAATTAAGGGCAAGGTCGTTGATGCTCAGACATCGGAAGCCCTTCCAGGTGTAAATGTTGTTGTGGCTAACACAACAATTGGTGCTGTTACAAACCGGGACGGTAAGTATGAAATTACGGTTCCGGCAAATACAGATTCGTTGCTGTTCTCCTATATCGGTTACTCTACTCAAAGAGTGGCCATTAATGGAAGAACAACGATTAATATTAAACTGGCTCAGAAAATCATAACCGGACAGCAGTTAGTTGTCGTCGGGTATGGAACGGAGAAAAAAGAAGACCTGACCGGATCGGTATCGAGTGTAAGTGCAAAGGACTTTTCTAAAGTTCCGGCTCGGGACGCGGCTTCCCTGATTCAGGGTAAAGTTCCGGGTCTGATTGTTTCCACAACATCGGGTGATCCAACAGCGGGAACCGAAATAAGTCTGCGTGGTTTCAATACCCTGCAGGGTTCGAATACGCCATTGGTTTTGGTGGACGGCATTCCCGGAAGCATGAATACCGTTGCACCGGAAAATATTTCTTCAATCAGTGTTTTGAAGGGAGGTTCGGCGGCCGCAATTTATGGTTCACGGGGGGCTAACGGCGTTATTTTGATTACGACTAAGAAATCTCATGGTAAACAACAGCCAACGATTTCCTACGACTCGTATGTGAATGTTCAGACCATTGCGAAAAGGCCTCAATTCCTTACAGGAAATGATTATCGCAACCTGATTAAACAGGGTTATAATCTTACAGATTACGGACATAATACGGATTGGCTGAGTCTGATTATGAGAACCCCAATAAGCCAGAATCATGATATTACATTAATGGGCGGGGATTCAAATACCAGTTATACAGCGTCTCTGAACTATAAAAACTGGCAGGGGGTATTCCTTCATACGAACAATCGCCAGTATACGGGCAACCTGAATATCCGCCAGTCGATGTTTAATAATCGTCTGAAAACCAATCTTAATGCGATTATCCAGGATCAAACATACTGGACCGGTGGCGATGGTTATAGTTTTGACAGTAATGTGTATCGCGAAGCATTAATGCGCAATCCGACCGATGTTCCTTACGACAGTGCCGGTAACTATGTGTACCGGAGCCTGTTTGATTATAACAATCCCTTAGTGTTGTTAAATGAACGCGGTGGACATAATGAAAACAGGAACATGAGACTGAATGGAACTATACAATTCGAACCCATTAAGAATCTGAATATTAAAGTACTTGGATCTTCCGATAAGTCCACACAGATACGGGGATTTGCAGAAACATCCAAAGATGTTTCGAATGTCAAACTGGGTCAAAATGCCTACGCTTCGCGAGGTACCGGCGGTAATTCGGACCAATTGCTGGAAATAACGGCTAATTACCAGAATTCAATTGGTGAGAATCAATTTACTGTTCTTGGGGGGTATAGTTGGGAACAACAGCAGAATGTCAATTATTATATGACCAACTATAATTTTCCGACAGATTTGTTTGCCTATAACAATATGGGTTCGGGAAATGCGCTGGCCAATGGTAATGGGCAGGAATACAGTATCAAGCAAGGGTATAAACTGATTGGATTCTTTGGCCGTCTGAATTACAACTATAATAACAAGTACCTGTTGATGGCCAGCATGCGGTATGAAGGAAGTTCAAAATTTGGTGCGAATCACAAATGGGGCTACTTCCCGGCGGTTTCTGTTGGCTGGAGAATCAGTCAGGAAAAATTCATGAAGAACATCACGTTCATTAACAACTTGAAAATCAGGGCTGGTTATGGTGTGACAGGTATTACACCGGGAGAAGATTATGCATCTCTGACCGCTTATCAATATGGTGGAAAGATTTATGATAATGGAAACTGGATTCAGGGGATTTCCCCGGCACGTAACCCAAACCCGAATTTGAGCTGGGAACAAAAAGAAGAATTCGATATAGGGCTTGATTTTGATGTTTGGAATGAGCACATAAGTGGTAGTATTGATGCCTATAAGAACAATACCAACAAATTACTTTGGAATTATTCGGTACCGGTTCCGCCCTATTTGTACAATACCATCCTGGCTAATGTGGGCGAGATAAGTAATAAAGGGATTGAAGCACAGGTTCAATATAATTTAGCTTCGCATAGTGCTTTTAACTGGACTTCCAGTGTGGATTTTTCCACTAATCGGAATAAACTGGTAAAACTGAGTAATAACCAGTTTAAAACACAGAATAATTATGTGTACGAAGGCTATATAGGTGCCCCTATTGAGTTGCCGACAACCCGTCTTCAAATTGGCGGGCCGATTGGTAATTTCTATGGTTACAAATCGGTTGGTGTAACCAGTAATGGTGAATGGATGGTACTTAACAAAGACGGCAAGGCCATTCCCTTTACTCAGTCGACCCTGGCAGATCGACGTGTGATTGGAAACGGGGTTCCGAAATATAACCTGAGCTGGAACAATACGGTAACCTATAAGAATTGGGACTTAAGTATGACCATGCACGGGGCTTTTGGATTCCAAATCAACAATTTCCAGCGACAATTTTATGGTATTCCTGCCGCACTTTACCAGGGCTTGAATGTGTTATCAACAGCTTTTGAAAAGGTATACGGTAAACGGGCGATTAACATCAATCAGCAACAAACATTTGTCAGTTACTTTGTTGAGAATGGTGATTATTGGAAAGTTGATAACGTCACGCTTGGTTATTCTTTTGATGTCCATAAACTGAATGCCATCAAAAGAGCCCGCATCTATGTATCCGGTGAAAATTTGATCACCATCACCGGTTATTCGGGAATGGATCCGGAAGTTAGCACAACAGGATTAGCACCTGGAAATGACGGGCGATATAAATATCCGACGACCCGAACATTCACGTTGGGAATAAATCTGACATTTTAGTAAGGAAATCCAAATGAATATGGTTATGAAAAAAATAATACACGTTTTAAGTTTCATGGCACTTGGAATGCTCCTGTTTAATGGTTCTTGTACAAAATTGTCAGAACCGGATTATTCCGAAGTGACCGCTGCAAATTTCCATCCGACTGGAAATGATCTCACATCGCTCATTGCCCCGGCTTACGCCAATCTCAGGGGAATGTGGATGTCCTGTTGTTATTCTTACCTGACAATGCAGGAAGCTTCCGGATATGAGTTTGTTACACCTGTTCGTCCGAATGGCTGGGGCGATGGCTATCTTCCTTTTGCAAAACATCAATTTACTCCAAATGGAGTATATGAAGATGCCTTATGGAGCAGCTGTTATACCGGGATTAACAACTGCAACCGGGTTCTGTATCAGATAACTTCAGGTACAGTGCCGGTTAACAGTACCGATAAGCCACATATTTTGGCTGAACTGAAAGCACTAAGGGCTTATTATTATTCTTTGTTGCTGGATAATTTCGGTAATGTACCGATTGTGACCAATTTTAAGGCTACAGATTTACCCAAACAAAGTACACGTAAGCAAGTGTATGATTTTGTGGTGAGTGAGTTAACGAATAGTATTCCCGAACTTTCGACAACGGTCGATCAAACCACGTATGGTCGTTTGACAAGATATGGTGCTGAAATTATGCTGGCCAATGTTTACCTGAATGCCGAGGTATACACGGGAACGGCGGAATATGACAAAGTCATTCCTCTAACCGACGATATCATCAATTCTAATAAATATAAGCTGGCTCCGAATTACAAAGATAATTTCACAAAAACCAATCAGAATTCTCCCGAAATTATATGGGCCATACCTTACGACCAGGTCAACGCGCCGGGTAATACGTTCCATATGCAGACCCTCAAACCGATACAGCAAAAGGTCTTTAATATGCAGGCTCAGCCGTGGGGCGGTGGATCTTCACAGCCTCAGTTTGTCGATACCTACGATACGCTGGATGCCCGTTATAAAGACACCTGGATTATGGGGCCGCAATATTATCAGGGAAAAGAAGTCATTAACTTCATTAAGAATGTTCCTAGTCTCGATTCAACAGCGTTTAACAATGGTTTCCCGGTAGGGAAATATGAAATTTATGCTGGTGAGAAAGTTGATTCGGATGTCGATTTTCCAATTTTCCGTTACGCGGATGTACTGATGGTTAAAGCCGAAGCTTTGCTCAGAACTGGTCATCCTGACGAGGCCGCGACGCTGGTAACGCAAGTAAGGCAAAGAGACTTTACGGATCCGTCGAAAGCCACAGTGACAGGTACGGAATTAATGCAGGGAAGTTCCTTTAATTACGGCTATTGGGATAATGGAAAAATAGTGAATCCTGAAAGCGGTGCAAATATTAAATACGGACGGTTTCTGGATGAACTGGGTTGGGAATTTGCCATGGAAGGACATAACCGTGATGATATGATTCGTTTCGGAGTCTATACCACCAAAACATGGATGAATACTACTCCGGTCAGCAAGGACAGGATACTATTCCCGATTCCTTTGCCTGCGTTAAATACCAACTCAAACCTCAAACAAAATCCTGGGTATTAAGTAAACCTCGCTTCCGAAAACTGATTAGAAGTTTAACTACTCCTAGTCCCAGGCACAGGTACCGGATAACAGCACTGTCCGGTATCTGTGTTTCTTTATATAAAATATGATAAATAACTATTTGTCGGTTCGGGTTGTTTCGTATTTCTTTATTTATGAATTCATTTAGGCACTTGTCGTTAAATATTAAATGGTGAATTAATATGATTAGAAAAGATTTTTTAGGTAAAATCGGTCTGGGTACGGCCTCTGTACTTTTAGGTTTCCATTCAACGGTACTTGCTCGTTTTAGTGGAATTTCGAGATTTTGGATGACCCCCACTTTGGGATTGGATGATGGCTTTTTGGTCTTTGATACTCCGGATTTTAAGCTGAAACTGGTGAAAGCCTCTCAGACAATCGCCGGATTATCACCGAAAAGTAAGGAAGATTTCGATTTCACTCCTTCCGACTGGTTGGACAAAAGGAGTGGTAACGGTTATTATCACCTGGGGGATCTCACACTTCGGCTGAAATCAAGTAATGGTTTTAAATGGAATGAATATTCTACCGCGGTCGACCGAAAGCCGGTAAAACCCTTAAAAACGTCATCAAATGTTCTGGCTGCAGCTGAGTTGAATCCTACTTTGCCCGAAGATATCCCTCTGAAAGTACGCCGCTATTGGAAAATCGAAAACAAGCACCTGGTTCTGAGTTTTGAGCTGGAGAATACATCCAATCATATTGTTGAAGTAGGCAGCCTGGGTATTCCTATGATATTTAACAATATACTGACGGGCAAGAAATTAGCTGAGGCTCATCACAAGTGTTCATTTTATGATCCGTATATCGGGGAAGATGCCGGATATCTGCAGGTTACCCGTTTAATTGGCCATGGGCCTGCACTTGTTGTGGTACCGGAGGGAAAAACGCCGTTCGAAGCCTATAATCCCCTTTTAAAAGATAAAACAAAGCGTGGAATTACTTTTGAAGGCTTTTACGAATGGATGGCACATACCAAACCGTATGTTGAAAATGAATGGAAAAATGTACAACCCTGGAATAAAGATACCTATGCGATACTTAATCCGGGTCAGAAACGAAGTTATGGTGTCCGGTTCCTGCTGTCAGACAAAATTGAGCACATAGAGAAAACTCTTATTGAAAATGATCGTCCCGTAGCTATGGGTATCCCGGGTTACGTATTGCCGGAAGACCAGAAAGCTAAACTGTTCCTGAATTATTCCAGGAATGTAAAATCCATGAAAATGGAACCGGAAGGTTCGCTAAAGATTAAAAAGAGAGCAAATACAAAAAACGGTTGGAAAGACTACCAGGTACAGGGTTTGAAATGGGGGCGTTCCCGGCTGACCGTGGAATATGATGACGGTTTGATTCAGACTATTAATTATAAAGTAATTAAGTCACAGTCAAAGGTTTTGGCAGGCCTGGGAAGTTTCCTGACAACCAAACAATGGTTTGATAAAAAGAACGATCCGTTTGATAGAAATCCCTCAATCATCAGCTACGATTATTTCGCCAAAAAACAGGTGACACAGGAAAAAAGAGCCTGGATTGCCGGCCTGAGTGATGAGGGCGGTAATGGATCGTGGGTAGCGACCATCATGAAGCAGCTGATTCATCCTGACAAAGAAGAACTAAAGAAGATTGAAAAATTTACCGACGGGGTTTTATGGGGCAAACTTCAGTATAGTGATGGCGATAAAAAATATGGAGTTCGGAAAAGCATGTTCTATTATGAACCGGATACCATGCCGAAGGGCACCTATGATCCGAATATTAAATTTGGAGGCTGGGAAAGCTGGAATAAAAAGGAAGCTCGTTCTGTCGGACGGTCGTTCAATTATACGCCGGTTGCTGCAGCCTATTGGGTTTTGTATCGATTAGCCCGGAATCATGATGGCCTTGTGACCAATCATTCATGGGATTGGTATTTGAAACGAGCTTACGAAACCGTTCAGGCTATGGTCAAATACGCGGCATATTATTCCCAATTCGGACAGATGGAAGGAACGGTTTATGTAGAATTATTACATGATTTACGACGTGAAGGCTGGAAAGATATGGCAGACAGTTTCGAAGCGTCTATGAAAAAACGTGCAGATGAATGGAAGACAAAAGCATTTCCGTTTGGCAGTGAGATGCCATGGGATTCCACCGGCCAGGAAGAGGTTTTTGCCTGGTGTCGATATTTCGGGTATAAAGAAAAAGCCGAGGTTACACTCAAAGCAATTACCGGCTATATGCCTACCATCGCACATTGGGGCTACAATGGAAATGCCCGACGTTACTGGGATTTTCTGTATGCCGGAAAATTGGAACGAATTGAACGGCAAATTCACCATTATGGATCCGGTTTGAACGCTATTCCGGTATTGACCGCATTTCGCGATAACCCGGACAATTTATATTTGCTTCGTGTTGGCTATGGAGGACTCATGGGGGCTATTTCGAACATCACGGAAGATGGTTTTGGGCCTTGTGCTTTTCATTCCTACCCGTTTACACTCGAAATTGACGGATATTCGGGGGATTACGGGCCAAACTTTTTAGGCCATGTGATAAACACCGGTACGTATGTAGTTAATCATCCTGAATTCGGATGGCTGGTATTCGGTGGTAATTATGAAACGAATAATGCTCAGATAACCATTAAACCACTTGATTCTTCCCGTTCACGCATCTATATAGTTGCCGAAGGGTTATGGGTAACATTAGATGCCGGAAAAGTAGATCGTTTCACATTAGATGCATCGGGAAAAAGGATTCAATTATATCTGGAACCCTCAACTAAATATACTCCCAAAGCCAGAGTGAGACTGGAGCAGCCACCACGTAACGGTAAGCCGGTTATGTACAAGACATTGAGTAACTATCCAATGGAGCGTGGAGCTTATGTGATACCATTGAGTGGTAAGACCACAAAAGTAGATTTGGTTAAGGCTTAAAAGAATGATTAGGAAGGAATTTCTAAAAAAAGTCGGACTGGGGACAGCATTTATACCTGTCAGATCACATTTTCCCTATTTAAAACCCGGTAAGGCTTCTTTTGGGAATTCCGATTTTATTCTTCAATTCCATAAAGGGGCCATAGTAAGTATCAAAAGAAAAAATGATCAATTTGATACAGACTATATTCTTAAGGGAAATCGAATGGGTGATATTCTCATCCGATACAGATATGATAAAGGGACCTGGAATGTTCTTTCTACCTCTGAGCTGGCTGACGAGAATCAACTAGTGACTGAAAAAAGTATCGCTTCAGGAAAATATTCAGCAAAAACGGGGAATAAAGATTTAGAGATTCTTTTTGATTATAGCATAGAACAGGATATCCTTATCTGGTCGATAGAATTAGTAAATAAAAAAAATATTCCAGTTGAAATAGGGGATGTCGCCATTCCTTTTCCGATGAATTCGGAGTGGTCGTGGAAAAAAGAAGTTACCTATAATGAACGCGTAATTCGTCATTCCTTTATTTCTGGTCATAATTCTTTTATGTTCTGGACCCGTTGTAATACTATAGGTCCCTATTTGCTGATGCTTCCGGAGAATGACACCCATTTAGAATATTACGACCAAAGCACACCTAATAAGCATGGCCGGAGTATTTATACGGCATATATTCATTCCTTAGTTCAGAAGAAAGTTGTTGAGGAGAAGGGAAGTAGCTGGAGAGTGCCCCAAACAGGTGCAATTCTCAAGCCGAAAGGAGAAACTGGTTCTTCCCGGAAAACCAAATTTAAATGGCTATGGGTAGATGATTACAATAAAATCCGTGAGAATTTCTTCAAGAATAATCTTTTTGATATTCATATCACCCCGGGAATGACGATTCCTGTTAACGAAGAAGTACTTATTTCGTTTTGGGGCAAACCAAAATTAAATAAAATCGATCCTGAGTTTCCTCAAGAGTCAACCTGCCGTCTTCATTCACGTCCGGAGAAGGATCGTTCTGTTTATAAAGTCATTTTCCGAAAGCTTGGCGAAAATAAATTGACTATTCATTATGGTGAAGGCAGATACCTCATATTGGAATTTTTCGTAACTGAAGCTATCGATACCCTGATAAACAAGAGGGGCCGATTTCTTGCAAACAGGCTGCAAATAAAGGAGCAAAACAAATGGTATAATGATGTTTACAGCGACTGGAATATGAGTGATCACTATTTGTTGAGTCCTGATAATCTTCATGATATACCCGGGAGCAGACGTTACATGGTGACCTGCGACGATCCCGGACTTGGCCGGCCTGCTTTTCTTGCTTCTAAAAATGTTGAATACCCGGTTCAGGAAGAAGTGGATTCTCTGGATAATTATATCACCCATTTTGTCTGGGGAGGTTTGCAGATAAAAGATGATAAATCTTATCCTTACGCCATTTATGGGATACCCGATTGGAAAACCAACAGGGACAGTTCTGATCTTGGTCCGAAAGGCCGGTCGCATATGTGGAGGATTTACGATTATCCCCATATCATACTCATGTACCTGAGCATGTTTCGGATCGCCAAATATCATAAAAACATTCAGACAAAAGAAACGGAAAGTGAATATTTGGATCGGGCCTATCAAACAGCCATGGCGTACTATACGTATCCAAAGGAAGTTGTTGGCTGGTCTCCTTATCATACCGGAAATTATAATGAAATTGCCATACCGGAATTGATAGAAGAACTTAAATCGGAAGACAGAAATCTTGAGGCTTTTCGGTTGCAAAAGCAATGGGAAACCAAAGTGGAATACTTCCTAAGCGGTAAAGCGGATATGTTTGGTTCGGAATATCCGTATGATACGACTGGATTCGAATCGACCCAGGTTTTTGCTCGATATGCTCTGGCTCATGCTCAACCCAATAATAATGATGAGATGCCTTTGAAAGTGACCGCGGAACAGGCATCGGAATTTATGCAAAAGCAGATTAAGTTAAATGTAGGGTGCAGAGGCTGGCTGGAGAAAGCTTATTATTTATATGGAAGTGATTACCGGGCAGGAGGAAATGCCAAATATACGCTTAGTTATATGGCTCAAATGGGCGGATGGGCAATTCTCGATTATGCTGTGCATTTTGCAAAAAAAACCAACGAGTATTTGAGACTGGCTTATGCTTCGATATTAAGTTCGTGGGCGCTTTTAAACAGCGGCACCGAGAATAGCAACTATGGATACTGGTTTCCGGGGAGGATTAATGACGGCGGAGCAGGTGGCGGGTTTGAGCCCCTGGCTTATGGGAAAACATGGATGGAGCAGCCACATAAACGGGGATCATGGTATTACAGCAGTGAGATAGACCTGGGATTCTGTGGTTTTTTGAGAGCGGCATGTACGATTCTTGTCGATGATCCCGAATTCGGACTCACAGCCCTTGGAGGCAGGTTGAAAATAAAAAAGTATGTATATGAAGTGATCCCGAACGACGGCCTTCGCAGGCGTTTTCATATCCTGAAAGACGGTCATCGCATTCATTTTGAAATTCGGTATGACAGATTCGTTAAAAATAAGCCAATTAGCCTCTCCAAAGGACTCGATTCTATCCATTTCTATCTTGAAAATGTGGATTATGTGCCACATGATACGACCTTAAATATTTCGGGTTTGCCTGAAGGTGCGTATGAAATTGTAATGGACGGACGTAGAATTACACAATTTAAGTCAGTTGCTGAAAATCAGTCTGTTTTGAAGTTGCCTGTTACAAAGCCTTCACATGAAATATCAATAACAAAAGTATGAGTTGAATTACAAAGGAGGGTTGACAGTGCATTTCCTTAAGAAAAAAATATTTTTCAGATACATAGAGGGAATTATAATTGTCCTGGGCACATCGATTTGTGGATTTGCACGGCCAATCAAAATTTCCGGTAAACGTGCCGATCTCACTATCACTCCCGTCAGTAACTTTACCGTAAGAATAGCCTTGCGGCCACTTGATAACAAAAATAAGACCCTAAAAATTAGTAAAGACAGGGTCTTGGTTGAGCCGACCTTTGGGAAACCGGTTTATGAGGTGAAAGACTTCACGAGGACAAAAATAATTCGTCTTGAAAAATTGAGAATAACGATAAGTCCATCGCCTCTCACCATAGATGTTTCAACTATTTTTGGAAAAAAAGTTCAGCATATTGTTATCGATGAAAAAAACGGAAAGGTTTTCTTTGATTTAGGTAGTAAACCAGTATTTGGCCTGGGCGGCGGAGATCAGAATTTTAATAGAAGAGGGGTTTATTATTCGATGCGGGACGGATTTCGCTCCGGGGAATATCAGATATTCGGTTCCCGGTTACCTATACCCTTTTTGATAGGAACACAGGGCTGGTCTATCTTTTTCCATCGGCCATTTAACGCCCATATTGATCTTCGATCAGAAATCGGCAAATTTATTCCGCTTAAAAATCCAAAAACCTCTGAAGAAGCATCCCTGCCGTTAGATTTTTTCGTTACTTACGATGACACGCCTTCACGGGCCATGTCGGAATACGATCGTATTACTGGCAAGCCTGTTATGCCACCAAAATGGGCGCTGGGATATTTACAGAGCCATCGCACATTATCCGGGCCAAAGGAAATAATTAATGTTGCCAAAACCTTTCGTGAAAAAGAACTACCTGCCGACGGGCTCATTTATTTAGGAACAGGTTATTGTCCTGCAGGTTGGAATCTTGGTCATGGCTCCCTGCAATTCGACCCAAAAACTTTTGATCACCCAAAACAAATCATCGACTCTCTTCATGCCATGCATTTTCATATTGTGTTGCATGTCAACAGGCCGCCGCACAATTTACATGGGCATATACCACCCCGTCCCGGTGAGAAAAGAGGTCCCGGTCATATTATCGATTACTGGAAACGACATATCCCGACATTCAAAATGGGAGTAGATGGCTGGTGGCCTGACGATGGGGATGTTCTTCCAATTGACGCCCGCCTGGCCAGACATGCCATGTATTATCGGGGACCGTTATCCACCAGGCCTAATGTCAGGCCGTTCAGCCTTCATCGTACCGGTTATGCCGGGATGCAAAGATATGGCGGTTGGATATGGTCGGGCGATGTCTTTTCGTTATGGAAGACTCTTTCTGCCCAGGTGACCGTGGGCATAAATTTTTCCCTGAGTGCTTCTCCATTTTGGGGTACTGATATTGGCGGTTTTTCTCCGACGAAAGAGCTGACCGGAGAATTATATACAAGATGGTTCGAGTTCGGAGCTTTTTGCCCGCTTTTCCGTTCCCACGGAAGAGACTGGCATTTGCACTTGCCTTGGGGCTGGAACACAGGTAAAATTGGTCCTGATGAAGTGATAAAAGGTTTCAAAGGAACGGCCTCTCCCGATACCAGTGAGCTGCATAATGCCATGGTTGAGCCTATTTGTAAAGAATACCTGGATTTGCGGTATCGCTTGATGCCCTACATATATACCATGATTCGCCAGGCACACGACACGGGTATGCCGATAATGAGAGCCATGTGGCTGCAATATCCGAATGATCCGATAGCTGTGAATCAAAGCAAACAATATCTATGGGGCAGTAGCATGCTAATCGCTCCGGTGGTTCGAAAAGGAGAAACTGAAAGAAAGGTATACTTGCCCAAAGGATTATGGTATGATTTCTGGTCGAATCGATCGTTTAATGGCCATCAAACCGTTGATCGATATGTAGATTTATCAACGATTCCGATTTATGTCAAAGCCGGAACGATTTTGCCATTAGCTCCCCTCAAACAATACATCGGACAGCCGACGGATAAACCAATGACGCTTCGAATATATTCAGGAAGAAACGGTACTTTTACGTTATATAATGATGATGGGAATACTCTGAATTATTTGAAAGGCAAGGCAACCTGGACGGAGTTCAAATGGAATGACGAACAGAAAAAATTGATTATTGTGCCTTCTGAAAAATCGGACAGAACAATGGTTAAGTCACAGGAATTCAATGTGATTTTGATTCCCGGACACATCCATAAAATGATAAAATACGAAGGGAAGACATGTTCAGTTCAATTTTAATGAGATCTGCATAATCCTTTAAATTAATTAAGAACTAAAGTGGACTTTTTACTTAAGCAGTAAATCATATATTTATATACCACGAAATTTCTGCAGGCAATTATGTGGGGAATGTAGACTGCTGAAATCTGTTGCGCATAGAAATCTACTTATTTAATTCTTGATGAAACACAAAATATTATTGTTTTCAAGCTTGTTGATTATCCTGGTAAGTTGTCGTCCGGGCGCTAATCAATCCGGAGGGAAATTGATCTGGCATCGTGCCGTAGGCTATCATTGGGCTGTGCTGCATCCAGATTCCAATGGAAAAACAGGTTTCAGGGAACTTAAACCGGAGCGGACCGGCATTACGTTCGAAAATCACCTGACAAAAAATGATATTGTCAAAAACCGTCTGTTGCTTAATGGCTCCGGTGTAGCAGCCGGAGACATCGACGGAGACGGACTCGCAGATTTGTATTTCACGCAGTTAGATGGTCCTAACAAGCTCTACAAAAACCTGGGTGATTTTCACTTTAAAGATATCACCAATCAGGCGGGTGTGGCTTTGCCGGGTTATAAATGCAGCGGAGCAACGTTTGCGGATGTCGATGGCGACGGGGACTTGGATTTATTGGTGACAACCTATCATCACGGAACCATTTTGTTTCTGAATGATGGAAAGGGGAATTTTACACGTGATCGTAATGATGGCATCGATTCAACCTTGCAGGGAGGCACCACGATGAGCCTGGCGGATATTGACGGTGATGGAGATCTGGATTTGTATGTCGCTCATTATCGTGGAACAACTATTCGGGATTCCCATACGCCGGCTGAACTCTCGGCAGATAAAATTGTGGAAAAGGATGGAAAATCATTTAAGGTGAAGGCACCGTTCAATAAGCACATTATGATTATCCATGGCCGGAAAGGTCTGACACTCCGTGAATATGGACTCAAAGATGCTCTTTATATCAATAAGGGAACGAAGAACGGGAAATGGCAGGGATTCGAAAAAGTTACTGATTTAAAAGATCGGTTTTTAAGTTCTGATGGTAAGAAAATGGGCATGGCCCCGGATTGGGGACTTACCGCGCGGTTTGAAGATCTCAATAACGACGGGTTACCGGATCTTTATGTGTGCAATGATTACTGGACGCCCGATCGGGTATGGATTAATCAGGGTAATGGCGTATTTAAGGCTATGAATCCTTTGGCCATGAGACATTACAGCTATTCCGCGATGAGCATGGCTGTTGGAAATGTGAATAACGACGGTTTATCCGATTTCTTCGTTTCTGATATGCTGAGTCCTTCTCATGAGCGTCGGTTAACCGAATACAATACCATATCTCCATTCGGATCCAAAGTTGGTGAGTACAAAAACCAGCCTCAGTATTCAAGGAATACGCTATACGTAAATCGTGGTGATAATACCTTCTCAGAAATAGCCCAATACAGCAATGTTTTTGCAAGTGATTGGTCGTGGGCTTCCGTTTTCATGGATGTCAACCTGGATGGGCACGAAGATATTATCGTGAATAACGGGTATTCCTACGATGTCCGGGATTTAGATACACAGCTGATATTAAATAAGAAAAATCAACATCAGCCTTACAATCTGGAAGGCCAGTTACAGGGACTTCTGGAATTTCCGGCCCTGAAAACAAGAAATGATATTTTTAGGAATAATGGGGATATGACGTTCACTAATGTGGGTGAAAAATGGGGATTTCATGACAAAGATGTATCTCAGGGACTTGCAATTGCCGATTTGAATAACGATGGCAGGTTGGATATAGTTGACAATCGTTTAAATCAGAATGCCGCCATATATGATAATACAACACCAGCGCCGAGAATTGCTGTACGACTGGTTGGCAAATCTCCGAATACTCAGGCCATTGGAACAAAAGTAAGTTTAAAGGGTGGCCCGGCTTTCCAGGTGCAACAGGTTATTTCAGGTGGAAATTATTTATCGGGCTCAGATACGCAACTAATGTTTGCAGCCGGCAAGAAAAACAAAGATCGAATCCTGACCATCACCTGGCCAAATGGAAATATCAGTACCATCGACAGTGTTCGTTCAAACAGAATTTATAAAATTTACCAGGATTCGATTGCCGTTCAACCTGGAAAGCCAACCAGAATTGTACGCCAAAAGCCGGTTTTTGAGGACGTTTCTAAAAAACTGGATTTTACCGAACATGAAGATATCTATGATGATTTTTCCCGTCAGCCATTGCTTCCCGTTCGGTTGAGCCAGGAAGAACCGGGAATGGCATGGATCGATTATAATGGTGATGGTCGTCCCGACTTGTTCGAAACATCGGGAAAAGGTGGGAAATTAGCTGTGTTCCGCAATGAAGGACATGGGAACTTTCAGAAAATAAATTTTAAAGATCTTCGAAAGGCATCCGGTGATCAGACAGCTGTCATTGGATGGCAGACATCAAAAGGGACGGATATTGTGGTCGGGAGTTCAAATTATGAACAATCATCTGATAACGATCCCTCTGCGTTTCAGTATCGATTTTCAAAAGGAAAATTAACAGAAGTTGGCCGCTTGCCCGCGAGTTCAGCGAGCACAGGCCCATTGGCTGCCGCAGATTATAATCATGACGGTACCGTGGATTTATTTGTCGGCGGACGTTTTATTCCCGGTGAGTATCCAAAAAGTGCAAGTTCGGGATTATATAAAAACATTCACGGTCACTTTGTTTTAGATAAAGTAAATTCCGCAATTTTAGAGAAGATAGGGATGGTTACCGGAGCTGTTTTTACTGATTATAACAGGGATGGGTGGCCTGATTTATTATTAAGCACTTCCTGGGGTTCGTTGAAGTTATATGAGAATGATCACGGAACATTTCATGATGTGACGAAAAAAGTGGGATTGGATATTTATAAAGGCTGGTGGAATGGAATCGCTACCGGTGATTTTAATAATGACGGATACCCCGATATTGTGGCGACAAACTGGGGACTAAACAGCCGCTACAAAATTGTTGATAGCCATCCTTTACGTATGTACTATTCCGATTTAAATTCGGATGGCAAGCTGGATATTCTGGAGGCGGCTTACGATACCGCCATTGGTGATTATGTTCCAACACGTCCGTTAAATGAAATGATTGCGTCGGTCCCGTCCATCGCCCATCGCCTGAAGTCGTATAAAAATTATGCCAGTTTTAGTCTGAGGGAAATCACCGGGCCGGTTCTGGATGTCGTTCCATATAAGGAAATCAACACCTTACAAAGTATGGTTTTTATGAGTGAACATGGAAAATCGTTTTCAGCTCATTCTTTGCCTTTGCAGGCCCAATTAACGCCGGCATTTGACGCCTCGGTCGGCGACTTTAATAATGATGGTAATGAAGATATCTTCTTGAGCCAGAACTTTTTTGATGTGCCCAAAGGGGAATCACGCCAGGACGATGGGCGCGGTTTGTGGCTGCAAGGCGACGGTCAGGGAGATTTTAAATCTGTGCCCGGACAAGAAAGCGGCATTAAAATTTATGGAGAACAGCGCGGCGCCACTCTGGGTGATTATAATGGAGACGGCCGTGTGGATTTGGCTGTTTCACAAAATGGCGGTCAGACAAAACTTTATTTAAACCAAACTCCTAAAAGAGGATTACGAATTCACCTGGTAGGTCCCGGTCCGAATAGAGATGCTGTTGGTTCAGCTATTCGGCTGGTTTACAAAAATGGTAAAAAGGGCCCGGAACGAGAAATTCAGGCTGGTTCCGGGTATTGGTCACAGAATAGCTTCATCCAGGTAATGGGAACATCCGGCATTCCTGATAGTATAGAAGTCAGGTGGTTCAACGGTACCCGAAAAACAGTTTCGGTTCCAAAAGGAAAAATGGATTTTGTGATCCGATATTGAGTGACCTGATCCAGGATAAAACAGTTTATTTAATACAATCAAACATCGCTATTCTCACATCTAAGGTCGTCATCCTGAAATTGTACGTCAGTGAAAAATCCAGGATCTCCAAACGGGTAGCCTTAATACCTGCTACTGGGGATCTGAAAATACAGGCACTGATTTTGGGGGTTGGACGGTTCTCTGTGTTTTGAACAATAAATTACTTTATATAAATCAGTTTTTTGCTAATTATTTTTTTGTTAGTGGTGAGTCTGTATATGTAAATACCGCTGGCCATTTTTTGGGGAATCCATGTGAATGAGTGGGTTCCTGCAGAAAATGATTTGTCGGCAAATAATGTTGTTACACACCTTCCGAGTATGTTAAAAATTTGCAAGGTTGCTTTTGTTACCGGACTTGATAGTTTAAAACGTAATAATGTCGATTGAGTGAATGGATTTGGTCTGTTTGGCAGAAGTTTGATTGTATTAGGCATGTTATTACTATTTCCGCCTGTATTATCAAAACTCATGACCTCATTAGAGAAAGGAATGATGGTTTTGTTCACATCTTGATTTGAAGGATCTTCAGCTCCTTTTCCATCACAGTTTTTGCGTCCGTTATTAGGATTAGGGGTTTGCAGATACACCCCGGAAACACATCCGGTAACGCCTTCTGCATCTCCTCCCACAATTACGTTGCCCTTTAAGGAACTTCCGAAGAGCAAAGCATCACCTTTTACTTGTACATTATCAGAAATCGTACAGTTGTTACAAATAGCAAAATCAGTGATTTTAGCATAACCGGAAATAGAACCACCAAAAATATTTGCGTTTCCACTAATTATCGCATGGCCCCCTACATCTGCATTTTCGACCCAGGCGTTGCCTTCGATACGTGCATTTTGAATTATCTGAGAACTACCTAAGACCATGGCATCGGGGCCTACATAAACATTCGGAGCAACATGAGCCGTAGCCGCGACAAATCCTCCTCCATTGGGATGAGAGGCTCCATCTATTTGGTCCTTATAATATTTTCTGAAATTATCCTGGTATCCCTCTGGTACAGCATTTTTGATGTTCAATTCATAGGGATATCTTTTTATTTTTGGCCATCCCGGTTCCCATTTGTATGGTGTATATTCTGTTGGTGCACCCATAATTACCAAAAATAATCGGCTTTCATTACTTCTCATTTTATAGGAGATAATTGCTTCATGGCGGGAATACGTCGGACTATAATTTGAGATAGTTCCATCAATTTTTTCGGTGACGAAACCATAACGCCATCCGGCAGTAATATCTGCTTCGTCATGCCCTTTGAATTTAACGATAACCGTATCATCCGATGAAGGGTATAATGGAATAATATTAAATCCATATTCCTGGGGAGCTAATGATTTCGGTACGATATATCTTCCGGCTGATCCGGACTCAACTTTTTGCAGTATTGTATATTGCCGCCATAAGTAATGTGGATTATTCTTTTTAAGGTCTAATATTTCCTTACGTAAGATTGAACCATAATGATTGACTGGGTAGTCATCGGTTACTTCTCGTTTGGCATAATCATACATAAAATCATTGAATTGCGATTGGTTGAAGTCTTTTAGCCGCTTATAAGTCATTAAGGGATGTTCATCAGGTTTCGACTGGTGCCACAAATCATTGATTATTTGAATACCATCAAGTTGTTGCATGTAAAATAACAGATGATATGCGTCATAATGATGACGGGTTGAACTCCAGTGGAACATTTGTGTCCCTAACCAACGTGGCATGTCTACTGATGCCAATTCAGGATACACTTGGCAACGCATGAAGTTGGCATGGGTTTCCCAGAAAAAACCTGCAGGTCCATAATTTATGAACCCGCCTCCATCGGTATTGTTTTGTATCCAATTCATGTTTTGTAATGTATGGGTAAACTCATGACTTAGTACGGCTCCATCACGCGTAGCATTCGCGGCTATCCACATTGCACCGATTACACCGTCATATTGTCCTCCAAATGCCCAGCCGGTCGGGCCACCTTTACCCCAGGTGTTGTTCATTACAATGATAATTTTATATGTACCCAGGTTTGTTGAAGGAGCATCGCTTAGAAATTTAATATCATCAATATATTTCTTATAACTGGTTTCCAGTGTGTCTGCAATTCCTTTTGGATCAAATCGCTGGTCCGGATTGGGCTCGGTCGTAGGATCTTTTGCAACATTCGGACCCCAGAAGATTACAAAATTTTTGTCCTGATAAGAGCGGGACCATGACCATTGATGCAGAGGTGAGTTTGTATTTTTAAATTCATTCGGGATATAGACTTTTTTTTGACAAAATGATCTTTTGAATCCCGCCAGGCAAAAAAGAAGTATCAACAACCATTTAATTCCATTCCTATGAAATAACGTTTTGTTAAGTAAAAATCCGATCATTGTTTATAAAAGCTTATAAGATTATTTCTATACTGTATTCGAAAGGTTCTTGGAGAAAACAAAAGTTCAAGATCGACTTAATTCATTTATTCAATATTTACTGTAAAAGTTGGATCTCAGTACTACTGACTAATTGAAATTGAAAAATACAGGCACTGATTTTGGTTTTGTCAAGGAATGATTTTTTAAAACAATCTGCTTTTATCCCCAATAATCCAGTTTGTAGGTGGAATCAGGCATGAAAGTAACATGATTGTAATAACGGTTGTGAACAAAGGTATCCGACTGCATCACTAAATCAATATGATTTGGTTGGGATGATTTTTCAGATCTGTAATACCGGGTATCGGTCCGTTTGTTTCCCGGCCATCCGTACCGAACGATTCCATGAGGTTCCATTTCGCCTGGTGATAATAATCTCGAACGGGTATTCCGGCTAAACGATCGTTGCGATAAGCGAAACACGGCGGTGAAAATAAAACAGAAATGTAATTTTGTAGTGGGTGATGAGGAAATATAAAATCTGGCAATAGAAATATTTTTCATGATTATGAAATGTGATATATCCGGGTTGCAATCTTATTGCAGCTTCAGCAGACTCTCAATTATTTTGTATAAGGCTATTCATTAAATACAATAGAATCAATAAACCGTGTAATATGTATGTAAATCCGATAATATCGTATCAAGTTTGGATATAGTTTTGTGGAGAGGGCTTTCCCCGGAACACGTGGAGCAATTCTATGGAAAGATGCTGCCAATATTCAACAAACATCCGCAAATATTGTATCTGTCTGCGATACAGAAATAAAGTATAATGCCACTTTAAGTGATTGCGATTCTGGTACGTAAATCGATGTTATCTTCATATGGACTTTTTGAGCCCTGTCCAAAAAGTCGAATCAATCCGCTTTAGGTTCTCAGTATATTCTCAAGTTATATTTCAGGTTTTATGTATTACAGGGAAGTGCGTTTTAACGAAAAGTAATACAGACATTGAATTGGGTGTTACCAGGTAAAAACAATATGGTTATGAAAAACATAAGATTATTAATTCCATTTTTATTGTTCTTCGTACTGATTCAGGCATGCGGTACGAATTCTCAAAAAGAAAAAGTAACGGCCGAAAATTATAAAAAAGCCGAGCAGTTTCTTCCTGAGAATATCGGACAGTATGTTTTCAATATGCATGTAGAACCTCATTGGATTGAGGATTCATCCCTTTTTTGGTATGAAGAAAAAACTCGTAAAGGGAATGAATTTTTTTTGGTAAATCCCGATCAAAAAACGAAGAAACCCCTTTTCAACCAGGAAAAACTGGCCAAAAGTCTTTCGGGTGTTTTGGGTAAAAAAATAGAGCAATCGCATTTGCCATTTCATGAGCTGACCTTGAGTAAAGACCTGGAAAAAGCCACGATAACCATCAATAAAAAACGGTGGATTGTTGATTTAAATAACTACAAAGTTCAGCCTGGCAAATCTCCTGAGAAGCACAATCGTTATGAATCGGTATCGCCGGATGGCAAATGGGTCGTTTACCGGAAAGATTTTAATCTTTATGCCAGAAATCGCCGGACACATAAAGTAAAAAGACTTACAAAAGACGGGACGAAAACATTTTTTTATGGTTCAACCCTTCCCTGGGCATGGATGCAGCAGGTTGGTCCTGTTGAAAAGAAAGCTCCACGTATCGGACTGTTCGTTAACTGGTCGCCCGACTCCAAGATGCTGTTTGCCTATAAACTGGATCTGAGAAAAGCCCGTAAATTATATCTGCTCCAGAATGTCCCTGACTCAGGGTTACGTTCCAAAGTTTTTTCCTATTACCGGGCGTTGGCGGGTGACAAAAATGTGGCTGAACTCGATCCTTATGTATTCAATATTGCAACAGGTAAGAAGATTCGTATCGATATTCCGGCTTACAATAACATAACCAATTATGATAACTGGCAGTGGATCGGTAATGACAGCCGGCATCTTTATTTCATCTACCGCCCGCGCGGGTACAAATCTGTTAGTTTGTTTGAGGCGGACGCCAATACAGGTAAAGTGCACAATTTATTCCGGGAAGCGAGCAATACGTATGTTGATCCGCTCAATTTTCAGTATCGGTTCTTGCCGAAATTGCATGAGTTGATTTGGCTTTCGGAACGGGATGGATGGAATCACATCTATTTATATGATCTGGATACTGGGAAAGTGATCCGGAAGATCACAAAAGGCCATTATGTGGTAAAGAATCTGGAATATGTCGATGCAGAACACCAAAAAATATACTTTACTGCAGGTGGGCATGAATCGGGTGAAGATCCCTATTTCAATAACTTATACGTCATCAATTTTGATGGTTCCGGTTTGAAGTTACTGACTCCTGAAAATGCCACTCATGAAATTTCGATTTCGCCTGATCACAAATATTTCGTGGACAATTATTCAACGGTTGATAAAAAGCCTAAATCTGTTCTTCGCAGATTGGATGACGGAACCCTCGCAATGAGCCTGGGTGAAGCCGATATCAAAGATTTGCTTGCAACGGGCTGGGAGTATCCACAGCCATTTAAATTAAAAGCACGCGACGACTCCACGGAAATTTATGGTGTGATCTTTCGCCCGGAACATCTCAATCCCAATAAAAAATATCCGATTATTGATGCCATCTATGCTGGTCCACAGGCGGTTCGGACACCCAAGAGTTTTTATGCCGGTTATCGAAACGAAGATCAGTCACTTGCCGATCTGGGTTTCATAGTGTTTACCGTTGATGGCCTCGGAACCGCTCAACGGTCGAAGAAGTTTCATGACTATTCATATAAAAATCTTGGGGATATTGGTATGCCCGATCATATGAAGGCAATCAGGTATCTTGCTGGCAAATATTCGTACATCGACACGACAGAAGTAGGTATTTACGGCCATTCAGCCGGTGGATACGATGCTGCAAGAGCGATCCTGGTGAAGCCGAACTTCTTTAAAGCGGCGTTTGCTGCATCCGGTGATTACAATCTGCGCGTGGCGAAAGCCTGGTGGCCCGAACTGTACATGGGATATCCCGCCGGCACCGATTACAAACAGCAAAACGATGTCAGGTTGGTATCAAGGCTCAAGGGGAAATTGATGCTGGTACATGGCGATATGGATACGAATGTACACCCGGCTGAATTATTCCGGATGATCAACGCACTCGAAAAGGCACAAAAAGATTTCCAGATGATGATCATTCCAAACTATAGTCATGGAATAACGCATAATCCTTTTTACGTCAAATTGAAATGGGATTTCTTTGTGAAGAACCTGTTGCATGCTACGCCACCTGAAAATTTTCAAATTAAACTGAAATAATGTATTGTAAAAGGCACGGTAAAAACTGAAGAAAATCGCTACTTACTTTAAATACCAGCCTAAATAACTAAAATTTATGGAACAGAAGACCGAAGAAATGACAACGGAAAATCAGCAGGGCGGTTTTTCTACACGTCTGGGAATGATACTAAGTGTTCTTGGAATTGCCATTGGAACCGGTAATATCTGGCGTTTTCCCAGAATCGCGGCACAAAGCGGCGGAGCTAAAGGCTCGGGAGGTTTTTTAATTGCGTGGGTCGTATTTCTCTTTGTCTGGTCCATCCCGTTAATCATTGCTGAATTTGCTATCGGGCGTAACGGCCGTAAAGGAACCATCGGTTCGTTTATAAAACTGGTAGGTGAAAAGTTCGGCTGGATGGGAGCTTTCGTGGGTTTTGTGGCAACAGCCATTATGTTTTATTACAGTGTCGTTACCGGGTGGTGTTTGTACTATTTCTTCGTTTCTGTAATTCATCCCCTGCCAACGGGTGTTCAGCAGGCTCATCAGGTCTGGGATACTTTTCAGGGTTCGGCATGGCCGGAGATATTCCATTTTATTGTCATATTTGGTGGTGGTTATGTAGTAGCGAAAGGCATAGGATCCATAGAAAAAGTAAATAAAATTTTGATCCCGACCCTTTTTCTGATTCTCATAATATCGCTGATTCGTGCTGTTACATTACCGAATAGCTGGGATGGTATTCATTATTTATTTACTCCCGACTGGCATACATTGACCCGGCCAAAAGTCTGGCTGGAAGCACTCACACAAAATGCCTGGGATACCGGTGCCGGATGGGGTTTGATTTTGACCTATGCTGCCTATATGAAGAAGAATGATGCCGTGACGATCAGCGCATTCCAAACCGGTATTGGAAATAACCTGGTATCTCTGACAGCCGGAATTATCATTTTTTCAACCGTTTTTGGAACACTCGGTGCATCCATGACGAATGCGCAGATTTTGCAGGTCATGAAAACATCCGGACCTGCATCTACAGGGTTAACTTTTATGTGGCTTCCCCAACTGTTTACCAAAATTGCGGGGGGAAGAATATTCGCATCGTTGTTTTTCCTCGGGCTCTTTTTTGCTGCTTTTAGTTCTCTTATAGCCATGATTGAATTGGCCTCAAAGATATTTGTAGATATGGGGTATAAACGCTCAAAAGTTGTGTTTTCCGTCACGGCCGGCGGATTTTTACTGGGGATGCCTTCCGCTTTGAATTTACAATTCTTTTCAAACCAGGATTTTGTGTGGGGCATCGGATTGATGATATCGGGGGCATTTTTTGCCTTTGTCATCTTACGATACGGCATTCGAGCCTTCAGGGAAAAACTGGTTAACACCAGTGATAAAGATATTCATTTAGGAAAGTGGTGGGAAGTGATCATTGGGTACCTTGTCCCGCTGGAAGTAGTCGTTTTGTTGGGATGGTGGATCTATCAAAGTGCTACTTCGCTTGCGCCGCATAGCTGGTATAATCCGTTTCAGACCTATTCTGTTGCAACATGTTTTATGCAATGGGGAGTTGTTCTGACTTTGGTGATTCTTTTCAATAAAAAACTGGCGAAATTAATCAAGTGGGATTAAACCGGTTTTAAATGTGAATATATCGTGTAAAAAGGATATCAATATTTGATGTTAAGTGAAAAATAACCATAATTACATGTGTATAAAATACACTTAAAAATCCCTGAGAATTCGGATATCGATTAAAGAATATTACATAGAGATTAAGATAGCCGTGGAAAAATATTTTAATAGTTAAATACAAACGCGTGACGAAACATAAGGTGTCATTATGACTAAAAAGCGCCCAAAAATAATACATAGAAAGATAGAAGCTAAAAATGTTAAAAGCCTGGTATTTCGGGCTGATCTTGGAATTCTATTGATACTTGGTCTATTCCTTGTACATCATCCTTTATCTGTAAAGACCAACAAAAAAAGAATAAATCATATTGGAAAAATTGAATCGAAAACGGAAAAAATTCATGTATTCGATTTGAGTGATGTTCGTTTGCTGAACAGCCCTTTTAAACAAAGGATGGAAATGGATAAAAAATATATGATGGATCTAAATCCGGATCGTCTGCTTGCTCCATTTTTAAAATCAGCCGGACTGAAACCCAAAGGTCGTCAGTATAAAGGATGGGAAACCAGTACTCTTTCGGGTGCTTTTGGAGGCCAGTATCTTTCCGGATTATCCCTGATGTACGCTGCTACCGGAGATCAGAAAGTGAAACAGCGTGTTGATTATATGGTCAGCCAGTTGCAGAAATGCCAGGAGGCGGATGGAACCGGTTATATCGGCGGAATACCCAAAGGTAAGGAACTCTGGAAAAAAGTTGAGAGCGGAATAATAGACACCAAACCATTCGGGTTGGACAGTGTTTGGTCGCCATGGTATAATTTACACATGACCTTTAAAGGATTGCGCGACGCTTATTGGTATGCCGGAAATCAACAAGCAAAAAAAGTTCTGATCAAATATGCCGACTGGGCGGTTAATCTTTCCAATCATTTGAATGATGAACAGTTCAAACATATGCTGCAATGCGAATACAGCGGTATGAACGAGATGATGGCCGATGTATACTCCATGACCGGGGATAAAAAATACCTGGCATTGGCCAGGCGATTCAATAAAGGGAGTTTTCTTGATCCGCTGGCTGCCGGAGCCGATTCTCTGAGCAATACTCATGTCAATACGAATATCCCATTAGTTATAGGTGCCGCCCGTGAATATGAAGTTGATGGTGATCAGCGAATGGCCAACGCGGTGAAGTATTATTTCAATGAAGTTACCAGCAAACGTACGTACATCAACGGGGAAATGGGGGACTACGAGTACTTCCAGAAATTAGGTACACTGCCCAATAACCTGAAGAAGCAGGCTGGCGAAACCTGCAATGTATATAATATGCTGATTATTGCGCGTCATTTAATGGAATGGCATCCGGATGTGAAATACGTTAAATATTATGAACGCGCTCTCTATAATGATATCCTGGCATCACAGGATCCCAAAACGGGAATGATGACCTATTTCATCTCGATGGAACCCGGGTTCTTCAAGACGTTCAGTACCCCGTATAACTCATTCTGGTGTTGTGATGGCACCGGGGTTCAGAATCATGCCAAATATGGAAAAATCATATATATGCATGGGAAAAATGATTTATATGTCAATCTCTTCATCCCTTCTGTTTTGAAATGGAAAGAAAAAGGAATCACGGTCACTCAAGAAACAAAATTTCCATATTCCCAAAAAAGTACACTGAAGCTGAAGATGACTCACAGTCAAAAACTGGCCTTGAAAATCCGGCATCCATACTGGGCCGGAACCGGTTTCGAAATATTGGTCAACGGAAAACGTATCAGGCAGTCAGGCAAGCCTGGAAGTTATACGAGTGTAAACCGTACATGGCACAATGGAGATAAAATCGAAATATTGCTGCCAATGAAATTACATGTTGCCCCTATGAAGAATGCTCCCGATAAAGTGGCCATAATGGATGGACCTGTTTTGCTTGCCGGAGAGCTTGGCGGATATGTTCCATTACCTTATGCTGTTGATAACGGTGATTATTTTAAAATGCCGGCTGTTTCCGTTCCCAATCTGGATATAAAAAATAAGAAAGTGGGTGAATGGCTTAAACCCGTACCTGGAAAACCACTTCACTTTAAAACCGTGGGAGTGGGAAATCCGAAAGATGTTGAACTTGAGCCATTATATGACATTGTTCATCAGCACTATACGGTATACTGGGATATCGCTTCCTGAAAATTTTCTAAAAATTGATTTTTAAAGAAGCCTGGTACGAATTTAATTGTTTGTACCGGGCTTTTTTGTTTTGTCAACTCGATTAATAATCCGGCTGAAATGAATTATAATAAAAGCGCTTGCATGGGAGTCGGAATATTATTATTAATAAATGTATATGATACACTTATTTTTGATTGAGTTAGTTTTGTGTAGTAAAAATCTTCGGTAGGCATCCCCTTTAATAATTATTGCATTTCCGGGTAGTGTTTTGATTTAAAATTTTTAATGAGTACAAAATTAAAGTTATGGAAAAAAGAATAGTATTTATCCTGTTCCTGTTGATGTTTTCAGCATCGGGAAGTGTTTTCGCCCAAAAGTATAATAAAACAGATCATGGCGTAAATGTAACCGTCGATAACTTAAATATTGAGGTACGGTTCTACAGCAACCACATCGTAAGGATTACAAAATATCCGTCAGGTACACATTTTCAAAAGACCAGTTTTGCCGTAGTTAAAAAGCCTGAAAACGTAGAGTTCAATATCAAAAAAGAAAATAACTCTTTAGATATTATTGGAAAATCCTTAAAGGTCAGCCTGGATATGACAAATGGGAAAGTAAGTTTCTATTCGTCGACCGGTAAAGAGTTGCTAACTGAAAAAGCAGGAGGTGCTCAGTTTTCACAAGGGAAAGATCCGCTTGAACATGCCTTTGATGTAAAGCAGGCATTTCAACTTACTAACAGTGAAGCTATTTATGGATTAGGACAGCATCAACGTGGTTCAATGAACCAAAGGAATCAAACACTTGTCCTGGAACAGAGAAATCGACAGATAGACATTCCTTACTTCTATTCAACAAGAGGATATGGTTTATTCTGGGACAACACATCAACGACCATCTTTAAAGACACTACCGGTGTAACTTATTTCGATTCAACAGTGGGAAAATGTATTGATTATTATGTTTTAAGTGCAAAGAATGCCGATCAGGGGCTTGTTCAATGGGAGGACCTTACCGGTAAAGCACCGATGTTTCCAAAGTGGGTTTTTGGTTACTGGCAAAGCAGGGAGAGGTACAAAACCCGCGAACAGATTCTTGGTGTAGTAAAAAAATACCGGTCTTTAAAGGTGCCTTTGGATGTTATTGTGCAGGATTGGCAATACTGGGGAGGAGTCCATAAACATTGGAATTCAACCAGGTTTATTCCTTCGCGATTCCCCGACCCGAAAGGCATGATTAGCCAGATTCATAATATGAAAGCTCATATTGTCATTTCAGTCTGGCCGTCGTTCGGTGTATCGACTCAGATTTACAAAATGATGAATGAGCACGGTTACTTATACAAGGAAATGAATACCTGGCCGCCGACATCAGACGATCGTGTATACGATGTTTTTAATCCCGATGCACGCAATTTGTACTGGAGTTTTCTGAATCGGAATTTGTTTTCAATTGGAATAGATGGATGGTGGCTCGATTCGACCGAACCGGATCAATTAGGTCCGGCAAAACGTTATAATGATATCAAGACTCATTTAGGATTATTCGGGAAAGTTCGCAATGCCTTCCCCATCGAACATGTAGGCGGGGTATACCGTCATCAGCGTGCCGAAACCTCGAAGAAAAGGGTGGTCATTTTAGCCCGTTCTGCTTTTGCCGGACAACAGCGATATGGATCTGCGGTCTGGTCGGGAGATACTCAATCGAACTGGAAATCGCTGCACGCACAAATTACAAATGGTTTGAATATGGCGATAAGTGGCATTCCATACTGGACGATGGATATCGGCGGATTCTTTTCAAACGGTTATCCCGGAGGTTCAAAAGATCCGGCTTTCCAGGAATTATACGTCAGGTGGCTGGAATTAGGAGCCTTTTGCCCGATCATGCGTTCACATGGTACGAGCACACCCAGGGAAATTTACCAGTTTGGCCATAAAGGATACTGGGCTTACGACTCAATTGATAAGTTTATCAATTTGCGTTATCGATTGATGCCGTATATCTATTCAAATGCATGGAGGGTAACTTCTCAGTCTTATACGATGATGCGGCCACTCATAATGGATTTTCCGGGTGATGAAAAAGTGAGGGATATCAATAATGAATATATGTTCGGGCCTTCCATTTTAGTTCGACCGGTGACCCAACCCCTGTATACACAACGGATTGGTAAAAAAAGTTCGAGAACGGATTTTTCTGTCGTAAAAACTGTGCCTGTTTATTTACCAAAAGGTACCGCCTGGTATAACTTCTGGACGGGTGCGAAGAGAGATGGTGGTCAGGAGATTTCTGCAGAAGCACCTATTAACCAGATTCCGTTATATGTTAAAGCCGGTTCGGTTTTACCCATGGGCCCATTTGTACAATATGCCACTCAAAAGCCGGCCGCTCCTGTTGAGATTCGAATATATCCCGGGGCTGACGGACACTTTACGTTGTACAGGGATGAAAATGATAATTACGATTATCAAAAAGGAGACCATGAACTGGTTTCAATCAAATGGGATGATGCTCATAACACAGTTACAATTGGTAAACGCGAAGGGCATTTCAAAGGTATGATAAAAAATCTCACTTTCAGATTTGTTCTCGTAGGAAGTCATTCAGGGGCGGGGCTTGAGATGACTCCAGAATCTCAGGTAAAAACAGTACGATATGACGGTGCGCAAAAAGT
The DNA here is from genome assembly GCA_963783355.1 of uncultured bacterium. Classification (GTDB taxonomy): domain Bacteria; phylum Bacteroidota; class Rhodothermia; order Balneolales; family DATFMH01; genus CAWANF01. The sequence continues at coordinate 253,168 of CAWANF010000014.1, forward strand.
GGTCCGGTTTTAGTGAAATCATTTTTAAATCCCTGAATTTTCCAATTTATTAACTATTATCGGCTGGAATTTTGGAAGAAAAAAAATATAGCAGAAAAGATTTCTTAAAAAAAGCAGGGAGCTTATCTGCGGGAACCGTTGGGTTTTGGATCATCAGGCCTAAAATGGCTTTTAAACTTTTTGATTTTAAAAGTAACCGTAATTTTGAAATCAAAAGTAAGATTGATGGCAGTCCGTTTAACAATTCCTGCTTCGATGATGACTGGCTTTTTCAAAAAGGGGATGTTCCGGGAGCCGAAGAAAGTAAATTTGATGCCACATCCTGGCGAAAAATAGATCTGCCCCACGATTGGAGTATCGAAGATTTACCAATAAAGGAGAATTTACCCTCGATTTCAATTTCTGAAGGAGAATGGAAATTTAAGATGGGGGACAATTCTCTATGGAAAAATCCTTCATTTCATGACGGAACCTGGAAAAAAGTAACGTTGCCCGAATATTGGACTGATTATCCAAGTCATAAAAAGTCCGGTTCTTTTGGATGGTATCGCAAAGTAATTAAAATACCTGATGAATATCTGAATAAGGATTTCCTACTAAATATTGGTCGGATCGCGGATTCGGATGAAACATATTTTAATGGAGTCAGAATAGGCGGGACCGGCAATTTCCCTCCAAAATACAGGTATTCTTATTACGATTTGTCATATGTTAATGTGCGATCGTATCGTGTTCCGGCACATTTAGTTCGTAAGGATCATAATGTTGTCTCAGTCCGGGTTTATTGTCATAACGATAAAGGGGGAATATATGCTTCGGCTCCAACCCCGGTAAATATCGGGCCCTTTTCTATGGAAAGCCCGGGTGGTGGTTCAACGGGGCATACGATAGGAGGTATTGGTTGGTATCGCAAAGAATTCAAATTAGATAAAGCGGATCTGAATAAGAGTGTGTCTATTTTATTCGAAGGTGTTTACATGAATGCAGATACCTGGATAAACGGCCATTTTCTTGGAAACCATCCTTATGGTTATACGAGTTACGAATATGATTTAACACCCTATTTGCGAACCGATGATCAGCCTAATATCATAAGTATTAAGGTGGATAACACGGGAAGAAACAGCCGGTGGTATAGCGGTTCGGGAATATACCGGCATGTCAGATTGAGAATGACAGAAGCGGTTCATTTTCAGCAATGGGGTTTATATGTGACAACGCCACAGGTATCTGGTAATGCCGCGATAGTCGAGATCAGTTCAACAGTTAAAAATGATTCTGTCAAAACTGAAAATATTGAAATCGAATCAATACTTTATAGTCCGCGGGGTGATGAAGTAGGCCGCACGAGAAGTCAGGTTGTTGTTGATGCAAAAGCGGAGATAGTTAAAAAGCATTTTGTAAATGTTAATTCTCCCATGTTATGGTCACCCGAGGAGCCAAATCTTTACAATTTGACAGTAAATTTGGTTCAGAACGGGGAAAACATTGACCAGATAAAGACTCATACCGGCATACGGTCCGTTAAGATTGATGCGGAGAAAGGCCTGACTATAAATGGCAAGTCGTATGTCCTAAAAGGTGGATGCATGCATCATTGCAATGGTCCGCTGGGTTCCAAAGCTATCGATAGGGCAGAAGAACGACGGGTGGAATTGATGAAAAAACATGGGTATAATGCCATCCGTACCAGTCACAATCCTCCATCTCCCGATTTTTTGGATGCCTGTGATCGTTTGGGAATGCTGGTTATGGATGAAGCTTTTGATTGCTGGGACAAAGGAAAGACGCCCATGGATTACCATTTATATTTTGAACAATGGTGGAGTAAGGATATTGAATCCATGATTAAAAGGGACCGAAACCACCCGAGTGTAATATTCTGGAGCATAGGTAATGAGATCCCGGACAGAGTTCAGGTGTCCGGATTAGATTTCGAAAAGAAAATAGTTGCACTAGTTCGGGAATTGGATCCGACCCGGCCGGTAACGGAAGCCATTAATGGCGTTAGACCGTGGTCGTCTTCTGCTCCTGCTTATAAAATGTTAGATGTGGGAGGCTACAACTATTTGTGGGAAAATTATAGCAAGGATCACAAAAGCTTCCCCCAACGGGTTATGGTGGGCACTGAATCCTTTCCGAAAGACGCCTATGAAAATTGGCAGCAGGTAGAAGAGCATTCATGGGTAATTGGCGATTTTGTCTGGACCGGAATGGATTATTTGGGTGAATCCGGTCTTGCTCATTCCCAAATTACGGGGCCTCATACCCCACCGGTAAGTTTTGGAATGCCCTGGCCATGGTTTATTTCGAATTGTGGAGATATCGATATTTGTGGATTTAAAAAGCCACAATCTTATTACCGGGATGTTGTCTGGAAACAAAGTATGCTGGAAATGGCCGTACATAGTCCGATACCGGAAGGACAAAAAGAAATATTAAGCAAGTGGGGTTGGCCTGATGAGCATCAAAGCTGGACGTGGCCTGTTGCAAAGGGTGAAAAATTGCAGGTAAATGTTTATTCCCGGTACCAAAGGGTCAGGATGGAACTTAACGGCAGGATTATTGGAGAAAAAGAGATTTCATCTGATGCGAAGCTGACGGCTACATTCGATGTGCCTTATGAGGCGGGTGAATTGAAGGTGACAGGAATCAAAAATGGAAATGCTGTTGAGTCTAAAGTATTAAAAACAGTAGGTAAACCCCGGGGCCTTCTTTTAAAAGTAGACAGAGCCAAAATTGATGCCGATCGAAATGACCTGGCCTATGTTACCGTTGAAGTCGTTGATGAACAGGGAAACTGGATTCCGAATATCGAAACTCTTGTTCACTTTGATGTGAAAGGCAGGGGGGAAATAGCAGCGGTAGGAAATGGTAATCCACATGATATGCAAAGTTTCATCAAACCTTATTGTAAGACGTATAAAGGGAGATGTTTGGTGATATTACGTCCTGTGGATACTAAACGAGGCACAATCATATTGAAAGTAACAGCAGAAGGGATAAGATCAGCTCTAATAAAAGTATATCTCGTTTAGAAGTTTTTAGACGTTAAGTATGAGCTTCATATCAACTGGAATGGAACTATATAGGGTTAGATTTATTGATTTGAGTTGTTAAAGTCTTTTTTTCTAAAGCAGAAGATTAATTATATATCGTGATAATTTTAAATATAAATTCAACCGTCATTCTTGGTTGTGAGGAATTTGGAGGAATTTATTGCATATAGATATTTACCTATTTATTACCGGATGAAACACCGAGTGTTGTTGCTATACGCTATGCTGATGATCTTGATAAGTTGTCAATCTGAGTCAGGCATGTCGGGGGGGGAATTGAGATGGCACCTTCGAAAGGGGTATCAATGGGCAGTCCTTAAACCGGAAAAGAATGGAAAAACAGGTTTTAAGGAATTGACTCCGGAACGGACCGGTGTCACTTTTGAGAATCATCTTACCAAGAAAGATATCGCTCATAACAGGCTGCTTCTTAATGGATCAGGTGTGGCAGCCGGTGATATAGACGGAGACGGACTGCCGGATATTTATTTTACGCAACTTGACGGTCCGAATAAGCTTTATAAGAATCTGGGCAACTTTCATTTCAGGGATATCACTTCACGGGCTGGTGTGGCTCTGTCCGGTTACCTGTGTAGCGGAGCAACATTCGCTGACGTGGACGGAGACGGAGATCTCGATTTATTGGTGACAACTTATTTTCACGGGACGATATTGTTCCTTAATGACGGAAAGGGACATTTTACCCGGGACCGTAATAGCGGACTCGATTCCACCTCGGTTGGAGGAATGACCATGACTCTTGCAGATATAAACGGCGATGGTTATTTGGATTTGTATGTGGCACATTACAGGGGCCGAACGGTAAGAGATTTATATCCTCCGGCACAACTTGGATTAAAACAAATAGTTGAAAAGAGGAATGGTAAATTTGTCATAAAGAAGCCCTTTAGAAAGTATTACACGATTATTAATGGAAGTAACGGGCCACAACTCCGTCCAATCGGAACAAAAGACGCGCTGTATCTAAACAAGGGAAAAGGAAATGGACACTGGCTTGGTTTTCAAAAAGTTACCAATTTAAAAGATCGTTTTTTAAGTAAGGATGGGAAAAGAATTGGTTTATATCCTGACTGGAGTTTATCGGCCCGCTTTGAAGATATTAATGGAGACGGATTGCCGGATTTATATGTCTGCAGTGATTTTTGGTCGCCGGATCGGGTTTGGATTAATCAGGGAAAAGGTGTCTATAAAAGCATTAATTCTCATAATATACGACACTATCCATTTTCATCAATGAGTGTTGCCATAGGAGACATCAATAACGATGGGTCACCTGATTTGTTCACTACAGATATGATGAGTGTTTCACATCGTCGCCGATTCAGAGAATACCGGGATATTGGCCCTTTCCCAACTCGTATTGATGAAATCGATTACTCGCCCCAGTATTCCAGGAACGCTCTTTACCTGAATCGCGGCGATAATTCATTTGCCGAGATTGGCTGGTATGGTCATGTCCAGGCCAGTGATTGGTCATGGGCCTCCGTTTTTATGGATGTGAACCTGGACGGGTATCAGGATCTCATTGTCAATAACGGCTATTCATATGACGTATCAGATCTGGATACTCAGTTATCATTAGCGCAAAGAAGTCCGGGTTGGAATGATCTCGAAAAGTACCTCAAAACGATACTTGAATTTCCGTCACTCAAGACAAGGAATGATATCTTCATGAACAACGGAAACCTGACTTTCAGCGATGAAAGTGTCCATTGGGGTTTTCATGATAAGGACGTTTCTCAAGGCCTTGCCATTGCCGATTTCAATAATGACGGAGCCTTGGATATTGTCAATAACCGTTTGAATCAGACAGCAGCCATATATAAAAATACGACACCGACTCCAAGAATTGCTGTAAGGCTGGTCGGCTCAAATCCGAATACGCAGTCGATCGGGGCGAAAGTCAGTCTTAAAAACGGGACGTTGGTTCAATATAGACAAATTGTGTCGGGTGGCAACTATCTATCCGGATCGGATACACAATTGATGTTTGCCGTGGGAAGGAACAATACCGATCGTATCCTTACCATAACATGGCCAAACGGATTCGTGAGCACTATTGACAGTGTTCGTGCAAACCGGATTTATGAAATCTATCAGGATTCTATCCCTTCGAATAAAATTGTGGTTCCAGTATCAACAAAAAGGAAACCGGTATTCAAGGATGATTCGCAAATGTTCAATTATATTGAACATGAAGACACTTATGATGATTTTAAACGACAGCCCCTGTTGCCGGTTCGGTTAAGTCAGGGGGGACCGGGTCTGGCATGGCTGGATTACAACAGCGATGGGTTACCGGATCTGTTCGAGACTTCAGGTAAGGGGGGAAAGCTGGCGATTTTTCAAAACAAGGGGCATGGAGAATTTCATAAGGTGACCTCTCCGGCACTTCATAATGCGTCGGGTGATCAGACTGCGGTTATTGGATGGAATACTGACAGGGGAACTGATATTGTCATTGGAAGCTCCAATTATGAACAATCCTCCGACCAAGCGGCATCCGCTTATCATTATCGGTATAAGAATGGCCATATAACCCTGATGGATAGTTTGTCAGGGGTGGCTGCCAGTACAGGACCGCTGGCGGCGGCTGATTATAACCGGGACGGTACAATCGATTTGTTTGTGGGAGGAGAATTCATTCCCGGAAAATACCCGGATAATGCCAGTTCCCGTTTATATAAAAATATAAACGGGCATTTTATTCCGGATATGAAGAATTCCCGGATCTTGAAAAACGTCGGTATGGTAACCGGGGCTGTCTTCACCGATTATAACCTGGATGGATGGCCTGATTTACTGCTGAGTACTTCGTGGGGGACGTTAAAATTATTTAAGAACGATAAAGGAATTTTTCATGATGTAACTCACCAGGTGGGTCTGGATCATTATGAGGGTTGGTGGAATGGGATAGCCACCGGGGATTTTAACAACGACGGATATCCCGATTTTGTAGTTACAAACTGGGGAGAGAACAGCCGCTACCAGATAGAAATGGGACACCCGTTGCGGATGTACTATTCGGATTTAAATTCAGACGGCATTATGGATATTTTAGAAGCGTCTTATGATACCGCTATGGGCGCTTATGTTCCAACACGCCCGTTGAACGAAATTATAAAATCTGTACCATCAATCGCACATCGACTCAGGTCTTATGGGGATTATGCCGGTTCTACCCTTCGCGAAATTATCGGTCCATCTCTGGAAATAATACCCTACAAAGAAATTAATGAACTAAAAAACATGGTATTTCTAAATAAGGACGGAAAATCTTTTACTGCTCATTCTCTGCCCCGGCAGGCCCAGCTCGCGCCTGCTTTCAATGCTGGTGTGGCTGATTTCAATAATGATGGAAACGAAGACATCTTTCTGAGTCAAAACTTTTTTGACGTACCCCCCGGCGAATCACGTCAGGATGCAGGCCGGGGTTTGTGGCTGGAAGGTGATGGCAAAGGTGACTTTAAAGCTGTTCCGGGGCAAGTAAGCGGGATTAACATTTATGGTCAGCAACGTGGTGCAGCGCTGGGTGATTTTAATGACGACGGGCGTGTAGATCTGGCGGTATCACAAAATGGGAATCGAACCAAGTTATATCTTAATCAAACACCAAAAGCCGGTTTGCGAATTCAACTCATTGGACCGGGGTCGAATAAAGATGCCATCGGTTCAAGTATTCGTCTTAAGTATAAGAATGGAAAGGAGGGCCCCAGGCGGGAAATCCAGGCAGGATCAGGATACTGGTCACAGAATAGTTTCATTCAGGTGATGGGTACCGGTGGTGATCCGGTTCAGATAAAAATAAGATGGTTCGACGGAAGCCGTAAAACAGTCGATATACCCCATGATAAAAAGAACTTTGTGATTAGATATTAAACGGGTCTGTTATATGTTGATCAATTGTGAAATTGCTGACCATCGGTAAAATCAGAATGAAATTTAAATGAAACTAATCAGTATGGAATCTTTTTCATTAACCACGTTCAAATGGGATGATGCCAGCTTGATATTGAATAATGGCTAACGGGAAGGCGGCTTCAAGAATTATGGTTAATAACCGGGCTTTAATAGTCAATATTTCAGAGGATTCCCCGGGTGTTAAATTTATCTGCAATCCGATTACATCCCCATTGGGATTTTTCGGAAACAAACAAAGGATGTTCCATCTGTATTTTCTGTGTTTTTACGTTTTTTTTGTCAAAACACTAAAAATGCTATGCAATTGTATTACTCACGGATATTCATATAAATAAGGATTACAATTATGAAAAATAGAATCGGTGGTTTTGTAGTGATTTTGTTGTGTCCCTTCATATTTGTTCTGAATGCAAAAGGGCAGACAACAAACCCTGATTTTGTTCACGAAAACAGAGTGGCAAAGCAATATTACGGACATGATTATCAGTGGTATCAAAAGAACATTCCATTCTTTGAATGCTCCGATACAACTATTCAAAATGTCTATTATTATCGGTGGAGACTGTATAAAGCTCATCTTAAAAATTTAGGCCCGCTCGGTTACATTGTAACGGAATTCCTGAATAATATGACGTGGGATCTGGAGCCGTATAATTCATTAAATGATGCCACAAGTTTTCATATTTACGAAGGCCGATGGCTCAAAAATCGACAATATATCAATAATTATATTGATTTTATGTATAAGCACGGGGGCAATGATCGTCATTTCAGTGAAGCCATTGCCGATGCTGCTTACTCCTATTATTTGGTGAACTCTGATAAGAAATTTATAGAATCACAGCTTCCTTATATGGTGAAAATATATAATGAGTGGTATGATCATTACGATTATTCCAAAGATTTGTACTGGATTGAACCCTTGCTTGATGCCACGGAATATACCATCTCATCGATCGATGCAAGTGGTGGCAAGGATGGTTTTACCGGCGGCGATGCCTTTCGTCCATCGATAAATAGTTACATGTACGGCAATGCATTAGCTATTAAAAATATTGCTGAAATGTCAAATAAATCGGCTTTGGCTGATACGTTTCAAAACCGGGCTCATAGCATCAAGAAACATGTTTTAGAGAGTCTTTGGAATCCAAAACTAACGCATTTTACAGACAGATATAAAGTCTCAAACAAGTATGTCACTTATTGGCATTTTATCAGGGGACGAGAACTGGTTGGTTATGTACCTTGGGATTTCGACCTTCCAACTCATAACGAGAAATATGATGCTTCATGGAAGCATTTAATGAATCCGAAGGAATTTTTTGGACCGTATGGCCTGCGGACCAATGAGCCGAGTTACCAGTATTATATGAAGCAATATCGATTTGATCTGGCTACCGGACTCAGAGAATGTCAGTGGAACGGTCCGAGCTGGCCTTTCCAAACGACACAGGTTTTGGTAGGAATGGCTAATTTGCTGGATAATTACCAGCAAAATATCATAAACAAAGCCGATTATCTGAAAGTATTGAGGCAATATGCCCGTCAGCATTACGATGGCGATTTCCTGGATATTTATGAAGATTATGATCCCGATCACGGCGGTGCTATTGTCGATTTGCCTCAAAGAAGTGAACATTATAATCATTCCGAATTCAATAACCTGATCATCACAGGATTATGCGGGTTACGGCCACGCAGCGATAATATGCTGGAAGTCGATCCAATTATTCCCACATCTGGCATAAAGAACCCGATAACGTATTTCTGTTTACAGGATGTACTGTATCATGGTCATAATGTGACGATTATGTACGATAAAACGGGGAAGAAGTACGGACAGGGTGCTGGTTTGAACGTATGGGTAGATGGAAAACGAGTGATTCATTCTGCAAAATTAGGAAAGAAAATAGTACGAATCCCTTCACCTGTTGTGATTCATGCATCTAAATATCCGGTCGATTATGCGGTTAATATGAATGGGCAGGGGTATCCAAAAGCATCCGCTTCCTATACCTATCCGCCTGATAAACTGATAATGGCTAACGATGGAAGGACATGGTTTTTTAAAGATGTGACGAACTGGTGGTCTTGTTATGGCTCGGGTCATGCAACCGACTGGTATTCCATCGACTTTGGTAAGAGTAAAAGGATCAACGAAGTAGATTTGTCGTTGTTTAGTAATGGATTTGATTATAAAACACCATCAAAGTATCATATTTCTTACTGGGATGATTCGAAAAATACTTGGCAGCCGGTGCATGAGACCAGTCGTGAACCCGTTCATCCTGTGGGAAACACCAAAAATGTGGTTCGGTTTCAGTCAATAAATACCCAAAAAGTAAAGGTGACTTTTACAAATGCAGGTGATGGAGCATATACGGCACTGTCTGAAATTGAGATTTATGATAAAGAATAGTTCGCTTTAATTCATAGCTGTGATAATAAAAGCCAGATTAAATAAAAGGGGGCGGACTAATTATCAATTTGGCTTTTTATTGATTTCTTAAATATGAATTAAAATTCATATTTAAGGTCGTTGTAACTTATTGAAAAATATATTATTGAGATGGAAAAGTGGTTTGTAGTTTATATGAAAATTTTGGGCAATTTTGAGTATTTATAATTCTTTTTTATTGGTTTATCGAAAGGGATGAAAAAGCGCTTGCATAAAAAAATAAATATTGCTATTAATAAGGGTAGCAAATACACTTAATAAATGATAAACGGTGCTTTAAAATTGATCCTTATTTGCAGTATTTTTTGTAATGAGATAAGAACAAAATTGATCAATTTTAATGATTATTGTCTGAAAAAAATAGTTTCAATGATCTGCAAAGTCAGTCTGTAAGCAGGTTTAAATAGTAGAAGTAGATTTATACACTTAAGATGCATTAAGGAATTGTCAATCGCCTGTCATAAGTATATTTGTTAAAAAAGTAACATCTGTAAAAACTCAAGTTTGCAACAGGTTGTGATGTATGTGTTACCGAATTCAGAGGCCTTGATTTAAGGAGGTTTTTCAGGTACTCAGTTGTCCCGGAGATATCTTCACAAAAGGAGATGATGATTTCCTGGTTTGTGTAATACATAACATGAACAATGTGTTTGCAAAATAATAACTCCAACAGTTCTTAAGGAATAAATAAAAACGATTATGTCACAGATTCGTAAGCTTTCCGGTGTATTGCTGGTTCTTACCGTATTATTCGGTTACCAATCGGCACGTGCACAGCAAAAAAACAAAATTATTGTCAATGCCGATCAGGGATCGGTAAAAATCAGCAAATACATTTATGGCCAATTTGCCGAAGATTTGGGTAATGGAATTTATGGGGGCATCTGGGTGGGAAAAAACTCAGATATTCCGAATATCAATGGTATCAGAAAAGATGTTGTTGATGCCCTGCGTAAATTGGGTGTACCGGATGTTCGCTGGCCGGGTGGTTGTTTTGCCGACAGATATCATTGGGAAGATGGTGTCGGACCGGTCAAAGATCGTCCAAAAAGAGTGAATATGTGGGGTGGAGTTACCGATAATAATGAATTCGGGACAAACGAGTTTCTCGAATTCTGTAAGCTGATTGGCGCCCAACCCTATCTTGCCGGTAATGTTGGAAGTGGGACGGTGCGCGAAATGGCGGACTGGCTCGAGTACCTTACTTATCCCGGAGATTCAAAATTAGCCGATATGCGTCGTGCTGATGGCCATCCGGATCCATATCACATCAAATTCTTTGGTGTTGGTAATGAAAGCTGGGGTTGTGGTGGACAAATGACGCCTGAACATTATGCCAATGTGTATCGTCGCTATTCAGAATATCTGCCTAATTATGCTGGAAACCACATATTCAAAATTGCCAGCGGATCGAATGGCGCGGATTATCACTGGACAAAAGTTGTCATGAAGGACATTGGCAGCAACCTGATGAACGGTTTGTCTCTGCATTATTATACCATTGCCGGTCCGGATTGGGGACATAAAGGTTCTTCTACGAATTTCAATGAAAAACTGTATTTCAATGGGCTGGATAAGGCGATGGTAATGAATCAAATCATCAATCGTACTTCTACTATTATGGATGAATACGATCCTCAAAAAAAGGTAGCTTTAGTAGTTGATGAATGGGGTATCTGGACAGATCCGCTGCCCGGTTCTCATCCCGGATTCCTATATCAGCAAAATTCTCTTCGTGATGCGCTTATTGCATCAACTACCCTGGATATTTTCAATAAACATGCTGCCCGTGTACGCATGGCGAACATTGCTCAAATGATTAATGTGCTGCAGTCGATGATCCTGACTAAGGGAAAACAAATGGTACTGACTCCAACTTATTACGTATTTGAAATGTATAAGAAACATATGGGAGCTACCTATTTACCGCTGCATTTAGATGTTGAAAATTATACCTTTGACGGAAAGAGCATACCATCAATTACTGCAACAGCTTCTAAGGATTCTACAGGTAATATTCATTTGACGATTAGTAACCTGAATCCGAATAAAAGCCAAAAAGTGACTATTGATTTGCGGGGAATTTCGGTACGTCATATATCGGATGGTATGGTCCTGACGGCTAAAAGTTTTGATTCCCATAACACATTTGAGGACCCAAATGCTGTACGTCCGGAAACATTTAAAAATGCAAAGCTGAAAGGTGATGTTTTAGAAATAGAAATGCCTTCCAAGTCTTTAGTATCTTTGGAATTAAACTGAAGAATGAAGGAATGAACCTTTGATTCTTTAGAGATATTTAAATCAAGTCCTGGCCGGAATTCTGGTCAGGACTTTTCTTTGAAGTATGAGTATGATCGAAATAAAATATTGTCCATTTAAACAAATCTCGCGTAATCGTATCTGTCATTTATTGGTTTACCTACGAATGCTTGATTTTTTTTTTAAGAAGGAATCGCGCTTTGTTTTAAAAGAGATACGGTATTGTTTTGGCAGATATTGAATCTATACGAAGGAATGTTAAATGAAGCAGATGGGCTAGAGCCTTCATAACAAAAATTTGTATCGGGAATGAAAAATAGAGAGAACAGCTTTTCACACTATCGGATTGGTTGGTCATATACCATACTGACGACCGTAGTTTGGAAAGCTTTTATTGGTTGAGTATGTGTTTTCGGCTTGGGTTTTTAAAATAAAAAAGGACTGAAGTAATTCGATCATCAATAAGATGATGTCATTATTCAGTCCTTTAATTTATAGCTCAGGTTTCGAGGCTTTTAATCGATATAAATCAGATTATTATCCCGGAATAATTTCGTGAAATTATTCTTCATCCGAACTTTCTTCTGTTTTCTTTCTGCCGGGCCAAAATACGATTACGTACATAAGTCCAAGCAAAAAGAGAAGGCCTCCCCACCAGACACCTGCATGCAGGTTAGCCATTACAACATGTGGTTGTGGAGATCCCGGAACTAGTTCAGGAAGAGTCACTATAAAGATTATGATTCCGTAAAGAGTTAATAATGACCCAATAAAGAACCAGATTGAAATTCTGTTGTCATCAACCATTTTAATTGCCTCCTTACCAGAATATGATTTGTAAGATTATGAAAACGACGGTAACGACTCCGGCCCAAAATATAGGTCGCTGAGTCAGCCTCAGGTGGCCTTCGGATGGTAGTTCGGTACATCCTCTGACCAGTCCGGTCAATTCAGCTTCCGGTTTAGGCTCTGTCATATAACTGACAATAACCGTTACGCCCACACAGATTAACCAGGACCATAATGCCCTGTACATATCTTCAGCCATTGCTTTGGCATCGATGGAACCTGCGATGATACTTAAAGCGGATGGATCTAACCTGACCCAAATCCACATTCCAATGGATGAACCCATACCTGCAAGCAGACCCCAGAAACCGCCGGCTGATGTGGTACGTTTCCAAAGCATTCCAAGAATAATAGTTCCGAACAACGGAGCAATAAAGAAACTGAATAATGCCTGAACGTAATCCATAATACTGGCGGAATTTTCAACCAAATAAGCTGTACCGATACTGATAATCACACCGATAAAGGTACTCCATCTACCTATTTTAACGAAATGCCCATCCGAGGGTTCCTTTTTAGCCAGTTTAAGTTGGATGGGCTTATAAATGTCATAAGTCCATACGGTTGCAAAAGCACTTACGTTACCAGCCATACCCGACATAAATCCCGCAATAAGAGCCGTGATACCAAGTCCGAGTAATCCCGGGCCAAGATAACGTGCCATCATTAAAGGAAGGATTTCATTATAACTTTGTGCTCCAGTTGCCATAGCCTGATGTTGTCCGACGAGGCCGGGCATAACAGCCAGGCCAAGGAGTCCGGGAAGGATTACGATAAAAGGAAGCATCATTTTGAAAGCGGAACCAATAATCGGAGCCATCTTTGCCGAACGTAAATCTTTAGCGGAAAGCAGGCGCTGAACAACAAGGAAGTCGGTAGTCCAATAACCAAAGGAAATAACGAAACCTAATCCGAACACAATTCCTATCCAGTTGATTCCCATTGGGTTATTCGAATAATGGCCCAATGAACTCCACATATGGAGAAAGTTTCCACTTACGTTATGATGGATTCGTGCTACAAGACCACCCCATCCGCCTACTTCCATCATACCGATGATAGGGACAAGGAGAGAACCGAGCCAAATTAACATAAATTGAAGTACTTCATTAAAAATAGCTGATAAAAGTCCGCCGAGACCGACATAAACCATTACCGTTAATGAAGAGACCCAGATGCTAAAATTCAGATTCCAGCCAACTACAACCTTCATGACCAATGCCATTGCGAACATATTAACACCACTCATCAGGACGGTCATCAATGCGAATGAGATAGCAGCAAGCATTCGGGAACCCTCACCGAACCTCAATTTCAGGTACCCGGGAACCGAGTGGGTTTTAGATATGTAGTAGAAAGGCATCATGATGAGGCCGAGGAAAAGCATAGCGGGTATGGCTCCAATCCAATACCAGTGGGTGGCTAAAATACCGTACTGATATGCTGAAGCAGCCCAACCCATAAGTTCCAGTGAACCCAGGTTAGCGGAGATGAAAGCCAGACCGGCGATCCATGCCGTCATCTTTCTGCCGGCAAGGAAAAAGTCGTCGCCTGTCTTTGTAAATCGCTTCAGATAAAATCCAATACCGAGAACGAGCAGGAAGTAAAGGACAATAATTAGCATGTCCCCCCATCCAAGTGATACAATGCTAGAAGCGCTTGCAAAGAACGATGCAAGAATTGGTATTGTTGCTAAAATCATTAATACCCTCCTGTTTTTATTTTATAGCCTGTCTGGCAACGACCGCAAGTCTCACAAATCCAGTCTATAGGTTGCATAATTGTTCTTTCTGTTTAATCCATCGTTTACGATAAAACAGGGTCATAAAAAGCCCGGTCTCATCTGTTGTTAGTTAGTATGAAAAAATTGTTAATGTGGCAATAAGTATCCTTTGACAAGCCTGATTATGGCTGGAAACGCTTTTAGGAGACTCACAAGACACATTTATTTACTTCAGGCAATAAATATAAAAACCTGTAGCCAGTAATTGAATTACTCATAAATATAGTTATCGGACAAGCAGCTCAATTATAAGTGTTATTGTAACACTTTTCTGTGTTCAGTGCAACCCTTTTTCAGCTACGCGAAAAAAAGATGCTGCATAAAAAAGAATGAATTATAATCCAGATAATCAATTGTAGTATTTCTTTTTCAGTAAGTGATACTATTGTAAAAAATAAAAAGAGTTAGATTTATATATAGTATAGTGAAGAAGAATTTTTGTCTTTTAAATGGTTTTTTAAAACTTGCATTGGATTTACGATTTGTTTCTTATGTTGATATCTTTATTATTTAGTCATGTTATCGTTAAAAGGGTGCTGAAAATAAATATAGCCATCGGCAAAATGAGTATAGGAATTAAGGCGAAACAACCGATAGCTTAAGATATATATTCGGGCACTTGGATGACAAAATGATGTAACCTGAAGGTTTTTATCCCATTTTTATCTTTAGGAATAATTAGAACTGCTATGTATTGGAATAGGTTGTATGTGTAGAAATACAATGAAATTTTTGTATTTCTCTCTGTTTGGTTTTTTTTAAAAAGATAGCAAAATTTAAAGTACCGATTGATAGAACGCGCATTTCCCTTGGATTAGAGATCGTGTATTTATGAGGGATTTTTAGCTATTAGTATTTAGTACAGCTAAGTGGATCTGCTATATAGGTTATAATTCTTATTTAATTAATTACGAACATGCAAAATTATTACAAAGATCATGATAAGGTATATGTTGCTGTAGATTGTATAATATTTGGTTTTGATCGGGAAAGTCTGAAACTATTGCTTATTAAAAGGGATTTTGAACCTGAAAAAGGTAAATGGTCACTTATGGGGGGCTTCCTGAGACATGACGAAAGCCCGGATGGTGCAGCGGCAAGGGTTTTGAATACATTGACGGGCCTGAAAAATGTATATCTTGAACAACTTCATGGATTCGGAGAAGTAGATCGTGATCCCGTGGATCGAACGGTTTCAATAGCGTACTATGCCCTTATAAATATTCGTAAACACAATAAAGAACTGGTAAAAAAGTATGGAGCTCAATGGTTTCCTATTGATAGTTTACCGGACTTGATTTTTGACCACAACGAAATGGTTGAAGCCGCTAAGTCAAGATTACGTTACAAAGCTTCTCATCAGCCGGTAGGTTTTGAATTACTTCCCGAAAAATTTACTCTGCCCGAATTACAGCAGTTGTATGAAGGTATTTACGAGATCTCACTTGATAAACGTAATTTCAGAAGACGTATCCTTACAATGGGCGTTTTAGTTAAAACAAATGAGAAACAAAAAGAATTCTCAAAGAAAGGGGCTTTCCTGTATAAGTTTGATGAAGATAAGTATAAAAGAAAAATTGAAGACGGGGATAACTTTGTGTTTAAACCCCTAAAACCTTAAGCTTCTTAAAGTAATTTTCCCCGGCCTTATAGTTTGCATTAATTTCATATTAGCTCTTTGAATAGAAGGTCAAAAAAGATTGCAGTGTTTTTAGAAAAGTGTTATAATAACACTTATAAAAGTGTGATAGAGGTCTTCACATAGTAATAATGATTGAATAAAGGTTGTATATGTCATTTGAGAATCAATATGTAATTGGGATTGATTATGGAACCGATTCCGTAAGAGCCGTTTTAGTTGAAACTACAGGCGAACTAATCGCTGACTCGGTTCATTACTACTCCCGATGGGCGGAAAACAAGTATAACGATAGCTCTAAAAACATCTTCCGTCAACATCCTCTGGATTATCTCGAAGGCCTCGAAAACACCATTAAGGGAGTTCTTTCGCAAGTCGATGATGCTGTCAGGACTAATGTGAAAGCGATTTCAGTGGATACTACAGGCTCCACACCGGTAGCCGTCGATGCTTCCGGTAAGCCATTGGCTCTTCTGGATGATTTTAAGGAAAACCCTAATGCCATGTTTATCCTCTGGAAAGATCATTCAGCAGTGAAAGAGGCTGCCGAAATTAATGAAATATCGAGAAGCTGGGGCGGTGTCGATTATACAAAATATGTCGGAAGCATATATTCTTCAGAATGGTTTTGGGCAAAGTTATTGCATATCATACGCGAAGATGAAGCCGTCAGGAAAGCGGCATATTCCTGGGTCGAGCATTGCGACTGGATTCCTTTTGAGCTGACCGGTGGAACAGATATTCGTGAAATGAAACGCAGTCGCTGCGCAGCAGGTCATAAGGCTATGTGGCATGAAGAGTTTGAAGGATTGCCCGGCGAAGAATTTTTAGTGAAGTTAGATCCCCTGTTAGCCGGATTACGAGCCCGTCTCTATCGAGATACCTATACTTCCGATAAACCAGCAGGAACCATTTCGGCAGAATGGGCTGAGAAATTAGATCTGCCCGGAGATGTTGTTGTAGGCGTCGGAGCTTTTGATGCTCATATGGGAGCCGTCGGTGGAGAAATCGAACCTTTCTATTTAAGTAAGGTGATGGGGACCTCGACATGTGATATGCTCATTGCCCCGCCATCCGAAGTCGGGGATAAGTTGGTTAATGGTATTTGTGGACAGGTGGAAGGCTCTGTCGTGCCTGGAATGGTTGGGCTTGAAGCCGGACAGTCGGCTTTCGGTGACGTGTACGCCTGGTTTAAAAACCTGTTGATGTGGCCTGTTGAAAATATCATCTCAAAAAGCGCCGTGTTAGATGAACAGCAAAAAGAAAAACTGATTGAAGAAGCTGCCGATAACATGATAAAAGAGCTTTCAGCAAAAGCTACAGAACTACAGGGCCAGGATACCGGAGTTATGGCACTCGACTGGCTCAATGGCCGGCGTACTCCGGACGCCAATCAATTGTTGAAAGGTGCCATCTGGGGACTTGATCTAAGTACCGATGCTCCTAAGATATTTAAAGCTTTAGTAGAAGCTACCTGTTTCGGCGCTAAGTTAATTGTAGATCGTTTTATTGATGGAGGTATTCCCATTAAAGGTATCATCGGGCTGGGTGGAGTTGCGCGGAAATCTCCTTTTGTGATGCAAACACTTGCCGATGTGCTGGATATGCCGATTAAGATTGCTCAGACCGATCAAACAGTCGCGCTGGGAGCAGCTATGTTCGCGGCAACCGTTGCGGGAGTATTTGAAAATGTTGATCAGGCGAAAAATGAAATGGGACAGGGTTTTGACAAAGTCTACGAACCTGCGGCAACAAATGCTCAATTATATAAAAAATTATATAAAGACTATAAGAAGATGGGGCAGGTTGTAGAAGATGATATTATGAATAAAGAAGAATTGTAAAAAAAATTCTAATAAATGAATGATTTTAAAAAAATAAAGGAAGAAGCATATGAAAGTAATATGCAGCTTCCTGAGTTGAATTTAGTTCTGTTTACATTTGGTAATGCCAGCTCAGCTGACCGTGAACACGGTGTTTTTGCTATCAAACCAAGCGGCGTCCCATACGAAAAGTTAAGCGTGGACGATATGGTTATAGTTGATTTCGACGGGAATATTATTGAAGGGGAAATGAGACCATCTTCCGATACAAAAACACATGCGGTCCTGTACAAACATTGGGAGCACATCGGTGGAATCGTACATACCCATTCGACATATGCAACGGCCTGGGCTCAGACTCAAACTGATATCCCAATTATGGGAACCACTCATGCTGATCACCTCACAACGGATGTTCCATGCGCACCCGTAATGAGTGATGAAATGATAAAGGGTAATTACGAATACGAAACCGGCTTTCAAATATTGAACGCCTTTAAAGATCGCCAGCTTTCATATGAAGAAGTGGAAATGGTTTTGGTTGCCAATCATGCTCCGTTTACCTGGGGCAAAACAGCAGCAAAAGCAGTTTATAACAGCGCCGTCTTAGAGCAGGTAGCCCAAATGGCTTACCTGGCTTTGCAGATTAATCCTAACGCGCCCCGGTTGAAAGACAGTTTGATACAAAAGCATTACGAACGCAAGCATGGTGCCAATGCATATTACGGACAATAATAATGAAAACATTAACTGGTTTAATATCTAAGAAGAAATGATTAAAAAAAGAAAGCCGAAAATTGGCCTATTAGGCATAATGCAGGAACTTTATGATAAATCCATTCCGAACATCACCAAAAGACAGGAAGGATACGCCCGGAATATCTGTGACCAGCTTTCCGATGTAGCGGATTGGGATTTTCCTAAGGCTGCCAGGAACCGTGCTGATATTGAAGAAGTACTGGGTTATTTCAATCAACAAGGTCTTGATGGGGTCATGATTGTGATGCTCACTTACGGACCCGCCATGCGCACCGTTCGCGCCTTACAAAATAATAATCTGCCTTTGTTATTGGCTAATACTCAGCCGGAACCGTTTGTTCGCTTAGACTGGAATATGGACGATCTGACTTATAACCAGGGTATTCATGGCGCGCAGGATATGTCGAATGCCATTTTGAGAACCGTTGGGGATAATTACGAAGTTATTTCAGCATACTGGAAAAGCGATGAATTTAAAGAATATGTCGCTGACTGGGCCCGGGCTGCTCAGACCGCTTCTGCCCTGAAAAGAATGAAAATTGCTTCCATTGGTAAGATGCACGGCATGGGCGATACGCTTTCTGATGAAGCGGCATTTACACGCGTGATTGGCCCCGAGGTAAATCGTGAATACTTAGGCCAGGTTTACAGAAATATGGAAGCCGTTACCGATGAAGAAATTGACGCCCAAATGAAAATCGATAAGGCGAATTTCGATGTCGACGACGACATGCCTGAAAAGAATTTCCGTTATGCTGTTAAAATGTATCTGGGTTTCAAAAAATTCCTTGAAGATGGCAGCTACGATGGCTTTTCTGCACATTTCGATACCTTTAAAGGAGACGGCCGCTTCGATCAAATCAATATGCTCGCCGCTTCCAATTTGATGGCGGAAGGTTATGGCTATGCCGCCGAAGGCGATACAAATACGGCAAGTATGGTCGCTGCAGGACATGTGCTGGAAGACAACGCTCATTTTACTGAAATGTATGCCATGGATTTCGAAAAAAATTCCATGTTAATGAGCCACATGGGTGAAGGAAACTGGAAAGTGGCCCGGAAAGACAAACCTATCCGTTTGGCTAACCGCGTGTTGGGAATCGGCGATCTCGAAAATCCTCCCACAACGGTATTCATGGCAGAACCTGGACCGGCTACGATGGTTTCGCTGGTACATCTTGAAGGTGAAAGATTCCGGCTCGTTTGTGCTTATGGAAATATTCTGGATACAGAAGAAGTGCCGACTATTGAAATGCCTTATTTTCATTTCAGCCCGGAATCCGGTGTAAGAAATTGTAATGATGGTTGGTTACGTGCTGGTGGTACTCACCATCAGACCCTACATTTGGGAGATCAGCGTAGAAAATGGAAAATGCTTTGTAAAATTCTGGGCATTGAATACGTTGAAGTGTAAGAAAATATGATTTGACCTTTAACAACACATGAATAGCTGATGGACAGATTTTCCTGATAATCTGTATGTCAGCTATTTGTGTGTTAGGCCAAGCGTGTGTGCTATTTTTGATGAGTTAATTATAAACCGGAAAAATTCTGTAAATGAATAATTCAGATTAATATTTTTTAAAAAGATATTTGAGTCAGTTTTGGCTGTGGTTTGTATAAAAAATGTTACCAATAAACCAGTTAATAAATAACTATGAGTGAAATTATTGTAGAGGCAAAGGAAGATATTATTAAAAAAGCAGCCGATAATATTCGGATATTGTCAGCTGCCATGGTTGAGAAGGCTAAATCCGGTCACCCGGGAGGAGCCATGGGTGGAGCAGACTTTGTTAATATTTTGTTTTCCGAGTTTTTAGTATACGATCCTGATGATCCAACATGGGCATTTCGTGATCGATTTTTTCTTGATCCCGGTCACATGTCACCAATGCTCTATTCGATCCTGACTTTGATTGGCAGCTACGACATTGAGGATTTGAAGAATTTCAGGCAATGGGGAAGTGTCACTCCCGGACATCCCGAGGTAGATATCACGCGGAGAGTGGAAAATACATCGGGTCCGTTAGGGCAAGGTCATGCAAATGCTGCCGGGGCTGCGATTGCTGAACGATTTTTAGCAGAACGATTCGGAGAATGGCTGGCTCATAAAACCTATGCTTATATATCCGATGGGGGAATCCAGGAAGAAATTTCACAGGGCGTCGGCCGGTTAGCCGGTTATCTTGGCTTACATAATCTGATTATGTTTTTTGATTCTAACGATATCCAGCTTTCAACCGAAACGGATGCCGTTACCCACGAAGATACGGCAAAGAAATATGAATCCTGGGGCTGGAAAACTATTACTATCGATGGAAATGACAACGCCCAAATCAGAAAAGCCCTCAAAGATGCCAATGAAGAAAATGAGCGGCCAACCCTGATTATTGGGAAAACGATTATGGGTAAAGGGGCCGTCACAGAAAATGAGGAGAATTTTGAACGGCAATGTTCGACACATGGCCAGCCATTGAGTAAAGCAGGTGCCTCATTTGAAAAAACGATTCAGAATCTGGACGGTTCTTCAGAAAATCCTTTTGTTATTTTCCCCGAAGTCGAAGAATACTATAAAAAAGTTCAGGATCAAAAAAGGGCCGTTGTAGCCGAAAGAAGAAAGGTTCAGGCTGAATGGGAAAAAGACAAGCCGGAACTTTCCGCCAAATTGCAACAATTTCTTTCAGGTACGTTGCCTGAAATGGATTTCACTCAGATAAATCATAAGAGTAACATTTCTACTCGTGAAGCTTCATCAAATGTTTTGGCGTATCTGGCCGATCATGTAGAAAATATGATTGTCGCGTCCGCGGATTTATCTAACAGTGATAAAACCAATGGATTTCTGAATAAAACAAAGGCTTTAACCTATCACGATTTTTCCGGGGCCTTTTTGCAGGCAGGGGTTTCCGAATTGACGATGGCGGCTATCGCTAATGGTATGGCGTTGCACGGTGGCGTTATTCCGGCATGCGGGACGTTTTTCGTATTCTCCGATTTCATGAAACCGGCCGTTCGCCTGGCTGCTCTCATGGAATTGCCAGTTATTTATATCTGGACCCACGATTCTTTCCGGGTCGGAGAAGACGGGCCGACGCATCAGCCTATTGAACAGGAAGCGCAGATTCGTTTGTTGGAACATTTAAAAAACCATTCAGGGGAAAACAGTTTATTAGTCTTGCGCCCGGCCGATGCCAATGAAACAACAGTGGCATGGAAAATGGCTCTGGAAAATAAAGAAACGCCAACCGCTTTGATATTATCCCGGCAGAATATTGTTGATATTCCGGCCAAAGATAAATCGGAACGTTATGAAGATGCCCGGGATGCAAAAAAAGGAGCCTATATTGTTAAGGACGCATCCGATGATCCTGATATCATTTTAGTAAGCAATGGTTCGGAAGTTTCCACATTGCTGGCCGGTGCCGAACTTTTGGAAAAGGAAAAAGGCCTCAAAGTCCGTGTTGTGTCTGCCATTTCTGAAGGATTGTTCAGGAATCAACCAAAGAAGTATCAACTCGATATCATACCGGAAAATAAGCCGGTATTGGGATTGACATCCGGCTTGTCGGTTACATTAATGAATTTGGTAGGCTTCAAAGGAAAATCGATCGGAGTCGATCATTTCGGCTATTCTGCTCCCGCCGGTGTCCTTGATGAAAAATTTGGTTTTACTGCTGAAGCAGTTCTTCATGAAGTCGAAAAATATTTACATGAATATTCGGAATAGATAAACATGCTTCCCGAATTCGGATAATGGCATGTACAATAACGTTTTAGAATGCTTGCAGAACCAATATTAGAAAATCACTGATATATACACTTAACAAAAATTACCATGGCACGAATTATGAAAATATTTACGGAGATGATGCTTTCATCATCATTGATTGTTTTGATGGGCTTACAGACTGTGTCGGCCAGGGCGAAAAAGCCAAATCAGCTTATGCTAAACAGAAAGAATTTTCAAAAAGTTGTAGATGGCAAAAAGACCGATCTCTATTTCCTGAAAAATAAGAATGGAATGGAAGTGGCCATAACCAATTATGGTGGTCGCGTGGTCGGTATTTTGGCACCCGATCGGCACGGTAAATTTGCGGATGTCGCCCTGGGTTACAACAGTATTGATGGTTATCTGAACGGCTATAAAAACAACAAAGTATATTATTTCGGTGCTATCATTGGCCGGTATGCTAATCGTATTGCTAAAGGGAAGTTTACCCTTGATGGCGGTGATTATCAATTGCCCATTAATGATGGTGTGAATAGTTTACATGGTGGTTTTAAAGGATTCTTCTGTAAAGTATGGGATGCCAAACAACTGGATAGCCGGAATCTCCTGCTTACTTACGATTCCCAAAATATGGAAGAGGGATACCCCGGTGATTTAAAAGTACAGGTTTTGTACACATTGACGGCCGATAATTCATTAAAAATCGAATATACAGCTATCACAAATCGTCCGACGGTTATCAATCTTACCAATCATACGTATTTCAATTTAAACGGAGCGGGCAATGGTAACATTTATGATAATGAAATGTATATCAACGCTGATAGTTTTACCCCAATCGACAAAACGATGATCCCGACCGGACAGATTGAATCCGTGAAAGGAACTCCGTTTGATTTTACAAAACCGACGGCTATTGGTAAACGAATTAATGATACAAATAATCAGCAAATCCAATATTCCAAAGGATATGACGATAACTGGGTTCTGAATAAAAAACAACCTTATGAGCTGAGTCTCGCCGCCAGTGTATACGATCCTAAAAATGGCCGGGTACTCGATGTGTACACAACCGAGCCGGGAATTCAGTTTTACAGTGGTAATTTTCTGGATGGAGTAGAAGGCAAATATGGCAAAAAATATGATTATAGAACGGCTTTTACCCTGGAAACGCAACATTACCCGGATGCTCCAAATCATCCGAATTTTCCTTCAACCGTTTTAAACCCGCATCATATTTTCCATTCAATAACGGTTTATCACTTTACGACGAAATAACGAAGATATTTGCATCATAACAGGCAAATCGAATGCCCCGGTTCTGTTCAGATTATAATGAATGGTTAATCGGGGCTTTTTTATGATCTGGAATAAATTCGGTAATCCTGATTAGCCGGAAATAATTTGTTCAAGTTTGGTTATAACTTCTTCTTCCAATTTTATTCCTGAAGCTCTGGCGTTATCCTCTATTTGCTGGGGGCGGCTGGCTCCGACAAGCGCGCTCGATACTGAGGGAATTCTGAGCACCCAGGCGAGGGCAAGCTGGGGCATGGTCAGACCAAGGGATTGGGCAATCCCAGCTAACTTTTCAACCTTCATGAGATTTTCATCGGTGAGATAACGATAAATAAATTGCTGGCTTTCCGAATCGCTGGCACGACTGTCTTCCGGTGGTTTTATACCTATTTTATACTTTCCGGTCAACACACCCTGGGCAAGAGGAGAAAAAACAACTTGACTGATATCGTGTTTTTCAGCTACCGGAATTACCGAATCTTCGATATAACGGTTAAACATATTATATCGCGGTTGATTGACGATAATCCTGTCCAGCATATATTTATCAGCAATCTTCCTGGCTTCCAGAATCTGTTCCGCCTTCCACTCGCTGACACCAACGTATAGTATTTTCCCCTGTCTGATTAAATCATCGAACGTTCTTAGGGTTTCTTCGAGCGGCGTTTCTTCATCAAATCGATGGCAATAATAAATATCGAGGTAATCGGTTTGCAGACGTTTCAGACTGGCATGGCATTGTTCGGTTATGTGTTTGCGCGAGAGCCCTTTGTCGTTTGGACCATCACCCATTGGGAAATAGACTTTTGTGGCAAGAACATATGAGCTTCTGTCAAAACTACTCAGGGCGTCACCGACCACCCGCTCAGCTTCTCCCTGCATATAGACATTGGCTGTATCAAAGAAATTAATTCCCAGTTCGAATGCCCTGTGAATAATCTTGATTGCCGTGCTCCGGTCCACATAATTTCCATAGGTTAGCCAACTGCCAAGGCTGATTTCGCTCACTCTTAAGCCGGAATTGCCTAAACGTCTGTATTCCATATAGTTTTAGTCTTTATTAATGAATAAACTGCCGTTGGGCTTTTAAAATACATAATTAAATAGAAGGGTGCGTTTGTTTTACTAATTATGATAACTATCAACGATTCAGAATGTTATTTTATAGCAGTTGACCATAGCCAAATGAAAATTTTATATCAAAATGAACAGGAATTGGACTGTTGTCATTTTATGGATGGTGATTTCTTTACTGGTATTACATGATTGTTCTTATGCCAGTCAAAAACCAGATTCACTGCAGGTTAATCTTAAACCGGTTGAAATTAAAGCGTCGCGTTTTGGGAATACTCCGGAAACAATGCCGCTTGCCAATGTCAGTGTTGTTAGGACTACCGCGGATTTAAACAGTAATCCGGATGTGACTTTGGATCGATTAAGTTACAGTATTCCCGGTTTGTGGATTAGCAATCGGGAAAACTATTCATTGGGAGAACGCATTACGATGCGTGGAATCGGGTGGCGTACCGCGTATGGAGTCCGGGGAATCCAAATACTATTGAATGGAATACCACTGACTACAGCCGACGGACAATCAATGACAGGAATTATAGATCCGTCTTTTATCCGGAATATTGAGGTAATCCGGGGCCCGGCATCATCATTTTGGGGGAACAGCAGCGGTGGAGTTATCGACTTGTCAACTGTTCCAACGAACATCCCAAAATATCATATTCGATTTCGGGAATTGGCAGGCTCCTATGGATTAAATAAAACCGATATTGAGATAAATGAACATTTTGGGAAAAATATATTTCAGGCTTATACCTCGTATTTGAATCAAAAAGGATTCCGAAATCATAGCCGTGTCCATTTGAGCAGGAGTGGGTTCAACGGTAAAATTCCCATTAATACACGAAGCGGTTTTACGATAGATGGAGCTTACCAGGCGATGCCTGTTGCACTGAATCCCGGAGCTCTTACTCTTTCACAAGCCATGAACGATCCATCACAGGCCAACTCCAAGTATTCCGCTTATGATGCCAGGAAGAACGTTTACCAGGGACAGTTGGGTATTCAATATCACAATTTTACAAACATCGGGATTCTTCGCATGCAGCTTTACGGATTGTTCAGAAACCTGACGAATCCGTTGACATTTGCTTACATAAAATTAAACAGGCTGGCAGGAGGCAGCCGGATAACGTTGCAGAATGAAAACCGTTGGTTTAAGTGGAATATCGGTTACGAAGGAAAATGGCAGCACGACGCCCGGATTAACTGGGAAAATAATAACGGAGTACCGGTTCCCGGCGATAGTCTGGCAATAGACCAGTTGGAACGTGTATTTAATCACGCTCTTTTTGGCGGTTTCTCAGTACCTGTTTCGAATTGGACGATAAGCGGCGGACTTCGACTCGATCATCTGGTTTTCAAAGCGGATGATCATATCCATCAATCAAACGTTTTTAATAACGAATCAGGCCGGCGAACGTTCAATGCACTCAGTCCGACTTTGGGAATTAGTTACAAAACGGAAACAACACGCATGTATGCCAATGTTAGCACGGCATTCGAAGCTCCTACGACTACGGAGCTGGTGAACCGCCCGGGAGGCGGCGGAGGATTTAATCCAGATATCGGGCCCGAACATACCGTTAGTTTTGAAATTGGAATGCAGGGTAATCTTCATCAGAATAATCTGAAATATGATGTGTCTCTTTTTGATATGAAAGTCAGGGATATGCTGATGCCCTACGAAGATTCATCCGGCAGAACCTATTACAGAAATGCCGGAAAAACTCGTCACCTTGGATTCGAAGCGTATCTGAATTGGTCCCCCATAAAAAATGTGCATGCCACCTTAATGTATTCCATGCTGCAAGCCTCCTTTCTTAAGTATTTATCAACTTCAGGAAATACATCCGACACAGGAAATGATATTCCGGGCATTCCAAGAAGAAGATTAACCGGACAAATTTCCTGGGATATCAAACCGTTTCAAATTTCCGCGGATATGGAAATGGCCGGTAAATATTTTGTCAATAACGATAATACCGCATATAACCGGTCTTATACTACATTAAATGCCCGAATAAGTACGATCAATTTGCAAATGGGCAAAGAACTCATCATTGTTCCGTTCATTTCCGTAAATAACATCTCCGATTCCAGATATAACGGTTCGGTTATCGTTAATGCTTATGGAGCCAGATATTTTGAACCGGCTCCTGGTATCAATTGGAAAGCCGGTATCACTGTGCAGTATTGAGAAAGAACAGTTATCAGTAAGAAGTGAAGATTGTCAGCTGCTAAAAACGGCAAACTGACAACTGATTACTTTAAACACTATCAAACTGATTTACTCATTTACCAGTGTAAACCACTCTCCAAATTCGTCCATTCACGGAATCGGTAATATAGAGTGAGCCATCTGGACCTTCAGCTAATCCTGTAGGACGATATTTGGCATCCTGGGGATATTTAATGGTCTTGCTTCCAATGAACCCATCGGCAAAATCCTCCCAATGCTGTGAAGTTGGTAAATCACCTTTGAATGGTACAAATACCACTTTATACCCTGCCTGATTCAAAGGGGCACGGTTCCATGATCCATGAAACGCGATAAAAGCTCCGTTATCATATTTTTGAGGAAATTGATGTCCGGTATAGAAGATTAATCCAAGCGGAGCCCAATGGCCGGGAAAAGCCAAGATCGGTTTATCGAACTTAGCAGCACGGCCGACTTTCTTACCGTTTCCGCCATATTCGGGAGCAAGGATATTTTTGTGCTGGAACTGGTCATAATAGGCGTACGGCCAACCGAAATTGGAACCATCTTTTACGAGCATAAATTCTTCCGCAGGCAATTCAGCACCCTGTTTAGCATTAAAATACTGGGGCCAAAGCTGATATAATTGATCCCTGCCATTTTGAACGACATAGAGTTTGTTAACTTTTTTATTCCATGTTATGCCCACTCCATTGCGTATTCCCGTGGCATAATGATGCGCATTCTCCTGGCGTTGTCCCGATTTATTGGCATCAAATTCCCAGACACCGGCGCGCGTATCCAATTGAGTACAGGGATCAATACCGGGAACGCCTTTTGAGCGTTCGCGTTCCTGACAATCGTTTGACGGACTTCCGATATCGACGAACATATGTCCATTCTGATCAAAAGTGATGGATTTGGTATGGTGATCGCCATGAGAAGGCAGGCCAACTACAATATGTTGTGGCTTTCCAGATGGAACTAATTGTCCTTCGGTGAGTTTATAACGCCAAACGGCCGTATCGGGTGCGAAATACAGATATCCATCGTGAATGGCGATGCCATTTCCACCGCTTTCACCAAAAAACTTAATGACATCTGCCACGCCGTCGCCATTGGTATCTCTCATAGCGACAATACCTCCGCCATGTCTTTTTTGTTGCAAAGCAACATAGATATCGCCATTAGAACGGACGGCAATATGCCGGGCCGTGCCTAAATTATCGGCAACAATCACGGCCTTAAAACCCGGTGGTAAAGTTATGTTCCCATTGTCAGGAGAAAATTTCAGATTCGTACTTTTTGACTGAGCACTACAGGATACTATTGAAAATGTCACCATCGGGATGAGTAAAAAAGAGAACGATAATGATTTTGAAAACCAATGATAAAGGGCTTTAAATTTCATGAGAGAACCTCAGC
Organism: uncultured bacterium; assembly: GCA_963783355.1. Lineage (GTDB taxonomy): Bacteria > Bacteroidota > Rhodothermia > Balneolales > DATFMH01 > CAWANF01. The sequence continues at coordinate 281,464 of CAWANF010000014.1, forward strand.
ATTTTATAAAGTTATGCCTTAGAGTGAAGTAATTTTTACGAGAAGGGACTATAGACCCCTGAAGTTAAATTTCAATAAAAGAAATTTAGGATAATAGAACTCTTAATCAACATATGATGGGGTACATAACGTTCAGACTATGTAAATCAATGAAAAAAAATGTGATACACGCCCATCGGCAATAAAAAAAAGCCGAATCATAACGATCCGGCTTCGAAATTAGAATCGGTATGACTATTTGTTTTTTAAATAACCTTTAGTCACGAGCAGTTCAGCGTTAAGTATGGCACCGCCTGCTGCGCCACGGATGGTATTGTGAGCCATTGTGACAAATGAAATATCGAAAACTTTAGATTTGCGTAATCGTCCAACCGCTGTTTGAAGGCCATTGCCAGCGTAGGCATGCAATCTGGGCTGCGGGTAATTGGGTTCATCATAAAGCCTGATAGATTCTGAAGGAGCGGTTGGTAATTCGAGATCTGCAATAGGATTCTTCCAGCTACGGATTGCATCGGCCACATCTTCAACACTCGAAGGAGTTTTGGAAAGTTTGAGAGTCACCGATAAAACATGTCCTTCCAGAACCGGGACACGTGTAGCGGTAGCCTGAATATCGAATTCAGCAGGATCAACCTTCTGCTCACTGTTCAGTTTGCCGAGAAGCTTCAGAGGTTCTGTTTCAATCTTTGATTCTTCACCCCCGATATAAGGGACAACGTTTCCTAAAATATCAAGGCTTGGAACACCGGGATAACCGGCGCCGGAAACAGCCTGCATGGAGGTCATCACCATTAAATCGATTCCGTAGATATCATAAATCGGCCGCAGCGCCATCACCAGGGGTACTGTGACGCAATTCGGGTTCGTAACGATGAAACCACTGCCATCTTCCGTAAAGGTTTGTGCCGAAATCATTTCAATATGGTCGGGGTTCACTTCCGGGACCAAAAGAGGCACATGATCGTACATGCGGAAGTTTTTGGCATTGGAAATAACGGGAATACCCGCTTCGGCAAAAGATTGTTCAATTTCAGTTGCGACGCTCGAATCGAGTCCGGAGAATACAAAATCGACCTCTTTCATTTCAGCCGGTTTACAATCTGCTACAACCATATCTTCAATCTGTTTGGGAATCGGGGTTGATTCAATCCAGTTTGAAGCGTCTTTATATTTTTTGCCAGCCGAGCGTTCTGATGCGCCAAGGGCTGTTACAGTAAACCATGGATGATTTTCAAGTAAACGAATAAATTTTTGTCCAACAGCGCCGGTTGCGCCAAGGATTCCTACACGAAATGAGGTCATGAATAAGTAAGTTTCAATTAAAGGTTAAGGTTCTGTGTCAGCAATTATATTTATTGACTAATTTGGCATAATTTCAATATTTTGCCTCGATTTCAAGGTTGTCAATATAATAAATTTTCAATAATCAAGCCGGATTATTAAATACTTTGTAAAAGAATCCGTTATCTTCCGTAACTATCGAATTTAGTGGATATTGTTATCGGTACTATAACAATGACTTTGACCTGAATATCATTTCAAATTTGATTAAAAAATAACATTAAAAAGCAGTTTCATGTCGGAATTAACAAGCCTGGATACCTTAGTATCTCTTTCTAAAAAACGTGGTTTTATTTTTCAATCCTCCGAAATTTATGGCGGTCTTGGTGCCGTCTACGATTACGGGCCGTTAGGAGTAAGCCTTAAGAAAAATATCAGGGACGCATGGTGGAAAGCCATGACTCAGAAACATGAAAATATTGAAGGGATCGATGCGGCCATTTTGATGCACCCTAAAGTATGGGAAGCCAGTGGTCACGTCTCGAGTTTTAACGACCCGATGATTGATGATAAACAGTCGAAGATGCGTTATCGGGCAGATACACTGATTGAGGATTACATCAGAAAGCTGCACCAAAAAGGTAAGGAAGAAGATGCGGACCGGATACAGCAACTGCTGGATACTTCCGGAACCCGAAACGGACTGACAAAAGATTTGTATGATATCATCATCCAGGAAGAAATCCATTCCCCGGATTCGGGTGCTTTCGACTGGACTGAAGTTCGCCAGTTCAACCTGATGTTCAAGACACAGTTTGGTGCTGTATCAAGCAATAATGAAGCTGATCTCGTGTACCTGCGTCCTGAAACAGCGCAGGGTATTTTTGTGAATTTTTTGAACGTGATGAACACGACACGCCAGTCCATTCCTTTTGGAATTGCTCAGATTGGCAAAGCATTCAGGAATGAAATTGTGGCCCGACAGTTTGTTTTTCGCATGCGCGAGTTTGAACAAATGGAGATGCAATATTTTGTAGCTCCGGGAACCGACGATGACAACTATTTGCAGTGGAAAGATGAGCGAATCGGCTGGCATAAAAGTATCGGAATCAGAGCGAAGAATCTTCGTTTTGCCGATCATCCAAAGGATAAACTGGCGCATTACGCTAAGAATGCCACAGATATTCAATATCGTTTTCCGATTGGCTGGCAGGAAGTTGAAGGGGTCCATAACCGGACTAATTTTGATTTGTCCCGTCACCAGGAATTTTCGGGTAAAAAGCTCGAATATTTCGATCCCCAGACCCGTGAACGGTATGTTCCCTATGTCATAGAGACATCCATTGGCCTGGATCGTTGTACGATGATGGTGTTGAGCGATGCTTATCGTGAAGAAGATATTGCCGGTGAAAAAGAAGGATCCGTTGAGACGCGTGTTGTCCTTAAAATGCATCCCGAACTGGCACCGATAACTGCCGGTATATTTCCGTTAGTTAAGAAACCGGAACTCATTGACGTTGCGCGCAAAATTCAGGCGGATTTGGCCGATGATTATAAAGTTCAGTACGATGAAAAAGGCTCCATCGGAAAACGTTATCGCCGCCTGGATGAAGCCGGCACACCGTTCTGTATTACGGTAGACTTCGATGGCATGGAAGATCAAACTGTTACATTGCGTTTCCGCGATAACATGGAACAAATCCGGGTTTCCCGGGATAAATTGTCGGATGTGATTCGTGACAATATTAAATCCTGGAAACCGGAAGATTAACTGAAGATATTAGAATATAGATTTTAGATATTAGGCAAAAAAAGCAGATGGGCTCCACCTAAATCAGGTGGCGTCCATCTTTCAGTGAAATTTTACCAGTCAATAGATTTCATCGATTGTTCGGGGTAGCGCATTCCGGCAGCAACACCAACAGGAGCTATTTCATCGATTTTTTGCATTTCTTCTTTCGTGAGCGAAACATCAACAGCTTCCGCATTTTGTGCCAGGTATTTTTGATGTTTGGTACCGGGAATCGGAACGATGTAATCTTTTTTTGCCAAAAGCCAGGCTAAAGCGAGTTGAGCCGGCGTGCAGCCTTTCGAAGCGGCTAAATCTTTAATGTGATCAACAAGTTCCAGGTTTTTATCGAAATTCTCACCCTGGAAACGAGGAGAAAATCGTCGATAGTCGTTCTCGGCGAAGTCATCGGGGGATTGAAAATTGCCGGTCAGAAATCCACGGCCTAAAGGACTATAGGCCACAAAACTGATGCCCAGCTCTTCACAAACAGGAAGGATTTTATCTTCAACATCCCGGCTCCATAAGGAATATTCGGTTTGAAAGCCGAAATAGGATGAACATGGTTAGCTTTCCTGATATTTTCAGGTGAGGCTTCAGACAAACCTAAGTAACGGACTTTTCCTTCTTTGACAAGGTCAGCCATGGCACCGACCGTTTCTTCGATAGGAGTATCCTTATCGACGCGATGCTGATAATACAAGTCGATAGTATCAATACCCAATCGTTTCAAACTGGCTTCACAAGCTTTTTTTACATACTCAGGTTTTCCATTGACTCCCAGAAAACTTCCATCACTTCCACGAACATTCCCGAATTTTGTCGCCAAAACCACCTTATCCCGGCGATCTTTAATTGCCTTTCCAACTAATTCTTCATTATCCCCTGATACCGTACATATCCGCAGTATCCAGGAAATTAATACCCAGTTCTATTGCTTTGTGAATAGTTGCGATGGATTCTTTGTCATTCCTGCTTCCGTAGAATTCAGACATTCCCATGCAGCCCAATCCAATAGATGAAACTTTTAAATCACTGTTGCCTAATGTTTTGTATTTCATTATCCTGTTCATCGGTTTAAAGAGTTCTTGTATTAAAACGCATTATATAGTAAAAAGGGGTCATAGCCCGAGAAAACGTTCCGGAAGATTTTAAAGGTCATTGGTATCATAAACCCAGGAGTATTCGTTTTAAGTTTCCAATTGATTACAGGATGGTGAAGCGATCGTAATGTATGCAGGTTGGGATATAAAAACCGTCCATTATACCAGATACCTTTTGTCCTGTTTAAAATCCTAATCATTGAAAAAAGATTTAATTTGGTTTTTCATTAATTCTGCCTTAAATCATTTCTAAACTTACCGGATGCATTTTAAATTATTGAATGAGCTAGAAGTGAAGATTTTAGAATTTGTACGCTATTAGCAGGCTGAAAGTCGATATAATTCAAAATTTAAATTTCATCATTCAAAATATTTAAAGCCATGAAGAGAAAAAAGAAAACCGCAATTATTACCGGGGGAGCACAGGGAATTGGGAAAGCCATAACTCTTCGATTTCTTAAAGAACATGTGAATGTAGTTGTGGCCGATATTGATGAGGAAGCAGGAGAAGAATTATTCGAGGAGTTACAGTCGAAGATATTCTGATCAATTGTTGTATGTACCGACCGATGTGAGCAGTGAACCATCCGTTACAGAAATGATAATGCGATCAGTGGATTGGTTTGGACGTATTGATTTTTTAATTAATAATGCCGGTATAGCTCACCCGGAAAATGATCCTGTTGAGGAATTGAGCCTGCATGATTGGCAAAAGATCCTGGCTGTGAACCTGACCGGAACATTTTTATGTACCAAACATGCTGTTCCACATTTGAGATTAACTGATGGTGCTATTGTTAATTTGTGTTCAACCCGGGCTTTGATGTCGGAGCCTAATACAGAAGCTTATTCAGCTTCAAAAGGCGGAATCCTGGCACTTACTCATTCCCTGGCCAACAGCCTCGGGCCGGATATCAGGGTGAATTGCATTAGTCCGGGTTGGATAGAAGTGAGAGACTGGCAAAAATCATCAAAAACTAAGGAAGTTGAGCATCGACCGGAAGATAAAAAGCAACATCCGGTTGGACGTGTCGGAACGCCCGAAGATATCGCCTCAATGGCCTGGTATCTGTGCTCGAAAGAAGCCGGATTTATTACCGGCGCCAATTTCATTGTTGATGGAGGGATGACTCGACAAGATGATTTATGTCTGAACTTCTTTCTTACTAGCAGCAACTCCCTGTGCTGTGTATTCCCGTATTTTTTTTACTAATGGTTCCAGGATTAGGTCGACACACTCATTAAAAAGCAGATGATTTTTTAAGTCAAAAGTCATCATTTCTTTCCTTGGCGCTTTGATTCGCTTATAAACTTTTGTTGTATAATCGAACGTAAACAACGGATCCCCTTTAGCAGCGATTAATACCACGGGACAGTTGATGTTGCCATTACTGATTCCTGATAAATCGGCATTGAATAGAGAGGAAATGAACGAGATTGGATAACTGGTTAACCCCAAAGGATCCTTCATGAATATATGTTTATAGGTTTCATCTTTAAAAACCCGGCTGGGTCCAGGTAGGTCGTAACAGGTATCTGATGGGCCGGGGAAATATGGGCTAATAAGTTAACGAGCGTTGGGTAAATTTTGTGAAACCTGGAAAACCAGCGGGGGAAACGGGTTATCGAAATAGATTCCTTCAAATCGGTAAGAACTGCATTATGAGCAAATACAGCTTGTATTTCGGTATCCTGCGATGCCACTGCTAAACTCAGAATTCCGCCTTGTGAAGTACCTAAAACAATAGGTTTCTGATTGTATTTCGAGTAAATGTATGAAACAGCATCCCGCGTATTTTGAATCATGTCGTCGAAGGTAAAATCTTTCTTGTCACGCGGACTTTTTCCATGAGACAGGAAGTGAATTCCGACAACATTAAAGCGATTGGCTGCCAGAGAACTTAGAAACGGATCATAAAAAAGAGGGTGGGTCATTGTTCCGGGCAGAAATAAAATATAAGGGTCCTGCGGAAATGCGTCATAAATTGATAAAACAATTTCGTGGCCTCCGGAATGAATCATTTTTTCCCGGTAATTCGGGTACGATGAATCATTTAATATTTCTGGTCTGCTTACATTTAAAAAGCGCATGTGCCTTATTTCCGCCGGTGTTTTAACGGCATATAAGGTTATACCTCATGAAGAAACCAGGATCCGTTAATGCCGGCATGTTTCTATTATGGTTATTCTATAACATAATCAATGCTTTCGAAAACGATTGCAAGGAAAAGTATTTATTATAGAATATTATAATACCTTAAAAAATCAATCATTCAGATCTTCCGGAACCAGGGAGTACAAGATGGCATCTATTGTTCGGTTACGGACCCTGAGCCGTTTTCTTAAAATACCTTCTTTTTTGGCACCGGCTTTCTCCGCTACACGCCGGCTGGCCATATTTCCAACAGCTGCCAGTATCTCAAGTCGATTTAATTGCAGCATTTGAAATGCGAAACGGGCCGTCAGAATCGTTGCTTTGGAGGCTATGCCCTGACCGGTGCAGCCGGTTCTTATCCAATATCCCAGGTTGGCAAAACCATGGTGCCGGTTAATTTGATTAATTCCACAACTGCCTATTAAAATTTTTTTATCCGGATTGGTAACTACAAAACTGAATTCTTCCAGGTTCTCCCAAGCCTCTTGTCGTGATAATACCCACTCCCGGTTTTCAGCTTCTGTATACTCGTTATGACACCAGGGGAGCCATGGTGAAATTTGAGAGATAGACTCCGTTACCGCCTCGTAATGTGTATCTAGATCATCCATTTTAAACGTACGAATGACAACATCATCCAGTGTATCTGTATAGGAATAGGGTGGAACGAAAGGAATCATAAAAACATTTTGCCGTAATGAATTTTCAAATGGAAAATAAGACAGTCCTGTCAGAATTAAAATAAATAACGTGAGTTCGGAATAAATAGGTTATTAAGATTTTATGACCATCGGTGGTTGACGGTGGCCGATCTGAGGCAATATATCGTTACACTTAATATAATTATGGGTTGATACCTATTAATAATTACTATCCCGGGGCTTATGAAATTTTCTTGACAGCTATCGTCTTCTCCTGCTCCGATATTCATTTCGGAGGCTGCCGTCCTTCGTCTTACGGTTTATAGTAAATTTGGCGGCCTGATTTTCGCAAATCGAAATCAATTTAAATAATTACAAAGCATACCCTGCCGTTTAAGCTGTATTTAAACGACTGGTTTCGGCCTTTGAAATAATAAGTTGGGGATAGCGATGCCAACAGCCAGGGCAATTAAAATAATAAGCGTTTTTACAGCATTAACAGTGGTTTGGTTTATAAGTTCTGAGCTTACTGAAGTTGAGATTACCGATATTTTTAAGAGGCCGATCATCGTTTTGTATGCGAACGTGCCGGGAATCATAGGAATGACTCCCGGAATTGTAAAAACAGGCGGTGGGGCAAAGAGCTTTCCGGAAAAATAGACCCCCATAAATCCCACAGTCGTTGATCCGGCTAATGTGGCTAGTCCGATATCCACTCCTGTTTGCAATAAAATGGTTCTGATCGTATTTCCGACGGCCCCGATAAGTACACAGCTCAGAAGAGTCCTTTTGGGTACATTAAATAACAGGGCGAAACCTAAAGCGGCTATCCCGGACCAGAAAAAGTCATATAAAATTTGCATGGGGGTTCATAATCCGGATACCCCAACAATATGCATCGCCAGCAGAAGTCCGAGTGCAATGGCGAAGGTTATTAATGCTCCTGTGATTCCTCTTGCAATACCCACGCTCGTATAACCCCGTACCAAATCGACAACGGAATTGATTAATGGAACCCCAGGAACAAGCAATAACACCGATGCGGCAAGAGCAATTTCAGCTTCATTACCGATATGGAATCTCATAGCCAAACTCGCGATTAACCCGGCTACAAATGCTGTTACCATGGTCACTAGATAGCGGGATTAAAATAATGTCGATTTAACTCTTGTCGCACAAACATCGCCAGCGATGAAGCCAGGAAAGTAACGCCGAAAGCCAGCAAGTCACCTCCAAATAAACGGCTGAAAGCAGCACAGGAAAAACCTATAGTAAAAACAATTAACCAGCGATTATACAACGGTTTTTTATTACTGATGCGAACCAGTTCCGACCGCACTTGTCGTCTATCAAGATGTTCATATATTACCCGGTCTTTGAGTCGGTATACGGCCGAAACCGTGGTCATGTTCACTCCGGAATCGTTGATTCTTCGGATTTTAGTACGAAAATCGTCCCCGCTGTTCAGAGGTAATACTAATCGAATTTTGCGAGACCAGAACATCAAGCCAGTCACAGCCCAGAGCCGTTCCGATCTGATGAACCGCTTCTTCGACTCTGCGTGTTGCGGCACCATTTTGTAATAACAGCTGTCCGGCCCACAACGCTAAATCAATCACGTCCGAAAGTTCGGTACGGTTAAGTGGTAATTTGTTTTCCGGGTCAGGTAAATTTTGTGTATTCACAATGATAATCTAATACCCTTAATGTGGGTATATTTTTTTACTTAATCGTGCGATATATTAGGATTTTTATCGTTGAGAATAAACAGAAAGTTGTTAGTTGAAAATTAGGATGTGAGCAATCAACTATTCGTAATCGTCGTAAGCCGTGATATTTTCTTCCTCATTCGTCGTGCTGCTTTCTGCAAAGGTCAGCAGGTATCCATTGCAATCTTCTATAGTAAATTCCACAGCCCCGTAAAAAGTCGTATGAATATCCTGAACCACTGTAATTTTGTCCTTTAACTGGCCATAAAGTTTATTAATCTTATCAACATCAATGTAAAAGGACAGTGCACCGCCAACAGGTTTATCTTTTAAAGCAGGAATCTCTTTAGACAGGTTGGCCCTGGTCTGAAACATGATTTCTGTTTCTCCATTTCGCATCATGGCCCATTCAAAATCGCCTTTTTCCGGTACCGACATTACAAGTTCAAAATCAAGGACATTGCGATAAAAAGCGATCGATTTATTGATATCATCGACCATAATATTGGGTGTGAGTTTTCTGAAAGCCATGTGGATGACACTCCTGATGCGTTGTAGTTTTATATTCATAAATATATGTTACAAAATAGATTAGCTTAAAAAAAATAATCTTTATTAATGATATTAAAAATTCCTGGTATACTAAGCTGATTTGCCCCGGCCTGACAGGTTTTTGAAAATCTGTCAGAATTGTTTACTCCTTGTTATAAATAGGTTATGGATTGAGAGTAGAAAAATTCGGATTTTGAAGATTCTAGATGCTTTCTTTATGACGGACTGTTTCAACAAACACTAAAGGACTTTTTAATAAAATATAAAGCCAGTCGTTTTAAAATCATTCAGAGGGATGCGGATTTAAGTACATCTAACTACTGTTATATATTCAATTCGCTCTCTCCTTATATCAGATCAGGCGATATCCTGTTATTTGATGAGTTTAATGTCCCGAAGCACAAGTTTAAAGCTTTTAATGAATAGACTCAGGCAAACTATATTACCTATAAAATCATCTCTTCCGTAAATAATTTTTTACAACCGGCCATAAAAAATAAAAGAATAAATATTTTCTTACTTGTACTCCAATTACTTATCTGATTCCGTTATTGTAAAATAATGAAATAAGTCAAATAAATATTCAAAATAGTACAAAATTCACAGCAAAATGAATTGTCATTTTCTGTAATTAGACTTAAATAATAGTTGTTAGATAAATAGATGATTAACCCGAAATCTATTCAAGCTTTTTGGGAAAACAGGCCGGAGATCCTGATATGAACAACAGAAAAAAATAGTTTTAAATACGGCTTTGGTTCTACCAATCGAATAGGGAGACGATCATGATATACATCCTCCAATACGTTAAAAAGAATATTGTCTTTTCAGTAGTGTGGAATACTTTGAGGAATGGCAGATCTCTGGTTATTCCCTTGGCTTTTATGATTTTGCTTACAGGCTGTTATAATAAAAGCTTTAATGCCCCTGCCTGGCAGCTTGCTAATGGGACGGCTGGACAATCTATTTCTGCTATTAGTATATACGGGGGTGACCCTGACACGGTTTATGCTTATGGCAACGGATTGTTGGTGAGCAGTGATGCGGGTCGCATGGGGGATTCTACGGAGGATTGCCATCAAAAATACATATAGGCACCCCTACAGGTCGATCCATTGAATTCAAAACGCTTATATGCTTCTATAGCGGATTGGAGGAGGATGACTATTTTTCCCGATATGTCACTGGCCAGTCCACTGATGGGGGCACAAACTGGAAGTTCCTAAATGTAAAAGGAATACTGGCAGACGCGGCCTCTGCAATTCGGTTTGACCCTGCGAACCCAAAGTCCGTGTTTATAGCCGAGTATTCCGGGCATATCCTCCATTCGGTGGATCAGGGATAACCTGCCATACCATCTACTGCCCTCAGGGATTTCAGAACCAACTTTAGACAGTGGCCGTTGACCCGTCGAACCATCATATCTTTTATGCCGGGTATAATGATGGAATCTACAAGAGTACGGATCAGGGAAAGACCTGGCAAAATTAATTTGGGATTTACCATAGATTCCCAAATTTTGTTAGCGATTGATCGCCAATCTCCGGAAACGCTTTATGCCGCCATTGATTTTTCTTCAAACGCCAATTATCAGGGTGGCGTATATAAATCCACCGATGGAGGAAGACACTGGAAGACAATGACACGGGTTTGAGTGCTCACAACCGGCAAATAAGGTCAATGACCATCAACCCTAAAAATCCGTACCGATTATCCCTGGGGCTTTCCTGTACCAGGGACCCCTTTGCTATGAATCGACAAACGGGGGAGAATTGTGGTCCGGCTTCAGTGAGGGTCTGCCGGATTCCGGAGCGGTTCAAAGTATTGAGATTGATACCATCAACGCCAAAATATATTGCGGCGTGAGCGCTGGCAGCGCTGGTGGGGTGTATATCAGAGGAGAGAGATGACCTAATGGTATCGAAACATTACTTCAAGATCTGCAAAGTTTTCGGAAACGTTGCGAATATGACTAAAATATTGAATGACAAACGAAAATGGCAAGACCGATTATGTAAATCAACAAAATTACGCACGAGGTTCAAAAATGGTAAAAGCTAACATGTTTTCTGGAATATCTTTGATTTTAAAGTGGCATTGGTTTTACTGACGAGTTCAGGGTAAGAATAACGTTTCATACAAAAATGACCCTCGTTCAGGGATTCAATATTCTTCCTGGCAACTTGCCAAGGGAACGTCTGTGAACCGATTACAACTATAAGCATATACCGAAATAACCCAGATACAATCTATGCGCTGGGAAATGAAGTATTAAGAAGTAAAAATGGGGGATTTGACTGGGAACCTATTGTAAGTTCAAGTACCCAAATCGGAGATCTTGTGGTCGATCCATATAACAACGATCATCTATATTATGCTTCAATTATACCGGACCCATGGAACATGACAGATTCTCCGATGTATGATCTTGTAATATCCATTAATGGGGGAAAAGAATGGAACACTCTTGAAAAAGAAGTTATATATCCTCCTGTGATACAGCCTGAAATACGGCTGGATCCAATGAATAGTGACACGGTATATGTTTATACAGCTTTGGGCTATATCCTGCGTTCGAGTGACAAAGGTCAATCATGGAATAGCCTTTCTCGACCTCATGGAGTTTCAGGCAAACTATCTTCTCTTGTTATTGCCCCGTCAAACGATCATGTCATTTACCTTGGGTATACTTCTGGAATTTATAAGAGTACAGATTAGGGGAAAAGCTGGGAAATGCTCAATTTAGGATTTACTATAGATTCCCAGAGCCTGCTTGCAGTGGATCCCCAATCCCCGGGAAACAGTTTATGCCGCCATTGATTCTTCTACATCTTACTCAGGTGGTGTTTATAAAACCTTTAATGGAGGTGAGGATTGGCAAAAAATTGATAATGGATTAAGAAGTGTCAAAGATCATGAAATTAAGTCAATAATTATCAATCCTAAGGATCCCAACCAAATACTTGTAGGTTTCCATAGTACGGATGGTCAGCTTTGTTTTGAGTCAACAGATGGCGATAAGATATGGACAGGTTTCAGTAAAGGTTTACCAGATACTGGAACAATTCAAAGTATACAGATTGATACGACTAACAACAGGATATATTGTGGGATAAGCGGAAGCAATAGTGCGAGTAATGGTGTCAATATCGTGACAGGAAAATGACCGTGATAAAAATGCAAGCTTAACTCAGTTTTAATTTCAAAAGCCCAAATCCGATTTATGTAGGAGGTTAATATGAAAAAGATGCTTATAAGTTTAGGCTCAGCAGTGATATGCTTAGCAGTTTTATCTTCTATGCCCGCATATTCTCAGAACAAATGGATGCACACATACATTATTCCAAGCAAAGGCATAACTCAGTCATTCAATCTCTCTAATTCTGCTACTGCTCAGTCAACACCTTCCAATTATCCCAATATAACATTATATCCTGATAATAATGATGATCAGAGCGAGATGTCAATTGTTGCTTATGGAGATCACGTAATTGCCGGTGACAATGCCGTCATACAAAATGTAAATCCCGTTGATTTAAATCAGGGTTACTACTA
>CAWANF010000015.1:0-158311 GCA_963783355.1 uncultured bacterium
ATAATGTATTATACAAAATCATTGGATTAAAACCACCTTATAATGCGATTATTTACCGCTATAGCAGTATAAATAATGTATTCTTTCTGAAAATCAGCTTCTTTTTAGGCTATAATCCATTTTTATTACTGTTATAGCAGTAATATATATCATTTGAGGTGAGAGTGTAATTGAAATGGTACATGCTTTTTAGCAAAATGTGATAATGTTTATGTAATCAATAATGTAATCTCTCTATTAACATACCTAGCCGTGCAGGACTAAATATTCTTCTCATATCCTGGAATCTTCCCACGGCTTTTCAACCATTTTTTATCTTTTAGTTTATTTTCTAATTAATTGAAATTACTTAGAGTTTTTTGAGATTTAATGAAATTAATAGGTTTTCTTTGAGATACTTTGATATTTATTGGTCGTATTTGTTCTCTTTTATGGATATTTATGACAGAATAAGCCTAAAAACAGCAAAGTGAGGCTGATTATTTATAAAAGAATTAATCACATTCATCTCAACAAACGTTCTTTTATCTCAATTATAAACTCATCCAGGTCTTGTTTATTGATAACCAAATGTGCAGGTTTGTTACGACGAAAATCACGGAGAAGAGGTTTAAATTTTGGTCTGAGAACTGGCATGACACAATCATTATAATAGGTGTCCCCAATCTTCAAATATTTCTTGATATAAGCTTTAGCTTCTGTAGTTGTTAAAATTTCTAATATTCAGAAGCTCTTTTCGTGCTTCATCTTTTTCCATTTCTTTTTTCATAATCGAGTTTTTCCTGTTAATAGATTGATTCTTAATGTTCCAGATCCCAGAAATCTAATATTTGGTTATTTAAATATTTTGGCCACCTAAATAAAAATGACAAGTTTATATTACTATAAATTATTGAGCAGCAATATCTTATTTTAAAATATTTAATTGGCCAACAGCATGTAAATCAGATTGGACATCTAAATCTTCATTGGGTAGATACCATTCAGAGTGGTCTATTCCTCTCGAACCAACTTTTCCAATTTTTTTAATTTTTATGTCTATTGCGTTTTTAGCTCTCCGTATAGTCCTCCATGCAATATCTTCCTCTTTCGCTAATTTCTGTATATCGTTTACTGTAACAGGTCCATTAGATAAAACTTCTTTTAAAAACTGCATTGCCACTTCAATTTCACTAAACGGGATTTCCTCTGAAACTAATAAGCTATCAGCAGATACTTTAATTGGATTTTTCTCCCAATCTAATACAGGATATTCATTATCATGGGACGTTATTCTATAAGCTAATCCGGTTGGTCTGGGTCGAAGATTAAATTTAATGGGAGCCATTATCTTGCGTTCTGGGTCATTCTTGTCTGCACTAATCAACCAGGCAGCTCTAACCGCCGCTACATATGCTATAGAACCATTTACTCTGTTTTTCGATACTGTTGAATTCGTCTTGTTCAAGTGCATGATGCAAATTATTGTTGTCCCAAATTCCTCAGCCAATCGCTTAAGAGGTGAAAACACGTTCGCTCTCATATCAGCATTTCTATAAGTATCTATTCCAGATAAGTAGGCATCTATAGGATCTATTATGATTAGCTTTGGTTGAAAAACCGAAACTAACCGCTTAAGCTCTGCAAAATCTGCTATGATAGAAATATCACCCTCCACAAATTGATTACCCTGTTTTTTGTGAATACTTCTAAAAGCTTTAATCCTGGTTAAATTTGCTCCATTTGATCTTAGTCGCGGCACAATTGTGTCATTAGGATCATCTTCTGATGAAAATAATAAGACGTTCCCTAATTGGTTCTTACTGCCATCTGGCCAGTCGGTGCCCGTCGATACGCTTGCAGCAAGAAACATTGTTAAAAATGACTTTCCAACATCTGGCTCGCCGGCAATGATGGTTAATTTGCCTTTGGGAATGCGACCCGGCCAAAGCCATTCAACCGGTTTAGGTTCTATCTCATCAAGATTTATTAAATTTATTGGGCCCTGATATTCTGAATGAGATTCTGAAATTTTGTTTTGATTAAGAATACCTTCAATCCATTCTTGAGCTTGGTCATCTGATAGTTTTATACTCTTTGAAAGATCTTTTACAAGCGTAATTAAATCACCTTTTTCTTTCGTTTTTAAATCTACCCAATAACCACTTTCAATATTATACCGGATCTCCCCATTTGTTTTCCATCCATCAGGTTGAACGACTTGTCCAATTGAATAATGAAGTGCCTTTAATACCTTTTGAACCTCATTGGGTCCGTATGTTATGGAATCTAAATAAGCTTCATCCGTTGAGATCAACTTTTCCATACGAATATTTTTATAAAGTTTAGCTTTTTCAGAATTCGTATGAACTACAAATGGAATAGTCGTTCAATCACTTTTCTTTCAAAATATTTACGCCTGCTGCCAAATCGAATGGAAGGGATAAACCGGGGATCTTCCGGATTTAAATTGGACCGGTTTAAAACTGTTCGATGATCCAGACCGGTTATTTTTTCTACGTCACGTGCGGTGAAATAACGGCTATTAGAAGGATTTACTTTCTGGTTATTGAGTAATAAATCCAGTTTGTTTTCTATGCGTTGCAATGTTGAATCTGTCATTTTGTTCTTGAGTTTTGTTAGTGTTCACCCATGAACTTAATGACATAAGTGGCTGATAATCAAATTGTTACATTGACCAATTATTGTTTAAATTCCTATAAATAGCCAATATTTTCCTATTTATACTCTATAACTCGCCTACAAAAGACTATATAAGACCTATAACTATTTTTCGGATTTAAATTCTCGTCCATTTTTAGTGTAATTTTGAACCCAGGAATCTATTAATTCATTTATTGTACTGTTTTCAGTTTTCTTCTGTATTATGTATTCATCATTTACAATCTCTTTTAATTGTGATACCGTGATATTCTTGTGTCCACCGACCCGTTTTAGAACATCCCTGCAAGCTTCAGGAACGGTTTTAACACATAAATGAAAACGATATACCATATCTGATGCGATCCCCTCCTGAACACGCTTAATAGCTTCTATTTTCACTTGAATATCTGCCAGTTCTATAAGTGGATCAATGAGTTGATTTAAAGATTTTTTATCAAATTCATTTAAAATAACGTACTCCTTTATTTCTCGTACTTTCTTGTTTTCTTCACTTTTTTTAGTTGTATCATCATTCTCCGCAATCTGTTCCCATATAGTTTCGATATAACCAATATTATTAAAACAAGATTGATAGAGACCAAATATATCTTCATCGTCCTCTCTGCCAAATTTAACCCTTCTTTCAGTTTCATTAATTGGTTTAGGGATTAAATTTCGTATAGCCTTTTCTTTTTGATGGACTATATCATTAAGATTTTTAATAACGAATTCAGGCTCTCTTTTTTTTAATTGTGAAAGATCATATCCGTGATATTTCCTCAACTCCTGATTCAGCTTTTTGTCATATTCCCCTCGCATTTTGGCAATAACCAATGCAACCTGCTCGATTGGATTTAAATCTTCAATATTTCTTTTTTTAACATAATTTGAGGCTAATAATTGCAGAAATTCTAATTCTTTATCACTTACATCATCTGAATTCGCCATGCTTTTTTAATTTTATAAAGTATCAAGAGTTGGTTTCAGATCTTTTTCAGGTAAGTGTTCATAAATCCATGTCACTTGAAATGTTATCTGCCCATGAAACTTTGCGACCTGATTAATGGGCATAATTTTACGCAAAAGATGGGTGGCACGGGAGCGTCATAACCGGTTCAAATTTCGTCGGAATTTTCATCAATCCAATCTATTTGTCAAGTTACGACAGGCTTGATCTTTTCTCTCAAATCCGGGTCGCTTTCATCCTGGGCCTTTTCTAACTCATAGCGTGCTTGTAGTCTGAGCCACATATCCGGGCTGGTTCCTAAAGCCAGGGAAAAACGGATCGCGGTGTCCCCGGTTATACTTCGTTTGCCCCGGACAATTTCATTAACCCGGTTTGCCGGAACATCAATACTCCGGGCAAAGGCCCGCTGAGAGATTCCAAGAGGATCGAGAAACTCTTCTTTTAGTATTTCACCGGGATGGATGGGTGGTATAAAATGTTTGTCTGATCTCATTTTATCCATTTTAAATTGCGTGTTATCTGTCTGCTTTTAGATGGTCATTAATTATGGTAATCTACAATTTCAACGTTATACGCATCACCTTCGCGCCACTCGAAACAAATACGCCATTGCTGGTTAATACGAATACTCCACTGTCCGGTGCGATCACCGCTAAGTGATTCCAGCCGGTTTCCTGGTGGAATTTTCAAATCATCTAATGATTCAGCCGTATCAATAAGCAATAACTTTCTCTTTGCCCGACGATGGATCTCCGGAGGAAGTTTCCTTGACCGTACCCGATTGAATATTTTTTCTGTTTGGGCATCTTTGAAAGAACGTATCATACCATTATTTGTTATGCAACACGTAACATATAAAAAAACCTTTTAAATCTCTAATTACATCTTCTAAAGATTCACCAAGGAATTCGTTCGACAATTTTGTAAAATTACTTCTATTCACTTCATATCTCCTTCCTTAAGGAAAAACAAACGTTAGATTACAAGTTTTTTCTCTATAAATTATCAATCGTTCGTTTAAGGTCTGTTTCATCCAAATGTTCATAAATCTGTGTTACCTGGACGGTCGAATGCCCTAAAAACTTGGCGACCTGGTTAATCGGCATACCTTTACGCAAAAGATCCGTAGCACAGGAATGTCTAAGACCATGAAGTGTAATGGTATCCGGTAATTTGGCTTCCCTGACGAATTTCTTAAAAGATTTGGATAAAGCCAAAGAATCCATTTTTTGCCATTCACTGAATCCCGTTGCACTTGGAAAAGCATAACCTTCTTCAGGTTTCCCTTGCACTTTAAACCATTCTTTTAAATAGGGCTGTAATTCTTTCCTAATTGGGATTGACCGGTCTAATCCTGACTTTGTATTCGTTTTTTCTGTATTAATTATCCGAATGTACCCTTCTTTCAAATCTATATTATCCCATGTTAGATTAACTGCTTCTTTTGCTCTGAGTCCACAATAATAATATCATAGCTATCATAGGCTTAAACCAACGACGCTGTTGTTCCGGATTCTTTGCAAATCCTATAGCTTTCATTTTAGCCGTGTGCTTGTCAAA
Source organism: uncultured bacterium (assembly GCA_963783355.1). Classification (GTDB taxonomy): domain Bacteria; phylum Bacteroidota; class Rhodothermia; order Balneolales; family DATFMH01; genus CAWANF01. Next base: position 5,171 of record CAWANF010000015.1, read on the forward strand.
AGCTATAAATATTTTCTCCAAATCTTCTTCCGAAATAGTCTTTTGGGAAATATTCTTAGGCGGCTTTGGTGCTTTTATATTCTTTGTTAGATTTTCCTTTAAATATTTTTTCTCATACAGCCATTTAAAGAAGACTTTTAAGTGACGTAAATAGCTGGCTTGTGTTGCCGGTTTAAGTCCGGGCTTAAAACAAAACTCCCGGATATCGTCTTCGACAATTTGAGTAATAGGCATGGTACTGCCCAATTGATCTTTTAACATGTTCAAATGCCGACGATAATCTTTCTTTGTAGTTTCATTGGCCTGGGATCGTTCATCTATAAATTTATCTGCCGCCTCGGCAAGTGACATGTAGGTACCACGTAATTGTTTCCTTTTTTTCTCAACTTCCTTTTTAGGAGTCCATCCATTAAAGGGATCTATCTCTCCTCTGGCATATTGTTCTTCAAACTCAATTTTCTTTTTTAACGCTTCCCTTTTGATAGTCGTTCCAAGGCTGAAAGCTTTTTGTTTGCGCTTTCCGTTTTCTATTTGTAAAAAAACTGATATAGTAGGTATCACCTCTTTTTTTAAGACTTGCCATATTTACTTCTCCAAAGTCGATTGGTTTAGGGTTTTTAGGCCCTCATGTAACAAGAACCTAATTTTGCAATCGACTTTATATCGATTGCCCCAACTTTTGTTGGTACAAGTACCTAATTTTCATCTTTGTACCAACTTTTGTACCCACTATTTACATAAAAAATGACAAAAAGTGAAATTATTTCACTCAGAAAAAAAGAGAAAGGAAGGGCTTAAAACAAAAAAATCCCGCTTTATTTGCTATAAAACGGGATTTTTAGGAGTATTTTTACTAAGAAAAAAATGTGGGCCTGGAGGGACTTGAACCCCCGACCAATCGATTATGAGTCGACTGCTCTAACCACTGAGCTACAGGCCCGTTTCTTTTTTGAAGAGCCACAAAGTTACGGCATTTAGTAGCTTTTCACAAGTACCGAAACCGGGTTTCAAAATAAAATTTCATTGTCTGTGTTCATTCACTCTTCCATCTTCGCACGATAGGTCAGAACAGGCACGGGCGAATGTTGTGCCACTTTTTCGGTATTAGAACCTAGGAACAGGTGTTTAAGTCCGCTTCTGCCATGCGTTCCCATAATGATCATATCCATGTTGCCGGTTGCAAAATCCACGATTTCGTAATGTGCCGAAATTCCTTTCACCACTTTCGTTGTGAATTTCACTTTCAACACCTCTTTGCCGGCATCGACGGTTAAATAATCGTACAGCTGATACGGAACCCGTTCAACACTCGCTTTAAGTTCTTCATGCTGATCCATGTAATCCGATATACGCTGAAACAGTTGTTTGTCCATCTCTTCCAGCTCCGATTTTCCGGTATCCCGGATCATATTCTCGGATACGGTCCCATATAATTCGAGAACATGAAAGATGGTTAACTCACTATCATACAAGGCGGCAAGTGTAATGGCATGCTGCAGACCCCGCAAGGAAATCTCCGAAAAATCAGTCGGCAAAATGATTCGCTTGATGCCATTATCAGGAAATTTATCAGACATACTCAGCACAGGAATATTCGAATATCGAATTACGCGCTCAGTAATACTGCCCCATTTAAGCAGTCCGTCGTCATGTGCTCCACGTGCTCCCATCACAATGATATCATACTGGCCATCATTAGCTATTTCAATAAGATCTTCCGATGGCTTCCGATCGATCATTACGATACTTTTCCCCCTCGACAATTCCGGGACATGTTGTTGGATATCGTCCTCGCACATTTTTCTAGCTTTCTCAACCAGGTGAGGATATAAATCTTTCTCCATATCGAAAGGAACACCTAACGTTTTTAAACTATCGCTCAGGTATTTCAATGAAGGTATCACATGAATAAAATCAACTATAGCCCCGGTCTTTTCAGCCAGGCTGCTTGCGAAGCCATAGGCGACACGTGAGCCACTGGAAAAATCGGTGGGGACCAAAATTTTCTTTATATCCAGCATATTTTCGTTTTTTAAGATGAATAACAGAAGCATCTCTTTTTACAGCCCTGAAAATTTCTGTTAATCTACTGGCTTACATGATTATGAAGCTTCTACTCTCTACTGATAGTATACACTCAATCTGAACCCTTCTCAAATAAATTATTAAAATAAAAGGAATGTTTTCAACAAGATGAGCAACAAATCATGTTCCCGAATAATTAGCGATTTTTTCAATTCCTGCTACTAAAATCAAACCGAAAAGCATACATCCAAAAGCCAGGTAAAATGACATTGCTCCTTCAGTTAGTCGCTTATCACTATTAAGATTATGAACGTCAGGCCAATACGGGTTACTGTGAATAAGTTTTTTCTTCACGGTTATCACCTGGATCTTGTGCAAGTCTGCGGCGGCATTCGGATTAACAATCTTTCCCAATTTCTGGTATTCCTGCCGCATAGTATTTTCAGGATGAGCGCGTAAATTATTCGCCTGTGAACTGGTAACCGATACGATTTTCGTTTGAGTTGTCTCAGTGAACTGACGAATCTGAAACGGCCAGATTACATATAGCGAGCCGACCAAAAAACCCACCAGCACAGCGAGTGTAAACCCATGATAACGATCAAGGAACCACGATAAGACCCGTGAAAAAAGGCTGATGCCGGTTATCATCCCTAAAACAAAAACTAGCAATATCAGAGCCGCTGATGTTGTCTCAGGACCTCCCAGTTTTCCAAACTGGTTGAGAATGAACGTATATTTTCGAAGAATTAGCAGCAGAAATGATCCGGAGATACCGGGTAATATCATCGCACAAATGGCTACAGCTCCGCTGAAAAAGATGAATGGATAGGTTTCGGGAGTGTCAGTCGGAACCAACGTCACGACCCAATACCCTATTAGAGTACCAAGGATCAGGAATAAGAAATGTTTCCAGGAAAATCCTTTGATAGTCTTGATTAACAGGTATATGGATCCCAGAATCAACCCAAAAAACAATCCATAGATAGGCTCCGGATATTCATACATCAATTCCGGCAATGGGACGATTTTGGTAAAGAATACAAACGCCAGGGCAATGCCACTCAGTAAGGATATCAGGAATTTCCAGTGTACAATTTTTATAGCCTCAGGAATACGAAACCGAAGCACCATTTTTATGACGCTTACATCTACGCTTTTTATGGCGTGGATCAGCCGGGAATAAACGCCAAGAATCAAGGCCATCGTCCCGCCGCTTACACCGGGTATCACATCGGCGGCGCCCATCAGAAATCCTTTCAATACGAGTAATGGCGATTCTTTCCATTGTGTAGAATCACTTTGCTTGATATTCTTGTCTTCAGTCTGCGTGTTTTCCACGTCGATAGGTTTTGATTTCGGTTTGACAGACCAAAGAATACAAAATCAGGAATCTTCTTCCCAACCTTTTTTTCCTATGAGCGGTACAAATTTAAAATTGGAAAAAGATTCTTCTTTGAAGGAATCTTCCGATAAACGGATGATACGATACATAACCTGTTTTTCTGAATCACCGACGGGTATAACCAGGCGCCCCCCTATCGTGAGCTGTTTTTTGAGGCTCTCCGGTATAACCGGTGCACCAGCAGTTACAATGATGCCGTCGTAAGGTGCATAAGCCGACCATCCCAACGTTCCGTCACCACATTTCAGCATCGGTTTATATCCCATATGAGATAGCATTTCCCGCGCATTTTCATATAGTCCCCGATGTCGTTCCACGCTGTAAACCCGGGCTCCCAATTCACATAATAATGCACATTGATAACCCGAACCGGTTCCAATTTCAAGGATCTTATCGCCGGGACGAACTACGAGCAACTCGGTCTGACGAGCCACGGTAAAAGGCTGCGATATGGTCTGCCCGAGTTGAATAGGAAGTGCCGTATCTTCATAGGCACGATGCTGTAACGCCGAATCTACGAGCAGATGCCGCGGCACCTTTTCAATGGCCGTCAAGACATTGGCATCCTGGATTCCCTTCTTTTGAAGGTCGTCAACCAGGGCCTCCCGCCGGCGTTTAAATTTTAGTTCGGTATTTTTATATCTGTGTATCATAATCCACCATTTTGGAATATACCCGTGATAATCCCAATGAACAAAAAATAATCTGTTTTTTTAATGGAACACGAATGACACGGATAGTACGGATTTTCACCGATAAAACTTTTTAATATTTCCAAATTTCATTTGTAACCTCACCTTACAACGTTTATTTGATTGCGAAGTTCATAAGCTTTCCTCACCTAAACATACAGAGGAATTTGGGGCGAGGATTCTCCTCCTGTCTCCTGTCTCCTGTCTCCTGTCTCCTGTCTCCTGTCTAACATAATAAAATGAAAGCCATTCAGTTAATGAGCACGAGTGAACGATTCATACCAATTTTGACTTTTTAAATTAAGTAATTGTTATTACAAAGCAGACTGTATTGGTACTGCAGGATAATTATTCAAACGAATAGTTATCTAATAGAAATTTTTCATCCAAAAATATTCAGGGAGTTATCATATGCATATCGGAATTATTGGAACAGGAAACATGGGGAGTGCGCTTGGACAACGGTTATCGGACGCCGGGCATCAGATTTATTATGGCTCTATTGAACCCGGAACGGCTAAGTCCATTGCCGATATGATGGCTCCTAATGTTCAGGGAGGATCCATCGCCAATGCAGCTGATTTTGGTGAGGCAATTTTTCTCGCCGTGCCCTGGTCAGGAGTCGATAATGCTATCGAAGAAGCCGGCGACCTGGAAGGCCGGATCATTTTTGATTGTACCAACCCCTTTAAAGAAGATACGCTTGATTTGATCAATACCGACCATTCAGGTGCCGAATATATCGCCCATAAAGTCGGCAATGCTCTCGTGGTCAAGGCATTGAATACCATTTTTGCACAAAATATTATGAAAGCAAAAGATTACGGCGATAACCGTCCGAGTGCTTTTTTCTGCACCGATGACGTATCAGCCCGCAATATGGCTGTGGAATTACTGGAGGATATGGAATTGTCACCTGTATTTTGCGGCCCGCTGGAAAATGCCTCTCATCTTGAATCACTGGGTTCCCTTCTATTCAAAATGGCAGATATGCCCGGGAACAACCTTTCCCTAACGTATCAATTAATAAACCGGCCGGAATGAATTTTAAAAATCAAAGTTGATTAAGTTATTAAGCAAATTGAGTAATTAAGTTTAACTCTTATATATCTTTATTCATTTTAGCAGGTACAATATAAAGGTCAGGTTATTAATCGATTCAATACTGTGTTTGGTTTTTGCCGGCATATGAATCCAGGTTCCTTCTTTGGCTTCAACGGTTTCGTCCCCAACCCTAATAACCCCTTCGCCATCTATTACCTGGATAATTCCTTCATATCCGGAAGTATGCTCAGATAAATCTTCCCCGGCTGATAACTTCATGATGACGGCATTTAATCTATCGGTTTTCTCAAAAGTCTTGCTCCAGATTCCACTTTCGGACGCACCGGATAATAAATCATTCTGTATGTTCAGTATTGTACTTTTTTCCATTTCTTAATTCTTAATTCTTAATTCTTAATTCTTAATTCTTAACAAAAATAGTCTCATTGATTTTATAATACAAGTTTAAAACGGATTATTACGATTTAATTATACTATTTAGCATAGGGTAATTAGATCATTTAAAATTCAGCAAGGATATTTTTATTCCCGTCTTCCTTTCTCCCTACTCCATTTTCCATTATTTATATTACTTCGTTATAATCTTCATTCCAGTTACGCTCTTGCTTTTGTATCTTTAGCGCCATGAGATATAAAACAAAACGATCAGGTACCTGATTTTTATGAACGATTTAGTTATTTACAATTCTTTAAGCCGCGGAAAAGAGCCTTTTGTGCCATTACACAAGGGGTTTGTCGGTATTTATGTCTGCGGTCCAACGGTCTATGGAGATGCCCATCTCGGACATGCTAAAAGTTACGTTTCGTTCGATGTTATTGTCCGATACTTTCGTTATCTGGGCTACCAGGTCCGTTATGTCCAGAATATCACCGATGTCGGGCACCTGACAGATGATGCCGATACCGGCGAAGACAAACTCGAAAAGCAGGCCCGCCTCGAACGCCTGGAACCCATGGAAATCGCAGAAAAATATACATATTCGTATTTTCGCGACATGGATGCACTTGGTGTTTTACGTCCCGACATTTCGCCAAGGGCATCCGGACATATACCGGAACAAATTGCCATGATCCAGCAACTCCTGGATAACGGCAATGCCTATGAAGTAAATGGTAATATATATTTTGACGTAGCTTCCGATCCTGATTACGGAAAATTAAGCGGCCGAAAAATAGAAGAATCGAAATCGGGAACACGCGTTGAAACGGCCGGCGACAAGAAGAATCCCAGTGATTTCGCACTTTGGAAAAAGGCTGAAGCATCACATATCATGAAATGGTCGTCTCCATGGGGTGATGGTTATCCAGGATGGCACGTGGAATGCTCCGCCATGTCGACGAAGTATCTCGGGGAAACCTTTGATATTCATGGCGGCGGGCTTGAAAACCAGTTTCCACACCATGAATGTGAAATCGCTCAGAGTGAATGTGCCCATCACAAAGATTTCGTCCGTTATTGGATGCATAATAATATGGTCACTCTGAACGGTCAAAAAATGGGTAAATCGCTTGGCAATGCTATTTCACTGCATCAGTTTTATTCCGGGGATCATCCGTTATTAACACGGGCGTGGTCACCGCTGGTCATCCGGTTTTTCCTCTTGCAGAGTCATTACCGCAGCACAACGGATTTTTCCGAAAAGGCCCTGGAAGCGGCTGAAAACGGACTCAAAAACCTTCATGGGATGATTAATGTCATAATGGAAGGTAAAGCGGGCAAAGCAGATACATTTGATTTAGAATCACTCAGGAAGGAAGTAGAATCTTGCCTGAATGATGATTTTAATACAGCGCAGGCTATTGGTGTACTTTTTGATAAACTTCGTCCGTTACGAACTCAGGTTTCTGGCGGACAAACCCCTTCAAATCTGGAAGAGGTTCAGCAATTTTTAGTTACTATTATTGATCATGTTTTAGGCCTCTGGCCGGGTGAAGAACAAAAAAATGTTGATAATAATGTTGTCGACTCGCTGGTTAATATGCTCATAGACATGCGTAACCAGGCCAGAAACGAAAAGAATTGGGCTATGGCCGATGTGATACGCGACCGGCTCAAAAGTGCAAATATTATCCTGGAAGATACCCCGGATGGGACCATCTACCGGCTGGAATCATAACATTATGGTATTTTTATGACACATCATTATTTCATTTGGGATGCCAATCCTACCGCATTCTCTACCGGAGTTATGCGATTACCGTTTTCGGTAAATATTTATGGTTTGATCCTCGCTCTCGTTCTTTTTTTCGGCATCTATGCCTACCTGGAGAAGCAAGCCGAAGAAAAAGCGAAGCAAAAAAAAGATACAAAAGGAAGTCAGGGTGAAATATTACTGGCCTGGTATACCATTCTCGGACTGGCGATCGCAAGTGTAGCCATTGGTCAGATATTATTCTCTTTCATACCGTCACCGAGCCTGCATACAGTCGGGCCCATAACAGTCAGGTGGTATGGAATTATGTTTGCCATCGCCTTCACTTTGGGTTATTTCCTTGGTTCAAAAATGTTTCGCGATGCAGGCCAGCCACAACAACGGCTGGAATCCTTACTTACCTACGTAATGATTGCCACGGTCATCGGGGCCCGTTTGGGTCATGTTATTTTCTACGAACCATCTTATTACTTTCACCACCCGGCGGAAATAATAAAAATCTGGCATGGCGGACTTGCAAGCCATGGTGCGGCTATCGGTATTGCCATTGCTATCTGGTTATATATCAGAAAATATTCAGAGTATTCTTTTCTCTGGGTAACTGATCGTGTTGTCATAACAGTAGCATTAGGCGGTGTTTTTGTTCGAATAGGCAATTTCTTTAATTCGGAAATCATCGGGCATGTCACTCATGTACCATGGGCGATCATATTTGAACGCCGTGATATGCTGCCCCGTCACCCGTCCATGCTTTATGAATCAATTTGGTACCTAAGTCTTTTTATAATTCTGTGGGTCATTTATAAACGATACAAGACGAAACCACCGGACGGGCTCATATTCGGATTCTTTTTGATCTATATGTTTATCGGGCGATTCATGATTGAATTTACCAAAGTGCGTCAGGCTGACTTCGGTCACAATTGGCCATTAGACGTGGGGCAATTGTTGAGCATCCCATTTATCTTGCTTGGAATATGGGTTATGTGGAAAAAAGTGGATTACAATCAACGATCGGAACCGAAAGTTCCAAAACCTGCTCAATCATAGCTAAATTAAATATATGGTCAGGCAACAACTTACATTGAGGATCTGACTTATGTGGCTTATTTTATAACATCAATTTTTGTAAAGATATACTGAACCTTTAACAATGTTACGATGAAGATAAAATTCGGTACTGATGGTTGGCGGGCCGTTATAGCAAAAGATTATACGTTTGATAATCTGAGTATTGTCGCTCAGGCGACAGCCCGTTGGATAAAAAATGAAAATATAACGAGCAATGGTGTTATCATCGGGTATGACGGTCGTTTTCTGGGCAGGGAGTTTTCAGAACATGTGGCCAGTGTTTTTGCTGCCATGGAAATTCCGGTTCGGATAACCGACGTAATAACACCAACTCCGGCTGTCAGCTGGGCGGCACTGGAATATGATGCTGTAGGAATCGTCATTACCGCCAGCCATAATCCTCCATCGTACAACGGTTTCAAAATTAAAGCTCCTTTCGGCGGTCCTGCAACACCCGACCAAATCGCGGCGGTAGAAGATGAAATGGAGCATTTCGATGCCAGCGTGAAAGTCGAATCGTTCCGGGATTACATGAAACAGGGACGTATCCGTGAAATTAAGCTTCGGGAACAATTTAAGGAAGTTTTAAAACAACGCCTGGATCTCGAAGCCATCAAAAAATCAGGGGTAAAAATTGCCCACGACTGCATGTTTGGGGCCGGACAAGGGATTATCAAAGAACTGATTGGTGATCAAATCAAGGAACTCCATTCGGATTTTAATCCCGGTTTTCATGGGCAGGCTCCAGAACCGATCGAAAAAAACCTCAAAGAGTTGTCGGATTATGTCGTTGCAAATCGTTGTGCCGTAGGTATCGCCAACGATGGGGACGCCGACCGTGTTGGCATGTACGATGAAAACGGACGTTTTGTGGATTCCCACGAGGTGCTTTCCCTTTTGACGAAATATCTAAGCCAGGAAAAAGGTATGAAAGGCAGCATCGTCAAAACCTTCTCCACAACAGGAATGCTTGATAAACAGGCAAAAAAATACGGACTCGATATTGATATCACTCCCATCGGATTCAAATATGTCGCTGAAAAAATTGTTAATGGCGATGTCCTGGTTGGCGGCGAAGAATCAGGCGGACTTGCCGTTAAAGGCCACATTCCTGAGCGTGACGGTATCTTCATTGGCTTACTAATTGTCGAAATGATGGTGAAAGAAGGCAAAGCGCTGAGCGAGCTGGTACAGGATCTGGTCGATGAATTTGGTCCGCATTTTCATTATCGCAACGATTTACATACGTCAAACGAGAAGAAAAATGCCATGATGGATTTCTGCAAGTCGAAAAAATTGACGGAAATTGATGGTCAGAAAGTGACGAATTACGAATTTACCGACGGTGTTAAGTTATGGCTTGAAAACGGATCGTGGGTTCTCGTAAGGCCATCGGGAACGGAACCGGTTCTCCGGATTTATTCGGAAAGCAGTGATGAAAAAGAGGCGGAACTGCTGGTCAACCAGGTGAGTAAGCTCACGGATGACCCGAAAATTCTGAATTAAAAGAACCTTATAATTATTACATAGAAGGGGAATGAGTTTTCATTTCCCTTTCCTTTTTTTAATCGTAAGGATTTACTTAAAATTACCCATCTTCACATTATTTTTTCATTAATTTGAGTCATCCAAATCACCGAAATAACAAATCTTCATGAAATTAACATATCATAAATTTTTGTCAGTTCTCCTGTTGAGCCTGCTCTTCATACCTATTCAATCATTTGCTCAGCAGAAAGAACCATATCATAATATGGAACAGGCCTATCTCAGTTCCGGTATATTATCCGGCATGCCAGGCCCGCAGAGCATCAATTGGATCAATGACGGCAATGAATTTTCCTATACTACTGTTAATCAAAAAACAGGCCAGGAAGAAATCCGCTCATACGATCCGAAGACAAAGAAAGATGAACTCATTCTCAATGCCGATAAGCTTACTTATCCAGGTACCGACAAATCTTTTACGTATCGCTCTTTTCAGTGGGCAAAAGATTCCAAACACCTGGTTTTCGAGACTAATTTTCATAAGATTTATCGCCGATCGGGAACCTCTGATTATTACATCTATTCCATTGCGGATTCTTCGTTAAAACTGGCTGCCCGTCAGGCCCGTACGGCCGAACTTTCACCCGATGGCAGTATGATGGGTTATGAACGCAACGGAAATATGTTTGTTTATTCCTTTGCTTCAAAACAGGAAACTCAGCTTACAAATGATGCGACAAAACATGTCTTCAATGGACACTACGACTGGGTCTACGAGGAAGAATTCGGTCAGGCACAGGCATGGAGATGGTCACACGACAGCAAATATATCGCCTATTGGCAAGTGGATGAAAGCAAAGAGCCTGTTGCCCAAATGACCGACTATGTCGGAGCGCATCCCAAATACGTCAAAATCCGTTATCCCCAGCCCGGAGACACCAACCCGACTGTCAAAATCGGTGTCGTAGATGTGAAGAACGGGAAAAATATCTGGCTCGATCCCGGCATTTCCGGTGATTTTTATATTCCCCGCATTTACTGGACCAGTGAACCCAATGTTTTGGCTGTGGTTATATTAAACCGTAAGCAAAATCATCTTCAATTATTCTTCTTTAATGTCCTGACAGGTAAACGCCGTTTAGTCATGCAGGAAACCTCTAAAACATGGATCGATATCTATGATTTTTATGCCGGCGTTCAGGATATGTTTACATTTCCACCCAAACTTCATGAATTCTTCTGGATTTCGGACAGAAGTGGATATCAGCATATCTATCGTTACGATTACAGCGGGAAACTGATAAACCAAATCACAAAAGGCCCCTGGTCGGTTACCCGCGTGGAAGGTATCGATACGAGACACAAAAAAATCTATTATTCTTCCACAGAAGTTACCCCGCTGCAGAGACAACTTTATTCCATCAGCTTCAACGGGAAACATCAGAAAAGACTGACGAATATTCCCGGCAAGCATACATTCAATATGTCTCCGAACACAAAATATTATTTCGACACGTATTCCAATATCAGCACACCAAAACATATTGATTTATGGAAAACCAATGGCAAAATGATAAAACGGTTTGTTGATGGTAGTTATGTTGAGAAATATTTAGCAGACTATGAATACTCGCCCAAGGAGTTGTTTCACTTTACCACTTCCGACGGACAAAAACTGGATGCATCGATGATCAAACCGGTTCCATTCGATTCGACTAAAAAATACCCGGTTATTCTTGCCATTTATGGGGGCCCTGGTTCCCAATCGGTATACGATTCTTTTGAAACAAACGGCTGGGAAGAATATATGGCCCAAAAAGGCTATATCATTGTGGATGTAAACAACCGTGGTAGTGCCAATTATGGCAGTAAATTTGAAAAAATTGTTTATCGTCACCTTGGAAAATGGGAAAGCCACGATTTTGTGGAAACAGCTAAATACCTTTCAACGCTGCCCTATGTTGATGCTAAAAATATGGCGATCAAAGGCACAAGTTACGGCGGTTATATGACCACTTATACCATGTTGACTCATCCGGGAGTTTTTAAAGTCGGAATTGCTAATTCTCCCGTAACCGACTGGAGACTATACGATACCATTTATACCGAACGGTATATGGATTTACTTAAGGACAACGAAAAGGGCTATAAAGAAAGTGCTTCAACGACTTATGCAGCAAACCTTCAGGGCCATCTGCTGTTATTCCATTCTGCCATGGACGACAACGTGCATGTACGAAATACCATGCAGTTATTGACCGACCTGGCCAAAGCCGGGAAAGATGCGACCTTGCGGTTTTATCCCCCGGGACATCATGGAGCCTTTTTTGATGTAAACAGCCGGATTGTCGGGAATAAGGTTTACACGCAATACCTTAACCGCTATTTAAAAGGTGAGTGTAATCAAAAAAATATCAACGCAAGCGAGAATTAATTTTAGACCAAAAAAGAGGAGCTTAACCGGCTCCTCTTTTTATTTTAACTCCCGGAACGGATTCCGCAAGACCTGTTGTTAGGGTCTTGAAATAACATTTCAATATGCATAGTTTTATGCCGGATAAATCAAGAGATACAGCAGGGAATTAGGAGCATAACGCTATCACATTTTTTTCAAACAATTAAGCAAAATAAATACAACAGAAAGGAGAAACCTTAGAATGATTAAAGTAGGACAAGAAATTCCTGATCTTAAAGTGCAGGCTTATATCAATGATGAAATTAAGGATCTGCGTTTAGCCGATTATAAAGGTCAATGGTTGGTTTTACTTTTTTACCCGGCAGACTTCACCTTTGTTTGCCCGACTGAGCTTGAAGAAGCTGCAAATTATTATGAAACTTTTCGCGAAGAAGGTGCTGAAATAATGAGCGTAAGTACCGACACCGCTTTCGTGCATAAAGCATGGCACGATCAGTCTCCCGCAATCAGTAAAATTCAATATCCAATGATTGCTGATCCTACCGGAAATGTATGCCGTACCTTTGGTACACTCATCGAAGACGAAGGTGTTTCTACACGAGCAACTTATATTATTGATCCGGAAGGAAAAGTTGAAGTTGTTGAAATGCACAGCAATAACATCGGACGTAACATCAAAGAGATTCTGAGGAAACTGCAAGCTGGCAAATTTGTACGCTCTGTCGACGGAGTTGTTTGTCCGGCAAGCTGGGAACCCGGAAAAGAGACCCTGAAACCAGGGCTTGATCTCGTCGGTAAGATTTGATCACCTATTTAAGACATCAGTATTGAAAAGCCGGCCTTACTACCGGCTTTTTATTTTTCATCTAAGCTCACCTCACATTTAGACAAGTACCACGCTAGAATCGATATCGTAACTATGAATCATGTTCGTTATTTCTTCTTTATAAATGGGATTCATTAATATGATATGAGCAGGTTTGTAATCCCGGATAAAATCCGGAGCTATAATTTTTTGCCCGCTTCCATTCAGGAATTTATTCTGTTTCCTTGGATTTACATCAACAATAAATTCTATTGAATCACTGTTTCTCAGGATGTTTAAGAAAGTCATGCCTTTAGAACCTGCTCCCCAAAGCACTGTTTTTTCATTCTTTAACGACCACTCCTTCAACATATCCTCCCACTTTTCAACTTTGATTTTGAAAAGTTTTTCAAACGAGTCGATTTTAGAATCCAACCCATTTCCTTCGGTTTGACCTTCACAATCTAAAACATCATCGAGGGGACGGGCTTCTACTCCAAGATACTGGCGATCGAAAATTTCATCGATTCTGCTAACTTTAAAACAGTTTTGTGATAACAGCATTTTTAGAGATTTTTTGCTGAAATAAGAATGATGCTCATAAATGATATCCCATACAGAAAACGTATCTAGCATATATTCGGCATTGGGCACCTCAAAAAAGACGACTGATTGATTGTCTCGAAGAGCCATCCTGACTGTATTCAGAAATTCAACCGGATCGTTAATATGCTCGAGAACCTGCCGGCAAATAATTAAATCCGCTTTATAGGCTGAATATTTAGCTGAGTAATAATCACGAATAAATTTTACATTCCCGGTATGTTTCAGGTCCTGATCTTTAATTCGAAAACCAGGATCAAAACCATAACCACGATTATTTCCCATTTTACATAACATAGAAAGGAAATATCCCTGGCCGCAACCAATATCGATTACATCCTTATTCTGAATTTGATACTTTTTTACTAAGTAAGCAGCCAGTTTTTGAGCATAATCCTGAAAAGTATCAGAAAAATACAAAGCATTCTCATAATGACCCGAATAATTTATTTTCATCGGGTCAAATGACTTATTGTAAATGTGACTGCAATTTTGACAATAAGCCAGTTCTATGTCACCCCGGTCGGTCTGAATGGCCTCATCTTTATCAGGCCATAACAGACAACAATGGACCGGCATATTTTTTATCTTAATAAATGTCCTGACATTACTTCCACCGCAAATTGGGCAACTATCACTCTTTAGCTTCGTTTGATTTGACATAATACCATTTTACATTTCCATTTTTGTGAGGATAGACCCAATTTCCTCTACTTCACCCTAAACAGGCACCAATTCGGGACTTAAATTCAACTTCAATAAATCATTTTCTATTTCTTTCATATATACCGGGTTCATCACGATGACAATATCCGGCTGATATATTTTCAGAAACTCGGGCCCTACAATTTCCTGTCCTGTACCTGCCAGGAAGGTGCCAAATTTATAAGGATTTATATCCACACCATATTGAATAAGCTCCTGATTTTTCAAGCTTGTCAGGAATGCAACACCTTTCGAACCGGAACCCCAGATTACCACTTTATCTCCTTCTTCGTTCAGGGCATGTAAATAGGCATCCCATCGCTCCCTGTTCTTACAGTAAGAATCGTTGAAAGGATGAATGTGCTGCAAATTTGTTGACAATTCATGCTCCGAAGAATAGGTTTTATCAACAGCTTTTCCTGATGGCCGGGCCTCTATCATCAGGTATTGAGCATCGTAACCGGTCCATACATCGGTTACTTTAAAGCCGTTGTGCTCAAAAACATGAACTAATGACGCCGGGCTGAAATACGAACAATGTTCGTAATAGATATCCCAGAAAGCACAATCTTTAAAAACTCTTGTGGCATCCGGTACCTGGAAAAAAATGACAGTATTGTTATTGTCACCAATACCACGCCGTAATGTTCCAATAAATTCAGATGTGTTGGGGATATGTTCGAGAGTCATTTTGCAACAGACGAAATCGGCCTGAAGATGATTATACTTTTCCGAATAAAAATCCTTGATAAACGTGAGCCTTTCTTTGGCCGGACTCACATTTCGTTCATCGACATAGGCCGGATCAATTCCAATACCTTTATTATTCCCTTTTTCACACAGTAAAGTCAGAAATTCTCCTTTACCACATCCAATCTCCATGATATTCTTATCGTGTAAGTCATAACGTTCGATTAGCCGATTGGCAAGCTGATCATGAAACTGATTAAATGTCGGTGAAAAACCCTGAGTTTCTTCATAACGACCCGAATAAGAATGTACTTCCGGATCAAACAAGGCATTCCATACAAAGTCACAATCGCTGCAATGTGCCAGCAATATGTCTCTCTTTAAAAAGTTTACAGCTTCGTCGCGCGTTGGCATTAATAGTACGCTGTGTACCGGAACCTGATTCACTTCATGAAAAATCCTGGAGTGTTTGGATCCACAATTTGGGCAAGTATACGATTTAGCTTCCATAATTTTTCTCTCGATAAATTGAGGTTTATATCAAATAAGTTCTTTCATATAGCCAATGACTTTTTGGGCAGAAACATCCCAGTTAAGTCGCTCTTTGAACTCTTTGTAAGCCGACATGGCTAATGTTTTGTATTCCGAATAGTTTTTAAAAAGCGATGTAATATAATCGGCATATTCTTTTACTTTGGTATCGGGATCAAACGTCTTTCCGTTGACTCCATCTCTTATAATATCGGGTACTCCTCCTACTTTTGTACTGATTGCGGGAGTGCCAAATGAATTTGCCTCGATAAATGCGATTCCCATTGCTTCCGCGTTGGTTGGCATTACAATAAAATGTGATTTCCCGATGATCTGTCTCAATTTTTTTAAACCGACAGGCCTGGATTTATCAATTTTCCCAATTATCTCGTAAAACTCTTTTGGAACATCATGAATTACCGGTTCGCATCCCACAATTCGTAATTTTGCAGGCAGTCCATTTTCGTTGAGCAGTCTTGTTAATTCCATTACCAGGTTACCACCTTTACGTTCCCAGTCCCCACCCAAAAATAATAATTGGCATTCATTTTGCGGCCGTTCACTAATCATTTGTTCAACTTCCGATTCTGTCAAGCGATTGGGAAATGAAGGCCCCCCGGGGACAACCTTTACTTTTCCGGGATCCAGATGATAATGCTTCATTGCCCATTGTGCTGCCCATTCGGTTTTATAAATGATCATTTGACTGTTTTCCAACGCCATTCGTTCATTTTCGATACCATCCCGCAACGTTTCACTGCTAATGCTATCTCTTTTATACATGGGATAGAAATCTATGACACTGGCAAAAGTGGTGTCGGTCCAAATGACTACCGGCCGTTCTGTTTTCAGATAAGCCGTAGGTTGCGATCCCGGACTCGTTGGGCTAAATATGATCTCCGAATTTGAATGTTTAAGCTTATTTGATATTTGGCGTGCATAGCTCATCATGAGTAATGGATCCCTTTCAGCCGAATAATATTTTCGGATAAATTTTTCATATACCAATTCTTTCGAATTGAAATATGGCCGTAAAATTATCGGATGTCTGAGTGGTGCTATATACTCAAAGCCATCAGCATATTTGGCAACAGCTTTGCACATGTAAAAACCACGTCCCCCAAACGATCTTAAATTGAACGATTCATAACTGCTAACTGCTGCTATTTTCAATTTTAATCAGTAAATGATATTGTTTTTATTATGTTATCGGCGACTATCAGATGGTTTTAACTTCCGGAAGTGGCAGAATGAAATGCCCTCCCGATTCTTTGTATTCTTTTTGCTGCTGCATGATTTCATCGACATAATTCCATGCCAGAAGCAGCACGTAATCCGGTTTATCTATCATCAATTGTTCCGGTGGAAAGATGGGAATATGACTGCCATCCAAGTACTTGCCCTGCTTAAATTTATTCAGATCCACGACATAATCTATCGTTTTTCTGTCAATACCTGCGTATGTCAGTAAAGTAGTAGCTTTTGCAGCGGCACCGTAGGCAGCAATTTTCATGTTCTGTTCTTTCAAATCGAATAATAATTTTCGAAGTGATTTTTTTATGCCCTGTACTTTTACTGCAAAGTCTCTGTAAAAATCAATTTTATCGACTCCACGACGTCGTTCTTCATCGAGCATCTCTTTCACGGTATCTCCAACATTTTCATGCTGTTCTACAAAAATACGCAGAGATCCACCTTGTGTCCAGACTCTTTGAACATCATTAATATACATTGAATGACTGCGAAACAGGTGGTCGAGCGCTGTAAGTGAGAAATAAAACATGTGTTGATGATAAATCGTATCAAACTCTATATGATCGACCAAATCAACGACATATTTTGCTTCCATAACGGCCAGGCCCGTATCATTCAAAATGATATGAATGCCTTCCACAAATCCATTTAAATCGGGAATGTGCGCCAGAACATTATTGGCTAAAAACACATCGGCAGCCTTCTTTTCATTATCTCTCAAATGTTTTGCCAGCGACTCAGTAAAAAAGTCACACAATGTGGGTATTCCATCCAATATAGCATTTTGCACCGGCGCCTTTGCCGGATCGACCCCAAATACCGGGATTCCTTTCTTTGCAAAATTTTTCAGCATATAACCATCATTACTGGCAGCTTCAAATACCAGGCTGTTACGATCGAGTTTACGCCGTTTCATAATATCGCTGGCACTGTCAGCGAAATGTTTAAGCAACGATGGAGACACCGATGAGAAATACGGATAATCGTCGCTAAACAGGATTGACGGATCAACAGAATGTATTATCTGAACCAGTGAACAATCATGACAAAAAGCCAAATCCAGAGGAGCCTTAATTTCAGGAAATGCTAATTGTTCCTTGGTTAAGATCCTGTCGGCAAGAGTAGTCTCACCCAGCGATAAGATTAATTCCATATTATGTGACCCGCAAGAACGGCAGGTCAATTCCTGTTGCTCCATTATGCTCCCCCTATAGCTAATTGACTTTTTCTCCATCTCAGATCAGTATCCAATAACCCATTTTTCAATAATTGTTGAATATGACTGATTCTTCTGTATTTAGGCCCCTCAAAATCTTCAAGTTTCAGACCTATTTCATGGTAAGCGGCATATAATTCTTCGGCCCCTTTTCGTGCTGTCCAAACCGGTTTAAAACCGGGCAAAGTGTTAATAATCTTATCACAATTCACCTTATAATTACGTTTATCAGGTCCTGACGTATCAGCAAATTCTACGACAGAACCAGGGACTACATCTTTAACCAATTGTGCAATATCACGGATCAAATAATTTTCTTCTGTCCGCCCGACGTTAAATGTTGCGTTATGAATCAGTTCTTTTGGAGCATCCAGTGCTGCAATGAAAGCTTGCGATATATCCCGGATATGAACGATAGGCCTCCAGGACATACCATCACTTTTCAGGTGAACTTTACCTGTTGTATATGCCCATGCAACCAGGTTATTCAGCACTAAATCGAAACGTAAACGCGGTGAAACCCCATAAGCTGTAGCATTGCGAAGAAATACCGGGCTAAATTCATCATCAGCTAATTTTGTAACTTCCTTTTCAACATTAACTTTCGATATTCCATAAGGAGTTACCGGATTCAAGGCAGAAGTTTCGACCAGCATATCCTGCCCGCCAGCTCCATAATTACTGCAGGATGATGAAAATATAAACCGTTTCACACCAGCCTTTTTAGCGAATTTGGCAAGATTAACTGAAGCCTGATAATTAATTTTATTCGTTAATTCAGGATTTAAATCTCCGAGCGGATCATTTGATAAACCTGCAAGATGCAAAACGGCATCAACCCCTTTAAGATCACGTAGATTTACATCCCTGATATCTTTTATCTTTTCGCTTATCTTAAAATTTATACTGTCACCAAAAATGCAATTTTTATATAAATCACTATCCAAGCCCACTACTTCATATCCTGCCTCAAGTAACATCGGAACCAAAACCATCCCGATATATCCCTTATGACCTGTTAATAATACCCGCATATTATAACCTCATTATTAATTAATGTTTACCCGTCTTTTTTTAATCAATGAACGTTCATCACTTTTGAATACTTTTCCCTCTTCGGAATATCCTTGTCGCCTTGTTCCACTATTTTCTGACCAGGTTTATCCCTTCCCAAATATTTAACAAAAGAATACATTTTATAGGCCTTGTAGACATAAGGATTTCCGTTAATGACATCATTTATCATAGTTTTTTTTTCTCTCCATGCCCATTTAAAAAGTTTTCTGTAGGCACCGGATCTTTCAGAAATAGTTAAGTGTACACGATGAATAGATTTTATGTATTCGATAAAAAAACGGGGATGTTCGTACATCCTTTTTCCTCTATTCTCAGGGTCGAACCAGACCGCCCTGGACTCAGGAGACTGATCTCCTATCCGAACTGATCTTTTCGAATGATCCCGGATATTGAATAAGTATTCCGGATACTTATAAAGGCGTCCGCGTAAGGCCAATTCCGCCAGAAGATTTCTGTCAGCTCCCAAATGATTACCATGTAAATTGGTTTTTCTCAGAACTTCAGATCGTATCAGACCGAATACTTCAAAACACGGGTGATCTGATAACACCATGTCTCCGAAGCGTTCTTGAGGAAAATAGAAATCGATTTTATGCAACGGATTTTGATAATATTCAATCAACTTGCCTTGTTTATTAATTATTTTAACTTCCGTCTGGCATAAAATGATATCAGGTTGATTATCAAGGACTTCAACACATTTCTTCAAATATTCCGGTTCCAGGATATCATCATGGGCCGACCATTTAAAGTATTCCCCGGAAGAAAGCTCGAATGTGCGATTATAATTCTTTGCAGCACCCATGTTCACGCCTGATCTATAATATTTTATTCTATCGTCGATATTTGCATAATGACGACAAATTTGTTCTGTCTTGTCATTAGAAGCATTATCGGATATAATTAATTCGAAATTGCGAAAACTCTGATTAAGGATGGATTCAATTTCTTCAGACAGGTAGTTGTCCCCGTTATAGACCGGTAAACCAATACTGACTTTTGGTTTTTTATTATTATTCATACAACGCTCTGTTAGGCTAAGCCTGTTAAAAAATTATCAAATATTATATAATGCCATTTCTGCCAGCCAGACTTGATATTGCTTCCTCACTCCAGGTCTTCCATGGCGCATTACCACCTTCCCATAATTGTTCTAATACATATTTTTCGCGAAGTGTATCCATACATTGCCAGAACGAGGTATGTTTAAAAGCCATCAACTGGCCATCCCGGGCTAGCTGATCCAACGGTTCTTTTTCCCATTGTGTAGTATCGTCAACCAGGTAATCAAATATCCCCGGCTCAAGCACATAGAAAGCACCATTGATCCACCCCTCGCCTATCTGGGGCTTTTCAGTAAATTCAAAGATCCTGTTCCCATCAAATTTCATATATCCATAACGTGCCGGTGGCCTTACAGCCGTTAATGTTGCAAGTTTGCCATGTGATCGGTGGAATTTGAGTAAAGCATCTAAGTCTACATTCGATACCCCATCACCATACGTCAGCATGAAAGTCTCGTTCCCCAAAATTTGTTTTAGACGATTTATCCTTCCACCTGTCATTGTTTTTATGCCTGTATCGACCAGCTCGACCGTCCAATCCGGCCTGGAGTCCCCATGCATTTTAATCTCTCCATCCTTAAGGTTTACGGTCAAATTACTGTTTAAAGCACAGTAATCGGTCATATACTTTTTTATAACATTCCCTTTATAGCCCAACGCTATAACAAATTCGTTATGACCAAAATGGGAATAGAGTTTCATGATATGCCAAAGAATAGGATAACCGCCTATCTCAACCATTGGTTTTGGACGTATCTCTGTTTCTTCCGCTAATCTAGACCCCCGACCACCAGCGAGTATTACAACTTTCATAGATTCCTCTCTTGTTGTTAAGTCCTCTGATAAAAAGTTTGCCAACACCCCCTATATTGGTAGCTTTATAGTATTTAATATAATTTGTAATGGTTAAACAAATGAAATTACTCTAATGAACACGAATCCATGTTTCAAATCACCATAACAGCCAATTAACCTATATTCATGAAATCAGGAAGCCAATTGGGAAATGTTTACATCAAAAGTTTCCTCCACATTATCCTTATCATTACTATCTGATTCAGAAATCTGTCTATTCCTTTTTTTATCCCAGGTTTTCCACGGAACATTCCCACTCTGCCATATATGCTCCAGAATATATTTTTCCCGAAGCGTGTCCATACATTGCCAGAATGACTCATGTTGATATGCCATTAACTGCCCGTCTTTTGCCAGACGTTCTAAAGGTTCTTTTTCCCAGGCTGTTTCGTCACCTTCTATATAGTCAAATATCTCAGGTTCCAATACAAAAAACGCACCGTTGATCCACCCCTCGCCTATCTGAGGTTTTTCTGTAAATTCTACGATCTTATCTCCGTCAAAAATCATGTAACCATAACGTGCCGGCGGACGTACCGCGGTCAATGTGGCCAGCTTGCCATGAGATTTATGAAAAGCAATCAGCTTATCCAGATCAACATTCGATACTCCATCCCCCCATGTCAACATAAAAGTCTCATTGCCAATGTAGGGCTTCAGCTTTTTAATTCTGCCACCGGTATTTGTCCTTATACCGGTATCGATGAGTTCAACTGTCCAATTCGGAATATTGGATTCATCATATTTTATGTCCCCATTCTTCAGGTTCACAGTTACATTACTATTCTGAGCATTATAATCCGTCATATATTTTTTTATTATTTCCCCTTTATAACCCAGGGCAACAATAAATTGGTTATGCCCATAACCAGAATAATGTTTCATGATATGCCAGAGAATAGGGTATCCTCCTATTTCCACCATAGGTTTCGGTTTGAATTCCGTCTCTTCTGCCAATCTGGAACCCATACCACCTGCCAAAATTGCAACTTTCATGTAATTCCCCCCGTAATTCAATTATCATATACCCGAGTTAATCCCTTATTTTTCACTACTTTGTATAGTTCATTTAAATAATTAAATTTTATTGAATCAAATGAGAATTATCTAACAAGCTCAAAATTGAATTAGACTTTTCTTATGAAATCCACGCTAACCGTTATATATTCTCCCCTCAATTAGAATTTCCATTCTTACCAGCTTAATTTTTAGCTTATATTAGCCATGATTACACTATTTCATTTGCGGCTAACAACCATACCCACATCATGATTCTACGCTTAAGGCGTCTCTTAATTTCATTTTCATTCATTTTCGTTATTCTGGTTAGCAACAAGCCATTATTTGGACAAACTTTATTTGGCAACTGGTTCCCGGAGCGCTCAATATCTTTTGAGTACAATCATCCTGCTTTTCGGCAACCATCGACGTTTCAAGCACTGAGCTCTTATTCTTTCTTAAATATAAACTGGCAGATTAATGATAAAACAGAGCTAATAGCTGACCTACCCTGGGCATACGCCGATTCCAAAGATTCTGTTCAGTCAATTAGCGCCTGCACAATAGGAAATCCATACCTCGGACTTCAATTTCGAAAACCGCTGTCTGTCATTTTTTTTGAAGCTGGAATACGTTTTCCCGTAACAAGGATTTCTCCATTGGTGTCTCGTTTTGCTGATGAAAGCCTGTTGAGCCGTAATGGAGCCTTTAGAAACCATACCTGGACTCTAAAATCTGATATAAATTTTCACTATGAATATGTGACCGGTTTTGGCATGCGATTACGCGCCGGTCCCCGCATCCTGGTGCCTGTTAATTCTGGAAATCCTGTTTTTATGCTCGATTATAGTGCACAGGTCCGATTTAAAACTCAGTTCTTTATGATAGGTGCGGCTTATATCGCTAATCTTGATGCAACAAAATCTTTTAATACCAGTATACACCAATTAGTATTCGAAGCGATGATCAACGGCAAGGTTTTTGAACCTCAATTCCATCTTTATATACCACATCAGGCAAAAGGAGATCCTGATGTTCATTATATACTGGGATTTGGTTTGAAAATGGTACTGGATAATTTCTGATATCAGGTTGAATATTTGCGGTTAATCATTAAATCGAATAGATTAAACAGAACCTTTAACTATTGAATATCATTAGATTATGAGTATAATCGCATTTCTTGTTATAGGTATCATAGCCGGATGGATAGCCGGAAAAATCATGAAAGGTAAAGGATTTGGCCTTTTTGGCGACCTTGGAGTCGGCGTGCTAGGAGCCATGATAGGCGGATTCATATTCCATTTTTTCGGATTTTATGCCTTTGGATTCATCGGTAATTTAGTCACGGCTGTGGTTGGTGCCGTATTATTTCTTTATATCCTTAGACTCGTTAAAAGTTCCTGATTCAACCCTTTTAAAAGAATTGATATGGGATGTTTATTTTTCATATTAGGGCTTATCACACCCAGATTAGTCCTGTTTCTTCTTTGGATGTTTTCCAACTGGTACGACGGTATCTTTCACGGAGCCCTTATTCCTATTTTGGGTTTCCTGTTTCTGCCGTATACATTGCTCTGGTACACCATCGTTATAAACTGGTATAGCGGAGCCTGGGGATTCTGGCAGGTGGCTATTCTGATATTAGCCATCGTCACCGACCTCTCTGCAAGCGGCGGTTCGGCCAGACATGGGAAACGGTATTACAAAGATTAAATAGTTTCCGGAAATTTCAGCCTCTTATCGTTTCTGGTTCCTTTTTCGTATCTTTTTACCCATGAAAAGTGATCAGATAAATAATTACAAAACAGATATACGATCTCTCGATAAGGCTGCTTTGACTCATTTTTGCAACGAAATGGGCCTGCCGCGTTTTCGTAGTGAACAGATCTTTCAATGGCTCTACCAAAAGGGAGCCAACTCTTTTGATGAAATGACGAATCTGTCCCTGGATTTACGGGAAAAACTCAACTCGATCACTTACATCAACCGAATTACTTTAGCCCAAAGTCAGAGTTCTTCCGACGGTACCGTAAAATTTCTTTTTGAATTAAATGACAATAGGCATATCGAATCGGTATTGATACCGGAAATTGATGACGATGGCTCTGCCGACCGTCTCACCGTCTGCATATCGTCACAGGTAGGTTGCCTGTTTGGCTGCTCATTCTGTGCCACCGGTAAAATGGGATTCTTCCGTAACCTCACTGTTGGAGAAATTGTTGATCAGCTTCAATACATCAATGATTTCACCCATAATAAGTATGATAGAAAGATTACCAATATCGTTTACATGGGAATGGGTGAACCGCTCAATAATTATAAATCAGTCGTCAGTTCGACCGAAATGGTGACCGATCCATTTGGATTGGGTCTGTCGCCAAAACGCATTACCGTTTCTACCGTTGGATTAGCTAAACAGATACATCAGCTGGGAGATGAAAACCAGCCATTCAACCTTGCTATCTCTCTTCACGCCGCCACCGACGATAAAAGGAATCGCATTATGCCGATAAATCAGACTCTAAACCTGGTGGCCTTAAAAAAAGCTCTGCAACATTATCACAACAAAACAGGCCTGCCCGTCACTTACGAATACCTGCTTTTTGATGAATTCAACGATACTGAAACAGATGCGAATAACCTGGCAAAGATAGCCCGCTGGATTCCGAGCAAGATCAATATCATTATGTATAACAGTGTGGCCGGAGTATCATTGAAACGGGCCCGGGAAGATCGACTGAACCGATTCATAAAGATTCTGACGAAACAGGGAATCAGGGCGACCGTTCGACGTAG
Organism: uncultured bacterium; assembly: GCA_963783355.1. GTDB lineage: Bacteria > Bacteroidota > Rhodothermia > Balneolales > DATFMH01 > CAWANF01. The sequence goes on from CAWANF010000015.1 coordinate 30,084, forward strand.
CCGGGGCGACGATATTGACGCCGGCTGCGGTCAGCTTGCCATACGTGAAGGTTTGCCACAGGGTAAATCCATTGCGGATGAACAAAAAATGGCCACCAGATAATCCGACAGCCATTCAGCATTTCTTTCCTTTATTCAAAGGTTATGGCACATTACCTGATAATGTGCAAAATCCTTCCAAACCGGGGCCACATTCGGTCTTTATCCCATGAGAAATAGACGATCGATGCTTTACCGACAATATGATCCTGCGGAACGAATCCCCAGTACCGGCTGTCTTCACTGTTATCCCGGTTATCACCCATCATGAAATAATAATTTTGCTTGATAGTGTATTCGTTTGTCTTCTTACCGTTTATCACAAACGAGTCACCTTCTCTTTGAACTGAATTATGTTCATAACGAATCACGATATTTTCATACAGATGCCAGTTATCGGGGGTAAGTGTAACTTTTTCACCTTTAAAAGGAATCACTACCGGTGGAAATTGGTCCCGGTTTCCAACAATGCCCCGAGAAAAAGTGAACTGTGAATTAGCAAATTCATTATATGTTTTCGGATACATATTGGGCGTAATACTTTCTATCTCAGGCCATTGGCGTAATTCATCCGCAACCTGTTTCGACATATTAATAACATACGATCCGTCTGATAACATCTGGAATATTTTCGCCCCGGCTTCTTTCAACCGGGCAGGACTTAATCGCAGGCGTTCCCTGACTTTAACGATATACGTCTCTTCCATTGTTGGAAATACTTTGGCCTTCTTACCGTCTATGTAAACCATTTTATTCACAACAGACAGCGTATCTCCGGGCAGGCCGATACATCGTTTAATGTAATTGGTTTTTTGGGATATCGGAGCTTTGTCGATGGGATAATTAAACACTACGACGTCGTAGCGGTGGACTTTCTCAAAACCAGGCACACGAAACCATGGCAGGGTAACTCCCGGAATATAAATACTGGTAAACGGGATGCCAACGGTCATAGGCGTTCGCGCTCCGTAATCCATTTTTGAAACCAGCAGGAAGTCGCCTACAAGAAGCGATTTCTCCATCGATGGGGTTGGAATCCGAAAAGCCTCGAAGAAAAATGTCCGTATTATCAGAGCTGCAATTCCGGCAAAAATGATGGCATCGAGCCATTCTCTTGCCCACGACTTCGCCTTGGCATTCAAGACATGAGTATCGTTATTCTTGCCTTTATTCTTTTTTTTAGCAGCCAGGCGTTCTTCGGCTGTTAGTGGTTTCTGTGACAATGTTATCGAATTAGGTTGATAAATTATTTGATATCAAAATGTAGCGCCATCCCCTTGGGCTGAGGTATCTGCTTATGGCTGAATTTACCATCGGCATATTCTGCCAGGAACCATTTACCACGTTCGGGTGAATAAAAATAGTCTTTATAGGGCGCTAGTTTGGTAACTTTCATTAAATCTTTTGAAAATGTCCGTTTTATTTCAGGCATTAAATCGATGTAACGGCTCGCAGCGGCGTAAGTTAATCCTTTTGAAAACGGGCCGTCCACATCCAGTACCATCATTGGAATACTGTCGTTAACAACAAACCAATATTCAAATTCGATACATTCAGCAGGGCGAAATCCTTTCTTATGAATCAAGTCTTTAAGAGTCTGTGTTGGTGCCCCGTAAACAGCCTGTAACCGTGCACGTAATTCCGCTGTAGGAATTTGATCCATGGTTGTTTCCCCGTACATTCCCTGCCCGGTCCATTTAATCGTACTGAATTTTTTATGAAAACCGGCCCTGTTCATGTGTTCAACTTTCTTAATAACCGGGGCTTTAAAAGCGGAATAATCCTGGGCTTGTGCTTTAAATGTGAAGCAAAATGGAAATAAGACTGCAAGTAGAAGTATTTTTCTGTTCATATATCTTGTAGCGTTAATCGTTACTCATGGATAAGACTGCCAGAAAAGCTTCCTGCGGAATTTCCACACTTCCTACCTGCTTCATCCGTTTTTTCCCTTCTTTCTGCTTCTCTAACAATTTTCTTTTTCTGGTTATATCACCGCCATAACATTTTGCAAGCACATCTTTGCGAAGTGCGCGAATGGTATCACGTGCAATCACTTTATTTCCGATAGCAGCCTGAACGGCTACTTCAAACATCTGCCGGGGTATCAGTTCTTTGAGTTTGCCACAAAGCTTCTTACCCCATTCGTATGCTTTATCACGATGAACGATGGATGATAATGCATCTACGGGATCCCCGTTAAGTAAAATATCGAGCCGGACAAGCTCGCCCGGACGGTTCCCGATAAACTCATAATCTAACGATGCATAACCTCTCGTATTGCTTTTTAGCTTATCATAAAAATCGAAAACAACTTCCGCCATTGGCAATTCATACGTGATATCCACCCTTTTCGTATCAAGATATCGTGTATTCACATATATACCGCGACGATCCTGGCAAAGTTTCATTACCTGTCCAATATATTCGGCCGGTGTGATTATCTGTGCGCGAATATACGGCTCATATATTTCATCAATCGAACCAGATTCCGGCATTTCGCTGGGATTATCGACCAGGATCGTTTCGCCATCTGTTTGCAAAACTTCAAACTGAACATTTGGAACCGTTGTGATAATATCCATGTCGAATTCACGATCCAGGCGTTCCTGAACTATCTCCATATGCAGCATGCCTAAAAATCCGGCACGAAATCCAAAACCTAATGCAACCGAGGTCTCCGGCTGATATTGCAGTGCAGCATCATTGAGCTGCAGTTTATCCAGAGCGGCACGTAAATTTTCAAAATCATCGGTATTAGTGGGATAAATTCCGGAAAAAACCATCGGCTTTACCACTTTAAAGCCCGGAATCGGCTCCTTGGCTCCCTTTTGAACGGTCGAGACCGTATCACCAACCTTGGTATCCTGTATCGATTTTACACTGCCGATTATATATCCAACCTCTCCGGCTGAAAGTGTTTTAGATTCCTCTTTTCGAAGCCGTAAATATCCAATTTCTTCTGCAGAATAAATTTTATCGGTGGCCATGAAACGGATCTCGTCACCTTTGTGAAGTGTTCCGTCCATTATTCGAACATAAACAACCGAGCCTCGATACATATCGAAAACCGAATCGAAAATTAAAGCACGCAACGGTTTTTCAGGATCTCCCGTTGGAGGCGGAACCCGTTGAACAATGGCCTCCAGGATATCATCTATTCCAATACCTGTTTTGGCGGAAGCTTCAATAATTTCATCCCGGCGGCATCCTATTAAATCGATAATTTGCTGTGCCACATCATCAACCTCGGCTCCGGGCAAATCCACTTTATTCAATACCGGGATGATCTCCAGATCCTGGTCGATTGCCTGATATAGATTCGAAATTGTCTGAGCCTCAACACCTTGTGACGCATCAACAATCAGCAAAGCACCTTCGCAAGCTTTTAAGGCTCTTGAAACCTCATAGGCAAAATCGACGTGCCCGGGTGTATCAATAAGATTAAAAACGTACCTATTATTATCCAGGGCTTTGTAATCCATCTTAATAGCATGGCTTTTAATAGTAATGCCCCGTTCCCTTTCCAAATCCATATCGTCCAGGATTTGATTTTGCATTTCACGCTCGGTAATGGAACCTGTACGTTCCAATAGCCGGTCGGCCAATGTGGATTTGCCATGGTCGATGTGAGCGATAATGCAAAAATTTCGGATATTCTTCATAAATCTATTAAGGTGGTTTCACTATAGCTGGGAAAAATACTAATAATCGAGCTAAATTTTAAACGTTCTCCTGCGAAAATAAAATTAAACACCCTGAAAATTGTTATTTCGTTGCTTTATTATTTCACAAAACCTTTTTCAATAACGAATGAACCTTATTTATTTTTAACCAGCATATCGATAAACAATATTCGGGTCGGGTTGAATCAGTTTGTGATCTTTTTCAGGGTAATTCATCCTCATAAGAAAATCTTTCATTACGTTGATTCTGGCCGACTTTTTATCATCCGCATTTACAATATACCACGGTGCTGTAGCTGTATGAGTCCGGGCAAACATTTCGTCACGGGCTTCTGAATAAGCATCCCAGTAATCCAGCGCTTTTTTATCCAGGGGGCTGATTTTCCATTGGGTCAAAGGGCTTTCTTTACGCTCCTCTAGTCGCTTTTTCTGCTCATCCTTGCTGATATCAAGGTAATACTTAAAATAAATGAGCCCGGAATTATGCAATAATTGTTCAAAATAGACGACTTCGTCGATAAATGTCTCATATTGTTTATCGGTACAGAAACCCATCACTTTTTCTACCCCTGCCCGGTTATACCAGCTTCTGTTGAATAAAACCAGTTCACCGCCCGATGGCAAATGAGGAACATAACGCTGAAAATACCATGAGTTCACATCATGATCGGAAGGCTTTCCCAATGCAACAACGCGGGTCTCACGCGGACTCATATACTGAACAAAACGCTTTATTGTTCCGTCTTTGCCCGCGGCATCACGCCCCTCAAACAAGATGAATACTTTCAGGTTCTTATCAATAACATCTTTTTGCAGCTTAACAAGTTCAATCTGCAACGCTTTCAGAGTTTTCTTGTATTCTTTTTTATCCATTGGTCGAATTGTTTTGTACGAATTTTAATATATAAACGGATAAACAAACCAGAAATTGGTTTGAATAGTATTACGGATAATCTATAAAAAATGATTCGGTAAGGAACCATTAAAAATACCATATCTCATCCCGACAGAAATATCCGAAATCGGGACATCCAAAAAATACATTCCCTGGTTTACTTCAATTTTCATTAGGGGGAGCCCCCTCGTTGATGTGTACTTGGAGTACAGGTTATCATCAATAAGCAAACTTATTTAATCATACAAAAGGAGATACAACAATGAGAAAGTTGACCTCTACATTACTATTACCTCTAATACTATTATTGATATCATTAACGGCATGTAATAAAAGTCACGATAAATCGACGGTAAATATTAAAATGACCGACTCGCCGGCCTCGTTTAGTGCCCTGCTCGTAAACGTTGACCGGGTTGATATTCACAAAAGCGGTGCCAGTGAAAATAATGGATGGGAAACCATCGAAGATCAGCCTATCCAGGTAAATATTATGAATCTCACCAATGGACAGGCCAAATTATTGGGAAGCAACCAAATCGCTTCCGGTAATTATGATATGATTCGACTTATTCTCGGAACCGGGAATAAAATTGTACTTGGAGGAACCGAATACGCGCTTACCGTTCCAAGCGGAGCACAGACGGGGATCAAAATTCATACTAATTTAAGTGTGAATGGCGGTGAAACATCCAACATCTTATTGGATTTTAACGCCTCACAATCCATTCAACTGACTGGAAATCTTAATTATATACTGAACCCGGTAATCAGTGTCGTAAACCCGAACACAGATGGAAACATAAAAGGAAGCGTGGATCCTGCTTTGGCAAAAGCAGCCATCATCGCATCCAACGATCAGGATACAACCGCATCCTATGCCGATACCACTTCCGGTAAATTTACACTGGTTGGTTTGAAGGCGGGAACTTACACCGTTCAATTCTTTTCCAATTCATCGGCATACAACGATACTACCGTAAACAACATACAGGTTAATGCCGGTTCAGATACCGAAATGGGTACCATAAAATTATCCCATAACACATCCGGTAGTACCACATTTAAAAATTTCAATTAATCATTGGGGGGGACCCATATGATCATGTGTATTAAAGCTGACTGTAATTCTACATACAATTAATTACTCAAAAGGAGACGAAATGTATTTTATAAAAAAGGTTCTCTGCAAAATGGGTGAGAACCAATTATTATTATTATTAATCATAGGCGGCACGTTCCTGTTCCAGGCTTGTAACACGAATAGCAATGCAAACAGCAATGGAAAAGGAACCGTAACCGCCAGCATGACTGACAGTCCGGGTACTTTCACAGCATTAAATGTCCAGGTCGTGCGGATAGAAGCACACAAGACCAGTGTCAGTGACTCAACATCAGGCTGGGTTACGATTTGTGACTCTACTGTAAATGTGAATATCATGGATTTAACCAATGGTAAAACACACTTACTCGGAAGCAATAATATTGATGCCGGTACTTACGATCAGATTCGTATGGTTCTCGGAACAAACAATACGGTTACCATGGGTGGGATGACTTATCCCATAACGATTCCCAGCGGAACTCAAACGGGTATTAAAATTAATACCAACATGACTATTAACCCGGGCGAAAACTTCAACTTGCTGCTTGATTTTAATGCAGCACAATCCGTTCATATGACCGGTAATGGCAAATTTATGCTGAAACCAGTGATTCATGCCGTTGAAGTTCAGACACAGGGCGATTTATCCGGTACCATTTTACCGGCATCTGCGAAACCTGTCGTTTATGCCATAAACGGACAAGACACCGTTTCCAGTGCATTCGCCGATACATCGACCGGGGCATTTAAGATTGTCGGACTGACTGCGGACACTTACAATATTGCTTTCCACACAAATTCAACAGCTTACCGGGATACAACGGTTGCCGGTGTTCAGATTAATGCCGGAAGCGAAACAAAACTTGGAACGATAAATTTTCCCGCAAAATAATAGATGATAGAAATTCCGTAGTAACGACGGAAAACCCCAAGCAGAATAAGAAGGCCCGGAATTTATTTCGGGCCTTTTTGTATTGAAACAAACGAATATTGTTTTATTGTTATGAAATAAAAAAATGCATGACAAATATTTTTGTTTATTGTATATTTTGCATCGTGAAGAAACAAAACGACATATTGCAAAATTTGACTGTATCTAACATGGTGATCTCTACTCATCATCATCACCATCATGCCCATCATTTCCACCATCCGGTTCATTAATTCTTTTTCCCCCAAAGCTCTTTACCGGAACCCACTTTTTTTCTTCAAATCATTTTTGTCCTATTTTCTTATTTATAAACTCTTAAATATTTACTCTCGTGGAAACTGAATCATTACGTATTGCAATTCAAAAAAATGGCCGTCTTACCGACAAATCAATAAATTTACTTGAAAATATCGGGTTGCGTTTCGACAATTACCGAAACAGCCTGATGGTTAAATGTCGCAATTTTGATGTTGAAATTCTGTTAATCCGGGATGACGACATTCCTGAATATGTTCAGGACGGTGTATGCGATATCGGTATTGTAGGAGCGAATGTAACCGCCGAAAAAGGCGCTGACGTCACTATCCTTAAAGATTTAGACTATGGACATTGCCGCCTCTCACTGGCCGCTCCCAAATCATCACCTATTAAAAAAGTAGCGGATTTCCAGGGTAAAACGGTGGCTACCAGTTATCCAAACCTGACCCAACAGTTTTTTAAAAAGCAGGGTATCGAAGCCCGTACTATTGTCATTTCCGGGGCGGTGGAAATAACCCCAACACTGAATGTAGCTGACGCCATTTGCGACCTGGTATCTTCAGGAAGCACTTTAAGGGCAAATGGACTGGTTGAATTGGAATCAATATTCCATTCCGAGACCCAGTTAATTCAAACCAACAAACCTCTTCCACAAGTCAAACTGGACTTAATTAATAAATTCCTGATTCGCATCGAAGGCAGCCAGACCGCGGAACGCAGCCGTTACATTATGATGAATGCGCCAAAATCTTCGATAGATGAAATCACTAAAATTATTCCATCGTTAAAATCTCCGACTATTCTACCGTTAGCCGAAACGGATCAGATTGCTATTCACTCAGTCATCCCGATAAAAGCATTCTGGGACGTTATGGAAAAGCTTAAAGAAGCAGGTGCCACCGGAATTGTTATTTTACCTATTGAAAACATGATTATTTAAGGACTATAACGAATATGAAAACGTATCAATATTCAAAACTGTCTAAAGAAAACATTTTAACTTTGTGTGAAAGGCCCCGTATCGATTTTGATTCTATATTCAATACGGTCGGACCTATACTCGAAGAAGTACGTTTGAATGGTGATGAGGCGATAAAATATTATAATAAAAAGTTCGATGGTGTGGAGCTCGAGTCTATAGTTGAAACACCCGATGCTGCAGCCGCCGAAAAAATCGATCCGGTTGTCAAAGAAGCATTCGAAACCGCTTATCAAAATATTTCCAATTTTCATCTCGCTCAGTTACCGAAAGATCTGTATGTAGAAACAATGCCAGGAATTTCATGCCGGCGAACAGCCCGCCCTATCGAACGGGTTGGACTTTATGTTCCGGGCGGCTCAGCCATTCTGCCTTCCACTGCTTTGATGCTGGCCATTCCTGCAAAGATAGCGGGCTGCAGGGAAATCGTTTTGGCGACACCGCCTAAAAAAGACGGCAGCATCCCGATGGAAATTCATTTTATCGCGCATCTTACAGGTGTGACTAAAATCCTGAAAGCGGGTGGTGCCCAGGCTATAGCTGCAATGGCATATGGAACGGAATCGGTGCCCAAAGTCGATAAAATTCTTGGACCGGGGAATCAATATGTTACCGCAGCCAAAATGTTGTTACAAAACAGTGAAGCGGGCATCAGTATTGATATGCCGGCCGGACCCTCCGAAGTGCTCGTTATTGCCGACCACCAGGCAAATCCCGTATTTGTTGCGGCCGATTTACTCTCGCAGGCAGAACACGGTCCGGACAGCCAGGTTGTCTTGGTCGCTTTAGACGGATTCGACACCGGGGAAGTGCAAAATGAAATCAAGCGGCAGGCTGAAAAATTACCTCGCCAGGCGATCGCCGAAAAAGCGTTGGAGCATAGCTATATTGTTGAAGTATCGAACATGGAAGAAGCCATCACTTTTTCGAATACATACGCTCCCGAACACCTGATCATAAACGTTGAAAAAGCCGGTTCTTATGTCGATTATATCCTGAATGCCGGTTCGGTATTCCTCGGACCGTGGTCGCCCGAAAGTGTTGGGGATTACGCATCCGGAACAAACCACACGCTTCCGACCTATGGTTTTGCCCGAAATTACAGTGGTGTTTCATTAAATTCGTACATTAAATTCATAACGGTTCAGGAACTGAATGAAGAAGGGTTGCGGGCTATCGGGAAAACGGTGATGACTATGGCAGAAGTCGAGCAGCTGGATGCCCACAAAAATGCCGTCGATTATCGCTTGAAAAATATCTATGAAACAGAATCAAAATAGGGAAGCACTGACGGATATGAAAAAGAACGATTTTATCCTTGAAGATTTAGTGCGGCCGAATATCCTCCGACTGACGCCTTACCGCTGCGCCCGTGACGATTATGAAAGCGGCATTTTGCTCGATGCCAACGAGAACAGCCTGGGGGCTGCCATCCCGGATGATGACGAACTGAACCGGTATCCATCCCCCTATCAAAATGAACTGAAGGCTGAAATTGGTAAGTTTCGGGGTGTTGAACCATCGCAGGTTTTTGTAGGAGTGGGAAGCGATGAAGTCATCGATCTTCTGATACGCATTTTCTGCCGGCCGGGAACCGACGCTATCATTATCACACCACCGACTTACGGTATGTATAAAGTTGCAGCTGCGGTTAATGATGTGGAAGTGATCAATGTCCCTTTGACAGAAGATTTTCAATTGCGTCCAGAGGAAATTCTGGAAGCAGCCAATGATAAAACAAGGATATTGTTCCTCTGTTCACCCAATAATCCGACCGCCAACGACCTCAAAAAAGAGGATATCTTATATTTAATTGAACATTTTAACGGAATTGTGGTCGTTGACGAAGCTTACATCGATTTCAGCAAGAGTGACAGTTTCGCCACTCTCACAATGGAATATCCCAATCTTGTTGTGGCCCAAACGATGTCCAAATCATTCGGACTGGCCGGAATCCGTTTGGGAATAGGTATTGCCTCTGCTCCGATCATTCAGATCATGATGAAAGTGAAAGCCCCTTATAACATCAATAAGCTTACGTCAAAAATGGCAATTGAAGCTTTCGCTCATCTCGGGGATATAAAAACGAAAATCGACCAAATTATCACCGAAAGAGATCGGGTGGTAAAGGAATTAGAAACCATTTCAGCTGTGCAACGGATTTTCCCAAGCGATGCAAATTTCATCCTGTTTCGCATCGAAAATGCTTATCATCTTTATAAAGAAATTGCGGAGTCGGGCGTAGTCGTACGGTATCGGGGTAATGAAATCCATTGTGAAAATACATTGCGCATGACCATTGGCACACCGGCCGAAAATGATGCATTCCTAAAACGCTTACGAAATCTTACATCGTGAATATCAGAATTGACTATACTGCATTAACCCCGGATAACAAAGAATTTATTTTCCGTACTGGAACACTGACCGCTTTACGACGGCTTCAGGATCATGGGTTTAATATTTTTCTTGAGAACGAAGAGCTCAATGAGAGTCAACAAAACGTATTAGATCAGGAAGAAATTCAGCTTCATATCATTGGAAGCCAGAATACCGAATATTCGGTGAATACGGATTCTCAAAATCTTCAATTGATAAATAGTGAGAGAAAGGTCTTAAAATCGTCCCCCGATTGGAGTACTATCGTTCATCAATTATTATTCCCGGATAGAACAGCTGCCGTCAAAAGAACCACTAAAGAAACCGATATTTCGGTGGAACTAAATCTCGATGGTGATGGCAAATCGGACATAGAAACCGGTATTGGATTTTTTGATCATATGCTGGATCAAATTGCCAAACACGGACTGATTGATCTCCGGGTCCGTTGCAAAGGTGATTTGGACATCGACGAACATCATACGATTGAAGATGTGGCTATTGCTTTGGGACAGGCTATTACAAAGGCGCTCGGAGACAAGAAAGGTATTGAACGATATGGCTTTGTTTTGCCTATGGATGAATCTCAATCCACAATCGCAATGGATTTATCCGGGCGTCCATTCCTTGTCTTTAATGGAACATTTACCAGAGAGTATGTTGGTGAATTTCCTACCGAAATGACCGAGCATTTTTTCTATTCTCTCGCGATGAACCTGAACGCCACCCTGCATATATCCGTTGTTGGAAGTAATGATCACCATAAAATTGAAGCATGTTTTAAGGGTTTTGCCAGAACTTTGCGGCAATGTGTTTACCGGAATGAACGGAACATGGGCCGAATTCCCAGCTCGAAAGGGGTCTTATAGACGAATCGGTAAGCAAGATTATGAATAATTTTAATTCAAAACGATGTTGATTTGTGAATAAAATTACCGAAAATCGTTTAATCCTTGACTCTATTGCCATAGGTATATTAGGGGCTCTTGGAGCCAATCTCTTTATTTTTCTGCTAAAATTATCAAATAAGTATCTTCTTCAGGGAATCGCGGGATATAAAGAACCGATGTTGCCTTCCGAGGGAGGCACACTTGTTCATCACATTGGCAGCCATGGGCTTTGGCTTGTCCCTGTTGTTCTTGCAGCAGCGGGATTAGTTGTTGGGCTTCTTATTTATAAATTAGCTCCGGATGCTGAAGAAGGCACCGATGCCGGTATTGAAGCTTTTCACCGCAAGGGTGGTTTCATTCGGAAACGCGTTCCGTTTGTCAAATTGCTGGCATCGGCCCTGACTATTGGTTCAGGTGGCTCAGCCGGACGTGAAGGTCCCACCGTTTTAATCGGTGCCGGCCTCGGATCATTCTATGCACAATTGATGAAACGCGATGTGAGTGAGCGGCGGCTTTTGGTTCTGGTGGGAATGGCTTCCGGGCTCTCGGCTATATTTCGTTCCCCCATCGGGACAGCTTTTTTTGCCGTTGAGGTGCTTTATTCCAGCATGGAATTTGAAGCCATTGCACTCATCTATGCGCTGATCGGCAGCCTCGTTGCCTATGCTCTCAACGCACTTATTGTAGGTTGGAAACCCTTATTTTCAATCAACCAAACATTCAATTTCAACAATATACATAGTTTCGGCGAGTTCGCCGTACTCGGTATTGCATGTGGTATTTTGGCCGCCCTGATGCCTACTTTGTATTTCGAGATCAAAGCCTTTTTTACCAGGCTTAAGATTCCTTCATACATAAAACCAGCCATTGGAGGACTGTTAACCGGAATTTTCGCTTTATTTCTGCCACAGGTTCTGGGTGCAGGTTACGGCTGGATTCAACTGACACTCAATGGCGATTTCACGATGAAAATCATGCTCATCCTGATTTTCGCTAAAATGATATCTTTTGCATTTACGGTAGGTTCGGGAGGCTCCGGCGGCGATATTATTCCCAGCTTGTTCATAGGTTCCATGATTGGCGGGGTGATCGCCCACCTTTTTCATCAACCTTCCACAGGATTTGTTGTTGTCGGAATGACGGCCTTTTTAGGAGCTGCGATGCGCATGCCTATTGCTGCCATCATTCTGGTTACAGAGATGACCAGTGGTTATGAATTACTCATTCCTGCCGGGATTGCCGTAATTGTCAGTTATCTGTTTCAGGAATTTCTCACCCGGCATGCCAAACACCGGACGATGTACAAAGCCCAGGTGCCCTATCGTTCCGATTCTCCTGCTCATGAAGAGGAACACTGGCGGCTTGCCTACCAGATGCTTCGGCACGATGATGTCAATCTTCCAAGTGATGTAGGTTACCTCGAACTTTTAAAATTGATTCAGTCGGGAGTTCCAATCAATCTTTCCAATGGCAAAGATTTCCTTCTGGGTGAAATTCATGAAAATAGTCCGCTGCGTGGTAAATTCCTGAGTTCCGAGGAAGCAAATCCGCTTCATCAAAATGCTGAAGTGGTCGCATTATTACATGATGGAGATATTTTGGTCCCGAACGGACATACCAAATTACATAATAAAGATCAGTTGTTGGTCCTTGCCGATACTGACAAAACCGGAAAAATAAGAGAACTTCTGGCACCACCATCTTCCAGCAGGCAGGATGCTATAGATTCTGATAAAATCCTTAACTTCTAATAATAACCGTTTCCAAAATTATGATAGGTATCATCGATTACGAAGCTGGCAACATCGCTTCAGTCACTAATGCACTGAGCCGTTTGAATGTTGAATTCATGGTTACCAACAAATTGGATGAGTTGGATAAATGCGACGGATTGATTTTTCCCGGTGTCGGACACGCTTATTCCGCCATGAAAAGCCTGGAAGATCACCATCTCGTTGACTGGATGCGAAATACAGAAAAACCATTGCTGGGAATATGCCTGGGAATGCAATTATTATATGAAGAATCGGAAGAAGGCCCGTGCCGGGGATTAGGTATCATCCCTGGAAAATTAAAGAAATTTGACTCCTCAAAAGGGAAAGTTCCCCACATGGGATGGAATACATTCGATTCCATCCGAAAAGAAAGTCCCTTACTTGATGGACTCTCGCAAAATGACTTTTTCTATTACGTTCACTCTTACTACGCTCCGGTAAACGAGTACAGTATTGCCACCTGCGATTATATCTCCCCGTTTGCCTCGGTTGTAAGTAAGGATAATTTTTATGGCGTTCAATTCCACCCGGAAAAATCGGGGAAATCAGGTGAGATTTTGCTCCGTAACTTCCTGAGTCTCATCAAACAACACGTGTGATATAGTCTTAGTATGTTATTGTTGAATAGTTGATATCCACTATTCAACTGATTATTTTTGCAGTCGAAATTCCATAGCCTGAAGCGACCGTGTAGCTATCGTTTTTCATTATTTCGGTCTCCGTTTTCCTTTCATCCCCATGCTCATTACTAGTATAAATTTCCAGTTGACTCACTCTTTATTTTCAATTATTTTTTTGACTAAACGTTCGGTCAATAATAAATAATTAATGGCACCAAAAACAAAAGAACAGTTTGCTGAAGAGAGAAAACGCAGCCGTGAAAATATCATGAAGGCGGCATTGGACCTGTTTGCTAATAACGGTTACCAAAATACTTCCATCAATCAGATTGCAAAAAAGGCTGACGTTTCCAAAGGGCTCATTTATAATTACTTCACAAGTAAAGAAGAATTGTTGATAGAATTGGTCCAGGATGGCTTGAAAGTAATGGCCGGTTTATTCTCGGCACTGGATACACAGGAATCGCCATTTGAGCAGTTGAAACATCTTTTGACGCTTACCTTCGGGATGATGAAACAGGAGATAAATTATTGGCAGCTGTACACCTCTCTTATCACACAAACAGGCCATATCCAAAAATTACAGGAGGTTTTAAAACCCGTTTACTTTGAGATGCTCAATATGCTGGCTCATTATTTTGAAGAAATGGGCTACGATCAACCGGAGCTGGAAGCCAGGAAAATCACAGCACTGATCGACGGTATATCCCTGCATTATTTATTCGCTGACGAAAATTATCCCATCGACGAGATTGTAAACTACATTTTATCGCAGTATTCCAAAGATTTTAAACAAAAAAAATCATGAAACCATTTTGTCATTACAGGAAGTATCAAACGGTGAAAATCACTGTTCTTTTGATTTTAAGCTTGTTCATCCCAATTTTATCCTATGCCCAGGATGCCAATGAAATAATCAAAAAGGTGGATCAAAAAATGCGGGGCGAGACATCCCAGGCACAAGTAACCATGAAAATTGTTCGTCCAACATGGTCGCGTTCGGTTTCGTTCAAATTCTGGTCGAAAGGAACTGATTATTCATTGATTCTGATTACAGCTCCGGCACGCGATGAAGGTTCATCTTTTTTAAAACGTGATAAAGAAATATGGAACTGGGTTCCAAGGATCAGCCGTGTCGTCAAGCTGCCTCCATCCATGATGATGCAATCCTGGATGGGGTCTGATTTTACCAATGATGATCTCATCAAAGAATCGTCGATGGTCACCGATTATACACATAAGATTGTCGGAGATAGTACGATCAGTGGCTGGGACTGCTACGAAATCCAGATGACTCCCAAACCCAATGCTGCCGTCGTGTGGGGTAAAGTACTTATATGGGCTTCCAAAAAAGAATACATGGAGCTGAAGGCTGAATTTTTTGATGAAGACGGTTACCTGGTAAACACCATGGAGACCAGCGATATAAAGAAATTGGGCGGACGGCTGTTGCCGGCTCATATGGAAATGATTCCTGCCGGGAAAAAGGGCCACAAGACCATCCTGGAATATCAATCCATGAAATTCAACGAACCCATCCCAGACCGTTTCTTCTCCATTCAAAACATGAAAAGGCTCCAGTGATCAGTGATCAGTGATCAGTGATCAATTAACAGTTAACAGTTAACAGTTAACAGTGAACAGTGAACAATAAACAATGTTATGGAGAATGTCCTTTACGATAAGTCTTATGAATTTTCTATCAGAATAATCAGAATTTATCAATTCATGGTTACCGAGAAAAAAGAATATACTTTATCCCGACAGATATTAAGAAGCGGGACGTCAATTGGAGCAAATGTTGCTGAAGCAAATGGAGCAATATCAAAAGTGGATTTTTCTGCTAAAATATCTATTGCTTACAAAGAGTGCCTCGAAACCAAATATTGGCTTAGCCTTCTGAAAGACACTGGTTATATCGAAACTAATGTATTTGAAGAATTACATACACTGGCAGACGAAATTGCTAAAATCTTGTTCAGTATTCTCAAAAAAACTCGGATTAAATCTGATCATTGATCAATGTTAATTGTTAATTGAAAAAACATGCTTTTTCTAAGATTGGCCTGGAGGAATCTCTGGCGAAATAAACGCCGTACTTTCATCACTACCTTTTCAGTGATGCTGGCGGTCATGTTATCGGCCCTTACCCGATCCATGCAGTTGGGTTCCTACGACAACATGATAAAAAACACAGCCGGTACCTTTTCCGGGTATATCCAAATCCATACCAAGGGATACTGGAATGACCAGACGCTGAATAACAGCCTGCAGGAATCGGATTCATTGAATGCGGTTCTTAAGAAACATCCCGGAGTTCAGTATATCGTTCCCCGGCTCGATTCGTACGTACTTGCCGCCGGCGCCAAAACAAGCCGTGCTGCCATGGTCGTCGGTATTGATCCAAGTGCGGAATCACACCTGAGTAATCCGGTTAAAAGGCTGACCAAAGGAAATGTTCTCACCTCGGCTGATGAAAATGGCGTAGTCATCGCTGATGGACTGGCCGATCAGTTGAATGTCGGGTTACATGATACGCTGGTTTTGCTCGGACAAGGTTATCACGGTATGAGTGCCGCCGGGAAATATCCTATTATCGGGCTGGTCCATCTCCCCCAACCTGACTTCAACCGCGTATTGGTTTACATGCCGATAAAACAGGCACAATACTTTTTCGGTGCAAATGATCGCGTCACCGCACTGGCTTTAATACTCAACAAAACCGATATCGTACATGACCTTGCAACATCATTAAAAAAGGAACTCCCGGGCAAATACGAGGTGATGTCGTGGCAGCAAATGATGCCGGAACTTGTCCAGGCTATCGAAGCAGATAACAACGGGGGCATCATCATGCTGATGGTCTTGTATATGATTGTGGGATTCGGAATTCTCGGAACGGTATTAATGATGACTGCCGAGCGACGATACGAGCTTGGAATCATGCTGGCCGTCGGGATGCGGCGAATACGGCTTGGGCTTACTTTACTGACGGAAACCATATCTATGGCATTGCTTGGCACATTTTTAGGAATCGTTGCAAGCCTTCCCATAATGTGGTACTTCCATCTCAACCCGATTTATCTATACGGCAATATTGCCAAAGGGATTGAATCGTACGGAATGGAACCGATCCTCCCGTTTTCAGTCGACCCATCCATATTGTATTCGCAGGCATTCATCGTTTTTGTGATGGCATTGCTCGTTTCGCTTTACCCTTTGTGGTACACCTATAAATTAAATGTTAACTCGGCCCTCAGAGCATAATCGGAATTCTATGTGGTACATGATTAAAATAAGTTGGAAGAATGTCTGGCGTAACCCGGTGCGAAGCGGTGTGGTGGTTACGGCTATATTTTTAGGTATCTGGGCCGGCGTTTTCATATCTGCCTTCTCCAATGGAATGGTTATCCAGCGCATGAACGACCAGCTGAATACCTATACCGGGCATATCCAGATTCACAACCCGGCTTTCATCAATGACAAAAAAATTGGCGATTTGATACCGGATCCCGATTCCGTAATGGATGTCGTCAAAAAAACAACCGGCGTGACTGGAGTCGTCCATCATACTATCGCTATCGGGCTGGCCTCGAGCAGCACCAATTCTTATGGCGTCATGATTAACGGCGTCAATTCGAAACAGGAATCATCTGTATTAAACCTGCCGCATAAGGTAGTAGAAGGAAAATTTCTGGAAGGAATATCGAGGTATCCTGTCGTCATCGGGAAAGTTTTGGCCAACCGGCTGAATGTTCATTTACATTCAAAAATTGTTCTGACATTCCAGGACACGACGGGCAACATCACAGCTTCCGCATTTCGTATTGCCGGTATCTATGAGACGACCAACCGTACCTACGACGAAAGTAATGTTTTTGTGCGGGCTTCCGACCTGAATGCATTGATTGGAACCACCGGACTCGTCAATGAAATTGTCATAAAAGTCGATGATCCGGCAAATGCACAACATATCACAGATGAACTGGCACCAAAATTTCCAAATCTTAAAGTACAGAGCTGGCAGCAGGTCGCCCCGGAAATACAGTTCCTGAATGATTCCATGAACCTGTCGATTTACATTTTTATGGGGATTCTCATCCTGGCGCTGGCCCTGGGTATCATCAATACCATGCTTATGGCTATCATGGAACGAACAAGGGAACTCGGAATGCTGATGGCGGTCGGGATGAGCAAAAACAGGTTATTCAGTATGATTGTCGGTGAGACATTTTTCCTAAGTTTCGTTGGGGCCCCGATTGGAATTTTCCTGTCGTGGATAACCATTTCCTTGACGGGGCACTTCGGTATCAATCTTGGATTCCTGTCCAAGGGCTTAACTCAATTCGGATATGGATACATGATCTATCCGTCCCTGCATCCATCATACTATTTGACGATAACATTAATGATGATGATTGCGGCTCTCCTTGCATCCATTTACCCGGCCTGGAAAGCATTACGACTCAAACCAATACAGGCTATACGAAAAATTTAACAGCTTATGTCAATAATCGAAACAAAAGACTTAACGAAAACATATACCGAGACATCGGTTCCCGTACACGCTTTAAATGGCGTCACGCTGAATATTGAAACCGGGGAATTCACTGCTATCGTCGGTCCGTCAGGCTCAGGTAAATCAACGTTGCTGAATATTATTGGCGGACTCGACACCCCGTCCTCAGGATCTGTTCATGTCAATGGTACCGATTTAAGCACTCTGAAGGATAATGAACTCATCCGGTTTCGGCTGAATAACATCGGGTTCGTGTTCCAGGCCTATAACCTGATACCGGTTTTAACAGCCCGGGAAAATGTGGAATTTATCATGCAATTGCAGGGCAAATCACATAATGAATGCAGGCAGAGAAGTGAATCATTGCTCAGTTCGGTTGGCCTGGAAGACCGGTTCACGAATCGCCCGACAGAATTATCCGGAGGGCAGCAACAACGCGTAGCCGTGGCACGGGCATTAGCTTCGAAACCAAAGTTTGTTATGGCGGATGAACCGACGGCCAACCTCGATTCCGCTTCCACGGCAAACCTGCTCGATATCATGCACCGGCTGAACCGGGAAGAAAACATGACGTTTATCTTTTCAACTCATGATCAACGTGTCATTGACAGGGCTCAACGGGTTATTACATTGGAAGACGGACGCATAATCAGCGATAAAACAGTCTGATCAGGTATGAAAAAGTTATTAGGGATACTATTCGTCATCATTGGTTTATATAGCAATGCCCATGCCCAGCTTGTCAAAGCGGATGGTTACCTCAAGGAGTTGGGAACACTGAGTTTTGACAACAACCTGGGCACATTACATTACGATAATCTCATTCATAACCGGGTTAATACACATTGGAAATTTAAACCGAACTGGACGGCCGAGGCCGATATAAGAACTCGTATTTTCAATGGATTTTCGGTTGAAAACATCCCTCAATTCGGAAAAACAATCGGCAAAGATAATGGATTGGTCAGCTTGTCGTGGAACATTATAGATTCGCATAATCTTGTCATGAATACACAGATTGATCGTTTATATACGACGTATTACACCAACAAATGGGAACTGGATGTCGGACGTCAGCGGATAAACTGGGGCAGGACCTTAGTCTGGAATCCCAATGATTTATTCAATACCTATTCTTATCTCGATTTCGATTATGAAGAACGTCCCGGTGCCGATGCCATACGTTTCCAGTATTTTACCGGCTTTGCCTCAGGTTATGAAGTTGCATTTAAACCGGCCCGGGATATGAAACAATCGGTGGCGGCATTTCTGGCGAGAGAACATTTCGGACAATATGATTTCCAGGGGCTTGCCGGATATTATCGGGATATGCTGGCCCTGGGTGGCGGATGGGCCGGACCGATTGGGCAGGCTGGCTTTAAGGGTGAATTCACTTATTTCAACCCGCTCTGGAAAAGTTATCATGGTTCAGGTTACTTGCTGGCTTCAACATCCATCGATTATTCTTTCTCCAACTCACTATATCTTTATGGGGAATTCTTATTCAACGGAAACTGGCACAAACAGACCAATCCCGCTTATATTCTTACAAGCACGTTGTCCGCCAATAATTTATTTGTTTCCCGCACGGCCATGTTTTTAGAAGCAAGTTACCCGGTCACTCCCCTCGTCACCCTGATGATGTCCGGGATTTTCAGTACATCATCCCATTTGAATATTATCATACCACAGGTAACGATTTCGCTTTCAAATAATCTTGATTTTCTACTGTTGGCACAGGTATTAAGAAACCAGGCTATTGAACAGGTAATTGGAACACCTAATATTCTTTACGCGCGACTTAAGTATTCGTTCTAAGCTAAGACCGAAAACGTTAATCCTGATTTTTTATGATCTTCATTCGAAACCTGCGCTCAATTTTAGGGGCATTGCTATGGCTGTTCAGTGTCATCACCATATCATACCAACCGGGCGGCATATCGTCTAATCGCATCCGGAACCACTCTTTATCTGTTTCCCGGACATCTTTGTATTGTACGGTAACAGCTGCTTTTGCTTTATATGGACGTAACTTGCTGTCGGGGGCATTCCCCTGGTACTTTTCAAATCGATATTCGACGGAGTATTCGGATTTTGGTAAATGATAGGCTTCAAAATATACGATTACCTCTTCATTCTCTAAGAAAACAGGGTTGGCAACCGGGTTAAAAGGCATTTCCGACTTTTCATTGAGCTCTTGTTCCCTGCCAATTAAAATATCACTGACCGTAAATTTCGGCATATCCTGCTCAGATAATTCCGGTGGTACTAAAAAGCGGATAGGACCACTGCTGCCTACAAGAGGAGCATCCAGCACAATTTTATCTGATTGCAGTATTTCATATTTGCTTAAATTCCTCAGATCCATCCCGAAAAACAGGGATTGGGTTTCCCGGTTCGTTTTAAACATAATGATTTCAGGTTCTTCAACATGGGTATCAGGTAAAATTTGCAATGGTGCACGGAATATCTTCTTCTTCCCTGCTACATTATACATTGTAAGTGATGAACTCAGTCCAAGCTGTATCGCGGTCCCATTTTTCCGGCTTTGCTTAGCAAGGCGTTTATGAAATTTTTTCAGATTTGAGATAGCAGATAATACATATGTTGTCTGGTTATGTTTATTTAAAAGACGATAAATTTTGAATTGAACCGGTATAATATTATTAGCTGTCACCAAACCGGTGGTGCTGGACGGTGATTGCCGATCCCGTTTATGACTTTCCCGTATTTCTTTATCTTCAAACTTCTGTAGAACATTAGGCGCCTGGAAAACCGCGGCATTCATTGTCCCCTGATTACTATTCATTATGATGTCGCTGGTAAGATTCATATACAGATTCTCAAAATAACCAGACGAACCAATTAGTTGTGATAACATGCCGTATTTAACCATCAGGCTTCCACCCTGTCGATCTAATCCTGCCGATGGTAACGTGTAGCCCATACTCGGTATCATATTCAGAATACCCGGCTGCAGGCCAAATGGGCCAGTATTCTTATCTCTGCCAAAAATATAATACGACGGTTCCGATCGATTCGAAAAGGTATATTCCCACATTTCAACTTGCATAATTATAGGGATATGAGGCTGAATGACCATTCCATTTCCGACAGTAACCGGCAAACCTGTAACAGGATTCGTGGTATTCTGATACATAATTTTGGCTTCCGTCTTCTGCTGGGGAACTCCGTACTTTACATAAATCAATCCACGATCATCGGTCCCGTAGATTGTCGAATGTGTCCTGGTATAATTTTCCCTTGCATAGTCGATACGTTCCCAATGTTCGAGTAAACGCTCATTTTCCGCTGTAGACAAGATAGGATCCATGATATCCCAAAAATAAGCGACCTCTTTAAACAGTGAGGGATCTTTTTCCTGTATTTTGTCATTCCAAATCTTTTCCAATTTCCGCGGCACGATGGGCATTATCCGCTCAATTTCATTTATTAATGCTCCGGGTTGATTGTCCCAGCTTGCATACTCAAATGTTTTCAGATAATAGGTGCTCGCTTTGGGATAATCCTGGTAGTAATGATGTTTGGTAACTGTTTCGATGTATTTAAAAGCCATCTCAGGTGAGGATTTTTTCTCTTTAGAATCATGTTCCAGGTAATCTGACCATAAGATTAAAGCTTGTTTCCAGTTTCCATCCCGTATCTCTGTAATTCCTTTTTCATAAACAGTTTGCTTTTTCTGGGGAGCCTGAAAAACAGCATGAGACTTGCTATAGGCCGTAAAGCTGTTCATTAAAAACAGTACTCCACCAAGTAATAATGCACCCTGATATTTTGAAGATCGGATTTTCATTTTAAAGCGACTTGAGACCACAAAAAGAGCTACTATTTAATAAATAGATAAAAGCATTTAATAAAAACAATAACCTATTTGAAATATTTACAAACTCAGTTATGAATTTTCATCCTTTTAAATCCCCGCCGTATTTTTAATAAATGCTTTCTTAAATTATGACCCTTAAATCCAAACCCAGAATCAGAATACATGAAAGTAATTCCTGCTATCGATTTATTAAATGGCAATGTAGTTCGTCTAAAAAAAGGTGCCTACAACGATGTAACCTCTTACTCAAAAGATCCCGTTGAGCAGGCACAAGTTTATAAATCTGCTGGATTTAACCATATTCATGTCGTTGATCTGAATGGTGCAAAAGAAGGCCACTTTTACAATTTACCCGTTATAACCGATATCATAGATAAAACCGGACTCACGGTTCAGTCGGGTGGTGGAATAAGAACTTTTGAAGATTGTAAAAAATTATTTGATGCCGGGATATCAAAAATTGTCAGTAGTTCGATGGCGGTTCGAAATGAAAAGGACTGGTTAAAAGCACTGCATCACTTCGGCGGAGAACGATGTATCCTGGGAATGGACCTGAAAGACAATAAAATTGCTTATGCAGGCTGGACGGAGACAGCACAGGAATCTACCGATTCCTTTTTGAATCGTATGGTTGATGAGGGCTTGCAGGAGGTTCTTTGCACGGACATCTCCCGCGATGGAATGTTAACCGGGGTAAATATCCCTCTTTACAAAAGATTAATGCAATCATTTCCAAAAACCAGATTCATCGCTTCTGGTGGCGTTTCCGGTAAAACTGATTTGCAAGATCTCGATGATATCCATATTTATGCCGTGGTCGTCGGACGAGCCTACTACGAAAGCCATCTCGATTTACCCACTATGAAAACTTATCACAACGAATAATCTCACTACTCACTACTCAATACTCAATACTAATTCAATACTGATTGCGAATGGTGTATGTGAGCTTTGCTGATCCGTCTTTCGGCACGGATACCATAAAACGAACTAAATTAGCACTCACTTTCTCGTAACGCTGAGACGTCTTAATAATAGTTGAATTGTTATTCAGGTAACGATTCACTGTAACGACAATCGGTGTATCCTTGTGATTCCTGAGCGTTATTTCGAAATCCTGTTCATTCATACGATCCGAAATTTTTCGAACTTCAGCCAGTTTTTGCGTCCCTTCCACATCGAATGCCCGCCCGACGTTTAAGGTTACTTTTTCATTTTCCGGTGTTGAAGAAATGGCATCCTGGCCAAGTAACACCAGGTTATTCCCGTCTTTTTTATAAATATTAAAAGTACCCGACGGCAGCGGGATGCCAAGGCCGTTCGATTTGGAGTTTTCAAATGTTAAACGAACATTGATAGCAATTTTGCCTTTACCGGCACCTCCCATCATACGATCATTAAACACATATTCTTTCTTAATTGGGAACGTCTTTTCTTTGAATAAGCGAATTTGTTTTTTGGCGTTTATACCTAAATCTACTACACGATCAAGATCATAAACATGGTAATCTGAAAAAGTCCGCTGCGACATTGCGTTTGGTGCCTGAACAGCTATGTCAGATTTTGCTCTTGCGTACATACTTTCATGTATCGCCCCGCCGGAATTTAAATTAAGATCACCGGCGACCAGTTTGATATGGCTGTTTTTATATTCATAACCGGTACTATTTGAAAGATTTGCCCATGCATTCAAATCCATTTGTTCTTCTTTTCCATCTAAAACAGCCGTGTATTCAGCTTTCCAGTTTAAACCATGTGTCTGATACGTCAGCCCGACTTTTTGATTCCCTTTTTTCTGACTATCAATCACCCAGTTTAATTGAGGATATTTGGCTGATTTAAGTGGAAACGGTTCAACGGAAATATTATACGATAACAGATCCGGAACAATCATGAAATCACCCTGTTGTCTTTTTATTATTACATGACTTCCGTCAATCGATGCGAGTGTCCCTTCTATGACTTGTCCGGTTTTCGATATCAGGCGAATATTTTTCCCGATAAAATTTTTCTTCAAAACTTCACCCAGGTTCGTCACATGATTTACAAAATTCTGTTCAAGCACGCTGCCGTCGATATCAAGCTTCACACTCGACGGAATGAGGCTTTGCGGTATATCTGAAATACTTATTTGCGACTGTCCGCGGGCAATATTCATCTCATACTGTTGATGTACAACCCCGAGATTTTGTTGATAAATAGTAAGCGTTGTCGATATCGGATCTTTGGTTTGGGCATATCCGTTTGTGATGGCAAAGACAACTAAAAACATGGACACAAGCAACGGCATCTTCTTCATAACGCTCCCTTTATTACACTGACTATATGATTCAATATTGTTATATACTTATTTAGTATCTTACTTTATTATCCTGTGTAAGTTACTTTACGATACTGCTTTATAAAAACGATAACAAAATGATATTGTTATCTTATTAATATGTTATTGATTTCGTAAGCCTGTCAAGAGTTACTCTTAAATTAACTTATCAATACGATGCCTGACCATAACTTATCAGATGAAATTGATCGACTTTTCTCATTGCAACAAGCCAACAGGGAGCAGGTTAACCGGACTACATACAAACAGAGAAAAGCAAAACTTAAAAAGATTTTAATGTATCTCCTGAAACATCGATCGGGGATACAGGAAGCTATTTACAATGACTTCAAGAAACCGGCGATAGAAGTCGACCTGTCTGAAACTTATGTTGTTATAACCGAAATACGTCATGCCATCCGGCATTTGAAAAAATGGATGCGCGTTGATCCCGTCCCGCCGACCCGTGCTTTAATAGGCACAAAATCTTTTATCAAATACGAGCCAAAGGGTTGTGTCTTAATCATAGCTCCCTGGAATTTTCCATTCATGCTGGCGATGGGACCACTGGTTTCCGCAATTGCTGCCGGAAATTGTGCCATTGTTAAACCGTCCGAATTAGCTCCGCATACATCAGCTTTTATAGCCCGAATGGTCAGGGACATCTTCGAAGAAAATGAAGTAGCTGTTGTGGAAGGTGACAAAGGTGTGGCCCAAAAATTATTAAAGAAACCATTTGACCACATTTTCTTTACAGGAAGTACGGCGATTGGTCAAATAATCATGCAGGAAGCGGCAAAAAATCTATCTACCGTCACACTCGAACTTGGGGGAAAGTCTCCCATCATTGTTGACGATACTGCTGATTTAAAAGACGCCATTGAAAAAGTATCGTGGGGTAAATTTTTTAATGCGGGGCAAACATGCGTAGCGCCCGATTATATGTTGGTTCATCGAAACCATTATTCGAAAGCGCTGGATCTGTTTAAAGAACAAATTGCCGGGTTTTATGGAGAAGAATCTCTTGATCATCAGTCAAGCCGGGATTATGCCCGGGTTATTAATACTCCCCATTTCAAAAGGTTACGGGAATGGGTTTCTGAAGCCAGAGACCAGGGAGCGAAGGTTGTCACAGGTGGAATTTTTGATGTCGATGACCGGTATATATCCCCGACTATCATGACGGACGTATCCCTGGATTCAACGATTATGAGAGAAGAAATTTTCGGTCCGGTTTTGCCCGTTTTCCCATTCGACAATCTGGATGAAGCAATAAAAATGGTTAATAATCGGCCGAAACCCCTTGCGCTCTATATGTTCAGTAAAAAATCAGAGAATATTCGAAAGGTGATAGAAGAAACATCTGCCGGTGGTTCTTGTATTAATGATGTGGTAATTCAATTTATGCATCAAAATCTTCCGTTCGGAGGATCCAA
The DNA here is from genome assembly GCA_963783355.1 of uncultured bacterium. Lineage (GTDB taxonomy): Bacteria > Bacteroidota > Rhodothermia > Balneolales > DATFMH01 > CAWANF01. The sequence goes on from CAWANF010000015.1 coordinate 55,757, forward strand.
TCATAGCGGATTCGGGAAGTCCCACGGATACTTTGGTTTTAAAGAATTTTCCCATCAAAGAGCTATTGTTCGACAATCTCGGTTCAGCCCTTTAAAATTATTCTATCCACCTTACACAAATAAAGTCAGAAAACTCGTTGACTTGCTTCTTAAATACATCTAGAGACTTTTATCGTAAAAATATTCGTTTATACAAGTGGATTAATGGCCGTAATGCTCCTATTTTGATTCTACTTTTATTAATGTTTTATTAATGGAACTCTCGAAATTTTGGCAGATTCTCTCGACATAGAAACCTTTCTGGATGAAGGCAAATTGATCCCGGTCATTGATGTCCGGACACCCTCCGAATATCAACAGGGACATATTCCCGGGGCGTTGAATCTCCCGTTGTTTTCTGATGACGAACGGGCTGAAATAGGCACCATTTACACCCAAATCAGTCGTGACGAGTCCATCAAACGCGGACTTGAGTTCGTCGGACCAAAGATGCGGGACTTTGTTGAACAAGCCCTGGAATGGTGTCCCCGAAAACAAGCCCTGGTTCATTGCTGGCGTGGCGGAATGAGAAGCCAAAGTATGGCGTGGCTTTTGCAGTTTTCAGGCATTCAGACCAAAACCCTGGAAGGAGGCTATAAATCGTACCGGAATTTTGCTCTTCAATGCTTCGAACCACCACAGAACATCATCATCCTTGGAGGCATGACCGGCAGCGGAAAAACTCATGTCCTTCATAAGTTAAAAGAACAGGGTGAACAAGTCATTGATCTGGAAGGCCTCGCGCATCATAAAGGTTCCGCTTTTGGATCCCTCGGAGAAAAACCACAACCATCAAACGAACATTTCGAAAATCTGATTGCTTATTTATTAAAAGATATGGACCCGCAACGGCCCGTCTGGCTTGAAGATGAAAGCATTAATATTGGCAAAAACAAAATCCCCGATGCCCTGTTCAAACAGATGAGAAGCGCACCGATCGTTGAGCTCAAAGTACCGCATGAAAACCGGATTAAGCAACTGGTTTCCGACTACAGTCAATATCCAATTGATGAATTGAAGGAATCGGTTTTAAAAATTGAAAGACGGCTTGGGGGACAACGAACCAAACAGGCACTCGATGCGTTAGACGAAGAGAACTATGCACTCGTCGCGGACCTGACCCTCATGTATTACGACAAGACCTACAAACATGGATTGAGTCTGCGGGAGCCGAATAGTGTTTATCCTCTGGAAACGGGTAATTCGGATCATGGAAAAATGGCCCGCTTAGTTATTGAAAAAGGAAATGAAATAATTTCAAAAACAGATTTTGTAGAACAACATGGAAATTGAAACGATTAAACTGACGGAATACAGTCATGGAGCAGGCTGTGGCTGCAAAATATCCCCTAAAGTTCTTGATAATATTCTTCACAGTGAATTAGCGATTCCCGATAATGCCCGGTTGCTGGTTGGTAACAACACACGCGACGATGCAGCGGTTTATGACATCGGGGATGGCAAAGCGATCATCAGTACAACCGATTTTTTTATGCCCATAGTTGACGATCCTTTCGATTTCGGGCGAATAGCGGCTGCAAATGCTATCAGCGATGTTTATGCCATGGGCGGCAAGCCATTGATGGCCATAGCTATCCTTGGATGGCCAATAAATAAAGTCCCTGCTGAAACGGCACAACAGGTATTGGAAGGCGGAAGAAGCATTTGTAGCGAAGCCGGAATTCCATTGGCAGGCGGGCACAGTATTGACAGTCCGGAACCAATTTTTGGATTAGCCGTAACGGGTATGGTTGATATCAAAGACTTAAAACGAAATGATTCTGCGGAAGACGGATGCCATTTATATCTTACCAAACCCCTGGGAGTTGGTATCTTAAGCACAGCCCAAAAACAAAAGAAGCTTAAATCAGAGCATAAAGATATTGCCCGTGATAGCATGGTCCGCCTGAATAGCATCGGCTCGGAATTATCTAAAATACCGGGAGTCACAGCCATTACAGATGTCACCGGTTTCGGTTTGCTCGGACATCTCAGCGAAATCTGCGAGGGAAGTCATCTGGAAGCAGACGTTTATTTTGACAAAATACCTCTTCTGCCCTTTGTTTCTGAATATCTTGAACTTAAATGTATTCCCGGAGGTACCAATCGTAACTGGGATAGTTATGGCCACAAAATAGGTGACCTGAATGAGAGGCAAAAACAATTACTTTGCGATCCGCAGACGAGCGGTGGTCTCCTTATTGCCGTTCAGGATCATGCTGTAGATCAAGTCTTAAAAATTATGGATGAATTTGAGCTTCCCGATGAGGTTAAACATCCCATTGGAAAGTTAAAGGCCCGTAAGGATAAGTCAGCACCGCTAATTAGCGTAAATTAATGCAAGAAGCTGCAAAAATTTTCCGTTATCTGCTGGTCCTCTAGATAAGCCGTCTCTTCGTAAGATATTTTTATACAAAGAGATACATCCAATTATCTGATATATAAAATTTCGTAAAAACCGTCGATGTAATTTCCGGACGCTTCCTAACGTTTTGATACTAATAAAAGAAGACGTTAATTTGAAAATATGGAAGCGGTTCCATATTCAATTATATCGAACAAAAAATTTAATGTCGAAAAAAAATAATCAGATAATTGGCCTTGCCTGTGCTGGTGGAGCTATCGAAGGTGCTGCTTATGAAATTGGCGCTATTTGTGCTCTGGATGAGGCCCTGGATGGAATATCATTTTCGGATTTGGATATTTATGTTGGTGTAAGTGCCGGAGCTTTTCTTACCGCCTGCCTTGCTAATCATATCACCCCGGAAACACTTTCTAAAGCTTTTATATCAAAGGCAGAGACGGTCTTCCCCATAACTCCAAAAACATTTTTTACCCCGGCGATCAAAGAGTATCAAAAACGGTTATTTAAAATTCCCGGGCTCATCGCTGAATCGATTTGGGAATATATTCTCAAGCCATTCGATATCACTCTGGCGGGATCGCTATTCCGGCTAACCTCGGCCATTCCTGTTGGTTTGTTTGATAATGAAAGTATTCGGAATTACCTGGCTAATAATTTTAAAATGGAAGGCCGCACAGATGATTTCCGTAATCTGGATACCACTCTCAGAATCATTGCGACGAACCTCGAAAGTGGCCACGTTGTTCGATTCGGTGAAACACCGGAAGACAAGATTCCAATATCCAAAGCGGTTCAGGCCAGTACGGCTTTGCCCATTCTATATATGCCCGTGGAAATTGACGGAGAGTATTATATTGATGGTGTCGCGCGAAGAACCGTACATGCCAGCGTGGCATTAAACGAGGGAGCAGACCTCGTGTTCTGCCTTAACCCTATTGTTCCAATCGATGCCAAGCAGCTTAAGGAGGTTGATGAAGTCATCAATAAAAGCCTCATCGATCAGGGATTACCCTCCGTATTATCACAAACATTTAGAATGATGATACACTCCCGTATGGTTACCGGTTTCAGAAATTATGAATTTGCCTACCCCGATGCCGACCTCATAGTTATAGAACCCAAGCCGACGGATTACATGATGTTTTACACAAATATTTTCAGCTTTTCCAACCGTAAGGAAGTGTGCGAATATGCTTACCAGGCCACACGGAAAAACCTCTTGGAGCAGGCAGAAAAAATCACGCCGAAACTGGAAAAATATGGTATTACATTACGAAGAGATATCCTTGAAGATGAAAGCCGGTTTTTATACCGTTCGGAACACGATGGGAAATATTTGGATTCCGGTCATGATGCCGCACAGAAGATTAACGGGGTGTTAGCACGGCTTGATCGTCTCTTAGACAAAGCCGAAACAGCTGCTTAGGATTGTGTTTCAGTGGAATCCTTGCGCTCTTCCAATCGCCATAAATAATTTCCTTCCCTTTTCAATCTCTCCGAATTGGATATACCTCTGTAACCATATGGAGATTTTCTGAATTTTCTGAATAAAGCCAGGAAGAACCAGCCAAAAGGCACATAATAAAACACGATATCGATATCTCTGAAAAAAGCATGAAAATTATTTTTGGCAGCAGGCCTTTCCAGGTCTCTCACATGCCGGATAAATATATATGGCCACCCGGTTGGAAGATAACGGAATGCTTTCCATCCCAGCGCTTTAATTGAACGAAACCAGTTCTTAATATCATACGGTTTTTTTCCATATTTCATGACTGAATCATTCAATCCATCCTGCATCATTGTCCTGATTTTATCAGCGACGGCATTATAATCGTCTTTACCGGGATGCCCGGGATCTTTACTCATCTCATCCAGTAACTTTCTGACATCGATAGGCTCACCCACAATGAATTTCATATTCGCCGGAAAAGCGAAATAGAACATAAATGGAAAAATCAGGGCAACCAAAACAATCGGAACCGGGAAAAAAGGAATTCCCAGTAACTTGAAGAATAGATTATCAAGCCATTTAAATGTAATGCTAATCGGATTTACATATTCCGCATTCACCGAGTATACCGGGTAAACAGGGATGTTATGCCTGGCCGACAGAATCACGAAACTGGAGTAGAAATGCTGCAATTGGTATTTTCGGCTAAAACCTTTACCAATCCCCGGGATGCCTTCCGGATAATAAATTACTTTTTGCCCATTTTTCAGGAGATAATCAAAATTTGAAAACGTCATGTCTACGCCCCCGCACCGCCGCCACCAGTCATCTATTCCAAAAGGACGCATCCACCATGTTGCTGCTAAAGATGGAGAATAAACCGAACGAAATTTTGTTTCATCTTTTAGTCCCTGCAGACGCCATAATAATCCATCCAGAACAATGGCATCATGGGGAAAAGCATTGCCGCTGTGATTTGAGGCTAATACAACAGGCCCATGTTGTGGGATTTTCTCTCCATTAATTAATTCTGCCCGAAAATAATGATCGATAATAGGTCCGAATAATTCATTCGCAACACTTCTCAAATAATTGTAATCAATGGGATCACCAAAAATTACCGGCTTTTGAGATTGCTCTTTCATAAAATCAGAGTCCTGAAAAAGCGGATCCATGGGATCAGTTAATCCGGAGCGTTTGGATACATTTAAATCAATTGATAAATCTTTAATTTCTTTTTTTGTTTTTTCGATCATAATCAGCCCAATTCAATCCATTCATTTTCCAAAAACGGACAACAGAAATCCTATTATCAGTAAACTCACCCACATATATGGAGACGCGTCTTGTGTGAAGGCTAATACACCGCCAACGATACACGCACCGGATATAATACTGCTTCGAATACCAGCCATTGGATTTCGTTCATTCTGGTCATTTATTGTTTTTTCGATGTAGCGGGCACTGTCTGAAAGCAATTGAGGCAAATGAACCAGCGCATCAACAACTTCGGGAGTGCTTCGAAGTAATTCCTTTCCTAAATATTGCGGACTGTATTGTTTCAAATAAATCCTGCTGATATGCTTCTTCGATACCGATGGAATATCGAGGTCAGGATCAAACATCACTCCTACTCCTTCGAACGTCACCAATGCCTTGACCATTAACGTCATTTCTACCGGGAAAAACACCCTGTATTCTCCACCTATACGAATAGATTCCAGTATTAACTTTGCCAGACTGAATTTCCCCATTGCGGCATAAATGGAATAACGACGGAATAAATCATTGACGGCCCGTTTAAAATTATTTGCATCACCTCCATTTCCAATTTTTGCAATGTCCAGCAGATATTTAGTGGAGCCTTCAATATCTCCCTGAACCAGGGCGTTGAAATAATAAAGCAGATATCGGCGGGTCTTCTCATCGAAACGACCGACCATACCCAAATCAATAAACCCAACTTTGGGCCCCGGAAGAATCATCAGGTTTGCGGGATGCAAATCGGCGTGAAAGAAACCGTCTTCATACAACATTTTTATGATGGCTCCGGTCCCGTAATCAACCAGTTTTTGCCTGTCCTCATGATTCAATTCAAATGTTTTTGGATCACCCGGCTTGAACCCATCAAAGAACTCCATGCATAATACATCGGCCGTACTGTATTTCCGGTAGATTTTAGGAAAAACGACATGCGGATCATCGACAAAATTAGCAGCAAACAATTCAGCACTATCCGCTTCATAGGTTAAATCAACTTCTTTTTCGGTATAGGAGCAAAACTCATTAATAATCATTTTAGGCTGATACATCGGGATCAGCCATTCCAGCAACCCGCTGACAAGTTTCAGCAATTTCATATCGGTAAGGATAGTCGATCGGATACCGGGTTTTATCACTTTCAACACCACACGATCCCCTTCTGGTGTCGTTGCCCGGTGCGCCTGAGCAATTGAAGCAGAAGCTAATGGCTGTTCATCTACATATTCAAACAATTTACTTACCGGCTGATCCAATTCATTTTCAATGATTTCTTTTATCTGCTCATAAGGAACTTCGGGAAGCCGGTCTAACAAGTTTTTCAGCTCAATAGTGATAGCTTCCGGAAGAATATCTTCCCGAATTGACATTATCTGGCCAAACTTAACGTAGGTAGGCCCCATCAATTCTAAACGGCTCCGAAGCTGAACCGGAAAAGGCAAATTCCGCAGTTCTTTTTTAACGAACGGCCTGACCAGGAAAGCCAGCAAACGTTTGCCCGGTGTATGTAATCCTTTTTTTCTTTCCGGTGGTAATAATTTCACATAAGCTATCAGTCCACCGGCCATAAGTCCTATAATATGTCGATAGATCAGTACAAGCCTGCGCCCCATCCCTTTATAAGGAGCCAATGGATGAAACTCTATTTGTGGCACTTCTTTTTTATGCTTTTGTGAACCATTTCCATTTACGGACAGTTCAGGCTGAGCACCAACATCTGCAGTTTTGGAATGATTTATATAGGTGGCATCTCCCTGCATATTCGTATCTCTCCCGCCGGTATAAAGAACTTGATTTACACTGTTGCGAATCTCTTTCACCCCGATATAGTAACGGACTCTGTCTGCAACTGTAACTCTCGTACAATGAATATTATATCGTATTTCATAATATAACCTAATTAAAATAAAAAAAGAGAGCTGTCGTACAACAACTCTCTTTAGGACACCTTATTTGCCTGTAAACTATTTCGTTGTTTTTGGAGTTTCTTTTGTTTTGTGTTCGGTGGTTTCCATCTTTTTGGAAAGTGTTGAAACCCGGTCGGAGAGTTTGTCCACCTTTTTTATTAACTCCTGAACTTCTTTGCGGGTTGGAATTCCCATTCGGTCTAACACACCTTCGAATTTCTCTTCCAGCATTTTCAAGGCGTCTTCCATCCGGGTATTCCATTCTTTTCGAAGATCATCTCCTTTTTCTTCGATATCTTTCGTAATACCTTCCAAACGTTTTTTTCCTTTTTCTTCACGTTCTTTACCTTTTTCAACCAAATTGTTGAAAAATTTCGAGCCTTCTTCCTCGATGGTGGCGAAAGCTCCCAACCCGGCAAACCAAATATCACGGGAACTCTCAATTACATCTTCCTGAATCTGATTTACCATGCTGCCATTTTTTTTCGTTTTTTCATGTGTTACCATTATTCTCTCCTTTTGAATTTTACCTGGTTTGATATTCAAACCGATTTGTCTTCTTCCGATGAATGTATTTCATTTAAAATCTTTTCCAGTCCGGCCACTCTTTTATTTAACTGCTCGATTTCTTTGGAACGCTCACCATTTATGATTTCATTCAATGATTTCGGCAGAATATCGTCAATACGATTCCTGATTTGTGTTAATCCTTCATCCAGCACGGAACCGCCCCATCGTATTATATTGTGAAGCAATTCCGAAGATATCAGTGTTTCACCTTTCTTCCCTTTTTCAAGGATAACCTGCGTAAGAGTTTGAGCAGTAATATCCTTTTGGTTCGTATTATCGATCACTTTTATCTTGTCGCCAGACTGAATCAGTGCCGCTATATCAGATAATGAGACATGATGCCCGTCTGTGGCATCATACATTTTACGGTTTTCATATCTTTTGATGACTCTCTTCATAATGCTCCTTCATTTTCAATATAACGCAATGCGTCATTAAAAAACAACTACCACTTCATATAATTTCTATTTATTTATTTTTTATAAATATATGAGCATAATATCATTCTAACGCAATGCATAAAAAAAGGTTACATACACCTTGATTTCGCAACGTGTGGTTCACCATTATTAATTTTTTCTAATTTTTTTGATAATAGCCTGTTGAACTTTAGACATGCATAACCCAATAACCCCAATAACCCCAATAACCCAATAACCCAATAACCCAATAACCCAATAACCCCAATAACCCCAATAAAATACTCAATTATCGATTACGTCCATATTTCTCGTGACTCGAAACCCAATCTAAAGACGAGATAGCCGCGCCAAGCGATACTTCGCCGGCCAAAGCAGCAGCTGCAATTATTTCTGCCAGTTTGTTAACATTGTCCTTTCCATAGCACTGCATTATTTCAAGACATTCTTTTTGAGTTGCTAATCCGGTTCCCCCGCCATAGGTCGCAACAATTAAAGATGGAATAGTGAGGGATACATAGAGATCTTGATGTTCCGTAAGTTCCGTATATAATATAGCAGCAGAAGATTCCGCAACGTTGGCCACGTCCTGGCCGGTAGCAATGAACATGGCAGCGATGGCATTAGGTGAATGTGCCCCGTTATTATTCGCTCCGGAAAAAAACGCCCCAATCGTGGCTATTTGATGATGTCTGAATAGATTTTCCGGCTCTGCACGCAGATATTGAATTAATACATCCCGTTTGAACGTGGCTTCAGCAGTTACCCGTTTACCACGTGTACGCATAATATTAACCTGCGATGATTTTTTATCGGTTGCAAAGTTTGATTCGAGATAAAATTTTTGAATTCCCTGATAATGTTCGATAATCCAGCTGCAGGCTGAAAATGTAGCCCTGCCTACCATATTTTGTCCGGCAGCATCACCGGTACTGTAATTAAACCGCAAAAAAACGAATTTATTTGAAACGAACGGATCGATATATTGCAATTTCGCATAATGAGATGTTTTCTCGGCTTCATCCCTGATGGTGTCCATGTTTTGAAACACCCAGTCGATGAATTTTTTCCCCTGACGTGCATCATCGAAAACAAATACAGGAGCGCGTTGCATGCTGTCATTTTGAACGGTTACCGTAATACCTCCGGATAGATTCGCCGCTTTGATACCCCGGTTATATGAAGCAACCAAAGTTCCTTCGGTTGTGGCTAAGGGAACCAGAAATTCGCCGTTTGCATATTCCCCATTTACATTAACCGGTCCGGCAAACCCCAAAGGAACCTGGACCACACCTGTGAAATTTTCAATATTTCCCTGTACGACATGGGGATCAAAAGAATACTGTTTTAAATGATGGAATTGAGCTTTGCTAAACTGTTCAATAAAATCCTGTCGTTTTCTTATGGGCATTTCCTCATAATCATTCTGCTCGTCATAAGGAACTTTTACTCGTCCCTTGATTTCATTAGAAACAGAATCCTCAACAGAAAAGCTTAATTTTCCAAATGGTTCGGTCATAAAACTGATATCAAGCGGATATTTCCCAGGCACCAGTTTCCCATTGGAACAAATTATATTAACCGATTTACGAAGTGGGAAATCTATTGGATAATCTTTGTTGATATCCTCAGCAGAAATCAAATCTCCAAGCCCCAGATCGATAAAAATATCTTTTATTGGAATTTCTTTTTCAGCTATTCGTATCGACGATATACCGATCAGACGTACATCGGTTAGCCGGTTTTTAATGGAAAATTCCAGGCCCTGGCTCACATTTTTCAGGCTGCTGAATGTATACAGCTGTTTCAATATTAATTTAGGAATGAACATAAATTATAAATGGATCCCTAAAGGCATCCCAAATTCTCCCTCCAAAGTTTAATTTTTTCATCTCTTTAATAATTAAAATATAGGACATCATTTTTCTTACTTTCATAATTTTCTTCTAATGTTCTTTTTCCCTGGATCTAAAACAATTTATTGGTTCTTTCATGAATACCAGTTACCAATCAAATTCGTTTTTATCTATATTTGTCGACCTAATGCAATGTTTAATTTTATTGAAATCGTATGTTGACCAAACGGATTATCCCCTGCCTTGATATCAAAAACGGAAGAACGGTGAAAGGCGTAAACTTTGAACATTTGCGTGATGCCGGAGATCCGGTTGAACTGGCCGAACGTTATTCGGATGAAGGAGCGGATGAACTGGTATTTCTTGATATCACGGCTACGAATGAAAAACGCAAAACATTGGTACGGCTGGTCCGGGAAATTGCAAGGCATATCAGCATACCTTTTACCGTCGGTGGAGGTATAAAAAGTGTCGAAGAAATTGAAGAACTGCTTCATGCCGGTGCCGATAAAGTTTCCCTAAACAGCAGCATTGTCAAAAATCCTGAACTGATAACAGCCGGAGCCGATCGATTTGGATCCCAGTGCATAGTAGCTGCAATCGATGCCCGCCGAACCGGTGCATCCTGGAATGTCTACGTTAAAGCCGGAACCGAAGATACCGGACTCGATGTTTTGAATTGGGTAAAAGAGGTTGAAGTTAAAGGAGCCGGAGAAATCCTGTTAACAAGTATGGATAAAGACGGAACAAAATCGGGTTTCGATAACGAATTATTGTCAAAGGTATCTGAAATCACGACCATTCCTGTTATTGCCAGTGGTGGCGCCGGAACAATCGGGCATTGTCTGGATGCCATAACCACCGGTCATGCCGATGCCGTACTTGCAGCCAGTGTATTTCATTTTAAGGAAATCGAAATTGCTTTCTTAAAAAGATATTTAAAAAACAATAATATACCTGTTAGAATATAGCTTTAAACAACCTCCCTAAACTTGTAATAAGACACAGAAACAGGTTTATTTTGAGACTGATTTATTAGCTTTAGCTTATCATTATATTCATCAAAATTTTTTAGGCATTCAGATTTTTTACATTAAAAATTATTAGATCTTTATCTGATTTATTTGATTAACATTTTTTTACAATTCATTTAAATCAACCTGCCCTTCATAACACGACATGAATATCCGAATTCTAATCCGACACATTAGAAATCTTGACCCAAATAATTATTCCATCATTTAGTTTGATTTTCTATATGGATGATATTCAGTGAGCATACTAAGAAAAGCGCTTTTTTTAAAAAAATAATTTAGCATTACAGATTATAATATACTCTAATGTATAATTAATAGATTTTATTAAAACGTTTTAGTGTACATTTTAAATATTAATTTATGATAATTTTATTATATATATATGCATAACAATTGAACATAATCAACGTTTAATAGCTCTAAAATGCGTTTTTACTTTGCTCACTATTTGAATTAATCTGATTTTTTTAGCTTTTTAAATACTGAGTTATAATGTAATCGGCTTAGCTCAACAGAGCATCATACATCTCTGAAAAAAAGTATTTCCTTAACCAATAATCTTAGGAGAAGACCGTGAATACTATTACTCCCCTCGAGAAGTCTGCCTGCGGTGTAGGCTTCGTCGCTAGTAGAAAGTGTCTCTCGTCGCACGAACATTTACAACAGGGTTTACAGGCATTACGCTGTGTCGAACATCGCGGAGCTTGTGGAGCGGATAAAATTACCGGCGACGGTTCCGGTATCATGGCAGATATCCCTTTCGAACTCTTAGATATTGATAGAAATACTACAGCTGTCGCTACATTGTTTTTCTCAGGCCATGGGGAACGCCGGAGAAAAGCAATGGCGGTATTTACCGATACTTTTCATTTTCTTGGAATGGAAATAGAAAAATTCAGAGATGTGCCTATCAATCCGGAGATATTAGGTCCCGAAGCCAAAAAGACTTTGCCGGATATCAAGCAGGCTATTATTAAAAGACCGGATCATTGCCGGACCGATTTTTCTTTCGACAAGCTTTTACATTCTGCCAAACAACTCACACGCATTCGGTTGATTGAAAAGGGGATTTATGATGAATTCTTTTTTGTCTCCTTATCGTCTAAAACGATTGTGTATAAAGCGTTAACACGTTCTGAAGATCTTGATAAATTTTATCCGGATCTTCAGAATCCTGTTTTTAAAACACGCTTTACCTTATTTCATCGCCGATTCAGTACCAATACGCATACCAGTTGGGATAAAGCTCAGCCTTTCCGTTTAATCGGACATAACGGGGAAATAAATACCATTGCGGGAAACCGCTCATGGATGAATTCCCGGGAAAAATCTCTTGGAGCCCGTGTCGAAGAATTGGCTACGCATTATGGTATTAGTGACTCCGGCAGTCTCAATGAAATGGTCGAAGCCCTGCGCTACAGAAGCAGTATCCCTCACGTTGAAGATATTCTGGCTATCATGATTCCACCCGCCAACCAGGATAATGATTTTTATAAATTCTGGAGCCGCGCCATGGAACCGTGGGACGGCCCGGCATTTATTTCATATGCCGATGGAGCTACCATCGGTGCCCGCCTCGATCGGAACGGGTTTCGTCCCTGTCGGTGGGCGTTAACGGATGATCATTTCTATTTGTCGTCCGAAGCGGGCTCTTTCCAGATTAATGAATCGGAAATCCTGTCGAAAGGTACCCTAAATGCAGGAACCGGCGTGACCGTACACATGGCTTCCGGTGAAGTTATGTTCCGCGATCCAAGTCATTCTATCGAACACCGCGATGCCATTTTCGACACCCGCCTGCGTTACATTTCTACTATCCGTCCTTCTGAGAAGGAATCTCATTTACATCTGAAGCATGTTTTTTCTTATACGGACGAGGAATTCAAAAAAATCCTGATACCCATGATCCAGGATGGCAAAGAACCCATCGGGTCTATGGGAGACACGGCACGACTTGCTATTTTTTCTGACCAGCCCCGCTCCTTCTTCGATTATTTCTATCAAAACTTTGCACAGGTTACAAATCCGCCGCTTGATTACATACGTGAGAAAATGGTGACGGATCTGAGGGTTTACCTTGGTAAAAAACCAAACATTTTTGAACCGAAAGAACTCATTCCGCCAACTCCCGCTTTCGAACTAAAAAGCCCGGTTTTATCGCTGGGACAAATGAACTTTTTGCGTACACTCATTGGAAAGAGCCAGGAAAAAACCCGGATAGTGCCGGTTGAGTTTGATATAACTTTTGATCGAAGCCATGGCACTGTTGGGTTGAAATCCCGTCTGGCTTCTTTGGCTCAGGATGCAGTTGAAGCCGCACTCAAAGGACACTCGGTTATTATCTTATCTGACAGAAATGCCGGTTACGATCGTCCGCCGATTCCAACATTGATTGCTCTCAGAACGATAGTCAATGCTTTGAATGATTCCGGCCTGCGTCTCAGATCTTCAATCGTCATAGATTCCGGTGAAATTAAGAACACACACGACCTGGCGGCATTAATAGGATTTGGTGCTACAGCTGTATGTCCATATCTGACACTCGAAATTGCCCGTTTCGAACCAAGTGCCCAGCTTGTAGATTTGGATCCGGATGAGAAAGAAGAGAGCTTAATCAAAGCGTTTGATCACGGCCTTTTGAAGATCATGGCCAAGAGTGGTATCTCTGTTGTCCGAAGCTATCAAAGCTCCAAACTATTTTCTGCAATAGGTATTGGCCCGGGTCTGATCCACGAATTCTTCCGTGGCCTGAATAGTCCCATTGGTGGAATTGAGATGGATGACGTTACCAAAAACATTCTGAAAAAGACCGCACATCTTAAAGATGCTGAACCAGATGATTTAAAGCTCTTGAAAACCTATCAGTATAAAGAGCACAATAAGGGACTGGAAGGCGAAAAGCATTCGATGACCAATACCCGCTCGAAAATCATCCACAACCTTGTAAGAGATTCGGAATTCAGTCTCGATTCAATGGAGTTGTATGACGAATATCTCAAAAACGCGGTTGACGATGAACCGGTTAATCTTCGTCATTTATTTAAATTGAAAGAATCGGCTCAACCATTACCCATGGATAAAGTCCAGCCAAGGGAAGAAATTACCAAAACCTTTGGATCCGGAGCCATGTCGTTTGGTGCGATAAGCGCCGAGTCGCAGCGGGATATTTTTCGTGCAATGAAAGAAGTTGGCGGACGCAGCAACAGTGGTGAAGGTGGCGAAAACCCCTATTTCTTTACTGAAGGCGTATCGGCGTCGATAAAACAGGTCGCATCCGGACGTTTTGGTGTTACCGCAGAATATCTGATGGCCGGCAATGAAATACAGATTAAAATTGCCCAGGGTGCGAAACCCGGCGAAGGTGGCCAGCTGATGTCGGTGAAAGTGGATGAACATATCGCTAAAGCACGACATTCAAATCCGGGTATCGATCTCATTTCTCCCCCCCCACTCCATGATATTTACAGTATTGAGGATCTTAAAGAACTGATATACGAACTCAAACAGTTAAATCCGGAAACAAAAGTAAATGTAAAACTGGTATCCGGCGCCAACATCGGAACCATCGCGGTGGGTGTTGCTAAGGCCGGGGCGGATGTCATACACGTTTCCGGCGGTGATGGCGGAACCGGGGCGGCTACACTGACATCTATGAAACATGCCGGTTTACCGTGGGAATTGGGTGTCATCGAAGTCCATAAGGCACTTGTTGAGAATAACCTGCGTAACCAGATTATTTTGAGAACCGACGGTGGTTTATCAACCGGTAAAGATATTGTCATGGCGGCCATCTTTGGAGCTGAAGAATATGAATTCGGTAAATTATTATTAATTGCCGATGGCTGTATCATGGCCCGTATCTGTGAGAAAAATACTTGTCCGACCGGTATCGCCACGCATGACCCAAAATTCAAGGCAAAATACAAGGGTAAAAAAGAACATATCGTTCGTCTTTTGAATTACCTGGCCGAAGATATCCGACGTCATCTGTCTGTCCTCGGAGTATCGTCATTACAGGAACTTATCGGCCGAACCGATTTGATATCCATCAACCCTGTTCACGATACATTGGTACAAAAAAGGAAACTGGATATGAATTATTTCTTTGATGTTCCGGTTTACGAGCCAAATAATAAAATTCAGCCGTTATCCGAGCCGGTTAGTCCGCTCAATCAACAAATATTGACAGATATACACCGCTCTTTGGATTCCGGTTCAAAATTTTCAAAATCCTACCAAATTCAGCCAACCGATCGCGCAACATTAGCAACATTTTCCGGGAAACTGGCAGCACTCAAAAATTCAGAACGCCAACACATGAATGGAGTTGGACTTTCCATACCTTCGGTATCTGACGGCCAGTTTTTATTTAACTTCAGAGGAAGTGCCGGACAAGGTTTTGGAGTCTTCCTGACCGACGGAATTCGTGCCAGGCTCATTGGAGAAGCGAATGATTCGGTGTGTAAATCGATGTCTGGTGGAAAGGTCGTGATCATACCTCCTTCCGAAGCTCATTATAAACCTGAAGAAAGTGCCATCATCGGTAATTGTGCACTTTATGGTGCTACTGGTGGAACCCTTTATGTTTATGGAAGTGCCGGTGATCGTTTTGCAGTTCGCAACAGTGGTGCCACGGCTGTCGTTGAAAGCACCGGCTTACATGCCTGTGAATATATGACTAATGGAACTGTAGTTATTTTAGGTGAAACTTCTCAGAACCTGGGCGCCGGAATGACTGGCGGTGAACTTTTTATTTTCGGGGATCCCGGCTTGTCAGTGAATGAAGATTACATCGGCGAAGATGAAATCACTGAAGAAGATTATGCCCGGTTACGTGAGCTTTTGGAAGATTACGCGAAAGAAACCGCATCGGCTAAAGCGATTTACATACTTTCGGACTGGCCTGAAATAAAATATAATTTCAAAAAATTTGCACCACTGGCTCAATTGAAGAAAAGTGAAGACATCATGGTCGGCTAATCACCGGTAAATTAAAAACGAAGGTAAACAGGGATTGAAGAAAACGGAAATATGTTTACTTAATCATTTATTAAGGTGAGATATTGGTTATATTTAAACCCTCATTAAACCTTAATTGAATAGCTGTAACCTTTGATCATGAATATCGACGAACTGGACTTTAAAAAAGGCAATGGACTGATTCCTGCCATCATTCAGCATTTTGAAACCGGGCAAGTTTTAATGTTGGGTTATATGAACCAGGAATCATTGAAGCAAACCCTTGAATCGGGCCATGTCACTTTTTTCAGTCGATCCAAACAACGGTTATGGACCAAAGGCGAAACCTCTGGTAATTTTCTGAATTTCAAATTTGCTCAAAAAGACTGTGACAACGACACATTGCTTTTACTCGTTGACCCCGAAGGACCGACCTGCCACACCGGTAATGATTCCTGTTTTCATGAGCACGAATTTCACCCTTTCTCAAAATCTTCCGATTATCATTTTCTAAAAGAATTGCAGGATCTCCTTTATCAGAGAAAAGAGGAATTACCTGAAAATTCTTACACCAGCTCGATGTTCAAAAAAGGACTGAATCGAATTGCTCAAAAAGTTGGGGAAGAAGGTGTTGAAACAGTCATCGCAGCTATCAATGATTCCGAAGATGCTTTCATTTATGAAGCTTCAGATTTGATCTTTCATCTTCAACTGCTGCTTACCGAAAAAGGTTTACGATTAGACGATCTGGTGAAAGAACTGGAACGCCGACACAAGAAGTAATTAATTGTATTGAGGATCATATTCACGAATGATAAAGAAAAGATTCATCAGAGTGCTGGAGGATCCCAATACCCGATAATGCTATACGAAGTCCCTTCTTTATGTTTAATTACCAATATTTACATCAGCTTTTTGCTGAATTACTTCAAATGACCTCACAAAGGTATAAATAAGTCTTATAAACGAGATTTATTTCCTATTATTTCTTAGTGAAGAAGGCCGATTAACCAATTATTTATATGGGTCAAATTAAACCCTGGTAAAAGGGCGTGATTACAATCAAAGCATAGCCACTTAATCTATTACCTATTTTCAAGAGTTTCCCTGTCATCATTTATATACATAATAAAGTAATATGAAATGATAATAGTTTATTGAAACTATAGCTTATATGACTATGATTTAAAGCACTAAAATAAATAGATAGTTTTATTACGAACTATTTATGAGTAAAACTTGACTTTAGTGTATTAATAGGGACTTATAGGCTTATAAAATCATCAAGTAAGAGAGGTAAAAAATGAAGACTATGAAATCTAAGATACTGACATTTATAGTTGTGATTGGTTTGAGTGCATTTTTTTCCAATATAGTACTGGCACAAGAGGTGACCCAGGATATTCGAACTACTCTTTTTGCCAAAGTTGATAAAGTTCTGCAGCAGGCAAATGAAAAGAATGCCATTCTACTTTCCCCCGAAAATTATAAAAATGGGATGAAACTCTATCAAGAGGCCGATAGATCACTAAAACAAGGTGATAATTTACAGGATATTAAAAGGAAGATTGACGAAGCAGGTAACTATTTCGAAAAAGCCAATGAAGCTACTAAGATAGCTGAATTTACTTTCGAAAGCGCTATTTCAGCAAGGAATAATGCCATTAAGGTTAATGCCGTCAAATTTGCACCAAATGAATGGAGAGATGCAGAGGAAGAGTTTGCAGACGCAACTAAAAAATTAGAGGAAGGTGATTCCAGAAAAGCCAAAGAAAGAGGTGATAAAGCAGAAAGTCTTTATCGTAATGCCGAACTCCTCGCTATTCAAACCAATATTCTGACACCGTCCCGTTCCTTATTAAAAGGAATTGATAGAAAAAATCAGGCACCTTTAACATATAGTTTAGCTAACCAATTGGTAGAAGAATCTGAAAATATGCTCAAGAACAATCGGTATGAAACGGATAAGGCAACTGATCTGGCTTTGCAGGCAGAATATGAAGCCCAACATGCTCATTATTTAAATAGTTACATACAGAATTTAAATAATGAACGTAAAAGTCGTGAAGAAGTCATTTTGTCGTTCGAGAATGAGCTTAAGAAAGTGACTGCCGAACTGCAGATACCAGCCCAATTTGATAAAGGACATGGCCAGGTTATTAACTCAATTGTTGATAAAATTAAAACATTAAATGACTCTTTACAGCAGCAATCACAAAAAAATCAAAGTTTACTAACTGAAAATGAGGAGCTTCAAACAAAACTGAGTGAATCAACAAAGGAACGAACACAAATTACCGAACGTGTTGAATCCATGAGTGATTTTCAGGCACGTTTTAATTCAGTAAGGAACTTATTTTCCAATGATGAGGCATTGATTTTTCGTGAGCAAAATGACGCTGTTATTCGGCTTGTAGGTTTTAACTTCGATTTGGGTTCATCAGTAATAAAACCGGATCATTATGAAATATTGACAAAAGTTCAAAAGGCTATTGAAATGTTTCCCGACAGCAAGGTTATGATTCAAGGACATACCGACTCTCAGGGAAGTGATAATATTAACCTGAAACTTTCACAAGCCAGGGCCAATGCCGTAATGTCGTATCTTCTTGCCAATATGAATATCGAACCTTCTCGTTTAGAAGCAATCGGTTATGGTGCAAGCAAACCTATTGCCAATAATGATACGGAGCAGGGGCGAAAATTAAACCGCCGCATTGATGTTGTTATCAAGCCGGTTATTGGCCTCGGAAGTCGCTAATAATTCGTTAACGAACGCGATTATAACAATAAATTATGGGACTATTCACAAAAGTAACCTTGAGTTGATTAGTCCCTTTTAATTTGGTTTAAATGAGGTGTCGATTTTTGGAGTAATAGGAGACAGAAATATAATTCTGCCTCCTCAAATTAACTCAAAATTACTATTCTTCTTGTTTTCTGAATGATTTAACTGCTACGCGATACATTAAATAGCCTACCATTGCAAGCAGGATCAATCCTGGCCAAGCCTGGAATGGGGTCGCATTCATACCGAATAACCGTTTAATGCTAAACACATCTGTTCCGCCATAATACGCGATGGGAATAGCAAGAAGAATACCCATCAATGCCTCCCCTGTTATTAAACCGGAAGCATAGAGCAGTCCCGCCCGGTCGCTGCGTTGCTTTGATTGTTCGTAATCACTTTCCCCTTTTTTACGGTCCTGATATTTTGTTACCAACCAGGCAATCACACCACCTACCATAGTGGCACAATCGAGTTCAAACGGAAGATAGATACCCACGGCAACGGCCAGAACCGGCATCTGAAAGGATGAACCTCTTTTCTTCAAAATCTGATCAAAAATGATAATTGCAGCTCCGATAATTATACCAATCCAAATCATATCCCAGGGCAGATTCCCGCCAAAAACCCCCTGAGCCACGCTGGCCATCAAGGTAGCCTGCGGCGCTGTAAGTGACTCCGGATGGGCCGGTGTTGCGGGGCCAAATCCATATGCGGTATGCAAAACAGTGAGAACAGGAGCCATCACAAAGGCAGATGCTACCACTCCAACAATCAACATAATCTGCTGGTTCATTGGAGTCGCTCCGAGAACATATCCGGCTTTGAGATCGTGGAGGTTATCGGCAGCAATAGAAGCGGCACTACAAACAACAGCACCAATCAATATGGCAGAGGCCGGTCCGCGCGTTGTATCATTCCCCATCAGAACTAATAATATCAATGCTGATGATAAGATTGTTGCAATAGTTATGCCAGAAATCGGGTTATTCGAACTTCCTACCAAACCGGACATATAACCCGCAACGGCCGAAAACAGGAATCCTGCTAAAACCATAAGAAGTGCCATAATAATTGAAATACCGCCGGTTCGTATTTCAGTCAGATAGATGAGAAAAATAGGCACGACAAGAATGGCAAGACCTAATAAAACCCACGACATCGGAGTATCGCGCTCGGTGCGAATTACCTGAACAGTATCATCACCGCGCTCTTTAAAAGCTTTAAAACCTTCTCTAAAAGCAGTAACGACGGATGAACGGAGATCAATCAATGCCCATATACCGCCAATGACCATGGCTCCAACGCCAATATATCGTATCTGATCCGACCATATCTGGTAACCGACATCCACGGCATCTTTCCCGTTAGCGGCTATCCCGTGAGAAGCAATATATGCCGGAATGGCAATCCACCAGCTGAATACCCCACCGGCAAATACTAAAAAGGCGATGTTTAATCCTACAATATACCCCACTGCTACCAGTGCGGGAGATACGTCAATTCCGAAATACAGATACCCACGCGTTCCAAAAATTTTAGCTTTCTCAAATACGCTGCTCCAAAGATACATGCCCTGTTGAGCAAATTTCATCAAACCGCTGATGACTGCAGCCCAAACCAAATATTTAACATCAGAACTGCCCTGTTCACCAGACTTAAGTACTTCGGCTGTTGCTACGCCTTCGGGATATTTTAATTTCTGGTGAACAATAAGAGCATTACGCAACGGGACCGTAAAAAGTACGCCCATTACACCACCACACAGGGCAATCAGAGTCACTTCCCAGTAGTTAAATGTCTTCCAGTATCCCATAATTACGAGGGCAGGAAAAGTAAAAACAACCCCGGCTGCTAACGATTCTCCGGCAGATGCTGCAGTTTGAACTATGTTATTTTCAAGAATGTTTGATTGTTTGAACAGGCTCAAAACAGCCATGGAAATTACAGCAGCCGGTATCGATGCGGATACGGTCATGCCCGCAAAAAGCCCAAGATAGGCGTTAGCACCCGCTAATAAAATGGCTAAAATAATACCAAGAACAACGGCTTTAATAGTTATTTCCGGAAGTTTAACATCCGGACTTATATATGGTTTTTCTTTATCAGATAATTTACTCAACAAGACCTCCCGTGAAGAATTGATTGGTTATAGTCATATGACATCGGATGATTTTTTGAAAAGGACAATGGGGTTAAATTAATACACAACAGTTTTATTGCAAATCTTTGTGTCCCAATTTTAGCAGTGATTTTAATTCGAATTTAATCTTTCTGAGAAATTTACCAAAAATAAAAAACCCCGAAATCCGGGGTTTTAGATAAAAACGATACTGTAACTGTTGTAATAAATCACTGATTAAACATATTCAGGTTCCTGTTTTCTAATCATTTTTGGTGTAACCAATACGATACCTTCATTACTAACCTGAAACCTTCGGCGATCCTCAACGGGATCTTCCCCAATAATTGTTCCTTCGGGTATAACACAATCTTTATCAATGACGGCTTTTGTTATCCTGCAATTCGGTTTTATCATAACATTAGGCAAAACAACGGATTGCCGGATGGTTGAATATTCTGAAACCCGCACATTCGTAAATAATAATGATTCTTCAATGTACGAACCTGAAACAATGCTGCCTTCGGATACCATGGAATCCACCGCCATTCCTCGTCGCCCCTCGTCATTAAAGACAAATTTCGCCGGCGGATATTGATGTAAACGCGTTCTGATGGGCCAGTCGCTATCGTAAATATTTAATTCCGGTGTGACCCCAACCAGTTCCATGTTAGCTTTCCAATAGGAATCAACCGTACCCACATCCCGCCAATAATAGGATTTGTCTGTTTCAATATCTTTAAATGGATAAGCATAGACATGATGATCTTCAATTACTTTTGGAATCACATCTTTGCCAAAATCATGGGATGATAATGGATTTTCAGCGTCTTTGATTAATTGTTCAAAGAGGAATTCCGCGTCAAAAACATAAATACCCATGGAAATGAGCGCTTTATTATTGTTTTGAGGTACTGAATTTGGATATTCCGGTTTTTCGTCGAACCCCACAACCCGACGATAACGATCGACGGACATGACCCCAAAACGCGAGGCTTCCTCAACCGGAATTTCAATACCACTGATTGTGAGATCCGCTCCCCGGTTTTTATGAAAGGCCAAAATATTACTATAATCCATTTTGTAAATATGATCTCCGGCGAGAATGAGTACGTTCTTCGGATTATATTTCTTTATTAGATCGATGTTTTGATATATGGCATCAGCTGTTCCACTATACCAGCTATCGTCGATACGCTGTTGAGCCGGAAGGACTTCAACAAACTCACCAAACTCGGGTTGAAGCATGCTCCATCCTTGCATGATGTGCCGAATCAATGATTGTGATTTATATTGAGTGAGTATGCCGATTTTTCTAATTCCCGAATTTACACAATTGGACAAGGTAAAATCGATTATCCTGAACTTACCACCAAAAGGCACGGATGGTTTTACGCGCCATTCGGTTAATCCATGCAATCGGGTTCCGCGACCACCGGCAAGTACCAGCGCCAGTGTATTTCGGGAATCCCTGTTAAAATTTGTTTGCCAGTCTTGATAATACATAATAAATGATAATCACTTAAATCAGAGATTTTGGGTAGCAGTATTTTAGCAAATCAGGTCTTTGGTCAATATAGCCTGTGAGGTGATTGAGAGGGGTAGTCATCTCTGCAATCGTCTTTGTTAACCTGCTTTGAAGTCTTACTTAGACTTTATGTTTATAAACACACTTTATCGTCTTCGAAGTTTCGCTTCGATGCTTAATTGAGTGTGAGGCACAGCCTCCAGACGTCCTTTTGATATTTTTTTACCGGTTACTTTACATATCCCGTACGTTTTATCATCTATACGGCTGAGGGCATCATCCAGATTCTTAATAAATTTCCGTGTGCGGTTATAAAGGATGTACGTTTTCTCTAATTCTTCTACATCCGATCCCGCATCGGCCATATGATAAGAATACAATGATTCCGACGAATCATTTTCTCTTTTATCCTTTAAATTGCTCTGTAATAGTTCAAGTTCATATTTTGCATCAGCTCTTTTTTTCAAAATAATATTTCGAAAATAGTCGAGCTCTTCATCGGTAAACGGTGTTTTCCTTATAACGTTTTCTACCTGTATAACGTTTTCTATCTGTTCTTGTTTTGTAACTTCCATATATTCCTCTCTTCCCCTTGTATTTACACGCTTTATAATTATCGCTACGTGTTGTTTTAAAAACCCTGAGAGGGATCGAGTCCTTCTCAGAATATGTCATCACAACCTTCTCCGGTAAAAAAGAACCGGTTCTAAATCATGCAACCTCGGTTAGCAGCTCTTCTCTTATCCTACTTACCATAACTTTATATTCGGATTCAGCAATTTTATCAATCTCATGTTCTAAATATTGAATAGCTTCATCAAGATTGTTACCTGTAGTTTTTACTCCAGTCAAATTATTTGCAGCTGCTATTACTTCGTAACCTATCTCGCTAATATTCATTGATATAAGACTATATCCCTTATAGCGCCATCTCTTTAATAATATTTGTATCCTGTTTCCGTCAATATTCATCTTAGTAAACTTCTAACTGTTTTTGCCTGGGTTAGCGTATGTAAAAATCTAACTCTCTCGGTGAATTGTTTATGCGTATATACTAACCTTTTTTATTGATACTAAACAATAAGGTAGAATTCCAATGTTATGTAGGTAATTTTCCTACGACAACCGGAATATTGTATTCCTAAAAAAAAGACTGTTTAAAACAACAAAATAACACGTATTTCATACACTTATTAATAACTGAATTTATTTAATGCTTTACCTCTTAATAAATTATACAGGTAGTTTATTTATACTATTCCATTTTCCAATGAATAATTTATATTTTCATTATTGTAAGGTATTCCCCCACAACATTTGTAGTACATATGCTCTTGTAATGCGTGCGATATGATTCGTACCCTTACACATCGGGAAATTTTATCATTGGGTAAGTTTTATACACACTGCCATTTTTTCGATATTATGTTTTAATCTTTAGAGACTGTATGTAATCACAAGCCTGAAGCTATTTTAATATTAGCAAAGCAAGCAACAGTATTGCTAAATAGCTTCGGCTCAGTATAGATCCATGAAGCAATTAACGAAACAGAATTACCTGATTATGGTATTCAGTCTTGTACTGATTATTGCCATATTCATTTTAAATCTTTTTTTCCCATTAGGGATAGCTGGTGGTGTTCTGTATATAGCAACGATAATGCTTACTCTTTGGCTACCCGGACGCCGATTCACAAGCATTGTCGGTATTACGAGTCTGATTTTAACAATTATAGGCTTTTACCTGTCACCGTCTGCCAATTATGCTAAAACGATTTTTGAAAACAGGATGGCAGTCATTTTCCTTATCGTAGCTGCTATCGTCTTCATCTGGATTTATAAAACCTGGGAATACAAACTTAAAGAAAATGAAGAAAAGCTTCTCGCATTGTTTGAGGCCGCTACAGAAGGAATTATTATAAGTAATTCTCAGGGCGGCATCGTCTTAATTAATAAAATGGGTGAACAATTATTCGGGTACAAACGAGATGAAATCATCGGGAAAAATATAGATATACTCTTACCCGAAACGGTTCGGGAAAAGCATTCCAAACACCGAATTAATTATTACAGAAATCCTTCACCACGTCCAATGGGACAAGGAATGGAGCTTTTCGCAATTAAAAAAACAGGCGAAAAATTTCCTGTGGAAATAAGTTTGAACTACTTTGAAACGGATGAGAGATTGTTTGTCATCAGTTACATTGCTGATATAAGCATTCGAAAATTGATGGAATCGGATCTTGAAATTGCGAATAAAAACCTGAAAAAATCTATGGTCGAACTTAAACGTTCGAATGCCGAATTAGAGCAATTCGCTTATGTTGCCTCACATGACCTTCAGGAACCTCTGCGCATGGTTGCCAGCTACACCGAACTTTTGGAAAAAAGATATAAAAATAAACTGGACGCCGACGCTAATGATTTTATCCATTATGCCGTCGATGGTGCTCATCGCATGCAAAATCTTATCAATGACTTGCTGCAGTTTTCAAGAGTCGGTACCAGGGCTCGTCCATTTACCCAAACAGATTGCAACCTGGTTGTGGAAATTGCACTTACTAACCTGAAAGAATTGATAAGCGAAACAAAGACAAAAATCCATTTTGACAAGATGCCGACGATTAAAGCCGATGAGTCCCAATTAATTCAACTTTTTCAGAATATGGTTCACAATGCCATAAAGTTTAGAAATCAAAAAGATCCGAAAATTGAAATTACAGCTCAGAAGAAATCAGATTATTGGTTATTTGGAGTTAAAGATAATGGAATAGGAATTGATCCGGCTTACAAAGACCGGATATTCATGATATTTCAACGTCTACACGCCCGTTCGGAATATCCGGGATCAGGTATAGGACTTGCCATTTGCAAAAAAATTATAGAAAGGCATAACGGAAAAATATGGTTTGAATCGAATGACAAAGACAGCGGAACCACTTTTTATTTTACTATTGAGGATCAATTAAATTGAAAATACTATCTAACAATAGGTATAATTTTAATAATAACTAATACACCAACATATGTTTAGTTCAAATAATCGGTCGGTCGAAATATTGTTAATTGAAGATAACGAAGCGGACGTACGGCTAACCAAAGAGGGCATCAAAGAAGTCAAAATTCGCAATTCTCTTAATGTCGTTAATGATGGTGAGTCGGCTATGGCCTATCTGAAAAAAATTACGCCATATGAAAATGTTACAAGGCCAGACTTAATTCTTCTTGATCTAAATTTGCCAAAAAAAGACGGGCGCCAGGTTCTGGATGAGATAAAAAATGATGATACTCTGCAACATATACCGGTAGTCATTTTAACGTCTTCAGAAGCAGAACGGGACATCCTGCAATCTTATAAACTTCATGCGAATTGTTATATCACTAAACCGATAGGTATTGAACAATTTGTAGAAGTTATAAAATCAATCGAAGATTTTTGGTTTTCTATCGTAAAATTACCATCCAGTGAATAATATATGAGCAAAAAAAATATAAACATATTACTCATTGAGGATAATAAAGGAGACGCGCGGCTCATTGAAATCTATCTTCATCAATTGGCAGACAGAAGTTTTGACATTACCCATGTTTCTCATTTAAAAGATGGAATAGATTTACTTGGAGGACAAAGTTTCGATCTAATTCTGCTGGATTTGACCCTGCCCGATTGTACAGGTTTGGATACCTTCAAAAAAATAAATAGTCAGTATCCTGATATACCGGTTGTTGTATTGACCGGTTTGGAAGATGAAGGAATAGGCCTGAATGCAGTTAAATTGGGCGCCCAGGATTTCCTGACTAAAAAACAACTCGAAAGCAACCTGCTTGGACGATCAATTCGCTATGCTATCGAAAGAAAGCAGGCAAACGATCGGTTAAATTACCATTCGAATATATTACAGAACGTCCGGGACAGCGTCATCGTCACCGACAAAAAAGGGAAAATCACCTATTGGAACAAAGGTTCCGAAATAATATTCGGGTATCGAGCCGAAGAAATGATAGGACAAACATCATTTAGTTTATTTCCCGATTACCCGATCAAAGAATTTACTGAACGTGCAAAATTTATATTTAAGGGTAATGAAGTTTCCAGAGAATGGCGAGCGATACGGAAAGACGGACAGGAAATTTGGATGGATAATAATATTTCTGTCATGAAAAACATTCGCAATGAACCTATGGGACTCATTGTGGTAGGAAAAGAAATAACGGATAGAAAACTCGCACTCGAAGAACTACAACGCCACCGCATGGCCTTATCTGAGGCACAAAGATTAGCCCATCTTGGAAGTTATCAGTTCGATATGATCAATGGCTCTAGCCAATGGTCTGAAGAAATGTATCGAATATTCGAGAAAGATCGGAATACCTATATTCCAACCTACGAAGATTATCTGAACATCATTCATCCCGATGATAAAAAAAGAGTCATCCGAGAATTTGACAATTTAACAGCAGTCGATTCAGACCTTCATAGTGAATATAGGATCATGACAGCTTCAGGTGAGCTCAAATATCTTTACAACATTGCCCATCCCATACACGACGAAAATCACAACCTTTTGCGAGTTTTTGGAACCGTTCTTGATATAACGGAACGGAAGCATTTTGAAGAAAAACTCGCCTCTAATGAACAGCGGTATAGAACACTCTTTCATGGAGCGAACGATGAGGTACTTGTATTCAAAATGACACCGGAACGAGAACCCAGAAATTTTGCAGAGGTGAATGATTATACCTGCAAGCTTTTAGGATATTCCCATGCCGAACTGCTTAAGATGAATATCTATGATATTATTGATGTCGAAAAAGTGGATACTACGTCCTGTTTTAACCAATTGTTTGAAAACCAGGAATTAGTAATGGAATGTAGCCACATCACAAAAGACGGATACACATTCCCTGTTGAAGTCAATGCTCATTTAATTTATTTGAACGGAGATCCAACCGTACTTCTTATCGGCCGGGATATAACAGAAAGAATTAAACTTGAACAGGAAATCCTTTCTATTTCAGAACAAGAACGCCGAAGAATAGGACAGGATCTGCATGATGGACTCGGACAGATGCTTACCGGTATTGGCTTAATCACCAAAAATCTGGCCAGAAAATTATCTTCTAACAGATTACCGGGATCCGAAGACTTAGAAGAAATTGTATCTTTGATCCAGGAAGCCGATCAGCAGGCACGCGGACTTGCACGCGGACTTGTTCCGGTTGAGCTTGAAGCAAATGGATTGATAACCGCCTTAAAACAATTAACCGAAGAAATCGAACGGATATTTAATATCAGTTGCACGTTCGAGAGTACAGGAACTCCTCTGGTTTACGATAATATTCGTGCTTTACATTTATATCGTATTGCACAGGAATCGATAAGTAATGCCATCAAACATGGTCATTCAACGAGGGTAGGTATTTATTTGACAAAAAACGGCAACTATATCATTCTGCGAATTACCGACAATGGAATCGGCTATGAAAATAACACCAACAAGGATCAGGGTATGGGTGTTCGAATCATGCATTACAGAGCCCGCATTTTGGCTGGTGCTCTTAATATCAGAAAAACACCACGTGGCGGAACAATCGTTTCTTGTACAGTACCCTTAGCAGAAGAACCTTTAAAGAAGGAAGTAAACCAATTATTATGAAGAAAATATTGATCATCGACGACCATCCTCTGATACGAAAAGGATTAGCAATTACCATTGAATCGGAACCGAGCTTCAAAGTTTGTTGTCAGGCCTCTACAGCAAAAGAAGGATTAAAATTCATCGAATCGGAAGAAATAGATCTGGCTATTGTCGATATTTCTATACCCGATATGAGTGGCATGGAACTGATAAAACTTGTTCATGTCATACAACCAGACTTAAAATTTCTGGTTGTTTCGAGACATGATGAGGATTTATATGCAGAACGAGTCATACGTTCCGGAGCTAAAGGATATGTCATGAAACTTGAGGCCGGGGAGGTTATTCTTAAGGCTATTCATACCGTTTTAAATGGCGGGGTATACATCAGTGATAATATTAACAAACGTTTGCTAATGCGAATGATTTCGGGTTATAAGTCATTGAGTCAATCTCCACTGGAAATACTTAGTGACCGTGAGCTTGAAGTCTTTGAACTGACCGGATCCGGACTTAGTAGCAGAGAAATTGCTAATCAACTTCACCTCTCAAATAAAACCGTAGAAACATACCGTGCCAGGATTAAAGATAAATTAAGTCTGAATAGTGCTACAGAATTAGTCTTGCATGCCGCCCAATGGGTGGAAGGGGTTAATCAGAATGATTCAAATAATTAAATAGAAACATCTTTAGAAATTTTGGATTGAATGCATTTCCATATCAGTTTTTAATTGATTTCGGCAATCCGTAATGGCTGTGTTCCGATATACTTTCGGCTCTTCTTCGCTTTGATCGCCCGCTCACGGCCCCGGGCTTCGGCTTTTGTTTCATATTCTTCACGGTAGACCAGTTCCCAGGGGATTCCACCCCTGGTCGAAGGGGTATGCCGATGATTGTGTTCCTCCAACCATCTCTCTAAATCATTGGTGCTGAATATGTAATAACGATCCCATTTTTCACTGTACAAGATATATACCTGCCACATATCTGCCTACCTAAATAAAAAAAGTCCGACAATTTCTTGCCAGACTTTGGTCGGGGCGACAGGATTTGAACCTGCGACCCCCACGTCCCGAACGTGGTGCGCTACCGGACTGCGCTACGCCCCGATTATGAAACCATAATGTACTAAATTAACGGGTCATAAATGTAAGAACATCCACGGACTAAATCAGCCCGTGGATGCTAAAAATTTACACTTTTCCGTAATTATTTGCTCGTTATGCTAAACGTTCTACTAAATCGGCGGTACGAGCAGAATAACCGGCTTCATTATCATACCAACCGACCACTTTCACCAAACGTCCATCCACTTTAGTAAGTTCGGAATCGAAAATACAAGAATGTGGATTACCAACAATATCGGTAGATACCAGAGGTTCCTCGGTATATTGCAGAATTCCCTTCAGTGAGCTGGCAGCAGCTTCTTTGAAGAGAGCCTTAACATCTTCAGCAGTAGCATCTTTCTTAACAACAGCTACAAAATCGGTCAAAGATCCGGTTGGAACAGGAACACGAATAGCTCCACCATCCAATTTACCGGCCAGATGAGGAAGTACAAGTCCTACGGCTTTTGCCGCACCGGTAGTGGTTGGTACGATATTAATGGCAGCGGCACGTGCACGACGCAAATCACTATGGGGTGCGTCTTGCAGCCGCTGGTCAGCTGTGTAAGCGTGCACCGTTGTCATAAATCCTTTCTCAATACCGAAATTGTCATCCAGTACTTTTACCATTGGTGCGAGGCAGTTAGTTGTACAGCTTGCGTTAGAGTATAAGTCGATGTCATCACTGATTTCCGAGTCATTGACGCCTAAAACGACCGTTTTTACATCGCCTTTGGCAGGTGCGGAAATGATGACTTTACGTGCGCCGGATGCGAAATGCTTGCCAGCGGTATCTTTACTGCGGAAAAAACCAGTGGATTCGATAACGATATCCGCACCACGTTCTTTCCAGCCTAAATTGGCAGGATCACGTTCGGCAGAAACGCCAATCTTCATTCCGTTGATAACAATATCATTCCCTTCTACCGACACATCGCCTTTAAAAGCTCCCTGTGCTGAGTCATATTTGAATAAATGAGCCAGGGTTTTTGTATCTGTTAAATCGTTAACACCTACTATTTCAATATTATCGTGATATGCAATAATAGCTCTGGTAACCTGACGTCCAATGCGCCCAAAGCCATTAATACCAACTTTTATTTTAGCCATTTATAAACCTTTCTTATGCTTTTTTTTCAATTGTTAATGACAAATATTTAACGATAGATTCTTCTTTATCATTCAATAATTTAACGGCAAAAAAACCGCCGTAACTAGGATTCACTTTAGTTGCTAAAAGCTACCACTCCCCGCAAGCATTCGCAAGCTATAAAATGGCATATATTCATCATTTTATTACTCTTTTTTGAATCACAAGGGTATTTGTGACTATATTCATTCAGAAAATAATAATGGAATGTAACCAATGGATTTTTATGTTCGTTTGGTACGGACAGTAATTCGAATTATTAAAATTTTGGAGCAAGAAATGTCTGACAACATAAGAGAAACGTTTTACAATGAACGGCATCTGAATTTTTCTGATGAAAGTATTAGCAGTGCTCAGAAATCTGCTTTAGATGATGTTCGTTCAAATTTTAATAAAGAATATGACATTTTTATTAACGGAAAATGGATCAAGGGTGATAAAGGTACATTCAAAAGTGTAAACCCATCCAATACAAAAGAGGTTATCGGAACTTTTCAGAAAGCGAGTAAAGAACAAGCACAGGAAGCGCTGTCTCAAGCCTGGAAAGCTTTTGAGACCTGGAAATATATTTCCGCCCAACAACGAGCCGACTTTTTATTCAAAGCTGCAGAAATTGCTAAAAGACGGCGGATGGAAATAAATGCATGGATGATTAGTGAAGCCGGTAAAAATTACCTCGAAGCAGATGCTGATACGGCCGAAGGAATTGATTTCCTTAACTTCTATGCTCATGAGGCTCTTCGTTTCGACAAGGGAATGCCTGTATTTGATACTTGGGGGGATAAAAACAAAACTATTTACGTTCCAATTGGAGCAGGAGTTTCCATTTCTCCCTGGAATTTCCCATTCGCAATCTGTGTTGGTATGGCTGCCGGACCAATTGCAGCCGGTAATACGGTTGTTGCAAAACCGGCACCGGATACTCCTAAAATGGGACAGTTAATTGCCGAAATTTTTGAGGAAGCTGGTCTCCCTGCCGGTGTCTTTAATTTTATTACCGGGGAAGATCTTGAAGTGGGTGAAAACCTGGTGAAAGATCCCCAAACACGGTTTATTTCTTTCACAGGTTCTATGGCTGTTGGACTCCATATTACAGAAACAGCCGCAAAACCATTCGATAATCAGCAGTTTATTAAACGGGTAATCACCGAACTGGGCGGTAAAAATGCCGTTCTTGTAGATTCCGACGCCGATCTGGAAGAAGCTGCAACCGGAATTATTAAATCGGCTTTCGGTTTTCAGGGTCAAAAATGTTCCGCCGGATCAAGGGCTGTTATTGTTGCTGATATTTATGACAAATTGCTCGAAATGATTGTAGAAAAGACGAAGAATTTGAAGATTGGTGATGCAAAAGACAATAACATTTCCGGTCCCGTTATCAATCAGAAAGCAGTAGACAAAATCATGAGTTACATTGAAATTGGCAAGAAAGAAGGACGGTTGCTATGTGGCGGAAAGATGGCAAATACTCAAAATGAAGGTTTTTATATTGAGCCAACTGTTTTTGCCGATGTGAAACCCGATGCCCGCATCGCACAGGAAGAAATATTCGGACCGGTTGTCGCTTTAATTAAAGCTAAAGATTTGGATGAAGCTCTGAATATTGCCAATGGAGTCCGTTACGGACTGACCGGTGCTTTTTATTCTAAGAATCCGAAAAAAGTGGATCGTGCCTTGCGTGAATTTCATGTAGGGAATCTTTATATCAACCGAAAATGTACCGGTGCTTTGGTGGGCGCGCAACCATTCGGAGGATTTAATATGAGTGGTACTGATGCAAAAGCCGGAGGACGCGATTACCTGCTTTATTTCCTGCAGGCCAAGTCAATGACAGAACATCCAATAGAAGGCCAATCCACCGCCATTGATTCATTCATTTTTACAAAATAATTGTTTCCCAAAAACAGAAAAGCCTGCACTCAAAATGCAGGCTTTTTAAATTAAAACAACGTAACAATACAAATAGATTCAAATCAATTGTTAATTGAGCATTGTTAATCGTCTAAATCAGCAGATTCATCAAGATCGTCGGTAGATTCAAGGCTGCTTTCATCTATACTGCTATCTTCTTCATCTTCTTCATTATCATAGACGATTGTTTTCTTTTTCGGCTTATTTTCCGTTGCCCCGGCACGCCGTAATAACATAGCAATTTCCGCCTGATCATTATCCAAGGCCATTGACAATGCCGTGTCACCATTTTTATCCCGCTCAGTCACATCAGCCCCCATGGAAATTAGATAACGGACGGTGTTGGTATGGCCTTCTCTTGAAGCCAGCATTAACGCAGTAAGCCCCCAATGTTGCTTCGCATTAATATCTACCCCCTTACTCATCAACAACTTGACGGCCTCCATTTGTCCTTCACGAGCAGCAATAATTAATGCAAGTGGACCAATTTCAACATCATGATCCATTAAATATTGCATCATCTCAATATTACCGTTTTCGGCTGCACGATTAAGAGCAGTACCACCCATTTTATTTTTGATATTGGCATCGGCACCATTTTCAATCAACAATTTAACAGCCCCAAAATTATTGTTTTGAGCTGCATAAATTAAAGCTGAAGAACCGCTCTTAGAAACCTCGTTAATTTCAGCTCCATCCTTAAGCGATTTTTTAATTAGTTCCGTATTGCCGTCAATGGCAGCCTGAAGTAATGTGGATAACTCCATATCTATCGTATCTGTTGATTTTAAAAGTGTAATGAAAAAAACCCGCAGGAAATTAAATCAAATTTTTATTATTACGAACTACGAATTACAATAAATTTTGTTGTCTTTCTAAATTAATGCTCTGATCACAAAAACACAGCATTCCTCGTATTTCTCTCTAATTTAATCGGAGTTGTTAAAAAAGAAAGCCTTAAATCGTGTTTTAAATAATCTATAATTTTATTAATAATCTATTTTTTTTTCACCCTTATAACCTCTGAAAAAGTCCACGGCGCTCATAGCTTTTTTCCCTTGAAGCTGTACTTCTATTAATTCTAAGGCCTTATCGCCACAACCGATATAAATCCGGCCATTGGCTTCATGGATCGTTCCTGCCGTAACAGTGATATTTTGATTTAACTGACTTTTATTAATTTTAAATTTTAATCCATCCAGGGTCGTCCAGGCTGAAGGAAAAGGACTTAAACCACGAATCCTGTTATGAACCTCCCGGGCACTTTTAGAAAAGTCCAGTTTCCCATCCTCACTGAATAGTTTCGGGGCACTCGTTGCAACGGTATGTTCCTGAACCTGTGTTTTGTAGTTACCTTCTTCAATTTGATTAACGGCTTTAACGATTAGTCTTCCACCTATTTGCATCAACCTGCCATAGACCTCTCCTGTCGTCTCATTTTCACCAATTGGTGTCTTTTCACGAAGAATAACTTTTCCGGTATCAACTTTTTCTTCCAAAAAAAAGATACTGCAACCTGTCTCTTTGTCACCATTAATAACCGCCCAGTGAATCGGAGCCGCTCCCCTATATTTCGGCAATAGGGACGCATGTAAGTTGATGGAGCCTTTATGGGGTATTTCAAGAATATTTATCGGAAGGATTCTGAATGCGACAACGACCAGTAGATCCGGATCCAGCGCTTTTATTTTTTCAGCAAATACATCACTTCTCAAATCCCCAGCTTCGATCACGGGCAAGCCAAGTTCGAGGGCTTTAGCTTTAACGGGTGTTGGTGACAGGGCCTTGCCACGTCCTCTGCGTTTATCAGGACCACTAACTACCGCAATGACGCGATGGCGGCTCTGGTGCAGAGCTACAAGGCTTGGAATGGCAAATTCTGGAGATCCCATGAAAACGATACGCATATAGCTTCAATAACTCTTACGTTTTGAATTATATTAAGAGTACTTATGATAAGGCCTTTTGTGACACCCATCAAAAATTATTCAGCTAAACCCCAAGTGTAAAAAGGGATTTGCTAATAATTTCAGAAACATCTCTTACTTAGACACAACCGGGTAATCAACCTCTTTCAAACCGCTTTCGATTTCCTGAAGCTTACCTTTGATCAGGCGTTTTCTGAATGAACCCAGATAATCGATAAACAAAACCCCATCCAGGTGATCCTTTTCATGCTGTATCACCCTTGATAACCAACCGGTAGCCTTAAGTTCTTTTTCCTCATAATCACGATTTAAATAACGAACAGTGATATCTGCAGGACGCAAAACTTTTTCACGAATATCGGGGATACTCAGACAGCCTTCTTCAAATTCAATCTCTTCGTCACCCTTGTATATTATTTCAGGATTGATAAATACCTCGGGGCCAAATAAAAACTCTTCGCCTTCTTCATCCCTGATAACCGGATCGGCATCCAATACAAAGACTCGCACTTCTCTGCCTACCTGTGTTGCAGCCAGCCCAACCCCGTTCGAATTGTACATTGTTTCGAACATGTCGTCTATCAGTTGTTGCAAATCTTTAGAATTTTCCTCTACATCCCCAACTTTCACCCGTAACACAGGATCATTATATGTCACTATTGGTAATACTGCCATTGATACTTAAATATTTTTCTGATCTAGATAGTTTTGCAAAAGTATAGCAGCCGCAACAGCATCAACAATGCCTTTCTGCTGCCTCTTTTTTTTGGAAACACCGGAGTCCAGAATGGCTTGCTGTGCCATCACACTGGTAAAACGCTCATCCAATGTCACCACTTCAATATCGGGAAACTGTTTTTTTAATTCACCTATAAATGAACGTACCATATGAACCGATTCTTTTTCTTCCCCTTTTAAAGTAATCGGCCAGCCCACGATAAACTTTCTGACGTTCTCTCCTGAAATTCTTTTTTTCAATTCAGAGAATATCTCTGCTGGTGCAAAAGCTCCAATCGGACTTGCCAGTGTTCGTGACAAGTCCGATTGCGCTAATCCTATTCTTTTTTTTCCTACATCGATACCGATGATACGATAGTATTCAGCCAATTATCCTTTTAATTCAGATTCTGACTCAAGGGGCAGACGTAAGAATTCTTTGAGCAACTTACTTGGTTTAAAATGTGTTTTTCTGTGCTCAGGAACATAAATAACTTCATTCGTTTTCGGATTCCTGGCTTTTGGCTTAGCTTTGGTAACCTTAACTTCAAAGACTCCAAAATCCCGTATTTCAATTCTGCATGTAGGGTCAGCCTCCATCATTGTGTCTCTGAGCGATGCGATAACGGCATCCACCCAAGGCTCAACTTGTACCATGGGTACATCCATTTCTTCAGAGATACGACGAACAATGTCGCGCTTTGTGTATGTCATAATATTTCAATCCTTACTTTAAAATTATTGTTTAAGCTTAGGCTTAAAATCAGATGATAACTAACACTTATCTTTGCTATAACGTGCTTTTCATCAAGATGTTATTAATGAATTAATAATAACAGCTAATAGCTTGTTTATTAAAATCTTGACAAAGGATACGAAAACTTTAAATGATCAAAAAGAGGTATTTCTGTAAAAGTTTTTATTCGTAACGATATACCTGCTTAATACCATTGATTTTTTGAATTCTTTTGATAGCATTTTCAAGATGATCAATATGGTCAACATACAATATTAGTGTTCCTTCAAACATCCCGCTGTCACTACTTACATTAATACTTTTCATATTGGTTTTCAATGACTTAGATATCACATTGGTGATATCGTTTATAAGGCCGACCCGGTCTTCACCGATGATTTTTATCGCACCGATGAACCTTGAATCGGTATTTTTAGCCCATGCAACATCTACGATTCGTTCTGAATCGGTGTTAATTAAGTGTCGGGTATTTTTACAATTCACCCGATGTATTTTGATATCGCCATTACGACTAATAAAACCAATTACTTCATCGCCCGGAATGGGGTTACAACATCGTGCATATGAGTACTTTACATCGGTTAAATCACCATTTATAATCAGTCCTTCACGGTTTCTGGAGGTCCGTGCATCCTCATAAAAGAGTTCCTGGAATTCTTCTTCGTCAATTTGGGCAAATTCTTTATCCTTATCTTCGTCAATACTGCCCAGACTCTGATATTGTTTTACAACTCTTAACAGTTTACCCGGATCAAACACGCCAGAACCGATGTCATAGAACAATTTTTGAGATGAAGAAAACTTCATTTTAGATGCAATTTTCATCAAATCCTGTTCTGAAATTTCAACTTTAGCCTTCGCAACACGTTTTTCCCATATGTCGCGACCCTCTTCGGCAACCTTCCGTTCTTTTTGTTTTATAAATTGCCGGATACGTGCTCTGGCTTTGTGTGTAACAACATCATTAATCCAGTCACGATTGAGATTAATATGTTTTCCGGTAATAATTTCTACCTGGTCACCACTTTGTAATTTATGACGAAGCGGCACGATCTTTCCATTCACTTTTGCTGCAAGAGCATGGTCCCCTACTTCACTGTGAATATCGAAAGCAAAGTCGATAGGAGTAGCGCCATTCGGTAATGTAATTAATTCTCCACTCGGCGTAAATACATAAATTTCATCAGTATACAGGTTAAGCTGAAAATCTTTCACAAACTCAGTAGCTGCATCCGGACGAGGATTTTCAAGGATATCTCTCACCCAGTGAACAAATCGATCAATAGTATTTCTATCGCCGCCCTCTTTATACTTCCAATGTGCTGCCAGGCCTTTCTCAGCGATTTCATCCATTTTACGGGTACGTATCTGTATCTCTACCTTAACACCTTTGTTGGTTATCACGGTAGTATGCAGCGATTGATAACCATTCGCTTTAGGTACGGAAATGAAATCGCGAAATCGCTCCGGAATAGGTGTATAGGCATCTGTAATAAATGAATAAACCCGCCAGCAATCTTCCTTTGTATGCGGTTCATCAAGGATGATACGAATCGCAAACAAATCATAAATTTCTTCAAATGGCTTCTGCTGGCGCATCATCTTGCGATAAATCGAATAGATATGCTTTGGACGGCCTTTTATATCAAAATGAAATCCGGCCCGCTCCAATTGCGTCTTAATAGGCACCATAAACTCATCGATGAAACTTTCCCGCGATTCCTTCTTTTCACGAAGTTTTCTGGCTATAAATTTATAACCCGTTGGGTCCAGGACTTTAAAACTTAAATCTTCGAGCTCACTTTTTATTTTATAAAGGCCAAAACGATGTGCTAAGGGAGCATACAATTCAATTGTTTCTGTGGCAATACTTAGTTGTTTTTCTTTTGTCAGATGCTGAATGGTCCGCATATTGTGCAGGCGGTCAGCAAACTTAATCAATACAACCCTCAAATCTTCTGACATCGACAGAAGCAGCTTCATAAAGGTTTCGGCCTGCTTGGTATTCTTATTTTTGAATACTCCCGATATCTTTGTAAGTCCATCAATCAGATGAGATACCGTAAATCCAAAATGTTCTTCAATATCGGCTAATGTAACTTCTGTATCCTCAACCGTATCGTGCAGTAAAGCAGCGGCAACCGAGACATCATCTATGCCAATTTCTTTAGCGACAATAATGGCAACAGCAACCGGATGCAAATAATAAGGTTCTCCGGAAGCTCGAGTAACCCCCTGATGAGAAAGGAAACAAAGTTTAAATGCCCTGGTTACTAATTTATCATCACAGTGTTCCAAATTCTCATGGCAAATCTGCAATAGGTTTTCCACCTCGAATTGCTGAGCTTGTTCGAGTTTAAACTTATCCAAATCCTTATTTATCCGGATACCTGTTTCTTCCATACGGCTAAAACCCAAAGGCCATTAAAAACCAATTAAAATCATAAAACACCTAAAGCTATTAAATATAGGTATTTAACAATTCATATACGATTTCTGATCATAATTGAAGAAATCGACGATTAATAAAATAAAACAATGAAATACATCGAAAGAACGATGAATTAACGTTCATTCTTATATCAAAATAAAAAAGAAGAGAGCATTATGTTACGTTGCCCTCTTCTTTTTGTTTAAAAATAGGTAAAAAGTTTAACGGATATCAGAACTGAAGCAATATACCGAAGATGTAACGCCCGTTGGTATTGGAAGGGTTCACACCTTTAAAGTCCTTCAGATTACTTTTTGTCACACGGTATTCGATGAATGGCTTTAGCACAGGAATGATACCCAGTTGAACACCAATCGTTCCGTTATAGAATATGCTGCTCTGCTGTTCATTGCTGAGATTGGCTATTGCTTTATAGTCAACTTTATAGGTTCTGGAACCTATACCCAATCCAATATACGGGTTCACAAGGCCCAATTTAACTTCACCAATTGCATCGAGACCTAAGTCATAATCTTTAATACTATTAGTTTCATAAGAGATATTTCCGTTGGTCGTTATTTTATTATTGGCATTGAAATAGCTAAAATGAGCTCTGAAACCCAGTGAAAGCAACGGGATAGGAAGCTTTGCCATGTTTTCGATGCGCAGTCCAAAACCATTTTGCGGGTCTTTACTGCGTACTTCATATGTTGCACCGATTCCGAACTGAGCTGCCGCCGTCGAAATCATAAAACCACCGACAAAAAATAATGTTACAATCCATTTAAGTAAATGTGGATAGAATAGCTTTTTCATGAGTAGATCCTTTTTAATGATTAAGAACAAATGAATTACACTGCCAAATGTATTTTACTAATAGTAAACAATTTTCATATAAACTGTTAATTCACTTACCATAATATCAAGCTATTCACGACATAATCCATTTTTTTCAAATTTATATATTTACACTGTTGTTCTTTTCTGCTATAATATGTATTCTTGCGTTCCTGAAAAGGATGCCGCCGTGGTGGAATTGGTAGACACGTTGGACTTAAAATCCAATGGGACTTATAATCCCGTGCCGGTTCGAGTCCGGCCGGCGGTACTTAAAAAAGCCCATAAATAATTATATTTATGGGCTTTTTTATTTGTTCAACTTTAATTCTTATTTGAGTAACAGCATTTTACGTGTTTGAACATATCCTTTTGTCCGCAAACGGTAAAAATACAATCCGCTTGCCAGGTGTAAAGCATTGAACTCAATTTGATGGGTTCCTGATG
Organism: uncultured bacterium; assembly: GCA_963783355.1. Classification (GTDB taxonomy): domain Bacteria; phylum Bacteroidota; class Rhodothermia; order Balneolales; family DATFMH01; genus CAWANF01. The sequence continues at coordinate 94,983 of CAWANF010000015.1, forward strand.
GTTGCCATCCCTTGACTAATGTTGCAACCTCCCGGCCTAAAATATTATACACTTTAAGAGAAACATCCTGAGATCTGACTAAAGAATACGTAATTGTTGTTGTTGGATTGAACGGATTCGGATAGTTTTGTTCCAGCGAGATATGAGCCGGAAAAGTGGGGTTACCCTGACCTTCGATGGCCGTACTTGTTGGAGCATTGGGATTTATCAGGTTCCAGGCTATATTGTTGTCCTCATGTATTTCAGCTATCGTGTTTTTAGGATCTACCACGGCATAAAGCTTTGACTCATTGTTCAGATTTAGCGGTACTTTCCAGTTGGCCAATTCTACGATAGCATGCCCCCTCGCCTTTATTGCAGGAACGGCCACACTGTCCGCACCATCCTGGTTGGTGATCTGTGTTCCCCCGTTTTGCGGATCTCCGTAATAAAATTTAATGATTGTTCCGGTGGTCATATCTTTGAGGCTGTAATTATCCACACGGGCATAGATCGACACCACTTCTCCCGGCTGCGGATTCACCGGATCGAAAATAATGTCACGGGATTCTTCTTTTTGAACTTGTGGATCGGTGCTTCCGATGCCTTTTTGCTGATCATAAAACCAGGGAAGATTAAACGTGAGATCCGGTTTACCGCCGTACATTTTCGCCCACCATGAGGGCACCCCGCCCGACTGGTCCGGGTGAACAGCATAATTAAGGACCAGTGCTCCTACTTTATCCCAGTACACATAAGGCGAAACAGTATACGTTTTGGTACCCAGGATAGATTGATTGATCGTTCCAAAATGTACCTGTAGTCCGCTTTCCTGATGCACTGTTGTTGTTTGAGTCGATATCTGGTTACTTCCATAGGTTCCAGACATTGAAGCTTCCAAATCGACTGATGCTCCGCCAATACTTTCACTGAAATTTGTGGTTATGCTGCGACTGAGTGTTTGGTAGGATGATCGCGTCCGCTCTGAAATTTTATCGGAACTGAACATAAGGCTCCAGTCCTGTGTCGCTGAACCGGAAAGTTCCCAAGTGTCGGCGCCTCCCCCGCTGGCAAACCCTCCATTGCCAAATAGTGTAGATCCCGCAGGCAATGCAACTGAATCGGGATAAGAGAGAATATTACCCACTTCATGATTCGCCAGATATGTACGGGCCAGTTCACTTTTTCCTGAAAACCAGGTATTCTTCAGGCCATTAAGTCCCGTGAATTTAGGCAGCACAACAGCTACATGGCCTACCAGCTTACCCTTTACATACGTCGGATATTCAAAAATGTAGTAATCAGATATTGTGGCATAAATACGATCATCGCCTATAGCATCGGAGGTTACCGTTACTCTGTAGGTTTTGGATGCCCCATTGACCTTGGAGAACTCCCCACCATACGTACGATCCATTGTTCCCTTTACCGATGCGGAAACAGAATACAGATCTTGCACCCCTCCCCCTACCGATAACCCTTCAGAAAGGGAATTAGAAATTCCCCAATCGGCGCTGACCTGGGTAGAAACTTCCATCGAACTATCAGTGGCATTTTCGTACATTGATGTAAAATCGCAGCCATTACCACTAAAACAGTTGTCGATATCGTAGGGTGTCCCGTTAAATATATCATAATGTATAGGAGGAGCATTCAGGATCACAAGGGGCTGTACGATGTTATGAGCAGTCATTTTGCTGGGGGTGCCGAGGTGAACACCATCCGCATTCAGATCGCCCGCTACCAATACAAAGTAATCCTCACTATTAACGGGTGTCTGAGGGTCTGCTACCGATTGTGTAGAGCCAATAAACTGATAATTTAATTGGTAAGGATGGGCCTGGTAGTCACTCAATTCATAATTTCCCCCGCTATTTGCCGGACCATTATAAGCCATGATATCCGTTCTCAATGAATCGCTGTATGGGAGGTCGCAATCAGTGAGAAGCACAGAACGGTGACTATCTCCAATATTAATATTGGAATAGGGAGCGGTTGCATATAGGTATGTGGTTCCAGACTTGTCGAATCCATATATAGAGATTTTGCCATTCCCGGCGCCAGTCTGAGATACATTCGGTATGAGATCATCGGTGCCGTTATAATTATAATCCCCAGAGCTTAAACTCACGTTATACCTGTTGGTCTGGTAAGGATTACCAAGTGGTATTAAGTTAACAGGACTTCCATTATTTGTGACATTCCCGCTGCCGCTAAAGTCGATGGCAAGGCGCTGTAATCCTCCAGAGTATGTTAATTCATATTGGTTATTTGAAATATTTTGGCTTTCGTATTCATCTTCGTATGCATACGCCAGATGATCGTGACCGTCACCGTAATAATCGCCGGCAGCCAGGGACAATTGTGTAATCTCTTCACCTGTATGGACGTTGATGTCTAATTTATATCCTTTGGCAACCGGAGTCTGGGAGTCAATATAATCCTCCCAATGACCGGTAACTTTATTTTTTCTTACGATATGAGCCATCAGATACCATTTGTTTATACCCGATGGCTTTATGTTCATGACGGCGACTTCATCAACACCATCACCATCAAAATCACCGACCGCAATATCAAATAATGTAGTCTTCGAGTTCGGAGAAAGGAGAACACTCCCAACCTTAATACTGTCTACTGGAGCAGGTGTACCATTTATCATCTTGTAAAACACGAGCTGAACCGGTCCGCGGTCGGAACTGCCGTTATCGGCGCAGTAGGCTACTACAAATTCTTCCGCCGGATCCTCATCAAAATGGCCCGTAGCGACCCGAATAATGTTATGATCACCGGACGGAGCATTAAATATTTTGGGTACTCCATAATCCTGAACGGTACCATACCAGGCCCCTGTACGCTGCAGATTAGTCGTATCTATTTGAGGAACCATAACAGTTACCGTACGATTGGGTCCCTGCCATGCTGCAACGATGTTGTCTTGCCCATCGGCATTCAAATCGCCGGTCGCTGCGTCAATCGCGAAATCCGATCCATAAATACCATGTGAACCGTTGTCTTCAAAATAGGTTTTAAAAAGCATCCCGTTTTCAACCGCACCTTTGGTATCGAAAATGGAAGCTACAACCGTGTGATTATTAGTAACATGCGGCTTAAAAACAACGGCTTCGTCGTCCCGGCCAAGGTTATATGTCTTATATAGTGGATCATTCTGATTAACCTGCCCATAGGCAAGCCTTGTAAGAAAAAAGACACTAATAATGATCATTCCCTTTAGTGCACAGCGATTTATGAACATAAGTCCCCCTAATTTCTGATTCCGGTTAGCCTGGTCTATATACTAAATAATGTTAGTTTGGGATAATGAAGAGATACGTTCCTGTACAACCTGTCCAAAACGAAACTCTTACTCATTCCTCTACAACAGCATCTTTTAATTATTCAAATAGTCGTTCGACTGATTTTCTGAAATTTCACCTGGTCTGGCATTTGAACAAGAATCGACCTTTGAATCATCATCAGTCGATTATTTGCTCTGATGCTAATCTATTTATATGTTTAAGAAACTCTGAAATTTAAGATATTTGTATTAAAAACTGCAATTTTACCTCATTTTTTTAATACACTTGGCAAAATAATATAACATAACAGTGGTTAAAAGACTAAATGATGCAGGAGGAAGAGGGTTATAACAAATCCCGCAAATGTTTGTACTTTTTGTTTAAACAGCTGCAGATGGGAATGAAAACAGCTTCTGGGTGAGAAAAAGACGAATCCTCACCAATAAAAGGGCATAGCATTAAAAACAGCCAAACGGATAATACCGTCTGACTGCTTATATAGCGATGACTCGTTTGATAGGCCAATTCCGTATAGCAACTATAGGAGGTGCATTGCTGCACGCCCTATACTTAACACGGTCTATTTGAGCAACAGCATTTTTCGTGTGAGTACATATCCTTTTGTCCGTAAACGGTAAAAATACAATCCACTCGCCAGACGCAAAGCATTGAACTCAATTTGATGCGTTCCCGATGGTTGTCTGCCTTTGACTAACGTTGCAACTTCCCGGCCCAAAATATCATAAACCTTCAATGAAACATCCTGGGACCTGACCAGCGAATATGATGATCGTTGTTGTAGGATTGAACGGATTAGGATAGTTTTGTTCAAGCGAGATGTGTGCCGGAAGTCTTGGATTTCCCTGACCTGCAATGGCCGTAGCAGTCGGAGCTTTCGGATTGATCAAATTCCATGCGATATTATTATCTTCATGCACTTCAGATATTGTATTATCGCCATCGACTACGGCATATATTTTCGACTGATTCGTCAGGTCGGCCGGCACTTTCCAGTTGGCTAATTCAATTACAGCACTTTTCCGGGCCTGCAAGGCAGGAACATTCACGCTGCTCACTCCATTTTCATTGGTTATCAAAGTTCCACCATTCCGGGGATCTCCATAATAAAATTTAATGGCAGAACCGGTACTCATGTCGGTCAGGCTGTAATTATCTACCTTTGCGTATACCGAAACCACCTCGCCGGGTTCAGGATTTACAGGATTGAATATAATATCACGGGTTTCTTCTTTCTGAACCTGGGGATCTGTGCTCCCAATACCTTTTTCCTGGTCATAAAACCACGGCAAATTGAAGGTAAGATCGGGTTTACTGCCATATTGTTGAGTCCACCATGATGGAACACCGGTCGATTGATCGGGTTGAACTGCATAATCGAGAACCAATGCTCCCGCTTTATTCCAATAAACATAGGGAGAAACGGTATACGTTTTGGTACCCAGGATCGATGCATCAATCGTCCCGAAATGGACCTTAAGCCCGCTTTCCTGGTGTACGGTTGTCTTATGCGTAGAAATCTGATCGTTGTCGTATGAATCGGACATGGAACCCTCCAAATCAACATCCACCACTCCATAACTGACACTGAGATCAGCCGATACACTTCGGTCCAGTGTCTGATAGGAAGAACGGGTTCGTTCGCTGATTTCGGTTGAGCTAAACATCAGCTCCCAATCCTGGCTTGAACTCCCGGAAAGCTCCCAGGTATCGGCACCTCCCCCGCTGGCAAAGCCACCCTTCCCAAATAGAACAGCACTGTCGGGCAGCGTGGCCGTCTCCTGATACGATAGGATATTGCCCGCTTCATGATTAGACAGGTACGTTCTGGCCCTCTCACTTTTGCCGGCAAACCACGTGTTCTGCAAACTTTCCAAACCGGTAAATTTTGGCAGAACCACAGCAATATGCCCGCCCAGTTGTCCCTTCGAGTAAGTCGGATATTCAAGGATATCATAATCAGATACGGTTGCATAGATACGATCGTCGGCAATGGCATCGGAGGTCACGGTTACTTTGTAAGTAGACGACGATCCCTGTACTTTCGAAAATCCGCCTCCATACGTGCGATCCAGCGTGCCGGTTATCGAAGCGGATACGGAAAATGGTAATTTTTTTAAAACTCCACTTCCCCCCGCTGACACAGATGCCGATATTGATTGCGACACCCCCCAGTCGGCATTTACTTCAGTAGAGACTTCCATGGTATTGTCTGTTGCATTGACATAAGTCGATTTAAAATCACACGGTGAACCGCTAAAGCATCCGTTCACATCATAGGAAGTACCATTTATGACATCATAATGAATAGGAGGAGCGTTCAATATTACCAGTGGCTGAACGATATTATGAACGGTCATTCGTTTTGGGGCGCCAAGGTGTACCGCATCGGCATTCAGATCTCCGGCAACCATCGCCCAATGGGCATATGTTGGAGACATCTGATCGGTAACGGATGCGGTCGGGCTTGAAAATGATGTATAGGATTGGCCCGGCTGAGCCTGGTAATCATGAAGTTCATAATACGTTTCCCAACTATAGGTCATGATATCCGTTTTCAGAGAATCGCTATAAGGAAGATCGGAATCGGTCAAAACCGCAGAACGGCTGCTGTCTTCCTGCTGGTGATTTCCAACGAAAGCTACCGCATACTGCTTTAAGTTATTGTTGCTGATAGTATTATTATTGAACCCGTAAATACGGACATCTCCTTTAGCCCTGAACACTAATTCGTCGATACCGTCATAATTATAGTCCCCCGAGCTCAGACTTACAATGTATCCCCAACCACTTGAACCGGATATTAGAGGCGAGCTTTTATTGCCACCCGGTGTTGTTATATCAGAACCGGTAAGATCAATATTCAAAGGCTGAAGTCCGATGTAATAGGCACCACTGCTGACATCCCGTGTTTCATACGCATAGGCAAGGTTGTCGCGTCCGTCTCCGTTAAAATCCCCGGCAGCTAATGCCAGTCGGGCTACCGTATAATTAAAGTTGTAAGGCTCGCTATCTAATGGCTGGCCGGAATTAATAAAAGCCGACCATCGATCTGTACTGCTATTTTTTCGGACAATATGAGCCATCAGGTTCCAGCCAAAACTGCTTTTACTGCTGTTCGAAGGACCGGGTTCAACATCAATAACAGCAACTTCATCTACGCCATCCCCGTCGAAATCGCCTACAGCAATATCGAATAAATTTGTTTGAGACAGTATTCCAGGGTATTTCGTTTGTAAAGGCCGGATATCCCCAACCTGAATACTGTCGGTGGGACTTGGGGTGCCATTTACCATTTTATAAAATACCAGCTGGACCGGCCCACCCGTGGAATCACCGATATCAGCCCAGTAAGCTACGACAAATTCCCTGGAGGCATCGTTATCAAACTGTCCGGTTGCTACCCGGATAATACTTTGAAGATGATTATCTGCAAACTTTGTTGAATCGAAAAACATTTTAGGCACACCATAATCCTGTACCGAACCATACCATGCACCGGTGCGCTGCAGGTTTGTGGTATCAATTTGCGGTACCATTAGCGTAATGGTATGATCCGGGCCTTCCCATGCCGCTACAATATTATCTTGTCCGTCGGCATTTAAATCTCCGGTTGCAGCATCTAATGCCTGGCTCGTTCCATATATACCATGCACTCCCGTATCTTCGAAAGAAGTCATTACGGAAAGCCCGTTTTCAATGGCACCTTTAGTATCGAAAATAGTTGCTGAAACTTTGCCGGATATGACATTATTGCTAAGATACTGAGGTTTAAAAACGATGATTTCAGCATCCTGGCCTAAATTATAGGTATTGTAAAAAGGATCATTCTGATCCAATTGAGCGTATGACGATTGTAAACCTGTCAGTGAAAATATTGACAAAAGAAAAAATACGCACAGAGATTCTCCACAAAGATTTTTTTTCATAAATCCTCCAGCTACTTTTACTAAACCTGAATCAGACCTGGCAGTTACAAATTCCACTTTCTATATAATCAAGCATAATGAGATAATAATCAATAGCTTAATTATATATTAATGATTTAAATAGAATAAATACCTGCGCTTTTTTAATATCAAATAAAAGAAAGGGATTTGATATTACATGCTAATTAGCATCGTCTAATAAAGAATTAAAACAGGAATCCGGATTAGAACCGAAATTCCGTTTATATCATGTGCATCAATGCATAGCGTATCATAACGCCTACAAGAATAGCCAATGCCCAGCTCATCAGGGTCCCTATCAAAATATATTCAGCCTGTTTTCTCCCTGATTTACTATCCACTCCGATTCTCAAAATTGATTTTGCAGCTATAAGCAAACCTAAAGCGGAATAGGCCGACAATAACACAAACGTGAGAACCAAAATACGTTCGAAATAACCAATCCATTTCCCGGCCTCTTTTAATCCCTGATCATCATCGTCGATTTCGAAGCGATATTTCACAAACTGTTGAATGATGATACCAATCGGCCAGATTACCAAGACATACCCCAGGATCATCAGCCATATATTATCGTTTCTCATCAATCCATATAAATAACCCGGCATATCATTTAGGAATCCGGTAAAAAGTCCCCATACAATGAAAATGACGATGAGGTGAGTGCTCTGATCGATAAAGAAATAGCGTAATTTTTCCGGGCGATAGGATTTCCAGATATCAATCATCAAATGAGCAAGGGCAATGGCCACAGCTACCCACCACGCCTGCAACTGAAAGATAAAAAGCCATGCCAGTCCTCCATGTATAAACACATGTCCCCAAAGGGAGCCTGATTTCCAATGCTTTTCGCGGCGTTGTTTAATCCAGGAATCGGGTTGAAATGGAAAATCCGCCAGGATATGAGCTGTAATCAATTTTATGAGGAGTAAATAATTCATAGGCAAAATTATAATCCGTCGGTAAATTTCGTCTCAAAAAAAGCAACGACCTTATTGATTTCATTCCAGTGCGCCGATTGCAGCCTCTTATTCACGGCCGATTGAACAATGGACAATTTATTGGCAATCTCCGTTTGAGTAAAACCGCAACTGCTCCAATACACGGCTTCAGCTTGTGCCGCGGACCATCCTGTAATAATCACATCTGTAAGAACGCTAAGTATTTCCATAAAGTCATCATTCTTTTTGTCCCCAGTATGAATAACCAAATGTTTTTTTTCACTTTTCAATGCATCCAAACCCTGACCGGAACGGCGAAAGGCCGTACCATCTGAACTCCCCAGTGTTTTACCTTTGAATGAAATATCCCCAAACCCGATGGAGATTCGTAGGTCTACTCTGGTTTTGGCATATTTCGACATTCCTGATTTGACCAGGCATCGCAATTGTATCGCTTTTTTAAAGGCTTGCTGTGGATCATCAACTAATAACTGGAAGCTGTCACCTCTCAGAACATCATACCGGTCCTTATGTCTTTCCAATTGTTCAAGCGTCTCCCATAAAACCTGTTCCAGCTTTTTCCGCTGTGGCGGGTTCAGGCGTGTTGAGTTTACGACATCGCCGGTTATTACTGCTGCTTTCATGCTTTTGAGTATTATCTCAATTTTATTTTATTCCTATTTTAGACGATTTTATCAAAATATCTCTAATAATAGTGATAATATTTAATTATCTATATTTTTGGTGATAATATCAAGAAACTTTTATGGAACAAAGTATAATCAGCCATCGGCGTTACGAAATAGTAATGTTACAGCATCTGAAGTTCATCAAGCATACCTGTTCCTTGTTAAAAAAGGACTGAATTCTAATTCAAAATCTAAAATTTAACATTCGACATTTTTCTTTCCCATATACTTCAAACCCCGACAATTAATTATGAAACTCCTTAACTCTGGTTAGATTTTTGTAATGTAAAACCCCACCCAAAAGAGTGTCGATCTAACCACGATCCTTCAAGTTTATATCTGCCCAACCTACTGTTTTTTAATACTTATAATTTTGTAAAGAAAATCACAGACTTCTGTCAGCGATTTATGTATTAACCATTTTCAGGTTTGTGACGGCAACAAATTTCGTCATCATCATCACGACCCGGAACATTAGCAATACAGTTCTACAAAACTATTGAGAATAAAGTGGAGATTATTATGATCGAGCAAACATTATCAGGCGATTATTTAAAAATGGCTGACGTTCAGCAGACACGGCTGGACGAGCTCTTCGCAAAGGAAAATGTAATCGGCGTATCATTGGGTTTAAAAACCATCCAGAATAAAGAAACAAATGAGCCCTCAATCATCGTGATGGTCAGAAATAAAGTAACCCCGGATATGCTTCGCAAAGAAGATCTGATTCCCAAAAAATTTGGTGATTATAAAACCGATGTTGTGGAAGTTGGCGAAATATTCGCCGGTCATGGATCCCTCGCTCCGGATGTTGAAAATATTGTAGAAGGGGAACTCGATTATGATACCCGCAGCCGCCTCCGTTTCTTTGAAGAAGCCGACCGAAGCGCCCTGGATGCTCACGAACCAGTAACCGAAACACGACGGTCTGCGGCCACTCAACCCGTCCGGGAAGCGACTCCGCTGGCATTGCGCCAGAGAATTCGTCCTGCTATGGGTGGATTTAGTGTAGGACATTACAACGTAACCGCGGGAACCATTTCCACCAGCTGTTATGACACATCCGCATTTCCCGGCATTCCTCAACAATTTTATATTCTTAGTAACTGCCATGTGCTGGCCAATTCCAATAATGCACGGATTGGCGATCCTATCCTGCAGCCAGGTCCGTATGACGGCGGACAATATCCGCGCGATCTTATCGGCCGGTTAAGCCGTTTCGTTCCCATTCGCTTTAAAACCGATAATTATACACCCATAAATTATGTGGATGCGGCCATCGCTGAAGTGCCATTCCACCGGGTAAATCGTGAAATCTATTGGATTGGCCATGTTAAAAATCTTCACACGGCACCCAATATCGGTGATATCGTACAAAAAACCGGGCGTTCAACTAATTATTCGACCGGACGGGTCATCGGATTGAACGCGACCGTGGATGTTAATTACGGAAACGGCCGCACAGCACGATTCTCCCGCCAGATTATCACGACCTGCATGAGTGCCGCCGGCGATTCCGGAAGCCTGGCTACCAATCTCGATGAGCAGGGTGTCGGACTATTGTTTGCAGGTTCGTCTGTTGTTACGGTTATGAATAACCTGCTGTATGTACAGGCACTATTGAAAATTCGTATTCATGAAAAATAAATGGTAACAGAAACTCATACATAAACTTAAAGGCAGTGAGTGGGATGAAGCTCCTGCCTTTTTTGTTTTATTTTTTATTGAAAAATTTAGACCATGAACAACAATATTCAATCGACGCTTAAAAAAGCACAGGATCAGTGGATGGATGTGAAAGGGATTGTGGCCATTTCGAGAGGGAAAAAGGATGACTCCGATTGTATTGTTATTTTCGTTACAAACCGGCAAAATGAGCAGGTCAGGAGAATAATACCATCCATTTTTATGGATATCCCGGTGGATATACGCGTTGCGGGTATCATTCAGGCGGAAGAATAACTACGGAGAATGGAAACCGGAAGAAGGAAAACGGAGGTCTAAGTCATGGTAGCGGGGTCGAACCAAACTTCGGGATTCTCCTGCGTTATGGTGTCATCACGAGAACTCCTATAATTCGGAGGACGAAGTGATCCCCTACTGATTTTTAATTTAAATTTGTACATCTAGCTACGTCACTCCGGGGCGTAGCAAAAATATTATACTAAATATTAATAACAAGAATGATACACTCCTGGCCGAAGTCCCGGAGCGAGACGGTAAGAGAAAAGACTAAAAATCAACTATTCAGCATTTAATATTTTTATGATCTTTTTTCAAAAAAGGATTTTAATCACCCCGTTTAAACCCCGCGTAACTCATCTTATTAAAATTTGACTTATTTTAGGGTCTTACGATGAAACTTATTTATGACTGAATAACTTAAGACTCATAAAACAATATTAATTAGTAAATATTTCAACCCTGCTGAATGAACGACATCAGAGCCGGAAAGACCATTCAATCTCTCAAATCCGAATTACAAAAAAGAATTTTAGTCCTCGACGGTGCCATGGGCACCATGATTCAATCCTATCAATTATCTGAAAATGAATTCCGGGGAACAATATTTAAAAATCATTCCAAAGAATTGCGGGGCAATAATGATCTGTTATGCCTTACCCAACCCCAGATCATTTCCGAAATACACGAAGCATTTCTTGAAGCCGGGGCAGATATTATTGAGACCAATACATTCAACGCCAACCCGGTCTCACAGTCCGATTATCAATTGGAATCTCTTGTTTACGATATTAATCGGGCCGCGGCAAAATTAGCCAGGAAAGCGGCTGATACGTACACTCAAAAGACCCCGGAAAAACCACGTTATGTAGCCGGCTCTATAGGCCCGACCAACAGAACGCTTTCAATGTCGCCGAATGTAAATAATCCCGGTTATCGGGCCATCACGTTCGATCAATTAGTTGAGGCCTATACCGAGCAGGTCAGGGGGCTTATCGACGGCGGATGCGATCTTTTGCTTGTTGAAACCGTGTTCGACACACTGAATTGCAAAGCGGCGATCTTCGCTATTCAGCAATACGGATCAAAAGTCGGTATCGAAATTCCGGTGATGCTTTCCGGTACCATCGTGGATCAAAGCGGACGCACGTTATCGGGCCAAACGACGGAAGCCTTTTGGATTTCCATCGCTCATACCCGGAATCTTGTGAGCGTCGGGCTCAATTGCTCCCTGGGCTCCGAACAAATGCGCCCGTTTATCGAGGAGATGTCACGCATTGCGACCTGCCCGATCAGTTTATATCCAAATGCCGGCCTGCCAAATGAATTCGGAGAATATGACGAAACGGCCGATTTCATGTCGGAGCAGATTAACCGGTACTGCAAAGATGGTTTTCTCAACATTGCCGGTGGCTGTTGCGGAACAACCCCGGAACACATCAGGGCAATGGTTGACGCGGTCAGTAAATGCAAACCGCGAAAAATTCCAAAATCGGAGCCCTATCTCCGCTTGAGCGGACTGGAACCGCTGGTCGTTCGTCCTGATACTAATTTTATAAATATAGGCGAGCGTACCAATGTTGCGGGATCTAAAAAATTCGCCCGGCTGATTCTGAATGAAGAATATGAAGAGGCTTTGTCGGTGGCACGTCAGCAGGTTGAAAACGGGGCCCAAATCATCGATATCAATATGGACGAAGGCATGCTCGATTCGGAACATGCCATGGTTACTTTTCTGAATCTGATTGCCGCTGAACCGGACATTTCCCGTGTACCAATCATGATCGACTCATCCAAATGGTCGGTTATCGAATCCGGACTGAAGTGCACACAGGGCAAATGCGTGGTCAATTCCATCAGTCTGAAAGAAGGCGAAGAAATCTTTCTTGAACATGCCCGTAAAGTCCGGGATTTCGGGGCCGCGGTCGTAGTCATGGCCTTCGATGAAAAGGGCCAGGCCGATTCCCTGGAACGCCGCATGGAAATCTGTAAACGCTCCTATGATCTGCTCACTCAAAAAGTGGGTTTTGCTCCCCAGGACATCATTCTGGATCCAAATATTCTGACCATTGCCACCGGCATCGAAGAACATAATAATTACGCTATCGATTTCCTGAAAACGACCGAGTGGATTAAGAAAAACCTGCCATTAGCTAAAGTGAGTGGAGGCCTGAGCAACATTTCCTTTTCTTTTCGCGGCAACAACCCTGTTCGTGAAGCCATGCATTCCTCATTTTTATATCACGGCATCAAAGCCGGACTGGATATGGCCATTGTCAATGCCGGACAATTGGAAGTATATGAAGAAATTCAGCCCGATTTACTGGAACTTGTTGAGGATGTGATTTTTAATCGACGTACTGATGCCACAGAACGCCTGGTGGATTTCGCTGAAAAAATTAAAGACAACGGACAAAAAGAGCAGAAAAAAGACGAATGGCGGAATGGTACGGTCGAAGAACGCCTGAGTCACGCTCTTGTGAAAGGTATTTTGGATTATATCATTGAAGATACCGAAGAAGCCCGTCTCCAATACGATGATCCGCTGCACGTCATCGAGGGACCTTTAATGGATGGAATGAACGTTGTGGGCGATTTATTCGGATCCGGGAAAATGTTTTTGCCGCAGGTCGTTAAAAGCGCCCGGGTGATGAAAAAATCCGTGGCTCATCTTCTGCCCTTCATTGAGGCCAATAAAATAGCGGCCGGTGATACGTCCGCCGTTGCCAAAGTGATGCTGGCTACGGTCAAAGGGGATGTTCATGATATCGGGAAAAATATCGTTGGTGTGGTGCTGGCATGCAATAATTACGATGTCGTCGATTTGGGAGTCATGGTTCCGGCTAATAAAATCCTGGAAGAAGCCCGAAAACAAAAAGCGGACATTATCGGGCTGAGCGGACTCATCACTCCTTCTCTTGATGAAATGGCCCATGTTGCTTCGGAAATGACAAGAGAAGGATTTGATATTCCATTATTGATTGGCGGAGCGACGACATCACGGCTTCACACTGCGGTTAAAATCGCTCCAAAATACAAGGGAACCACCGTTCACGTTCTCGATGCATCAAGAAGTGTCACGGTGGTTAGCAAATTGATTTCCAAAGAATTGCGAAAACCGTTTGAACAAGAGATCGCCAGTGAGTATGCAGATCTTCGTGAAAAACAGAAAAAGAAAACACAGAAAAAGACTTATTTAAATATTGAAAAAGCCAGGGAAAACAAGACCGAAATAACCTGGGATTCGAAGGACATTAAAAAACCAGATCATCCCGGGATCACGGTTTTCAAATCTGTTGATCTTGCTGAAGTCCGTAAATATATCGACTGGAATCCGTTTTTTATCGCCTGGCAGCTGACCGGTAAATATCCTCAGATTTTTGAGGACGAAACAGTAGGAACAGAGGCAAAAAAATTATTCGATGATGCAACAAAACTCCTCGATAAAATTACTAAAGAAAAATTACTGCAGGCGAAAGCGGTAATCGGGTTGTTTCCTGCCAGCGCCGTTGGTGACACAATTGAAGTATATACCGATGAAAATCGTGACCAAATCCGGGCAAAATTTCACATGCTGCGCCAACAAGCTCAAAAACGTAGGGGACAACCCAATAAATCGCTGGCGGATTTTATTGCTCCGAAAGAAACGGGCATTCCTGATTATATCGGTGGATTTGCAGTAACGGCCGGACTTGGAATAGAAAATCTGATTGATAAATTCGAAAAGGATCATGATGATTATAACAAAATCATGATTAAGGCCCTGGCCGATCGTTTAGCTGAAGCATTAGCTGAAATGATGCACGAAAAGGTTCGGAAAGAGTACTGGGGATATGCTGCGAATGAAGATTTAAAAAATGATGAATTAATTATCAGAATCATATACTGGTATTCGTCCGGCGCCGGGATATCCTGCCAATCCCGATCATACGGAAAAAGAAACATTGTTTAAATTGTTAAATGCCGAAAAAAATACGTGCATCCATTTAACGGAAAATTTTGCTATGTACCCGGCGGCATCAGTCAGCGGACTCTATTTCGCACATCCCCAGGCCGATTATTTTTCAGTAGGGAAGATTAGCAAAGATCAGGTCGTTGATTATCAGAAAAGAAAAGAAATGTCTCTTAATGAAATAGAGAAATGGTTGTCTCCTATCCTAAATTATGAACCGAATCAAAGCTAAAACAATGAATTTTTATATCTTTTGTGCAACCACTTAATAAAACGTATTATATTGCGTTACATAAATTATTAATTGGTCATATTAGAATATATCAAAAGATGTTCATTGGACTCTTGTCTTTGCAAAAATTTAATTTAATTTAATTTTAAAGTAACTTGGCTTTGATGTTTTTCCAGAACATAGATTTTAAAAAGCTTTCGATGCTCGACTATTCAGAATTACTTTCCTGACATGACGCAGAGCGTGTTTTATGAATAATAAATTTTCATTTCGCTGGGTCTTATTTGGTATCGGCCTGATTGCCATCATCGGGTTGACGGGCATGAATGTTTATTCATTATACGAATTACATGAAAATTCTATCACGACCTCCTACGAAAATCAAAAAGATCAAATCTCCGAATTAGCTTCACAGGTACGTAATCGTTTTTTGGTTGTTTCCCGTAACATTTGGAAAATCAATACGGAAACCCTTCAGGACGCCATCGACAAGAACAAATCATTTCCAAAACCATTTTTAAAATTTTTGGCTCAAACAGCTAAAGATTCACTTTATAGTGCTATCTATTTTTCATTCCCTGATTCAAAAGCCTGTGATGTTCATGGCCCATTGCTCAAGTACGAACCTGTAAAAAATGCCATGGTCAGCGATACCAATTATCCCGATTTGGTCTGCGATGGAGTCGGTTTGGCCCGTACGCGCATGAAAGTGTTGGTTAAGGATTATCAATTTCCTACAAAAACCCTCTTCGATACCAACCGAAGCATGACAATTACGATAATAAATACCAAAAATCACTCTGTAATCGGTTATCTCTGCCTGGTCATTAATAATGATTACCTGATCAATGATTATTTACAACCCCTGCTGGTTAAGACATTTGGAGGTAATAATTCCCATGGTATCACCGTGTGGGTACACGATTGGGTTAAAAATGAAGTGCTGACTTCTAATAATCCAAAAGTTCAATTTGATCGAAAAAGGGTACATATCATTGAACAATTCCCGGATCTTTTAAATAACTGGAACCTGATGGTAGCTTTTGATGAACTTCCTTCAGTTGCCGCCTCACGGGCTCAGTTTGCACGAAATCTAACCGCATTGGGTGCGGCCGTACTCTTATTGCTCGGAAGCCTGGTTTTCATCTTTCTTACGGCTCAAAAAGAACGCGATCTGGCTTTGCGTCAATCAGGTTTTCTTGCTAATGTTACCCATGAACTTAAAACACCTTTATCTGTGATGCAGGCTGCTGGTGAAAACCTGGCAGACGGCCGTGTTAAGGATCCGGAACGTTTGATCTCTTATGGTAAACATATTTACAACGAGTCGGTCCGCCTGAGGCGAATGATTGAGAAGTTATTGGATGTCGCCAAATACGACTCCGGTCAAATGATGGCCAAACCCAAACCAAACTATTTGAATAAATTAGTAAAAGATTATATTGATAATCATCGGAACTATATCGAGAGCAATAATTTTACATTAAAAGTTCAAATAGACAATTCTGTATCGATGGTAAAGATTGATACAGAAACATTCGATAATATATTGGGTAATCTTATTGAAAATGCCATTAAATACAGTCATGATGAAAAATATATTGGTGTGACGGTTAGGCAGGATCACCGGGAAGTCATTATCGATGTGGAAGATCACGGTTTAGGAATTCCTCACAAGGCACAAAAGCATATTTTTGATAAGTTTTACAGAGTAGAAGACAGTCTGACGGCTAATTCAAAAGGCCATGGACTCGGTTTATCTATCGTTCAAAATATGATGAATATGAATGGCGGATATATCACTCTGAAAAGTCAGTATCGCAAAGGTTCAAAATTTTCATTACACTTCCCTGTTCTTACGAATAGTGAAGCAAAAAAAATGGGCTTGCAAAACAACGAGTCCACTAAAGCTATAACTAAAGAAAGCGATTCAAACTATGTCGTTCACGGATAAAAACATACTCATCGTTGAAGATGAACCAAGCCTGATCTTTACTCTTCGCGACACCCTTGAAAATGAAGGCTACATCGTTCATGTACGGGAGAAAGGACAGGAAGCCCTTGATTTCATCAAGGAGAAAACACCTGACCTCATGATATTGGACATTATGCTTCCGTCCATGAGCGGTTACGAAGTTTGCAAACAGATTCGTGAAGAGAAATATACTTTTCCGATAATCATGCTCACGGCCAGAGATCAGGAAATAGATAAAGTGACGGGTTTAAATATTGGCGCCGACGACTATATCACGAAGCCTTTTGGAGTCAAAGAATTGCTGGCACGTATCCAGGCCCGCCTGCGCCGCGCTAATTCGTATTCCAAATCAGGTCCTATAGATGTCGTTACTCTGGGACCGGTACGGATTGAGCTCAACGACTCCGTGGTTCTGCGTCCCGATGATGATGTCGAATTGACAACCCGTGAAGTTGAATTGATTCGTTATCTTGTTTCCCACGCCAATGAACCGGTTTCGAGAGACGATTTACTGGAAAATGTCTGGAGGTATGAATACAGTACCAATACACGAACGGTAGATGTTCATATATCTAAACTTCGTTCTAAAATTGAACTAAAACCAGACGATCCACAATACCTGGTTACCCTGCATGGTGTAGGATACATGCTCAAATTAAATTAAGTTATTTTTTCAGGGTTCACATTTCATTATGTGAACCCTTTTTTGTTTTCGAATACGACTATTCATAATCTCTTCGCAGTAAAACTTCTCATCAAACATTACTGTCCCGGCTTCTATAAATCTGCAAAAAAGGATCCTAAACTGTTGAACCGCTTGATTCTTTTTTCATCAACCCCTCACCATTTTCACTCCTGAGATAATAACCTGAACACGGGAATATTCCTTTACTATAATCATCGTCACTGCACAATAATTATTTATGCTATTACATCCATTTTATTAATTTTTATCCGCCAAATAGCATTGTAATAAAAATATTTTTAGCATTTATAATTTTTTTTCCTAAATAAAAGCGCTTTTTAATTAATAATAACTTAATAAATAAATTAATTTACCATATATACGTAATTTATTATTGACTTTTGGAAATAAAGCATTAAATTTTACGTCAGATAAAACGAAATACCTTAAGTATTTATTGACAATAGGATTATCAATTAGACTTTTTAGTCGACAAATAAAATAAAACGTATCGGGTTTAATTTTTTGGGAGTGGACATGAAATCAGCAAAAAATATTTTTATAAAAGAGGATTTAAGAACAGAAGAAATTGACATGACAGGAATTGTTTCAATTACATACAATTCATATAAAGAATTTTACCTGGCCCCTGAATTGGGGCGAACTGATTTTTTGTTTCTCACAAAACACAAAAATAAAACGAGCTGTTCATCAGAAAGAAATTGCGAACAGAGTGCTGCTCTGGCAGTATCTCTTTCCTCAATCTCCCATCCTGCAAATCCTTAATTGATTTGCGACACTTAACAACACATACAGCCGATACATACCGGGATTTCTCTTGAATGCGGGAGATCCCGGTTTCTTCTCAATAATTAAAACCGCAACTCTAAAAATAGTCTCTTCTCACTAGCTGTCTATAAACTAAAACTATACTTGCTTTATGAAAAAAGTAGAAGCAATCATACGGACTTCAAAATTTGAAGAAGTTCATACAGAACTAAAACAAATCGGTATCGGATTCATGACCTTTATGGATGTAAAGGGATTTGGATTGGAACACAGCGCAACGCAAATGTATCGTGGCGCCACGGTTGAGATTGGATTCATTCCACGAATGCTTCTGGATATCGTCATACCTGACGATCGTCTCAACGACTTAATTGACTGCCTGATGAAATCAGCATCAACAGGCGATGTTGGTGACGGAAAAATATTTGTCTATGACGTCTCTGAAGCCTATCGCATACGCAATGGCGAACGTGATGATAACGCGTTGTAAACGACCCTGAAAATATGGGTTGAAAAAAACTGACTGACCTAACTTTGACTCTCTTTAATAAAAAATAAAAAACATTATGGGAACTAATGCGATTAAAAAACATTTTCCATCAAGCCTGTTTTCAATATTAATAGTCATATTTTTATTGATGACGGCTGCTCCACCTACAACATATGCACAGGCGCAAGCTGATCCGACAGGGGCACACACCGGTACGATAAACGATGTGCCTGCGGCTACGGCTGGAAAACCGACACTTACGGAACTCGGTAATGCCGTTGGCCACAATATGATTTCTATAAACCTGGTCTGGACTCTGATTGCCGGATTCCTTGTCATGTTCATGCAAGCCGGTTTTGCAATGGTAGAGGCAGGTTTTACCAGGGCGAAACACGTAGCACACACCATGAGTATGAACTTCTTCATTTACGTTCTGGGTATCATAGGTTTCTGGATTTGCGGATTCGCACTAATGTTCGGTGGGGTGGGATCCATCGGCGCCTTAGGTGGAACCCCTGGATTAAACCATGAAATAACCCTTCATTTATTCGGAAAAAGTTTCGGATTATTCGGTGGTTCCGGATTCTTCCTGAACGGTTCCGTGTATGACGTTGGTATTTTTGCCCTTTTCCTCTTCCAAATGGTCTTCATGGACACCACAGCCACCATTCCAACTGGAGCTATGGCTGAAAGATGGAAATTCAAAGCTTTTGCGGTTTATGGTCTTTTCATCTCTGCAATCGTATACCCACTCTACGGCAACTGGGTATGGGGAGGCGGATGGTTATCCGCTTTAGGAACCAACTTTGGTTTAGGACACGGTGTTGTTGATTTTGCCGGATCTTCCGTAGTACATATGGTTGGCGGTGTTGCCGCTTTGGCTGGTGCCATGGTTATTGGCCCGCGTATAGGAAAATATAATAAAGATGGTTCCGTCAATGCTATTCCGGGACACAACCTCCCAATGGCCATAATAGGTACATTCATCCTTGCTTTTGGATGGTTCGGTTTCAATCCTGGCTCAACGTTAGCCGGAACCGATCTCCGTATCGCTGTCGTTGCTACGAACACGATGTTGGCCAGTGCCAGCGGGGCTTTATTCGCGACACTTTACATGTGGATTAAATTCAAAAAGCCGGATCCCAGTATGATGGCTAACGGTATGCTTGCAGGTCTTGTTGCCATTACGGCTCCCTGTGCATTCGTTAACGCTGAATCAGCTTTCCTTATCGGAGCTATTGCCGGTGTCCTGGTGGTTGCAGCCGTATTCTTCATCGACCAAAAATTGAAGATAGATGATCCTGTCGGAGCTATTGCCGTTCACGGTGTAAACGGATTTTGGGGCATCCTTGCTCTTGGCCTTTTC
The DNA here is from genome assembly GCA_963783355.1 of uncultured bacterium. Taxonomy (GTDB): domain Bacteria; phylum Bacteroidota; class Rhodothermia; order Balneolales; family DATFMH01; genus CAWANF01. The sequence continues at coordinate 115,310 of CAWANF010000015.1, forward strand.
GCCGACGGTAGCTATGGCGCCGGCTGGAATGGCGTTTCCGGTACCGTAACCGGTTTATTCTATGGCAACCCCGGTCAGTTCGTAGCTGAATTAATCGGTGGTATTGTATGCTTCGTCTTTGTATTCGCAGTAATGTACGCTTTCTTCAAAATATGCGACAACGTCATGGGTATTCGTGTGAGTGCCGCTGATGAAATTGCCGGTCTTGATATTCCGGAAATGGGTGTCCACGGATATGATGAACCCACATCAGTACAAGAATTTATTCCTGCAGCTGAAGCCTAATATGTCATGGTCAGCAGGTTGTTCTGTAGACGACTCACTTTATTGTGGGTCGTTTGCAGGACGTAATAATTCTCTTTATTAAAAAATGGAATGGAAAAATTTATTACAAATATCCTTTAACCAATTAATAATCATTCCTTTGTGCTTTCTTAAATTGCCCTGACCAGGTAATATGAAAGCACAACAATTATACAAATTTTGACTTTTTGTTGGCCAGCTGAAAAGAAACAACATTTCTTTATTCAACTTGTATACCATCTCTTTGTCTTTTTTCAGGCCCAAAAACTATCAAACAAATAACCATAACCTTTAACACAGGTATTATTATGGACCTCAAAAGCACAAATTTCAAAAATTCATTTTATAAAATATTATTGATCGCAATTTGCCTGTTCTCTGCTAAAAGCGTGATGGCACAGGCTTCCTTCAGCGCCTCTATGGATATTTACAACCAATATATCTGGAGGGGGTTCAATTTTGGCGATTCTCCTTCGTTACAACCATCGTTCATGTTCGATGATTCTAATTTCGAAATTGGAGTTTGGGGAGCTTTCTCTACGATGAGAAATCCAACCTCGGAATCCAAAGCGTATACTGAAACAGATGCTTATGCTTCATATACCATTCCTACGGCATCATCAGGAAGTTTCAGCCTTGGGATCACAGACTACTTCCTCCCTTATACAAGTACGGGATACTATTTCGATTTCAACAATTATCACGTTTTCGAAGCTAACCTTGGATATACTGGCCCGAAAAGCTTTCCAATTGGTTTATCAGCCAACATAAATTTTGCAGGAGCGGATAAAAAACATTCAGTCTACTTACAGGCTTCTTATCCTATATTAACAGCCGAACTTACTTTAGGATTTATTCCAATGAAAACAGGGTATTACGGCCAGGAAGAAAAGGGATCTTTTCAGGAAATGACAAAACCTGGCCTTGTGTTAATTGGTTTCAGCAATACACAAGATGTTAAAATTACTGATAAGTTCAGTCTTCCTGTTAACGGAGCGGTACAAGTAAATCCATACACCAAGAATATTTACCTCTTATTCGGTGTAACTATTTAATCATTCATTGCAATAGAAACGGAAGTGATATGAATTTCACAAAAAGTAGCAGAGATTATTTATTATCGTCTTTCTCCTGATTCATAATATTTTGTAATCGCTGCCAATAACGTGGTTCATATCCTTCCTTTCCCGCTTCAAACCATTTCTTATTTTTCAGGTTGTCAGGTAAATATTGTTGGTATACCCAATGATGCTCAAATGAATGTGGATATTTGTAATCCTCAGAAGCATTTTTCACATCAAGATACTTCGCTTCCAGTTTATTGGCTGTCTTATCTTTTAAATGGGTAGGAACATTCCCGATTCCCTTTTTCTGAATCTCACTCATTACCGAAAATACAGCGGAGGTACTGTTGCTCTTTGGAGCTAAAGCACAAAACAAACAGGCATGAGCTAGAAAATACCAGCCTTCCGGCATCCCGCATTTTGTATAGGCTTCATGCGCCGCATTGACGGTTACCAATACCGACGAATCCGCTATACCGATATCTTCAGAAGCAAAAATCATCATTCTCCGGAATATAAAATTCGGGTCTTCGCCGCTTTCAACCATGGCCGAAAGCCAGTATAATGCCGCATCCGGATTAGAGCCTCTCATCGATTTTATAAATGCTGATGCATAATGATAATGCTCGTCTCCAGTGGTATCGTACTTAAACACTCTTTTTTGAAGACACTCCCGGGCTAAATCCAGATCAACACTACGTCGATCGTTCTTATCCGGTTTAGCCGTAACAACAGCTAATTCAAGGGCATTCAATGCATTGCGGATGTCTCCGCCGGAATATTCAGATAAAAATTTCTTTGCTTCATCCGTAATATCAACATGATATTTTCCCAATCCCCGTTCTTCATCTTCAAGTGCACGATCAATTAAAAAACTGATTTCATCGATAGTAAAAGGAAATAACTCGAACAACTGGCATCGGGACAATAGTGGTCCGACAAGGGAATAAAAAGGATTTTCAGTGGTAGCCCCAATCAATGTCAGCAAACCGGATTCCAGGTGAGGCAGTAATCCGTCTTGTTGAGCCTTGTTCCACCGATGAATCTCATCAACAAAAAGTATCGTTTTTCGGCTATTTACTTTTTCACGATCCCTTGCCCGCTGAACCACCATTTTCAATTCTTTGACACCATCCAGCACAGCATTTAATATTTCAAAATCGGCATTGACTTCACGGGAAATAACGTAAGCCAGCGTGGTCTTTCCGGAACTGGGCGGGCCATAAAATATAACCGATCCAATCACACCGCTTTCAATCATACGCCGAAGCAATTTTCCCTTGCCCAAAACATGTTCCTGTCCGGCAAATTCATCCAGATTGCGCGGCCGCATCCTTGTTGCCAAGGGTTCACGGATTGAAGATTCTTTTGAATTTGTATTCTTTTTTTCCTGAAATAAATCCATAAAAATAATTTAGACAAAAAAAGGCGTGAATAAATACTCACGCCTTCAAATAAAATTCACTGTTTAACTTATAATGGTAAATTATCGTGCTTTTTACGGGGAACACTGTCCACTTTATTTTTAATCAGTTCGAAAGCAGATATTAGTTTTTCCCTGGTTTCAGATGGCAGGATAACATCATCGATATACCCTCGTTCAGCTGCCCTGTAGGGATTGGCAAAAGCTTTTTCATACGAATCTTCCAGCTCTTTTTGCTTTGATTCTTTATCATCGGCTGCCGCAATATCTCTTTTAAAGATGATTTCAACGGCACCTTTCACCCCCATCACTGCGATCTCAGCTGTTGGCCACGCCACATTATAATCAGCTCGTATGTGCTTCGAATTCATCACATCATAAGCCCCGCCATAGGCTTTGCGTGTGATAACTGTCATTTTCGGCACCGTAGCTTCGCAAAATGCATATAGCAGTTTTGCACCATGTTTGATGATACCACCCCATTCCTGATCGGTTCCGGGAAGAAAACCCGGCACATCTTCAAAGACAAGAAGAGGAATGTTGAAGGCATCACAAAAGCGTACAAAACGTGCTCCTTTTATGGAAGCATCAATATCCAGGCATCCGGCAAGCGATAAGGGTTGATTGGCAACCACACCGATGCTTTTTCCGCCCAAACGGGCAAACCCGACGAGAAGATTATCCGCATAGTTTTCGTGAACTTCCATGAAAGTATCGTTGTCTACAATTCCTGATATGACATCATGCATGTCATAGGGTTTATTTGGATTATCCGGAACCATGGCGTCGAGCAATGCCACTTTGGACGGATCGGGCTCAGTCGAATCCGTAACCGGAGCTTTTTCCTCACAGTTCATCGGCAGATAAGACATTAACTGCCGAATATCCATCAGGCATTGGGCGTCATTTTCGCAGGCAAAATGGCTGACACCGGATTTAGAACTATGGGCCATGGCTCCACCTAATTCTTCAGAAGTCACTTCTTCATGCGTCACGGTCTTAACCACATTCGGACCGGTAACAAACATGAAACTTGTCCCCTTGACCATAAATGTAAAATCGGTAATGGCCGGACTATACACAGCACCACCGGCACAAGGGCCCATGATTGCTGAAATTTGCGGTATGACCCCGGAAGCCATTGAATTACGCCAGAATACTTCGGCATATCCTCCAAGTGACGCCACCCCTTCCTGGATGCGGGCACCACCGGAATCATTCAAACCGATAATCGGCACACCATTTTTCATCGCCAGATCCATTATTTTAACAATTTTCTCGGCATGTGACTCCGATAATGATCCACCAAAAACCGTAAAATCCTGGCTAAAAACATACACCGGTCGATCGTCAATTTTACCAAAACCTGTTACGACGCCGTCCCCGAGATATCGTTGCTTATCCAGGCCAAAATCTTTGGAGCGGTGTTTAACAAAAGCTCCAATTTCCTGGAAAGACCCCTTATCAAGCAGCAATTCAATTCGTTCTCTTGCTGTTAGTTTGCCTGATTTATGCTGGCGCTCAATTCTATCAAGGCCACCGCCCAACTTTGATTTTTCCTTAAGTTGAGCAAGTTCTTCAATTCGTTCGTTGGACATGCTCTTATAGTTTCGTTCTTATTTTTTTTCAATAAAATACGTTTGAAGCCTGTCGGTAAAGTCAATCGCTGATTCCGAATAAATATTTATCATATTTCTCCTGAATATTTCTGAAGAAATATACTTACTGGCTTTACTCCAGGATTCAAACTCAGCAATCATTTTTAATGCTTCTGTAAAACTGTTATTATCGCCCCCGAATATTTCATCCGTAAAACGATTCTCTTGATCTTCAACATAATGATAAAGTAAATCAAACGGATCAGACTCTTCACTTTTTTCCTGATCATTAACTAAATCTATGATTGGCTTTTCATTATACTCATCCGGCTCATTTTCCTCAGCCAGTTGTTGTGCCAGGGATTTTTTAGTTTGAGATAACTCCCGGCCATCGTCCGAATGATCATATTTTTTCAGAATATTATCATCTTCTGAACTGGCTACTGCAAATCGTTTCCATATTGGAACAGCATCCTCCGATTCTTCCGGAACGTCTATGTCCGGTTCGGATTCTTCGGCAGCCTCTGTTGGAGTGGTAACTTCTGATTTTTCTTCTTCAATCTCTGCTGCTGTTTCCTGTTTATTTTCTCCAGAAACAACCTCCGATTCCTCCGATTCTTCTTCTTTCACTTCCGGAGCGTCTTTTGCTTCCGTTTCCTGCTGCACTTCCTCAGCCTTTTCTTCCTCAGCCTCTTTTTGTAATTCCGATTCTTCTGAGGCAAAAAATCTATCTGCGGATAATTCCCCAATTTTTGAATTTATTTCCGATTCCTCCTGAAGAGCCTGCTGCGCCTGTAAAAATGCCTCTGCCAGATTATTTTCTTTCTTATTGAATCGCTCTACCAGTGGTTTTTGTTTAACATCTTCCTCATTAAATGATTCAGCCAACGATTTTTCTTCCGATGCATTTGAAATATCCTCAACGGTTTCCACTGGCTCCTCCGGTTCTTCATTATAATAATTCGCATCGGGGGCAGATAAGATTTCAATAAATCTCGACCGGGTTACCAGTTCACTTTCCCTGTCAAATCGATTCGCCCAATTCGTTTTTTCTTTATCCTCAAAAAAGCATCGAATCAGATCGGGATCTACTTTATTATCTGTCATAATAAATAGAGGATCCAGATGTTGAGCCCAATTCAAAGGTGAGAAATGTTCGGTTAGCCGGTCATCAATGCGTGCCACGACCTGATTTGCACGTTCCCTGCTAATGGTATCTAATTCTTTTTTTTGCATGAAACGAAGTATGGCCTGTGCTAAATGAGAAAATACAACAATGCCCTGAGCTCGTTGCACTATCTCCTGGCGGAAAAGATCAGCGCGTTCTCCAAAGAGGAGTTCAGTAATATAGGTACGTGGTTCAGACAGCACCGATATGATATCGTCGATACAATTCTCGAACACGGATCCCCCATAACTCATGGGTAACCTGACATTCTCCGCAATTTCTTCAAGAAAAACATTCCATTGTGCTTCTATTTGCTCATCCTTCATATCAGCCCAATCGGTTTCAGGAATAATCAGGGACTGAATCAGGTTATTCTTAAGCTCGAAACGAACTCTCTCAACTACAAAATCCGGAATTCCATAACGGGCTAATTCTTCCGGAAACAGGTATTCCTCATGTTCGGGTAACCTGCTGACATATTTGTTTGTTATTTCTTTAACGACATTATGCATAATTCAACTTTTTTGAAGAATATAGAACGACATTTGTGTCAATACAACCTTTTGATTGGTGATTTGCTTAACACTCATTACTTTTGGGCATGCTAAAACTTACGGTTAATAATTTATCTAAGAGATTCGGACAAAGAAACATCTTTAGCAAAGTATCTTTTGAACTTTCTGAAGGAGTCTTCGGAATCGCCGGCCCCAACGGATCCGGGAAAAGCACATTATTAAAATGTTTGAGCCGACTATTACGGCCAACAAAAGGTTCAATCCAGTGGATTCGTAACAATAACGAAATACTCCCTTTGTTATTGAAAGATTATCTCGGTTATGCAGCACCATATGTAAATCATTACCCCGAATTAACTTGCCGGGAGAATTTGAAATTTATCTGCAATCTCCGAAGCATCGATTCTTCCGAAAAACGCATCGAAGAAATCCTAAAATTCGTTGGAATCGCTCATAAAACTGATGAATTATTCGGAAACCTATCCTCGGGGCAGCAACAAAGAATCAAACTTGCCGGTGCCATCATACATTCCCCGGAAATTTTAATGCTCGATGAACCCGGAACTAACCTCGACCGTAAAGGCCACGAATTAATTGAACAAATTTCGCAACTTTGGTCCGCTAAAAAAAAATTATTAATTATCGCTACGAATGACCCGCAGGAACTCGAATTATGCGACAAAATCATTCACATTGATAATTTCTCTGAACAAAAATATTAGAACATCGGTTAATATTATAATCTGATGTCTGCTATACAACTTACTAAATATGCAAAATCTATGAATTACAGTTTAAACGATTATCACCTTGCCGAAAAAATTCTTTCATTCAGTGTCGGTTTACAAAAAGATGAAAATGTGATGATCCATCTCATCGGTCTGAATGGAATCGGTCTTGCAAGAGCATTAGCTGAAATTGCCCGAAAAATGGAAGCGAAACCATTTGTACATATCAATGATACCGAAATAGATAGAATATTATTAGAAACCGGCAATCTTGATTTTTGGAAGTATCTGGCAGAACAAGATCAATTGCCATTAATGAAAAAGATGGATGCCTATGTCGGAATTCGGGCAACTGAAAATATTTATGAGGCATCATCTGTCAGCAAAGAATCCAACCAAGCATATGCCGAAGAATATTTAAAACCGGTCCATTTTGAAGAACGCGTCAAACATACCAAATGGTGCATCATGCGCTATCCGTCACCGGCTTTCGCCATGAATGCCAAAATGTCTACTACCCTTTTCAACGATTATTTTTACAAGGCCTGTCTACTCGATTACAGTAAACTTAAGGAGGCAATGAAACCTTTGGAAGCACGTCTCAGAAAGGCAAAAATGGTTCATTTGAAAGGTGAGGGAACAGATATTGAATTATCCATAGAAGGGCAAAACTGGGTCCCTTGTTATGGAACACATAATATCCCCGATGGTGAAATATTTTCATCGCCGGTATTGGAATCCGTTAATGGCCAGATAAGCTATGCTGCTTCTGTTTACCAGGGAAAACCTTTTGAATTCGTGAAATTGGTGGTTAAAGACGGAACGGTTATAGATTTTGATTCTTCCAATAACAGCGCCCTGGAAAATATCCTGGATACCGATGAAGGTGCCCGACGTTTTGGCGAATTCAGTTTCGGTACAAATCCGATTATTGAAAAACCAATGTACGATATCCTGTTTGATGAAAAAATTTACGGTTCCAACCATCTTACACTCGGACAAGACTACGATGATGCTCCAAACGGCAATAAAAGTAATATTCATTGGGATTTGGTATGTATTGGAGCAGATGTTTACCTCGACGGGGAATTGATCAGGAAAGGCCGTTATTATATCCCTGATGATTTAAAAGTACTTAATCCGGATTCTTTATTGTAAACCTTCAGGGAAGGGAGCCGTGCCAGCAAATCAACCGGCACGGCTATGGTGTTTGGGGTATGGGTAAGATCCTTGGGTGAGATCTTATGGGTAAAGCATGGGTATTTATTTGGTAAAATTCATGCGACCAGCCTTTCTTCCATGCTGGTACTTTTTATTTCATAACTCATCAAACGTGTTCCGAGTTCTGAATAAATATGTTTCACAAAATTCTTATAAGCGTCCAGGCTTTTAACATGACTCTTTAAAATAGAAGGAGTCATATCTAAATGTTTTTTTACAAAGTAGCATAAGCTGTTATCGTCACCGAGGCCAACATCTAAAGCTACGGCATAATATATTTTGTCAGGGTTATAGTGTAGTTCTTCAACTATTTTTATCAGACGTACCTTTCTCAAAATTTGTTCAGGAGTCATACCGTAAAAATCTCTCGTCTGTCGCAGAAAATAAGATTTAGAATAGCCAGCTGAATGAGCCCAATCTTCAACTGTCTTAATCTTATCAATATTACGGATCAGATGAATTATGACATTTTTTACAGGTACTTTACTCATTTTTTATCCTCGTGAAATTGGCTCAAATCTTGCGCATTTGATCGGCCAAAACATGATTGCTAATAAATACTACTTCCCAAAAATCTGTATTCTATATTATTCCCTAACTTTTACTACAAGAGAGCAGGTAATCCCATTTGTTACATTTTTTTTAAGATTTAGAGAAGAAAAACGCAGCCCGCACCTTTATATAAAATCGTAAACGATTATTATTTTTGCCTTTAAACAAAAAAAGGATTCCCATTTTTTAGGAATCCTTTTAATTTTACTGAATTGGAATCATTTTGCCCACGATTTCACATCCTGATACACTTCCGGAAATTCAAGATGTTCACCATCGCCTGATACTTTGGCTTCAAATTCGGTCGGCCCTTCGCTTTCTTGAGACAACAAGAGCTTTGCAAGTTTATTTACGACCTCTGTCTGTATGAGTCGTTTTAGCGGCCGTGCTCCATAAACCGGATCATATCCTCGTGCAGCCAGCCAATCTTTAACATCATCACTAACAATTAATGTTATTTGATTTTTTACCAACAACTTATGTACGTGTTGCAGCCGAATATCAACAATAGAACGCAGGTCGGCTTTTCCAAGCGGATGGAATACAATCACATCATCAACACGATTCAGAAACTCGGGACGAATCGTTTGTTTTAATAAATCCATTAGCTTATTTCTCAGTATATCATATTCATCTTCCGAAAATGTCCCGCCGGTTTCCTGAATCTTATTTTGAATAAGATGGGAACCAATATTACTCGTCATAATAATGATGGTATTCTTGAAATCTACGGTAACGCCCTTATTATCTGTTAATCTTCCATCATCGAGCACCTGCAGGAGGATATTAAACACATCAGGATGTGCTTTTTCTATCTCATCCAGCAATACAACCGAATATGGACGCCGGCGCACAGCCTCTGTTAATTGACCCCCTTCTTCATATCCGACGTAACCCGGAGGCGCTCCAACGAGCCTGCTCACACTATGACGTTCCATATACTCACTCATATCAATTCGGACCATCGCATTTTCATCATTAAACAAGTATTCCGCCAGGGACCGGGCCAGCTCGGTTTTCCCGACACCAGTCGATCCCAGGAATATAAATGAGCCGATTGGGCGCCCGATGTCCTGCAAGCCTGCACGTGAACGGCGAACGGCATTCGAAACAGCTTCAATGGCCTGTTCCTGTCCGATAACTCTTTTATGAAGTTCTTCTTCCATTAAAAGAAGTTTCTGACGCTCACTTTGCAGCATTTTCTTAACCGGGATGCCCGTCCATCTTGAAACAATATCAGCAATGTCCTCATCTTCCACTTCTTCTTTCAACATAGCTCGGTTTTTCTGAACCTCGGCCAGTTTTTGATTCGCTTCTACCAGATCACTTTCCAGTTTTTTGATGGTTCCGTAGCGTAATTCGGCAACGCGTTCATATTCGCTATTTCGTTCCGCTTTATCCGCTTCCTGTTTTGCAGCTTCAATAGCCTGTTTCATTCCCCGAATATTTTGAATCAGATCTTTCTCAGTCTTCCAGTGCGTTTTAAGCATATCTCGCTGTTCTTCGAGATCGGCAATTTCCCTGGAAATACTTTCGATTTTGACCTTGTCATTTTCACGTTTTAAAGCCTGACGCTCAATCTCTAACTGACGAATCTGACGATCGATGTTATCCAACTCCTCGGGCATCGAGTCGATTTCCAGCCGTAATTTTGAAGCAGCTTCATCAATCAAATCAATGGCCTTATCCGGGAGGAAACGGCCGGCAATATAACGATGAGATAGTTCAGCTGCTGCCACGATAGCGGAATCTGTAATCCGAACCCCATGATGCAGTTCATAACGCTCTTTTAGTCCGCGCAAAATAGATACAGTGTCTTCTACCGATGGTTCCCCAACGAATACGGTCTGCAACCGGCGTTCCAGGGCTTTATCCTTTTCGATAAATTTTCTATACTCGGCCAATGTAGTGGCACCAATAGCTTTCAATTCACCCCTTGCCAGGCTCGGTTTCAAAATATTGGCGGCATCCATGGCTCCCTCAGTAGCTCCGGCACCTACCAGTGTATGGATTTCATCGATAAACAGAATAATTTCGCCATCGGAGTCGCTGACTTCCTTCACAACGGCTTTTAAACGATCCTCAAATTCACCTCTGAATTTTGTGCCGGCAATAAGCGCACCCATATCCAAAGCGACAACGCGTTTGGTTTTCAAACCTTCGGGAACATCTCCTTTTACGATTCGGAGAGCCAAACCTTCGGCAATGGCCGTTTTACCAACACCCGGTTCGCCGATAAGTACAGGATTATTTTTCGTCCTGCGGGTTAATATCTGCATGACCCGGCGGATTTCGTGGTCACGTCCAATTACCGGATCCAGTTTATTTTTTTCTGCAAGTTCATTCAAATCACGTGCAAAACGTTTTAATGCCTGGTAACGGCTTTCCGCATTTGGATCATCCACTTTTTGTGAACCGCGAACATCCTGTAAAATTTTAAGGACATTTTCACGATTGACTCCGGATTGACGTAATAGCTTTCCGATGTCACTCTTACTATCAATCATTCCAATAAGTATGTGCTCGGAACTGATGTACTCATCACCCAGTTCACTTGCTGATTTCTGGGCATTATCAAAAATCTCTTTGGAATCGTTCGACAGGTACTGACCTGATACCGACGCACCTTTCACTACCGGCAACTGAGCTATTTGCTTATCTAATTCTGCCGTTAAACTTTGAACCTGTACTCCCAGTTTCTTCAAAACGGTTAAAACGATGCTATCGGGATCAGATATCATGATCTTCAACAAATGAGATGGCTCCAATGCCTGATGATTTCGGTTGGATGCCATATCCAAAGCACTCTGGATAGATTCCTGAGCTTTTAGTGTAAACTTATTAAAATTCATAATTTATTCTGATTTATATATTCGTTTTATCTGGAAAGATTAAAGGCATATATCATACCAATTTCTGAATACTGACTTTTTTTCATGATTTTTGAAACGAAAGAATGCATGACCTGAAGATTTTATATATGATTTGTTTTTTGATGCTTAGCCAGTTTTTCAAATAATTCTTTTTCTTCGCTGCTCAGATGTGTCGGAAGTTTTACTTTTAACCTTACGAACAGATCGCCAAATTTATCACTCTTGAAAACGGGCATGCCCTGTCCTTTCAGACGCATGAGTTTATCGTTCTGACTACCGGCAGGAATCGTCAATTTAAGTGAACCGCTTAATGTTGGCACATGAATTTTACCACCGAGTACCATGGCATATAAATCAATGGTTTGATTTACGTACAGGTTATCATCTTTTCGTTCAAAACGTGCATCGGGTATAATTTTCACGATAAGATATAAATCTCCCGAATTTCCGCCACCGGCTCCTGAGTAACCCTTACCCTTCAGTTTCAGTTTTTGACCATCACGGATTCCCCTTGGGATTTTAACACGCATTTGCTGCCCATTTAACTCGAAACTCCTTGTCGAACCGCTATACGCTTCCTGTAACGATATTTTTAATTCGGCTTCCACATCCTGCCCCGGACGCTGGGCATTCCACATACCACCGAATGGGGAACGTGCCGTTCTTTGAGCACCGCCCATTCGTCCGCCAAACAAGCCTTCAAAAAAATCGGAGAATCCCCGACCAAAAATATCCCCGATATCACCCTGAAACTGAGTGGATTGGTGAAATCCACCAGGTTGAGAAGTCCAGCGAGACCAGTCAAAGTCTTCAGCACGCCCACCTGATTGCTGGTATTGTTTCCAATTGGAACCTACTTTGTCGTACAGACTTCTTTTTTCCGAATCCTTCAGCACTTCATAGGCTTCCTGTACATCTTTAAACTTTTTCTCTGCTTCCGCATTATCAGGATTTACATCAGGATGTAGTTTTGAAGCCAATTTTCGGTATGCCTTTTTTATCTCGCTGGCATCTGCCTTTTTGCTAACACCCAAAATCTTGTAATAATCTTTATAATCCATATTCTGCCAGGTTTAACCACTCAAATAATTATAGTCACGTAACAATGTCACAATTTTCTTCAGAAATGTGACACTTTAATACTCAATGTCTTATCAATATGCTACTATAATTCATAGCAAAATGCCTGCCAAAAAATAAATATTTAAAGAAAATTCAGATACTCATAAAAAAAGGCCCCTGTCATTTTCGACAGGAGCCTTTAATCATCCTAATTGCTCACTCATTAATAAATTTTGAATGCCATAAAGAATGAATTGTTTTGTCTGGTAACGCGCAGCAATACAACACTTCCTTTGTGTATTCCCTTAATTGCATTATCAAAATCATCGACATTACGAACAGGTTTACGATTCACAGCATTGATTACATCGCCTTCCTGTAAACCGGATTGATAAGCCGAACCATGATGATCGATATTGGTAACGACAACCCCTTCGGTATTATCTGGTATGCGATATTTTTGAGCGTTACTGTTTGTGATATTGCCAACTGAGAAATTAAGGAGATCCTGAGCGCTTTTACCGGAGGATGAACGGCCCATTTCAGTTCCTTTACTATTGAGTTCTCCCAGTTTTACCGTGTACTGTTTGTCTTTGCCATCTCTTAAAACGGTGACCGTAACTTCCGTTCCTGGTTTTGTGCTTGCGATTTGATTGCGAAGTTCATTAGCACTGTCCATTTCTTTACCATTCAGCTTGATGATAATATCACCCTTTTTCAATCCGGCTTTAGCGGCAGGGCCACCTGGACTTACTGATTGAACCAGGGCACCTTTGTCGTCTTTAATGTCAAATGCCTGAGCCATGAGATCATCCATCTGGCTGATCTCAACGCCCAGCTCACCCCGTTTAACTTTTCCATATTTAATTATGGAATCCATAACCCATTTGGCCATATTCACCGGAATGGCAAAACCAATACCCTGGTAACCACCCGATTCGGTAGCGATAGCTGAATTGATACCTACTAATTGACCGTATAGGTTTACTAATGGTCCTCCGGAATTACCGGGGTTAATAGCAGCATCGGTTTGAATAAAATCCTCATAAGAAGCGAGATGTAAATTATCACGGCCTTTTGCACTCACGATACCCATCGTAACGGTATTATGCAGGCCTCTGTCGAGAGGGCTTCCTACGGCCATAACAATCTGACCAACTTTCAAATTATCACTGTTGCCAAAATGGATAACCGGCAGATTCTTGGCGTTTACTTTAACAACAGCTAAATCGGTTTCGGGGTCGGTCCCGATCACTTTTGCCGGCAATTCTTTACCGCCATAGATCCGAACCATAATAGAGTCGGCGTGACTAACAACGTGATTGTTCGTCAGGATATATCCGTCTTTGGAAACGATAATTCCTGATCCCATACCCTGTTCAACCTGAGGAGGTTGCTGCATTTGGAAACCATTACCAAAAAATTGTTGAAACGGACCCATATTCATAGGGACTTGTTTCCCTTTAATTTCTTTTCGCACAAAAATGGTAACTACAGTAGGATTTGTTGTTTTGGCAATCTTCGCAAGTGCGTCATCCAGATTTTTCAGTGTTTCAAATGATTTATCCTGTTTATTAATTATACCTTTTTGATAAGTGTGTGGATAAACAAACATTGAGGCATTAGCGATATCCCCGTTTGTTGAAAACCGAAACACCAGGACAGCTAAAATAATAGTTGCAGCCGCATAAATTATTTTAGGAAAACGATTATTCATTTCTAATCTCCTTTTATTCGCTCGTATCTTTTAAAGTTTAATATCAGCAAATCGTAACGTCAGTATTTTTGATTCATTTAATGAGTAAAAACACAAAACTTGTTAATTTATTGTATTTATTATCATATATAATCTTTTCATCCGGAATACGTTATTTAGGGTTTTCATAAAAAAAGGGGATACAATTCCTTGTATCCCCTTTTTTCTTATCAACCATGGAGACTTTCTTAACTTAATAATATGGTCTCTCTTTTATTTGATATCTATTTTTCTGCTCACTTCACTTTCTTTTTTAGTCAGAATCAGATTCAAAATGCCATTTTCGAATTTGGCATCAATGCTTTCTTTATCAATAGCTTCATCTAAAACAAATGAGCGGCTGAATGTTCCGTAACCACTTTCGAGCAAGTGATATCGTTTATTTTTTTCTTCTTTTTCAAACTTACGCTCACCGCTAATGGTTAATTTATTCTTATCGAGATTTACCGAGATATCCTCTCTCTTCATTCCCGGCAATTCAACTTTAATATAATATGACTTATCGTCTTCGCTGATATCAACATTAGGATGGAATGTATTGTTTTTGGATGCTACGGCATCACTGAAAAATTCATCTAAAATATCGCTGAAGCGAACAGGCATTGAAGTGAAGTCCATCAAATCGGTTGGTGATATTGGTGAATATTTCGTGAGTTTCATAATTATGATCTCCGTTTGTTTGTTCTTGGTTTCTCAATTACATTTTACCATAAAACAAAAGTCGTACCATTCCGCTTTTTCAAAGAATTAATGAAATATTTTCATATAGCCTGTTGAATGGTCAGTATGAACCCTGCACGAATGACATTCACAGTTTAATTTCGTCAGGCTGTCCTGCACTTTTTGCAGATATTCTCAGTCTTAAATAAAAAAAGCCCATACTTATTAAGGTATGAGCTTTATAAAAGAGCATTATCCGAATTAATGAGCCGCCTGAATATTTTCTTTGAGTTCTTTTGCAATTAAAAAAGCCATCTCCAGGCTCTGTTCATAGTTGAGACGAGGATCACAATAGGTCTGATAGTTCATTTTCAAACCATCTTCATTCAATCCTTTAGCCCCGCCAATACATTCTGTGACATTATCACCGGTCAATTCAAGATGCACTCCACCCAGATTTGTTCCTTCAGCACGATGTATGGCAAACGTCTGTTTAATCTCACTCAGAATATCTTCAAAACTTCTCGTTTTTATTTCCTGATCGGTTGCGAATGTATTTCCATGCATCGGATCGCAGCTCCATAGCACATTATAGCCCTCAGCTTTAACGGCCCGGATCAAACCCGGTAATCCATCTGCTACTTTATTCTTTCCGAAACGTGTAATAAGCGTAATCTTGCCTTCTTCCTGGTTTGGATTCAGGATATTGATAAGCTTTAAAATTTCATCTAAATCGTACGGGGGACCAACTTTAATTCCAACCGGATTTTGAATACCGCGAAAATATTCAACGTGACCTCCATCAAGATTACGCGTTCTGTTGCCGAGCCAAATCATATGTCCGCTTAGATTAAACCAGCCTTCTTTATGAGGTACTTTACGCGTTTGAGCAGAATCGTAATACAGGTTTAGTCCTTCGTGGGAGGTATAAATATGTACCTGTTGTAATGTCACCAGGCGATGTGGCGATATGGTTTCAACAAAATTGATGGCATTATTGATAGAATTCACCATCGCTTTGTATTCATTGTAATACTTATTACGCCGCATGAAATCCAATTCCCAGTAACCGGGATTATGAAGATCCGCAAAACCTCCGCCTTCGGTAAGGGCACGTACAAAATTTAATGTCAACGCTGCTTTCTGGTAGCCATCAATCAATCGGCGGGGATCCGGCAGGCGGATATCTTCAAGAGCAGGAAAACCATTTACAAGATCACCTCTGTATATCGGTATTTCTTTTCCACCGACAATTTCAGTGTCATTAGATCTTGGTTTGGCGTATTGTCCGGCTAAACGTCCAACCCTGATAACCGGTATCTTAGTCTCATGAATAAGCACCAGGCTCATCTGAAGCAAGACTTTCAGCAAGTTTACAATCTGGGGAGAACTGACATTTTCGAATGTTTCGGCGCAATCGCCACCCTGAAGTAAAAAGGCATTTCCCCTGGCAGCTTCGGCAATCTGTTGTTTTAGTGCCTCCACTTCCCATGAAGTAACCAAAGGAGGATAATTTCGTAATTCCCTAAAGCTTCTTTTTAGTTCCTGTTCATCGGGATAATCAGGCATCTGCTTCGCCGGGAAATCTCTCCATGAATCGGGAGTCCATTTCCTTATTTTATTCTGAGACATGGGTAAAGCGTAATTGGTCAACGATTAAAAGTTTTCTGTACATGTTATCAGCAAAATAGTATATCAATTTACTAAGGCAAATATCCACAAAAAATAATAAAATCAAATAAAAAAAGCCGCCCAACAGATCATAAGATCGTGTATGAACGGCTTTTCCCTGTAATCCTACTCATAGGTAGGTAAAATCTTTGAAAATCTGCGTGGACAAAGTTCACAACACCGGCGAAATATTCGATTGTTTACATTGTCCCCTAATGTTAAACCCAAACACCCGAAGAGATAAATCTTCAGATATAAACTTTTATAAGATACTAAATAAAATTTTCTAAAAAAAGAGAAACTAATCAAGCAACAAAATTTGTTGACGAACATCAGGGATTGGATATTTCCATGATGTTCAAAGGATATAAAGAACTATGTTTTTTAAAAATACAATTCCGCAACAAACTGATTAATTATGTATTTTATTCTTTTTGAATCTTAAACGGTCAGGCCCTTGCACGACTCTATTATTATCCGCGGAGCACGCGAGCATAACCTTAAAAATATAGATATTAATATTCCGCGCGACCGGTTTGTGGTGTTAACCGGTTTATCGGGTTCGGGTAAATCTTCCCTGGCTTTTGACACCATTTATGCCGAAGGCCAGCGACGTTTTATGGAATCGTTATCGGCCTATGCGCGACAGTTTCTGGGAATGATGGAACGTCCGGAAGTTGATTTTATAGACGGATTATCTCCTGTAATATCTATTGATCAAAAAACCACAAGCCGTAATCCTCGTTCAACGGTTGGCACCGTAACCGAAATTTATGATTTTCTGCGCCTTTTGTATGCCCGGGTTGGTATTCCCTATTCTTACTTGTCCGGCAACAAGATGGAAAAACAAACCACCGACCAGGTTGTGGATAATATTTTAAAAATGCCGGAAGGCACCAAAGCTTATTGCCTGGCACCGGTTGTTCGTGGACGCAAAGGTCATTATCGTGAGCTGTTTGAACAAATTCAGAAACAGGGTTTCATCAGGGCAAGAATTGACGGCGAATTCGTTGAAATTGAAAAAGGCATGCAGATCGACCGGTATAAAACACACAATATTGAAGTGGTTGTCGACCGGTTTGTAATCAGCCAAAAGAGCGACTCGCGCATTTCGCAAAGTGTACAAATGGCGCTTGAAATGGCCGACGGAACGGTAATTATTTGTGTTCAGCAAGGCGGAAACGATTACCACGATCACCTGTTTTCCCAAAAATTATTCGATCCGGAAAGCGGCCTTGCTTATGAAGACCCTGCTCCCAACCTATTTTCTTTTAATTCCCCATTTGGAGCATGCCCTAAATGTGACGGGCTCGGATATCGTTACGATGTCGATCCGGATCTAGTCATTCCGAATAAAAATTTATCTGTTCGTGAAGGTGCTATTCGATTTCTTGGTGTACCACGTGAAATTTTTGTATTCAAGCAGATTCAGGCTGTACTTAAGACATTTGGGCTGGATTTTGATTCTCCTGTTAAGGAATATCCACAGGAAGCCATCGACACTCTTATATTTGGCGGAGGCGAGCAAAAATATGATGTGAGTTATGATTTCAATGACAACAGCGTGACTTACAAACATACCTATGACGGTCTGGCGCTCATGATACGCCAGCATTACGAAGGTAAGGGCAAAGCAAAACAGCGCGAAAAAGCCAAAGCTTTCATGAATAAGGTATTATGTGATGAATGTCATGGCGGCCGGCTCAACAAGGAGGCTCTTTCTTATAAAATTGATCGGTTTTCCATCAACGAACTGGTCACGATGGATATCCGGGCTTTACGGGATACCGTCAATAAACTTGATCTGAATGAACGGCAAAGAATTATCGGTTCACAGGTCATTAAAGAAATAAGAGATCGCCTGGATTTCCTTATTAATGTCGGTTTGCATTATTTAAGCCTGGATCGGGAAGCACAAACCCTTTCGGGCGGAGAAGCACAACGTATTCGTCTTGCCACACAAATAGGTACGCAATTGGTTGGAGTGTTGTACATTCTTGATGAACCCAGTATCGGCCTGCATCAAAGAGATAATCTTAAACTCATCGACTCTCTTGAAACACTGCGGGATCTTGGAAACAGTGTTGTGGTTGTAGAACACGACCGGGAAACCATAGAACATGCCGATTATGTGATTGATATGGGTCCCGGTGCCGGCGATTATGGAGGCTATATTGTAACAAAGGGAAAACCCAATGAATTAGATTCCAAATCAATGACTGCCAAATATCTGCGGGATGAAATGGTCATTAAAATCCCGGAGAACAGGCGGCCGGGAAACACAAAAAATATCCAATTACTGGGTGCCCGCGGACATAACCTGAAGAATATCGATTTGGAAGTTCCGCTTGGCAAATTTATCAGTGTGACCGGTGTTAGTGGCAGTGGAAAGAGCTCATTAATCAACCAGACCCTCATTCCAATACTCAGTAACTACTTTTATAATTCAAAAGCAGCGGCTTTGCCCTACGATGATATCAAAGGGATTGATAACATCAACAAGATAATTTCCATCGATCAAAGTCCAATTGGCCGAACACCACGTTCAAATCCGGGAACATACACTAAAGTATTTGATTATATCCGCCAGCTTTTCGCCGAACTGCCGGAAGCTAAAATCCGGGGCTATGGTCAGGGGCGTTTTTCCTTCAATGTTAAAGGCGGGCGTTGTGAGACGTGCCAGGGTGATGGGCTGAGAAAAATCGAAATGAATTTTCTGCCCGATGTTTACGTAACCTGCGAAACTTGCAATGGAAACCGGTACAACCGGGAAACGCTCGAAATTTTTTATAAGGGTAAAAATATCGCTGACGTACTGAATATGTCGGTTAGTGAAGCTTTAGAATTTTTCGATGCGGTCCCCCGAATAAAACGTGTTCTGAAAACACTCGATTCCGTAGGTTTGGGATATATCACAATCGGACAAAGCAGCACGACTCTTTCAGGTGGGGAAGCCCAGCGAATCAAACTAGCCAGAGAGCTTTCAAAAATCGGCACCGGAGACACGTTATATGTTATGGACGAACCTACGACGGGCTTGCATTTCCAGGACGTCAATATGCTGGTGAATGTGGTTCAGAAACTGGTTAACAAAGGAAACACCGTTATTGTTATTGAACATAATATGGATTTGATAAAAGCTGCAGACTGGATCATCGATATTGGTTATGAAGGAGGCAACCAGGGTGGATATATCATAGCCACAGGAACACCCGAAGAAGTGGCTTCCGATTCAAAAAGTTATACCGGGCAATACCTGAAAAAAGAGTTTGAACGTATCAGCCATCCAATAAAAACCAGTTTGGCAGAATAATTTTTTCATTCTTTTGGTAAAAGATAGAAAATAGAATTATTATACGCGTCTGTGTTGTGCCTGATCCATTTTCTAGAACAGGCTTTATACATAAAAAACTAACGACAGATCCTTTAAATAAGCTTTTAATTAGATAAGAGTTACCTTGTCGATTGACAGCAAACTCCTTATTTTGACGCGGTGTCATTCTTTCGTAAACATATAATCCGTCTTTTTACCATCCTGATTATTCAGGCTGGATTTTTGGTTTGCCTGTTGCCTTCGCAACAACAAAACCAGACAACGCGGCATTTTACGAACTGGCTGAGCAGCTTCATAACGGGTAAATCGAACGATCCTATCAAACAGCAGGTTCGGGAACTCGGGGTTTCCAACCATGCTATTTCCCAACTCATGGCCAGGGCATCGGAACTCATCAGTAAGCATGCGGATCAATTCAAAATCCCCTTTAAAAAGCAAAATCCATCTGAAAAGGATGTCTATAAAGTGTTATTGGTTGAATGGAACCTGTATCATCAGTCCACAGCAACTAATAATATGGTACTTTTGGAGCAGACCAAAAGTCAGAATTTATTTAACCCCGACAAACATCCGACCGTACCGGTTCTTTCTTCTGTTCTGATTCAAAAACAACCAACGAATTTTACGGAACATTATTTAGAAACACGGGATGGCCGGTTCATCAATACTTCAGCCAAACCCCTTCGCAGCGGAATTGCTATTGGCGCACCCTAAGCGCTATGAAACAAATCAATCCATTTTTGATACTTCTGACGAAGTATCCGTAAACTGGCTGTGTCTGTCATTTTCATAGCCGGTTCAACTCATTATTAATATTAAAAGTTAGTAGGATTCAATGAAAGGTAACGGAACAAAAATAGCATTTATTCTGGCGTTTCTGATTATATCAGTATACTATCTCCAGTTTTCTGTTCGCTATTGGCTGACCATGCGATACGCCAATAACTTACCTCAAACGCAGAAACAGGAATACCTGGAAAAGAACCAGAAAAAAATTGATGGTTTACGTGATAATATCCTGAATCTCGGCCTCGACTTACAGGGCGGGATGCACGTAACATTACAACTGCAAACACCTCAACTGCTCCTCGATTTGGCACGCGAGCATGCCGATACGACTCTGAGAAATGATATGGGCTCAGCGGAAAAAATTGCAGATAAAAACAATACCGACCTTGTTGACGAATTCGTAAAGATTTTCGAACAACGTCATCCGGATGGGAGACTTAGCCGCTATTATCGATCTGAATCAGATAATATTACCCGGAGATCATCCAATGCCGAAGTTGCTTCTTTCCTTAAAAAACAACGGAATGCGGCGGTCGGACGCGCTATCCAGATTATTCGTACCCGTATCGACCGTTTTGGTGTAAACGAACCCTCGATTGTAAAACAGGGGCAAAACAGGATCGCTGTTGAGCTTCCCGGTGTAGAAGATGAACAACGTGTACGCCGCCTCCTGAAAGGTACGGCGCGTTTGGAATTTCACCTGGCGGCTGATCCTCAGGAACTGGCAAGTTCACTGAAACAGATTATCAGTTTTTATCAAACGGATACTACGGGTACAAAAAACGATACCTCTGCAACGCAGAACAATCCCCTTTTAAAAGTATTTGTTCCACAGGGACGAGGAATCATTTTTGGCTCTGCAACCGCACGTGATACGGCTGAGGTGAATAAACTGTTGCATAAAAGAGCGGTTCAGGATTTACTGCCACACGATACCGAACTGATGTGGACCGCGAAAAGTGAATTCTCCGACAAAAACGGGAATAAATATTTCAACCTTGTCGGTGTGAAAAAACAAGTTGAACTTTCCGGTGATGTAATTACCGAAGCTCGTCCGACATTCGACCGTTATACTAATGCTGCGGAAGTATCGATGACCATGAACCGGGAAGGAGCACGCAAATGGGCGCGGATAACCGGTTCGAATATCGGAAAACCCATTGCCATTGTACTCGATGGTTATGTTTATACTTACCCAAATGTTATTACTAAAATTAGTGACGGACGTTCTTCTATCACAGGTTTGAAGAATGTGCAAGAATCTGAAGACCTTGTGAATATTCTGCTTTCCGGTGCCCTTCCGGCTCCGCTGGATATCGTTGAAGAACGTACCGTAGGGCCAACACTCGGACAGGCTTCCATTCATTCCGGTTTCTATTCCACCCTGATTGGTTTATTCATTGTGACCATTTTTATGATCGTATATTATCACACCGGTGGAGGTATTGCCGACCTTGCCCTCATATTTAATATTCTATTTATACTCGGGATATTGGCGGCCTTCAAGGCCACACTCACCTTGCCGGGTATAGCGGGTATCGTGTTAACCATTGGTATGGCGGTCGATGCAAACGTGCTCATCTTTGAGCGGCTTCGAGAGGAAATAGGAGCTGGAAAAACCATTCGTGCTGCTGTGGACAGTGGATACTCAAACGCGATGAGCGCTATCCTAGACTCCAACATTACCACCTTCCTGACGGGAGTGATTCTTTACAGTTTCGGCGCCGGGCCTATCAAGGGTTTTGCCGTAACGTTAATGGCCGGTATTGTTTCATCACTCTTCACGGCTATCATAATCTCCCGGGTTGTTATTGACTACCTGATTAGGGATAAAACAAAAACAGTCAATATTGGTTAATAAAGAATTTAAGGAATAGATAAGATTATGAGAATTTTTGAAAACGCCAATTACCCAATGATAGATATCCGGAAGATAACTTATACCATCTCCGGAACCCTGTTTCTTATAGCTGTATTGGGTATACTTATCAGAGGTTTACAATACGGTATTGATTTTAAAGGCGGTAAGGAATTCGTTATTGAATTTCAACATGATATCACGGTAACAAAAACCCGTACAGCCTTAACCAAACCTCTTGGAAAAGAACCGGAAATCAAGCTATTTGGTGCGAAAAATGAAATTTTACTGCGCACCAGTGCTCCCGGAAATGAAACACAAATCCAGGATGTCATACTTTCAACACTGAAAAAGGCATATCCCGATAATAAGGCACAAATATTGAAATCTGATATTGTCGGGCCGCGATTTGCTAAAAGTTTGAAACTTGGAGCGTTATATTCCGTTATCACATCTGTATTTGTGATTTTCATTTACGTTCTTATTCGATTTCGAAAGTGGACGTATTCGGCAGGAGCTATAGTTGCTCTTGTACATGATGTAACAATTACGCTTGGGTTGTTCACCATTTTTGATAAAATATTACCATTCAATTTGGATTTAAATGAGTCGCTTATAGCGGCATTATTGACGATTTTTGGTTATTCTATTAACGATACGGTGGTGGTTTTTGACCGTATCCGTGAAAATCTGAATATCTTCAAGACCGATCCATTTCAGCAAACAGTCAATAAAAGTATCAATGATACCCTGAGCCGTACAATCATTACTTCAAGTACTACGATGTTTGTGGTTGTTGTACTGTTTCTTTTTGGCGGACAAGTACTGCAGGGATTTGCACTGGCATTAATTATTGGTATTTTTGTAGGTACCTATAGTTCTATTTTTATTGCTAGCGCATTAGTAGTAGATTTTGAAAGAATACTGGCCAAGCGTAAGAAAAAAGTTTTAAAATAAGATTGGTTCTAACATAACTTAGGAGTTGAGTTCTATGAATTTTAAAGTATTAGAGCGTTATAACTGTATAGTTCTCGAATTTAAAGGGAATGTAATGGGTGGCCCTGATGCGGTTAGCCTGAATGAACAGCTTCACAAACTTATTGATGAAGGAAAGAAAAACGTTGTTGCTGATCTTGGAAAAGTTAAATTTATGAACTCTTCCGGTTTGGGAATGCTCATCGGCGCACTGACTACCATGAGAAATGCCGGCGGCGATTTGAGAATTGCTAACGCTTCCGACAAAATTGAAAGTCTTCTGATGATCACCAAGCTTATTACTGTTTTTCAAAATTTCAGATCTGTTGATGAAGCAGTTAATTCATTTGAATCATAAATCTGAAAAAATAGTACAAAGTCATTTTACTGATAACCATCATATAAAAGAGGTGTATCCGCACCTCTTTTATTTTTTATGTCTAATAATATGTCTGTGAGAGTAGTTTTAGGCGCCCAATGGGGCGACGAAGGTAAGGGGAAAATTGTTGATTTGTTAAGTGATAAAGCTGATGTGGTTGCCCGTTATCAAGGCGGTGCTAATGCCGGTCATACATTAAAAATTGACGACAAAACATTTGTTCTTCACCTTATTCCATCCGGAATCTTCCATCAACATGCCACCTGTATCATTGCCAATGGTGCGGTGATCGATCCACTCGCTTTAATCGAAGAAATTGAAGCGGTACGCAAAACAGGAGTCAAACCTGATAACCGGTTATTCGTGAGTGAAACGGCTCATGTTATACTGTCGTATCACAAAATCCTGGATCAGGCAAAAGAGAAGTTCCGTGGCGATCAAAAGATCGGAACCACAGGACGCGGCATTGGTCCCGCTTATATTCATAAAACATCGCGAACCGGTATTCGCATGATGGATTTACTGGATGAAGAGGTTCTGCGGGAAAAAATCGAACAAAATATCCGTGAAATAAACCAGGCTTTAAAAGGCTTGAATTACGAAGAAGAAATTAAATCGGAGCCGATTGTCCGGGAAATGCTGGAGTGCGGCCGGGTATTATCTCAATACATAACCGACACCGGGGATATGTTGTATGATGCATACCTTCAGAATAAAAATATTTTACTGGAAGGCGCCCAGGGCAGCCTCCTGGATATCGATCACGGAACCTATCCCTACGTCACCTCGTCTTCCCCGACATCCGGTGGAGCCTGCACCGGAACAGGCCTGCCCCCCACAGCAATAAATCACGTAATGGGAATTACGAAAGCTTATTGCACCCGTGTAGGTAACGGTCCATTTCCTTCTGAGCTGTATGATGTCGACGGAGATAAAATTCGGGAAATTGGACATGAATTCGGAGCCACAACCGGACGCCCGCGCAGATGCGGCTGGATAGACCTCGTCGCTTTGAAATATTCTGTAAGGATAAATGGGATCAACGAACTTACGGTAACCAAGCTTGATGTACTCGACCATTTTGAAAATGTCAAAGCTTGTGTATCATATAATATTGACGGCAACAGTACACAGAAATATCCGTTGAATATAAAAGTTCTCGAAAAAGTTCAGCCGGAATATCATACTATGAATGGTTGGAAAACCGATACAAGAAAAGCCAAAAGCTTTAGTGATTTGCCTAAAGAAGCCCGGGATTTTCTGCATTATGTTGAAAATTTTCTTGGTGTTAAGATAAAAATTGTATCAACCGGACCTGAACGTTCCGAAACGATCGTTGTTTATTAACATCGTTATCACAGGTTTAAAAAATGGAAGCAGCATTTCAGGTAAGGTATCGGATCACCGTACTAAAAGGTGAAAATATCGACCAGAAAATTCAAGATATTTGCCTGGAACAAAGTGTGGAGATGCCGGCAGATGTATTGCCAGCCGACATTCGTAATCACATTGTTGGGAAACCGGTTGCTGTTGAGAAAATAAATCCAACTTTGTTTGAAGTTATCATTGAGTGGCCGGTTGCCAACATTGGTGACGAGATAACACAGTTCATTAACATCCTTTTTGGCAACATTTCCCTAAAGCCCGGTATTCTCATCATTGGGGTGGAATGGGAAAAGCTTGACCATCTCTTTTACGGGCCAAAATTTGGTATCCGTAAGATTAGGCAAATGTGGGATATTCAGGATCGTGCCCTTTCCAGTACCGCATTGAAGCCTATGGGATACACGGCGAAGCAAATCGGCGAATTATGTTATGAATTTGCATTGGGTGGCATCGACATCATCAAAGATGATCATGGGCTTGCCAATCAGACTTATGCCCCTTTTGCCGATCGGGTTGCATCCTGTGTTGAAGCCATCCAAACGGCTGCCCGGGAAACAGGCCGAAGATCCCGGTATTTTGCCAATATCACCTCTTCACCATCCAAAACAATTGAGAATTATATTCTTGCAGCTGAATTAGGTGCGGATGGCGTCCTCTTTGCCCCACAATTAAGCGGATTCGATATTCTTCAGGAATTAACAAATATGGAGATCGATTTGCCCATTATGGCTCATCCGAGTTTTTCAGGGAGTTACGTCATTCATAGGAATCACGGTTTCACTCCATCTTTTTATTACGGGGAACTTTGGCGTGCTTTGGGTGCCGACTTCGTCATTTATCCCAATTCGGGCGGACGATTTTCATTTACTCCTGATGAGTGCCAGCATATCAATAATGCAGCCAGGAATGCAATGGCATCTTTTAAACCAACGTTTCCCACACCTGGCGGCGGGATAGACCGAAACAAGATTCGAAAATGGATATCGTTATATGGAAATGATACCGTCATGCTTATTGGAGGCAGTCTTTATCAACATCCGTTAGGTATCCGTAAGGCTGCTGAAGAAATACAGTTTGAGCTGGAAAAAAATGAATTCGATCATTCCTGATATGAAGAACAATTCAAAAATATTGCACTGTAAGAATTATCACTGGGATGGTGTTGAGCGAAAGGAATACAAAATGACTTCCAGTAATTTTAAGGATGTATCCCGATATTCGCTGCTTGGTGAGGGAGAAAATGAACACGAACTAAATATGCAAACCCGGTACTTTGAAGTTCAGCCGGGCGGATATTCTTCGCTGGAATATCACCGGCATCCTCATTCTGTAATGATAATCCGTGGCAGTGGGTCGGTCATTTTGGGTGATGAAGTACACGACGTATCTTTGCATGACGTCATTTTTATTTCACCCGAAACCATTCACCAGTTTCATGCCGATAAAGACGAACATTTAGGTTTTCTGTGTATTGTCGATCGGTATCGTGATCGTCCTTCCATTCCTGACCAAAAAATGATTGATGAAATGATCACAAATCCTGAAACGCTGAAGAAAATTAAAATCTGATTTCTGGATCATATCTTCTCTAAAAAAACTGAAAAGTACCGTACCAATCAACGACACCCATACAATTAATGTAAGCCTGTTTGTTCCAACTCTTGAGAAAATAAAGAAAAACTAATTCGACAAATAAATGTCCGATAAAGTGTTTCTTTAAGAAGGTCTTACAGACATAAAACATATTTATGCTCCATAAAAAAAGCCCCAAATCATTGATTCAGGGCTTTACTGAGCGAGAAACGGGATTCGAACCCGCGACCCCAACCTTGGCAAGGTTGTGCTCTACCATCTGAGCTATTCTCGCTTGAGAGACAACAAATATAAGTATAATGGACCAATCAATTCAAGTCAAAACTCTTAACTATGACAAAAATAATCATTGATATTATGGATATTTTTGTCATAGGGTGATCTCATTTTATAAAACAATTTATTTGTAAATTATTTTAAGTTTTAAATTATTATTGTATTTACCAATAAAGCCATTTTCCCAACAACAACTTACCTAATTACTTTGACAGGACTTAAATAGGGTAGATATGAGAAACCTGACAATTTTGGTGTCTTTCTTATTGGTGTCACTATCCGCTGTCGCCAAACCTCAAAAAGTTATAATTCAGTCACCGGACCAAAACCTGGTCATGCAGGTAGTATTAAAAGAGGGGATTGTTGGTAAGACTGAATTATTTTATTCAATTAAATATAAAGGGATACCGGTTGTTTTGGAATCCCGGATGGGGTTAGATGTTGGAAGCCACGATATTTTTTATTTAGGTGAAGAACCCAATCTGGCATCTCATTATCGTAAAGGTATTGCCGATAGTGCTTATTGGAGAGAAAACTACGAAATTACTAAAGTCATTCATTCCCACAGGGATACGACATGGATTCCGGTTTATGGTGAACACGATCATATTCGAAATCATTATAATGAGACCGTCATTCATCTTCAAAAAGTACATTTCTCAGACCGAAGTATGTTGATTGATATTCGGGCATATAATACAGGAATAGCTTTTAAATATATTTTCCCAAAATCAAAAAACGGGAAAAGTGTGTTTATCATTACGGGGGATCAGACCGAATTTACCATGCCAGCTAAATCAAAAGCATGGGTTACCAATTATGCTCAGGGGCCATACCAATTATTACCATTATACGGGTGGAAAAGCACTGTTGAACGGCCATTGACGATACAGCTTAATAATGGACTTTATGTCAGCCTGACGGAAGCTGAAATGATCGATTTTTCAAGAACACGTTTTATACTGGAACAATCGAAGCCTAATACCATTCAATGTCATCTGGCAGGAAATGTCATCGAGCATCTGCCCTTTTCAACTCCGTGGAGAGTCGTTATGGTTGCCGGGAAGCCGGGCAATTTGCTTCAAAATAATGCTCTAATACTTAACCTGAATCCGCCGAATAAAATCAAAGATACATCCTGGATCAAGCCTGGGAAAATGATGCGCGAGATCACTTTAACGACCAAAGGAGCAAAAAATGTTGTCGATTTCGCTTCAAAACATGACATTAAATATATGCTCTTTGATGCCCGCTGGTATGGTGATGAAAACAATATAAACAGCGATGCCTCCAAAGTGGATACTTCTAAACATCTAAACCTGCCAGAAGTCATCACTTATGCTCACAAGCATAATGTTGGCATATTCTTATATGTGAATCAGGTCGCGCTATTGTATCAGTTGGATCAAATTCTACCGCTTTATAAAAAATGGGGTGTTGCCGGACTTAAATTCGGATTTGTACATGTTGGCCCTCAATTTTGGTCGATATGGCTGCATAATGCGATACGTGAGGCAGCCGAAAACCAACTCATGGTGGATGTCCACGATGAATATCGTCCTACTGGTTTCAGCAGAACTTATCCAAACCTGATGACACAGGAAGGTATCCGGGGTAATGAGGAATTTCCGGATGCAACGACCAATACCATATTACCATTCACTCGATTTGTTGCTGGCTCGGCCGATTACACCATCTGCTATTACGACAAACGCCTTAAAACGACTCATGCACATCAGCTTGCACTTTCCGTAGTTTATTTTTGTCCGCTCCAGGTTCTGTTTTGGTATGACCGGCCGACGGACTATCACGGGGAACCGGAGATTTCATTTTTCGATCATCTTCCAACCGTTTGGGACGATACAAAGGTTATCGATGGAGAAATTGGAAAATATATTACCGTAGCAAGGCGCAAAGGAAATCAATGGTTTATCGGATCTATCACAAATGATAAAGCCCGAACTTTGGAAATCCCTTTAACATTTCTCAATGCGGGGAAAAAATATGTAGCTCACATTTATTCAGATGGCGGTAAAGAGATTAAGACCCGAACCCGCGTCAAAGTGGAGCAATACATCGTCAGACTTAATAATGTACTTAATTTAAAACTCAAACCCAGTGGTGGCTGTGCCATCCGCTTGACTCCGGCCACTAATAAAGAAATAAAAAATATCCGCACATATCATAAATAAGTTGAATCGATTCACTTTTGAATTTCATAAATCTCAATAGGCAGCTGATCCGGGTCCCGGAAGAAGGTAAACTTTTTGCCGGTCACCTCGTCCACCCTAACGGGTTCGGTCGCAACACCTTTTTCCGCAATAACCGAGATTGCTACATCAATATTTTCTACTTCAAAAGCGATATGCCGTAACCCGCAAGCTTCCGGATTTGTTTTCCTCGGTGGATGGACTGGAAATGAGAACAATTCTATTTGATACACACCATTGACAGCTAAATCCAGTTTATATGACTTTCGTTCTGCGCGATAGTTTTCTTCTAAAATTTCAAATCCTAAAATATTCGTATAGAAATTTTTCGATTTTTCGTAATCAGAACAGATAATGGCTATGTGATGAATCTTTTTGAAAATAGTATCCATAGATCAACCCGATTTATCCAATATTAATGTTTTAACCAAACCGTTTAAAATAACCTGTACTTTTCCCCCGTTCATCATTTCGTTTCTGTATTTAAAACAAATTAAAACACCTTTCATTTATTCAATATTTACAATTACTTACTAGTACAATTAAGAGATTATAACTTATTATATTCCAAGAATTTAGGATTATTGGAATAGGCTTTTGCATATAGGGATTTATAGCGGAGAAACTGGAAGAACTTTAATTTAAAAAATATCCATAAGGGGAATTGGGTTATGTCTGTAAAACCATATTATCGAATTTTACCATATAAAATTCTAAGAAGAATTCGGAAAAAGGTACTTATCAATAATGGCACGAACAAATTACTCATTCCTTTAAGTAGTTACGGGAGCATGAAGGTCGTTTTATGGCAGCCGTCATGGAAGACGCATCTCATGCAGAAAATTCTCACCTATTCGGAGGGCGCGTTTGTTGACATTGGTGCTAATATGGGACAAACATTACTCGATTTTGTCTTTATTCATAAAGATATCGGCTATTATGGTTTCGAACCCAATTCGGAATGTGTTCAATATATGAATCAAATCATACGCTTAAATAAGCTGAAACATTTCCATATCATTCCTGCAGCACTATCAGAAAAACCGTCACTTTCTCCACTTTATTTATTGGCTAATAATCTTACGGACAGTTCCGCTTCTATTTTACGGGAAATGAGGCCTGAAGAAAATTATGAAATTAAATACGTACCCTCATTCCGTTTTGATGATGTCTGGAGGATATTAAAAGATCCCAAAATTGGACTGATAAAAATTGACGTTGAAGGAGCTGAATTGAACGTATTACAGGGTATGCCCCGTATCATTAATGAACAACGACCTATCATAATATGCGAAGTATTATTCTCCAACAATCTGGGAAATTTTGACGATTATACCAGGCGAGTCAAAAAACTGGAACAACAACTTTCTGATATTAATTATCAGATTTATCAGATAAGTAAGAAGAATAATGATCTGGCTGCCCTTCATAATTTGAATGAATTTCCTTTGAAAGTCTGGACACAAGAAAATTCAGATGATTGTGATTATGTACTCTTACCCAAAGAAAAAAAAGGGCTGCTGTCAAACGTTGGTCTTACCGACAAAAAAACGGATGTATATCATCAAGAACTGACTTAATTTATTATAAATGTATCATTACAGGTTTCTGTAACTTCAGAAAGAATTCAGATTTACCCCTTAATCTCAGATGTTTTTGCTACAAGCATTATAAGTTCAATTGTAATGCGATAAGTACTTATTCATACTTTACATCGAGGTTCTATGAAAAAATATACAGGGCTAGTTCTGGGTTTATTACTTTTTACTTTTGTCCTGCCAACCCATGCCCAATCTCAAAAATCAAATTATAAAGTGGTAGATAAAATCCATCTGCCCGGAAATTCTTGGTGGGATTATTTAACCGTTGATAATCAAACCGGACGACTGTTTGTATCTCACGGTACCGAAGTTTTAGTCGTTGATACTCATTCCGGAAAACTTTTAAAAACAATTCCTCATACCACTGGTGTTCATGGGATTGCTTTAGCTCATAATCTGAATAAAGGATTTATCAGCGACGGTGGTTCTTCGACGGTTACCGTGTTCAACCTGGAGACATTAAACGTTATAAAAACCATTAACGTTACCGGAAAAGATCCCGACTGTATTTTATATGATCCCTTTACCAAAAGGGTATTTACCTTCAATGGCCGGTCTTCAAATGTAACCGTGATAGATGCTGAAAATTATCATATCCTCGGTACAATTAAATTAGATGGTAATCCAGAATTTGCAGTTACCGATGATCACGGACATATCTTCGACAATATAGAAAGTAAAAGTGAAATCGCTGAAATCAATCCATTAACAATGAAGATAGATAAAGAATGGTCCATAGCTCCCGGAGAAGGTCCTTCTGGTTTAGCAATCGACAATGTTCATCATTACTTATTCAGCGTATGTCATAATAAAAAAATGGTGATTTCGGATGCTCAAACCGGCAAGGTCGTTACTACCCTGCCCATCGGTGGCCATGTTGACGGAGCTGCTTTTGATCCCGTTTTAAACAGAGCTTACAGTTCTAATGGCGAAGGATCCTTAACCGTTGTTCAGGAATCAGGAAACGGTACTTTTAGTGTTCTGGAAAATCTGCCCACTCAGTCAGGTGCCAGGACTATTGCACTGGACGAACAAACGCATCATTTATATTTACCAACGGCTCAATATCTGCCAAGAAAAAGTTCAAATGACGGACGACGCCACCGGCCCAAAATGAAACCCGGATCTTTTGTGGTATTAAATATTGCTCCGATAAACAAATAACAAGGCAGATATACCCAATTAAAGAAAATATGCTTTGGTGTTCGCATGAACTTCATCGCTTTGCAGGAGATCGTGCCTGTTCCACCATTCCATCCCGGAATGCTGACTGTCGGGGACGATCTTTTGCCTTTCTTTTATAATGATTTGAAAAGCAATAACCACGTAATGGGTATTTATACCATCAACAGACAGAAAATTATCCGGATAAATATGATCATAGGTTCCAAGTAATTTTCCTTCCTCTCTATTTATAGCAAACCCCAGCTCAGTTTCAGATATCCGTTCCAACGCAACAGCAATCGTTTCATTTTTCCTTATTCTGCCTCCCGGGACAAACCAAAATCCTTTCGCCGGTCGATTAACCCGTTTACCCAACAATATTTCACCATTATCATTTTCCAGAATGATGTCAATTGCTACAAGGGGTGTTTGGTCAATGATTTCCAAAAAACGCTCGTTATCAGCAAATTGATTCGTCATAAATAAATATTGGTCTTTAAATTTTTCGTCTGCTAGTTCTTTGTCTGTTGATAAACACGAACATAATCCACGAGCATTTTTTGTGGAAAAACTGTCGTTGAATCAGGATTTCCGGGCCACTGGCCGCCTACAGCTAAGTTCAGAATAATGTAAAATCGTTGCTTGAATGGCCATAAATCAGGTTTTAAGCTATCAGTAGTGACCTGATAATATGGTTTCCCATCGAATAGCCATTGGATCTTATCCGGCTGCCACTGTATAGCGTAATTATGAAATCCATCATGTAGAATACCCTTACTGATTTTATAATTACCTCCTTTTTGATGATGTGTTTGTTCCCCGTAATGAACGGTTCCATACACTGTCGCCGGATTTTTGCCTATCATTTCCATGATATCAATTTCCCCGCTTTTCGGCCATCTACCATATACGTTATCCGTCGGCATCATCCAGAAAGCCGGCCAAATACCTTGCCCAACCGGAAGTTTAATCCTTGCTTCAACTTTTCCGAATTTCCAGTCACCCTTAAATGCCGTTTTAATTCTTGCTGAAGAATATTGGCTTCCCTTAAAATTTCCCTTACGTGCTTCTATCACCAAATCACCGTCTTTAACCCTAACATTTTCAGGCCTGTCGGTATAGTATTCCAATTCATTATTACCCCATCCATGATACCCGGTTCCATGCTCAAAAATCCATTTCGATGTATCCAACACAGAACCATTAAATTCGTCATTCCAAACCAATTTATATTTTGAAACGGGTGTTACAGCCTTTCGATGTCTATTACATGCGATGGTAAAAAAAATTATTCCAGCTGCAAAAACCAATTTATTCATCGTCCCTCCTACTACAATAGCTTCTTATACAATTAGTATCCTTAACTGCAGGTTACTTACATAGTGACATGATTTACGTCTTCACCATCGGTTGATGTTAAATAAAGATTTGGTTGAGTACAAATACCAAAATTATCTCCTTGAATATGATTTGAATGATGATAGCCGTTTCATTTCAGTATATATGTATTCATAACGGGCAATTCCAAAAAGTTTTTTCGAATCGAGGGAATAGAAGGACATCGCGTGTTGTCTATACATCAGATAAATTGATTCAAGATGATTATTATTTATTTTGAAAAGATTTAATTTATGATTTACGAATACCAGTCAATTCATTCGGCTTCAGAATATCTCTTTTCATGAATCAATTATCCCGAACCTAAAGGTTTGAGAACTACAATTTCAGAGTCTCAAACCATTTTCATTACGAAATTAAATTTATAAGTGTTTTCAGGTAAACTTTCATTCTCAACTCACAAACTTTAATGAAAACGAAAACAATAGTTTTAACCTCATCATTAGTCGTAATACTGGCTATTGCGGCTTATGCCTTTTTAAAAAAAGATACGAGCGGTAAAATTGAATGGCGAACAGCTAAAATTGAAAAAGGCAACTTAAGCATTACGGTAAATGCCACTGGAAGTCTGGATGCCGATACCACAGTTGATGTGGGTACACAGGTTTCCGGTACCGTTTCAAAAATCTTTGTTGATTTTAATTCCAAAGTAAAAAAAGGGCAGGTTGTTGCTATGATCGACACAACGAATTTAGTGGCCAGCCTCGACAATGCAAAAGCCGGATTTGAAAGTGCTGAAGCTCAGTTAAATCTTGCCCAGCAAAATTATGATCGTACCAAAGAATTATTTACCAGCAAACAAGTTGCAAAAGCAACCTATGATCAGGATTTAGCTAATTATAAAACAGCATTAAGTAATGTGGCTGTTGCTAAAGCCAGGGTCAAAACGGCTAAAATCAATTTGGATTATGCCACTATTACAGCCCCAATCAGCGGCGTGGTTATTTCGAGAAATATAAATGTTGGCCAAACTGTGGCTGCAAGCTTCAATACCCCGACATTGTTCACGATTGCTAATGACCTCACCAAAATGCAGGTTCAGGCCAGTATTGATGAAGCAGATATCGGCCAAATAAAAAAGGGTCAAAAAGTTGAATTTACTGTCGATGCTTACCCGGATGATGTATTTAAAGGCAGTGTTCGTCAAATTCGCCTGCAACCCGTTGTAACCTCCGGTGTTGTAACATATACCGTAATTATTGACGTTTCGAATCCCGATTTAAAACTTTTACCAGGCATGACAGCAAACATCACGGTATTAGTGCAGGAACATAAGGATATAAATAAGGTTCCGGCTATGGCTCTGCAATTCAAGCCTCCTCAATCTTATGTGCAGACTTTGATGAGTACGGCAACAGGGAAACAACGTACTGAATACAGTAAAATATTACGTTCTGAAAGGAAACAGAACTCGGCACCCTCAACACCTACTGAATTTGTTAATCAGCGTTCGCTAAATCCAGGTGACAAGGCTGTCATTTGGATCAAGAATGGAAATTCTGTTATACCAAAAGAAGTCACCATTGGACTTTCAAACGGATCGTCGACAGAAATAGCCGGAGATATTAAACCAGATGAAAATGTTGTAATTGGTGCCATTGCCCCGCAAGCATCATCCAGTGCAACGCGTAGCCCATTTTCACGCAGGAGATAATCGATGTCACATAATATTATTTCTGTTAACGGCCTTACAAAAGTTTATGAAATGGGAGAAATTCAGGTGCATGCCCTTCGTGGTATTGAACTGGATATTGAAACCGGAGATTTTGTTGCCATTATGGGTTCAAGCGGTTCCGGCAAATCTACATTCATGAATATTTTGGGATGCCTCGACATTGCTACACATGGGAAATATTATCTCGACGATGTCGATATTAGTGAACTCAGCAGAGACGAGCTGGCTCATTTAAGAAACCTGAAGATTGGCTTTGTATTTCAATCCTTCAACCTTCTTCCGAGAACTTCTGCTCTGGAAAATGTTGAATTGCCGTTAATGTATAACAAGGAAATCAGTACCAGGGAACGTCACCGTCGTTCCGTCGATGCCCTGAATGCTGTAGGTTTAGGTGATCGTATTGACCATTTACCTAATCAGTTATCTGGCGGTCAACAACAGCGGGTTGCCATTGCAAGATCATTGGTGAATGAGCCCAAAGTTATAATGGCTGACGAACCAACCGGAAACCTCGATACTCATACGAGCGTTGAGGTTATGGATATATTTCAAACTTTGAATAATTCCGGGATAACCGTTGTCCTGGTAACTCATGAACCCGATATCGCACAATACGCCAAAACCAATGTGGTATTCCGTGATGGCCGTATCCACAAACGTTATTCCGTTGAAGAACGTAAAAGCGCCAAAATTGAGATAAAAAAATTACCTGTTCTAGTGGAGGACGATGAATGAAAATGGGGAACCTTTTCAAAATTGCCATCCGTTCCCTTGGTAAGAACAAGATGCGGACATTCCTGACAATGTTGGGAATCATTATAGGTGTGGCTTCCGTTATTGCGATGCTGGCAATTGGACAAGGTTCCCGTAACAGCATCCAGGAACAAATAAAAAGCCTGGGAACCAATGTGATTATCGTTTTCCCCGCCGCTCAACATCGTGGGGGTGTTACATCGGCTGCCGGTTCGGCACAGTTGCTCACACAAGACGATGTCGATGCCATTGCCAAACAATGCCCGGATATCCAATATGTATCACCTCAGGTTAGTGTAGGCGGACAAGTTATGTATGGTTCTAATAACTGGAATACAGAAGTAACCGGTGCCTACTCCAGCTATTTTGGAATTCGGAACCAAACGGTCGTGAATGGAGAGTATTTTACAGCAGCAGACGAAAAAGAGGCTGCAAAAGTTTGTATTCTGGGGCAGACCGTAGTCGATAATCTGTTTGGCGAAACGGACCCCGTGGGCAAATATATACGTATCAACAAGATTCCTTTCAAGGTTATTGGCGTTCTAAAGAAACAGGGACAAAATTCGTTTGGCCGGGACCAGGATGACGTCATCATGGCTCCATTTTCTACGGTTTACAAAAG
The DNA here is from genome assembly GCA_963783355.1 of uncultured bacterium. Classification (GTDB taxonomy): domain Bacteria; phylum Bacteroidota; class Rhodothermia; order Balneolales; family DATFMH01; genus CAWANF01. The sequence continues at coordinate 151,917 of CAWANF010000015.1, forward strand.
AATGATGAATACGGATCATATTCGGTTGATTCTCGCCTCTGCCAAAGATGAAAAGTTAATGGATTTGGCAATAAACGAAATTAATGAAGTTTTAAAAGAACGCCACAGGACAGCTAGCGGGCCCGAACCGGAATTCACTATTCGTACTCAGCTTCAATTTGAACAAACAGCCGATGCCACCTCGCGTGTCTTAACCCTTTTGCTTGCCAGCATTGCCAGTATCTCTTTGTTGGTTGGTGGAATTGGTATTATGAATATCATGTTGGTTTCGGTAACCGAACGTACCAGGGAAATAGGCATTCGTCTCGCCATTGGCGCACGTGGAAGAGATGTATTGTTACAATTCCTTATAGAAGCAATACTTTTGAGTTTCCTGGGCGGGCTCCTTGGAGTTGCTCTTGGTTTAACGACAACCAGAATTGTGAATCAGGTCATGCACTGGCCGGTAGCTGTAACTTCCGAATCCATTTTTATTTCGTTCTTCTTTGCAACGATTATCGGTATCTTTTTCGGTTGGTATCCCGCCCGAAAAGCTGCCAATCTTAATCCAATTGACGCTCTTAGATACGAGTGAGTTATTAGTATCAAAATGTATCGGGCCGGCCTGTTTTATGATGGACCGGCCTTTTCTTTTTCCTCTTATATTTCTTAAATGCCAGCCAGTAAACAAATAAATTAAAGATCACGACCGAACTCCCAAGAATTATCTGAATTTGATGAGTTAATCCTTCCGGATAAATGACAGGGAGTAAATAATGTTCAATAAATCCTCCGGAATATCCAAGAGTACCCCCTTTTATCCTCAATTCATTTTCAAGAGGGGTCAATGGACAAATCCAGCCTGTAAATTCAATTAAAGCACCCCAGAATGCGGCCGGAAGATGAATCCAGATACATTTTTCCCATTTCAGGACCAGAAGCCCTCCCATAATAACGAAAAGAATAAAAATGAAATGGAAAACGACAATACCGTCGGCCTCTAATGTATATATCATAATGTTTATCTTAACATCCTGTGACTGTTCGTCTCATTGCTAAAATTTAAAAATTTATCTGAAATGGACATCAGAACGTTCACATAGACTTCATAACTGATGACTTGTTTCTCGTTAAATGTTACCCATTTTCAAATCCGAAATAATAAAAATTGCTGACACAGAAAAACAAATCATACAAAATTCTAAATCTTAATTTTAGTTATTACAATAAGATAGCATTCTATTGCCACTAAAATCGAATATCAACGAACTAGATATACCACAATTACCGAATACTTTTCGTATCTTAACATTTTGTAACGCTAATAGTGAATGATCAGGATTCATGTCAGATAAACCCCACGATTATTGTGGCATTTTCGGCATATATAACCATCCAGAAGCGGCGGTTCAGACGTATTACGGCCTACACGCATTACAACACCGTGGTCAGGAATCTGCCGGTATCGTTGCTTCCCGATATGATGACGAACGTGCCAAACAAATAATGCCCTCCCACAAAGATTTCGGATTAGTTTTAAATGTATTTGACAATCGGGATATTCTAACAAAAACACTCGCCGGCACATCTGCTATCGGACATAACAGATACTCTACCAGCGGATCTTCTGACAACCCGATGAACATACAGCCATTCAGAGTTCACTATAAGAATGGTAATATCGCGCTTGCTCATAATGGCAATCTTACTAATGCCAGGGAATTGCGCAATCGGTTTGAAGAAGAAGGAGTTTTGTTTCAAAGCACTTCCGATACCGAGCTGATACTTCATTTGATTTCACACAGCAAAGAAGAAAAGCAAATCGATCAAATTCTCGATGCTTTACATCAGATTGAAGGTGCTTATTGTCTTGTTATTTTAACTGACGATAAGTTAATCGCCGTGCGGGATCCCAATGGTTTCCGTCCATTATGCTTCGGACAACTCGACGGTTCGTACCTTGTGGCAAGTGAAACCTGTGCTTTTGATATCATCAATGCAGAATATATACGTGATGTTGAACCCGGGGAGGTTTTAGTTGTTGATCGAAACACGCTGGAAACCGGCGAACCTCAATCATACTTTTTACCAAGAAAAAAAGGAACGGCCACTCATCAGTGCATTTTTGAGTATGTCTATTTTTCTCGTCCCGATTCCCGAATATTCCAGGAAAATGTAGATAAAGTACGTCGGAAGATCGGAAAATATCTGGCTCGTGAACACCCTGTTTCTAAAATAATGAGAAAAAGTGGTGACAAAACTCCGGTCGTTATTTCTGTCCCCGATTCAAGTAATACAGCGGCCATCGGATATGTAAGTGAAAACCAAAAAATGGGTTACGATTGCAAGTTCGAGATAGGGTTAATCAGAAACCATTATGTAGGACGTACGTTTATCTCGCCCGGCCAAAAAAAACGTGAACAAAAGGTTCGGACTAAATTTAATACCGTGCGAGGAGTACTTGAAGGACGCACCGTTATTATTGTGGACGATTCCATCGTTCGGGGTACAACATCTCGTTATCTAGTTGAAATGATACGCAAGGCCAATCCGCTTGAAGTTCATTTTCTGGTCAGTTCTCCACCAATCACACATCCTTGCTATTACGGAATGGATTTCCCGAGCCCGGATGAATTGATTGCAAATGTCTTTAATGGTGATGTTGATCGCATCGCGGAAGAATTGGGGGTCGACAGTCTTCATTATTTATCTCCAAAAGGGCTGGTAGACGCAGTTAATGAAGCTAATACATCTAAACATGGGTATTGTACGGCTTGCTTTACCGGCAATTATCCGGTCCCTGTTACAAATGGAGTCGAAAAAGAAGAAAATGAAGTAATTTGATGGAAATCCGACAGGCAGAATTTCTACTCAGCGCTACAAAACTCGAAGAATGTCCACAGTCCGATTTACCGGAAATTTGTTTTGCCGGACGTTCCAATGTTGGAAAATCGTCTCTCATTAATTATTTAACGAATCGAAAAAAGCTGGCCAGAATAAGCAATACACCTGGAAAAACCCAGCAATTAAATTATTATGTCATTAATTCCGGTGAATATCACCTTGTTGATTTACCGGGTTACGGATATGCCAAGGTATCGATGAAAGAACGAGCCCTTTGGAGTAAGGAAATTCAACGATACCTGCTGGAACGGCAAAACATCAAAATGATATTTCAATTAGTCGACTGCCGCCATGAACCTACCGAAAAAGACGAAGAGTTCATGTATTGGTTGGCAGAGCATCAACGGCCATTCAGTGTTATACTGACAAAGATGGATAAATTATCCAAAAATAAGCAACAGCAAAGCCTGGCCCGTTTGAAGAGAATACACAAAGAAATGAACATTGAAGTACCTATAATCATAAGCTCCTCGGAAACGAGAACTGGCCGGGAAGAGATTCTCCGGTTAATTGAAGAATTTATTTACATTTGACAGGAATAATCGTTATTGCTTCCTTATTTTGTAAAAAACTTGACCAAACCATAACCTTAAAAATTGATTGACCATGTCCTATAAGGTTCTACTATTGGACGGTGTTGATCCCGTCTGTAAGCAAGTATTTGAAAACAGAGGAATTGAAGCCGTCGAAGCTCCAAAATTAAAAGGAGAAGAATTATTAAAAGCATTACCGGATTACGATGCCATCGTCGTTCGCAGTGCAACAAAAGTAACAAAAGAAGTATTAAAAGCCGCAAAAAACCTGAAAGTTGTCGGCCGCGCCGGAGTTGGAGTTGATAATATTGACATTCCTGCTTCTACTGAAGCCGGGGTCCTGGTGATGAATACCCCGGATGGAAACACGATCTCTACGGCAGAACATACCTGCGGTATGATATTAAATCTTGCCAGAAATATTTCTACTGCTGTATCAACCGTTAAAGGCGGTGGCTGGGATCGAAAAAAATATATGGGTACCGAGTTACACGGTAAAACACTGGGTGTTGTCGGATTAGGTAAGATCGGCTCCGGAGTCGCAACACGGATGCAGGCTTTCGGGATGAACATTCTTGCCTTTGACCCGTTCACTACGCACGAAAGAGCAAATGAACTGGGTGTTACCCTTGTTGATATCGACGAATTACTGGCTAAATCAGATTTTCTGACAGTTCACACTCCGTTGACTGAAAAAACAAAAGGACTTATCTCCATGAAAAATGCGGATAAGCTGAAAAAAGGTATTCGCCTCGTGAACTGTGCCCGCGGTGGTATCATCGAAGAAGGTGACATTAAGCAATTGATGGACGAAGGTGTTGTCGCCGGTATCGCGCTGGATGTTTACACAGCAGAGCCACCAAGTGAAGAATTATTGCCTGTACTCCAGCACCCGAACATCGTATGTACACCTCACCTTGGTGCTTCCACCGAAGAAGCCCAGGAGAAAGTGGCTGAACAAGTGGCTGAACAGATTGCGGATGCCCTGGAACATAAAAATTATAAAGGCAGTCTGAATGGCAAATCTATTGCATTAAGCACGAATAAAGAAGTACAGCCTTACCTTAAACTGGCTGAAAATCTGGGTAAATTTGCTGTTCAAATCGCACCCTTGCATACCAAAAAGATTGCCGTAGAATACACCGGCACCTGTTCTCAGTACTCTGATATCCTGACTGATGCCACGCTGCAGGGTTTCCTGTCGGGCAGTACCGATGACGACATCAACCTCATTAACGCACGCTTTATTGCGGAAAATAAAGGATTAGCCATTAAGGAAACGACCAGCAGCGAATCCAAAACGTATTCCGATCTTATTACTATAAGTTTTGAGAATGGCTCTGCCTATAAAAAAGTTTCTGCCACCTTGTTCGGCGACAGCGACTTCCGTATTGTTGATATCGACGGATTCAATATCGAAATTCGTCTGGAAGGCGATATCCTACTGTACCGGAATGTCGATAAACCGGGTATGCTGGCCTCTGTAAGTGCTGCTTTGGCAAAAGAACAAATCAACATTGCCTCTTTAAGCCTCGGACGTACTTCAAAAGGTTCTCAGGCTATCACGGCTGTCATCGTTGATAAGCAAATGGAGCAAGACGAATTAACACCGATTGAAAAACTCGAGGGTATTGAGTCTCTTCAATATATTCGTCTGTAATATTAGACAGATTTATATCAAAGGCCGGTGCTCATAAGAGTTATCGGCCTTTTTTTATCACTTCGCAATGTTTTCGTGGAGCCATTCGGAAAATAGAGCAATAGCACGGCCACGATGGCTTATTTTATTTTTTTCTTCCAGATCCATTTCTGCAAATGTTTTGTCAAAACCATCGGGCAAAAAGACCGGATCGTAACCAAATCCACTCTGGCCTCGTTGTTCTGGAAGTATGCGTCCTTCGCATTTACCTTCAAAAAGTAATTCTTCACCATCGTTTACAAAAGCAACAACGGTTCTAAACTGTGCTTTGCGCTTATTTATATCCGTAATTGACGACATTTTCCTCAGTAACTTTAACACATTATCCTGGTAGGTCACATTTTCTCCGGCGTATCGAGCGGAATAGACACCCGGTTTACCATTCAAAGCTTTCACTTCTAAACCGGTATCATCTGCAAGGGCGGGAAGCCCGGTTTTAACAGCCACATATCTCGCCTTTTTCAGGGCATTATCCTGCAGTGTTTCACCGTCTTCTTCCACTTCAACCAGTTCCGGAAATTCGGTAGCCGCTACAAAATGAATATCCAGATCGGACAACATTTCATTAAGTTCCTGAACTTTATGCGGATTCTGTGTGGCCAGTACTATTTTCTTCATTTCGGGGTTTCAGCTTGTAATATAGATTAATTCCGCTTCCCAGCGTCAGTAAGGCATTCAATGTCAAAAACACATAATCTCTTTTCAAAAAAGCATAAAGCGCCAAAGAAGCACTGGAAAAAACATAAAGTAAAATAAAAAGTAAATTTACGGGAGCACGTCCGGCTCGTACCGTATCAACGGTTTGGGGAATCCATGCAATAAGCAGCATGGTCAAACCAATCCAACCAATAACGTCGGTCATTAAAACACCTCTCTCAAATAGTTTTAGGAATTTCACTTAACTCCTGAAAATCAAAATAACGCTCGTTAATTTCAACTGCAGATAAAGATTTTAGCCGTTCGGTTCCAAATCGTTCGACACAATAACTAGCCATTACAGAACCATAGATTACAGCCCGGCGCATATTGATGTCTGTTAAATCTTGTGTTTTGGCCAGCCAGCCAACAAATCCACCAAGGAAAGTATCGCCGGCACCCGTGGGATCATAAATATCGACTATTGGAAATGCCGGAGCGGAAAAAATACCGGAACCTGTGAATAGCATGGCACCGTGTTCTCCTTTTTTAATAATCAAGATAGCAGGTCCCATCTTCCTCACTTTATCAGCTGCCTTAACCAGATTTGGTTCTTCAGCTAATTCCCGGGCCTCGCTGTCATT
>CAWANF010000016.1:0-12968 GCA_963783355.1 uncultured bacterium
AAATATTGGGGGTGTCTGTATTTTACTTCATGCAAGAGAAAATAACCGATATGAAGTGTTGCTCACTCTCAGAAGTAAAGATTTGCCAACCCATAAAGGCCAGATAAGTTTTCCTGGAGGCCGATCAAATCAGGACGAACCGGTCATTAAAACTGCTTTACGGGAATTGGAAGAAGAAGTAGGCATATCCGCCGATCTGGTGAATGTTTTGGGGAAAATAACGGAACTATATATTCCCAACAGTAAAAATTATGTTTACCCCATTGTCGGATTTATCCGACAAAAACCTACATTAACTATCAATCCGAATGAAGTTGACGAAGCCTTTTTTGTGGATTTGGATACCCTGGAAAATTCCAGGAATATTCGTGAAGAAGAGTGGACCATTCGCAATCAACAATACAAAGTACCTTTTTGGAATATTCATCCTTCTATCCCGCTGTGGGGAGCAACAGCCATGATGTTAAGTGAATTTATGGCAATTTATAACGATTACAAATCACAGTTAAACAACCCCGATTTAGAATAACTCAGCTGCCTTCTTCTGTCAGATAATATACCTGGCGGCCAAGTTCCATTCCAATGGCCACTCCCATTCCACCTAATCCGGATGCCACATAAAGATGATCATTGATTTTTCTAACAACAGGATTCTTCGTCTCTGCAAAACCCATGATTCCCGTCCATTCATAATCTGCTTTCCAGCCGGGTTCCAGTTTCAATGTTTCATCCGCAAATTTTATAAGCCATTCTTTGATAGCCGGATTCACATCAAAAGTGGTTGTTTCTTCCGATTCCAAATCCCGGTTTCTCGCCCCGCCCAATAATAAGCGATCACCGATATTTCTGAAATAGACAAAACCTTCATCGTAATGGAAGGTCCCTTTCCATTTCAAATCATTGAGTTCATTCGTTACCATTACGTAGCCGCGTGCCGGTTTCACTTTAATCTCAGGCAGCAACTGCCTGACAAAACCATTGGCCGCCACAATGATTTTATCGGCTTGTATGGACAGATTATCGTCGATGGTCACATGATGATTATTAATTTCCCGAATCGGACTGTTCCACCGTATTTCGACGCCCCGTTCCCGTACTTTCCGTAGGAGCCGCGCCATCATTTTCCCGGTGTGCAAAGCTCCTTCCAGACGATTTTTTATCGCCAGGTAGCCATTTATCTCTGTTGTAGCATAAACATTATTTTCCCAGGTCAGTTCTTCGAGCCACTTGTTAAACCTGGGAATGTTTTCAGCTGCCGAATCAAAAACGTTATGGGCGTCAAAAATTTCATATCCGCCGCACATTTCATATTCGATTTCCTGGTCTCCCAACACATTTCTCAAAAGCGAGAGGCCATCAAATCGGCTTTTTATACGTTTTTTGACCACTTCTTCCGGTTCTTTCTTCAAATCATCCATGATTTCCGTTACCGAACCAAAACAGGCAAAACCGGCATTTCTTGTACTGGCCCCCTCGGGAATAAATCCTTTATCTACAACCAATACCCGGTGGCGGGGATTCTTCTTTTTGTAGAAATAAGCGGCCGACAAACCTACGATACCGGCACCAACGACGATCAAATGATAGGGTTTATAAAATTCGGTAGCTTCCCAATATGATTTTGTATACGCCATTATGAATAGTTTGTCAGAATGTTTAAAAACTTTTCACCCTCTGAGGAAAATTCCTCCGGCGCCCATTGGGCAAAAACCTTATCGGTTTCAGCATCGTATGGACCTCTTTTCACTTCAAACAGAATCGTATCCTTTTCGAGGACAATAAAACTGTGCCAAATTCCAGGTTCAAAATCGATAAGATTTTTAACAGGACGGTCATTCAAATTAAAAATGTGTTCAATATTTCCATCTGAATCGAAAATAAAAAATCGAATGGCCCCTTTTAGAACGATAATACTTTCTGTGGCATGCGATAACGGATGTTTATGCGGACGAATATATGTTCCGGGCTGGAGAAAATTGAGCATCCGTTGAACCTGCGCATCCTGCTTCCGATGAATAGGCATGATAATACGTTTTCGAGGGCTATTTCGGGAAGTATCCATACCTTTTTGTATGATATCGTCATCCAGTATAAAATGCCCCCCTGAAATATTATCCAATGCCGTTTGCATTACATTTGCTATCCTTTGCTGCCATTATCGGTATTCAGAACCAGTGACGCCATCAGCGAAGAACCGGTTAACATACATTTTTCATCAGCATTGTATTTTGGATGATGCCATGAATAAACGGAACCCGTTTCTTCACCGCCGCTTCCTAAAAAGAAAAACGAACCCGGAAAATGTTCGAGATAAAATGCAAAATCTTCACCAGCCATTATCGGTTTTTCCATTTCAACGACTGCTTCCGTTCCGAGCGTCCGGATTGCATTTAACCGGATATTATCTACAGCCCAACTGGTATTGACGACGGCAGGGTACCCTTCATTAAAGGTAAATTCATAAGTACCTCCTGCTGCTTCTGTAACACCCTTAACAATTTCTTCCATTCGGTCGCGAGCCTTCATGGCTGTTTCCCGGCTAAAAGTACGCAGAGTTCCCATAATGTGGACTTCTTCCGGAATCACATTATAAGTCGTTCCGCCGGCAATTTTCCCAATCGTAACAACTACCGGTTCGGTAGGATCGATATTACGGCTAACAATGGTCTGAAACATCGTAACAACCTGTGCTGCCGTAACGATGGGATCAACGGTCAGATGAGGAGATGCTGCGTGGCCTCCCACACCTTTGATTTTGATTTCAAATTCATCTGGCCGCGCCATAAATGAACCCGCACGAACAACCACCTGGCCCGGGTTAAAACGCGGATCCGTATGTAAGCCGTAAATTTCCTTCACTCCCAGTTCCTGAAGCACCCCCGTCTCACACAAAAGGCGTCCGCCACCTGGAAGTTTCTCTTCCCCTGCCTGAAAAATAAGAATCACTTTTCCTTCAATTTCGTCCTTCAGATCTGCCAGGATATGAGCGGTTCCTAACAGATTCGAAGTATGGACATCATGGCCACAGCAGTGCGCCACTCCCTCATTCTGCGAAATAAATTCTTTTTTATGATCACCGGATTCCAGAATCGGAAGCGCATCTATATCAGCGCGTAGTGCGATAACACGATCTTTTGATGGCTTTCCGTTGAGTATCGCAACACAGCCGGTTTCCAGCGGACGTTTAACCTCATAACCAAGTGCTTTCAGCTTTTCAACAATGAATTCGGTTGTTTTGTACTCATGATAGCTAAGCTCCGGATTTTTATGCAGATGGCGACGTGTTTCCACCATTTCCGGAAAATATTTTTCTGACAGTTCTTTTATTTTTTCGTTCAGCATGGATTTCTCTTAAATTTAATCGGACACCCCGGAAGTTTTTTAAAGTTTACGCGAAGTACAGGAGATTAACAACCAGACTCTACGCATTTATAGTCACTGTAGGTTGAAAATAAATACCCTCAAAATGGTTACTTAAAGAATAAGATCTGATTTATTTCGCCATGTAACTTATTCTTTTTCTAAACGTATGTAAAATAGATTTTGATTCCACCCTTTTCCCGGGTTAAATAGTATTAAAGATAACTCTTATGAAATCGAACAGCAGTTTTACATGGGAAATCGTAATGGCCGGTATATTGTTGACCGCCGTAGCGATTTATTTCAATAAAAAGTCCGGTAATTCTTCTTTCAGTGCGAAAAGCATCGAAAAGGTTCTTGAAAACCACGACATCCATTTTAGTTCAAAAAAGAAACCACAAAATGTCGTGATTATTAATCCGGGACAGATTTTTAATGCAAAGGTTCTGGATAGCCTGAAATCAGCTCCGAATATCGATTCCCTGCGTATCCGTATCAAAAACCTTAAAAATGAAATCCTTCGTCAAACTTCTAATGATACGGAATTGCAAAAACAGATTATAGCAAGCGTTAATTCCGCCTTGATAAACTTATCTGATATGAATCAAAGCCAATTTAAAATCGACACCGGGAAAAACAGCATCATCATTACGCCTAAATCCGAAATGGACATGGCTTCATCAATACCGGATATCCTTAATAAACAATTTGATGCCAGCGGAGTAAAGAAAGTCAGTTTGAAAAGTCCGGGCGGCAGCATTGAAGTCAAAGGAATGGAAGGGAATACGGTTGATGTGAATGTGAAACCGGGAAAAAGCAGTGTCAGTGATAAAGAATTCAAAAAATATTTTGATGTAAAGATATTCAGGAACGGCTCTACTGTAAACGTGATAATCGAAAAGAAAGGTGAATTTAATTTAAAGAACCTCTTCGAAAGCATGTCCGCGAATATCACCGTAAGATGTTCCATTCAAAATGAATATAGAAGGAGAAACAGCAGGCGGCAGCCTCGATATCCAAAATATTCATGGAAATGTAAATATGAAAACTCTTGGCGGACATATTTATTTAAAAGCTCTCAACGGTGATTTGGAGCTCAAAACGTTGGGAGGTTCTGTGAACGGCGATGCACTGAAAGGTAAAATTTCTATGAAAACGATGGGTGGAGCTATCGAACTGGATAATTCGAAGGGAGATGTAAACGTTACTTCGAGCGGTGGAAATATCAACCTGGATCAAATTTCCGGTTCCGTGACTGCTCATACGCTGGCCGGGAATGTAACTGCCAGCATGGCTGAATTTGTCGGGTGATTTATCCCTGAAAACAAATGCCGGCAATGTTTCCATTACTCTTCCGAAAACGGCCGGTGCGAAACTGGATTTGAATGGTTCAAATGTTTCGTTACACGACGATTTGAAAGTATCCGGGAATGTCAGCAAGGGACAGGTTTCAGGAAACCTGAATGGCGGCGGGAACTATACCATTACCGCCCATACCTACGCCGGAAATGTAAATCTTTACAGTCATTAATTTCATTGGCATCGGAAGAACACGAAATCAGGAAAACGGATGATGGCTCAACGACCATCTATTCCAGTACTTTCAACCAGAATTTTCACAATAAATACGGGGCGGCAACCGAAAACCGGTATGTTTTTTTTGAACGATCCGGAATACTCGAAGCGCTGAAATCTTCAAAACCGATTACCATCCTGGAAATCGGTTTCGGAACGGGATTGAATCTTATTTTATTAGCCGATTTTCTTCATGAAATAACGAATCCACCCAGGATAGTTTACCAGTCCGTTGAAGCTTTCCCGATAAGTTCTGACCTCGCTAAACAACTGGATTTTTCGGATTTCGTCACTTTTGACCTTACAAAATCCTTATCTGCCATTTTTGGTGAACTTGAGCCAGGACAGAATATCTTTCATCCTGTCCAGAATTTGGAACTTCGTTTTTTCAATGGCTTTTTCAAAGATTTCAATGCATCCAATTTAAACGCCGATTTCATCTTCTTCGATGCTTTTTCGCCAAAAGCCAATCCTGATTTATGGACCGCCGATGTCTTCAAACACTTAAAAGAGTTAAGCAGTCAGGATGTAATTTTAACGACTTATAGCGCCGCCGTACAGGCTCGTGCCGCCATGGCTTCCGGCGGGTGGCTCGTCGCAAGAGCCCCGGGAGTGCTCGGGAAAAGAGAAATGACGATTGCCGCCTTGTCCCCTTCAAAACTGTTGGAATATAAAAGGGTTGATGAAGAACGTCTCGCTAAGCGTTATGATGGCGGGGAATTCTCATAATCGGATGTGAAACAACTCCAGTATATTTTAGTCTCCTATATACGCTTCTGTCGGGTAAGAATGGTGGCCGACGTTCCATGGAATAGAATTGCAGACTCCTGTTCACATTCTCATATCTCATATCTTACTTCTCACTTCTGCCATAACTGCTCATTTCCGAAAGCAATCTTCCCAAAAATTTATTCTTGTATACTTTATTGATATGCCGCATATCAGCAATGACGAACAGGTTTTTCCTGCTTCTGGAAAAAGCGACATTCAGCAGGCGTGGCACACTCAATCCATTCTTTGCTTCATCAAAAGGCCGAACTGAATAATGCCTGGATTTGCCGTTTTTTGTAATCTCTCCGGACATCACCGTATCAAAAATGATGACCTGCTTTTCACGTCCCTGGAATGTGTGGATAGTCCCAACTTCCACGTCCCCGAATCCCGATCGATGCAATTCCCGCCGTAAATCGTATACCGTGCTGCGAAACGGAACCATAATTCCAATTTCAAACATTGGAACATATTGCGACAGCACCATTTTCTTTACTAGTTCGGTAATCAGCTGAATATGCACTTCGTTTAGGGGCTGAAAACCACGATCCCCGTTTTTCTGGGTCAATACCGGGTTATATGAACTGCTGTCTAACACCGAGATGGAACGTTGTCCCTCCGATTCCTTGCTTTTCAATTTATTTTCAGCCGTCTTGAGCCGGCCTTCATAAAAAACTTTGCTGATGATATCGGCCAAATCTTCATTCAATCGGTACTGTACATCAAAGAAACAGGTGAACAATTCATTCTGATCATGCCATTGGAACAAATCAGATGTCGTTTTGGCTCCGGAAACGTAGGTAAAAATATCCATCTCCATGAAATCCTTCGACTTGAAATCTTTGGTAATGGCAATGGGCGGAAGCTGCATGGGATCCCCGACAATAACGATATGTTTCCTCGCTTTGGAAGCCAGTACCAGCAAATACGGGAGGTTCGCCATGGAAGCCTCGTCAATAACCACCGCATCGAAGATCAGCCCATTGAACAGATCCGAAGTGCAGACGCGGGCCAGTGTGGTGCAAACCAGGTTTTTCTTCTGCAATTCCACCATTTCGTTTATCCGAAGCAACCGGTCGATCGTTTCTTCCAGGCCTTCCTCTCCACCATATCGATCCATTTCCTTTGCCATCAACTCCAGGCGGACATCCATTGCCTGAGGCAGTTTCTTGCCGTCATTCAGAATATCTTCCGCTTCTTCGCTCAGACGTACATATTCTGTCAATGTTTGCTGCAATTTGACCGCTTTTTCTTTCTTCTTCCGGCTCCCGGCTTCCAGCTGATTATCAAATAATACCTCGTTCAGGGTCCGGCTGTCGAGTGCCGTTTCCCCGAACCGGGTGATCTTCTCATTTTTATCCGTTTCCCCAAGTTGCTTCAGGGCATCCAGCACACTCAGCGTCCCGACATCAACAGCCCGGTTCGTATTCGATGCAAAAAGAACGGTTTTATCGTGCAGCAAATAATTAGCGATGATGTAACCGAGCGTAGCCGTTTTGCCTGTTCCCGGCGGTCCCCAGATGTAAGTTATTTCGTTATTCAGTGCCTTTTCAATCGCATTGTACTGGGAAGCATTTCGATTACCATCATCGTAGGCTTCAATAACAGCCTCCCCTGCAACGCGGTTATCGGGATCAAACAGGTGATTCGTTAAGTCCAGTTCTTCTGCATCCGGATCGGATTTGAGCCGGAAAAGTTCATCACGGATTTTGCGAAGGATGAAGTCGTTTTCCCATTCCAGCTCCACTTCCAAAATTTCGTTTCCCAGGTTTTCTGAAAATCCAAGGATAACGTCCTGGTCGTGTACTTCAACTAAATCAGCTGCAAAAGATTTACCTCCAATGGTGGCATCAAAGGCTTCCGCAAATCGCAGCGATGGATTACCCGATTCGAATTTATAATGATGTTCCTTACCGGTTTTTGAGTCGACTTTCTCCCCGTGCTGCAAAATATCATGCGAAGGTTTTTCCAGTACAGCCTCTATCTCTTTATCAACCGCTGTTATAGCCTGATCTATAAGCTCTTCTAAATCCAAATTCTGTTACCTGTTTTTTATTTATGGTGACCTGCCAACCGGGCAACCCTTACGTGTCCGAATAATATAAGACTTTAGATTGGAGTAATGAGTAGTGCGATGTGAGAAATTTTGGATGCGGGATGCGGGATGTGGGAGCTCTCTCGTTCCCAACGTCTCGTTGGGAATGCCAGCTTTGAAACTCTGTTTCATTTATCTCTTATTTCCAACTTATATGGAAATTCGAACCATAGTCCCTCTTGTTTTGGAAGCAGAGCTTCCCGTTTTACGTTCCCAAAGAGACTTTGGGAACGAGGAAAATGACGGATCCGAAATTGCAAATCGCTACACAAATAAATTACCATCCCACTCCAGTTCTCGGACCAGAAGTACATCATTATTGATGCAGGAGCTCTCTCGTTCCCAACGTCCCGTTGGTAATGACGACCCCGGGAAACTCTGTTTCCCTTAAACTTATCACCATTGTGTCTTCACTTCCAGCAACCCTTCTTTACCTTCGTAATCCCTTGCGCTTGAATATCGCCAGTATGCCGGCTCATCAACATACCCGCGGCGAACCGGGTTGTTGTGTATATAGGCTATCTTCTGTATTAACATCTCCTCATTCATGATTTCCTGCGGGTGGCTTCCCTCCTGCCAAACCTGGTATTTACTCGTTTGTTTATATTTGAGTTTGGCTTTGTGTAATTTATTGAGCCACATTTTGGACCGTCTTTGTTTCAAATAGTCTATGATCGTCCGGGCTGTGTACGATTTGAATTCTTTTATAGTTTTACGCAGATCCGGTGCTTGGGCTATCAGGTGCAGATGGTGCTCCATAACCACCCAAGCGTAGAGGATTAATCCTCGTTCTTTTTGAGTAAAACGTATGGAGCCGAGCAGTTCTGTGACAATGTCAGGATTAGTAAACAGGGGAATCCATTCCACAATGGTCATGGTCAAAAAATGGGGTTGAGCTTCTTCATATATTTTGTACCGGGTTCGGGTCATATTTGGTTTTTTTCGAAGCGGAGCTTCTCGGACTGCGTTCCCAAAGAGACTTTGGGAACGAGGGGACGAGGTGTATTATTTAACAGGGACTCTAAAGCTTTTATTTGCCACAGTTAAGACTTTTGAACCGTTATCCTCATCAACCTCGAAATAATAGGTACCAGGCTGGTTTGGGGCCTTCCAGCTAATATGGTTTTGCAGAGTCAGATAAACCATATTTCCTAAATATGTTGTATCCTTACCTCCGATTGCAGTTCCGTTGTGAATGTGCCAGAAGAATTTCAAATTCGTCAGCGAACTGTCTACGAATACGCAAGTAAACGAAGCAGTATCCCCGGAAGCCACCGTATCCGGACGTACTTTGATAGATAGTATTTTTATCTGGCTTTGTTTGGGGGCACCTGATTCTCCCAGACCGCTTAAATCACAAGCATATAGAAAAACAGTTATGATTATACCAAACCAAATAATTCGTTTCATTCCCCTCCAGTAGGCTAACGGTATAATGTTAATATTTAAATAATACAATCATCATAATAAATCAAACCTTATTTATATGAATATTAAGCACTTTAGGAGCATATTAACATAAGGGAATACGGGAAAATATAGGCAGATTCCTTATTCTCTCGTTCCCAACGAGACGTTGAGAATGACGGCTTTGAAACTCTGTTTCATTTTTCTCTCATTTTGAGCTTTTGTGGGAATAAGCTTCGAATATTCCGTTTTATTTTGGAAGCAGAGCTTCCCGAGGGGCGTTCCCAACGAGACGTTGGGAACGAGGTGTATCATTGCGAGATACAATAGCGGTCTGACGGTTTGGAACCGTCTGACCGCTGCATTATCAATGGAATAGCTTTTTGAGCTTATTCTTTAACACATCTTCAAGGTATTTCTTCAGAATCTTTTCAACCTCTTTTTTATTCACCGCTATTTTAGGCTTATCAATGGTTCCTTTGAAAGCCAGGGGAACTTCAATAGTCCCGTTTTTCTGCGTCATGGCTTTCACGCCATCGGTACTGAGCACTGATGCTAATCCTTTTTCAAAACGGGGCGGCAGGTAAATAGTGACATCATAATCGATCCGGTCGTCCATAAGGTTTTGAGTACCATCCATTTTCATACCAATATCTTTGGAAGTAAGCTGCATATTCTTCAGCGTAAGGATACCGTCTTTGATGGTATAATTGGCTTTCCAGTCGTCAATAACAATGTTCACAAAGGAAGAATCCTTAAACAATTTAGCCAGCTGGTGCTGCATCGGGCTGCCGTCTAAATGAACTCCTTTTGTTCCAAATATCCCTTTAGCATTGGTGGATTTAATCACCGGACTCAATGATTTATCAAAGTCGGTCTGATAAATGGTTTCGGCACTGAATTTCCCAGTGATATATTTATAAAACTTATTTTTCTTCCCCAGTATCGGGTATTCTTTAAAGAAACTTTTCGCATCCAGGCTGTCCAGTTTCCCTTCGAAATCAAGACGCGTTGCCAGTGGTTTCGTAACATCCCACACAAAAGCACCGGTTATCTGTCCGTCGAATATATCGAGTCCGGCTTTGGGCATCATGACCATCTTCGGGGTCGTCTTAAATTCAGCCTTAATATTGGTTACCGGAATTCCCTCGATCATTAACGAGTCAACTTTGGCATTCAATGCACTGTATAAATAGGGCAAGTGGACCGGAATGGCGGTGGTATCCACGGTTTTCGATGTTTTTGGCATCCATTCGTCCATATCCACATAGTGACTGTAATAACTGCCGGATAAGGTCGCCGGTTTAAGCTGCTTGGTCACTTTTTGGGTCATCGCCATGTAATTATTCAATTTTCCATCAATAGCGATATCCGTTTTACCTAATTTCAGTTTTAAATTATTCAATATGGCTATGGACTGGCTGAATTGAAGCGAGGCATTCAGATTCGTGACGGGATGCGGCATAGAATCGGCGGACAACATTCACATTTTGCAGGTTTACCCCGCCCACGAATTTCATCTTCTGTAAATCCTTAACCGCTCCATCGACTGTCAAATTGGCCTTCATATGGCCATTTAGCATGTTCACATATTTTTTCAGAGAATAGTAATCATTGATTTCAGCCAGGTTCATCCCGGTATTCACTTTCATCAGGATACTCGGATTATCCGAAAGATAATTTGTGATATATCCATCGGCCGACAGCGTATTGGTACCGGTCTTCAAATACAGTTTATTAATTTTGATACGGTTGCCAACTATTTTGGAATCTAATGTAATGTCTTCCAGTGGTTTGGCAATTCTTTTATACTTGACGTATCCGTTGTCCAGTTTCACCACTCCATCAGCATCAATGTGTTTCAGATCGTTGACTTTACCTTTTAGAATCGTATTTGCCGTAAATAAACCACGCAGCTGCAAGGTGTCGCCAAGGGGATAAAACTCTTTAACCGTCGCTAAATTGGCACTCACATTGGCTTTAACATCAAATCCCCTGTTTTTTTCATCCATTGGATGGGTAATATTCCCCGCTACGGAAACCGTATTGCCCGCCGCTTTCAAATTGAACTGCTTTATGTTCACATTATCCTGGTTGGCATCTACCGACAGATTGATATCTTCAAATGGCTTGCTGGCTTTAGCATATTTCAGATACCCGTTTTTTATCAGAACATTGGCATTAAATTTTGCTTTTTCAGGAGCATTACGCGTTCCTTCCGCAGTGGCATCCAGGTTTAACAGCCCTTTCATCGACTCAACATCCATACTTTTGAGCGAATAAAATTTCTCAACTGTTCCGAGGTCGACATTACCTTTCACTTTCACATTAAATTTTGCATTGTCTTCCAAAGGCTTTGCCATCGTACCGGTCGCGTTAATCGTATTCGTTCCGGCCTCGGCACTAAATTTTGTCAGTTGGACCAAATCGTTATTCGCATCCAGGTTTATTTGAATATTTTTTACCGGTTCGGGCAACTCAGGATTTTTCACATATCCATTTTCTACGGCCAGTTTCATCTGGAATCGGGGAAGTTCTTTACCTCCAACCCGGCCGGTTACATTACCACTTAAATTCAGTTTTCCACTCGTTTCCAGTCCCTGTACCTGTTTTTTGTATTCTTCCGGAACCAGTTTGAGCAAGGCACCAAAATTGTCGGAGTTTGAGCTAAAATTGAGATTTACATCCGGTTCATTCTTGCCCCAATTGCTGATTTTTCCTTTTAATTCCAAAGACAAACCCCGAATGGACAAGCCTCCGCCTGTCAAATCTACAGTCTGTTTAGCCATATCAACGACCGATTCCTGGTTCACACTCAGCGGCAAATCTTTGATAAAACGCTTACCGTGCATTTCTACCGTCAACCCGCCAATCTGTACATTAAGTTTGCTATTTATCTGGCTGGCATAGCGTAACGAGATATCCGCATTCATATTTTCAACCAGGTATTCACTCGTATCCTGCAGGTTGACATACCCGAAATGGGCATCTTTGATCACAAAACGATTCACATTGATAGCCGGTGCGCTGCCCGAGCTGCTGGTTTCCGAAGTTTGTCCGCCCGAAGAAAACTTCTTCATAAGCTGATCCAGGTTAGTTCCCCCTTTCCTGTCAACTTTATATACAAATCGAGGGCCGATTAAATCGACATTGCTGATATCCACTTCTTTTGATATCAACGGCAGCAGCTTAACTCCTACCACCAGTTCTTTCAGTGAAACTAAAGTGTCTTGATGCTCTCCGGGAATAACCAGTCCTTTCATCGACAAGCCAAAATGAGGAAACGTCTCGAAAAATGTCAGTGACAAGTGATCAATTTGCACATTACGCCCGATGGCTTCGTCCACTTTTGGCAGAACCATGGCTTTTAACCGCTGATCCGTAAAATATAATTTTAATGCTAAAATGAGGATGATAAATACCCCTGCAATAACACCCAGTATTTTAAGAAATGTTTTCATACCTGTGAGGAACTTGAAATTAAAAGTTTGAGAGATAAAACAGATTCCTTACTAACCCAAGATATAATATAATTCAGAATCGATTGGTTACAAATAACTTATTGATCCCACAGCTCGGAACGGATGATCGATGTGCTGTGCTCCGAAATGACATAATCGAGTGCCAGGCGTTTTTTTTCCGGCAATTGTTTTTCGGCCAGGGAGGCACTTCCCGGAGTGTAAAGAATCAAATCAACCTCACGGACAAAAAGAGGCATGGACTTTCCGTAAACCGACCCGGCAATGATGGATCACCGCAA